>JBCLQL010000004.1:302882-327828 GCA_041223565.1 Lachnospiraceae bacterium 46-61
TTTCTACTACTGGTGCAGTTTCTACTACACTTGCTACTGGTGTTTCTGTCACTGGTGCAGCTTCTTCTACTACACTTGCTACTGGTGTTTCTACCACTGGTGCAGCTTCTTCTACACTTGCTGCTGGTGTTTCTGTCACTGGTGCAGCTTCTTCTACTACACTTGCTACTGGTGTTTCTACCACTGGTGTAGCTTCTTCTACTACACTTGCTGCTGGTGTTTCTGCCACTGGTGTAGCTTCTTCTACTACACTTGCTACTGGTGTTTCTACCACTGGTGCAGCTTCTTCTACACTTGCTACTGGTGTTTCTGTCACTGGTGCAGCTTCTTCTACACTTGCTACTGGTGTTTCTGTCACTGGTGCAGCTTCTTCTACACTTGCTACTGGTGTTTCTGTCACTGGTGCAGTTTCTTCTTTCACCTCTGCAATGCGATTGCCTTCACCTTTTAATATAAATTCTGTAAAATCTATATGATTATAATTATCTATTAAAAACTGCATAATACTCCAGCAGCCTTTTAATGTACGTAATACAGATGGAATAGCGCCTAATTTTGCCCAAAGATAAATATCATAATACCATGATACTGTATCATTACATTCATAAGCATTATCTAAATGACATATGTGTAAAACCCTTCCTTGTTCATTTTGCTCTGCCAAGCGAACAGTGTTATTTTTTGCATCATACACTTTGTTATCTTTCAAAAAAATAACATTGTTTTTAATCATTTCACTCAAATCCGCATCGCTTGTTGTTTTAATATTAAAAGGAAGTAATGCAGGAATTACTTTTAATGCTTCCTCCTCAGTCATATAATCCCAATGTATTTCACCAGATTTTAATGTAATGATGCCTGTTTCTGGTTTACTGTCATATGTTTGTTCTATGTCACTTTGTGCTGTTGGAATAAAAATTTGTGTTTCTCTGTGATGATACCATTTTTCTTCCCCATCTACCAGTTGTATCAATCCATTTGGCCATGCTTTTGGGTTTTTAAATATATTTCTTATAATATTTTCCATTTTGCAGCACTTTTCATATACTCCAGGTTTTTCTGCAATATTCCATTTATTATCCATATTGATATGCTCCTTTCTTAGACTGAACATTTTCATATTCATTCATACACATTATTGTATAACACATAAATCAATCAATCAAGTGTAAAATTATTTACATAGTTTTACTCCACAATTACAATGGGTTTCATAACATCATTTCTCATAGTATAGCCGTTTAAAACAACCTCTTTTACAATACCATTTACAACACTTTCTGATGTTTTAATATATTGTCTTGAATTATATTCACTACCAATTAATACCTCTATTTTTTCATAACGTTCTTTTCTAATATTTGTTATATTATAAACATCAATGCACAAATCAAAAAATGCAGACAATGTTTTAATATTTTGACGATTACCACTAGAATTCATAATTTCATCTCTTATAAAATTCCATAGCTGTTTTATGCTGTTTTTGTCTTTACCAAGCGCAATAAGTGATTTAATATCCCATTCCCCACATAATTTTTTTAAATAAGATTTTTGATTTACTTCTAATTGTAAAGCACCTTGCCAAAATTTTTTTATATCCTGCAATGGTTCATATTCTTTTCTATAATTTTGAAATTGCTGATATATTTTATCTTTCTCATATTGTATTTCTTCTTTTTCTCTTTCCAAATTTTGATAGTCTAATTGTAGTATTTCATATTCATTTTGCATTTGTTGTAATTCATAAAACAAATCATTTTTCTGTTTTTCTAAATTTTCTATATTTTGCTCAAAATGTTCTGTCTGTTGTTTTGCCTTTTTTACAATATTGACTATGTTTTCCTGTACTGCATCATCATTTAATAATTCACACAAAATATATTTTAAACTATTTTGTATTTCATTCATGCCTCTAATCTCCTAATATTAAATTATAAACCATATAAAAAACTGCTTGTACTATGCATATTATTTTTATTGAAAAAATTGCCAAATATTACCATAGTAATCAATAAAATATATTGACATACAACAAAAAACAATAGCATATTATAAAATTTTACTGTTTGACATACCATTTTATTGTTATATTTTTGTGCAAATTATACTGTATAAAATGGTTATATTGAAATAAATTCACAATATTTTACCATTTTATCATACTATATTAAAACTTGCAATATCATAACAGCATAGCATTTCACAACAATATTACAAAATATTCTTAACTTACTAGTTATTCCTTTCTATAAAAATCTATATTGCTCAAATTGAAAAACGAATATTTTGTAATTGATAACTGTTGTTATAATATACTATATCTGCTATAATTTGATGATGCAGCACATATGGTATAACACTTCCATTACAAAAAACAGCAATAGAAAAAGTAACATTTATTTGATTATCTCTAACAGTAAACTCTGGATACAGCAATGTAACATTATCTATTTGTTTTTGAGCATATTCATCACAATACACAACATCATCATTTATTGCAACACTAATCATATTATGATGTTGTGATATAGATACATATTTTAATAATTGTTCTCTGATATCATTTTCAGAAAAAGTATAATCCATCCATACAGCATTATCATAATGATTATTAATATCCAATATGTAAAGTTGTTGTGAATATGTTCCCACTCCTTGATACAAATTAGCAATGTAACATAATTCTTTTTCACCATCATTGTCCATATCATCAAAATAAACAGTAGGAAGTTTATAAATACTATTCTGCCAAATCCAATCAAAATATTGACTTCTATTACCAATACACACCACAACACCATATGATTTTATGCCATATATTTTAATATCATTCAGCTCTGCAATTTGAGGCATTTCTTGTGTATCAAAATATTCATAGCACATACTATCATGGTATTGCTCTGCCATTGCAGTAATGCTAAAAAAGCAACATGAAAATATCATAGCAAAAAACATTTTTCTCATATATTTCCCCTCTTAAACAATGTAGTATTCTATTACGTTAATATTATTATAAAACCATATTTATAAAATAAAAAGTTTTACCCGAAAATGTTATAAAATATTAATATTTGTTACTTTTTACAAATATTTCATTCAAATATAAAAAAACATCAGTGATACTATCAACCAATGTTTTTTTATATTTATAATCTAACTGCAATTTGTTTTTGTTTTAAATATTGTTTTAATTCTACTATTTCCAATTCTTTAAAATGGAATAATGATGCTGCAAGTGCAGCCTCTGCCTCTCCTTCTGTCAATACATCATAAAAGTGCTTTTTGTTTCCTGCTCCTCCAGATGCAATAACAGGTATTCTCACATTTGACGCAATGGTTTTTGTCAATGCTATATCATATCCATTTTTTACACCATCACAGTCCATACTGGTAAGCAATATTTCTCCTGCACCCAAATCTTCTGCCTCCAATGCCCATTCCAGTGCGTCTCTGCCTGTGTTCACTCTGCCACCATTCAAATATACATCAAAACCGCCGTTTTCTCTAGCTTTTGCGTCAATGGCAACCACAACACATTGATTACCGAATTTTTCTGCTGCCTCTTTTATAAGTTGTGGTCTTTTTAGTGCTGCACTGTTTACTGATATTTTGTCTGCTCCTGCGCTTAATATTCTTCTAAAATCATCTAATGTCCTGATACCTCCCCCTACTGTTAGAGGTATAAATATTTGCTCTGCTGTTCTTTTTACAACATCTAATATAATATCTCTTGCATCATATGATGCCGTAATATCTAAAAATACTATTTCGTCAGCCATAGAACGGTTGTAATAAGAGGCAATTTCTACAGGGTCGCCCGCATCTTTTAAATTTACAAAATTAACTCCTTTTACAACTCGTCCATTTTTTACATCTAAACAAGGAATGATTCTTTTTGTATGCATAATTTTATTCCTTTCTAACTAATATCATTGTTATAACTGCATTTACATAAAACTGCGTTCACAAAAAACAAAGTTTTTTGTCAAACTTTTTTTCAAAAAAGTTTGCAGGTGCGGACAGCGTCCGCAAATATAAAAATATTCTTTTTCATCTCTTTCAGCATTTGTATTAAAATATTATAATAACTAATATTTTTAAAATAATGATATTCCATTAAAACATTGTGAGCGTTGCTCTCTAAATAACGACATCATTGCGTTCACAAATGGCAAAGTTTTTTGTGGGTGTGGGTGAAACCCGCAAATATAAAAATATTCTTTTTCATCTCTTTCAGCCTTTTCACTAAAACTTTACAATATCTAATATTTTTAAAATAATGATATTCCGTTAAAACATTGAGAGCGTTGCTCTCAAACTCTCACCCGCTTTTGAAAAAGCGGGGCAAAACTTTTTAAGGAAAACTTCGTTTTCCCTATCACAAATGGGATTTTTTTAATTATTTTTTTAAAACATTGAGAGCATTGCTCTCAAACTTTCACCAATTTTTGAAAAAGCGGGGCAAAACTTTTATAGTAAAAAAAATTCGTTTTCACTACTACAAACGGTATATCACATTACTGAAATTTATCAACAATACATTTCAAATCAAGCACGCCCTGATAAAGTGCCTTACCCACAATAACACCTTGAGCATTTATATTTTTCACATTTTCCAAATCTTGCATACTAGAAATACCACCAGACGCAATAATATTCATACCTGTTTTTTGTATCAACTCTTTAGTAGACTCCACATTTACACCAGACATCATGCCATCTTTTGCAATATCTGTATAAATAATTGTTTTCACACCATATTCTTTCATAGTAAAACACAATTCCAATGCTGAAACATTACTTACTTCTTCCCAGCCTGCAACAGCAACATTACCATTTTTGGCATCAATACCCACTACAATACTATCTGCTCCAAATTTCTGCACTGCTTTTTGTACCAATTCTGGTTGTTTTACTGCAACAGTACCCAATATCACACGAGAAACACCCTTTGATAATTTTCTTTCAATATCCTCCAAACTGCGAACCCCTCCGCCTGTTTGCACAGGTACATCACTTAATTTTACAATATCTGCTATGATATTTTCATTTTCAGAATGACCTTGTTTTGCACCATCTAAATCCACAATATGTAAGTATGTTGCTCCCTGTGCAATCCAATTTTGTGCCGCCTTTACGGGATTTTGTTCATATATTGTAACATCATCAAAATTACCTTGTTTCAATCTCACACATTTGCCATTTTTAATATCTATTGCTGCATAAATCTGCATATTCAAATCCTCCCAAAATTCTCTAATATTTTCAAACCAATATCACCACTTTTTTCTGGATGAAACTGTAATGCAAACACATTTTCTTTTTGTGCAGCAACCTGTATTTGTTTACCATAATATGTTGTTGCGCTGACAATATCCGCATTTGTTTCCAAATGATAAGAATGTACAAAATAAACATAAGGTTGTTCGGGTAGCCCCTCAAATAATGGACTTCTCTTTTGAATATACAAAGAATTCCAACCCATATGAGGAATTTTTACAGTATTGGGAAGTAATTTAATTTCCCCTTGCAATATACCCAATCCTTTATGTTCTCCATATTCATAACTTTTATCAAAAAACATCTGCATACCCAAACAAATACCTAGCAGTGGCTTTTTTTGTTCAACAATATCATACAATACTTTATCAATACCCTTTTGTGTAATGGTTTTCATAGCATCACAATATGCGCCCACACCTGGTAATACCACTTTATCCGCTTTTTGTATAACAGAAACATCATCTGTTATCACAGCATGATTACCCAAATATTCAAATGCTTTTTGAACACTTCTTAAATTACCCATACCATAATCTATTATTGCAATCATATACTATTCCGTTGCCAAAAATCTATAAAAATCTATAAATCTTGTTTAATTCCCTATTCTTTGAGTTCAATTTTGAAACATATAAATATGAATCTACTTTCGTTTGTTATAACTCTCCAAGGGCGTAAATTCGGATACAACGCATCCTACATATTAGCATTATGTTGTTACTGATATTATGCTAATCTATATCTTGAAAGATTAATACTTGCATTTAAATCTCTATCAATAGTAATTCCACAACTACTACACTTATATATTCTATCTTTCAGTTTTAAATCTTTTTTTATCTCTCCACATTGACTACAAATTTTTGATGATGGATAAAATCTATCTGCTATAACTGATTCAATTCCTCTAAACTTACATTTATACTCTAGTTGTCTTTTAAATTCATTGAAACCCTGTTTTCTTATAGCATTTGACAAATGTTTATTTTTCATCATATTAGAAACTCCCAAATTCTCTATTACAACTCTGTATGGTTTGGTTTTTACTATACTCGTTGTAGTTTGATGAAGATAGTTCTTTCTTATATTAGCCAATTTTCGATGTATTTGTTGTATCTGTTTTTCAAGTTTTATAATATTTTTAGTCTTTTTGTATTGACAACGGTTTTCACCATCCTTCTCTATTTTATTCATTTCATATTTTTTACTTACTTTTCTTTCTGACACTCCCATGCCTAAAGGCATGGGGTTCTTAATTACATAAACTTCTAAATATACTCGAAAGCATATAAAACTAATCTACTTCATTAAGACTTTCACTATCAAAGATACCCTTGTATCCATTAGCGATAGTATAAGGCTCGTGTCAAAACCTTTTATTTTTATTAAATAGCAATACTGCTTAGATTTTTATTTCCTTTTAATCTCTCTACTTCTAACTGATGTAGCTTATAAAAATTATCAAATCTTTCTTTACATTTATCCATATCAAAACTTTTTAAATCTTCGCTTATATTCATAATTAAAAAAGCACTATACATATCCCTTTGTATTTTTATACCATTAAAATCATTCCATCTTTGAGATAAGCTCTTTTTCTGATAACTTTCCTCAAAACACCCCTAAAGGAGTGGGCTTTTCGCATTTAGCTTGTAATCTTTTTAATCTCTTTTCTATTTTTCTAACTGCATAAATTTTATTAATATTTTTAAATACTTTACCATCAGAACATACTGCTAGTTCTTTTATACCTAAATCTATTCCTAATGATACCTCTGTTAATTCCTCTTCTATTCCCTCTTGCTCTATTCCTACTGATATATACCAATATTTATTATCATAGCTTATTCTTGTATTAGTGTATTTCTTATCCATGGGTAATTGTTCACTCATTTTAATCCAACCCACTTTTTCAACATTAACTAATTTGTTGCCTTTGACTTTTAATTTTACATTATCATTATAAAATGATTGTTTAGACTTTTTTCTACTTTTAAATCTTGGTCTATTTGCTAAACCTTTAAAAAATCTTTTATAACTATTACAAGCATCTTTTACTGCTTGTTTTGCTACATTATTTGATACTTCATTAAGCCATGATAACTCATTTTTCTTTAATTGAGTTAATTCTTTTCTTAAATCTCCATCCGAAATAAACTTACCACCATTTTTATAATTTTCTTCTTGTTTTGATAAAGTCCAATTATAAATAAATCGTGCTGTACCTACAGATTTCCATAATTTTTCTTCTTGTTCTTTAGTAGGATATAACCTAACTTTCTTCGCTAGTATCATTCTCTGATAACTCCTTAATCATTTTCTTTGCCTTATTTGCTCTTTTACATTGAAATCTACAACTAAACACTGTAACTATTTGAATGAAATCTTCTACCAATTCTTGTTCTTCTGTTTTTTCAGTATTATCAATAATTTCAATAGTAGTTCCATATTTTTCACAAAGATTTTCTATTAATTCATACCCAAATCTAATTAGTCTATCTTTATAAAAAATCACTATCTTTTCAACCTCTGAATTAGTTATCATATCTATTAATTGATTTAATCCTTTTTTATTATAGTTAATTCCACTTCCTATATCTGTAATAATCTCAAATTGATATCCCTTAGCATACATATACGTTTTTACATTTTCAATTTGCCTTTCAATGTCATCTTTTTGCTTGTGAGAATTAACTCTACAATAACCAATAGTCTTTTTATCTAGCTTATCTTTTGGCTTTAATACTAAAAAATGATTAAGTTGTTCTTGAGAGTAATATCTTGTACCACCTTCTGTTATATGATGTGGTTTTAAAGAATTATTTTTATCCCAATTTCTAATTGTCTGAACTGTTTTACCTATTTTATTTGCAAATTTTCCTGTTTACACCCTCCAACATTCCTTTTGTAGAAAGTACATCTTCTATTCTTTCATCATAACTTGTAGCAATATCAAGTGCTTTACCAAATGCTTTAAACATTGCTTCTGCAATATGGTGGTCATTTTTTCCTGCAAACATTTTAATATGCATATTCAATCCCGCATACAAACAAACTGCTCTAAAAAATTCCTCTATCATTTGTGTATCCATTGTACCTATTTTTTCTGTTTGGAATGTGGCATCAAATGCAAAATATGGTCTACCAGAAATATCCAAAGCACATAATACAAGTGCCTCCTCCATAGGCAATATAAAACTGCCATATCTTTTGATACCTTTTTTATCACCCAAAGCACTTGCTATTGCTTTTCCTAATACAATGCCCACATCTTCAATGGTATGGTGACAATCTACATATAAATCGCCTTTTGCTTTTATATTCAAATCAATAAAACCATGTTTTGAAACATGAGTCAACATATGGTCAAAAAATCCTATACCTGTATCAATATCATGATTTCCTTTACCATCTAAATTGATAGTTAATGAAATATTTGTTTCAAATGTATTTCTAGTCATTTCTGCTGTTCTCATTATAACTGCTCCCTTCTTACTTTTATAGCATTTGCATGTGCTGTGAGTCCTTCTGCTTGCGCAAATGTAATGACATCATGAGATAAACTCATAAAAGCATTTTTATTAAATGATAATATACTTGATTTTTTAATAAAATCATCTATAGAAAGAGGAGAGAAAAATCTTGCTGTACCACCTGTAGGTAACACATGGTTTGGACCGGCAATATAATCCCCCAAAGGTTCTGGAGTATATTCTCCCAAAAATATAGCGCCAGCATTTTGTATATATGGTAAAAGTGAAAAAGGTTGTTTTGTACAAATTTCAATATGTTCTGGTGCTATGATATTTCCCAAATTGCACGCTTCATTGATATCATTTACAATAATAATCAAACCATATTCATCAAGTGATTTTTGTATAATGTTTTTTCTTTCTAACTGTTCTGTTTGTATTTGTAATTGTTTTTGTACTTCTTGTGCGAGTGTTTCACTGTCTGTAATAAGCATAGCAGATGCCATTTCATCATGTTCCGCTTGTGAAAGCATATCAGCCGCCACATAAACAGCATTTGCGCTGTCATCTGCAATGACAAGTATTTCGCTTGGTCCAGCAACAGAATCAATATTCACTTGTCCGTATACGCTTTTTTTAGCCAATGCAACATATATGTTACCTGGTCCACAAATTTTGTCCACTTTAGGTATGCAAGTTGTACCATATGCAAATGCTGCAATCGCCTGTGCTCCTCCCACTTTATAAATTTCATTTACACCCGCTTCTTTTGCAGCAACTAATGTAGTAGATGTCACTCTACCATCTTTTTGTGCTGGCGTTGCCATAACAATACGTGATACACCTGCTACATATGCAGGCACTGCATTCATAAGTACACTAGAGGGATAACATGCTTTTCCTCCCGGAACATATATTCCTACTTTTTCCAATGGACGTATGAGTTGCCCCATCATTTCGCCATTTGTAGAAGGTTCTAACCAACTGTTTAATTTTTGTTTTTGATGAAATTGTTTGATTCTTTTTGCTGCTTTTTGTATTACAGCAATCAATTCTGGTGATACCTGTTTATATGCATATTCAAATTCTTGTTCTGTTACTTTAATATTTTGTTCATTTATTGTAATGCCGTCAAACTGCTTTGTATATTGGAATAATGCCTCATTGCCATTTTTTTTGATGTTGTATAATATTTCATCTACTGTTTGTTGTGCATTGTTTTGTTCTGTGTGATTTCTGTTTAATATTTGTTTTAATTTTTGTTCTATATTTTCATTGCTTTTTAATATTGTTATCATGCTTTGCCTCCTTAATATTATGATTTTAAAAACCGTTTACAATTAGGAAAACAAAGTTTTCCTTTTAAAGTTTTGTACAACTTTTTGGAAAGTTAGTAAGAATTTGAGAGCAACGTTATCAATGTTTTAATAAAACATATCTTTATTTTTGCGTTCGCTATTTTTTCGTTATTTTACTATTTCACGCATTTAAAATTAAATTCAAAATAGTGTTATATTTGTGGGTTTCACTCACACACACCAACTTTTCCCCTAAAAAGTTTGACAAAAAACTTTATATTTTGCTTTCGCTATTTTTTCATTATTTTATTACCTCTCTCATTTTATCTACAATATCCATAATTCTTTTATGTTCCATTTTCATACTTCCCCTATTCACAATCACTCTAGCAGAAAGCGCACAAAACTTTTCAAACACTTCTAATCCATTTGCTTTCAATGTAGAACCCGTTTCCACAATATCCACAATAACATCAGAAAGTCCAACAATAGGTGCTAGCTCTACAGAGCCATTTAATTTTATCACTTCCACCGTTCTATGTTGTTTATCAAAATAGTCTTTTGCTATACGGGGATATTTTGTAGCAACACGTATACGATTCATTGTTTTTATTATTTCTTTATTTTCGGGTTTTCCTGCAACAGCAATGTCACATTTTCCTAAATTCAAATCCAATATTTCATACAAATTTCTTTCTTCTTCTAATATAGTATCTTTTCCCACAATACCTACATCTGCTGCACCATATTCTACATATGTAGGAACATCGCTTGCTTTCGCAAGAAAAAATTTTAATTTTAATTGTTCATTTACAAATATCAATTTTCTTGTTTTTTGTTTCATTTCATCACAAGGCATATCTATTTTTTCAAATAAATCCATTGTCTGCTCTGCCAGTCTACCTTTTGCCAATGCAAATGTCAAATATTTCATGATTTCTCCTCCTCCACATTAGGCAATATCAATTCTGATACAGCAATATCTACTGTAAACCCTCCCATTTCATCAGCTAAGCTAATTACTTTCATATTTTCACTATCTATAAAATACAATATATGGCTCATTTGTTTTGACTCTGCATAGTGCATATTTTTTGATATATCATCACCCAAAAGGCTCATTTCTATATACATACCACTTTGTCTATATATCAAAGCAATTTCTATTGCTTTTTGTCTTCCTTTTTCAGTAAATGCAATAAGTGTTTTTGCTTTTTTCTGTTCTATTGTTGCACATTGTTTTTGTAATGCAGAAAGTATTTCATTTAATTTCAGCACCATACCCACAGCAGGCATATCTTCACCATATTGCGACACTAAATTATCATAACGTCCGCCACTCAATATGCTGTATCCACTACCATCAGCATACCCTCTAAATATAATACCTGTATAATAATTTAACTGCCCTACCATACCCAAATCAAATGATACATATTTTTCTAAACCATAATACTGCAATATGGTATACAAACATTTTAAGCGTTCTATAGCTTTTATTGCTCTGATATTTTTTGTGAGTTTTTCAGCATATTCCAATACTTCAAGTGTTCCCATCAATTTAGGCAAATCTATAAAAAGCTGTCTAATATTCTGTTCCATATCATATTGCTTTACAATTTTTTCTACAGAAACATAATCTCTATATCCCACATATATTTGTAATTCTTTGCAAATATCGTATGCTAATGCTGTTTCTTCTAATATTCCATTAAAAAATTCTACATTTCCCACAATAATCTGAAAATGGCAAAGTCCTGTTTTTAAAAGACTTTGTATTGCTGTAGCAATCACTTCTGCATCAGCGTCTGCGCCATCTACTCCCAAAAGTTCTATACCAGCCTGATAAAATTCTCTTTGTTTTCCTTGATATTCTTCATTATAACGAAATACATTTCCAAAATAACTAAATCGCATAGGCAAATGTTTTTTTTCAAAACAGGTTGCTGCAATACGAGCAATAGGTGGTGTCATATCTGTACGCAATGCAAGTATAGAGCCATCTCTGTCAAAAAAACGATACATTTCTTTTTGTTTTGTAGCACCTAATTTTTCATCAGAAAATACTTCCATATATTCAAAAGTAGGTGTTTCCACTTGTTGATATCCAAAACTTCTAAAAACCTCACCTATTTCATGTGACACATATCTTTTGATGTCACATTCATTAAAAAGAATATCTCTTACACCAACTGGTGTATAGAGTTTATTATCTCTCATAATATATTACTTCCTTTCGCTTTATCACTCTACTTAAATAAAGTATATCGGCTATTATAATACTGTTTTATCTATTTGTCAAATCAATACTGCATAAAAACAGAAAACCCTGACAATGTCAGGGTATTTGTATTTATAATTTTGTTTTTTCATTTACAATTTTTTCTAATGCCTCACGGAATGTATTAATATCTTTAAACTGACGATATACAGAGGCAAAACGAACATAAGAAACCTCATCTAAATTTTTCAATTCTTCTATTACCATATCTCCTATTTTTTGGCTTTCAATTTCTTTTCTTTCAGCATTTGAAATTGCATTTTCAATATTTTCTACTAATAATTCCATTTGATGTAAAGAAACAGGTCTTTTATAGCACGATTTCATAATACCGTTTAACAATTTTGTTTTGTCAAATTGTTCTCTTGTGTTATCCTTTTTAATAACAGTAAGGGGAATGGTATCGATTCTCTCATAAGTTGTAAAACGTTTTCCACATTCTTCACAAAGACGTCTGCGACGAATTACACAATTATCTTCTTGACTTCTTGAATCAATTACTTTTGTATCTTCATAATTACAAAATGGACATTTCACAAAAAACACCCTCCCTTCAAACATTGTTATTTGCATGATTATACAATGTATAGTATATACAAAAATTTCTTGTCAGTCAACAATTTATTTTATATTAAAAAATATTTACTGATATACTATAGTAACCATTTTTTTGATTCATCATAATATAATAGTAATTACTATATTTGTGAAATGCTCAATCATTGCTGTTGTGTAAACTATATTCTCATAAAAGGAGGAAATGTTTATGTATTATTTCGGAAAAGATTTTTTAAAAGAAACAGACATTCCAAATTTGTTAAATGACTTTTTAAAACAAAAAGAATTGAAAAATAATAATCAACAATGCAATACCATACAAAATAAGCAAAAAATAGAAATTATATAATATTTCATTTGCAATATAAAATACGATATCAAACACCATTTGTAAAGGGGAAAACTTTGTTTTCCCCTTTACCAGTTTGGCAAAAAATTTTACTTTTTACATTCACTATTTCTTCATTATTTTACTTATTATACTCATTATTTATTCATTAATTTTATTTGACAGAAAGTTTTTTTAATTGTAAAATGATACGTGATAAATGCACTCTTAGCTCAGGGGATAGAGCGTTCGGCTCCGGACCGAAAGGTCGCAGGTTCGATTCCTGTAGAGTGCGTAAAAGTGTGCTGAATACATTCAGTACACTTTTTATATTATTTGTAAAGGAGTAATACATATGTTAAATGATATTTTTAAACAACTGTCAAATATAGATTGTGTAGAAGCCATTGCATTAGGAGGTTCTCGAGCAAACGAAGTATATGACGAAAATTCTGATTATGATGTTTATGTATATTGCAATGCCCCTATCGATACAGAAATGAGAAAAAAAATATTGTGTCAATATTGTAATGTAATAGAAATTGATAATCATTTTTGGGAATGTGAAGATAATTGTATATTAAACAATGGCATTGCTATTGATATTATATATCGCAATTTATATGATTTTTGCAAAGATATTGAAAATGTTATCATACACTATCACGCTGCAAATGCATATACCACTTGTATGTGGCACAATATGATACATAGCAATATCATATATGATAAAAATGGATTACTAAAAAAAGCAGTTGAAAAATACAATATACATTATCCTCAACAATTAAAAAATGCAATTATACAAAGACAATTAAAATTGATGGATACAGCATTACCAGCATATAAAACACAAATTGAAAAAGCTATAAAAAGAAATGATATTGTAAGCATAAACCATAGAGTAACAGAATTTTTAGCATCTTATTTTGATTTTATATTTGCAGTAAATGAAAAAACACACACAGGCGAAAAACGTTTAATAGAGATATGTAAAAAAAATTGTACCATACTACCTGAAAATTTTGAACAAAACTTAAATTTATTATTTTCTCATATGTATGATACAGAAAAACAATATCAAGTGATTGATGATATCAATCGTATTATAATATGTGCTAAAAAATTGTTATAATGTAATAAAAAAGCTGTCAATGCTTTTACATTGACAGCTTGACATGAGTCACTCGGGGCTCGAACCCGAGACACCTGGATTAAAAGTCCAGTGCTCTACCTACTGAGCTAGTGACCCACAACGAATATTATTATATGATATAATATAAAAAATGTCAACACTTTCTATCAAAAAAAATTATTTTTTTTATTATTTTTTTGTGGGTTTCACACACACACAAATTTTATTTGCTATATTTTTATTTATTTACAGAGAAAAACTACCCATAACAGATAAAAGCTAGGGTAGTTTTTCTTTTGCTAAGAGTGAGCACTTATATTATGGCGATCGAAACCACAATATACGCTATTCAAAGTATTGATGATTATCTTACTGTTTTAATTATAAAACAGTATAAAGTACTACTGTCATAATGGAATACATCAGCCTCGTATAATAAAGGGAAGGGGTTGGCACTATGAATCATTTACCAAAGCACTATTCTTTTATAATAAAAGACATGTACTAAAAAGCACTACTCTTTTATAATAAAAAACATGTACTAAAAATCGCTTATCATAGTTCTCATAGTCCAAAGTAGCTTCGAGTAGTTCTCACACTGTACTAGAGTATGAGCATTCCATTTATAACAGATTTCTTTAATGATTTTATTGTAACACAACAAAAACCATTTGTAAAGTATTAATATTACTATATAATGGATTATAACAAAAATTTTTTTATTACTGTAAAAACTCCTCTGTATTGCCTTCAATCAGTATAATATCATCTCCAATTTTTTTAATACAATTCCAAGGTACATAATATTCTTTACTAGCATTATTAAATAAACTCCACATTCTACCATTTTCACATGGTATAATCAATGCAACAATATTTCCTGTACAACTATCAAATTCTAAATCTGTAGTATATCCCAAACGACAACCATCACATACATTAATGACTTCTTTTTGTTTTAATGCACAAAACCGTTCCATATATTTCCTCCTTAACAACATAAATGATTCTATTACAACATAAAAAATTTTTTTATATTACAGTATATGTTTATATCTCGCCTTTTCTACACATTTTATACCATATTTTCACAAATTGGTCTATTGACGAAATTGCCATTCTATACTACAATATATACACATTTTAAATGAATTTATTGCTATATATTGTGTTTTTTCGACAAAATATAGCACTTTTTTTACGTGATAACAATGGGAAGGTAGTGATATTTCAATGATTACAACAATACAAAAAAGAGATGGAAGACTAGCAAATTTTGATATCAATAAAATTGCAAATGCTATACAAAAAGCATTTTGTTCTACTGTAGGGAAAAAAGAATACAGCACTTGTTTACAATTAGCAAAAACAGTTTCACAGCATTTACAGCAAAATAATTTATATTCTCCTTCTGTAGAACAAATACAAGATATGGTAGAAAAAGTATTAATTGAAAATGGACATATTGGTACAGCAAAGGCATATATATTATACAGAGCAGAACGAACACGTATTCGCAATATGAACAGTCGTTTAATGAAAACATTTGAAGATATTACATACAAAGATGTCAACGACAGTGATATCAAAAGAGAAAATGCAAATATAGATGGTAACACTGCTATGGGTTCTATGTTAAAATATGGCTCAGAAGGTGCAAAACATTTTTATGAAGAATATGTATTAAATCCAGCTCATTCTGAAGCACATCAAAACGGTGATATACATATACACGATTTAGATTTTTATACATTAACAACAACTTGTTGTCAAATTGATTTATTAAAATTATTTCATAATGGATTTTCAACAGGACATGGCGTTGTGAGAGAACCAAATGACATAGCAAGTTATGCCGCACTTGCTTGCATTGCTATACAATCCAATCAAAATGACCAACATGGTGGACAAGCTATAGTAAATTTAGATTATGGTTTAGCACCAGGTGTTAAAAAAACATATTTAAAAAGATACCATTCAAATATGGTTTCCTCTATAGAACTGATTGTCAATGCAGAAATGGCAGAAAAAACAAAACAAGTATTAAAAGAACTCTCACAAAAAGGCATTTTTGCCACAATAGATGAAAACGAATGTTATACAAAGCAAGAAACAGAAGCGCTTACTACAATAGGGCTTTCTATAGAAGAAATACAAAAAGCGCAATGTTTTTCAAAAAAGAAATCATTAGAAGAAACAGACAAAGCAACTTATCAAGCTATGGAATCATTGCTACACAATTTAAACACTATGCATTCCAGAGCAGGAGCACAAACACCTTTTTCATCTGTTAATTATGGTATGGATACATCAACAGAAGGTAGAATGGTAGTCAAAAATCTTTTGCTTGTAACAGAAGTAGGACTTGGAAATGGTGAAACACCTATATTTCCTATACAAATATTTAGAGTAAAAGAAGGTATCAATTTTAATCCGGGTGAGCCAAATTATGATTTGTTTCGTTTGGGCTGTCGTGTAAGTGCCAAAAGACTTTTTCCAAATTTCTCATTTCAAGATGCCCATTTTAATATGCAATATTATAAAGGCACTCCAGAAACAGAAATTGCTTATATGGGCTGTCGTACAAGAGTAATTGGTAATGTTTATGATGAAAGTAAACAAGTTTCTCCAGGAAGGGGCAATTTAAGCTTTACAACAATCAATTTACCTCGTATTGCAATATTATCAAATGGCAATATAGATTGGTTTTATCAAGAATTAGATAGAAAAATAGACATTGTAATAGAACAGCTTTTAGAACGTTTTGAAATACAAGCAAAGAAAAAAGTATGCAATTTCCCATTTCTTATGGGAGAAGGCGTTTGGATAGATAGCGAAAAATTAAATAGCAATGATGAAATTAGAGAAGTATTAAAACATGGCACACTTTCTGTTGGTTTTATAGGGCTTGCGGAATGTTTAAAGGCATTAATCGGTATGCATCATGGTGAAAGTGCTGTAGCACAAAATTTAGGATTAGATATTATTAGTCATATGCGCCATCGTATGGACGAATTTTCACAAAAAACGAAATTGAATTTTACATTGCTTGCTACACCTGCTGAAGGGCTTTCAGGTAGATTTTTAAAATTAGACCAAAAACGTTTTGGCATATTAGAAGGCATTACAGATAAAGAATATTATACAAATAGCTTCCATGTACCTGTATATTATGCTATCAATGCATTTAAAAAAATAAAAATAGAAGCACCTTATCATGCTCTTACCAATGCGGGACATATCACATATATTGAATTAGATGGTGATACGACTCAAAATGTAGATGCATTTGAAAAAGTAATACGTTATATGAAATCTCAAAATATAGGATATGGCTCTATTAACCACCCTGTAGATAGAGACCCTGTATGTGGTTATAATGGTGTGATAGGCGATGTATGCCCAAAATGTGGCAGAACTGAAAAAGATGGTATACCTTTTCAGAGAATACGTCGTATTACGGGCTATCTGGTGGGTACACTTGACCGCTTTAATAATGCCAAAAGAGCAGAAGAAAAAGATAGAGTAAAACATAATATGTCACAATATATACCAGATGGAGAAAAATAGACATGAATATTTTATTAAGTGGTGTGGTAAATGATTCCATAGTAGACGGAAATGGTATTAGATTTACTGTATTTACACAAGGTTGCCCCCATAATTGCCCAAAATGCCACAATCCCCAAACGCATGACCCCAAAGGGGGTTATTATGAAGATACAGAAAACATTATTGCTATGATAGCAGAAAATCCCTTATTAGATGGTGTTACACTTTCGGGTGGAGAACCATTTGAACAGCCTGTGGCTTGTGCTGTTATTGCACAGCAAGTGAAAAATATGGGCTTAAATGTATGGGCGTATACTGGTTATACATGGGAGCAATTACTTTGTAAAAATGATGATAATATATTAAAATTGCTTCATTTTGTAGATGTGCTTGTTGATGGACGTTTTGTTTATGAATTGCGTTCATTGGATATTCGTTTTAGAGGTAGCTCTAATCAAAGAATGATTGATGTGCAAAAAAGTATTGCTCAAAATTGTGTTGTGCTTTTTGAATAAAATATTCCATTTCGTTCATAAAATAAAATCTTTGTGAAATAGCGTTCGCAATTAGCAAAACGAAGTTTTCCTTTTAAAGTTTTGTACAACTTTGGGGGAAGTTGGTGGAGTTTTTTGACATGCCTCAATGTATTAAATGCTTACAAGCGTGTTTTTGAGGGGGTGTAGGGGGAACTGTTCCCCCTATTTTAAAAATACTTGTTTAACCACTCCTCCAGTTTGTAGGTGTGGACAATGTCCACAAATAAAATAAATTAAATATAACAAAATATAACAATAATTATATTTTGTTAAAACATTGAGAGCGTTTGACTACACTTCGCTCCGGTCGGTGCAGAACAAACGTCCACTGGACGTTTTGCACCTCAAACTCTCACCCACTTTCCCCTAAAAGCGGGGCAAAAACTTTATATTTTGTGAACGCTATTTCTTAATTATGTTACTCTTTTACTTCCACACCATAATATTCTGACAATTTCTGAAAAGCAGGCAAAGCATTTTGTATCATTTCTCTTGACACACAATATGCAATACGAATATACCCTGGGCAACCAAAGCTTGTAGCAGGAGTCAACAGAAGTCTATACTCTTTTGCCTTTTTACAAAACGCCATATCATCTGCAATAAAAGTTTTAGCAAAAATATAAAACGCACCTTGTGGTTTAATACATTCATATCCATACTTTTGCAATGCATTATAAAGCAATTCTCTATTGGCATCATAATAAGCAACATCTACCAATTCATCACAACATTCTGCCACTACTTTTTGTTGCAAAGCGGGAGCATTTACAAATCCCAACACACGTGTAGCCACTTCTGCACCTTGTATGATATCATCATAACAATCCATTTCACTTGGCAAAACCAAATAGCCTATTCTATCCCCTGGCAATGAAAGTGATTTTGAAAAAGAATATGCTACCACTGTATTTTTATAATAATGCGTTACATAAGGCACTTCTGCACCATCATATACTAATTCTCTATAAGGCTCATCAGACACCAAATAAATATTTGTACCATATTCTTTTTGTTTTTCTTCCAATATACAACCAATTTCCGCTATAATACTTTCATCATATACCACACCTGTAGGATTATTTGGTGTATTGATTAATACTATTTTTGTTTTTTCTGTAATATATTTTTCAAATATATTCAAATCTGGTAAAAATGTTTCTGTATTAGGCGGTACAGATTTCAACACTGCACCCACATTCATAGCATAGGCATTATATTCACTAAAATATGGTGCAAATGTCAGCACTTCTTCTCCCTCATTCAAAAGTACTTTAAATATAACATTTAACCCTCCTGCTGCTCCTACTGTCATAACAATATTTTGCTCATCAAAATGGGTATCAAAACGTCTATTTATGCTGTTTGCAATTTTCTTTCTAACATCTGCATATCCTGCACTACTATTGATATAACCATGAATATGCAAAGAATCTTCCTCTTGCAATATTTTAATAGCTGTTTTGTTAATACTTTCTGGTGCTTTTACATTAGGATTACCTAAACCAAAATCATATACATTTTCTACACCATATTGTTGTTTTAACATTCTGCCTTCTGAGAATAAACTACTCATTACTTCACTTTTTTGTATCAAATTTTTCATATGTTGTGATATCATTTTATTGCTCCTTATCAATACATTATTTTCACTAACCAATAAATGGCGTGCCAATACATCGACACGCCAACAGAATATATTATAATTTTTTTATTTATATTAGAAGATTACTATTCATTTTGTTCTTTTTCAGCGTTTCTTTTGTTGTTGTTACTTGATTTTGTATTTTTATTAGGTTTTTTTTGTTTATCATCTGATTCATTGTCTTTGTCATCATTTGATTCATTGTTTTTGTCATCATTTGATTCATTGTCTTTGTCATCATTTGATTCATTATTTTTGTCATCATTTGATTCATTGTCTTTGTCATCATTTGATTCATTGTTTTTGTCGTCATCTGATTTTTGTTCATCATTTGATTCATTATTTTTGTCATCATCTGCATTACTATTTTCATCATCATTTGATGTTTGATTTTCACCATCATTTGATTGTTGTTCTGCTAAAGCATCTTCCACCATTTTTCTTTCTGGTGCTCCAATTTGAATATATGTATCTTTTTCAGGATTATAGCGGAATATATCACTTTGATTTGTTGCAATAAAATATTTTCCTGCAAATACATTTGTACCTGCTTTACCAATATCATACAAACTAATACCATAACAAGTATTGTTATTAATAGAGGACTGTCCATTATCATATATTGCTTTATATTCCTCTACAGGTTTATCCAATCCTAATTGTTCAGAAGTAAATCCAGATAAAAATGTTAATGCACCATCTCTTGATATATCAGCACCATCTGATTTTTGTTTTGGTGGAGGCAATTTTTCAGATGTTTTGGTTACCATAACTTTATAATCTGTATTAGTATAGTCAATATCTAATTTTAATATTTTGCCTTCTTCTTGTGATGCTGTAGCAACAGAAACATATCCAGCAGGTGCATCTAAATTATAATCAAACATAGATACAAATTCTTTTTCATCTATTAAATAATTCACATAATCTTTTACTTCTTTTGCTCCATTACTCAAATTTGTATAGTCGTATACTACTTTTTTATTTTGTCCATCTGCCTCTTCAGTAATTTCGGGCAACTCTCTTTTTTCACTTTCCCCCAAAAATTTTGGAATAGATGTTACAAAATCATCATCTAATACATATGCTTCAATATAAGGGTCTTTTGTTATTTCTTCTTCCCCTCCGCCTTTAAAATGCAAAAAGCCTACTATACCACCACCAACAAATACCAAAGCCAATGCACCTATAAATAGCTTTTTCTTATTATTGCCCTTGCTACCTTCTTCTTTTTTGCCTTTTTTACCTTTTTCTTTTTTTACATTTTTACCTTTTTTACCTTTTGCAGTTTTTGTGGCTTTTTCATTTTTTTCATCTTTTTCATCATCTTTTTCTAAATCTATTTTTTCATCTGATTTAGAAGATGCTTTTGCTTTTACAGCTTCTTTTTTTAATGCTTTTATTTTTTCATTTGCTTCTTTTTTTGCTTTTTTCTTTAATGCTTTTGCTTCTTTTTTTGCTTCTTTTTTAGCAGATGCAACTTCTTTTTTTGCCTCTTTTTTTGCTGCATTTGCTTCTTTTTTTTCTGCCACTTTTTCAGCTTTTTTTTGCTGTTTTTGTAGCTTTTTATCAATTTTCAGCTTAGCAAGTTCCGCCTTTTGTTCAACGGTCTTTTTCATGACACTCTCAACCTTTCCAAAATTATGATAATCTTTGTAGGTTATCTTAATAATTAAAACTTAATAATTTGCTTTATTATACCATAAATGACATGCTTTCTACAACACCTAAAATACCCACACTTTAGCAGAAGTTTACTACATAGTAATATAGAAAATTGTGCCAAATAACAGCATATTATAGCAGTTTCACAATAAAATAGAGAATGCTATTATGAATTTTTATAAATAATATTTGGCATAATATTCAAAAAATAATGAATAGATTGCTTTATGGTATTAAAAATTTAACATCATTCATTTTTTATGTTCACTATCATTATAATATTACTATTTTTTACCACCAAAAAAACACTAATAAAATAGTGCTTTATTGTAAAAACTAGCAAAAGCATAATATAAATTGCTTCACATCACATTTGATTGTATTGAAGTGACCACACATTATCACTATATATATATAATATCAAACATTATTTTACAATACCAAAAAAACTAATGAAATATTACTTGACAAAATATTTATTATTGTGTTATAATATTCCCATATTGAAAGCACAATCATTACGATTATTTAATCATAGTTGAAAGGAACTACCCTAGTTTTTAAAAGCTAGGGTAGTTTCTTTTGTTTATATTCTATTCATAGTATAAATCACCACTATAATCATGCACATGATATTACAATATTCTACAAAAAAAAATACTTAATAAAAACTACTTTACAAAATACCCATTATTGTGCTATAATTCCATTATGAGGAGACATGATTATAGTGATGTATTTAATCTTAAATTTAGTACAAAAACTATATTAGTATCGTAACAGCTAATTAGTTTTTATTTATTTATTTCTTATCAGCATAATAATGAATGTAAAGTACAATAATAACATATAGTAAAATAACACTATAAAGTTACAACATTGATATTGAATGTATTGTTTTAAACATAATTACATACATCACTATCTGTCCCTTTATATATAATAATATGATAACTATATCAACATTTTTTACATTATAAAATATTATTTTACAATAATTTTCAAAAAGTACTTTACTTTTTTTTTTTTTCTGTTATAATACTAAGTAGATGGTCTCTGCCCCCCAAAATGGCATAAAAGGGGCTATCTTTTACCAATCAGTATATTTATTAGGGAAACCACCTTTTTAGGTGGTTTTCTTAATTTATTACAATTTATTTTGATTGTTCAATCCATTCTTTTCTTTTTTGTTCAAATAGTTCCGCTACACTACAAAAATCATTGTAATCATTTTGTTGTGGCTTATATTCCAACAACATTTGTATATTTTGTTTTTGTTTTTGCTTTTCCAGCAACATTTGATTTTGATATAATTGTTTTTGTTGTTGTTGATATTCTATTTGTTTTTGTTCTATTTTCTGTACAACATCAAAAGGTAAAATATTTTTTTCTTTTTGTCTTTTTTCTTCAGTCTCATACATTTTTAAAAAATGCGCTCTATCAGTCATAATATTTTCGCTTCTACACAAATCCTGCCAGCCCATTCTTTTTACAACATTTCTTGTATTTTCAGACATACTTTCTAGTGCTTTGCCTTCATTATTCCAACCATAATTGCGTATAGCAGATATTACCTCTCCCCATGCCTCACCAGAATCTATCACACGTATGGTATTGATTTCAGCAAGCACTTCTCTAACTTCTGCAATAGTAGGAAAATATTTATTTGTAGCAATAATTTTTTGTATTGCTATATTCATAGATTCTTTATCCACATCAGCAAACATCATTGTCCATATATTAATTTTACCTTCTGCATCTTGTCTTGTCATATCTTTCAGCGCACCAGAATAGTTTGCTTTCAGCAATGCAAGTACTGCAATAATTTCTTCTCTTGTCAAAACAACATACCTCCTTGTTGGGCAATATCCAAAAAAATATTACTACTTTTTTGTTGTATAGCACTGTCCATATCATTAGAATAATTACCATCCAACACCTTCGCCATATTACCATCTTTTATCAGCCAGTCGAAATTAGCTGACCAGTTATTGCGATTTGCACCTTTCAGGAAATTAGAATTTTCAGCAGCTTCAAATACTTTTTGAAAGTCTTCAACTGTATATCTTTTCAGTCTAGCTCGTAATGCTTTTTCCCTAGCTTCCGACAGCTTTGTGCAGCGTGCAAACGACACGCAAGTGGCGTTGTACATATCAGCGATAAGCTGATAAACCGTTTCTTTTTTTTCTTCTCTTTGTTTTGATTGTTTTATTTCTTTTATTTCTTTCACTTCTTTTATTTCTTTAGTTGTTGCCCTTTGATTGTCATTTATTTGCCCTTCATTTGCCTTTTGATTGTCTTTTATTTGTCCTTCATTTGCCCTTTGATTGTCATTTATTTGCCCTTCGTTTGCCTTTTGATTGTCCTTTTCTGTTTCATAACATTGAAAAAATCCATATTTTTCAATATGTATCAATGTATATTTGTTTGCCCCTTTTGTTTTAATTTCTCCAGTCATTTGTAATTTTTTAATACAATTTCTAACTTGTTTTGTTGTCAAATTGGTTTCTTTAGATAATTGACTAATGGAAGTAACAAGTTCTCCTTTTTGTATTTCTATACCATGCCATTTTTTATATTCATAATTTGCTTTTAAAAGTAAATGTAAAAACAGCACTTTTACATTGATATCGTCATACCATTCCCATTTCAGTATAGAGCGATATAGCTTTATAAATCCGCCTTCAATATATTTTTGTTGTTCCATAACTTCCTTCTTTCTGCCGTTATTATAATAAATAGAAAACGACTTATTATATATTTTTTATTTAGTTTTCAATGTGCATTTGCCATATACTATTTGTGTAAATAGCAATTTTTTTATTTGATATTACACTATAAAAAGTATCAAAAAGTATCAATTTGACAATAAAAAAAATAAGAGCTGTTTTTCTCTTATTTTTATATAACAATACTGTATGAAATTCTGTTTATCATGTAAAATTTACATCAAATACCTTTTTAAAAGTTGGTGGAGTTTTTTTCCATGCCTCAATGTCTTAAATGTTTTCAAGCGTGTTTTAAGGGGAATTGATGGAATTTTTCAAATATAAAAATCTCCTCACATAAAACACTACATCAATTCCCCTACACTTCTTTTTCTATTTATTTTATTTTTAAATACCTTTTGTTTATTTGCGGGACGTTGTCCCTGCACCCTACAAACTTTTTTAAAAAAAAGTTTGACAA
>JBCLQL010000004.1:327928-338396 GCA_041223565.1 Lachnospiraceae bacterium 46-61
GACGTTGTCCCTGCACCCTACAAACTTTTTTAAAAAAAAGTTTGACAAAAAATTTTACTTTATGCATTTAGAATTTCATCATTTATTAAAAAAGTTCCTTACACAAAACACTACATCAATCCCCTACACAATAGTGAAAACGTAGTTTTCATATAAAAGTTTTGTACAACTTTGGGGGAAGTTGTTGGGGTTGTGGGGTGAAATCCCACGGTATTCATGCTATAAACGTGTTTTTGAGGGGGAGCGTAGCGAGGGAACTTTTCACAAGTGAAAAAAGTTCCCCTACACTTCTTTTTCTATTTATTTCATTTTTAAATACCTTTTGTTTATTTGTGGAACATTGTCCCCTCACACAACAAATTTTATATTATACATTTGGTATTTCTTCATCATATTACTTTTACAAACACTTTTTTACACTCACTACTCATTTAATGATTCAACAAATTTATCAAAATACGCTTTTCCTTTTTCATCTCTTTTAAACACACCTGCATCACACAACACTTTTTCAAAAACAATACCAACTTCTTTTTCCACAATACCATCAATATTTTGATTTGTAACAGTATCATATTTTTTCAAAAATTCTTCTGCCCAATCTGCATGTTTTTCAGTTTTTTCATCACTTCTCAAATCTTTCTGATTCAATATGCAATATTTGAGTGCTTCCAATTCTTCTTTTAATCTTGCAGGCAACACAGCAAGTCCCATTACCTCTATCAAACCAATATTTTCTTTTTTAATATGGTGTAATTCCTGATGAGGGTGATACACACCCAGAGGATATTCTTCTGTTGTAATATTATTTCTCAACACTAAATCCAATTCAAACATATCTCCCACTTTTCTAGCAATAGGAGTAATAGTAGAATGAGGTTCACCATTTGTATGAGAGAATATAAACGCCTGTTCGTCTGTATAATTTCTCCATTTTTGTAATATCACATCACCCAATTCTACCAATCTATCAGAATTTTTATGGCGTATACGAATCACAGACATAGGCCATTTTACACGACCCACTTCCACATCTTCAAAATTACGTATAGTATATGTTTTTTCAATTGGTGCAGATGCCATAGCAAATTGATAATGACCGCCTTGGAAATGGTCATGTGAGAGTATAGAGCCTCCTACAATAGGCAAATCGGCATTAGAGCCTATAAAATAATGAGGAAACAGTTTTACAATATCAAATAGCTTTATAAAAGCATTTTTATTGATTGCCATAGGAACATGATTTTTATTAAAAGCAATGCAGTGTTCATTGTAATACACATAAGGGGAATACTGAAAACACCATTCTCCTCCTGCAACTTTAATTGGTATTACTCTGTGATTTTGTCTAGCGGGGTGGTTTACACGTCCAGCATAGCCTTCATTTTCTGCACAAAGCTGACATTTTGGGTAAGCGCTTTGTTTTGCATTTTTAGCGGCAGCAATCGCTTTAGGGTCTTTTTCAGGTTTACTCAAATTGATAGTAATATCCAAATCGCCGTATTCTGTTTTTGTTTTCCATCTCATATCTTTTACAATGCGATAACGGCGTATGTAATCCGTATTTTGGCTAAAATCATAATACCAATCGGTAGCAGATTGAGGAGAACACTGATATAATTCCCAAAACTTTTTAATCACATCACTAGGGCGAGGGGTAAGCACACCCATAATTTTGGTATCAAACAAATCTCTGTATACAATACTATTTTCTATCAAACCCTTTTGACAAGCGACATCAAGCATATTTTTCAATATTTCTTCTAAACAAACATCATTTTGCACTGGTTGACATTCTTGAAAATCGTCCATAGCCAATAATTCTAAAAGTTGATTTTTAATATAAATGGAATCCTCATGTTGTATCAAATTTTTTTGCAATCCATAATTTACCAATTCACAAATTTGCTTTTCTATCATGATTATCAACGCTCCCTTCCTAAATATGATACTCCAAAAAACGGCAATATGCAATATAGGAATAAAACAATAAAAACGGGGCAATATAGCATTGAGGTGATAAAAATGTCCAAAAATATACAAAATGTAAATGACCTTATCAATTCCAATATTCATGCAAAAGAATACTATTTAAAACTGTCTGAGGCAGCAAGAGGGAATGTAAATTTACATTCTTCAGACATTAGAAGTTTAGAAGAATTAAAAACATTTTCAGAAAACATTCAATAAAAGCACTCTCCTTTTTAAAAAAGTTGTATTTTAATAGTAAAAAGCAAATAGGCGGTCAAATGACCGCCCTGTTGCTTTCATATTAGTTGTTGCAACCGCAACCGTTGTTTTGTCCACAACCGCAACCGTTGTTTTGTCCACAACCGCAGCCACTGTTGTTATTACCGCAGCCACCGTTGTTTTGTCCGCAACCACAGCCACCATTGTTTTGTCCGCAGCCACAACCACCGTTGTTTCCACTTCCACAGCTTTGGCTGTTCCAGTAATCATACCATGCGTCCATATACGCACTGCCTACATTACACCAGTTACAGCAATCGCAGCCGCAGCAACCTCCACAATTATTACATCCGTTACAACCATTACATCCACACATCTTTTTTGTTCCCCTTTCAAATTTTATTTATAGTACATACTATGCTCGTACGAAAAAAGTGTGCATGAATGATTGAAAAAATTTTATAAAATTCTGTTCGCAATAGTGAAAACGAAGTTTTCACATAAAAGTTTTGTCCAACTTTGGGGGAAGTTGGTGGGGGGTGGGGTGAAATCCCACGGTCTTCATGCTATAAGCGTGTTTTTGAAGGGGAGCATAGCGAGGGAACTTTTCACAAGTGAAAAAAGTTCCCCCTACATAAAACACTACATCAATTCCCCTATGCAATAGTGAAAACGTAGTTTTCACATAAAAGTTTTGTCCAACTTTTTCAAAAGTTGGTGGGGGGTGGGGTGAAATCCCACGGTCTTTATGCTATAAGCGTGTTTTTGAGGGGGAGCGTAGCGGGGGAACTTTTCACAAGTGAAAAAAGTTCCCCTACATAAAACACTACATCAATTCCCCTACACAATAGTAAAAGCGCAATTTTCCCCCTTCAATTTGAGTTCAAGCCCTTTTAAATGACTTGTAGGGGAAAAACCAGCGCCCCATTGTATTACGCTTTCAAGCGTATTTTGATGGGAATTGATGGAATTTTTCAAAAATAAAAACCTTCTCACACAAAACACTACATCAATTCCCCTATGCAATAGTGAAAACGAAGTTTTCACATAAAAGTTTTGTACAACTTTGGGGGAAGTTGGTGGGGCTGTGGGGTGAAACCCCACGGTATTCATGCTACAAGCGTGTTTTAATGGGAATTGAAGGAATTTTTCAAAAATAAAACCTTCTCACATAAAACAACATCAAATCCCCTACACAACAGTAAAAGCGCAATTTTCCCCTTTCAATTTGAGTTCAAGCCCTTTTAAATGACTTGTAGGGGAAAAACCCAGCGCCCCATTGTATTATACGCTTTCAAGCGTATTTTGATGGGAATTGAAGGAATTTTTCAAAAATAAAAAAAGCTTCTTACACAAAAATACTATTTACAAACTATTTTCTTTTTGTGGGTTTCACCCACACCCACAAACTTTTCCCCTAAAAAGTTTGACAAAAAACTTTAGCTTTTACATTCGGAATTTCATCATTATATTAAAAAAGTTTCTTACACAAAACACTACATCAAATCCCCTACACTTCTTTTTCTATTTATTTCATTTTTAAATACCTTTTGTTTATTTGCGGGACGTTGTCCCTGCACACTACAAACTTTTTTAAAAAAAAGTTTGACAAAAAACTTTAGCTTTTACATTCGGAATTTCATCATTTATCAAAACAAAAAAGACCGACAAATGTCGGTCTTTCTTTGTGTTGTAATATAGAGAAAGTTTGTAAAACCCAAAGTTATAGAACTTATTCTGGCAATTATTGTAACAACTGAAGTACACCCTGAGGAACTTGATTTGCCTGAGCAAGCATAGCCTGAGATGCCTGAACAAGAATATTGTTCTTTGTATAAGCCATCATTTCTTTAGCCATGTCTGTATCTCTGATACGGCTTTCAGCCTCTGTGATATTAGTTGTTGTAGCTTCCAAGTTGTTAATTGTGTGGTCTAATCTGTTTTGAGTAGCACCCAAATTACCTCTTACGCTAGAAACTTTGTCAATAGCTGCATTAATTTTTGCAATAGCAGCTGCTGCACCGTCTTGTGTAGTAATATCAAGTCCGCCTACACCAAGAGCGTCAGCATGACAATCTTTAATGTCTACTTCTAATTGGTTGTAGCTGTCAGCAGTGTCACCAATTTGTAATCTCAAAGATTTTCCAGCTTTAGCCAATTCTTCAGCTGTTGGCTCTTTTACAGCAAAGTTACTGAAACCAAATTGTTCAGCAATTTTATCTCTTGTGCTTAAATCAACAGCTTTATCGCCTGCATTTGCAGCATAATCTGGTTTTTCTGTAAGTGTTATTGTACCACCAGCATTTGAAGTACCAAGTGTAAACATATCATTATCTACAGCAGCCTGTGTCAATCTTTCAGCAACTTCTGCTTTAGCAGCAGCTTGAGTATTAGTATCTGCTAATTTAGCTTTCAAATCAGAAATATCAATTAATTTTTGACCTTCTCCAAGCATATCTTGTGTCAATTTGCTGTCTGCTTCTGTTTTAAATACATATGTTTCATTACCAACTCTAATAGCATCGCCATCTTGTAATTTTGTAGCATCAAATGTAAAACCTGTACTTGCCAATCTTCCAGGTGTTACCATATTACCTGTTTGAGCATCTGTTACAGATGCAGTATAGTCTATACCAGGTTTAGTAAGATCTGCATCAGCTAAAGCAACATCAATTTTCACTGCACTAGGAGCTTGAACAACCTCAGTAGCTGTTTGTGGGTCTGCTTTTTGTGTAAATACTAGTTTATTTCCATCTACCTTTACATCAAACACTGCTTCATTGTTGGCAGCATCTTTAATCTTTTGATTAGCAGGTTTATCAAATTCAGCTTTTAATGCTTCAGCAATTTCTTCTGCTGTAATTTTACCATCACTGTCAGCGTCAGCACCTGCTATCGCGGTCTCATCAAGTGTAATTGTAGTTTGACCAACTGTAAGTTCTATTTGGTCACCAGTTGCTAATTTAGTTAAATCTCCACCGATTTCCAGATTACCTAAATCAATAGTAAACTCTGTTTTCTTTGCTGCTATTGTGTCAACGTGTCCTATAGTATTTGTACCAAGTGTTGTACCATCAGCAAACAATGTATTAGCTGCACTAGTGTTAGCAGCATCTTTTATAAGTGTTTCTGTTCCTTGAACAACAGTTGCACCAGAAGCACTTGCACCGTCCATAGAGCCATCTAACAGTTTAATACCGTTGAAATTTGTAGCGTCAGCGATTCTGTTAATTTCACTTTCCAACTGTTCAATTTCAGCCTGTAATTTTTCTCTGTTTGATTGGTCATATGTGCCGTTTGCGGATTGGCTAGAAAGTTCAACCATTCTGTTTAACATAGAGTGAACTTCTGTCAAAGCACCTTCAGCTGTTTGTACCAATGAAATACCGTCTAATGAGTTTTTCTGAGCAACTTCCAAACCTGTAATTTGCGCTCTCATTTTTTCGGATACAGCTAAACCAGCAGCGTCATCGCCAGCTTTGTTTATTTTGTAACCGGAAGACAGTTTTTGCAAGTTAGCAGCCAATGCCTTGTTGTTACCACTTAATTTGTTGTACGCGTTTAATGCAGAAATATTGTGTTGAATAATCATAAATACTACCTCCTTGAATGTTTGAGAGGAGCATCCTTACTCCTCTATAGTGATATTTTTTTATTTATTTCAATCTGCAAAACAGATTAAAACCATAATTATTTTTTACATAGTGATTTTGTTCTTTTTATGCACTCTGGAACAGGATTATTTTTTTCATAATTCTCTCCTCTTTCAATGCGCATTTCTTTGGGTGCTTCAATAGCGAGTCTCAAACTACCATCTATAGAAACCACTTCCACAATAATGTTGCCGTTAATCACTACATATTCTCCGGGATTCCTTCCAAGTGAAAGCATACAAAAAACCTCCTTGTTTTACTGATAGAATAAAAACTTTACTTTCTGTAAAAAATAATAATACTATTTGTAAAATTTGTCAAGTACTTTTTTTACTTTTTGTAAAAAAAGTTTACTGTTGGTCTGTTACACTTTAGTGATTTACAAAGTAAAGTTATAGTGTGGGGTGATGTTATGGATTGCAAAGAAATGGGCGCAAGAATCAAAAAAGCAAGATTAAAACAGAATTTGACACAAGAGCAACTTGCAGAACTGCTTGATATCTCTGTATCTTATGTCAGTTTAATAGAGCGTGGCAGTCGCAATGCAACTGTGGAAACCCTCCTAGCTATAGCCGATGTGCTGAATGTTTCTCTTGCATCGCTTTTACAAGATTCTGCGGATTTAGACCGTGATGAGGAACAAAGCAATATTTGGCAGCAATTAACCAAAAATAGAACGGCGGAAGAAAAAGAAATGATATTACAGACAGTCAAAACAATAACCGCTTTTTTAGACCGCCAAAAAAAATAAGAAAAGCTCCCCTTGGAATGTCTTTGACATTCCTTTTTTTTCGTGAAACTTTTAGCCAGTATAAATTTTTGTGACAATTCCGTTTGCAAATGATAAAGTTTTTTATTAAACTTTTTAATGGAAAAGTTTGCTGATGCGAACAGCATCCGCAAACAAAATACTATTATTTTCAAAACTTTATTTTACTAATTGCAAATGGAATTAATATCTCTGTTATGTCACATTTTGCGCTTATTTGTTTCCATAATTTTTCTTATTTTTTTATATATTTATATCTGTCTAAAAGTTTTTTTGTGTTGTATATAGAGAAAGGAGCATTGCTCATGAATAAAAAAGAACTGTTAGAACAGAACGTAAATATTTTTTTAGAAAACTATATAGCGGATTTGCTGCAATACTATATCAAAAACGATATACATATTTCAGATTTGACTGCAAAAAAAAAGAAACTTTATTCACAATTAACATCATTAAATGCTTTTTGGGATTATGACGAAATACAAAATGAAATGCTACATATTATAGCAGTATTATTTTATAGAAATGGCTTTCAAGATGCTTTACAAATGCAAAACAAATTAAAATAATATATTGTTTTGTTTTCCTCCACAATCAATCAAGCATAACACAAATGTGACTATGTTTCATTTGATGTGCTAGACAAATCATTTGTATTTTGCTATAATATAGCTAAATATTTTTCGGCTGTCGGCTCAAGGAGGGGATTTTATGAATATTTCATTATTAACTATGTCAAAAGCATATTTTACAAAACAATACGACAATGTCGAAAATAGTACGGCAATGTCAAATATAGAAAAAAATCAATATGGCAATGATAACAGTACTATAAATAACATCACAAAACCACAATATAATAAAAACTTTGACACTGTAGAATTGTCAAACATTTCTCAAAAAGATAATGAAAATGCGCCTACTGTTGAAAAATGTCACACTTGCGAAAACCGTAAATATCAAGATGGTTCTAACGACCCAAGTGTATCATTCAAAACACCTACTGCAATATCACCCGATAGAGCGGCTGCAGCAGTTAGAAATCACGAAATGGAACACGTTTTCAATGAACAAGCGAAAGCATTGAAAGAAGATAGAGAAGTTGTTTCACAATCTGTAACATATAGTACAAACATTTGTCCAGAATGTCATAGAGTTTATGTTTCTGGCGGTGAAACACGTACTGTAACAAGAAATAAATCTAATCATGATAATGTTATGGCAGCAGAAAAAGGTAAATTTTTTGATGCCGTTGCTTAAATATAAAAAATAAGTATTGCGTTCGCAAATGTTAAAGTTTTTTGTCAAACTTTTTTTCAAAAAAGTTTGCAGGTGTGGACAGAGTCCACAAATAAAAATAATATTCTGTTAATACCTTGAGAGCTTTGCTCTCAAACTCTCACTCGCTTTTTAAAAAAAGCGGGGCAAAAACTTTTAGGGGAAAACTTTGTTTTCCCTTTTTATTTTAACGCTATTTATTGTATGGGTACAATATCAAAACGTACTCTTTATCATACAAAAAAACGACAGATTACTCTATCATATTTTGCAATTTTTGTTTATAGTATAGTGCAAAGATATCTTTTAAATACATCAATAAGGAAGTGCAAAAATATGAACAGTACAGTAGTCAAAATGACAGCAACAAAAAAATTAACAATCAATGCTATGTGTATTGCATTAACATTTGTTGCTACGGCATTTATTAACATTCGCTTACCCATTATGGCAAACGGTGGACTGATACATTTAGGTAATGTTACTTTATTTTTATCAGCAATGATATTTGGCAAAAAAACAGGTGCATTAGCAGGTGCTTTTGGCATGGGACTTTTTGATTTGATTTCTGGTTGGACAGCATGGGCACCCTTCACATTTGTTATAGTAGGTATTATGGGTTATGCTGTGGGAAAAATTTCAGAAAAAAACACAATATTTTGTTATTTTATTGCAATAGTAGTAGCATTGATAATAAAAGTGCTAGGATATTATATTGCAGAAATGATATTATATTCTAATTGTATTGCGCCCATAGCGTCTATACCCGGAAATGTTGTACAAGTTGTTATAGCAGGTGTCATAGTATTACCAATTATAACAGCATTGAAAAAAACAGTACTCAAACAAATAGGAGGTATCGCATAATGTATCACACAACAATGATGACAGCAGGACCAACACAAGTGCGTGAAAATGTACGCATGGCAAGAAGTAAAGTCACAACAAACCCCGATGAAGACATTGCATTTTATGAATATTACAAATCAATTTGTGACAAATTATCAAAATTTTTTCATACAAAAAATACATTTTACATATTAAGTGGAGAGGGAATATTAGGGCTTGAGGCAGCGTGTGCCTCTTTAACAGAAAAAGGAGATAGAGTATTAGTTATTGATAATGGTATATTTGGCAAAGGCTTTGCAGATTTTGTAAAAATATATGGTGGAGATGCCGTATTATATACTGTTGATGATAAAAAACCTGTTGATGCACAAGCATTATCAGAGTATTTAAAAAAAGATAGCAATTTCAAATATGCCACAGTTGTGCATTGTGATACGCCAAGCGGTATGTTAAATGATGTAGAAAAAATATGTAATATATTAAAAGAATATAATATATTAACAGTAGTAGACAGTGTTTCAGCAAGTTTTGGCATACCATTAAATGTAGATAAATCACAAATTGATATACTTTGTGGTGGTTCACAAAAAGCACTTTCCGCACCCATAGGATTAACATTTTTAGGCGTAAGTGATAAAGCAATACAAGCAATGCAAAATAGAAAAACGCCTATTGCGTCATTTTATGCCAATATATTAAATTATGTGGGATATTATGAAAAAAAATGGTTTCCATACACTATGCCCATTAGTGATATATATGGTTTTGGTGAAGCATTAGAAAATGTTTTAAATGATACACAAATATTTCAAAGACATGAAATCATTGCCAAAGCAACACGAAAAGCAATAGAAACAGCAGGATTAAAACAGTATATCAGTGAAGGTTATTCTAATACTGTAACAGCGATTGTATTGCCAGAAGGCATTTCAGATAAAGAACTACTTCAAAAAATGAGAAATCAATATCATGTCATGATATCAGCTTGTTTTGATGTGCTTGCTGGAAAAGTAATTCGTATTGGACATATGGGTGAAAATGCTAATGTGCCAGATGTCTCACAAACATTGGCTGCATTGGGAGATGTATTGACTGAAATGGGTGTCATATTAAAATGTGACATGAGAAAAGTATTTTTAAATGAATGTCAATGATATTAATGCTATTGTTTATAATAGTAAAAATACGGCTTTCCCTTTTTAAGCTTTGCCCAGCTTTTTCAAAATATTATCTTTTCATGTTTACAAGCGTGCTTTTAAGGGGACGCACAACGGGGGAACTTTTCACAAATAAAAAAGTCCCCCCGTTTCATATACTACATCAAATCCCCCACAATAGTAAAAATATAGCTTTCCCCTTTTAAGCTTTGCCCAGCTTTTTCAAAATATTGTTTTTTTCATACTTACAAGCGTGCTTTCAAGTGGACGCACAACGGGAGAACTTTTCACAAATAAAAAAGTTCCCCCTTTTCATATACTACATCAAATCCCCCACAATAGTAAAAATATAGCTTTCCCCTTTTAAGTTCTGCCCAGCTTTTTCAAAATATTGTTTTTTTCATACTTACAAGCGTGCTTTTAAGAGAACACACAACGGGGGAACTTTTCACAAATAAAAAAGTCCCCCCTTTTAATATACCACATCAAATCCCTCACAATAGTAAAAATATAGCTTTCCCCTTTTAAGTTCTGCCCAGCTTTTTCAAAATATTGTTTTTTTCATACTTACA
>JBCLQL010000004.1:338496-342748 GCA_041223565.1 Lachnospiraceae bacterium 46-61
ACAACGGGGGAACTTTTCACAAATAAAAAAGTCCCCCCTTTTAATATACCACATCAAATCCCTCACAATAGTAAAAACATAGCTTTCCCCTTTTAAGTTCTGCCCAGCTTTTTCAAAATATTATCTTTTCATGTTTACAAGCGTGCTTTCAAGTGGACGCACAACGGGGGAACTTTTCAAAAATAAAAAAGTCCTCTCTTTTCATATACTACATCAAATCCCCTTCACAATAGTAAAAATATAGTTTTCCCCTTTTAAGCTTTGCCTAGCTTTTTCAAAATATTATCTTTTCATGTTTACAAGCGTGCTTTCAAGAGAACACACAACGGGGGAACTTTTCACAAATAAAAAAGTCCTCCCTTTTCATATACTACATCAAATTCCCCACAATAGTAAAAATATTGCTTTCCCCTTTTAAACTTTGCCCAGCTTTTTCAAAATATTGTCCTTTCATGTCTACAAACCTGCTTTTAAGGGGACGCACAACAGGGGAACTTTTCACAAATAAAAAAGTCCCCCCTATAACATACAATTTACAAGCGATTTTCTTTTTACGGTATACTATCTCTATCCCCTGCAAACTTTATTAAAATAAACTTTGACAAATAACTTTTCGCAATTTATTCATTATTTTACTTTTTCCAAGTCATAAAATATTCAATTTCTCCTGTTTCTTGTTGTATTTCTTCTTTTTCCACAACAAAGCCCATATTTTTATAAAAAGCAACTGCATTTTCATTTTTTACATAAACATACAATGACAATGCATCAAACTGTTTTTTCACTTGTTGTATCAATTTTTTTCCTATACCTTTTCGTCTAAATTCCTTTTTTACAAAAAGTCCTTCTATCAGTCCATCTGACACACCCAAAAATCCCTTTATCGTTTCATTTCCTTCACAAAACAGCATGGCATTTGGCAATGCTTGTTTTACAAATGGCACATTTTTATTCCAATATTCTTCTGGTATAAAATCATGTGCATCTATATTAGATTGCAACCATATTTGTATCAATTCCTCTATATGATTATCAATATATTCTTTTTCAATATGCATAAGTCAAAACTACTCCTGCTGTAATTTCTATATCTTCATATCTTATATTTGCGCCACCTGCTTGTGCCATAGTATCCATTGCTGCTTCTGCTTTCATACTTCTTGTATATCCTGCTTCTTTCTCATAAGAATTATAACTATTTACTTCTTGAACAGTAATACAACTACCTAATGTTGTACCCAATGCCTCAGACAATGCCATTGCACTCTTTTGCGCATTTCTAACAGCCGCCTGCAATGCCTGTTTATAATACACATTTGGGTCAGATATAGAAAATGAAACAGAGTTAATACTTGTCACACCTGCTTTTGTTGCCTCATCAATATATTTTCCAACATTGCCAACATCATTTATTTTCACAGTAAAACTATGATATGCTCTATAACCATTTGGTTCCCATGTTTGTTTTTCGGAATTATATTTTTCATTTTTATCAATAGCATAGTGTTGTGTAATAATATTTTCATCTCTTACGCCTATTGCTTTTAATGCTTTTGTGACATTTTCTACTTTTTGTGCATTTTTATTTTGAGCCATTTCTGCTGTACTTTCTTCTGTTTCCACTGTAATATGAATACTTGCCACATCTGGCTTTGCTGTTATAACACCTTTACCATTTACCTCTATTGTTTTATTTACTGTTTGTGTTGTTTCTGCTGCAAAAGCTGTAATCGTACCTGCTGTAGTAATTGTTGCTGTCATAGCTATTATTGCTGCTGTTGTGAACCATTTTTTCATAATACAAAACCTCCCTTGTATATTAAATGATATAATGAAATATTTTAATTGATATTACAATGAGATAATACTATAATGCATTTATTCAGAAAGTGTAATAGAAATGGTAGCAAATTCTGCTGTTTTTTCCAATTCTTCCAAAGCTGTTTGACAATCTTGTTGTACTTTTTTTGCATCTTGTGCTTTTCTAGTTTGTCCTTTTTGTTCTGACTGTTTTTGTTTAGATGCTGCACTTTCTGCTTGTTTTTGTATTTCTTTATATTGCTGAGCCAAATCCTCTACAAATTCATTTTTATCCAATATTTTACACTGTTCGCCCAACCAATTTAACATATTATTATATTCCAAAAGAGGTACTTTAATTGTCATGTTACCTCCTGTATATTCTGATACAATTTCTCCTTTTAAAGACTTTGTTCTTTTTTCAATTTCTTTAGCGAATTTATCAGCATTTTTTATATTTAAATGAATTTCCATAGATTTTGATTTCATATTAGAAGGCATACTTCTTTTTATACTGACATTAGTATCTTGCTGTTGTTCTTCTGCCGATTGTAATGATACATCATCATTTTGCTGTTTTTCATCATTGTATAACATTTCATCTACTGGTATAGGTTGTGTCAAAACATCTTCTTGCTGTGCACTTAACGCTGCAATTTGCGCGTCCTGTTGTTCTGTAGTTTGTTCACCATTTGTATCATTTTGTAATACTTCTGTTGCTTCTGGCGATTCTCCAGATTCTGCTAATTTTTGTTGTTCATTTTGTTCAGAACCCAATGCAGGTGTTGCAGGGAATGCTCTTGATGTTTCTGTAATATTACCACTTTTTGTTTGTGTAATTTGGGGTAATATTTCATTATTTTCTGTTTGTTGCATCATACCTTCATCATACATATATGCCAATTCAGGCATATCTTCCGTATTAGAAGTATTTTTCAAATTTTGATTATAAAAATATGCTCCTGTTGTTACAAGTATCAAAAATGATGCTGCTAAAGCGCCATATTTTGTAAAAGGAATGCTTTTTTTATTTTTGGCGGGGGATACTTTTGTTGTCATTTCTTTTTGTAATGCTTTCATAATATCACTGTGAAGTTCTTTAGGTACACATTCATCAGGCAATGTCAAAAGCATTTCTCTGATATATTTTGCTTCTTGTAATGCCTTATTACATTCTTCACACTGTCTGATATGTTTTAAAAATTCTTTTTCTTCTTTCCAGTCTAATTGTCTGTCAATATAAAGAGAAATTTTTTCTTCTCTGTATTCCTGTTTTATATCACACTTCATACATTACCCCCTCCCTTGTTATCTGTTATACTTTTTTGACGTGTATGTTGTGCAAAAAGTTCCTTTTTCTCTAAAAATTCTTTTTTAAACTGTTCTCTTGCTCTTGCAATACGTGATTTTACTGTACCCAATGAAACAGATAAACATTCTGCAATTTCTCCATATGTCATATTTTGTATATCTCTCATCAATATAATTGCTTTGTGTTCTGGAGATAAATTTTGTAATGCCTCCATAATAGCATTTTGTTTTTCTTTATTCAGATAAACATTTTCTGGTGTTTCTGTTGTATATGCTATTGTTTCATTTTGTTCTGTATGCTGTTCCAATGAAACCGTTTGTTTTATTTTATTTTTTCTTAATGCATCAATACAAGTATTTACTGCAATACGATATAGCCATGTAGAAAATGCTGATTTTTCGTCAAATTTAGGTAAATTCCTATATACTTTTATAAAAATTTCTTGTGAAATATCTTTTGCTTCTTGCTCATATTGCATCATGCGATATGCAATATGGTATACCATACTTTCATATTCTTTGACAAGTGTTTCCCATGCATCCATATCGCCTTGTCTTGCTTTTTCAAGCCATTCGGGTTGTTCTTTTTTTTCCTCCATGTCCTACCCCTTTCTATATCATTTTTGTTATGGATAACAAAACTTTTATATCATCTATATTTATTTTTTATATGATTTCATTTTGTATTTTCCCCTCTCAAAACTATAACAAAAATCGCACAATATTGCACCTATAAAACAAAAAAAATTCAAAAATTAAATAAATTTTTATATATTAAAAAAGCATATACAAAAAGACAGCAAAACGCTGTCTTTTTTTTATTTTAAAACATGGTATTTTCTGTATATTGTTGTCAGACTTCATAATGTATAGTGATGATTAAAAATACGTAATTATAGCATTAAAATGTATAAATATACTATAAATTATGAAGGTATCAAAAAATTTTGACTTGCATGTTGACTTGCATACTACTTTTTTTTAAAACAATATACCTTTTTTATGTTATATTTATGCTTTTCAATGCTTCACAACATATTTATAATATTGTTCGAGCTTATTTTTTACAAGCTAAATGCGAAAAGCCCACTCCTTTAGGGGTGGGATGAAAGCATTTATTTTAATATTTGATTAGTGTATG
>JBCLQL010000005.1:0-267340 GCA_041223565.1 Lachnospiraceae bacterium 46-61
TTTCGCACACTGCCGTGTGCGGTAGTACCTTAAACTACTTTGCACAATGCCCTATCTGGGCGCACTTTGACGTTCTGTGTTATGCCCGTGGGTATGCCGCCCCATTTTCTGAAACGCTTCCAGATTTCCACGCTGTAAGCCGCCGTCTGTTCCTCTTTCAGCAGCAAGTGAAATTCATCTGAATAGTACCATGTGTTAGCGTGGCGTTCCCGGTTCTCGGTCACACGCCCCCAAACTTGGTCTTGTATGATAAGCATACCTAACTTTTTGAGCTGCTTTCCCAATTCCTTAATGTCAAAGCAGACAAGGCGGTTATGTATGTCTATGTTGGTGCGGTGGTTGAACACGTTAAGGCTTCCATGCACATAGAGTTCAAGGGCTGCGGCTACCCGTGCGGCTTCCGCTTCCGGCTGCGCCTTTAGTGCGTTGTATAAATCTTCCAGTATCGGCATTTTCGCCGGGGCGGGGTCGGCAAGGTATTCCCGGTAAACCTCCCGCACGGCTCGGTCAATCACGGTCTTTTCGATAGGCTCTAAGCCGCTTTTGCCGCCTACGACAAGCTCGCAAAGGGAAAGGATAAAATCGCTTTTCAGCGATAAGGGGCTTTCGTCCTCGGAATAATTGAGGTTCAAGTCCATAGGGTTCACAAAATCCTTGCTTGTGGGGGAGATTTTCACTACCTGCCCGCCTAATCGGTTGACAAGGGGTGCGTACTCGGCTTCGGGGTCGCATATCAAGATACAGTCCTTTTTGTCCGCAACAAGGAATACGTTTGTGATTTCCCGCTTTGCGGAAAAACTCTTGCCGCTGCCCGGTGTCCCCAGAATTAAACCATTGGGATTTTTGAGCTTCTTCCTGTCCGCAAGTATCATGTTGTTGGAAAGTGCGTTCAAGCCGTAATAGAGGGCTTCCCCGTTCTGGAAAAGCTCCTGCGTGGTAAACGGTACGAAGATAGCCGTGCTTGACGTGGTAAGCCCCCGCTGTATGGGGATTTCGTTCAGTCCCAAAGGCAGGGACGACATAAGCCCGGCTTCCTGCTGATAGTCAAGGCGCACAAGGGAACAGTTGGCTTTCTGCGCCACGCCCGCCGTCTGGAATATCTGGTTGTCAAGCTGCTGCTTATTGTCCGCAAGGTTTACCACAAGCAGCGTAAGGAGAAACATTCGCTCGTTGCGGCTCTGCAAGTCCCGCAACAGGTCTTTTGCGTCCCCGCCGTAGGTGGCAAGGTCGGACGGTATTATATCCATGTCATACCCGCTGCGTACCGCCTTTTTCTGCTCGGCTATCTTCATAGCGTCTAAATCCGTTATCTTGCGTTTTATGGTCTTTATGGCTTCGCTCTGGTCGATACTGCGGATATGCAGGTTTACCAGTAAATGCCCGTCCACGTTCAAAAGGTCGGCAAGCAGGCGGTCATTGAGTTCCGGCGCAAGTATCTGTAAGAACGATACCGCCCCGGTCTTGTCGCCCATGCCGAACATACGCCCATTCTTGAAAGCGAATGAGGGCGGCGCAATAAAATCTTTCGTGGAAAGCCCGGACGGTACAAGCCATTTCCAGTTGAATAAAAATTTCCTGTCCCCGTCCGGGTGGAAAATGCCGTGCAGCACTTCAAGCCGTTCTTTCCCGTCAAGGGGTCGGTTCGCCGCCCCTAAGATTTTGAGGTGGTTTAATATATCCGTTTCCAGTCGGGAAAGCCGGGACTTTGCATTTTTAAGGCTGTCGGCTTCCAGTGTGAATGTGAGGTATTTGTGCTTCACAAGCCCGTTGTTGCCCTTTGCAAGCTGTTCTTTGAGCATGGCGGCGTATTCCTCCCGCACATCATCAAAGCCGTCCTGCTGCGGCGGTATGGCGATACTCTTTGAGAAGTCCCCCTGCCCGGCTATGCGGTTCACAAAGGTAAGCTGCAAGCCTACGGAGCTGTCAAGGGAGTTGTAGAAGTCGCACAAGGCTTCAAAGGTGGCGGTCTTATCGTCCAGCTGTGCAAGCTGATAGTTGATGTCGGAAAACTCAACGCTCTTTGAGAAAAGATTGTCCTTTACCCGGCATATCCCGTCCGGGTACATCTGCAAGTAGGGGATTGTCTGCTGTGCGGTGTGCTTTTTCCCGTCCCCCTTTGCCTGCCGCATGAGGGCGGCTATCTGCTTTTTTTCTGCCCGTGTGAGCCGGATTTTCTCTTTTGCCTGCTGATTTTGCGGTCTGTCTTTGATAGCTTTTTTTCGCAATGGCTGTTACCTCCTTGTTAAGTTTCCGTTGCTTCGCTAAGACGGCGTAATAGTTTTCCGTCTGGTAGGGTCGTTCCTTTGGCGTGAGGAAAAACACCTTTATGATGTTGCCTAACACTTTTTCAAGGGGCTGTCCGTGCTTTTCGTACATGGCGAACAGGAAAAACGGGAGCATGGCAAGAACCATGAGAAAGGTCGCTGCTGTCTGCGGGACGCTGCCTTTCAAGAGAAAGAACAGGGGAACGCCCACGGCTGCCGCCATGCTGAAACACACAAGCTGCCGCTTGGTAAGGTTCAGCGCAACTTTGGTCTTTACTTTCGTAAGGTCTTTGGGTACTGTGACATACGCCATTTGTTGTCCTCCTTTCTGCCCGTATGGGGCGTTGTCTGAAATCTAATGTGCGTGAAAAATGCTCTTTGCAAGGCTTCCCGTCTTAAAGAGGGAGAAGCAGAGTATCACGGTGTAGGCGGCTATGCTGAAAATGGCACTGTGCAGGTTTGCGGCGATTACCATTTCATTCACAAGCACGGCGTAGATACCAACGCATACCATGATGAAAAAGCCCTGTACGCCCAATGCGAACAAGCCTTTTAGGTAGTTGTTCCCAATGCTTCCCCATTCCCTGTTAGTCATGGTTGCAAAGGGGATAGGGGCAACGGAGCAGGTCAAATATATCTCTATCATTCTTCCGTAGAGGATAACCGTAATCAGCACGGACATAATCTTCATGCACATACTAACAAGGGCGGTTTCCATTACAAGCAAAAGCAGTTCGGGGACTTCCATTGTTTCCATGTTGGCGGTCATGGCGGCAAGGGTGCTTTCCACGTCAATAGCGGTGTCGGAGCTTATCACGCCCGCCGCACTGTTGACTAAATGCTGCCCCACGTCAAAGACCGCCATAGTAATGTCAAAAACGTGGGTAACAAGGTAGACGGCTACCCACGCTTTGAATACATACTTAAAGAACATGAAAGTATCAATGTCATGCAGGCTGTTCTTGTCCGTAACCATGCTGATTAGTTCCACGCATAGCACATAAGTAATGACAAGCCCCGCAATGGGGAGAATGACGGTCTGTGAAAGGTTCTGTATCATGGAAAACACGCCGCCATTCCACCCCTGCGGGGTCTGCCCTGCCTGCGCCGCTATCGTGCCGACTTTCTCGTTCACGTCCCCGAACATATTTGACAGGTTTCCGTTAATCGCCCCGATTAAAAGCTCCTTTAGCCATTCGTTAATGGCTTCAAATATGCTCTCCATAAGCGGCTACCTCCCGGATTATCCGAACAGCCCGGAAAGCAGCGGGATTAAGGTCGTGCCGATAAGGGCAACGCCGCCGCCCGCCATAAGCTGTTTCATGCCTTGACTTTTTGCGCCGGGGTTGTCGTTGCCGTAGCCCTCTAAAAGATTGATAACGCCCCATACGCCCAGACCTGCGCCCAATGCGATAACAAGTGTCTGCAAAACGCCTACTGCGGAATTAAAAAATGCCATATAGACCTCGCTTTCTGCCGCTTCCTGCGGCTTGGAAAATGGTTTTTGGGTATGAAAAAAGCCGCCCTGTTTTGGCGGCTGTCCCCACGCTGCGTAGGTGCTGCGGCGTGGCGGTATTCAGTTGTAAAGTGGTGGTGCGCCCTCTGGTGGGCGCACGAACCATGTACCCGGTGTTTACGTTTTTGATGATATGTACCTCCGTTTTTTATGAATAAAGGAATGGGGGAGAGGGGGAGTTTCAGCAGCCGCCCGGCGTTGTGGGAATGTGTATAACTGCCTTGCTTATGGAGTTGTGGGAAACGCTGTTTGCAGGACGTGGGAAAGCTGCACTTTGCTTTTCCATGTGCTGTGAATGGCGTTTTCCATGACGGAATAGGCTGTTATGCACATTTCCATGACGCAAAGCCCTTTTCCCTGCGTATTTTCCCCTGCGCCCCATATCTCCCGGCTGATTTGCAAAAGGGCGGCTTATCTGCCGTCACTGTTGCGGGATAAGCCCCCGGCGTGTGACATACTCCGTTGCATACATACGGTTTTCTGCGTCCCGTACCTGCCAGTATTCCCGCAATGCGTTTTCTGCGGTTTCCGCAACATTCATCAGAAATCTTTCAAGCTGCTTTTCTTTTGTTTCAGCGTTACGTTTTTTCATGGTCTGTGTCCTCCTGTAAATCGTCCCCGTCAATCTCGTAGAGGTCAAAGGGTTCTTCCGGCTTGATAATTGCCGGACGGCGTTTGAGGTACTTCTCAACGTCAAATTCATTTTTCTTGTCAAAGTCGGAGAGGAATTTATATCTTGGGTGCTTGGTAATGTCGAACTTGTCACTAAAAAAGGGACGTGTGCCCCTTACCTGCAAGATACATTTGCCGCCGTCCATGACGGCTATTTCATCTTGGCTCATAAGCTCCTTACCCAATTTCTGATAATTCAGCCCGTAGGTCTTTTCCTTTCCCCGGTTCTCGGAAGTGTTGTATAAATCTATGGTTTCTTTCCCTAAAAGCTCCGACATTTCCTTGAGCGTGGTTTTCTCCTTGCCGCCTAAGAAAAGGGTCGTGTCGCAATTCCCTACAATCGTGTCGGCGTTATCCTTGTATATGGCTTTTAATTGGCTCTGCGCCTGCAAGATAAGGCAGGCTGATATTTCCCGGCTTCGTATAGTGGCAATCAGTTTTTCCAGTTTCGGTATCTGCCCGATATTCGCCACTTCATCAAGCAGGCAGCGGACGTGTACGGGAAGCCTGCCGCCGTACACATCATCTGCCTTGTCGCACAAGAGGTTGAAAAGCTGCGTATACATCATGGCGACAATGAAATTGAATGTGTCGTCCGTGTCTGAGATAATGACAAAGAGGGCGGTTTTTCTGTCCCCCAACGTGTCAAGCTCCAAATCGTCCGTTTCCATGAGTTCCCTAAGTTCCCGAATGTCAAATGGGGCTAACCTTGCGCCGCATGAAATCAAGATAGATTTAGCGGTCTTGCCCGCCGCAAGTTTGTATTTTTTATACTGCTTCACGGCAAAGTGTTCCGGGTCTTTTTCTTCCAGACGGTCAAACATCATATCCACGGGGTTCTTAAAGTCCTCGTCGTCCTCCCTCGCTTCGCTTGCGTTTATCATGTCAAGCAGGGTCGTAAAGTTCTTTTCTTCCTCCGGGGCTTCGTAGTAGATGTAGCCGATTAGTGCGGTGTAGTAGAGCTTTTCCGCTTTCGTCCAGAAGTCCTCGGACGACTTTTCGCCCTCGCCTTTGGTGTTTACCATGATTGTGTTGACAAGTTTCAATATGTCTTTCTCACTGTGCAGATAGGCAAAGGGGTTGTAGTGCATGGACTTCTTGAAATTGATAGTATTTAGCACTTTTATCTTATAGCCGCCCTTGTATAGCAGCTTCCCGCACTCTATGAGGATTGTGCCTTTTGGGTCAGTGACGCAATAGGAACTGTGCATTTGCATTAAGTTAGGCTTGACAAAAAAGCGGGTCTTGCCGCTGCCCGAACCGCCTATGACTAACACATTTTTATTCCTCGCATACTTGGGGCTTTTGGGGCGGCTGTTCATGGTAAGCCGTTCCGTCTGCGTCAGCAGCACATTGTTGTAAAAGTCCGGGTCAATGTAGGGTTCAATATCTTTTGCGTTGCCCCACCTTGCAGAGCCGTACTCAATGCCCTTGCGGTACTTCTTGGCGTTCTTGCCTTTTAGGTAGACGGCAAGCCGCATAATAACCGCCCCGGCAACGCCGATAAGAAAATCCTGCCCGTTAAGGCTCGGCATGGGGCTTTCAAAGGCGGCGGTCACGCCCTCCATGATGTGTAGGAGCTTCCCGGAGAAGTCAGCCCCCGGAGAGAGCCGGAACGCTTCGCCAATCTTCATAAAGAGCCATACAAAGAGCAGGTACGGCGTATTGAGGATAAGCAGCTTTTTGATGTTCGGTTTCATCTGTCACGCCCCCTGTCCTTGTTTTTTACTTTCTCCTGGTTCGCATTTCTCTGCTTTGCTTTTTCCTTAAAGGCGGCTAACGCCTTTCGGATTGACGGCTTTTTCTCCCGGCTTAATTTCTTGGCGGCAAACTCCTTAAAGGCTTCCGTCATAACGTCTACGTCCCGCCCTTTGAAAAAGACAAGATACCGGGGCGGTTCTTCGCCCTTGACTTTCTTTAGGCTGTAATCTATCCCGTATTTCTTGGCAACGGGTTCAAATGCTTTTATGTTAGCATCCGTGATTTCCATACTGGAAACGCCCGTGTTCTGCTTCATTAGGTGCTTTAGGGTCTGTTTTCCCTTGTATTCCTTTGGTGCTTTGTGCTTCCTTGCGTCAAGCAGCTTTTTCATGGCTTTCTGTAAGACTTCGGCGGTCAGCCTTGCCGTCTTGATTGAGATAGCAACGGTCTTTTCGTTGATTTGTTCCTGCATGGGCGGTCAATCCCTCCTTTCTTGGGTCAGTGCGGGGCAGCCGCCTTTATCTGCGGATTTTGCTCCTTACCTGCAATCCGTCCAGTACGTCCGTATTGATACCGACTAAATACCATTTTTGGTGCAGGTTCATTTCAATGCGGGTCGGCTGCCACTGTTCGCCGTCAAAGACTTCAAAGGTCTGCCCGCAATGCAACCCCCCGTAATATTCATCAAGCCCGGAACGAACATCATAGCGTCCGCTTACTTTGTCATAAATAAGTGCGCCTTGTTTGATAATCATAAAATATCGTCCTCCCTTTCCTGTGATAAAAATACGCCGCTTGCCATATCGTGAGCGACAAGGGCGGTGTAATAGCTGTCAATGGTGTTTGGTGCGTTGAAAAGAACCGCAAGCAGGTATTTCTTGATGTTGCGTATCTTGGTGGTGTTCTGGTGCATACAGTCAATCACAAACTGGATATGGCTGTTGTTAAGTTTCATAAACTTAGACTTCACAAGCTCGGCGGGGTAGTCGTCCCCGGCAATGCGTATTACCTTGCGGCGGGTGCAGACGGTTTCAAGCATGAGGGAAACAATCTCGTCAAGCATACCCCGGTCAATGTTGCTGTCCTGTACCAGATAGGCGTATTCGATATTGTCCTTTATGACTTCCTCATAAGCCCGTACTGCGTCCATGTTGATGTACCCGTTTCCTTTCCGTTCCTGCGGCTGTGCCGCTTCCTGTCTGGAAAGGGTGGAAAGGATAGGAATGGAATGGTTATTTAATAAATCTGTATTTGATAATTCTTTACTTGATAGTTCTTTATTTAATTGCGTTGGATTTTCCGATACCGGGTTTTCCGTTGTCGGGTTATCCGACATTGGATTTTCCAACACCGGGTTATCCGTGGTTGGATTTTCCAACTGCGGCGGCTGTGGCTGCTCGTAAATGGTGTACTCTATGGCTGCCATTTTGCCTTTTCCGTCCCGTCCCTGCCTGCGTGTGATGTACCCGGCTTTTTCCAGTTCCCATACGGCGGTACGGATTGCGTCAATGCTTTCTTTGTTGATACTGGATAAGCCCTTTAGGGTGTAGTCCCAATTTTCCGGCAGGGACAACATTTGGGAAAGCAGCCCTTTAGCCTTTAGGGTCAAGTCGGGGTTGCGTAGGTGGTGGTTTGACATAACCGTGTAGCCCCTGTTTTTCTCCACCCGGAATACTGCCACGTTATCAGCTCCCTTCGTCTGCCCGGACAATGAAAAACGCCCGTTCCGTGTGGAAAAGGCGTTTACCATGTGATTATAGGGCTTTAAGTTTAGTTTTCATGTTTCAAGAAAGCCTTGATTTATGCGGGGTTGCGGTGGTTGTCTATAAATACTTGCCCCGAACGGTGCGGGGAAAAGCACAACGATAGAATGTATCTTAGGCACGAAAAATGCTGACAGTGGTACAGTGTCCGTATTAAACTGCAATCCCCAAAAGGATAGACCCCGCCTGTTCCAAAAAGTTGGCGTACAATTTCAAGAGGGCGATTATCAGCCGGAAATAAAAGTATCAGAGTTATGCGAAGAAACCTCTTGCCTGTATGAAGCCCCCGCAGATTGGAGAAGCCTATGTGAACAATTTGGCATAGGCAACAAGACTGGAAATGCAGTAAAAAGTTTGTCTGGCGGCGAGCGTCAACGGTTATTTATTGTGCTTGCCTTAATACCTGACCCAGAGCTGGTATTCCTTGATGAACTTACTACTGGGCTGGACGCAAAAGCCCGCCGTGACGTTTGGAAAATCCTTTCGGAGCTGAAACAGAAAGGATTGACTATTTTTTTAACCTCTCACTTTATGGACGAGGTAGAAGCTCTATGCGACGAGATATGTATTTTGAAAAAGGGGAAAGCAGTATTTTACGGAACGGTTGAACAGGCAAAAGAAGCAAGCGGGTGCGAAAAGTTTGAGGACGCTTATCTTGCGCTTTCCGGTGAGGAGGTTGGAGAATGAAATCATTTGTGACACTTTTGAAAAATGAGTTAAAGCTCAATATCCGAGATATGAATATGGTTATTTTTGCTGTCATTATGCCTCTTATTGTCTTAATTATTCTTGGCTCTATTTACGGAACAAAACCCGCCGCAGAGGGAACAGCATACACCTTTATGGAACAGTCTTTTGGAGCACTTTGCTGCATTTCCATTTGTGCGGGTGGGCTTATGGGATTGCCCCTTGTGGTGTCGGAGTATCGGGAACGAAAGATTTTGAAGCGTTTTCAAGTTACCCCCGTTAGTCCGGTAAAATTACTTGCCGTTGAATTTACAATTTACATAATTTATTGCATTGTATCAATTCTGACACTGTTTCCTATCGCTATACTGGTTTGGAAAATCAAAATACATGGTTCTTTTCTCTTGTTTTTGGGAAGTTGGCTTTTAACCATGGTATCAACGTTGAGTATTGGTTTGTTAGTAGGAGGAATTGCAAAAAACACGAAAAGTGCAAGCGTGATTGCCTGTATCTTGTATTTTCCTATGCTTATCTTTTCGGGGGCAACACTTCCCTATGAAGTCATGCCCTCTGCCATGCAGAAAATTATCAGCATTTTTCCTTTAACACAAGGTATTCAGTTAATGAAAGCAACATTTCTTGGATTGTCAGTTGACAGCACATTGTTTCCGGTTATAGCTATGTGCGCTGTTACAATAATCTGTTTTGGCATCTCCATAAAGTGTTTCAAGTGGGAGTAAAACGAAGTAAAAATACTCCTCTAAATAAGTATTAAAAAATCTGCCGGACGACGGCAAAAGAAAAAACCGTTGTTATGTAGATGTTTCGTCATGCTGTTTTAAGAAGCGGCGGCTTTGAGAAATCAGAACCGCCGTTTCATTTTGGAAAAAAACTAATTGCTAACGGCGGTATCAAGGAGGTATCGCTGTTTTGTTGTTATATATTTATTTTCCCTTGCCTGCCGGTGACATATTAAAAAAATTCCCTCCACTGCTGGGGAGAAATCTACCCATGAGTATGAATACACATATCATTTAGTATGTCTTATTAACTCATATTACCCAAACACCTACTGGGAAGAAAGGGGGTGAGAGAAAATGAGATATTCTGAACAGTTCATGGAGCATATTGAATATGCTTTCCATACGTTCTGCAAGGTTGTCCTGCGCCATGAAGCAATCAACGCATGGAGGGATTTGAAGCGGAAAATGGAACGGGAAATATCCCTTGACTATCTGATGTCAGAACGATATTTTGAACCGTCTGCTATGGACAGCTACTTTGAAAAGCAGGACAAGCCGACCGTATTTCTTGTGTTGGGAAAGGAAGTTATCGTTGATAATGAACGGTTAGCGACGGCATTATCAAAATTGCCAGAGTTAAGGCAAGAAGTTTTGTTGCTATATTACTTCATCGGTTATCGTGATGAAGCAATCGGCAGACTGTACGGGCGTTGTAGAAGTACGATAAACCACAGAAGAAATGTTGCGCTGAAACAGTTGCGGAAAGAATGGGAGAGATTGGAACATCAGGAACAAAAAGCTGATACCTTTTGAAGTAATCGAAAAAGCCGTTGCCAGAGAGCCGGAAGCGGTAGACACAGTATTGCGACACTACACCGCACACATCAAATATCTGTCTATGTATAAGGGGCATATCAATGACGATACACAGGACAGGTTAAAAGCAAAACTGGTTGAAGCCATATTGAAATTCCGCTTCGACCGATAGGAAGTAGCAAAGACAGGAAAAGCTGTCAAGGGTAAACTTCGCGCTACGCGCCCTTGACAGCTTTTCCCGTCTTTGCTTGTGGGTAGTCAAGAGGACGAAATCAGTAAACTGCTTTCGCCCTCAATCAAGTATGGAATGTTTGTTACACGATAGAGGGCGTTTCTCGCTTGATTTAAGCGCATTACAGCGGCGATAAGGACAAGGGTAAGGGTTTTATACTCCTACCCTTAAAAACGGTGTTCTATTGCGTAACATAGTAAACAATATTTCTTTGTACTGCCGTTTCCGTTCCATTCTTGCGGCTCTGTCACTATATTGTGCTTCAAAGGAAAGGGGTTAGGGGAAAGGATAGGAAAGGAATAGATATTTGATTAAGTCTGTATTTGGTTTTTCTTTAGTTAGTTATATCTTTATTTAATTGCGTTGGATTTTCCGATGTCGGATAACCCGGTGTCGGAAAATCCAATATCGGATAATCCAACACCGGGAGTTGTTACGGTGTTCAAAATCCGTCTAATCCAATCGCTTTATAAAACTACTGCTTTCTTGGGTAGGTATGTTACGCAGTAGAGGTTAAAAAGTCCTTGATTTATGCGGCTTTCAGAGCATGGAAAACACTTAGACGATATTTTATATCCCTACCCTCAAAAACAGCGTTCTATTGCGTAACAAAAAGCAGAGAACCGACCACTAATGAAAGCGATATGTTCTCTGCTCTTGTTTGCACCCTGTTTGTCAGCGTTGATGATAAGTTGTTGTAAATACTTCCTTATCACCGTAAAACTAAGGCTTTCAGGGGTTTTATTTTTTTGTAATTTATGATAATCGTAATGAAAGTAAAGAATGAAATAGAAAAATATTATCACAAAAAATGGGGCATGGCTCTAATTTGGCTCTATTTTTTATCATTACTATAATAATTTATTATTGACTATATTATCAAAAAGTGTCATAATAGATTTAGTGCTACTATTTGGTAGCAATTTATAGTTAAGATTACTCTTTTGGAAAAGGCTGACGTTTTGAGGTAAGACCTAGAAAATAATCCATAGAAACATTATAATATTTAGCCAATTTTATAGCAACCCATAAAGGAATTTCACGTTCTCCTTTTTCATATCTTCTATAAACTTCCCTTTGACAAAATAAAATATCTGCAATTTGTTGTTGTGTTTTATCAGCATCAATACGTAAATCTTGAATACGCAAATGATATTTCATTCTTATCACCTCAATAAAAATATTAACAAAGAGAGGTGCTTTATACCTTGAAATGCTACTATATAGTGGCATTTGGTTTTAGTTTAATGTATATATAATCGTATATCAAAATTAGATTTATTACAGATAAAAATAATTTATAATAATCGTAATAAAAGTAAAGAATGAAATAGAAAAATATTGTCACAAAAAATGGTGTGTGGCTCTAATTTGGCTCTATTTTTTATTATTTTCGTTTAAAGTATTGATTATTTAGTTAATCATCTATAAATCTTACAATATCATTAGGAGTACATTGCATTGCACGACATAGTTTTTCTAAAGTTAATAAAGTTATATTTCCATTGTTCTTTATACTATATAGTGTTTTATTATCAATACCAACTTTTTTCAATAAGTAATATTGAGATATTCCTTTTTCTTTCATTAACTTCCACATAGGACTAAAGTCTATCATTTATCATCATCTCCATTGTTTTATTATTAGCTAAATTGGAGAAGTATAACAGAATGATTATAAACAATATGATTTTATCATTGTGATTATATTCATAATATGATATAATATTTTTAGAAAAAAATAGATTATTTTAGTAAAAAGATTTGGAGATGTTTTGATTGAAGTTTTCACAAAGACTCAAAGAATTAAGAAAAGAAAAAAATCTAACACAAATCGAATTAGGAAGTATGCTGAATTATGGATACACAGCTATTGCAAATTATGAAAATGGAAGAAACCACCCTAGTTTAAAAGATATTATAAGAATAGCAAATATATTTGATGTATCTGTAGATTATTTGATAGGAAATTCAGATGTAAAATATATGGAAAGAAAAAACTTATGGTATAAAAAAATAATTAAGCAACTGAAAGAAAAGAATATTTCTATAAAAAATGTAGATTATTTTTTTATGGAATTGCTGTATTATCAAGCAAAAAAGATTTCTACTGAAAAGAATAGTATGACCTATAATGTAGACCAATTATTTGAGGAGGCAGTGAAAAAATCTCTACAATCTTTTTCAGAATTTCTTTTATTATTATTGCAAAATAGATTGTATTATGATGTTATAAAAAATGGAATTTTAGAAGAATTTAATACTATAAATAATGAAGAAAACTAACCTGTAGAAAAAACAAAAAAGTAATTTTAATAATATTTATAGAAAAATAATGTTACCTGCTAATATTTAATTAATACAAAAAAGTCTTGCAAATGAATTATATTAAAATAACAACTTTCTATTATTTTTCATAGTAAAAAGTATATATTATAATAATTAGCAGAATTTCTAAAATATATTTAAATTATGAGTGATTAAAGAGTTGACAGGAAAATACTATTATAGTTTAATATATAAATAAAGAAAAGATATCAGAAGAAGTATAAGTAACAATTTTGAGTAAGGAAGGGGTTAAAATGAAATATTTTAAAAGACTATTATATATTTTAACAGCAATATTTTGTATATTTGTTTTTGCAGGATATACGATTCCTCAAAAAACGAATATAGAAAAATCTTTAAACTGTTTTGATGAAGTTTCTAAAAAAAATATTATGGTAACAATTTCTGGTACATATTATAGTTATTTTTTAACAGATGATGTGTTTAAAGGTATTATTACAGTAGAAGGAAAAAGAAGTCTTGAAAGAGAATATACACTCAGAGATGATTTATATACAAATTTTGTGGATGAATATGGTCAGCCAGAAGGTATGATATTACAATTTAAAAAATTTAGTTATATTAATATTTATGATTTAGATTATTATTTATATAGTGAATGGGATACAGCATGGACAAAAGAATTTAAACAAAAAATGGATTGGTAAGTTTTGAAATAAATACGATTTGTACTCTTGATAATACTTATTATATATGCTATAATGATACTATTAACATTATTAGGTATAAAAATTAGGTGCATGAAAAGAGGAATTTTATATGAAAGTAAAAAATATTTATTATACTTTTTTTGTATTTATTGTTTTAGCAATATTTTGTTATCCTATTGTTTCAACATATGCTTTTGAAAATAGAAAAAGTGATATTTATAAAAATGCAATAGAGTATAACTGTTCAGATAATATAAATAGCTATTTTAAATCAAAGCAAACTTATGAAACTGGAACAAATGCTTTAGGCAAAACAATTTTTATAGACACTGAAAAAGCATTTAAACAAGCAATGATAGACTTTAAAAACGCTTGTGATTATTTAGAAACAGAATTACAATTTGGTACAGTAAAATATAATTGGCAGATATATTTGCAACAAAGAGCATGGTCCCCAGATTGTGAGAAAGAATTACAAGAAGAAATAATGTTGTTATTTGCTTTTTTAGATATATATAAAAATAGCTTTGATTTATTTTATTGATAAATATATTAAAAATTATAAAAAAATCCCCCTTGTATTTATAGGGGGAGATTTTTTTAGTATAATAATTCTAGTAATGTCTGCACTTCTTGCGCAATAGAGTCATTGCTTTTGATAGTATTTAACCATTCTTTACAATGTAGTATTGTTTGATAAGAATAATAATAGATATTGTAAGCCAATTCTTCTGAAAACATTTCTATATTTTCCTCTATAATAGCATCTTCGTCTTCTTCATCATATTCATTAGGAAGTAAATATTCTTCTTTCAGCATATCATAAAAGCTAGTAAATATTTCTATATTTTGTTGTTCTATAGAAAATATTTCAAAAGTATCATGAAAACATTCAGCTATTACTTCAAAAAACAAAAGCAATTCTTTTACAATAAAAGTTGCAACATCATTATTATCCATTTCATGATATGCTTGCTTTAATATATCAACCAAAAAAACAACAGCAAATGGTGTTGCATGCCAAAGTGTACTTTGATGTTCTATATTTGATATAATTTCAAAAAGTGCATTTTTAACTTGTATGTTGTTCTGCATATCCTGCAATATTTTAAAATATTTTGGAAATTCTTTTGCTGTACCATAAGTTGTAGTTATCCTATGCCATGGAACAGAGCCTATTTTTAAATGATATTGATTCATAATGTAGCATATCCTTATAAATAGTATATTTTATTAAAAATTATGCCAATATCATTTTTGTTAAATCAATAGGGTCTACAATTACACCATCTTTATATACACGCATATTGCCAGATGCAATTTCATCAATCAGTATTACTTCATTGTTGTAATAACCGAACTCTAATTTAATATCATAAAGGTCTAAATCTTTTTTAGCTAATGTATCTTTAATGATAGTACAAATTTGTTTTGTTTCTGCAACGATAGCATCAAATTGGGCAGGTGTCATAATATTTAGCGCTTCCAATCCTTCTTTTGTGATAAGTGGGTCGCCTCTGCCGTCATCTTTACAGGTTACTTCTACATAGGCATCTAAAGGTGTACCATCTTCAATATAATTTCCATAACGACGAATAAAGCTACCTGTTGCTTTAAAACGACATATAATTTCTAATCCTTTACCAAATACTTTTGCTGGCAGTACTTCCATAGTAGAGGCATTAACATCAGCACTAACATAATGTGTTTTTATACCAGATTGTTTTAATATTTCAAAAAAATAAACACTTGTTTTTAAATTTTCACGTCCAATTCCTTCAATGGATAATCCTACAGTGTTTGCACCTGGGTCAAATACACCATTTTCGCCTGTTACATCATCTTTAAATACAAGCTGAAAATTACCATTATCCAATTTGTATACATCTTTTGTTTTACCTTGATATACTTTTTCCATGTAAAAACCTCCTAAATTTTGATATATTTGTAGTATATCATTCAAAATAGGAGGTGTAAAGAGTCTAAAAATATTGTAATTTGTACTAGCTTAATAAAAAAGAATATAAATTTATAAAAATGCTACTATTTATTACAATAAAATGAAATTTTTTGTAAAAAATTAATCTTCTAAACGGGCAAGTTTTTCTAAAAGCAAATTACTTCTATCAATAAATGCTGTCATTTCTTCAGAAGATAGTGTTTTATGGCTCATAAGTGCCAAATCGTATACTTGACGACAAATCAATTCCAAATCCTCTTTTTTGTCAGCATTTTGTTTCCATTTGCATATCAATTTTACAAGTTTGTTGTTGCTATTTAATACAAGTGTTTCATCTGGTTTTGCTGTGGCAAAAAGCATTTTCATTTGTTCGTTATCTCCATATGCTTCTTTCATTTCAAGCATTCTACGAGATTCTTCTGTTAATACAATCATGCCAGAAACTTGTTCTGCTTTTAGAGGTTCTATTTTTACTTTGAGTGTTTCGCTATTTAATATACCCCTAAAAAGGTTTTGAAGTTCTTCATTTTGTGTTTGTTCTGCTTTTTTTGTTTCTTCATCTTTTTCCTGCTCTTTTTGTTGTAATGTATCACTAATATCTGCGTCAATTCTTTGTATTTTTACACCAGCATTTTTATATTCTAAAAATGAAACAAAAGGTTTATCAATAGGAGAAGAAAGTATTGCTGCTTCTAAACCTTGTTCTTTAAAAAGGCGTATATATTGTGCTTGTTGGTTTTCATCAGATACAAAGAATATTTTATTTTGGTGTTTTTCTTTATTTTTTTCTAAATATTCGCTTACTGTTTCATAAACATTATCTGTTGTTTTTAAAAGTAAAGAATCCTTTATTTTATCATAAAGTTTTTCTTCTTTCATACAACCAAATTTAATAAATATACTAATGTTATCCCAAAAACTTTCGTATTGCTCTCTTTCATTTTTAAATAATTGATTTAATTTATCTGCTACTTTTTTAGTAATATAGTTTGACATTTTTTGAGCATAGCCATCATTCTGTAATGCACTTCTGGAAACATTTAAAGGTAAATCAGGACAATCCATAATACCTTTTAAGAGTAAAAGAAATTCAGGAACAACTTCTTTGATATTATCAGCAATATACACTTGATTAGAATATAATTTAATTTCTCCATCTGTAATATCCATTTGCTGTACCAATTTTGGAAAATATAATATTCCTTTTAAACGGAAGGGATAATCCATATTCAAGTGAATCCAGAATAATGGGTCATTCATATCCATAAATACTTGATGATAAAATTCTTTGTAATCTTCATCTGTGCAATCTTTAGGCTGTCTTTGCCAAAGAGGATTTATTTCATTTAATGGTTTTGGTTCTTGCTGTTTTTTATCCTCTGCTATTTTTTTTGCATCTTCTGCAGAAGACACTTTTTCTGCTTCTTCTGGTGAAAGATGTATCACATTACTGTTTTCTTCTGTATCTTGTTCTATAATTTCTCCTTGTTCTTCTTCTTTTTCAATGTGTATAAATATTGGTACAGGCATAAAAGAACAATATTTTTTCAAAGCATTGTATAATGTGCTTTCTTCCAAAAATTCCTTGCCATCTTCTCCTAAATATAATGTAATAGAAGTTCCTCTTTCTGTTTTTGTACCTTGTTCCATTTCATAATCAATACCACCTGTGCAAATCCATTTTGCTGCTTCTGCATCTTTTTGATAAGATAATGTATCAATTTCAACTTTATCTGCTACCATAAATGCAGAATAAAACCCTAATCCGAAATGACCAATAATTTCATTGTCTTCCTCTGTTTTTTCTTGAAATTTCTGTAAAAAGTCTGTTGCACCAGAAAATGCAATTTGATTAATGTATTTTTTGATTTCATCTGCTGTCATACCAATACCATTGTCTGTAATAGTAAGTGTTTTTTGCTGTTCGTCCAATATGACATTGATTTCAAATTTTTCATCTTCTATAATATCTGTTTCTCCCATAGAACATAATTTTTTTAATTTTGTAACAGCATCGCAAGCATTTGAAACTAGTTCGCGAATAAAAATATCTTTATCTGTATAAAGCCATTTTTTGATTATAGGTAAAAAATTCTCACTGTTAATAGAAAGATTTCCTTTTTCTTGTGTCATGAAAATATGCCTCCTTATATTTCATAAACCATAATAATAATATTGAAAATAAAATAGTATCTAAAAAATATTGTAACACTGAAAATGAAAATGTCAATAAAAAATTAGCACTCACTTTAAATGAGTGCTGATATTATTATTTTATGATAGCTATTTTTAGCTTATTAAATAGTTGTAATATCCATTCGTCCCATATATGTTCTGCTGTTTTATCCATAGAAAATTTTAATAAAGAACAACCTGTTGTGCAGGTAATTGTATTATGTTCAAAAGTAATATTCAAAAAATAATTTGCTGGAATATTACAAATCATTTCAATTTTATTTTGAGGGATAGAGAATATAATTTTAATTTGTTTTGGTAGTTTTTGTCCTTTTATAATTTCAAAGGCATATTGTCGTATTTCCCTCCAAAAACAATAGTTTTCTGTTATTAATTCTTGTTCCGCTGATGAAAAATACTCTTTATTTTTGTAACCATCTATTTGAAACAAAGCAAATGTTATAATATCCATTCTATAGACGCAAAAATTATCAAATGTATTTTGCTTTAATAGTAAATTCATAAATTCTTTTGTATCATGTATTGTAAAAGAAATCATAATAACAATCCTTTCTGTATAAGTGTGATTCGCTTTTATTTTACAATGAATGATAGTATATTACAATAAAAAACAATATAATTTTATAAATACATTTTTTCAGTTTGTGTGTAGAGAATGTATGTGGTAAAATAGTTTATAAAATGCATAAAAATTATAATTTAAAAAAACCAATGATAAATAAAAATAAAAAAATATGGAGGTATAATATGAACTTTAAAAATGCAATCATTAGAATATTATTTTTTGGTATATTACTAAGTATATTGATGATGATTGTAGGAAAAATATTCGATTTATCTAAAACTACATTATTTATGACACTAATTATATCATATATTATATTTATTATAATAATGATTCCTTATCAAATGAGAAAAGGAAATTTATTGACACATAAAATTGAAGTTTTATCACATCAATTACAAAAAGGTGATATTGAAAATTATATTATAGGTATGAAAAAACTGTTAAATGAAATTGAAAATAATTATTTAAAATCAATATTAACTATAAATATGGCAATAGGATATACACTGAAAGGAGAATTTGAACAAGCGAATTTATATTTAGAATGTATTGATATAGAAAGCATTGATAAAAGAAGTCAAATGATACTTTATCATAATATAGCCTTAAATGCTTTTTGGGCAGGAGAAACTAAAAAAGCGTGTATTATAATGGAATCTCATAAAGATGTTTTAAAAGTAGGGTTAGAATCCCCATATTTTAAAAACAGTTTTAGGGAAACATTTGCATTGTGGAGTTTTGCCATAGGAAAAAGAGAACAAGGCTTTACATATTTAGAAAATATTATAAACGAAGAAACAGCGAAATCTTTGGAAAAACAGTCTGCACAAGTATTATGGGCAAAAGAAAAAATTGCTGATAATGAAATTACAGAGGCAGAAAATTTATTAAAATATATATTTGATAATACGAAAATACCTTATATTAAAGATGAAGCTAAAAATATACTTCAAAAATTAAACAAATTATGATTGTTAATTATATAGTATTAGAGGTGCAATATGTTATTTAATTCCTTTCATTTTATATTATTTTTTATTGCTGTAGTAATATTATATTATATCTCGCCCCATAAATTCCGTTGGATACTTCTTTTGGTTGCTAGTTATTATTTTTATATTTGCTGGCGTCCTAAACAAATTATATTTATATTATTAATTGTATTTTCAACATTTATAAATTATATTTTTTCTCTGATTATGCATAAAGAAAAAAGTCATAAAAAGAGAAAAAAATATTTAATTATAACATTGATGATTAATTTTAGTTTATTGTTTTTATTTAAATATTCTGTATTTGTAAATGAAACAGTTATGGCTGTTTGTTCCAAATTTGTAGAATGGTATTACAATGATTTAGGGAAAGAACAAGCATTTGCAAGAGCACAAATATTTTTAGAACAATATCCTGCAAAAGATTTTGATATTATACTACCTATGGGTATATCATTTTATACATTTCAGGCAACGAGCTATAGTATAGATGTTTATAGAAATAAAATAAAACCAGTTAGACATTATGGTATATTTTCACTTTTTATTACATTTTTTCCACAGCTAGTAGCAGGACCTATTGAAAGAAGTAGTAATTTACTACCCCAATTTTATAAGAAACATAAATTTCATAAACAAAATGTTTTAATAGGATTAAAATGGATGCTTTGGGGATTTTTTAAAAAAATTGTTATTGCAGATAGAACATCTACAGCAGTAAATACAATATACAATAATGTAGAAAGTTATAACGGTTTTTATTTTGTAATTGCAACGATATTATTTGCATTTCAAATATATTGTGATTTTAGCGGATATTCTAATATTGCATTGGGAAGTGCTAAAGTGCTGGGATTTGATTTGATACACAATTTTGATAAACCATATCTTTCAAAAAGTATAAAAGAACTTTGGAGAAGATGGCACGTTTCATTATCCACATGGTTTATGGATTATATTTATATTCCTTTAGGAGGAAATAAAAAAGGAAAAATAAAAAAATGTGTCAATTTGTTTATTACATTTTTTGTAAGTGGCATTTGGCATGGTGCAAACTGGACATTTGCCATATGGGGTGCTTTGCATGGTATTTATTTGGTAATAGGTGTATTAACGGAAAAAATAATGAAAAAAATAATCAGAATATTTCATTTAGAGCATAATATTATTTGGAATTTTTGCAGTATTATTACAACATTTTTACTTTTCTCTATTAGCTTAATTATATTTAGAGCAAATACTATAACAGATACTATTTATATTTTTAGGCATTTATTAGATGATGTGGGGCAGTGGAAAGATATACAATATGTTTATGAAATAATAACAAGTATGGGTATTAATTTATATGAATTAATTGTGATTGTGATATCTATTATATTTTTAATGTTTGTGGAAATTGCAACAGGAAAGTATCATGTAATAGATGGTATAGAAAAAAGAAATTATGTTGTTCGTATGGCTTTTTATATTTTTGTGAGCGTTTGGGTACTTTCTACAGGTGTTTTTAGCAATTCAGGAGAGTTTATTTATTTTCAATTTTAATATAGAGAATAAATTTTCAATAATATACATGACAGAAAACAATAAAGGAGCTTTTCTATATGAAAAAAAAGTTCATTTCTAATTTAAAATGTATTATCAGTATTATTATTTATGTATTTTGTGTTTTAATATTATTCCAGCAAGTTGGCTTTCGCTACCAAGAAGCCGCAAGTCATAATGTAATAAATGCCTTTACACAAAAACGTTTTGAAGATTTTTATAATTTGCCTAAAAATAGCTTAAATATGGTTTTTATAGGTTCATCACATTCTTATTGCACATTTGACCCCGAAAATTTTGACAACTATTTTAATATATATAGTTATCAAATGGGTACACCTTTACAGCATTTAGATACAAGCTATTATGAATTGAGAGAAATTTATAATACACAAAAGCCAGATGTAGTTGTACTTGAAATATATTGGGATGTATTGGATGATACCTTTGAAATGAAACAAGCGAATTCCTTTTTTGAGGTACTTCAAAATGAGGAGTTAAAAAAAGAGTATATTAAAAAAGTATTTCCATTAGGAGAAAAAGTAAAATATTATTTATTGCCTATGAGATTTCAGCAAGATTATTTTGCTTATGAAGCGAATCAAATAGAAAAAAAATTAGAAGAAAAGTATGGATTGAAAAAGAAAAAAATAGAATATCAAAAAGGAGAAGAATATTACCGTTCAAAAGGTTATACGTATTGCAATATGGGTATGCTTCCAGGAGAATATGACGAAACGAATCAATTCAAATCATTAGATGGTAAATATTGGGAATTAGATGATACACAATCTGGTTATGTTAAAAAAATTGCAAGGCTGTGCCATGAAAATGACAGTGAACTTGTTTTGGTAACTGCACCTGTCGCATTAATTTCTATGGAATATATTAAAAATTATGATATGATTCATAATAAAGTTGCAGAATTAGCAAAACAAATCGGAGCAAATTATATTGATTATAATATTGTAAATCAACAGACCCCTATGCTGACAAATGATAATTTTAGAGATGATGCTCATTTGAATGATAGTGGAGTACAAATCGTAGATAAACATTTTAGAAACTGGCTAACAGAAAATACAACATTTTTCAGCAAATATAGATAGTAAAAGTATTGCTTTGAGCAAAACACTATATTATAATAAAATATAAAATTATTGTTTAAATTGGAAATAAATGGGTATTATAATAATAACAACATGTAATGAAATAGTAGGAGGTATTTTTCTATGGAAGAAAAAAAAGAAAATGCTTTAAGTAACACAGGTAACTTTATACATAGCTATGTACAGGAGGATTTAGAAGGAAAATTGAATAAAATACATACTCGTTTTCCACCTGAACCTAATGGCTATCTTCATATTGGACATGCAAAATCAATTTGCTTAAATTTTGGTATGGCAAAGTTATATGGCGGAAAATGTAATCTTCGCTTTGATGATACAAATCCTACAAAAGAAGATACAGAATATGTAGAATCTATTAAAGAAGATGTAAAATGGTTAGGTTTTGACTGGGAAGACAGACTTTATTTTGCTTCCAGTTATTTTGAAAAATATTATGAAGTTGCCATAAAACTCATAAAAGAAGGTAAAGCATTTGTATGTGATTTAAGTGTAGAAGAAATGAGAGAATATAGAGGTACTCTAAATACACCAGGAAAAGAAAGTCCTTATCGTAATAGAAGTATAGAAGAAAATTTAGATTTATTTGAAAGAATGAGAAAAGGAGAATTTCCAGATGGTGCAAAAACATTAAGAGCAAAAATTGATATGTCTTCTCCTAATATAAATATGAGAGACCCTGTGTTATATAGAATTGCTCACGCAACACATCATACAACAGGGGATGAATGGTGTATTTATCCTATGTATGACTTTGCTCACCCTTTAGAAGACGCTATTGAAGGTATTACACATTCTATATGTACTATGGAATTTGAAGACCATAGACCACTTTACGACTGGGTAGTAAAAGAAGCAGGATATACCAAAAATCCTCCAAGACAAATTGAATTTGCTCGTTTAGGATTAACTAATACAGTTATGAGTAAAAGAAAATTGAGAGCATTGATAGAAGAAGGACTTGTTGATGGTTGGGATGACCCTCGTATGCCTACGATATCTGGTTTGCGTCGCAGAGGATTTACACCAGAATCTATAAGAGATTTTTGTGAAAGAATAGGTGTTTCAAAAGCAAATAGTGTTGTAGACAGTGGTTTGTTGGAATATTGTATTAGAGATGATTTAAAAGCGAAAGCAAAAGTAGTTATGGCAGTATTGCATCCATTAAAATTGGTGATTACAAATTATCCAGAAGGACAAATTGAATTGATGGATATAGAAAATAATCCAGAAAATGAACAATTGGGAACAAGACAAGTTCCTTTTACAAAAAATCTTTATATTGAACAAGAAGATTTTATGGAAGAACCTGTTAAAAAGTTTTTTAGACTTGCTCCTGGAAAAGAAGTTCGCTTGAAAGGTGCTTATTTTGTAACTTGTACTGATGTAATAAAAGATGAAAATGGAAATATTATAGAAGTACATTGCACATATGACCCAGAAACAAAAAGTGGAAGTGGTTTTACAGGTAGGAAAGTAAAAGGTACGTTGCATTGGGTAAGTGCTGACCATTGTATAAAATCAACAGCAAGATTATATGATTATATGATGTTAGATAATCCAGAAAGTGAAAACGGAGATATGATAATGAATGAAAATTCGTTAGAAGTAATAGAAAATTGTTATATAGAGCCTGCTATAGAAGAAGCAAAACCAGGTGATAAATATCAGTTTATGAGAAATGGCTATTTCTGTGTAGATATAAAAGACACAACAAAAGAACATTTTGTATTTAATCGTATTGTATCTTTAAAAAGTTCTTTTAAATTAAAATAATCATTAAAAAGTTTTTGTATGGCTAATTATGAAAGTATATGCCTGATAGTTTTATATATAAAACTATCAGGCATATTTTTGTAAAATAACGATAATTCTTATGGTATTTTTACTTATTTGTAAATAGCTTTCAATAAATGCGATTCTAAATATCACTTGTAGTTTATAAAAATTAGTCCAATTAGATATATAACAACACTGACAACTTTATTCCATGTAATAATCTCTTGATAGAGAATAAAACCCACAAATATCAAAGCAATTACTAAAAAGAAGCTATAAATGATAGATGCTATGCTAATCTGCCAACCTGCTTTATATGTATATATACATAAATAAATCCAACTTCTAGCCTAATAAGTACAATACCAAATATGAATGAAGCCCAGTTCAACTTGCTATATTACATCTTTAATTAAGTAGAAAAAATAGACTACTACTTGTAATTATATCTATCAGATATGTTATAGTTAATGATGCAAGTGGATTTATTCCGTCTGGTACTGATTTTGCACATATTTGATAAACCACATTTGATAGTATTATCAATACAATAGACCAAATATAAGAAATCATATAAAATATCTCCTAAAAATGTTTAGCCTAACTTTCCGATAAGTGCCCACCTGTACAATTAACAACAATTATGTTCTTAACTATTATGATTAAAAATTTTAATTGACTGCTTTAAATTATAATATGTGTTTTAGCTGAATTCAATCTGTTTTTGTGAAATTGCCAATGATATTTTTATTTAGAATTTGTATCAAAATGTTACTTATTATCACTGACAAGTGCGCTGAATATTGTTCCATATAAACGGCTAACATTATTTTTCCAGTTATTACAAATGATTTGAGCCTGTTCTTTTGTAGCAACTGGTATATTGATTTCCATAAGATTTGTACCATCACTATCACACAAACTGCATTTTACAATATAATCATAACCGTTATTTGATTCCAAAAAATAACGTGCTGTCACTTCATGCTCTGTGTGTATGCGCTTTTTATTTTGCTGCACATAAGTATCAATTTCTTGTTTTGTATTTTCTGCAATATGTTGTATAAAATAATTTATAATTTCTTTTCCCTCTACTGTTAGTGTATAGCGAGTATGATTTTTATGGTTATTTTTTTTCAGTAAATGTGCTTCTACTAACTCTGAAAGATATTGTTGCACAGAAAAATAATCCATATAATTTTTTTCTAATGAAAACTGACAAATTTCACTGTTTGAAAGGGCAAGACCCATTTTTTCAACCAGATACAGTATAATCAGCTTATTTTCTGCTAATCGGCTGACGGAATAGTCCATTTGCTGCCCACTTCCTTTCAAAATTTGTAATATAAATTTAGTATATAATAAAAAAACAATAGAAACAACTATTTTTTGAAACAATGGAATGTATTTATATTAATATTTTTATAAAAAACAAATAAAATAAAAAGATAGTAGAGCAATATTTCGCTATATGAAATATTATTTTTTATTAGATTGATATTTTTTTCCTTGAAAAGAATTTCTTTGTTTTAATGTTTTGTGTATGGTATTTAATACAAGTCTTTTTTGTCTACTCCATAAAGGTGAAATTAGTTTTTCGCTATCACCATCTCCTGTTAATCTATGTATCACAATATCAGGGCGTAGGTATTCTATGCAATCACAGATAATATCTACATAATCTATAAGTGATAATGTACTAAAATAATTATTATGATAATATTCTGCTAAATCAGTATCTTTTAATACATGAAGTAGTTGAAGTTTTATACCGTTTATAGGAAGTTGATTAATATAATGTATTGTAGAAAGAATATGCTGTTTTGTTTCATGAGGTAGTCCTAATATAATATGTACTACAATTTCTATATTATATTGAGAAAGATGATAAACAGCTTTTTCAAATATATCATTTTGATAACCACGACGGATGAATTTTATAGAAAAATCATGTATTGTTTGTAATCCTAATTCTACGCATAAATATGTTTTTTGATTAATATCATGTAAAAGAGAAACAACATCTTCTCCTAAACAATCAGGACGTGTAGCAATAGAAATGCCAACAATATCATTACAAGAGAGTGCTTGCTCATAAAGAGACTTTAATTTTAAAACAGGTGCATATGTATTTGTAAATGATTGAAAATAGGCAATATAGCAGGGAGATTGTCCCTGCCATTTTTGCAATTTTTTACCGTTTTCTATTTGCTCTACAATAGTATTACCTTTTGCTGTAAAATCTCCAGAGCCTTTTGTGCTACAAAATATACAGCCTCTTGTATCCAATGTACCATCACGATTCGGACAAGTGAATCCACCATCCAATGATATTTTAACAGTTTTTTTATGAAATCGTTCTCTATAAGCACAATTTAAACTATAATAAGGTTTACCATCAGAATAAATCATATTTGTTCCTTTCTTTTTTCAGAAAATAGCATACGATTTTTTTTTCGTAATTCTTCACAAGTTTTTAATATATGTTTCCACTGTATTTCATCATTGATAAAATATAAATGTAATAAAAAATCTTTTTTACAGCTTTCTATAAAACCACGTCTTAATGCTTCCATTTTTTGCAAGTTGTCTGCTTGAGAGGAAGAAAGAAAGAGTGAAAAACTATCATCTGTTAATGCAAAAGGAATACATTGTTCTAGTTTATTTAATATATCACCTATAGTTTCACCATTTGCACAATATAATTGATTGAGATATAAAAAGAGGGATTCTTGATTTAAAAAAACAATATTATTCCATTTTTGTTTTGATTTATATAACGTTTTTTTTATATCATATAATTGTTGTGATAATTCCGTTTCTGTAATCATGTGATGCAATTTTTTGCCCCCTTTCATTTTATTAACATGGTGATTAATATGCTGCATTTTTTAAAAATTATGAAGAAACTTTTTACCATTTTTGTTGTAATATTATTCTATCAATATTTTTAATTCTTCAAGCAATTTAGTATTTTGCTCAGGCATACGAATACAAAAACGCAAAAAGGTATCATCTAAAAATGTAAAACTAGAAGCATCTCTAATTAATAATTTTTTTTGTATTAATTTCTCAAATAATTTATGAGAATCTATAGCATTTGTTTTCAATTTCAGTAATATAAAATTCGAACTAGAATGATAAACGGTAATATTTTTCCATGTTTTTAATATAGATATACAACGATTTCTTTCTGAAAATATTAATTCTTTTGTTTGCTTTATAAATTCTTTGTCTGAAAAAAGTAATTCTCCTGCAAAAGCTGCAATGCTGTTTACACTCCAAGGGTCTTGGCTTTGCTTTAATGTTTCTAGAAATGTAGTATTGCTTGAAATACCATACCCTAAACGCAATCCTGGAGCTGCAAAAAATTTTGATGTACCACGAATGACAAATAAATTATCAAATTGCTTTACCAAAGGAATGGCGCAACACTGCTCTAAATTTTGACAAAATTCCATGTATGTTTCATCTATCATAACAGAAATATGATATTTTTGACACTGTTCTAATATTTTTTGAATGTCTGAAATTGTTGCAATTGTTCCAGTAGGATTATTAGGATTGCAAAATATAAAAAGTCCAATTTCTGGTGTTAATGCATTTAATAATTTTTCTGTATGAAAACAAAAATTTTCTTTTTCTTCTAAAGCAATATAACTATAATCACTACCACAAAGAGATATCTCTCTTTCATATTCAGAATAAGCAGGACCTAAAATCAATGTTTTTTTTGTATGACAGTTTTTAATAAATGTAGAAATCAATTCTGTAGAACCATTTCCTACTACAATATGATTGCTGTCTGCTCCAGTATAGTTACTGATTGCTTTTTTTAATGCAATATAATTTTTGTCAGGATATATGGAAAGAATATCTAAATTTTCTGATAAACATTTTTTTACACTGTCAGGAAATCCTAAAGGATTGATATTTCCACTGAAATCTATAATTTCATTTTTAGGTATATGATATTGTTTTTGTATGGCATCTAAATCTCCACCATGTTGATGTATTAATGTACCCATAATTTTTCATTTCCTTCTTTCTTAATTAATGTAATATCAAATTATTCTGATTTTATTTCTGTACTTTGCTTTCTTAAACGAGGATATAGTATAAAAGGAATTTGTTTTTGTTTAGGCAAAAATTCCAATTTTAGTTGTCTGTTGATATCTTTTTCTGGTGTAAAATAAAGAACATCTCCCGATGAAAAAGAAGAAGGTAAAAAAGGAGAAGGTTTTTGGTTTTTGTGTTTTAAAGGACTGCCTTGGAAGAAAGGAAAGCTGTTTTTATGTTCTGCTGTTACACTATAAGTAGAAATGCTTATGAAATCAAATACGGAACAAATTTCACTACATATATCATATAATGAGGCATTATCAAGCATTTCTATAATTTTCCACTGTTCAGGATGATTGACAATAGAAACTTTAATAGGACATACAGAAATATCTGTATTTTGTTGTGAAAGTACGTCTTCAAATAAATGGCTTTCTGTATGACGGATAATACCTTCTAATATATAATTAAAGTCTAAATGAACAGGCAACGGCTGTTTTTCTTTCTTTATATCAAAACCTTGTAATATCGCTTCTCCTATTACTGTTAAATCATATACAGAACAAGGGGAGTATAATTCTGCCTGCAAAGGAAATTTTGCTACAATAAGATTTGCAATGCGATTCAATGTGCTGACAAAATAAAAAGGCAAATAATAAATTGGTTGTATTACTTGTAAAAAGTCACCTAATGGTGTTAAAAACCATTTATCTAACAATATACCCATAAAAAAGAATGATGACGCAATAGCAGCTTCTTCTTCTGAAAAACATTCTGCTGAAGGAATTTCCCATATTTGTGTAATGTCAATACCAATGCTTTTGTAAAGCTTTATAAATATATCCTCTGTATTCATATTGTTATTTAAAAATTCAAAAAATATATCAGCAGAAAAATATTCTGGGTCAGCCCCTATTGCTTCTGTCATTTCATAAGAAGCTGTTTCCAATACAGCTTTTACAATATGAAACAATATTTGTTTAGTAGGTTTTTTAAAAAATTGTACTGCATATTTGCTAGGCTGTATGCGTATTGTGTGTATAGATGCTAAAGGAACAAGAAGTTCCATATTGCATAATATAAGTGTTAAATAGTGTAGATAAAAACGTTCTTTTTTTGAAATTTTTTGAAGTAATATTTTTTGGTCGTTTTCTAAAAATTCTCCTTGTTCTGATAACTCACAGTCTGGTGTACAATAGTTTAATATTATTTTTAAATCCTCTATAAATGGATGTTTCTGTAAAGAGTATTCTAAAATATGATATTGAAATATTGTTTTTTCATTCTCTGTTTTATCTAAAGTCATAATATAACTATATATGTTTTCTGATGAAAGTTTTTTTGAAAAATCAATACGAAAAGCCACAGAAGGAGATAATGTTGTTTCTGGAATTAAAGCAGAAACATACCATCTGCGAAAAAGTGTTGGTGCAACTTCTAATAAAGTTGATTGTACTTCTTTGTCCATGTTGTTATATACTTCAAAGAAACTTTTACTAAAAAATTCTAAAAGTTGTTTATGATTGTTTTGAAAAGGTGAATGATTTGTCATAGCAATTCTCCTATTCTGTTTAGAAATCATTATGATTCTAATTTATAATTGTTAGTATTGTAGTATTATATCAAAAAAAAGGTGATTTTAAAAGAAAAGCACGAAAAAAAACATAATTTTGTGTATTTTAGCAGTATAAGTAATGCATTATCATGTATATCACATATAGATATCAATATTTTCAAATATTAAAAAAATTTTGTATGTTGTGAACATAGCATTTGCAGTTATATTTTTTTTACTGTTTCCATAAAGTAATAAAGAATGAACGAATAAAGGAGAGAAAAAACATGAAAAAAGCAATCTGTGCATTATGTATTGCGTGTTTTTCCATTGCTTTTGCAGGATGTAATAAATTGACAGAACAAGCGCAAATGACAGAAATGGAAAAAATACAAAAACAATTAAATGAAATGGAAAATTATCAATGCAGTGCTACAATGGAACGTTTTTCAAACAAAGGAAGTAATACATATGAAACAAATCAGTACTTTAAATCAACAGGAGAATATCGCCTGGAACTGACAGCACCAGAAACGGTTGCAGGAAATTATACTGTATTTGATGGAGAAAAAATATGTCAGTTTAATCCTCGTGTATCTTCTAAAATTGTGAAGCAAGTACCTGAAAATCAACAAAGAAATGAATTGTTTTTAGGACAGTTTTTAAAAAATTATATGCAGTCGGAGGGAGTTACTATAGAGGCTGCTGCATTAGATGAAAGTCGTTGCACTGTTTTGGAGGCGGTGATACCAGGAGGAAATGAATATATTGCAACAGAAAAACTTTGGGTGGATAATGAAACATTAAAACCAGTACAATTTATTATTTATGACAGTAAAGGAAATGAAACATATCATTTGAGTTATCATACATTTGAATATAATGCAGAATTAGATGACAGTTTGTTTCAAATTATAGAATAATATAATAAGTATAAAATCACCGTCTGTGGGACATACTTTGAGTATACCGAAAAGCAGGCGGTAATAGTACATAATAAAAATGAGAAATAGTAAAAACGCCTGACGGCTCGGTAATCCAAGCCATGAACAGCGGAGAGTGAGCCATATTGATTGTAAGAAGAGGAGATATTTATTATGCAGATTTAAGCCCAGTAGTAGGCAGTGAACAAGGCGGAATTAGACCAGTATTGATTGTGCAAAATGACACTGGAAATAAATACAGTCCAACTGTAATATGTTCTGCTATTACATCACAAATTAATAAAGCAAAATTACCCACACATATTGAATTATCAGCGCAAAATTATGATTTAGCAAAGGACTCTGTTATACTTTTGGAGCAGATTAGAACGATTGATAAAAAAAGACTTCGTGAAAAAGTCTGTCATTTAGATAGCTGTGTTATGCAGAAAATCAATAGGGCGCTATTGATTAGTTTGGGGCTTTGCTAAATGTTTTTAAAAAGGTACAGAGAAATCTGTACCTTTTTTTATGCTTTAAAAATATTTTATAATATTCTACAAAAAAATAGTGTATCTGTATAATTATTACAATTTTATTAAAGTTTTGTGAATATAGATGAAAAAATGTAAAAATTATGTTACAATGATGCGGATATGTTCATCATAGATAGAAAGAAATGACAACAAGGAGGAGTATTACACATGAGAAAAAAACATTTTTTCATGAAAAAAATAACAGGAATTATATTAGCAAGTACTATGTTTTGTTCTGCATGGAACATACAAATATTTGCAGCAGAAATATTATATGACCAAGTGACAACAGAAACCATTACAAAAGGTGTTACATATGAAAAAAAGCATAGACTGGCAAAAGAAGGTTGGCAGGATATCCATGTTTTAAAAATTGACTTAAATGACCCAAATTTATCATTGCAACCAATAGAATCTCAAACAGAATATGGATTAAAAGAAACACTTTTAAAAATGGTAAACGATACTGGTGCAGCAGCAGCAGTAAATAGTGACTTTTTTGGTATGAAAGGAAGTTATTCTGCCTCATTTGGACCAGTAGTAAAAGAAGGAAATGTGATTTCTGCGGGAACAGATAGAAATTTAGAAAAAAATGAATATTCTACATTTTTTATTGACAAAGAAGGTAATCCATTTATAGATTTTTTTAGAATACAGGCAGATTTTTATGCGGGAGATTATGGTCATTTAGAACTTGCTTCTTTTAATAAAATAACAGAAATGGTATATCCTATTTATTTTGATAGAAATGCAGCAGATTCTACTGCGGATTTAGATGCACGTTTTACAGATTTAGTAAAATTTACAGTGCAAAATGATACAATTACAGCAATTTCTCAAAAAGGCGAAACGGTTAATACACCAGAAGACGGTTATTTAATTATTATAAGTGGTAAATATTATGATGATTTGTGGGAATACTTTGCAGAAGGACAAGCTGCAAGATTAGATATTAGAGCAACATTAGATTTAAATACTATACAAACAGCAATCAGTGGTATAGGAAGAATATTAGTTGATGGTGAAAAGCCTGAAAATCCTGGGCTAATAATTTCAGGTAGACAGCCAAGAACAGCATTAGGTATTTCTCAAGATAATTCTACACTAATATTGATGGTAGTAGATGGCAGAGGAGATAGTATTGGTGCAACACATGAAGAAATGGTTTGGCTTATGAAGGAATATGGTGCTTATAATGCTATGCATTTTGATGGTGGTGGTTCTTCTACTATGGTAGCAAAAACTGTTGATGACCAACAACCAGAAGTGAAAAATACGGTTTCTGATGGTGCAGAAAGAAAAATTATAAATGGTTTTGGTGTATTTAATCATGCACCTGTAGGAGAAGTTTCTCAAATTGTTATAAAACCAAGTGCAGAAAGAGTTTTTGTGAACAATAGTGTGAAATTAGATGTAATTGGTTATGATGAGTATTTTCATACAGTAGAGTTAGATACCAGTCAAATTGTATTGTCTGTGGAAGAAGGAAAAGGGACATTGAATGAAAATACTTTTATACCAGCAATAGCTGAAGATATAAAAATTACTGCTACTTATCAAGATAAACAGGCAGAAACAATAATAGAAGGTATGACAATCGCATCTGTTACAACAGAGCCAAAAGAAATCCGTTTACAACAGGGAGAAACAGCAGCAATCGGTTTTATAGGAACAAGTACAGAAGGCTACACAGCAAGTATTAATGGTGGTGTGACTTATATTTTGTCTGATGAAACATTAGGCAGTATGAATGCCAATATATTTACAGCAACAGCACAGTCTGGCACAGGATACATACAAGTAATTGCAGGAGACGCAAGTTGTTCGATTCCTGTTATAATTGGAGCGGTAGAAGTGGAACAATTACCATGGACACCAGATGAAATAAAATTATCTGACAGAAAACAGCAATCTATACAATATACAGAAGATGGCTCAGTTTATATCAATATCATAGGAAAAGTAACATCAGCAAAGGCAAATGCAGAAACTTATAGCACAGAACAATCAAAAGTAAAAAATATTGTGGAAAGCAATGCCAATTTAGCAATTTATGGAGGAAAAACAGATATTACACCTAATATTGATGCTATGCAATGGAATGGTGGTTATCAGTTCCAAAATAAATATGGTGTAAGTGTGGTAATGATGACGGCAGCAGAAGGTGGATTACGTACCACAAATGCAGCACAATGGCTAACATTTAAAAATGATATCAATCAGGCAGGCAATCAAACAGTTGTTATGATAATGGATAAAACACCATCTGCTTTTACTGACCCTCTTGAAACAATGTTATTTCGTAGCGTATTAGCAGAATTGAAATCAGAAGGAAAAACAATATTTGTAGTGTCAACATCTGGTGTTGGTTATTGGTTTAATTTAAAAGATGGCATTCGTTATGTAAATTTACCTGATTTATTTTTAGAAGATGGTTCGGTAAATACTGATTTTACTATGATGAAATTACGTGTAAATGGGGAAGAAATTACATATGAAATGTCAAAAATAGCATAAACAAATGTGAAAGTTTATGATTTCTGTTGTAAAATGGATATTTTTGGGGTAGTATAATATGGGCAGGGTATTCCTAGCCCATATTGTACGTTTAAGACAAAATAGTGATAAAACAATGTTAATATAAAAACTGTTTTTCTATATTTATTATATAAAATAAACAGAACACACAAAACCAAAAGGAGAAAGGTATGGAAAAATCAGCTAACGACACAGTAAAAACTGTGGGTTTTATGATGATGATTACATTAATTGGAAAATTATTGGGTTTAGTGAGAGAACAGCTTTTAGCAGCAAATTATTCCATTGGAGCAGAAGCTGCTGCTTTTATGACAGCAAGCAGAATACCAAGAACATTTTTTGATGCAGTGTTTGCCTCAGCAATTTCTGCAAGTTTTATACCAATATTTAATGAATATTTAGAGAAAAAGGGAAAACAAGAGGCTTTTCGCTTATCAAATATATTTATTACAATGATAGGTGTTGTGACTTGTATTATGACTGTTTTAGGTATTATATTTGCAGAACCTATTACATGGCTTTTTGCAGATGGTATGACAACATATACAGCAAAAATTTGTATAGAATTTTTAAGAATATTATTTCCTACTGTTATATTTACAGGGGTAGCGTTTTCGTTTGTAGGAATATTGCAATCGTTAGAAGAATTTACAATACCTGCTGCAATGAGTATTGTTTCTAATGCTGTGATAATATTGTATTATATATTTTTAAATGATAAATTTGGCATTGAAGGTTTAACTATTGCATTTTTGATAGGGTGGGCAATGCAGGCAATGATACAAATACCAGCTTTATATAAAAAAGGATATCGCTTTCATATAGATTTTCATTTTAAAGAAGAAGGTATGAAAAAAATATTATTGCTTATGTTGCCTGTTATGATAAGTACATGGATACAGCCTATTAATTTTGTAATCAATACAAAATTTGCATCACATATATATTTTGAAAATTATACTGACGCTGCAATTACGATTATAGATTATTCTAATACATTATACAGTATTATTGTAGGTGTGTTTGTGCTTTCTATTGCAAATGTAATGTTTCCTAAAATGGCAAGACTTACAACAAACCATGCAGAAAAGGATTTAGGAGAAACAATAAGCGTTACATTACGTTCTATGTTATTTTTACTCATACCAATGATGTTAGGGCTTATGGTATTAAGCGAACCTATTGTCAAGCTGATGTATGAAAGAGGAAATTTTAACAGCTTTGCAACACAAACAACTGCAAGGGCATTATTTTATTTTTCATTTGGTATGATAGGTTTTGGAGTACAAAATATATTGAGCAGAGTATTTTATGCAAAACAGGACGGAAAAACACCTTTTTATTCTGGTTTAGTATCTATTGTAGTTAATGTAGCATTTTGCTTTTTACTTGTAAATACTATGGATGTAGGAGGATTGGCATTAGCATCTTCAATTTCTTCTGTTGTATCTGCAATATTTCTTTTTATACCATTACAGAAGAAATATAAAAATTTAATTTCTAAAAGTCTTTTAGTAGATTTATTGAAAATGATTTGCTCTGCTGTTGTTATGACAATAGTAGCAATGATTTGTAAAAATAGTATGTTATTACTGTCTATGGAAGGTATTATAAAAAATTTAATTGTTGTAGTTTTACCAGCAGCATCAGGAGGTATTTGCTATATGCTGATTTGTTATATTTTAGGTGTGGAAGAAAGTAAACAAGCATTACAAATGGCAAAAGGATTATTAAAAAAGGTAGCACATTAAATAGTATATTATAAAGACGTTGGTTGCAACGGACATATAAAAAACAGAAAGGAGAGATTACTGCAAAACTTGCAGCATTATAAAAAACAAATTGTTTTTTATAAGTTTTCAGTAATAGTAATTTGTATGTTGGAAGGAAGTCATATTTTACACGCACTATGGATTGTAGTAAATTGGTGTTCTGTACAGTTTCAAAACAGCCAAATTATACAATGGTTTTTACAAAGAGATAATAAAAAAGCCATTGTGAGAAATAGTATATTTTTTAGGATATTTTGGGGGATACGTAGAGCATTAAGCAAAATTTTTTATAAATTGGGATTAAATAAGTTATTTGTAAACAGTATATTTAAAATATCATATATATGGTGCAGTTTTGCTGTATTACTTGCGCCTATACTGCCTACTATGCTTGTATTGGCATTTGTATTAGCTGGATTTGGTTCTCTGTTTTTATCTTTTTTATTTGACAGAAAACGTAAAATGAAATACTTTTCAGTAAATCGCTATATTTATTTTTATGCTTTTATATATTTGTTTGCAACATTAACTTCTGTTGCAAGAAAAGCAAGTTTTTTGGGTGGTATACTTACTGTTTGTTTTATATTATTTTCTATTGTATTATCAAATGCCATTGAAACAAAAAAACAATTTAATGTTATTGTATTCTTTTTTATTTGCATAGGTGTATTAGTTTCATTTTATGGTTTTTATCAATATTTATTTCCAAATAAATTTAGTGGCGTATGGCATGATGTAGGTATGTTTGAAACAATTAATTTCCGTGTTTATTCTACATTAGAAAATCCTAATGTATTGGGAGAATATTTTTTGATTGTTATTCCTTTTGCAGCCGCATTTTGTATTAATAGTAAATCTTGGTTTAATAGATTATTTTTTGCAGTGTGTAGTGGAATTATGATGGTTTGTCTTGTGCTAACATATTCTAGAGGCTGTTATATCGGTATTATTGCAGCGGCGGCTGTATTTCTTGTACTTTGGGATAGAAGATTTATATTTTTAGGTATTGGAGTATTGATATTACTTCCATTTATACTACCAGAAACCATTATTAACAGATTTTTAAGTATCGGAAATATGGCAGACTCCTCTACAAGTTATAGAGTATATATTTGGCTAGGTACGATTGCTATGTTAAAAGATTATTGGCTTTGTGGTATTGGTCCTGGCATGGAGGCATTTAATCAAGTATATCCTCTTTATGCTTATAATAGTATTAGTGCGCCTCATTCTCACAATTTATTTTTACAAATTGTGTGTGATACAGGTATTGTTGGATTAATAGTATTTGTATTATTAATATTCCAATATTATCGTATGACTTGTGGGGCATTGTCACGAGAAAGTAAAAAAGAAAATAAAATATTGCTTATAGCAGCGATTTCCGCAGTAACAGGATTTATGGTACAAAGTATGTCTGATTATACATTTTACAATTATAGAGTAATGCTTTTGTTTTGGGTATGTATAGGGTTTGGCATGATACTTACAAAATTATACAGATTAAAGGAGGAATGATGTCTATGCTGAAAATTTTAAATATTATTAGTGATAGTAATATAGGTGGTGCAGGCAGATGTCTTTTCAATTTTTTAAAATACTATGATAGAAAAAAATTTGCAGTAAAAGTTGTTGTGCCAAGAGGCAGTCTTTTAAAACCAGAAATTGAAAAATTGAAAACAAAAGTGATAGAAATAGATGGTATTGCAGATAAGTCATTTGACTATAAAGCAATACGAAAATTAAATAAAATTATAAAAAAAGAAAATCCAGATGTAGTTCATACACATGGAACAATTACAGGAAGAATAAGTGGTAGAATTTGTGGCAAAAAAGTAGTATATACAAGACATTCTGTATTTCCTGTAAGTCCTCGTATCAAAAAAGGAATAGGAAGAATTATTAATAAATATGCTAATGAATTTTTAGCAGATGATATTATTGCAGTAGCAGATGCTGCAAAACAAAATTTAACAGATGGTGGCATTGCACCAGAAAAAATAAAAGTTATATTAAATGGTGTAGAACAAATAGAAAGCATATCACCAGAAGAAATTGTAAAAATAAAACAAAAATATCATATTATCAAAAATGATTTTGTAATAGGTATATTAGCAAGATTAAATGCTGTAAAAGGACATAAATATTTAATTGAAGCAGCAGAAATGTTAAAAAAAGAAAAAAGAAATGTAAAAATATTAATTGCTGGCACAGGAGATATAGAAACAGAATTAAAACAAATTGTAAAACAAAAATATTTAGATGATATTGTAATATTTACAGGTTTTGTATCAGATGTAAAAACATTTTTAAGTATATTAGATTTGCAAGTAAATGCCTCTTATGGCACAGAAGCAACAAGCCTTGCACTTTTAGAAGGCATGAGCTTAGGTATACCAGCCGTTGTAAGTAATTATGGAGGAAATCCTGGAGTCATTACACATGGTGAAAATGGCTATATATTTGAAAGTCAGAATAGTAATGATTTATTAAAATATTTAAAAAAGGCGATGGACGAAAAAGAAGTATATCAATATATGCAAAAAAAATCAAAAGAAATTTTTCAGCAAAAATTTACAGCAAAAATGTATGCTCGAAATATTGAAAAAGTATATGAAGATTTATTTGTTAAGAAAGGGTGATAAATATGAGTGAAAGAACAGAAAGAATGGAAAGAAAACAAAAGTTTAATGTTTTTGATATTGTAATCATTGTTGTTGTGATTGCTATTGCAGCAGGCACATATGCTTTTACACATAAGGCAAAGGCAACAGAAACAAAAGTATTGCGTTATTCTTTAGAGTTAAATGAATGCCCTGAAGGGTTTTCTCAAAATATCAAAGTGGGAGATACATTGACAGATAATGTAAAAAATTATCATATGGGAACAGTTACTTCTGTAGAAGCAAGACCTAGTATAAGACTAGGGGAAGACAAAATTAATGGTAGTGTAATAGAAAGTACATTGGAAGGAAAAGAAACTGTAATACTTGTTGTAGAAGCAAACGTGACAGAAACGGCATCTGATTTTAAAGTGGATGGTAGTTATGTAGTAAAAGCTGGAAAAGATGTTTCTGTAAAAGGGAATGGGTATGCAGGAAAAGGATTTATATTGACAATAGGAAGATAGGAGGCGCTTTTTTTGAAGGTAACAGATAAAAAAGGAAAATTATTTGGTAAAATTAATTTTATAGATTTTTGTATTGTTGTAATTGTATTAGCACTTGCTGCGGGAGCATATTATAAATTTGGAGTATTAGATAAAACAAACACATCAGCCGAGTTACAGCCAGTAACATATACTATTGAAATTAAAAGAGTGAGAGAATATGCATTGCAGAATGTAAAAGAAGGCGATGAAATTTTTGATAAAACTTCAGGCAATAGTATAGGTAAAATTGTAAAAGTAGAGAATGTTCCAGCAACAGAGCCAGTATTGTGTAATGATGGTATTTATAGAACGGGTACTGTTCAAAATAGAATTAATTTAATAGTAACAATTATGGGAGAAGGAATGGTAACAGAAGAAGGCTGTTTTATCAATCGTACTTATGAACTTGTAAGAGAATCTGATAGAAGATTTATGACAAAATATTTTGAAGCAGAAGGTAGAATAAAAGACTTTTTGGTGTAAATTATATAAAAACTATGTTAGCATAAAATAAATTTTTTATACTGGTTTAAAAAGAATTGATAAATATGAGGAAAATAATAAAAAAAGATGTTAAGTATATTTTGATAAAATAGTTTTATGATATTATAGCAGTACACAATATAAGGAGATATTATGTCTAGAAAATATACAATACTTATGACATTAATGGGTTTAGAAATCGGCGGCGCAGAAACCCATGTTGTAGAACTTTCAAAAGAATTAAAAAAAATGGGCTATAAAATTATTGTAGCATCTAATGGCGGCGTATATGAAAAAGAATTACAAGAATATGGTATAATACATTATAGAGTGCCTATGAATCAAAGAAATGTGTTTAAAATGGTGAAATCTTATTTTTTACTTCGTCATATTATGGAAAAAGAAAAAGTAGATATTATACATTCTCATGCAAGAATACCTGGATTTATATGTGGATTTCTCCATAAAAAATATGGTGTGACATTTGTTACATCAGCACATTGGGTATTTTATACAGGAATGGGATTAAAATATCTTACAAATTGGGGTCAAAAAGTAATTGCTGTAAGCGATGATATTAGAGAATATTTAATTAAAAATTATAATGTGCCTTATGAGAATATATTTGTTACAATAAATGGTATTGATACAAATAAATTTTCGCCTAAAACAAATGGAGAAAATATTAGAAAAGAATTTCACATTGCAGCAACAGAGCCTACATTAGTATATGTCAGCAGAATGGACGAAAGCAGAGCATTAGTAGCAAGACAACTGATTGAAATTGCACCTCGTATTGCAGAAGCTGTAAAAGGTATTAGAATATTAATTGTAGGCGGTGGTGATGTTTTTGATGAACTATATAAAAAAGCAGAAGAACAAAATAAAAAAATAGGCGGCAAAAAGTGCATTATTATGACAGGAGCAAGAACAGATATTAATGAATTGATATCTCTTGCAACAGTGTTTGTGGGAGTAAGTCGTGCTGCATTGGAAGCAATGGCTGGAGGAAAAACAGTTATTGTGGCAGGGAATGAGGGCTATATTGGGCTGTTTGAACAAAACAAATTGCAAATAGCAAGAGAAAATAATTTTTGCTGCCGTGGCTGTGATGTATCTACAGAAGAAAGGCTTTATAAAGATATCGTATATGCATTTTTAAATATGACAAAACAACAAAGAGAAGAAGTAGGTAATTATGGCAGAGATGTGATATTTGAATACTATTCTGTAACTAAAATGGCTATGAATTGTATAGAAGCATATCATGCAGCATGGAAAGCAAACCATCAAAAACAATATAATGTGATACTTTCAGGATACTATGGTTTTAATAATGCAGGAGATGAGGCAATACTACTCTCTATGCACAAAAATATACAAGCATTAGGAGAAAATTACCATATTACTGTGTTATCTAATAGACCAGAAGAAACAAGGGCAAAATATCATATGGACGTAGTATATCGCTTTAGCATAAAAGAGGTATTGAAAGCGATTAAAAAATGTGATGTACTTTTAAGTGGAGGCGGGTCTCTTTTGCAGGATAGTACAAGTACACGTTCACTGATGTATTATCTGTCTATTATACTGGTAGCTCGTATTATGGGCAAAAAAGTGATGTTATATGCGAATGGTATTGGTCCAGTATCACGAGAAAAAAATAGGCGTATTGTACAAATGGTTGTAAATAAAGCAAATTTAATTACATTAAGAGAAGAAAATTCTTATGCAGAATTGAAATCTATGGGTGTAGATGATAAAAAATGCTTTGTAACAGCAGACCCTGTATTCACTATGGATAGTATTTCAAAACAACAAGGATTGGAATTATTAAAAAAGGCAGGTGTTCCATCAGATAAAGATTTTGTTGGTGTATCTGTTAGAAATTGGAGAGATATGGATGGTTTTATAGATGAATTTGCACAACTCTGTGATATCATTCATCAAAGGTACCAAAAAACAATTATATTTATTGTGATGCAAGTGCCTCATGACATTAAAATCAGTCAAAAAGTGCAAAGGCGTATGAAAACAAAGTCTTATTTACTTAAAGAAAATTATTCTCCTTATGAAATTATGGGTATTATAAAATGTATGGATTTTATATTGAGTATGCGTTTACATACTCTGATATTTGCAGCAAGACAAAAAATTCCTTTGATTGGATTTGTATATGATCCTAAAATTGAATATTATTTGGAAAAACTGAATATGCCTTCTGGTGGTAATATTGGAGAATTTAATATGGAAAAGACATTAAAAATGGTAGAGGATATGGTTCAAAATAGAAAAAAATATGTAGATATATTACAAAGAGAGTCTGAACAATTAGAAAAAAGAGCGCATTATAATGAAAAATATTTAATTAAGTTATTAGAAAGAGATAGAAAGTAGGTGCGTTATGAGAGAACAAATTCATGTGCTTGATGTTCCTTTTGATATTGTGACTTTACAGCAGGCAACAGAGCGTATCAAATATTTTTTGAATGAAGAAGGACAGCATATTGTCTGTACGCCTAATCCAGAAATTGTTATGGAGGCTCAAAAAGATGAAACATTGATGAATATATTAAAAGCAGCAGATTTGGTAGTGCCAGATGGTATAGGTGTTGTATGGGCATCACGATACAGTGAAAAAAGATTGACAGAAAGAGTTGCAGGATATGATTTAGTGCAAAATATATTTAAAGAAATTCAAAATACAGAACATAGTGTATATTTTTTTGGTGGCGCGCCAGGTGTTTCACTAGCTGCAGCAAAAAAAATGAGGCAAAAATACCCTAATTTGAGAATTGTTGGAGGACATAATGGCTATTTTGATGAAAAAGAAGAAAAACAGATATTGCATGACATAAAAAAACTTTCTCCGTCAATACTATTAGTAGGGTTGGGTGCACCAAAACAAGAAAAATGGATTTATGATAATATTCGTTTAACAAATGTGAAAGTTGCTATAGGTGTAGGGGGTAGCTTTGATGTGATGTCAGGAAAAACAAAAAGAGCACCTGCTATATTTTGTAAATTAGGACTGGAGTGGCTTTATAGACTGCTGAAACAGCCTGCGCGTATTATACGCATGATGAAATTACCTAAATTTGTGTTAGCTGTGCTAAAAAAACAATATATAAAAAAATAAACTAAATTTGACAAAATAACACAAAAATAATATTACAACAAAGGGAAGTGTATACTTGCAAAAAGAAAATAAATCAACTTATTGCCTGATATTGATAGGTGTTATGATTATGGCGGCAGGAGTAGAGATGTTTTTTGCACCTTCTGGATTTGTGGCAGGAGGAGCAACAGGGCTAGGTATTGTGTTAGATGAAATCGCAAAAAAGAATTTTGGTTTTACAATACCATTATGGCTTGTAAATATATTGTGGGATATTCCATTATTGATATTGTCAAGAAAAAAAATAGGTACTGTTTTTTTTAAACGTACTGTATTTGGCTGTATCGCATTTTCTGTGGCACTTTTTATAGCAGAATTTTTGCCTGTTTATAAAGGAGATTTGATATTAATTTGTCTTTTTGGAGGAACTTTTGTAGGGGTTGGTGCAGGACTTGTATTAAGAAATATGGGGGCAACAGGTGGAACAGATTTAGCTGCTGCTTTGATACATGAAATATTTCCTAAAATTTCTGTAGCACAAAGTATATTTGTGTTGGATAGTATCATTATATTATTAGGTATGGTCATTTTTGGTATAGAACAAGGTATGTATGCTATTGCTTCTGTGTTTTTAACAAGTAAATGGGTAAATGCTATATTACAGGGAGTTTCATTTTCTCGAGGCGCTTTGATTATTTCTAAAAAGTGGCAACAAATTGGCAGTACATTACTTCAACAAGCAGATAGAGGTGTTACTGTATTTCATGGTAAAGGACTATATTCTAATGAAGAAAAAGAGATATTACTTTGTGTGTTTACTGCAAATGAATTAGTTAAAATAAAAGAAATTGTATCAGAAATTGATAAAAATGCATTTGTGCTGATTACAGATGTTACAGAAGTATTGGGAGAGGGATTTCATGAAATGTAAAACAATGGCTAAATGATAGAATGTATAAAAGGCTTTTATAATGAAATTATAAAAGCCTTTTTGTATGTTATATGGTACATAATATTACAAATGCTATAGCATATGTTTGACAATGGGAAATAGAAACATGAAATTGATAGTTTGTAATATTCATTTGTTTTAATATATATTGCAATTTAGAAGAAATATTGATAAATGGTTTATTATTTTCATTATGAATAATTTCTATATCAATAGGTGAAAATCCTCTAAAACCAGTACCTATTGCTTTTGCTGCTGCTTCTTTTGCACAGAATGTCGCTGAAAGAGTTTCAGCATGATTACCTTTGTTATAAAAATATTGTATTTCATTTTTTGTAAATATATTTTGCATAAAAGTTTCTTTTTGTATTGCTTTTTCTATACGTGAAATTTCTATGATATCTGTACCAACACCATATATCATAATCCTTATCCTTTCTTAAATATGATTTTGATATTGATTGTATCAATAAAATCGTATTTTTTCTATAAAAAAATGAAATTTTTTTTAATAACTGTGTATAAAACGCACAAAATAAAAATATTTGTCAAATTGGCACTTGAAATGTATAGAAATATGTGGTATATTCTTTGTTGCAAAGACAAATGTTTTTGATACAAAAACATAAGGGGGATTTTTATGAAGGAAGAACAAAATTTTTATATAGTTGATAAAAGTGTTCTGCCAGAGGTTTTTTTAAAAGTAATGGAAGTAAAAAAGTTATTGGAAAGTGGAAAGGAACGTACAGTACAAGATGCTACAACAAAAGTAGGTATTAGCAGAAGTGCTTTTTATAAATATAGAGAAGCTGTTTTTCCACTTTATGAGAATACACGAGGAAAAACAGTAACCATTTCTATGAATTTAGACCATACACCAGGACTGCTTTCTTCTGTATTAAATGGAGTGGCTATGTATGGTGCAAATGTTTTGACAATCAATCAAACTATTCCTATAAATGGTATTGCGAATGTAACATTAACAATTGAAACAAATGAGTTGTTAGGAGATTTGGCTGGTATGATGAAAAAAATAGAAACAACAGATGGAATACAATCGCTTAAAATTATTGCAAGAGAATCTTAAAACAATGTAATACAGTACAATATATAAGATATTTGTTTGCATTTACTAAATTTTTATAAAAACAAATATTTTTGTTTTTCAGCTCTATAATGTAAAATATGTTGTATTGTTTATATAAAAAATATCAATAAAGAAAGGACAAAAATCGTATGAATTATACGGTAATTTGGTGAAAAAAATGGTGAATATAGCAATATTAGGTTTTGGTACAGTAGGCTCGGGCGTTTATGAAGTAGTAACAAAAAATAATGAAGTCATCACTAGAAAAGCTGGTATGAAAATCAATGTAAAATATGTATTAGATTTAAGGGAATTTCCAGAACATGAAGTGAATAAAGTATTAACACATAATATAGATGATATATTAAATGATGATAGTGTACAAGTGGTAGTAGAAGTAATGGGTGGTGTAGATGTACCTTATAAATTTGTAAAAGGTGCATTGGAAAAAGGAAAACATGTAGTAACATCAAATAAAGCATTAGTTGCAGCAAAAGGTCCAGAACTTCTGGATATTGCAAAACAGAAAAATGTTAATTTCTTATTTGAGGCGAGTGTTGGAGGTGGTATTCCAATATTGCGCTCTATGAATCGCTCATTGACAGCAGATGTTATATTGGAAGTAATGGGTATATTAAATGGTACTACAAATTATATATTAACAGAAATGACAGAAAATGATTTAGCATTTGATGATGTATTAAAAACAGCGCAAGAATTGGGATATGCCGAAAAAGACCCTACAGCAGATGTAGAAGGTTATGATGCTTGTCGAAAAATTGCAATACTTTCTTCATTAGCTTATGGAAAAACAGCTAATTTTGAGGAAATTTTAACAGAAGGTATTACAAAAATTACAAAAACAGATATTTGCTATGCAAAAAAATGCAAATCTGTGATAAAATTAGTAGGTGTCAGCAAAAACAGTACAGAAGGTATTTCCGCTTTTGTAGCACCTATGCTTTTGCCTAAAAATCATCCTCTTTCTAATGTAAATGGCTCTTTTAATGCTATATTTGTAAAAGGGAACATGGTAGGAGATTTAATGTTTTATGGTAGAGGAGCAGGTAGTCTGCCCACAGCAAGTGCGGTAGTATCTGATGTGATTGCAGCAGCAAGACATAAACATTTGCACGTAGATGTAGACTGGACAGCAGAAAAAATGGAAATTCTTTCTAATGACTATATGGAAGTAAAAGCATTGGTTAGAATTGCAGGAGGAGAGGCAGAACAGAAAAAAGCACTTGCATTATTTAAAAATGGGGAAATTATTACAATAGATGAGGCAAAAGACGAATTTGCTGTGATTACAGGTATAGAAACAGAAAAAACATTATCACAAAAAATAGAACAGCTTTCTAAAGATATGGAAGTAAGAAACAGAATTAGAATGGAGGCTTCAGAATGATGCATATAAAAGTGCCAGCAACATCTGCAAATATGGGTCCAGGATTTGATAGTATTGGTGTTGCACTAGAATTATATAATCATTTGTGGTTTGAGGAAATAGAACAAGGTGTAGAAATTATTATAAAAAAAGAACATGAAATTAAAATTCCTACAGACAAAAACAATTTGATATATAAAACAATGGTGGATTTTTTTGCAGAAACAGGCAATGTTATGCCTGGTGTCAGATTGATACAACAAGATGATATTCCTATGGTGAGAGGACTTGGGAGTAGTGCTGCTTGCATTGTAGCAGGACTTCTAGCCGCAAATCATATGTCAGGATGTCACTATAGCAGAGAGCAATTAGCACAAATTGCAGCAAAAATAGAAGGACACCCTGATAATTCTAATCCAGCATTATTTGGAGGTATGGTAGTAGGTGCATTAGACCATAATGAAATGCGTCATGTAAAATTAGATTTGCCAAAAGATTTAGTTTTTGCCATTATGGTACCAGATTTTCCTGTTTCTACAGAAGATTCCAGAAAAGTTTTGCCTGATATGTATACAAAAACAGATGCAGTATTTAATGCGTCAAGAGCTGCGCTTTTGGTGGCATCAATCTATGCAGGAGATTATGAAAATCTTGCTATGGCAATGCAAGACCGTATTCATCAGCCATATAGAAGTCAGTTAATACCAGATATGGATAGAATATTTAAAGCAGCTAAAAATTATGGTGCATTAGCAACCTATTTAAGCGGTGCAGGTTCTACATTGATGGCAGTATTAACAGATGATAAAACGGAAATATTCCAGAAAAAAATGGCAGCATATTTAAAAGCAATTCCAAATGAATGGCAACTGACATTGCTGAAGCCTGATACAAAGGGCGCTCAGCTCATTGCAGAATGACAGGAGGTTATATAATTGTTAATTGTACAAAAATTCGGCGGCAGTTCTGTTGCCAATAAAGAGCGTATATTTAATGTGGCAAAAAGAATTATTGATACCCATAATGCAGGAAATGATGTTGTTGTTGTGCTTTCTGCACAAGGAGATACAACAGACGAATTGATTGAAAAAGCACATGAAATTAATCCAAATGCATCAAAAAGGGAATTGGATATGCTTCTTTCTACAGGAGAGCAACAGTCTGTGGCATTAATGGCAATGGCAATCAACAGTTTGGGAGCAAGAGCAATTTCTTTAAATGCTATGCAGGTGGGTATTGATACCACATCTACATATGGAAATGCTCGTATTAAAACAATTAGTAGAGGTAGAATTGAGCATGAACTAGATAGAAAAAATATTGTAATTATTACAGGATTCCAAGGGGTAAATAAATACGAAGATATTACAACATTGGGTAGAGGAGGTTCTGATACATCTGCCGTTGCTTTGGCAGCAAGATTACATGCAGATTTATGTGAAATTTATACAGATGTTGAAGGCGTATATACAGCAGACCCACGAGTGGTAAAAGATGCAAAAAAGCTAAATGAAATCAGCTATGATGAAATGCTGGAATTGGCATCATTAGGAGCAAAAGTACTGCATAATCGTTCTGTTGAAATGGCAAAAAAATATAATGTGAAATTAGTAGTACGCTCCAGTATGTCAAATGCAGAAGGTACAGTAGTTAAGGAGGAATGCAAAGTGGAAAAAATGCTCATCAGCGGTGTGGCAGCAGATAAAGACGTATCCAGGATTTCACTGGTTGGTGTAAAAGACAGACCTGGTATAGCGTTTGAAGTATTTTCTTTAATGGCAAAAGAAAAAATTAGTGTAGATATTATATTACAGTCTATAGGACGTGATGATACAAAAGATATATCATTTACAGTTGCAAAAGGTGATTTAGAGGAAACATTAAAAGTGTTGGAGGCAAATCAAGAAAGACTGACAGCACAAAAAATTGTGCATGATGACCAAATTGCAAAATTGTCTGTGGTAGGTGCTGGTATGGCAACAAATCCAGGTGTTGCAGCATTGTTCTTTGAAGCACTTTATGATGCAAATGTAAATATTAGTATGATTTCTACATCTGAAATTAAAATATCTGTATTAATTGATGAAAATGATGTAGATACTGCTATGAATTATGTGCATGATAAATTTAAAACAGCAACAGAAAGTTTAAGAAAACATTAAGTAATTTTTGTAAGTATAAAAATAGTATAATATAAAGAGGAACTTTTTGTTATAAAAAAAGTTCCTCTTTTACTATATAATATACTACTTTAATATTCATCAAAAACGTATATAAATAGACAATATATCACAATAAATATTAAGATGTCATATAAAAAGAATAGTAATTTATACTTAATAATATTTATTGATAGAAAATAGTTATATTCTCTATTGCATATCGTAATTTAATATGATACATTTAATTAAGGAAGAATTATTTTTTTAGAAATAAAATTGTATGATAGTAGAAACTGATTTTTTTTTGCACCATAGTATTTTTAATAGTATGTAACTATATACACAGTAAAATGTAGCTTAATATGCTTGCTGTAAAATATCCAAAGCGTTTTATCTTTAGGGGGAAAGTAATAAAAATGAGAGAAGTAAAGGGCATTAAAAAAGAAAGAAGAAAATTATATATACAATTAGTGATAGCATTTATAATATTTTTTACAGCAGCATCAACACTTTTTTTACATTTTCGTAAAGAATTACGTCAAGGAGAATTAGAAAGATGTTATATTGAACTAAAAATGTTTTCAGAACAAAGTAGTCAGATGATAGAAGTAATATTAAATGACTCTTTAAAAGATGTTGAAAATATGACAGTAGATATGATGTTAACAGAAGAATGGGATATTACAAAAATAGAAAAACAGTTAAAGGAGAAAGCAAAAAATATTATATTTTGTTATATTGGTATTGCAGATAAAACAGGTTTTACACAAACAACAACGGATACACAAATAAATATAAAAAATGAAGAATTTTTTAAACAGGCTATGAATGGTATAAGTACGACATCAAATTTAATAACAAATCCCCTGAAGTACAGTAATGAGTTCGTAAATGCGGCACCTATTTATAAAAATAATGAGATTGTGGGTGTACTTTATGGCGCAATTGATGTAGATAGTTTTTCAGAGTCCGTAAGAAGTATTATAGAAAATGAAGAATATTATTTTAGCATTGTAGAGCAAAATGGTAATTTTATATTAAATCCTAAAAAAGAAACTCCTATTATTTCACAAGAAAATTTTGAGATAGATATATCACAAACAAATCTTTTAGAAAATGATATTGACCATATTAAAATTAATATGGGACAAAATGAAAATGAAATTATGTCTTATATTTTGCAGGGCGAGCAAAGATATCTATATTATACGCCTTATAAAAAAAATAATTGGTACACCATTTCTATTATGAATCCCCAAGTAATGAATAGAAAATTGCATAATATTAATATAATGGTTGGAAGACTTTCTATAGAAATTTTAGTTATATTTGCTGCGATATTTTTGTGGATATTTTATTTATCTAAGAAAAGTAGAGATGAAATGATACAAATGAATCAAATATTAAAACAAAATGAAACTAGTTTTGCTATTGCTGTATCGCAAGGTGTGCAGGTGGTTTTTGACTATGATATTGAAACAAAGCAACTAACATTTCGATATAAAGGAAATGAAAAATATGGTTTTCCTAGACAATTAGAAAGTGTTCCAGAAAGTTTGATACAAAAAGGCTGGGTTGTTTCCAGTTATATAGAAGATGTACGTAATGTATTTGAAAAAATTGAAGAAGGACAACAAACTGCTAGTTGTGTTGTAAAATTAATTAAACCAGATGGCAATTTTGCATGGAGTAAAATTATTATAACAAATATATTTGACCAGCAAAGAAGTAATATTATACAAACAGTGGGTATATTAGAAGATGCGACACAATTAAAAGAGAATACAATCAGAATAGCAGAGGAAATGGAACTGCGTAAAGCGATTACTTCTAATGCAATAGCCTCTTATGAAATTAATGTTACAAGAGATTATATTGAAGAACAAAACTTTGATAATATGGAAGAAAGAAAAGAAACAGAAAAAAGAAAAATTTATTCAAAGTTTTTATATGAAGTGATACAGTTTAATATTTATGAAAATGATAGATTATCTGTTTTAACAACATTTTCAAGAGAAAATTTATTTTATATTTTTTATAGAGGGAAAAGAGCGTTACATTTGGAATATCGTAAAAAGGTAAATGAGGAATATATTTGGGTAGAAACTACTATCCACTTTTTACAAGAGCCCGAATCTGGAGATATTAAAGGATTAATGGTAGTAAAAGATATCAATGATAAAAAAGGAAAAGAGATGGAATTGAAAAAGCAAGCAGATATAGATTTTTTAACAGAGGTTTATAATCGTGCTACAACAGAAAGACTAGTTTCAGAAGTATTGGCTCTAAAAGTAATAGATGGAAAAGGTGTTCATGCATTTTTGATATGTGATTTAGATAATTTTAAAACAGTAAATGATACATTAGGACATAAGATAGGAGATAAAGTACTTGTAGATGCTGCTCATATATTGAAAAAACATTTTCGTCAAACAGATATAATAGGACGATTAGGGGGAGATGAATTTATAGTATTGATACAAAATATCAATTCTTTTTCAGCAATAAAAAGTACAGTAGGAAGATTGGTAAAAGAATTTGACAAAACATATGGAGAAGGAGATAAGACAGTTAGAATAACTGTTTCTATTGGCATATCACTTTCACCTTTACAAGGAGGAGATTTTTTAACATTGTATGAAAAAGCAGATAAAGCGTTATATAAAGTAAAAGAAAATGGCAGAAATGGTTTTGCTATATTTGAAGAAGAAAAATAATAAAAGGAACATTGCCTACTAGAAATGTCCTAAAATATTGTAAAACTTTATTTTATATAAAGCTACATTTCCCTTTTTTGATATGTGATTAATAGAATGTTATATTATAAAGGAGAATTTTTGATGAAACAGAAATGTTTATTTTTTATTTCTGATATTAATGCTGGTTGGTTTGATGTTTGTTTTAAAGTAAATGAAAATATAATAAACATTTCTGCTTCTGATTTGTATGGAAATGATTCTCCTAAAGAGTTACTTATTATGCTGACAGAAATTGTTTTGTTAAAATGTAATAAGGGTTATGTGCTTTTTGATGAAGAACCAGGAACCTATATTGTATCGCTAGAAAAAGAAATACTGACAGTTGCCTATTCAAAATATGATTGTTTTGACTATGAACAACAAGAAATCTATATTGATTTAAGAGGTAATATGACATTTGATGAAATTTCTAATATCATTAATATAGATGAAATATTGCTTCAAGTGGAAATTGATATAAAAATATTTATACAGTCTGTTTATAAAGCATTTTACAAATATGCAAAATCACATTTGTTATATGATAAATATGAAGAAAATTGGGGAGAATTTCCTAAAAAACAATGGGAAAACTTTCAAAGATGTATAGAACAAAAAAATTGGCATAAAAAAGAATTATGATATTGCTATTGACAAATGCATAGTTATTTGGTATATTTATTACAATAAAGTAAATAATGCTTATCAAGAGTGGTTGAGGGAAAGGGCCCTGTGAAACCCAGCAACCGGCATATTTTGTATCGGTGCTAATTCCCCCGCAGTATTGCGGAAGATGAGAGAATGAAAAAAGCCCTTTAGGCTTTTTTTTGTTGCCAATCTCTTTTTAAAAATATTTACTTTTGTATAACCTATATTTTAAATGGTTTTAAGAGAGGAGCAAAAATAATGAGTAGAAGATTATTTACATCAGAATCTGTAACAGAAGGACATCCAGATAAAATTTGTGACCAAGTTTCAGATGGCGTATTAGATGCCATATTAGCAAAAGACCCTATGGCAAGAGTTGCTTGTGAAACAGCAACTACAACAGGTATTGTATTTGTTATGGGAGAAATTACAACAAATGCTTATGTAGATATTGAGTCAGTGGTTAGAGATACATTACGTGAAATTGGATATAATAGAGCAAAATTTGGTTTTGACAGTGAAACTTGCTCTGTTATTACATCTATACATGGACAATCTCCAGATATTGCATTAGGTGTAGACAAAGCGTATGAAGTAAAAAAAGGAGAAGATGATAGTCGTTTTGATACAGGAGCAGGCGACCAAGGTATGATGTTTGGTTTTGCTTGTGATGAAACAGAGGAATTAATGCCTATGCCTATTTCTCTCGCTCATAAATTAACAATTGCATTGACACAGGCAAGAAAAAGCGGTAAACTGCCATATTTACGTCCAGACGGCAAATCTCAGGTAACAGTAGAATATGAAGACGATAAACCGGTTAGAGTGGATACTGTTGTTATTTCTACACAGCACAGCCCAGATGTAGAACAGCAAACAATTTATAATGATGTGTTAGAGCATATTATTAAAAAAGTGATACCAGCAGAATTACTTGATGAAAAAACAAAATATTATATCAATCCAACAGGACGTTTTGTAATTGGTGGTCCACAGGGCGACAGTGGTTTAACAGGAAGAAAAATTATTGTAGATACTTATGGTGGATATGCAGCACATGGTGGCGGTGCTTTTTCTGGAAAAGACCCTACAAAAGTAGACCGTTCTGCATGTTATGCAGCTAGATATGTTGCAAAAAATATTGTAGCAAGTGGTATTGCTAAAAAATGTGAAGTACAATTAGCCTATGCTATAGGTGTAGCAAAGCCAGTTTCTATATTAGTGAATACATATGGTACAGCAAAGATTTCTGATGAAGAAATTACAAAAATTATACAGGATAATTTTGATTTAAGACCAGCAGCAATTATAGAAACATTTGACTTACGTCGTCCAATATACAAGCAAACAGCGGCTTATGGTCATTTTGGAAGAACAGATATTGATTTGCCTTGGGAAAAAACAGATAAAACAGATGTGTTTAAAAATGCTATAAAATAATAGTATTTTATAATTGAGGGGGAACTTTATTTTTAGGTTCCTCCTTTTGTTCTATAATGATAAAATTTTTGTTCAAATATCCTTGATTTTTCAAATCAGGGGTGTTTTTTTTGCCAAAAGATGATACAATGTAAGATATACTATATTTAACAATTTCAGTAATATATTCCATTTCATATAAAAATATAATACATTAGGAGGTGTGGAATTGGAACAAGAAGTATTACACGGCACAGTAGAAGACATCATTTTTCAAAATACAGATACAGGTTATGCAGTTTTTACTGTTTCGGAAGAAGAAACAGAAACTACTTGTGTTGGTGTTGTTCCTCACATCCATGAAGGAGAAAATGTTGCGGTTTCAGGATATTGGACGATACACGCAACATATGGAAAACAATTTCAAGTACAAAATTATGAAAAAACCATTCCTACAACAGAAGAAGGTATTATAAAATATTTAGCTTCTGGTGTGATAAAAGGAATTGGACATAAAACAGCAAAAAAGATTGTGGAAAGATTTGGAGAAAATAGTTTTCAAATAATAGAAGAGCAACCAGAAAGATTGGCAGAAATTAGAGGAATTACACTAGAAAAAGCACAAAAGATAAACGCATTGTTTCAAGAACAACATGAATTGAGAAAAGCAATGCTTTTTTTGCAGGATTTTGGCGTAACACCAGCCTATGCTACTAAAATATATAAAAGATATAAAGATAAAACATTTGATATTATTAAAAATAATCCTTATCGCATTGCAGATGATATTTTTGGTATTGGCTTTAAAATGGCAGATAAAATGGCATCGGCGGCAGGTATTCCTTTTGATAGTCCTTATAGAATTTATGCAGGTATAAAATTTGTATTAAATCAAGCGTTGGGAAATGGTCATGTTTATTTACCCATTACATCGCTTACACAGCAAACAGAAGAATTACTTCAGCTTTATCAGATTGATATAGAACAGTATTTAAAACAAATGCAGATTGATAATCAAATTTGGCTGGAAAAAAGAGAAGAACAATATAATGTTTATTTAGCTTCTTTTTATTATGCAGAAATTGCTACAGCAAAAAAATTATTGGAATTATCTCAATATTATGAATCAGAAAACGGTGCTGATACAGAAAGTGCTATAAAAAAGGTAGAACAACAAACAGGTATGGTACTAGCTGAACAACAAAAACAGGCTGTAATAGAAGCCATGACAAATGGTGTGTTGATTATTACAGGAGGTCCTGGAACAGGAAAAACAACAACAATTAATACCATCATACAGATATTAAAAGAGGAAGATTATGATATTGTTTTGGCAGCACCAACAGGCAGAGCTGCTAAAAGAATGACAGAAGCAACAGGTATGGAAGCACAAACAATACACAGGATGTTGGGCATTAATTTTATAAATGAAGATAAACGTAGACAAACATTTGATAAAAATGAAGAAAATCCTATTGAGGCAGATGTTATTATTATTGATGAATCTTCTATGATAGATATTGCGTTAATGCATAGTTTTTTAAAAGCAGTAAGTATAGGAACAAGGCTAATATTGGTAGGAGATGTAGACCAATTGCCTTCAGTAGGTGCAGGAAATGTATTAAAAGATTTGATTATGTGCCAAAAATTGTCTATTGTAAGATTAAACCAAATATTTAGACAAGCACAAGAGAGTGCTATTATTATGAATGCTCATAGAATTAACCAAGGTCAAACACTTGTATTGAATGAAAAAGAAAAAGATTTCTTTTTTGTAAAAAGGGCATACAGTGAAGATATTGTAAAAGCCATTGTGGAATTGGTAATCAGACGCTTGCCTAATTTTTTATGTTGTGACAGTATTAATGATATACAGATATTAACACCTATTCGTAAAAGTCCTATAGGTGTATATCATTTGAATGAGGTGTTACAGCAAGCATTGAATCCTCCAGATAAAAATAAAAAAGAAAAAGAATTTAGAAATGTCATATTTAGAGAAGGTGACAAAGTAATGCAGATTAAGAACAATTATAATATTGTTTGGAAGGTGTATAATTATTGGGGAAAAGTAACAGATGAAGGTGTAGGAGTATTTAATGGAGATGAAGGTAGAATCACATATATTGATGAAGTAAACGAAACATTACAAGTGACATTTGAAGAGGACAAATGTGTGGAATATGATTTTACACAGTTAGAAGAACTAGAACTTGCTTATGCCATTACCATACACAAATCACAAGGTAGTGAGTATCCTGTTGTGATTATACCTATACACAATGGTCCTCCTATGCTTATGACCAGAAATCTGCTTTATACAGCTGTTACCAGAGCAAAAAAACTTGTTGTACTTGTAGGATTAGAAGATAAAATCTCTGCTATGGTAGCAAACAATAGAGAAATCAATCGTTATTCCAGTTTATGCTATCGTTTACAAGATTTATATAAATTTTTAGAATATTAGTGGTAGCTTACTGATATCAGTATGAAGGGATGTATTCAAAATGCGTTTGTTATATATGTTTCTGCAATGGTTTTATCCCCCACGCTGTATATTGTGTGGTAAAATTATGAAAATAGGTGATGAAAGCATATTATGTGATCATTGTCAAAATACAATACATTGGAAAGAAGGAAATGTCTGTCAAAAGTGCGGCTGTAGTGTGTATATAAATGAAAAATATTGCAATAGATGCCAAAAAGCAGATTTTGTATTTGAAAAAGGTATTGCTGTGTTTTCTTATCAAATAATTAAACAAACAATATTTCATTTTAAATTTCAATATTTTAAAAGAGATGCCATACCTTTAGGTAAAATAATGGGAGACTATTTATTAACATATTATCCAGAATGGAAAGAAGAAACGGAATTAATCATTCCTGTTCCTATGTATGAAAAAAAGCAAAAGATAAGAGGATTCAATCAGTCTGAATTGCTTGCAGAAATATTAGCAGAAAGAATTCATAAACAATGCAGTAAAAATAATTTAAAAAGAATACGCAATACAACACCTCAAAATACATTAAATGCAGAACAAAGAAAACAAAATTTAAAAGGAGCATTTGCACTAGAAAATAAACAGGAAATTATCGGGAAGACGATATTGCTTATAGATGATATTTTTACAACTGGCACAACTGTAAATGAATGTGCTAAAATACTTTATCATAATGGCGCGAAAAAGGTGTTATTTTTTGCACTTTGTGTAGCGGAAGGAGAGTAAAAACGACAACAATATTATTGTTATTTTTGTTTGTTATGTCAAAAAATAGCAATATTTGTTATTAATTTTTAAGGAGTGTGTCAAAAACACTTCTTTTTTTTTTGTTGTTGTCATGGTAGAATAAATATACATTTTAAAAAAGAAAGGGTGCTTGTATGAGTAAAGCAGACGACATATTTATAGCAAATTGTAAAAATATACTGGAAAATGGTTATTCCTCTGAAAATGAAAAAGTACGTCCTCATTGGGAAGATGGTACACCTGCTTATACCATGAAGTGTTTTGGCATTGTTAATCGATATGATTTATCAAAAGAATTCCCATTAATGACACTTCGCTATACAAACTGGAAAGCGGCAATAGATGAAATATTATGGATATGGCAAAAAAAATCGAATAATGTAAATGACTTAAATAGTCATATTTGGGATAGCTGGGCGGATGAAAATGGTTCTATAGGAAAGGCTTACGGCTATCAACTAAGTATCAAACATCAATATAAAGAAGGTAAATTTGACCAAGTTGACAAGGTACTTTATGATTTAAAGCAAAATCCTTATAGTAGAAGAATTATGACAAATATTTATAATTTTAGTGATTTACATGAAATGAATTTGTATCCTTGTGCTTATAGTATGACATTTAATGTAACAGGAAAAAAATTAAATGCTATATTAAATCAGCGTTCACAAGATACATTAGTAGCAAATAATTGGAATGTAGTACAATATTCTGCTTTACTTATGATGTTTGCTCAAGTAAGCGGTTTGGAGGCAGGAGAATTGGTTCATGTGATTTCAGATATGCATATTTATGATAGACATATTTCATTGGTAAAAGAATTGTTGCAAAGAGAGCCAAAACAAGCACCAAAAGTGACGTTAAATAGAGAAATTAAAAATTTTTATGATTTTAAAGTAGAAGATTTTATTGTTGAACAATATGAATATGGAAAATCGGTGGGTAAAATACCTGTTGCAATATAATAAAGAGGTGAAAAAATGGACTTAATTGTATCTGTAGATGAAAACTGGGGAATTGGAAATAATGGACAGCTTTTAGCAAAAATTTCATCAGATTTAAAGCGATTTCGTAAAATGACAACAGGCAATATTATTATTATGGGAAGGAAAACATTAGAATCTTTTCCAGAAGGAAAACCTTTACCTAACAGAACAAATATTGTCATGACACATAGTCAAGAGTATACTTGTGAAGGAGTAAAAGTGTGTCATAATGTGCAGGAAGTACTTAGAATAATACAAAAAGAAAAACAAAAATATGTTTTTATAGTAGGAGGAGCAAGTATTTATCAACAGTTTTTGCAGTACTGTGAAAGGGCTTATGTTACAAAAATATATCAAACATTTGTTGCAGACACTTATTTTAAAAATTTAGACAGAGATTATCATTGGAAATTGATAGAGCAGCAACCAGTTCAAGAAGAAAATGGTATCAAATATGCTTATTTAACGTATGAAAATCAGCAATATCAGCAAAATGCAGTCAAGCAAAAAATTGTATAATGAATATTATTTTCATATTAAGTATTGTAAAGTATGTGTTTTAGGCAATGAAATTTTTCAATATTGGGGGAAACATAAAGGGGCAATCGTTTCATATAACAAAAGGAGGTTTCTTATATTATGAAAAAATTTTTAGCCACATTAATATTATGTGTTTCATGCACATTTGCAATCAGTATTATACCTGTATATGCAGAAGATGGTATTACAGTAAATTATGAAGGAAGTACTGTTTCTTTTGATGCAGAACCATTTTTAGAAAATGGTATAACAATGATTCCTATGAGAGCGATTGCTGAAAAAATGGGTGCAGAAGTGCTTTGGTCACCTTCTACTAAAATTACCACAATTAAAAGAGGACAAGATACATTAGAAATTCCGGTAGGAGGTACCATTGCAAAAAAGAATGGACAGGATATATTACTAGATATGCCTGCAAAAGTAGTAAATGGACGTGTTTTTGTACCATTACGTTTTGTAGGAGAACAATTAGGACTAAATGTAGTTTGGGACAAAGAAACAAAAATTATTGCTTTAACAGAAAAAGCAGAGGTATCTAAAAAGTCTACAACAACACAATATACAAGTAAAAACAAAAATTATAGTATTATATTACCTAGTGAGAATTGGAAAGAAGAATATTCAGATTTGGAAAATACCATTATTGCAGATTCTACAGAAGGAGAACTTTCTGTATTAATTTCTAGTTTTGATAAACAAGAATTAAAGTTATCTGGTATACAAACAGCAGAAGAATTTGCAAAATTTAATAAAGACAGTGCTTATTATACAGTATATGCTATGGGAAAAGTAATAGAGCAACATATTACATTAAATAATATGAATGTAGTGACAGCAGATGAAATTATAGTGGAAGAAAATGATACAATATCAAAAGCATTTTTTGTATATGGTGAAACAGAAGATAGTTATTATGTTTGTGCTATTACAGGGGAACAAGAATTGTATGACAAATATATTTCTTCTTTAAAAAGTGCTTTACAAACAATAAAATAAAAAACCAATATATAGTTATGGACTTTATGTAAAAAACAAGTTATAATATTTTGGAGCCTGTTAAGGGTAGGAAATTACATACATGAGGAGGAAGAAATAAAATGAAGAGATTTTTAGCAGCAATGACATTGGGTATGGCACTAGTAATGGGTACTGTTTCTGCACAAGCAGCAGATTTATCTGTAACAGTGAATGGGACAGCAATTACATTTGATGCACAACCTTTTATTGAACAAGGTATTACATTAGTACCTATGCGTGCAATTATGGATACTTTAGATGCATCTGTAGAATGGGACGCAGCAGCAAAAACTGTAACAGCTACAAAAGGTGATAAAATAGTTGTTTTGACAATTAATAGTAAACAGGCTATAGTAAATGGACAAGCTGTAGAATTAGATGTAGCAGCTAAAATTGTTGGAAATAGAACTTTTGTACCAGTAAAATTTATTGGTGAACAATTTGGCTTAAATGTAGAATGGAATGGTACAGATAAAGTAGTTGCGTTGTCTGAAATTGTAGTAGATGTAGTTGCTCCAGAAAGTGAAACAACACCAGTAGAAGGTGAAACAACACCAGCAGAAGGTGAAACAACACCAGTAGAAGGTGAAACAGCACCAGTAGAAGGTGAGACAGCACCAGCAGAAGGTGAAACAGCACCAGTAGAAGGTGAGACAGCACCAACTGAAGATGAAACAACAACACCAGCAGAAGGTGAAACAGCACCAACTGAAGATGAAACAACAACACCAGCAGAAGGTGAAACAACACCAACTGAAGATGAAACAACAACACCAGCAGAAGGTGAAACAGCACCAGAAGCAGAATAAGTATGAAATATTTATATAACAAAAGGTAAATAATTTAACAAAATAAAAAAGAGGTAATGAAATATATTTTTGTATGAAATTACTTCTTTTTTATTTATATTGTAGCATGGTATAGTTAAAGTATATTAATAGATAATAACAATTGATATTTCACAATTAGATAATTAAAATGTTGCTGTTGTTTTACAAGGACACTATATTATTATAAAAATAGAAAATGATAAAAAGAGTTTTTGACAGCAAAATCAAAATGGAAAGTAAAAAAATGTTATTTTTTATGCATTTTTTTAATATCTGTTTTTTATTCAAGGACAAATGTGTGAAACATACAAAAAATGTCTGTATTATTTTTACTTTTTCTATTGACTTTGCAGAAAAACATCATATATAATTATAAGAGCAAATCTTAAAATTATATTAAATTTTGTTAAGTCTATTTATGAAATAAAGTAAAAAAGACTTTTATAAATAAGCAAAATATATCTATGGTTGTAAAATAAATAATTAAGATTTGTATATTATGATTATGTAACAAAATATTATAATAAGTCATTTGTATCATGTTTGAAAAAATGATAATTCAAATATCGTTTTATAAAAAAATAAAATGATATTGTATTGTCTGTAGATTTGGTTTATAACAGAAGGGAGGTAATAACATTAAAAATATTCTGTTTGTTTATAGTATTAGAATAAAAACAGAATAATAAAATACAGTTTTCTACGCAATTATAATTATATTTTATGATTAAAAATGATACTTTAATTATTAAACTGTATTTTAAATCAGTCTGTTATAAAATTGAAAATAACAGAGTTTTTTGTTACATAAACAATCGTACAACCCTTCAGCATTCAAAATTTTAATAGGAGAAGCGATAATATGAAAAACATACTTGTAAAATGGAATAATATTAGTTTAGTAAAACGTATCATTGCTGGTATGTTAATTGGTGCACTATTAGGTGTAACTGTTCCTACATTAACACCAATTGGCATATTGGGTGATATTTTTGTAAGTGCATTAAAAGCAGTTGCTCCAATATTGGTATTTTTCTTAGTTATGAGTGCATTAGCACAACATAAAGAGGGTGGAGCAAGCAATATGGGTACAGTTATCGTATTGTATTTGGTAGGTACATTTGCGGCGGCTGTTGTTGCTGTTATTGCAAGCTTTTTGTTCCCAGTTGCATTAACATTGCCAGAAGCAGCAACAGGCAGTGCAGCACCTGGAGGCATTGGCGAAGTATTAAAAACATTACTTTTGAACATCGTTGCAAACCCTATAGGTTCTATTGTAAATGCAAATTATATTGGTATATTAGCATGGGCTGTTATATTCGGTTTAGCTTTAAAACCAGCATCTGAAACAACTAAAAAAGGTCTTGTGGATTTTTCAGAAGCAGTATCACAAGCAGTTAGATGGGTAATTAGCTGTGCACCATTTGGTATACTTGGTTTAGTATTTACAACTGTTTCTACAAATGGTATTGGTATTTTTGCAGATTATGGAAAGCTATTAGGCGTGTTAGTAGGTTCTATGGCTGTGGTTGCATTTATAGTAAATCCTATCATTGTATTTTTGACAATGGGAACTAATCCATATCCATTAGTATTTAAATGTTTAAGAGAAAGTTTTATTACTGCATTCTTTACAAGAAGTTCCGCAGCGAATATTCCTGTAAATATGGCACTTTGTGAATCATTAGGATTAGATGAAGATAATTATTCTGTATCCATTCCTTTAGGAGCAACTATCAATATGGCTGGTGCAGCGATTACAATTACAGTTATGACATTAGCAACAGTACATACATTAGGTATTACAGTAGATATTCCAACAGCAATTATATTGAGCGTTGTTGCAGCAGTTTCTGCTTGTGGTGCTTCTGGTGTTGCAGGTGGTTCATTACTTTTGATACCTTTGGCTTGTTCATTATTTGGTATTTCTGGCGATATTGCAATGCAGGTTGTAGGTGTTGGATTTATTATTGGTGTTATTCAAGACTCTTGTGAAACAGGTTTGAATTCTTCTACAGATGCATTATTTACAGCAGCATCTGAATTTAGACAATGGAAAAAAGAAGGAAAACCAATTAAATGGTAATAAAATAGTATTTATTTTTAGCAATAAATATAATAATAATGTATAATTGATTATATTGATTGTGGTTGTGCGAACCCTTATCATGAACAGTGATAAGGGTATTTTTTTGTTTATAAACATATAATGATGCGAAAATGTTGGTTAAATAATATTTAGAGATATAATAAAAAGATTTATAGGAATATAATAGTGTAAAATGATTATAATCATTGAATTCATAATCGAAATGTGATATATTAATTAAGAAGTCGAAAATTGTTATATTATATTTATATTGTTTTTATATAAAAGATAGGCTTATGCTTAATATTTAACTTTATAAATCGTGAAAATGGTTCGACTTTTTTGAAACACAAAACAGTAAATGTATAATATATAGAAAATCAATAAAAATTTATTCATATTTATAACATCATAAATATGAATACCATAGTTTAAAGTATAACATATTGGAAAGGAGATTTATTATGGACTACCCTCTTTGTTTAGTAAAAGATTGTAAAGTTGTTTCTATTGACAAGTTGCAAGGTGTTACATTAGATTATCAAAATAAGGTGATAAAAATTTCTTATTCAGAATGGAAAAAAATAGAACAATATACGATTTCTTATTTTTCATTTTGTCTAGAAAAAATTATGAAGCAGTATAATTTATAAAATACTTTCTGTTATTATGAGTAGAGGGTGTGTTTTAAAAAAGTGTAATATTATGAAGAATCAAAAAGATAGAAAGACATATTAAATTGTCGTAAAAGTGTTATATTAGAAAATTTTATATAAAACAAAAAAATATTCAAATTAAAACAACCCTTGAGAAGTCAAGAGTTGTTTTATATTATGCGGATAACAGGAATCGAACCTGCACCCTCTCGGACTGGATTCTAAGTCCAGCGCGTCTGCCAGTTCCGCCATATCCGCAAGTATGATAATAAACTGCTATTTCTTTATTATACCTAAAACAAAACAAAAGTCAAGAAAAACTATTTCCATAAATGATAATTACATTATGACAATAGAAAAAGCCTTATATAATAAGACTTTCAAAAATATAATACAGTTTTTAAACATAAAAAATGAACCAGGAGGGATTCGAACCCCCGACCCACGGCTTAGAAGGCCGTTGCTCTATCCAACTGAGCTACTGATCCATAAAAAAAGCGGGTGATGAGAATCGAACTCACGTGTTCAGCTTGGAAGGCTGACGTTCTACCATTGAACTACACCCGCAAAATAAGTGAACCAGGAGGGATTCGAACCCCCGACCCACGGCTTAGAAGGCCGTTGCTCTATCCAACTGAGCTACTGATCCATAAAAAAAGCGGGTGATGAGAATCGAACTCACGTGTTCAGCTTGGAAGGCTGACGTTCTACCATTGAACTACACCCGCAAAATATATTATATAATCAACGAAAACTATTATGCCATATTTTTATTATAAAGTCAATACTTTTTTTAAAATTTTTATAAAATATAGTATAAAATGCAAAAAGTATATGAAAATGTAGAGTATATTATATTTTAATATAACATTTATTGTATTGACAAATTGTAATATATCATATAAAATAATTATTGACTAAAGGTCAATAATTATTTTATCATGGATTGGCAATTAAGGAGGAGTATAAATTGGCAAGACCAGTAAAAAAAACACAACAACAATGGAAGAATGAAATTTTAAATGCAGCACAAAATTTATTTACAATAAAAGGATATCAACAGACATCTATTTCAGATATTATGAAAGAGGTAGGAGGAGCAAAGGGGATGTTTTATCGTTGTTTTCAAAGTAAAGAGGAAGTAATGCAGGAGCTAGGTAATCAAATGTTTTTTCAAAACAATCCTTTTGAGACAGTCAAAAAACGTACTGACTTAAATGGTTTACAAAAAATAAAAGAACTACTTCTATTAAATCAATTAGATACCAAAAGAAATGATTTAAATATGCAAGCAATTTCTATATTGAAAGACCCTCATATTTTAGCGTCAGCAATAGAATCTAATAGAAAAGTATTAACACCTTTATGGCTTGAATTATTAGAGGAAGGAAAAAATGATGGTTCTATACAAACAGAATATGCAAAAGAGCTTTCTGAATTGTTACCTCTTATTAATTTTTGGCTTTTGCCATCAGTTTATAATGCAACAGCAGATGAAATTTATCATAAATATTGTTTTGTTATGGAGGTACTTTGCCATATGGGATTGCCTATTATAGATGATATTATGCTAGTATCTGCTAAAAAGATTTTTATAGATGCTGCTGAAAAATAGGAGGAAAGTTATGACAGAACAAAAATTATTTACTAAAAATTTTATATTTTTGATATTAGGACAAGCTATTTCATTGTTTGGTAATTTTATATTAAAACTTGCTTTATCTATGTATATTTTAGAGTTAAGCGGTTCTGCAAGTATATTTGCAGCCATATTATCTATTTCAACAATTCCTACTATATTATTGTCACCATTGGGAGGAATAATTGCAGATAGAGCAAATAAAAGAAATGTTATGGTAATATTAGATAGCTTGGCAGGTATATTTGTTTTATGTGCATCATTTTTTTTATACAAGGGAAATGATATTGTTATCATTAATATATTGCTTGTATTGCTTTCTATATTAGGTGCTTTTGAGACACCTACTGTACAAGCGTGTATTCCTTCTATGCTAACAGATGACAACATTACAAAAGGAAATGCTGTTGTAAATCAAATTGCTTCTATATCTTATTTAATTGCACCAATGATAGGAGCGATAGTATATAGTGTATTTGGAATGAAAGTAGTAATGTATGCAAGTATATTTTGTTTTTTTGCTACAGCTTTATTAGAATGTTTTATTGCTATCCCATATAAACGATTTCAAATAAATGAAACAATTTTTGATGTTGTAAAAAATGATTTTTGCCAAAGCATGAGTTTTATATTTCAGAAACAAAAAGATATATTTAATATATTACTTATCACTGCTTTTTGTAGAGTTTTTGTTATGGGGGTTGTGGTAGTTGGATTACCTTATATTGTGCGTACTGTACTTTCGCTAAATGCGAAATATTATGGTGTAGCAGAAAGTGTATTAGCGATTGCCACTATTATTGGAAGTATTATAGCTGGAGTAATAGCAGAAAAATTTAAAATGAAAAAATTATCATCTATTATTATTATGATGGGTTTATTTATGATTAATGCTGGTATAGCATTTATAATATCTAGTCATACAATTATGATATACATAATTAATGTAATATGTTTTTGTGGTATACAAATTGCTATCAGTATATTTTCTATATTTGCAGTTTCTTTTATACAACAAAAAACGCCAAATAATATGATAGGTAAAATAATGGCTTATACTTCTATGATTACATTGTGCATGCAGCCTATAGGACAAATATTTTATGGATTTTTATTTGATATGTTTTATAATACTATTTTTGTTGTATTGATTGGTACAGGTTTGGTTGTTTGCATTATTGCATGGTATGCCAAAAAGGTTTTTATACATTTGGAAAAATAATACCATTGTTTATAGGAGCATACTTCTACTAAGTAATGACTAAATAAAAAAATTATATAAAAATCCTATTTAGTTATAGAGAAAATTTTGTTTCCCTAGTAGTAAACGAACTTTTATATAATTTTTATTTCACTGATGCTTTTGTAATATATCTTTTCTAAATAATAGATGTAAATCAAAATTTTCTTAAAAATGTTTGAGAGTTAATATATTCCATAATAGAGCCTTGTACTCCTTTTTCTGTAATTTCCAATATACCAAATGTAGGCTGAGGTACGCCTCTTGGCAATGAAATACTACCAGGATTGAATAACATAACTCGTCCAGTATTATCATTTACAGGGCTGTGTGTATGTCCAAAAAGCACAATATCTGCACCCTCTTGTTCTGCCCAATAAGAAATAGTGTCATAATTCCAATAAACTTGATGAGTATGTCCATGTGTTAAAAGCAATTTTTTACCATGCATTGTAAGCATCAATTTATTAGGACTTTGGTTTCCAAAGTCATTATTTCCTCTTACAATATAAAAGGGTAAGTTGGGATATTCTGTTTGCAAATCTTCTGCATCATAGGCATGGTCTCCTAAATGTATTACAGAATTCATGTATTTGCCTATACGATTTAATACATCTCTTGCGTTTGATAAATAGCCATGTGTGTCACTGAGAACTAAAATCTTCAATGTGATGTTTCCCCCTCTTTTGCTAATAATTCTTTCATTTTTTGAAGTGCTTTTCCTCTATGACTAATAGAATTTTTTTCTTCGGAAGATAATTCTGCTGTTGTTTTTCCTTTCTCAGGAACAAAGAATATAGGGTCATATCCAAAGCCGTTTTCCCCTCTTATTTCATGTGCTATTAGACCTTCTATTGTAGATTGTGTTGTTAATATTTTACCGTTGGGAAAAACAGTTGCAATAGCACACACAAATCTTGCACTTCTTTTTTGCTCAGGTACATTTTCCATTAAATGTAATATATGATTATTTTTTTCAATATAAGGGGTATTTTCTCCTAAATATCTTGCAGAATAAACACCAGGTTTTTTATCTAAAAAATCGATTTCTAAACCCGAATCGTCAGCCATTGTTATTTTACCTGTTATTTTTGAAATTTCTGTTGCTTTTTTCACTGCATTTTCTGTAAATGTTTTGCCGTCTTCTATTATTTTCGCTGTAATATCAGCTTCTTCCATAGAAATAATTTCAAATTCATGTAATATAGATTTTACTTCTTTTATTTTTCCTTTATTTTTGGTTGCAAATATTATCTGTTCCATATTCCTTCTCCTCTGCATTCCATACATTTTTTACATCATTTATTATACAATGAAAATGACAAATTGAATAGATTGTATTTTCAAAAGCTTGTACTTTTCTTGGAATACACATTAATATCATTGCAACTACAATACCAATACGAAATAATCTCATAAAACCACCTCATATTTATTTTAAAGAAGTATAAAAAATGTAACAATATTTTTAGAAAGCAAATTTTTACAACATTTTTCAATATATTGTAAAATATGATTGAAATATTATTCAATTAACTGTAAATGCGATTAAATAGAATAGATTGACTTTATTTTTTAAAATGATATAATATATTACAAATAATACCATTCAATATGTGTAAAATAGAAAATATAAAAATACTACAATTAGCTTCGTATAGATTACACTTTTTCCTAAACTACCAATTTCAAAAAGATAACACTATCATACAAAAAATGTGTATTTTCATATTATGAAGTAGCGACAATTGTATTATATAAATATTATGCTATATAAACTTATATATTGTCTGAAAAATGATTATATATAATAATATGGAAAAGATAATAATGAAGTATATTTACCCTATTGATTACTGATAAAGCATATATTGATAGGTATTATTTTACTATAAAAATTTTTAAATAAAGTAAAAATAACGAATTACGGAAAAAGTGTACTTTTTACGAAATAAATTGATTAATAATTGAATGATACTTATTCGTAAAAATATAGAAGTAATATAAAAGTAGATATTATTTTTAACAAGATATATATATAAAGGACTTGTAATTATTTATATTATTTGTTATAGTAGAAAATAGAATCAATAAAGACCCAATATTATAATAATAAAATGCTATATTTAGCAATTAGAAATATTTACAAATGGATTAAATTTTATAAATTTATAGCAAATAATGATATATGATTAGTATTATACTTAATATAAAATGCACAAATTTTATAATTTTTTAATATATTAAGTATATAGAAATGAAGATAAAGATGTTTATATTTTCTATATTGAATAGTATTTTGGCAAATTTGTCAAAAAAATATAATATATTTTTATTTTTTTTATTCAATATTATATTAATGTATCATATATAATATAACTAAATATAATATAGTATTAAAATATATTGTGATGGGGGAGATAAAATTGTTTAACAAGTCGAAAGACGAAAACATGGAAAATGTAGAAAATGCAGAACTAGAAACTAAAAAAGGTACTAAAAAGGGAACAACAAAATATCAAATATTAAGGGGATATTTGGTGATAACATCTATAACGATACTTGTTGTTGTAGTGTTATTTGCGTTTCAGGCTTTAATATATGGTAAATATAAAATTGTTTCTGGAAGCTATACAGCAGAGAATATATCAAAAGATATGGTTTCTGCACACTATGATTGGATATTGAAACTGACAAATAGTTTGCATACAGGAGAGCACTTTGGAGGTAATCTTGACCCTAATACTTGCTCATTTGGTACATGGCTTTCAGAAAATGAAACAAGTATTATAGATAATGAAATTTCTGATAGAATTAAGCAAATTAAAAATATACATTCCGAAATTCATGCTTTTGCTAGTGATGTAAATCAATTAGATGAAGCACAAAGAGCAGTAAAATATGATGAATTTATAATGAAATATGAACCAAAAGTAAATACTTTAATTGCAAACTTGTCAGGAATTGCTAATAGATATACTGTAATTGCACAAGAAGCAGCAGATGATTTGAGTACATTACTTATAATTTCTATTATATGTATTATTATATTGACGATTATAGCGATTATAGTAAGTGCATATCTTGCAAATAAAACTTCTACCAAAATATCCGCTCCTATGACATCTATAGCAGCATGGTCAAAAGAATTATCAGAAGGTGCAGATACATTAGATTTTAATTTTGATTATGGGAATATTGACCAAAATAGCGAAATCGCAATTATGATTGATTCTTTTAAACAGTTGGCAAATAGTATACAAGAAAATGTAAGAGTAGTAAAACGTGTTGCAGATGGAGATATGACAGTTTTTGTTGATATTCGTTCCAGTAAAGATACATTAGGAAAAAATTTATATAGAATGGTACAAAGTAATGATGCTCTTTTTTCAGAAATATTAAAAGTAGCACATAAAGTAGCAGAAGGTTCTACATATATTGCAAATGTAAGCCACGAACTTGCTGATAGTGCCAATGTGCAAGCACAAACAGTAAATGAACTATCTTCTTCAATAAATGATGCAGCAGATTTGATAAGCAAAAGTTCAAAACATATGGCAGAAGCGTCTTCTATATCAAATATTATTAAAACAAATGCGCAAAAAAGTAATGAAAAAATGAATGTACTTGCAGAATCTGTAGAAGAAATGAAAATTGCATCACAAAAAGTTTCACAGGTTATTAAAACAATTGATGATATTGCCTTTCAAACAGGTATACTTGCATTGAATGCTTCTGTCGAAGCGGCAAGAGCAGGAGAAGCAGGAAAAGGTTTTGCTGTTGTTGCAAATGAAGTAAGAGAACTTGCTTTAAAAAGTACTGCAGCAGCAGATGAAAGTAAAACATTAATTGAAAATACTATAAATAAGGCAGTAGTAGGTAGTGAAGTTTCTGTTGAAGCATTAGACATGTTTAAAACAATAGTAGAAGAAATTAATAATATTACCTCTATTATACAAGAAGAATCTACTTCTTCTGCTACACAATTAGATTGTATAGAAGGTATTCGAGCAAATATTTCTGGAATTATGAGAGAAACATCAAATAATGTAGATATTAGCAAAAATTCTGCAAACTCTAGTAAAGAAATGCAAAAAAATGCTGACAGTTTGAAAGCAGAAATGGAAAAATTCAATTTGAGACAGCGTCAGCCTGGTAAAGCTTATATTCCACCAGAAAAAGCAAATGACAGAGAATTTATTAAAAAGGCAGAAGAAAACTATAAACATACACAAGAAACAGGTCAATTCAATTATGACTATGAAAATTAAATAAAATTTTTGTAATCCATAAGACTTTAAAATGATAAATTTTAAAGTCTTATTTTTGTATAGTATTCAACAATAATATATGATATGATTAAAAAAGATTACTGTTACTGTTTGAAAAAAGGGAAGAAGGAAAAAATAATGATAAAAATATTTTTAGTAGAGGATGAGGTCATTATTCGGCATGGCATTAGGGATAATATAAACTGGGAAGAAAATGGTTTTTTGTTTGTAGGAGAAGCAGGTGACGGAGAATATGCCTATCCTATGATATTAAAAACAGAACCAGATATATTAATTACAGATGTTAAAATGCCATTTATGGATGGACTGGAATTAAGTCGTATTGTAAAAAAGGCATTACCTGAAACAAAAATTGTAATATTAAGTGGATATAATGAATTTGATTATGCAAAAGAGGCAATTAAAATTGGTATCAGTGATTATTTGTTAAAGCCTATTACTTCTGAACATTTGATTGAAGCATTAAAAAAAGTAGCAGATATTATAAAAGAAGAAAGAGAAAAAAGCAAATTGTTGGAAAGATATTTTGTAAGTTATGAAAAGTATACGGAATTTTTAGATAAAACAGATTATAGTGGTGTAAATAGGAAATTGATAGAGGACTTTTTAAAATTAGGCTCTGTGGAAGAATGTAATACATTTATAGAAGAATATTTTTCTGCAATGGGTGAAAATAATTATAAATCTCTTTTACTTAGACAGTATATGACAATGGATATATTTTATTGTGTGCAGGAATTTTTAAAAGGGTTAAAAATAAAATCAGAAGATATTCCAAAAGAAAGAAAAGATATTAAATTGATACCTAAAAGCATTAATAGTATAGAAACTACAAAAGAATATTTAAAAGAACTTTTTGTATTTGCCTTAACAATGAGAGATAATATTTCAAGTGATAGATATAGTGATTTAATAGAAAAAGCAAAAGAATATATATTACAACATTTTCAGGAAAGTGATTTTTCATTAAATAAAATTGCTATTCATATAGGTATTAGTGCAAGTTATTTTAGTTCTATATTTAAACAAAAAACAGGACAATCTTTTGTAGAATATTTAACTAAAACACGTATGGAAAAAGCATGCGAATTATTGAAGTGTACCACACTAAGAACAGCAGAAATAGGAGAACAGGTAGGTTATCATGACCCTCATTATTTTAGCGCAACATTTAAAAGAGTAATAGGACAATCCCCTAAAGATTTTAAAAATGATACTGGAAATCAGCAGGTGAAATAAAAACATGATAAAAAATAAATTAACATTAAAAATGAGATTAATCATAATGCTTTTAGTTACAGCGTTACCTTTGACATCTATTGTATTAAGTATATTAGGTATGATTAATAATTATTCTGATTCTTACAATAAAATTATGGCAAATTTAAAAGTAGCAAATGATTATAATACTATATTTAAGGAACAGATGGAATATTCTATGTATAGAGTAATGATAGGTTTAATTGATGCTGATAAATTTCAGTCGGGTGATATAAAAGAGGGACAAACAGAATATGCTACTGTTCTAAGAAATCCTTTAGATTTAATTGAAAAGGCAAGAATAGATTTTCGTTATGTCATTAAAAGAGAAACAGATAGTTATAGTGACATTAAAATAAATGGAATATTGTCTTGTTTAGATTCTTTGGAGACGGCTGTTAATAAAATGATTGACAATTCAAAACAGCCAGGAAAGTATGATGAAAATAATGCAATATGGGAAAATGACATACAAGGGCTTTGTTCTATGATACAAGACTATATTAATCAATATATACATTATGAAATATTGAATATGGAAGAATTGCAAAATGAATTAGAAGTTTATATGAAAAAGATTGTAAAAATATTTATGACATTATTAAGCGGTATTGTAATAACGGGTATTATTATATCTATTATGATTACAAAATCTGTTACAAAACCAATTGACGACATGAAAAAAACAGCAGAAAAATTGGGACGAGGAGAGTTAGAAGCAAGAGCAGCATTAGGTAGTTTAGAAGAAATTAATATATTGTCAAGAACATTTAATAAAATGAGTGATGAAATTTCAGCTCTTATGGAAAAGACAAAACAAGAACAAAAGAATCTACGCATTGCAGAGCTAAAGTTACATCAAGAGCAAATTAACCCTCATTTTTTATATAATACATTAGATTCGATTGTATGGATGGCAGAAGGAGGAAAAAATAGGCAAGTTGTAGAGATGACAACAGATTTAAGTGATTTTTTTAGAACAATACTTTCTAATGGAAATGATTTTATTACCATTGAAGAAGAAGAAAGTCATATTAGAAGTTATTTAAAAATACAAAAAATAAGATATGAGGATATACTAGATTATGAAATATCTATATCGCCTGAAATAAAAGAAAAAATTGTATTAAAAATGATATTACAGCCTATTGTAGAAAATGCTTTATATCATGGTATTAAAAATAAAAGAGGCGGTGGAACGATTGTTGTAAAGGGATATATGGAGAAAAATAATATTGTATTTGAGGTAAAAGATGATGGTATTGGTATGGATGAACAGACACTTGAAAAACTGCGCAAAAAGTTAAAAGGGGAAAGTGTAATGGAAATTAAACAAAGAGGCGGTTTTGGTATGAATAATGTAGCAAAGAGAATATATATGTATTATGGTGTAGAGTCTGATATTAGTATTATATCTGAAAAAAATAAAGGAACTTGTGTAAAAATTATATTAGAAAATAAAAAATAATGCATTGTTTTAGTAAAATATAATGATAAAAAATAATTGTTATAAAATAAAGTGATATATTTACAACAAATGAATATGTAATATTTTTTTATTTTTGTAATGATATTAATAAAGCATAAAAGTGAGTTATAAAGAAAAATCTAAAAAAATTTAACCTTTTTTGAAAAAAAACAAACTTTTTTAAAAAGATAATAAAATATTACATTGTTTTTTTATAAAAACATATAAAAAAAATGAACTTTTTTTAAAAGATGGTCTGTTTCAAAATTGCTTTTCGTATATTATAATAAGTATATAAATAAATATGAATATTAAATTTTTTAAGGGGGAAAAAACATGAAAAAAAGAGTGTTATCTATTATTGCTATGCTTGCTATGACAGTTTCTATGGCTGCTTGTGGTTCTTCAGGTGACCCAGCACCAGCTCCAGAAGGAGAAGAAGGCGGCGACGCAAATGTTTCTAGTGAAGCGGGAGATTTGATTACAGTTGGTTATGCACAGGTTGGTGCAGAATCTGACTGGAGAACTGCAAATACAGAATCTTTCAAATCTACATTTACAGAAGAAAATGGCTACAAATTGATTTTTGATGATGCACAGCAAAAACAAGAAAATCAAATTAAAGCAATTCGTTCTTTTATACAGCAAGATGTTGACTACATAGTTGTTGCACCTGTTGTTGAAACAGGTTGGGAAACTGTTTTGGAAGAAGCAAAAGAAGCAGGCATTCCTGTAATACTTTCTGACCGTATGATGCAAGTATCTGATGATGAATTGTATGTTGCATGGGTTGGTGGTAACTTCGTAAAAGAAGGTGAAACTTGTGGCGAATGGTTAGCAAAATATTTAGAAGAAAAAGGTCGTGGCAGTGAAGAAATCAACATGGTAACAATACAAGGTACTATTGGTGCTTCTGCTCAGGTTGGACGTACAGAAGGATTTAATAATATTTTAACACAACATGATAATTGGAATATGCTTGATATGCAGTCTGGTGAATTTACACAAGCAAAAGGACAAGAAGTTATGGAATCTTTCTTAAAGAGCTATGATGATATTGATGTAGTTATATGTGAAAACGATAACGAAGCATTTGGCGCAATTGATGCTATTAAAGCAGCAGGTAAAACTTGTGGTCCTGATGGAGATATTATTGTAATTGGATTTGACTCTGTAAAAGCAGCTTTTGAATCTATGATAGCAGGTGACTTAAATGCAACATTTGAATGTAATCCACTTCATGGTCCTCGTGTAGCAGAAATCATTCAGAAATTGGAAGCTGGAGAATCTGTTGATAAAATACAATATGTAGATGAATCCTATTTTGATACAAGCATGGATTTAGAAACAATTTTACCAGAAAGAGCATACTAATTTATAGTAGCAACCCAGTGTTGATTTAGAAAATCAGAAAGTGTGGGGTCGGAGTTTGACTCCATCTCTACACTTTCTTTTTGTTTACCAAAAAATCAGTAAAAAAATGTAAAAAAAGTAAGAAAAAGGGGGGACACTTTATGGAACAAAATTCAGTTTTAGAAATGAGAGGCATTTATAAAACATTTCCTGGTGTAAAAGCATTACAAAATGTAGATTTTACTCTGAAAAAAGGAGAAATACATGCGTTAATGGGAGAAAATGGTGCAGGAAAATCTACATTAATTAAAGTTTTAACAGGTGTAGAGGAATTTGAAACAGGTCAAATTAATATTGATGGACGTGAAGGTACAATTATTAATCATAGCCCTCAAGAAGCACAAAATAATGGCATTAGTACGGTTTATCAAGAAGTTAATCTTTGTCCTAATCTTTCTGTTGCAGAAAATCTTTTTATAGGTAGAGAACCTAAAAAAGGTGGTTTGATTGATTGGAAAACAATGAATCAAAGAGCGGGTGACTTGTTGAGTAGTTTGGATATACATGCAGATGTTACAAAAACAATAGATAATTATTCTATTGCTATACAACAAATGATTGCTATAGCAAGGGCTGTAGATATGTCTGCAAAAGTATTGATATTAGATGAACCAACATCATCATTAGATGACAGCGAAGTAGAAAAATTGTTCCAACTTATGACGAAACTTAAAAATGAGGGTGTAGGCATTATATTTGTTACACACTTTTTGGAACAAGTATATGCAGTTTGTGATAAAATTACAGTGCTGAGAAACGGACAACTTGTAGGAGAATTTACAACAGCAGAATTGCCACGTGTGCAATTAGTAGCAAAAATGATGGGAAAGGATTTTGATGATTTAGCATCTATAAAAGGAGATACTGCAAAAGAGTTCAGCGAAAATCCAGAAGATATTACTATCAAAGCGGTAGGACTTGGAAAGAACGGCTATATTAAGCCATTTGATTTAGTAATACATAAAGGAGAAGTAGTAGGATTTACAGGGCTTTTGGGTTCTGGACGTTCTGAAACCGTTCGTCTTTTATATGGTGCAGAAAAAGCAGACACAGGAGAACTTTTAGTAAAAGGACAAAAAGTAATAGCAAAACATCCATTGACATCTATGAATGCAGGTATGGCTTATTTACCTGAAGACCGTAAAAACGAAGGTATCATTGCAGACCTTTCTGTAAGAGAAAATTTGATATTAGCATTACAGGCAAAAAGAGGTATATTCCATTTGCTCAGCAAAAAACAACAAGAAGAATATACAGATAAATATATACAAATGCTTCAAGTAAAAACAGCAAGCAGAGAAACAACGATAAAATCCCTTTCTGGTGGTAATCAACAAAAGGTAATTATAGGAAGATGGCTTTTAACAAATCCAGACTTTTTAATATTAGATGAACCAACAAGAGGTATTGATATTGGCACAAAAACAGAAATACAAAAATTAGTATTACAATTAGCAGAAGAAGGTATGGCAGTGGTATTTATATCCTCTGAAATAGAGGAAATGCTTAGAACTTGCGACCGCATGGTTGTTATGAGAGATGGTGCAAAAGTCGGCGAGTTAAGTGGTGAGGACATGAATCAATCCACAATTATGTCTACTATAGCAGGGGGGCATTAATTATGAATAATGAAATGATTAAAAAAATAACATCACAAAGATTATTTTTACCTATATTCTGTTTGATATTGGTACTTTTAGTCAATGTCATTACAACACCGAACTTTTTTTCAATATCCATTCGAGATGGCGTACTTTATGGCTATATTATAGATATTATAAACAGAGCATCAGAACTGGTAATATTAGCAATTGGTATGACGCTTGTTGTATCTGCTTCTGCTGGAACAGATATTTCAGTAGGTGCAATTATGGCAGTAAGTGCTGCTGTTTGTTGTAATATATTGAGTGGTGGAGAAAGAGCAGTAACAGAATATGCAAGTCCGTTGATATTAGGATTTTTAGCTGCAATTATTGTGGGTGTTTTAATTGGTTGTTTTAATGGTTTTTTAGTTGCTAAATTAAATATACAACCTATGGTAGCAACATTGATAATGTTTACAGCTGGACGTGGTATTGCGCAGTTGATTACAGATGGACAAATTACATATGTTCGTGTAGATAGTTATAGATTATTAGGTGCATCTTTTAAAGGAATACCAATACCAACACCGTTTATAGTTGCTGTGATTATGGTAGCATTTACAGCATTGCTATTAAGTAAAACTGCATTGGGTATGTATATACAATCAGTTGGTATTAATAAAAAAGCATCTAGCTTTATTGGTATTAAATCTATATTTATTATATTTTTAACTTATGCATATTGTGGTTTTTGTTCTGGACTTTCTGGCTTGATTGCTTCCAGCCGTATTTATTCCGCAGACGCCAACAATATTGGATTAAATATGGAATTAGATGCTATATTAGCAGTAGCAATAGGTGGGAATTCATTAGCAGGTGGTAAATTTTCTATAGCAGGTTCTGTAATAGGTGCTTATACCATACAGGCATTAACAACAACACTTTATGCTATGCATGTTTCATCTGACCAAGTACCTGTATATAAAGCAATTGTTGTTGTAATTATTGTAGCGTTGCAGTCACCTGGTTTTGCAAGATGGAGAAAAAATTTAGCAAAAAAGAAAAGTATGAGTATTACACAAAAGGAGGCGGCTTAATATGAAGAATAAAAAACAATTAAATCAAACGACCTTCCTTTTAATGATTACGATAATATTATTTTTTGTAATGTATGGTATTGGATGTATATTATTTAATGCACAAGGTTTTTCAAAAACACAAAACTTTTTAAATCTGTTTATATCAAATGCGGGTTTGATAGTGATAGGTATTGGTATGACAGTAGTTATGATTACAGGTGGTATTGATATTAGTGTTGGTTCTTTTGTTGCCATGGGCTGTATGATGCTTGCATGGATGATGGAAAAGGGCAATGTTGGCGCAATTCCAGCAGTATTGATTGTATTGATAACAGGTATTATATTTGGATTGGTGCAAGGATTTTTGGTTGCTTATATGGATATACAGCCATTTATTGTAACACTTGCGGGCATGTTCTTTGCAAGAGGTATGACAGCAATTATATCAAAAGATATGATTAGTATTACAAATGAAACATTTATGGCATGGGCAAAATTAAGAATTTATTTACCGTTTGGTGGCTATTACAATAAAAAGGGTGTATTGATACAACCATATATTTATCCAACTGTAGTGATTGCTATAGTACTTTTAATAGCAGCATTTATTATGTTAAAATATACAAAATTTGGAAGAAGTATCTATGCAGTAGGTGGAAATGAACAGTCTGCATTGATGTTAGGTTTAAATGTTAGAAGAGTAAAATTAAAAGCATATGTATTAGATGGATTTTTGTGCGGAGTAGGAAGTATATTATTCTGTTTAAATACATTAGGTGGTTTTGTAGAGCAAGCGAAAGGTTTTGAAATGGATGCTATTGCATCATCTGTTATAGGGGGTACATTGTTGACAGGAGGCGTTGGTAATGTAATTGGTACATTATTTGGTGTATTGATTAAGGCAACTATTGAGGCATTTATTACATTCCAAGGAACATTGTCTTCATGGTGGACACGTATTACCATTGCAGCATTACTTTGTTTCTTTATTGTATTGCAGTCTGTACTTTCCATGATGAAAACAAAAAAACAATAAAATAATAATTTCTTAATAGGAGGTATGATATATGAAAAAATATCAATTTTGGTTTTGTACTGGTTCACAAGATTTATATGGTGATGAATGTTTAGAACATGTAGCACAACATTCTAAAATTATTGTAGAAGAACTGAATAAAAGTGGAAATTTACCTTTTGAAGTAATTTGGAAACCTACTTTAATTACAAATGAGGTAATTAGAAAAACATTTAATGAAGCAAATGCGGATGCAAACTGTGCAGGTGTGATTACATGGATGCATACATTTTCACCTGCAAAAAGCTGGATATTAGGTTTACAGGAATACAGAAAACCTCTTTGTCATTTACATACACAATTTAATAAAGAAATTCCTTATGATGATATTGACATGGATTTTATGAATGAAAATCAGTCTGCACATGGTGGTAGAGAATATGGACATATTGTAAGCCGCATGGGTATTGAAAGAAAAGTAGTTGTTGGACATTGGGATGATGAACAAGTACAAAAACAAATTGCAAGCTGGATGAGAACTGCAATAGGTGTTATGGAATCATCACATATTAGAGTAATGAGAGTAGCAGACAATATGAGAAATGTTGCTGTTACAGAAGGTGACAAAGTAGAAGCACAAATTAAATTTGGCTGGGAAGTAGACGCTTATCCTGTAAATGAAATTGTAGAAGCGGTAAATGCTGTATCAAAAGGGGATACAGATGCATTGGTAGAAGAATATTATGATAAATATGATATTCTTTTAGAAGGCAGAGATGAAAAAGAATTTAGAGAACACGCAGCAGTACAGGCGCAGATTGAAATTGGTTTTGAAAGATTTTTGAAAGAAAAAGATTATCATGCTATTGTTACACATTTTGGTGATTTAGGTGGTTTAAAACAACTTCCAGGTTTAGCAATACAAAGACTGATGGAAAAAGGCTATGGCTTTGGTGCAGAAGGTGACTGGAAAACAGCAGCAATGGTACGTCTTATGAAAATTATGACAGAAGGTACAAAAGATGCAAAAGGTACAACATTCTTTGAAGATTATACATATAATTTGGTAAAAGGAAAAGAAGGTATATTACAAGCACATATGTTGGAGATTTGCCCTTCTATTGCAGATGGCAAAATTGCTATAAAAGAATGTCCTCTTAGTATGGGAAATAGAGAAGACCCTGCAAGACTAGTATTTACAGCAAAAGAAGGACATGGCATTGCAACATCATTGATTGATTTAGGTGACAGATTCCGTTTAATTATTAATGATGTAAATGTAAAAAAGGCAGAAAAACATATGCCAAAATTACCAGTTGCAACAGCATTCTGGACACCAGAACCAAATCTTGAAATTGGTGCAGCGGCATGGATTTATGCAGGTGGAGCGCATCATACAGCATTTTCTTATGACTTAACAGCGGAACAAATGGGAGATTGGGCAGCTTGTATGGGTATTGAAGCTGTTTATATTGATAAAGATACCAACATCCGTCAATTTAGAAATGAATTAAAATGGAACGATATGTATTATAAATTCCGCTGATGAGGGGGAAATGATATGAAAAAAGAAAATATATTGCAAGGAAATACCGCATTAGGCATTGAATTTGGTTCAACAAGAATAAAAGCAGTATTGATAGATGAAACCAAAGTACCTATTGCACAAGGCAGCTATGAATGGGAAAACCGTCTCGAAAATAATATCTGGACATATAGCATGGAAGATATTATGACAGGTTTAAAAGAATGTTATAGTGATTTGGCAAAAGATGTAAAACAAAAATATGATGTAGTACTAAAAAAAGTAGGTAGTATAGGTATTAGTGCTATGATGCATGGATATATGGCTTTTGATGAAAAAGGCGAGTTATTAGTGCCTTTTAGAACATGGCGAAATACTATGACACAACAGTCAGCAGAAAAATTAACAGAATTATTTCAATATAATATTCCTCAAAGATGGAGCATTGCACATTTGTATCAAGCAATATTGAATGAAGAAGAACATCTACCCCAAATTAACTTTTTAACAACATTAGCTGGTTTTATACATTTTAAATTAACGGGCGAAAAAGTATTAGGTGTAGGCGATGCATCTGGTATGTTCCCTATAGATTGTACAACAGGTACTTACTATGAAAGTATGATAAATCAATTTAATGATTTGATAGCAGAAAAGCATTTTAAATGGAAATTAAATGATATATTGCCAAAAGTATTATCCGCTGGAGAAAACGCAGGAACATTGACAGAACAGGGTGCAAAATTGCTCGACCCTTCTGGAAATTTAGAGTTTGGTATTCCGCTTTGTCCTCCAGAAGGAGATGCTGGAACAGGTATGACAGCTACAAATAGTGTTGCAGTCAGAACAGGTAATGTTTCCGCTGGTACATCTGTATTTGCTATGGTTGTTTTGGAAAAAGAATTATCAAAGGTATATCCAGAAATTGACTTAGTAACCACACCAACAGGCAATTTAGTGGGTATGGTGCATTGTAACAACTGTACATCTGATTTGAATGCTTGGGTAAATTTGTTCCAAGAATATGGTGAAGCAATGGGATTAAAAGCAGATAAAAATGATATATTTGCCACATTGTATCATAAGGCATTAGAAGGAGATGCAGATTGTGGAGGATTGCTTTCTTACTGTTATTTATCAGGAGAACCAATTACAAATTTTGAACAAGGCAGACCACTTTTTGCAAGAATGGCAGACAGTAAATTCAATTTGTCAAACTTTATGAGAACACATTTATATAGCTCACTTGCTACATTAAAAATAGGATTGGATATATTATTTAAACAAGAAGGTGTAACGCTTGATAATCTCATGGGACACGGCGGATTGTTTAAAACAAAGGGTGTTGGACAAAAAATAATGGCAGCAGCGGCGTCAGTACCAGTTTCTGTTATGGAAACAGCTGGAGAAGGCGGTGCATGGGGTATTGCTGTATTGGCGGATTACATGAAACAAAAACAAAATGACGAAACATTGGAACAATACTTAAATAATAAAGTATTTGCTAATAGTGAGGCTGTAACAATAGCACCTTCTCAAAAAGATAGTGAAGGCTTTGACAAATTTATAGAGTTATATCAAAAATGCTTACCAATAGAAAAGGCAGCAATAGAAACAATGAAATAGTTTTTGATAGTATTTTCTATTTTGTTTGTTAATCAATATTGTTCAGTAAAAGTAAGTACCCTTTGCCAAACATAGGCGAGGGGTTACTACTGTATTATAACGCATTTAATTGGGGGAATATTATGTTAGAGCAGTTAAAACAAGAAGTTTATGAGGCGAATATGCTTTTACCAAAATATGGACTTGTAACATTTACATGGGGAAATGTTTCTGGTATTGACAGGGAAAAAGGATTGTTTGTGATAAAACCTTCTGGTGTAGATTATGATAAAATGACAGCAGATGATATGGTTGTTATGGATTTAAAGGGAAATCAAATAGAAGGAAAATTGAATCCTTCTTCTGATACTAAAACACATTTAGTATTATATAATAGATTTCCTAATATTGGTGGTATTGTGCATACACATAGTGCATGGGCAACATCATGGGCACAGTCTGGTAAATCCATTCCTTGTTATGGCACAACACACGCAGACTATATTTATGGAGAAATTCCTTGTGCCAGAAATTTAACGACTAGAGAGATTGAAGAAGATTACGAATATAATACAGGTGTATTGATAGCAGATTTATTTGACAAAAGGCAGCTTGATACCAAAGCAGTACCTTGTGTGCTTTGTAAAAATCATGGTCCTTTTGCTTGGGGAAAAAATGCAGGAGATGCAGTACATAATGCTGTTGTGTTAGAAGAAGTGGCAAAAATGGCAGCACAATGTGAATGGATAAACAAAAAAGTAAAATCAGCACCACACTATCTACAGCAAAAACATTATATGAGAAAGCATGGTCCAAATGCATATTATGGACAGTAAGAAATAATTGCATAATTGTCAAAATATAGTATAATATATTATATTACTGAAGTAAAGGGAACTTTCTGTAAGTAAAGAAAGTTCCCTTTGTTTTAAAATAAATTTGATTTTAATAAAAATGAATGAAATAGAAGGAGGACGCATATGACAATAGCATTATTAGGTTATGAGGAAGATATTCCTTTTGTGCAAAAGACAATAAAAGACAGTAATATGATTAAAAAAACTATTGTATGGACAGATTACAGTGGTCCAGAGGAATTAATCAATTTAAAGCAGTCTGAATATGATTACATAATACTTGCAGTAAAAAATCAACAAATAAAAAATCAAATATATTCTTTACTGATATATGGATATGATATAAAACAAAAGAAAATATTAGATTTTTATGGATATTATATAAGTTCTGTTCCTTTAATGGTTGCTGAAAGAAGAATGGAATATCCTTTGATTGATAAATATAAAGGAATGATATTAGGTATTTCTCATGCAGAAACAGGAATTATTGCAAGAATGTTTGAACAACCATTTTGTAACATTGCTGTTTCCTCTCAGGATATTTATTATAATTTAAAAGCGTTAGAATATTGTTATCAAAAATATAGAAGTAAAATAGAAGATTTAGAATATATGATTTTTGATATGTTCGATTACCACTATTTTAATTTTGATACATCAATGTCACGTAATGCACACGCATATTACACGTGGGGGGGGGGGTAATTTTTGACCCTCACAATTTCGCAAGAAATAAAAATAAATATTCTATTTCATTTAACCAATATATCAATCATATATTAACAAATCGTTATAATAAATTGAGTGAAGAAAAAATAAAAATATTAAATGATTTATTTGGAGATTTGCATAAGCATAATGAATATAGTGCATATTATGATTTGATAGGCATAGAAAAGAGAGTGAATACATTAAAAGGTGATGAACCAGATGCAACCAAAAATACTCGTACATTAAATAAAATGTTTGATGAAACTATTAAACAAAATATTATGTATTTTTATCAGCTTTTAGAACTTATCTATCGTATCAATCCTAATATGAAATTGACATTGCTTTTGATACCTCGCTATCATGGAGCACAACAAAGTACAAAAACTTTGTATGAACCATGGAAAGCATTTTTTTATTCTGTTATAAATGATGCAAATAAAAAGTATCCTTTTCAAATTTTAGATTTAAAAGATTGTGAAGTTTCAAGAGATAAATTATGTTTTCAAGACACTTCTCACTTAAATTATTATGGTGCTGTTAGATTTACAAATTTATTAAAATCACATTTATTTAAAGCAATATGAACATATGCCCTGTCATTTATTGATAGGGCTTTTTAAACAATTTTTTTAAATAGAACTATAATTAAAAAACACAAAGCAAAAAATAAAAGATGAAACTATTATACAATAGAATGTGTTATTTATATGCTATAATATTTGGGGAAAGGAGACTATTTATGAATCAAAGAGTATTTTATTATGATGAAACATTAGATATAGAAGTATATTCTTTTCAAGGTATTTCACAATCTTTCCCAAATCATTTTCATGAACATTACGTTATCGGACTTTTGGAACAAGGAAAAAGAATGCTGCACTGTAAAAATAATATATATAGTATGGAAAAAGGGGCTTTTTTTCTTTTAAATCCTAATGAAAATCATAGTTGTGTTTCTAGTGATAATAGTCCATTTTACTATATAGGATTGAATATAAAAAAAGAAAGCATGAAAAAACATATTAAAGAAATAACAGCAAAACAACAATTGTTTTATTTTCAAAAAACAATTTGCTATGATAAGGAGTTACAAATCTGTTTTCAAAAACTGCATAAGCAATTATTAGTAGAACAAATTGCTTTTCAAAAGGAAGAATTATTTTTTATTTTTTTTTCAATGCTATTAGAACGATATAGTAATACTAATTTAAAAAACATATCAGAATATAATAAAGAAATAGAAGAAGTTTGTCAATTTATTTATAATCATTATAATCAAACAATTACATTAGAAAAACTTTGTAGTATTGCTCATTTAAGTAAATCAACATTATTAAGGGCATTTACGAAAACAAAAGGTATTACACCATATCGTTATTTGGAAGCAGTCAGAATTAATAAAGCAAAAGAAATGCTTGAAAAAGGTGTTTCTCCTTTAAATACAGCGATGGAAACAGGATTTTCTGACCAAAGTCATTTTAATCATTTTTTTGTGAAATTGATAGGTATTCCACCAGCAGCATATAAAGCAATTTGGCAAACAAATCAACATCAGTAAAAAAATGTGGCAAAAGAATCATAAAAGTATTATACTATACAAAAGGAGGCGAAATATATGGTAAAAGAAATATTACTTTTAGGAAACAAAGAATTATATCAAAAAAGTCAAATGGTACAAAAGGGAGAAGATTTAACTGATTTGATACAAAATTTGCATGACACTTTAATGGATTATCGTTGTAAGCATCATGCAGGACGAGCAATTGCAGCACCACAAATTGGAGTGAAAAAAAGAGTAATATATTATTATACAGACCATGCTATTGTATTTATCAATCCTGTTTTGACATTTCCAGATAATGAAAAAATTGAAATATTAGACGATTGTATGTCTTTCCCTAATTTATTAGTAAAAGTAATGAGATATAAAAGATGTGTGATTACCTATATGACGCCAGAATGGAAAGAGCGTAAAATGGAGTTAGAGGGAGGATTATCAGAGTTGCTTCAGCATGAATATGACCATTTAGATGGTATATTAGCAACTATGCGTGCAATAGATAATCAATCACTGGTATACAAAAAAGAATTATAATAATGAAACTGTGTAAATCTATGTTTAAAAGGGGATGATGCTGTGCATGGAGATGCCAAATATTTGGTGCGTTTTTTGGGAGGAGCAGATAAACGTTTTATAATTCCTGTATATCAAAGAAATTATGCATGGAAAATACCGCAATGTAAAAGACTTTATGATGATTTAATAAAAGTAATTAAAATGAATAGAGAAAATCATTTTTTAGGCAGTATTGTTTCTGTTTATAATCCAGACAGTTATGCACAAGAATATCTCATTATTGATGGGCAGCAAAGACTAACAACAGTATCACTTCTTTTACTTGCATTATATCATTCAATAAAACAAGGTATTGTAATACCAAAAAATAATCAATTAGCACAAAAAATTTATGAAGAATATTTAATTGATAAATATCAGTCTGATGAAACCAAAATTAAATTGAAGCCTATTAGACAAGATAATCATGCCTTTCAAACATTATTTGAAACAAACAAAGAGCATATTGAAAGTTCAGATATTACAGCAAACTATGAATATTTTAAAACAAGAATACAATGGGGAGAAATGACTCCTGATGACTTATTTGAAAGCATTTGTCATATTATTATTGTTGATATTACTTTAAATCATGAAGATAATCCGCAATTAATATTTGAGAGCTTAAATTCTACAGGACTAGATTTAGAAGAAAGCGATAAAATACGAAATTATATTTTTATGGGAATTGCCCCCAAAAAACAAATATTATATTACAAAAAATACTGGAGTGTAATTGAGCAATATACAAAGTATCAAGTAAGTGACTTTTTACGTCATTATTTAAGTGTAAAACAAAGAAAAATACCAGCAATTAAAAAGGTATACACTGCATTTAAAGAATATGCGGAACTAAAATCAGATACAGAAATGATATTAAAAGATATGGAGCAATATGCAAAATGGTATGAAAAAATACTTTTTGCAAAAACACATTCTAAAAAAATAAATGATGCCTTAATAAGATGGAAAAAACTAGATTTTAGTGTGAGTATACCATTTCTTTTGGAAATATTTGATATTTGGACACAAAATATTTTAACAGATAAAGAAGTAATACAAATATTAGAATACATAGAAAGTTATTTATTTCGTAGAATGATATGCGATTTGCCAACGAATGCTTTAAATAAAGTTTTTATATCTTTAGATAAAGAGATTACAAGATTGGATGGTACAAAAAAGCAATATGTACAAAAATTAAAATATATTTTAGAAAATAAAAAAGAAAGAATGCAATTTCCGCCTGATGCTATGTTTTTGGAATGTTTGACTACGAAAAATATATATGCTATGTCTAGTAAAATAAAACAATATATATTAGAAAGACTGGAAAATGAAAATAATATGGAATGTAAAAATATATATGATATGTTGGAAAAGGGAATTTGCTCTATAGAACATATTATGCCTCAACAATTAACGCCTGCATGGAAAATTGCTTTAGGTCAAAATTGGAAGGAAATACATGATATATGGTTACATAGATTAGCAAATTTAACATTAACAGCATATAATGGCTATTATAGCAATAAAACATTTTCTGAAAAAAGAGATATGGAGAAAATAGGATTAAAGGAAAGTGGTTTTCGTATCAACCAAATGATTGCACAAAAACAAAAATGGACATTAGAAGAAATGAAAGAACGAAATAAGGAATTGAAAAAAACGGCTTTACAACTTTGGACATTTACAAAATCAAATTATGAACCTGTTAAAAAAATACTTTCTTACTATACTTTAGAAGATGAGTATTGTTTTACTGGAAAAAATATAATAAAATTTCAATTTCGAGGGATAGAACAAACAGTAAAAACATGGGCAGATTTTTTTCAAAAAGTACTTACAATACTTCATGAAATAGATAAAACAGTATTAAATCAATTAATAGAAGACAATAATAAAGAAGAACTTTCTGTTTATGTAGCTAAAAATAAAGAATACTTTCAAAAACAGCATTGTTGTAAGATAGGTGAAAGTATTTATGTTTCTACAAATACTAGTACACAGTATAAAATCAATATTTTAAAACGATTTTTTCATTTATATCATATTGAAACAAATGAATTAATATTTTATTTAAAAGAAGACTGATATGAAAAATATTTCTTATGGTGGTCAAGCATTTAAAATGCTTGACCACCATTTTGATAAAAGATTATCGTAATAAAGGTATATTTCCTGTTAATTTATTGATTTTATTTTTATTTCCATATATTGCTAAACCAATGTATTTTAAATCTTTTTCATATGTATGTTTCATTTTTTCTATAAACTCATTATATGTTTTGCAACTTTGGGCTAAATCAGTAAAATCTACTGTTGTTAAATCATAAAAATCGTGTCCATAAAGTTTTTTATGAATAACTTTTATTGTTTCAGTAGTTGCTTTTAATATAGGTATGGGTATTTTAATAATACCTAAATGGCTGTTTCCTGTTTTATCTATTATATTATCACCAACAATTTCTTCAATTTTTGTACCTAAAGTCACCCCTAGTATAGCGGCAGTATTTGCTATAATACCTATGGGAAGTGTTTCATCAATTACCATAACACATTTTTGATTTTTTTCATTCATATGTTATATCATCCTTTCTATACAGTAAATAAAAATAGGATAAGTTTTAAAACTTATTATTATCATTGTATCATAAGGATAATTTGAAGGCTTGTAATATATAGTCATATTTTTATAATATAAATTATGAGTAGTAATATGACAAGTTTTTATATTGTTTTGTAAAATGTTACGATTACTAGTTACTAATGGTAAAAGTAGCATAAAAAAAGAGCCTTTTCTCTTATAAGGAAGAAAAAGCTCTTTTGCTGTTTTTTTATAGTATTGTCAAAGATATGAATTTATGGAGATGAACCACGATGTGGAGATATCCTCGCTCTAAAGCAATCAGCAAAAGAAATATTTCTTTTTTTGTAATGCTTACATCAGCTTCTTGATTTCTTCAATAGATAAACCAGTTGCCTTTGATATCATATTAACATCTTTAATATCTAGTATAGCAAGTAAGTTTTTAGCGATTTCTATTTGTTTTTTTATCTCTCCCTTTGTAAATCCTTCTTTTCTACCTTCTTTTCTACCTTCTTCTCTTGCTTCCTCTTTCCAAATTTCTTTTGCAGTATTCATATCAAATTCAGTAAATAGCATATTTATCACCTCACTTGAATTTTTCTCTAAAAATTCTTTCATGACATTTTTATCAATACAGATTTTGACAGCTTGAATAATAGCGTCATTTAATTCTAAGTCTTTTTCCAGATAAGTTCTTACGACTGATATAAAATAACTATACTCTTTCAAATATTGGCATTGCTGTACAATAGTATGATTTTCCTCATAGTTAATATTGATAACTTTAACAGTCAGCTCCAATTCTGGAGGATTTTGCTGTACTAGAAAAGCATCTGAAAGTTTTAATATCTTTTCTTTCGGATAGTTCCTAACACCATTATATAATACATAGCAGTGTGGTGTTGGTATTTTCTGTAATGTACTTCTATAAACGATATTTTTGTCAATGAGTTTTTCATACTCTCTAGCAATATAAAGTAGACATCTTAAAGGCATATTATTATTGATGGTACTTTGATGTTCTATCAATATAATAAATTTGTTATCTATGGTAAAGCAAATATCATTTTTCTGATTCATAAAAAGCACGTCTTCTAATGTAATGATATTCACTTCCGTTTCTTCTCCATAATTGGTATTTTCTAAAGCATTGTAAAGCAACCTTAGTTTATGCTCATCTGAAAAATATCGTGTGAAAACAGAGTCTTTATATTTCTTATTGGTATTCATCATTTCACCTCTATTACTATTATATAAGAAAAATGCCATAATTACAATGTTTGTAATAATGGCAAAATAAAATATATATTATTTTCTTGTAGTAATAAATGTTATTTATCATTAATATCATCATCTGAATCATAATGATGCCTTTTAAAAATTAGAGTAGATACTTTAATTCCTACACTAATTAAAAGTACTGCAACAGATAGATTTCTAAAATAGGTTAATGCTAGTATATGAAATATCATTGATGTAAACATTGCGATAAAACATATCGTTGCTAAAAATCCTAATTTTGTTGTTTTAGTAATACAAATATAAAAATAATATATGATATTGATAATAAGACAGGCTATAGCAATTTTACAAACAAGCATACCATAAATACTAACAACATTAAATAGATATGCTAATAATATAATAACAATAAAAAAGAGCATTGTTTTTATATAAAATGGTAAGTACTGTATTTTTCTATTGTAAACAATTAAGCCAATTATCATAATCACTAAGGCAATAATAATAGCAATGATATTTGACCACGAAATATTATAAAATATATCCATTTTTATCTCTCCATTTCTTTTATGTATCTTATTGTCAATTTAATTAAAATCATATCATTTTTTGTAATAAAGATGAACAGGCTGGAGGTAACTAATTTTCGTTACTTACAGCCTATTCTCATTTTTACATTTCCATATTACAATATTTTATGACAGGAGTGTTTTGAATGAATTATAAAGACATTGGAAGAAAGATGAAAGAAATCAGAATCAATAAAAATTTATCACAAGAGGAATTTGCGGAAGAAATTGGTATTACAGCTTCCTATTTGGGACAAGTAGAAAGAGGACAAAGAAAAATTTCATTGCCCACATTAGAGAAAATATCAGAAAGAACAGGTGTACCTATTGAAATTTTCATTTGTAATATGAATACAGAAAATGAATTACAGCGATTTTGGGAATCAGCAACAAAGGATTTAGAACTAGATGAGAAAGAAGAATTAGCAAATGCTTTTAAAGTACTTCTAACAACATTAAAGCATATTATGAAAAGGGATAAAATATGAGAAATAATATATTTTCAATTACACTTTGTGTATTTTTTATTGTATTAGATACACTTATATTGGGTTATAGTATAGGTAGAATTTATCCGCCTATTCCACAACAAGTTTCTGCACAACAAACGGTTTCTTCTGCAAGAAAAGAAAAACAAGAACAAAAATCAGAAGAACAGGAAGAAATCTCTAAAGATGTTGAGGAAAGTCAAGAACAACAATATTCAGAACAGAAATCAGATATTACAGAACAAATTACACAACGAGAACAACAGAGAACTACTTTACTTACGCAAGAAGAAGCGTTACAAATTGTGTCATTAGATTATTTGTCAAGTGGACAGCATATCATTGTAACAGGTGAAGATGAAAAAAGTTATATTATAGATTGTTTTGGAGAAAGATATTATGATGAAGATATAGGAGAACTTCATTATAATATGCCAGGAGCAAAATATGTAGTTGATAAATATAGTGGAGAAATAATATCTGTTACAATGCAGGAAAATAATACAAATGATGCTGTAGTACAACAAGAAGATAATACAATACAACAGACAACTCCTCATATTTATACAAGAGAAGAAGTCAATGCTATGTTTACTATGGACTGGGTAGATGGCTGTAGTTTATATATGGAATCTGAATTAGAGGGAGATATACAAGATACAATAATAAATGGAGAAACTTGCTACATTGGCAATGTTGTATGGGGAAATGGTAATCGTACAAGAATGTTTTATGTAGGAAATCAATCTTTAAAGGTATATGCTATTGATGAAACATATGTTGGTATGGTAACAGATGACTTTGCATATGAATTAGAAGAACATTAAATTTTTGTAAATAACAGTGAAAGCCTATAGGACAAATTGTTCTATAGGCTATTTTTATGCCCAAAATTGAAACAAAAAAGGTTTTAAATATATATCATAATAAAAATCTATAGTATAGATAATTCATATTGGAAAGGAGTACAAAGCTATGAAACAAATTTGCAATATGCAAGAAATTGAGAAGTTGAAAAAAGGAGGTGTGATAGGGGAGGAACTAGCGAAACATCTGACAGAGCAGTTTTTACATCTACTGAAAAGTATCAACACAAGCATAGCAGTCTATGACTTTGATATGGAAGCATATGGAAATATTGTGATATTTGAAAAAGAGGATAACCTTTTTGACTTAACAGAAATAGGCTTTGAAAACAGGGCAATCACTACACTGTTTCCAGAATATGTAGAAGTCAAAACATATGACGGCAAAGAATATTATGAAGGTGTTGTAGTATGTAATAATGAATATGCTATCACATTTATCGCACCAAAAGGAGTTTATGCAGGAGAAATAGAACAATGGTTTTTATCAGAAATTTAAAAGAGGTGGCAAAATGGATTTAGAACGACTGATTACAAAAGGGATACAACGAGAAATACCTATTGAAATACAAATATTACTTTGGAATATGCAGAGCAGATTAAGAAAACAGCAGAAAGAAATAGACTATCTGCAAGTGTATCGTTTACAGGCATTACAAAAAGATTTACAGTTGATAGAGCATACAGCAGAACAGCCTTTTTATCAAATGTCTTATTACTGTGTTGTAGAAAATGCTGTTACAGAAAAAGTTTACATAATTGAAACAGATTATAATACAAAATTGGTTGAAACAATGTTACTAGCAAGTGAATATTAAGGAGAGGTTTACTATGGAAAAGAAGACTTACACATTTACAACAAAAGGAATTATCGAAACAATAGAGCGAGATTTTGCAATAGAGTACAAGCCATTTGCAAAGTATCAGTTAGAAAAACTGCCATTATACGCTGCTTGTATTGACTTCATCAACAACACTGATGTCATAAATAAAATGATATTTGCAAATGATTACTTAGAAGTACCACCTGTCAAAACATTCCTATGTTATAAGAAGGAAATTTCTAAAACGCTATCTGACTATGACAAGAAGTTTCTGGGAGCGTTTTGGGGTTTTCTGTTTCGTTGTCTTGGATATGAAGACAGCAGAAAGGTATCACTTGGCAAAAATTCATTATTAAAAACGGGGCTGTTCTTTAGAAATAATACCGAAAATATCGTTATAACAGACAGTCAAATAACGACTACTGAAATAAAATCAGAGAAGACAGAAAAGAAAAATGTAGTTGAGGAAAAGAAAACAACAGAAGTAGCAACGAAAAAGTAATGTCAAAAAGTCAATAGCAAATGTCCTCAAAAGACATTTGCTGTTGACTTCTTTTTTTCAATTCAACAGAAATTTTTTTCTTTGTAAATGCACAGCCATAGGCAGAGCGTTTGGGCTATGACGATATCAAGGGATTACAGAAAGCAAAACAGGCAGGCTCTTGAACAATCTCAGCTACAGAGCAGTAAAATTTCTATGAACCGTTGCCTGTGTGATGACAGCAGAAAATATCCTAAATGATAAAGAAAATGAAATAAATTGTCAACACTGTCGGCATTTTCGGCATTGTGTCGAAAATATAGAATTTATTCCCTAATATGATATTTTAAAATATTATTCTATCAATATATAATATAAAAGTAAAGTATATATTATAATAATACATACACAATGTATGTTTGATATTAGCTAGTAATATGCAAAATACATATGTGACTAAAAAATAATATATAAAATTTAGATATAAAAATTATTAAAATTATCAATATCTAAAAAAAATAAGAATTATTTTGTAATATTATTATAAAATATATTTATCTTTTCTGTAAAAAAATTAAATAAAATGCTGAAAATGCCGAAAGTGCCAAAAATAATGATGGACAAAGTGAATTGGATATGCTACAATAGCATTACTGAATTTAGTAGCTTACTAATTTACTAAAATTGTGAATATATATCACAATAAAATACATTTTAGAAAGGAGTAACGATAATGAAAGAAAAGAAAAAAAGCATAACAGAAATTGTATCTTCGATAGTAGAGAATACAAAATGCTTTATTTCACAAGAGAGAATTGTTTTTGCAGAAATTGAGAAGCAAGGAAAGTTAATCATCGTATCTATTGATGGAGAGGTTTTTAAAAATTATTTACTATATAAGATTTTCACGGAGGAACAAAAAATAAATACAGATATGATTAATCATATTATATTATTGATAAAAGCAAAGGCACAATATGATGGAGAAATAATTATTACTGCTAATCGTATTGGAGTAAAAAAAGGTATCTTTTATTATGATTTAGCAAAAGAAGAAAATAAATACATTCGTATTACTTCAAAGGGATACAAAATGGTGCGAGAAAGTCCTATTGTTTTTAATAAAAAAAGTGTTACTTCTTCTCAAGTGATACCAAAAGTAAATGAAAATTATAGCCTATGGGAATTAAAAAAATATTTTAATGTAGTAAATGAGGAAGATTTTACATTGTTATTGGTGCATATCATTTCTTGTTTTATTCCTAATACACCACATCACATATTGATATTTTTAGGAAATCAAGGTTCAGCAAAAACAACTGCTTGCCGATTTATAAAAAAAATTGTTGACCCGTCTAGTATTGATATTTCAGCAATGCCTAGAGGAAAGGAGGACTTGATACTACAGATTTCCAACTCTTATATGACTGTGTTTGATAATATAAATCGATTAAGAGAGGAATATAATGACATTTTTTGCCAGCTTGTTACAGGAGGAAATTTTGTAAAAAGGAAACTCTATACAGATAGTGATATTGTAGCATACTCTTTACAATGTTGCTTGATACTAAATGGTATTAACTATTTAACAAATCAACCAGATTTATTAGACCGTTCTATTGTAATACCATTAAGGAAAATATCATCTTGTGACAGAAAAACAGAACAAGAACTTTCTGCACAATTTAAAAAAGAATTGCCATACATTTTACATTATATCTTTCAAACGGTTTCAAAAGCAAAGAAGATACATAAAGATATTCAGATTGAAAATCTCCCACGTATGGCAGACGCTGTAAAATGGTATTGTGCCATTGCAGAAGCACTAGATATTGATAATACGGATTTTCTAAAAATATATCATAGAAACCGTGAACAAATAAATCAAGAAATATTATCTGAAAATATTACGGCGTATGCTCTGATACAATTTATGTTATATAAGTCTAAATGGAAGGGTGCTGTTTCAGAACTATGGGAACAATTAAAAAATATTATAGAGAAAAAGGGAATTAGCACAAGCCAGCCTTCTTGGGCAAAATCATCAAGTGCATTAAGCAGACAGCTAAACAAGTTAAAAGTCAACTTAGAAGAAGCAGGTATTTATTTCCATATCACAAATATTGGAAACTATAAACAAATCTCATTAGAGAATAAGAAGGGAATGATAAAAAATGAGCTTAAAAAGTACAATTAGTAGGAAAGATTTATTATTGATAAACAAGAGTAAAGAGAAATATCCTTATATAGAATATGATGATATATCTATACAAATAACGAACGATATGTATACACCATATTTAAAATTGTTTTCTGCAATGTTAGCGGAAAAGAATACACATTAATATTATTACTAATAATAAATCTTACCAATAACACTTCATACTACCAATCATTCATTTTAACAATAATCTATTCTACCAATAACATTTCATATTACTGATAATTCATTTTAACAATAATATTTCACATTACTGATAACTAATTCTAACAACAATAAATCCAACTGACAATATGTGTACTGATTGTACCACATTATAAATTGTGGTGCAATCAGTTAAAAAATATCAAAAAATTTAAAATGAAATCAAATTTCTTTGAAGTTTATATTATCTATTTGAATATAGACGAAAGGAGTTTTTTATATATGAAAGAATTAAAAAAAGCGGTCATTTATGCCCGTTATTCCAGTACAAACCAAAGAGAAGAAAGTATAGAAGCACAAGTGAGAGCTTGTAGTAAATATGCAAAAGACAATGATTATACTATAATCCATATTTACAAAGATTCTGCAAAATCAGCTACCACAGCAAACCGTCCAGCATTTCAAGAAATGATTGCAGATAGCAGCAAAAAAGAGTTTGCATATGTTATCGTACATAAGTTAGACAGATTTTCAAGAGATAGATATGACTCTGTCACACAAAAAAGAAAGTTAAAACAAAATGGTGTTACATTGCTGTCTGTCACAGAAAATATCAACGACTCTCCAGAAAGTATTATGATGGAATCCGTATTAGAAGGTATGGCAGAATATTATTCTAAAAACTTAGCCAGAGAAGTGATGAAAGGACAAAAAGAAACAGCATATCAATGTAAACATTGTGGAGGAAAGCCACCGCTTGGTTATGATGTAGACAAAGAAACACACAAATATATTATCAATGAAAAAGAAGCAGTTATAGTTAGAATGATATTTCAAATGTATATAGAAGGGAACGGATTTCAGCAAATTTTAAGATACTTGAACGAAAATGGTTACACTACTAAGAACCAAAAGCAATTTACACAATCCAGTTTAAACTGTATACTAAAAAATGAAAAATATAATGGAACGTTTGTATTCAATAAGAAAAAAGAAAAGGACGCTATGGGTAAAAGAAATCCCAAAGTAAAACCAGAGGAAGAAGTCATTAGAATTGAAAACGGTATGCCTGCTATTATTAATAAAAAAACATTTGAAAAAGTACAGCAAAAAATGATAGAAAATAAAAAGAGAGCAGGAAGTTTTAAAGCGAAACATATGTATATTTTATCTGGCATAATATTTTGTGGAGAATGTGGTGAACCTATGTTTGGGAACTTTCGCAAGGGTGGACGCCATAAACTCCCGTATGCTTCTTATCGCTGTGGCAATAGAAAAAGTCATAGAGGTTGTTGTAACAAAGAAATCCGCAGGGAATATGTAGAAGACTTTGTATTAGAGTCATTACAAAAAGTATTATTTGTACCAAAAGCAAGCAAACAGATAGTAAAATTGATGAAAGAATACCACAAAACAACATTAAAACAACAGCAACAAGAATTAAAACAAGTAAAATCTGCTTTAGAAAGAACAGAAAAAGGATTATCCAATATCATAGAAACCATAGCTGCAACAGGTTTTACATCAGATACATTAACAGACAAACTAAAACAGCTAGAACAAAGCAAAGCACAGCAAAAAGAGCATATTGCAGAGTTAGAAAAGAGTATCAAGAACATCAATATTGATGAAAATACCATACAAAATTTGATAGAACATTCCAGAGAATTTATTATGACAAAAAATTTACCTGTCTGCAAAAACATTTTGAAAGAATATATCAAAAAAGTAGTAGTATATATGGATAAAGTAGAAATATATTTCAAATTGAATATCGTAGAACAACAAGAATTATCTGTTGTTTCCTTGCCTATGACAGCAGAAGAAGACATTGATACCATAAAAAGGGAATACAAGTCCTTGCTAAAGCAATAAAAATATGACATTTGCTATTTGTTAATACGAAAAGCAGCATAGCAAAAGAGCCTTTTCTCTATAAAGAAGAAAAGGCTCTTTTGTTGTTTTTCCTTGCCGTTGCAACGTTAAAACCTTTTAAAATCAAGGGTTTACAGCGTTGTCGAGGATACCTATCGCTGGAGATGAGGGGAATTGAACCCCTGTCCGAAAACCTCTCCATAAGGATTTCTCCCATCACAGCTTTTTGTTTGACATTCCCTCAGAATATCGCCAAAAAGCAGGCTATATCCCTTAGTAGCTTCATCAATCTTTTCTACTGGCAAAGCTTACAGCAGAAAGTGCATCACCTGTCGACGCCAGATTCTCTAGCAGTGATCGACTAGAGGCTGACGGGCAGCGCTTAGGCTGCCATTAAAGAATAATTTTCGTCGTTTCTTTTTAAAGTTTTCGGTTTGATATGCAGTTACCGAGACTGCAGATGGCTATCCCTACTTTCAAAGCTCCCGTCGAAACCATTACATCCCCTTGTTATAACATAGTGAAATAAAATTGATTGACTTGTATTTTAAATATGTTATAATGTCAAATTTCTAATTTTAAAATCTTTTTCAGCTTGACGTTTTTGGTCATTTTTAGCAATAGTTTGTCTTTTGTCATAAAGTTTTTTACCTTTTGCAATAGCTATATCTACTTTTACAAGACTTCTATCAAAATACACTTTTAATGGTACAACTGTATAGCCTGTAGCTTGTATGGCACCAGAAATTTTTCTAATTTGACTTTTATGCAAAAGCAATTTTCTAGTACGTAAAGAATTTTTATTGAATACATTACCTTGTTCATAAGGACTAATATGCATACTATAAAGAAATGCTTCCATATTTTCAATGCGTATAAAACTTTCTTTTAAACTGCATTTACCTTGACGTAAAGATTTTACTTCTGTACCAGCAAGGGAAATACCTGCTTGAAAAGTTTCTTCAATAAAATAGTCATGATATGCTTTTTTATTTTGAGCAATAAGTCTTTTACTTTTTTCTTTTGCCATGATATAACACCTTTTTCTGTATACAAATCAATATTGTTTATCTATTATATCACATTTTAAAAAAAAAGCAAGTAACAAAACGATTACAAAATATGTAATATTTTTAAAAAATAATAAAAAGCGTATTATTTAATACGCTTTTTAAATAAACTTATGCTTATGCATTTACATCTACACGAGTACCAATAGGAATAGCATTTATTTTGTCATAAGCATTTTGTGCTTCTTCTGTAGTATGTTCTATTTCAGGTTCTTCTGTTTGAAATAAATGTAATTTTATATTTTGTATACATTGTGCCACATCCCATCGCTGACGAACTTCCTCTATTGTTTCTTCATCATTTGTATATTGTTGTTGATTTAACATATTTTCGTCATCTGGTGCCATAAAATCCTCCCTAAAATATAAATTTTAAGTAATAGAAATGAAAAAAACAAAAATCATAATAAAAAAGCCATAAATAAAAATAAAGATCACAAACTTGAAATATAATATTATCAAAAAAATAAAAATATTTTATGAACAAAGGATAAAATTTACATGAAAAGTATATCATAAAATGATTAAATTTACAAATCAATATAAAAAATAAATAAATGAATGTTGTTTCATTTAAAAATAAGAATATAAAAAGGCTGTTGAAAAAATCAACAGTCTTTTTTAATAATTACATTTCTTTTTCTTTTATCATACCACTTCTATAAGCAAAAAGAAGTTTTTGTAAATCGTTGATTCTTCTTTGTATATCTTTTCCTATATCAGTATCTTTTACACGTATTCTTTCTTTAGAATACTGTAATGCTACTGTAGAAGAAAAAATATCTCTTTCCTGCAATATAGCATTTTCTGTAGATTCAAAAGGCTCATGAGAAACAAGCAAAAGACCATGAGAATTATAAATTAATGTATATCCTGCGATGCCAGTTTCTTTTTGATATGCTTTTGCAAAACCACCATCAATTACAATCAAACGTCCATTTGCTTTAATAGGACTTTCACCCTTTTTCACTTTTACAGGAACATGACCATTTATAATATGAGAATCTTTTGGCACTAGTCCAAAATCAGATAATATAGTTTCACAGACACTTTCATCATTCCTTAAATTATAATAAGGATTTTTAATTTCTAAATGTGATGCTTTATCATCAATAAAATATCTTTCAAATGTAGTCATTTTCTTTTTACCAAAAAGAGGAGAATTCTCTCCACACCAGAGATACCATGTTAAATCCATACCTTCTCTTTTTGCTTCTGTATGTGCTTTATTGAAGTATCCTTCTCTAATAGAACGCTCTACAGCATCTAAATAGCTTTTACCTATATAATGCCTGCCCTGAAGTGTTACTGTTTTTAAAGTACCATCTTCGTTCATAGGAATACAGCCATGAAACAATAAATTAGAATTAAATATTTTATACATACTTCCTTTTGAAAAAAGTAGTCTAGTATGTACCTGCAATTTTTCACTGTTCACAAAAGAAGATTTTATTTTTGCCATAACTTCTTCTTCTTCTTTTGTAAAAGCATAAGGGTCTTGAGGGTCTATTGTAGGAAAATTCATATCATTCATTTTGTATATTGTACCCTCTATATTAATTGTACCCTTTTCAAAGTCAATTTTATCTAAAAGCAATCTATTCTCCATGTGAAATTCAGGATGTCTTTTTATAATTTTTGCTTCTGCTTTAAACTGCATAATAGCAATTGCTTTATGCATTTTAGCAATCATATTAAAATCTTTATCTGAAAGAACGCCTTCTGTAGTTTTTGGTTCAAAATGGATACAAGGGTCATTTGCATATTGTTCCATAGCAAATGTAGCCAGAGGAATTAAATTAATACCATAGTCTTCTTCTATAGTATCTAAATTTGCATATCTTGCTTGTATACGCAATACATTACAAATCAATGCTTGACAGCCTGCTGCTGCACCCATCCAAGAAACATCGTGATTTCCCCATTGTATATCTACGGAATGATAGTCAGATAAAATATCCATTATTTTTGCTGCTCTTGGACCTCTGTCATAAATATCTCCTATCACATGAAGCTGGTCAATGGATAACCTTTGTATTAAATGTGCAAGGGCAATAATAAATCTGTCAGCTTGATATAGTTCAATAATAGTATTTATGATTTCGGAATAATACATCTGTTTATCACTACCAATGCTATCCTCATGAAGTAGTTCTTCTATGATATAAGCAAAATCATGAGGTAATGCTTTTCTTACTTTGGAGCGTGTATATTTAGAAGAAACTATTTTACAAATATGTATTAGTCTATGTAATGTAATTTTATACCAGTCTTTCATATCTGATTCTACTTTAGCAATTTGTTCTAATTTTTGTTCAGGATAATAAATTAATGTAGCAAGTGATTTTTTTTCTGAACCTCTTAATGTTGCGCCAAAAATTTCATCAATATGGTTTTTAATAACACCAGAGGCATTTTTTAATACATGACGAAAAGATTCTAATTCTCCATGAATGTCAGAAACAAAATGCTCTGTTCCTTTTGGTAAATTTAATATTGCTTTTAAATTCACGATTTCAGAGCTTGCTCGATTAATATTGCTATAGTTTTGTGAAAGCAGTTGCAGATACTTCATTTCATCAACAGTAAATGTTTTTCCATTAGAATACAAAATGGTTCCCCCTTAATTAGTAATGCTATTACTTTTTATATGGATATTTTTTAAAGAATTGACAGAAATTTTTTAAAATTTTCATATTAATTGATAAGCGCAATAAAATTAGAATATAATAAAAAACTGAGTGATATTTTTTAGTATATCAGACTCAGCTATTTTTTAATAGTATGTTTTTGCACAAAAATTACTTATTATTTTTGACTAAAAATATATTAATATTTTTATTATTTTTCGTTATCATTTTCATTTTTTTGTTCTGATTGTTGCTGTTGTTCTGGTGTTTTTTCTAAATCAGTTATATTTTGCTGTTCTATTTTTGGTATTTTTTCTAAATTGACTTTATTTTGCTTTTCTCTCTCAGTTTCATTATTATTTATTTCATGATGACTATGGCATATTGTAGTGTTTTTTGTTGGTCCCCAAATACGATTTAGAAATAATATGGTCATAAACACAATAAAAAAACCATTAATTGTGACACAGCTAATAAAATTCCAAATAGAATAACAAAAAATATATGTGCTATAAGAACCATTATAATAAATATTATCTAAAAATTTATCTACAGATAAAGTGAAACAAAAAGAAAGTAATCCAAAAAATAAAATATATAAAAATGTTTCTATAAAACGGTTTTGTACTGCTTTTTTACTTGCCATTAATGCTTTGATACCACTCATATTCTGTGTTGTTACAACATAGTCTGTAAAAGTCCATATTGTAGTAAAATAAGCTACAATGATTAAACAAATTATAAATACAATAGAAAGAAACATAATTGCTATAGATGTAGATGGTATAGTAGAACAAGTGATAATTGTAACAAATGAAAAAAGAAAAACAACAAATAAAAAAATGATTTGTAAAAAATTTGTCCATATAGCATGAGGTGCTTTTGCAAAGCCATATAAAAAATTGCCTTTTATAGTATTTTTTTGTTCTTTTACAATATTTACTGTACCCCATATAATAGATATATTTGCTAGTGGCTGTACTACCATTTGTACTAATGAAGATATCACGTTATAAAGAGAGACACTTGAAATCACATCCATTTCTGCTGTCATATCTATGTCCATCATATTATTATATAAATAATTTAAATTTATGATATATTTTGACTGCACCCATTGAGTAAATAAAAACAAGGGAACAATAATAAAGAGGCTGACGAAAGCAATAGTTTTAATATTTTTTTTATAAATTTCTGCTGTAATAGAAAACAATTCTAAATAGCTTAATCGTTTTGATTTGATACGACTTTCCATAATATATTTCCTCCTTTATTGAATGATACGATAAAATATTAAAAAAAGTTTGTAGTTTGTAATAAATAATATTAATAAAGATATATACAATATAATTAATAGTTTGATTATTGTAACTCTGACAATTCTTCTGGTAATTCTAATGTGATTTTGCCTAGTTTTCCTCCTCTATATTCATCTAAAAGTATTTTTGAAGTTCTATCAATATCAGGCTGACCACCTTTTTGTTTAAATCCTCTTGCAATAGCAATTTTTTCTAATATGATATGAGGTTCTTCTATTGTATCAAATGAAATTTGATATCTTTGTTTTAATCGTTCACTGTGTCTAATTAAAAGATGGTTAATTAATTTTGTTGCTAATGTTGTTAAATCTAATATATCATCATTTACTGCACCTGTAAAAGCTAATTTTAAGCCAACTGCTTTATCATCAAATTTAGGCCACAATATGCCAGGTGTGTCTAAAAGTTCAAAATCTTTCTTCAATTTTATCCATTGTTTTCCTCTTGTTACACCAGGTTTATCTCCTGTTTTTGCTGTTGTCTTTCCTACGTATTTGTTTATAAATGTGGATTTCCCTACATTAGGTATTCCTACAATCATACTGCGTATTGGAACAAAAAGTCTGCCTCTTGCTTTTTGTTTTTCAATTTTTTCTTTCATTAATGTTCTTGCTATATTGGTAACATCTGCCATACCTGTACCCTTTAAAGCATTTAATTGTATTACAGAAAATCCTTTTTGTTTGTAATATTCCGCCCAAAGTGTAGTAGCATATTCTTCTGCTAAATCGCATTTATTCAGCAGTATGATTCTATATTTATTTTTTGCTAAATCATCGATATCAGGATTTTTACTGCTGTAAGGTATTCTTGCATCTACCAATTCTATTATAATATCTACTAAAGATATATTTTCTGTCATCATTCTTTTTGTTTTTGTCATATGACCTGGATACCATTGTATATTCATATGTTATCACCTTTCTTCTATATTTTTGATAGTACCCATATTTTTAAATGGATATAATCTAAAAAAAACTTTACCTTTTATGTTCTCTTTGGGAATAGCACCAACAGATGCCTCACGACTATCTGTACTTGCATTTCTGTTATCTCCCATAACAAAATAACAATTTTGTTTTACTTCAAAGGGATATTCTATTGTTCCAGCTTGTTGCATGATTTCAGATATATAATTTTCGTGCTGTTCTTCTCCGTTGATATAAAGTACATATTCCCAGTCCCAACCGTCTTCTTTTAATCTCATATCAACTTCATCTCCTGGTAATGCTATAATTCTTTTAATGATATTTTCGTTTCTGTTTCCAGAATCCAAACGACATATTACAACATCACCTTTTTGAGGAGTGCCTATATGATAAGATAATTTGTTTACAATAACAAAATCTCCATGATGAAAATTAGGCTCCATAGAAGAACCCTTTACAGTAATTGTTCCAAATAAAAATGTTCTAAAAAAGAAAACACATATCATAATAATAGTAATTTGTGTGATATAATGCATTCCCTTTTTCATGTATTTTCCCTCCTTAAATATAGTAAAAACTGCATTTACAAAACATATGAAAAAAGCCTTGATGATTTCCCCATCAAGGCTTTATTATCATTATCTTAATACTTCTTTTACTTTTGCAGCTTTTCCAACTTTATCTCTTAAATAGAATAATTTTGCACGTCTTACAATACCACGTCTTACTACTTCAATACGGTCAACTCTTGGGGAGTGTAAAGGCCATGTTCTTTCTACGCCTACACCAGAAGCAATTCTTCTTACTGTAAATGTTTCTCTAATACCGCCGTTTTGTCTTTTAATAACAACGCCTTCAAACATTTGCAGTCTTTCTCTAGAACCTTCTACAACTTTTGCATAAACACGAATTGTATCACCTACATTAAAAGGTGTGATATCACTTTTCAGTTGTTCTTTTTCTAATTCTCTGATAATATCCATTAATGTTTCCTCCCTTCCTCATAGACATTCTTATTATACACCTGTATAACAGCGGACTGCCAGTATTCACAGTGACTTATTATATCATTTCATATCAAAAAAAGCAATGATTTTTTAAAAAAAATACCAAAATTTTTAAAATATTAAGTGAATCACACAAAAACGAAAAAAAGCAACATTTTTATTAATAAATATGTGATATAATAACAATCAATATCACTTCAAATATTATTTGAATTACTGTTACAAAAATTTAAAGTAATCAATAGGATATTTATGGTATACTAAAAAAGCAAATTTGTTATGCTATATTTCAAAAACGATGTTAGTAATGAAAAATGAGGTATTTGTATTATGAATGAAAAAGCATTAAAAAAATTAGAATATGATAAAATAATAAAAAAGTTAGCATATTTTGCCGCATCTCCTATGGCAAAACAAAAGATAGAACAACTTCGCCCTTATACTACAATGATGGATATTACAGCAGCACAGCAGGAAACATCAGAAGCAGTTTCTATGGTATTGAGAAAGGGGACACTTGCATTAGGCGGATTAAAAGAAATCAGACCACAAATAAAAAGAGCCTATATGGGTGGCACACTTTCCATGGAGGAATTGATGAATATAGGCAGTTTTTTGTATGTTTGTAGACGAGCAAAAGACTATGCTAAAAATGAAAACAAAGCAGAAGTTTATGAAAAGTTAGATGATTTGTTTGATATGATTGTAACAATTCCAGCTTTAGAAAATAAAATTACAACGTGCATTTTGTCTGAAACAGAAATGGCAGATACAGCAAGCAGTGCTTTGCATAAAATACGACGTGAAATTAAATTGTATCATGATAAAGTGAGAGAACAGTTAAATAGTATTATTGCATCGTCGGCATATAGAAATATGCTACAAGACCCTGTTATTACCATTCGTAATGACAGATATTGTGTACCTGTAAAAAATGAATATCGTTCTGTATTTCAAGGTATGATTCATGACCAATCTAATACAGGCTCTACTGTTTTTATAGAGCCTTTAAGTGTTGTACAGTTAAATAATAAAATAAAAGAATTGCAGTCAGACGAGAAAAAAGAAATAGAAAAAATATTAGCAGAACTTTCTGCATTGGTTGCAGAACAAAAGGAAATATTAGAAGCAAATATAGAATTATTAATACATTTAGATTTTGTATTTGCAAAAGCAAATTTATCTCTTTCTATGAATGGAACACAACCTTTATTTAACATAAGGGGATATATCAATATACAAAAAGCAAGACATCCATTGCTAGATGATAAAACAGTTGTGCCAATTAATATTTATTTAGGTAAAGATTTTACTACACTGTTAATTACTGGACCGAATACAGGAGGAAAAACAGTTGCTTTAAAAACATTAGGACTATTTACACTAATGGGACAATCTGGACTGCATATACCTGCATTCGACCATTCTCAACTTGCTGTATTTGATAATGTATTTGCAGATATTGGAGATGAACAAAGTATTGAGCAAAGTTTAAGCACATTTTCTGCTCATATGAGTCATATTGTTTCCATATTGCAAGAAGTGACACCATATTCATTGGTATTATTTGATGAATTAGGTGCAGGAACAGACCCCACAGAAGGAGCAGCGCTTGCAATGTCTATTATAGATTGTTTGCACAAAAGAAAAATCAGAACAGCAGTTACAACACATTATAGCGAATTAAAGGTATATGCTTTATCTACGGAAGGAGTAGAAAATGCTTGTTGTGAATTTGATATTGAAACATTACGTCCAACATATCGTTTATTGATAGGAATACCAGGAAAAAGTAATGCTTTTGCTATATCAAAACGTTTAGGACTTTCTGATGATATTATAGAAGGAGCAAGGGAATTTATCAGCCATGATGAAGCAAGGTTTGAAGATGTTATTACAGATTTAGAAATTAGTAAAAAGTCTGTTGTATATGAACAAGAAAGAGCAGAACAATATAGAAAAGAGGCAGAACGATTAAAACAAGAAGTAGAATATCAAAAAAATAAAACAAGAGAACAGAAAGAAAAAATTATTATGCGGGCAAGAGAAGAAGCAAAACAAATTTATCAGCAGGCAAAAGAAGAAGCTGACCGCATTATAAAAGAAATGAATAAAGAAGCAAAAAATGTTGCAAATAAACAAAGATTAACAGAACAACGTTCACAATTAAAATCAAAATTGTCTACTATGCAAGAGGCATTTTTGAAGTCACCTAAAAAGAAACATACGCATAAAGCACCAGAAAATTTGCAGTCTGGTGATAGAGTATATGTGATATCATTTGACCAAAATGGTACTGCATTATCTTCACCAGATAAAAATAAAGAGGTTATGGTACAAATGGGAAGTATGAAAATGAAAGTACCTTTATCAGAGTTAATGTTAGATGACACACCACAACAGAAAAATCAAACAGCACAAAAGAATATTTCTACAAAAGTAAAAGCAGGAAAAAGTCAATATATTTCTGCTGAAATTGATTGTCGTGGTCAGTTGGTAGAGGAGGCACTTGGAAATATTGACAAGTATTTAGACGATGCCTATTTATCAGGATTGAAACAAGTTATGATAATACATGGAAAAGGTACAGGAGCCTTAAGGAGTGCAGTACAAAGCTATTTGAAAACAAATCCTCATGTTAAAAGTTATAGGGCAGGCGTTTACGGCGAGGGGGAAATGGGGGTCACTGTGGTAGAATTAAAATAGTACTTTAGGGCAGGCAACAAAATGATGACAACAAAAGGGAGGTAAGAGGTATGGAAGAAAGAAAAAAAATAATGGTAGTAGATGATGACCAACACATTGCAGAACTTGTTTCATTATATTTAATGAAAGAAGGTTATAAAACAATGGAGATATATGATGGTAGAGAGGCACTTGAAAAAGTAGATTCTTTTCAGCCGGATATGATGCTTTTAGATTTAATGCTACCAGGTATGGATGGGTATAAAGTTTGTACAGAAGTCAGAAAAAAAAGTGATATTCCTATTATTATGCTGACTGCAAAAGGAGAAACATTTGATAAGGTATTAGGATTGGAATTAGGTGCCGATGATTATATTGTAAAGCCTTTTGAATCAAAAGAACTGCTTGCTCGTGTGAAAGCAGTATTGAGAAGATATGAACAAAAACCAGAGAAAAAACAAAATAATGTAAAAAAATTAGTATTTCCAAATTTAGAAATTAATATTTCTAACTATACAGTAGAATATTATGGAGAAAGTATTGATTTTCCACCTAAAGAATTTGAATTACTCCATTATTTAGCAGAAAATCCAAATCAAGTATTTACAAGAGAACAACTTCTTGACAGAATATGGGGATATGAATATATTGGAGATACTCGTACTGTTGATGTGCATATTAAAAGAATACGTGAAAAACTAAATAAACAAGAAGAAAGCTGGAGTATTAAAACCGTTTGGGGAGTAGGATATAAATTTGAATTGAAATAATGGTGAAAAATGCCCTATGATAATGAAAAAGTATTTATTTTCATAGGGCAATATTTTATATTGCTGTGTCATATTATGACTTTGTTTGTTCTTCTGAATGTTGTTCAGATTGTTGTTCAGAAGACGTGTTTTGTCTTTCTCTTTCTACAATTTCCTTTCGCTTTATTTTCATAATATTGCCTATACGTAGTGTTATGCAAAGTGCATACATTAACAAAAGTAATTGTGAAAATTTATCTACATTTGACCAATTTGTAGTAAAAAGTAAATAAGCAGCAAAAGCAAATAATATGACATCAATAAAATTTTTTCTTTGTATTTTTTTCATAAAATTGATGTAAAGAAACTTGTTGTTTCTTTTCTCCTTTCTTTGTAATGATAACGATATTATCTGTTTCAGTTATCGCTATGTAATGGTATGGGTGTTTATATATATTGTTAAATGTTATCTATTAGTATACTATTTTTTTTCAGAAAAGCAAATGAAGTTTTTTGGAGGTAATATCAATATGAAAATAAAATCAATATTTACAAAACAGCTTTTACTTTATGTAGGTACACTCCTTGCTGTGTTTATATTAGTGGGTATTATACTTTCTATGGTATATACACAGCATTATATGGATGAAGCAAAAGAGGATTTAATCAATCAAGGTATGAAAATTTCAAAGGAATATAAAAAAGCATATTATTTTACAGGAGATTTAAGTAATTTAGAATATGAATTGCAAATACTGGAAGGATATATGGCAGCAAGTATATTTTTTATTGACAAAAATGGCGTTGTAGTACTAACTTCTCCAGGTATTAATGATGCATGGATTGGACAAGCGATTGCAAATGAGGGTGTAATTAAAAGTGTTTTAGAAGGAAATGTTGTAACATTGCAAGGAAAAATTAATGGTATGTTTGATGAACCAGTGTTAACAGTAGGTTATCCTTTGCAAACAGACCAAATTGCAGGTATATTTATGTGTACATCTATGACAGAAATTGAACGCTCTTTACAGGGAATGTATAAAATGGGATTTAGTATATTGACTGCTGTAATGAGCATAGGTATTGTGTTGGTGTATATATTCAGCAAAAAAATTACAAAGCCTCTTTTACAGATGAATGAAGCAACAAAAGTGATTGCAGGAGGGAATTTTGAGCAAAGAATAGAAATAAAAAGTGAAGATGAAATTGGACAGCTTGCAGAAAGTTTTAACCATATGGCAGAAAGCCTCGACAAATATGAAAGGGTAAGAAGAGATTTTATTGCAAATGTTTCTCATGATTTACGTTCTCCATTAACATCTATACAAGGCTTTTTGGGAGCTATATTAGATGGAACAATACCACAAGAAAAACAATTACATTATTTGAATATTGTTTTAGAAGAAACCAAAAGATTAACAAAATTGACAAATGACATTGTAGAATTAAGCAGAGCACAAACAAGCAATATTACATTAGAGAAAATACGTTTTGATATCAATACATTGATACGAGAAAGCATAGAACGATTAGAACCTCGTTTACAACAAAAGGATATAAAAATTGATGCGATATTTGCAGAAAAAGAAACATTTGTATGTGCAGATGAAGATAAAATTGCTCGTGTCATTTATAATTTAATGGACAATGCAATTAAATTTTCTAATATTGGCAAAAAAATAGAAATTGAAACAATATTAAAACAAAATAAAAAATTGCTAGTTAGTATAAAAGACTATGGAAAAGGAATTGATGAAGAAGATTTGAAATATATTTTTGACCGATTTTATAAAGTAGATAGTTCTCGTGGAAAAGATAAAACAGGAAGTGGTTTAGGGCTTTGTATTGCAAGAGAATTTTTATTAGCACATGGAGAAAATATAGCTGTAAAAAGTGAGAAAGAGAAGGGTACTACATTTACATTTTCATTAAAATTGGCAGAAAAAGAAAATAAAAAACAATAAAAATATAGCATTTGTAACTGGGAAAATAAAGTTTTTCCTTAAAAATATTGATTTTATAAGGAAAAACAACATTTTTCCAGTAAAGTTTGTATTTGCAAACAAAAAATATAACAAAAATTTAATTAATTGTTTTTTGCATGGTATTCTGTGACTAAATCGAATAATGTAGTATTATCTACAACATTATCTAGAGCATCTTTCATTTTTTGCCATAGTGAAAGAGAGGCACAAATGTCAGCACGTTTACATTGTGTATGCTCCAAACAATCTACAGGTGAAAGAGAACCCTCTAAAATACGAAGAACTGTGCCTACTGTAATTTCTGAGGGGCTTTTAACAAGACAATATCCTCCTTGTGCTCCTCTAAAACTTTGTACTAAACCCGCTTTTGTAAGAGGATTAATAATTTGTTCTAAATATTTTTCGGAAATTTCTTGCTGCTGTGCAATCATTTTTAAAGGCATATGCCCTGATTTTTCATATTGTAATGCCAGACAAAGCATAAGACGAATACCATATCGTCCTTTTGTGGATATTTTCATGTCATTTCTCCATTTCCTATTATAATTTTCTGATATTTTTAGTGAATTGAGGAATAAAAGAGATTAGCTTATTTCTTCCCAACCTTTACAAACATCAATCCATTTTTCACATCTACCATATTGGAACAATTCGTCACAAGTCAATTCTATAGCTGAATTACTGCTACCAGCAGCAGGAAATACTGTATCAAAGCGTTTTAAAGAAACATCTACATAGGTTTTTACTGTTTCAGGCACAGCAAAAGGACAAACACCACCTATAGCATGTCCTGTAAGTGAAAGTGTTTCTTCAGGAGAAAGCATTTTTGCCTTCATAGAAAATTCAGCTTTAAATTTTTTGTTATCAATTTTAGCATCACCAGCTGCAGCAATCAATATGCAACTATCACCAGATTGAAAAGCAAGTGTTTTTGTGATGCGTGCAGGTATGACATGTGCAGCCTCTGCTGCCAGTTCCACAGTAGCAGAAGATGTTTCAAATTCCAGTACATCTTTTGCTCTGCCAAATTGCTCCAAATATGCTTTTACTTTTTCAATAGACATAATATAATACTCCCTTCACATATAAAAGTTTTATTTTATAAATGAGTGCATTGTTTTTTTAATGCTTCCCAATAATCATAAGGTATTTTAAAGTTATTTTTTAATGTGCCAAGTTGTATATTTTCTCTGTTTGCACCATGAAAATCACTTCCGCCACTATATAATAAACATAGCTTGTCTGCTAATTTCATCAATTTTTTTTGCTGTTGTGATGTATAAGAATGGTATGCTGTTTCCATAGCATTTAAACCATAACTTTTTAACTCTTCAGCAAAAAATTCCATTTGCATATCATTCATATGATAAAGTGTAGGGTGTGCCAATACAGCAACACCGCCAGATTTTTGTATCGTTTCGATACAATTTGCAGGTGTTAATGTTTGTCTTTCTACATAAGCAGGTTTGTTAATAGAAAGATATTTTTCAAATGCCTCTTTTGTTGTTTTTACAATTTTTTTATGAACTAAAACATTTGCAAAATGTGCTCTTGTAATAATATTTCCTCCAGCATTTTGTTTGATATCATCATAACAAATAGCAAAGCCTAGTTTATTGAGAGCAGAAATCATTTTTTCATTACGTATTTCACGAGCATCTGTAATTTCTTTTATTTGCTTTTTAAAATATTCTGATGAAGGAGAAAATCCTAATCCCACAATATGGATTTCTTGTGATTGAAAACGATTATATTGTACTGCAAATTCAATGCCTGTAATGGTTTCCAAATCATATTTTTGACCAGCTTGCTGAAACAATTCTAAACCATCAATAGTATCATGGTCTGTTAAAGCAAGAGCACACAATCCTGCCTTTTTTGCTTCTATTACAAGACCCTCTGGTGAAAAAGTGCCGTCAGAATAATAGGAATGACAATGAAGGTCTATTATTTTTGGTGTCATGATATACCTTCTTTCTATAATGAATGATTTTAAAATCATAGAACTACTTTGATAATAATGAAAAAATTTTGTGTAATCTGTTTTATAATAGTATTATCAATTTCAATAAGTGTAACATTTTTTAATTGCTTTTTCAACATAGCATAATCTTTTTTTATATATCATAGAATAATAAAAAAGCAGGAGGAAAAGCAGTGAGTAAAAAAGAAAGTAAACAAACTATTAAAAAAAGGGAGAATGTAAAACCTAAAAAAGAAATAGCAAATGGTACAATTTTATGTATGCTTAAGGGTATGATGATTGCTTATGCTGTAACGTGTATTATATTTATTACATATGGCATTCTTTTGACTTATACAGATGTAACAGAGGAAAAAATACCTTTGACAGCACTTTGTTGTACCGTTATATCAGCAGGTATTGCAGGATTTGACTGGGCAAGATGTGCAAAAGCAAGAGGGATACTATGGGGAATATTTGCAGGACTTGTATATGGTGCAATATTGTTTTTGTTAGATGGTATTGCAGGAAGTGGATTTAGTGTAGTAGGTTCAAAGGGACTTATGATGCTTTTAGCGGCAGCAGGTGGAGGTGTAGGAGGTATATTAGGAATTAATATGAAAAAGTAGTTTGGCACAAATATAGTATATTATAATAAGCATAAATTTTTTATATTGGTAAAAAGTTTATGCTTTTATTTTTTATTTTTATATAGACGTTTTGTAAAAAATAAAAAATCTATTTTCAAACGATATATTTCGTGTTATAATAATACAGAATTTACAAATTTTTTGCTGAGGGAGGTTATATATAATGAAACATATAAAAACATTGAATACAAAAATGTTGAAAAAGACAGTAGTAACTGGTGGCTGCGGGGAATGTCAAACATCTTGTCAGTCCGCTTGCAAAACATCTTGTACCGTAGCAAATCAGTCCTGTGAACAGAAATAAATGTTTTATAACAGTTATTATACTGTTACGAGTAAATGAAGGACGCAAGAAGGCTGTTTTCAATGATAGAAAATGGCCTTTCTTTTTTGTGTGATTTGGGAGGAAAACAAATTATGATACATAAATTTTGTCAAGATGGTGTCAATATTGTAATGGATGTAAATAGTGGTGCAATTCATGTAGTAGATGATGTAGTATATGATTTAGCAGATATATGGAAAGAGATACCTAAGAATGCTTTACAGTTAAAATTTCCTCAATATGATATGGAACAGATTGAGGAAGCAGTAGAGGAATTGGGTATATTAGAAAAAGAAGGTATGCTTTATACAAAAGATGATTATGAAGAAGTATTACCTATAATAGAAAATCATAGTGCTGTTGTAAAAGCGCTTTGTCTTCATGTAGCACATGACTGTAATTTAAAATGTCAGTATTGTTTTGCAGAAGAAGGAGAATATCATGGAAAAAGGGAATTGATGAGTGTAGAGGTAGGAAAAAAAGCACTTGATTTTTTGGTTGCAAATTCTGGTTCTCGTAAAAATTTGGAAGTGGATTTTTTTGGAGGAGAGCCACTTATGAATTTTGATGTAGTAAAAGAATTGACTGCTTATGGCAGAGAAATTGAAAAGCAATATAACAAGCAATTTCGTTTTACTATTACTACAAATGGCATATTATTGGATGATGAAAAACAGAAATTTATAAATGAAAATATGCATAATATGGTATTAAGTTTGGATGGTAGAAAAGAAGTCAATGACAAAATGCGCCCTCGTGCTGGAGGACAAGGAAGTTATGATGTGATTGTACCAAAATTCCAAAAGGCAGCAGAAAGCAGAAACCAAACAGACTATTATATCAGAGGAACTTTTACAAAATATAATATTGATTTTTATGAAGATGTCATTCATATGGCAGATTTAGGATTTAAGCAGATTTCTGTAGAGCCTGTTGTAACCGATAAAAATATGCCTTATGCCATTACAGAAAAAGAATTGCCTGCTATATTTGAAGAATATGAAAAATTAGCAAATGAAATTTATAAAAGAAGAAAACAAGGAAATGATTTTAATTTCTTTCATTTTAATATTGATTTAAGCGGGGGTCCTTGCGTTATGAAACGCTTAGCTGGCTGTGGTTCTGGTACAGAATATTTGGCAGTAACACCAACAGGAGATTTATACCCTTGCCATCAATTTGTGGGCATACCAGAGTTTAAAATGGGTACAGTGTATGAAGGTGTTACAAATACAGAACAAAGAGCTGTTTTTTCAAAATGCAATGTATATGCAAAACAGCAATGCAGAGATTGTTGGGCAAAATTTTATTGTAGTGGAGGTTGTGCCGCAAATGCCTATCAACAAAATGGTGATATTTTAAAACCATATGATATTGGCTGTAAAATGCAGCAAAAAAGAATTGAATGTGCTATTATGATAAAAGCAAAAGAATTATTGGAAGAAGAATAAAAGCAATAATATTTTTTCATAAATATAATAAAAATAATGTTTTGTGTTATGGTTTTTGGATAAACTTTTTTGAATCAAAATTGTTTTGTTATATGAATCAAATTAGTATGTTTTGTAAAATGAATATGAAAAATAGTAAAATGATAGTAATACAAAAGATTTTGCTTTATTCATAATGCAATCATATAGATATGACGAATCAAAATACAAGGAGGTTTTTTTATGAAAGGAAAGGGCAGTGTTATGCTCTGCACTATGCTTATACTAGTGGGTATTTTAGCATTCCTTTGTTATCGAGGCATAGGTGAAAAAAAACAAGGCAGTGTTTGGAATATCAAACAAGGTTTAGATTTAAGCGGTGGTGTGCAAATATTGTATGAAGCTGATAAAGAAAATGTAACAGAGGAAGAAATGGCAGCAGCAGTATCGCTAATACAAGGAAGATTAGACTGGAACAACTGGACAGAAGCAGAAGTTGCAAAAGAAGGAGAAAAACGTTTAAGAGTAGATATTCCTGGTGTAGAAGATGCAGAACAAGCGATTAAAGAAATTGGACAAACAGCACAATTATCATTTGTTGATGAAACAGGAAAAGTACTTTTGACAGGAGATATGGTAGCAGATGCCAGAAAACAGGTGGGACAAGTATCACAGCAAGGTGTTTCAGAACCTTATGTTTCATTAGAATTTACAGCAGAAGGCAAACAGCTTTTTGCAGAAGCAACTAAAAATAATATTGGAAAACCACTTGCTATTGTGTTGGATGATGAAATTGTAAGTGCACCTATTGTAAATGCAGAAATTACAGATGGTAATGCTATGATTACAGGGCATTTTACACCAGAAGAAGCAGAAAAAACAGCATCTTTAATACGTGCTGGTTCTTTGCCTTTTAATTTAAATATATTAAAAATGGAAAATGTTGGTGCAAGGCTAGGAACTGATGCACTTTCTACAGGTTTAAAAGCGGGTATGATAGGTATTTCGCTTGTATTAGTATTTATGTTGGTGATATATAAAGCATTGGGCTTTGCAGCAGATTGGGCATTAATGATTTATGTTGGGCTAGAATTGGCAGCATTAAGTTTATTGCATATTACATTAACATTACCAGGTATTGCTGGTATTGTACTTTCTGTAGGTATGGCTGTTGATGCAAATGTTGTTATATTTGAAAGAATGAAAGAAGAATTGATTGCAGGGCATTCTTTAAGAGTAGCAGTACACAATGGCTTTTCAAGAGCTTTACCTGCAATTATTGATGGTAATATGACAACATTAATTGCGGCAGCTGTTCTGTTCTGGCTTGGTACAGGAACAGTAAAAGGTTTTGCACAAACATTGATGATAGGTATTATACTTTCTATGTTTACTGCAGTATTTATTACAAGAATGATATTACAAGGTATGATATATGTAGGTATTAACAATCCTAAATATTATGGATTGCGTATAAAATAAGGGGGGCGAAAATAATGAAAATCGTAGAAAACAGATTGAAATTTTTTGCGGTGTCGATAGTAATTATTTTAGCCGGCATCGTTACAATGATAGTAAATGGAACAACAGGAAAAGGTATTTTTAATTTTGGCATTGAATTTACTGGTGGTACTTCTATGAGTGTAGTAATAGGAGAAGAATTTTCAAATGATGATATTATAAAAATAGTAGAAGAAGCTACAGGACAGAAAAGTCCTCAAGTACAGAAAATTATAGGAACAGATAGCGTTTCTATTAAAATGCAGTCTATTGATGGCGATACTAGAATTAAGTTATCAGAAAATATAAAACAAAAATATAAGAATGCAGTAATTGATTCTATTGCCGATGTTTCTGCAACAGTGAGCTGCGAAATGCAAATGACAGCGATAAAAGCAGTAATGATTGCCTGCATTTGTATGCTGATATATATTTCAATCAGATTTAAAGATATTCGTGCAGGGGGTAGTGCGATTATTGCATTAATACATGATGTATGCATTGTTATGACTTGCTATGCAATATTTAGAATACCTGTTGATAATGCATTTATTGCAGTACTGTTAACAATATTGGGTTATTCCATAAATTCTACTATTGTTATATTTGATAGAATTAGAGAAAATACACCAAAATTCAGAAAAAATCAAACAGCAGAAAAAATTAATAAAAGTGTTAGTCAGACATTAGGACGTTCTATCAATACAACATTGACAACGTTGTTTACAATTGGCGCAATATATATATTGGGTGTGCAATCTATAAAAGATTTTTCACTACCTATGATAGTTGGTATTATTGCAGGAGCTTATTCTTCGATATTTATATCTGGTTCTGTTTGGTATATACTTTTGCCTAAAAATGAAAAGTCATAAAAAATAAAAATATGTTGAAAAGTTAGTCTTTTTTGAGAAAATAAAGTTTCTACTAAAAAGATTTTTGACAACCTAAACAGACGTTAATACGTCTGTTTTTTGCCTAATTAAGGAGGAAATTTTTTGGAAAATAGATGGGTATTAAAAAGAACAAAGGCTGATATACAAAAAATGTCTGAAGTGCTAGGAATTAAACAGACAACAGCTTGTGTAGTAGCAAATAGAGGTATTACTACAAAAAAACAAGCTATTGCTTTTTTACATGCAGAACATGCAGAACTTTATGATGTTTGTGGTAAGGAGAAAATGAAAGATGCAGAAAAAACTATGGTATTATTAGAACATGCTTTAAAACAAAATAAGAAAATTGCTATATATGGTGACTATGATGTAGATGGTGTAACAAGTACGGTCATATTGTATAAAGTACTGAAGCATTGTGGAGGAGATGTAATGTATTACATTCCTCACAGACAAAAAGAAGGTTATGGCTTAAATTTAGAAGCAATAGAAGAATTACATAATAATGGTATAGAATTGCTTGTAACTTGTGATAATGGAATTTCTGCAATAGAAGAAATTAAAAAAGCAAAACAATTCAATATGACGGTCGTTGTAATAGACCATCATGAACCTGCTTTTGATGAAAACGGAAATGATATATTGCCTGAGGCAGATGCCATAGTTGACCCAAAACAAAAAAGTTGTCAATATCCTTTTAAAATGCTTTGTGCTGGAGGAATTTGCTATAAACTTGTATTGCTTTTTTTAAAAAGGCAGAATATTCAAAATGATGTGCTAGAACAAGAATGTTTACATATGGCAACATTAGCAACTGTTTGCGATATTGTAGATTTAATGGAAGAAAATAGAATCATTGTAAAAAAGGGCTTAAATACTATGACACAAACAACAAATATTGGATTAAAAGCACTTTTAGCACAAACAAATTTATGTGAAAAGCAATTAACAGAGTATCATATTGGATTTATAATAGGTCCTTGTGTAAATGCAGCAGGCAGGCTGGAAACAGCAAAAATAGCGGTAGCATTATTTTGTGAAACGGACGCACAAAAAGCACAGGAATATGCTGCATATTTAGCAGAACAAAATAATAGTAGAAAAGATATGACAAAAAAAGCAACAGAACAAATTATAAAAGAGATAGAACAAAAAAATAATTTAAATGAAAAAGTATTTGTTTTATATCAACAAAATGTGCATGAAAGTATTGCAGGCATTGTAGCGGGACGTATTAAAGAAAAATTTTATAGACCAACTATTATTATTACAAAATCAGAAAATATGGTAAAAGGTTCAGGGAGAAGCATTGAAGGATATAATATGTTTGAAGAATTATATGCCTGTAAAGAATTGTTTTCTAAATTTGGAGGACATACTATGGCAGCAGGGTTATCACTACCATATGAAAACATAGATATATTGCGAGAAAGATTGAATAATGCATGTAAACTTACACAACAACAGCTAATACCTATATTAAAAATTGAAAAACAGCTTTATTTTGATGAAATTGATATGGCATTAGCAAAAGAATTAAGAAATTTAGCACCTTTTGGAAAAGGAAATCATGTTCCATTATTTGGTTCTAAAAATGTCAGTATACAAAAATTTTATTTGATAGGAAAAGAAAAAGATATATTGAAAATGGTATTAAAAGAAAGTCAAACAGGAGTTTGTTTAAATGCTATTTCATTTGATGGTTGGGGAAAGTTTTCAGATATGATAAAACAATTGTATGGAAATGAAAATTATGATAAAATGTTATATGATGGATATTATGACAAAAATATGGATTTTGTATATAGTATTGATATTAATACATTTCGAGGAGAAAGTTCTATACAATTACAAATAAAAGATTTTAGAATAAGTCAATGATAATATGAGGAGGGCTTTTATATGGTAGATTTAAAGGACAAAATACGTTCTATACCAGATTTTCCACAAAAAGGTGTAATGTTTAGAGATATTACAACACTGCTCAAAGATGTAGAAGGTTTACAACAAGCGATTAAGCAAATGCATCAAAAAATAATAGATTTGGATTTTGATATAATAATAGGAGCAGAATCTAGAGGCTTTTTATTTGGTATGCCTATTGCGTATAATGCTGAAAAAGGATTTGTTCCAGTAAGAAAAAAGGGAAAACTGCCAGCAGAAACAATCAGTAAAGAATATGAACTAGAATATGGTACAGCAACAATAGAGATTCATAAAGATGCTTTGAAAAAAGGACAAAAAGTAGTGATTGTAGATGATTTATTAGCAACAGGTGGTACTGCAAAGGCGATTGTAGAAATGGTAGAAAAGGTAGGAGCAGAAGTAGTAGCACTTGATTTTTTAATAGAACTAGAAGGGTTAAATGGTAGAGAAGTATTAAAAAATTATCGTGTAGAATCTGTTTTACAGTATTAAAAATTAATATGTATGGGACAATACCAGTTTGATTTTTATATCAGACTAGCATTGTCCTTTATTTAAAAGTCAAAGTAATTAGCTTTGACTATGATATGCTTTGACAAAGTACAATTACTTTTTCTGGAGTAGTTTGTGCTGGTATACTTCTTGTTGAGTTTGTATAAATGACAATTAGATAATGGTTTCCTAAATTTCCTGTAAATGTTTGACCATTTTCTAATATTACTTCTGTATTTTCATCAATATTTAATTGTAAAGCTTTGTCTTGACTAAGCAAATTAGAATCAAAATAATCTACTTTTACATTTTTATTTAAATTGTTTGAAGCAACAACAACAGCTTGCAAACGTGGAGGATAGATTAATACAGCAGGAGCATCTGCATCATAAAATACAGTGATAGACATACCTCTTGCAATATTTGCTTGGTTGATAAAATAGGTGGAGGGAGTGATTACAAAATTTGTGATACGTCCATTTTGGTCACGAACTTCAAAAAGTTTTGTACAGCCGTCATCATTTAGATTAGAGATATTTGTAACAATGCCTTGCAATCCTAAATAACGAGAATTAGGCATTGTTGGTGTAGTATTATTTTCTACATTGCCACAAGTGCAACCTGTTGTACCTGTAATAATATTATTTTGTGCTTCATTGGCAGAAATTTTGTTTGATTTATGATTGTAATACATATTGAAAAACTCCTATCCATATTGTTTAGTTATATGTATATGCAAATGAGCTTGTATAAGATACACTTTTTCATATAGAATATAAAAATAAAGAAAGTGAAGTGAAAGTTTTGGATATAGAAAAAAAGATGGCGAAAAAAACATTTCATTTTTTAGCGATTGCTATAATAGCATATGAAGTAATATTTCAATTTGTAGTGTTTGGAATAGATTTTGTAGAGATGACTTTACTACTTTTTTTATTTGAAAATATACAATGGGAACAGGCAGCAGAATATGTTTATAATAGTGGTATTGCTTTAAGTTTAGCTTCTATTATCGGTGTTATGATAGTAGGGTTGATATTGATGCAAACACCAGATTTTCAAAAAAAACATAAAATAACATTAAAAACAATGATTACTTTTTATATACTTATGCAAGGTTTACAATTATTAGGTAATTATATATTGATTCCTATGAATATTGTAGCAGAACTAATGGGATATAGTTTTGATGAGGCGATTAGTTTAGCAAGTGATAGTTCTATACTGTTATCTGCATTTATATATAGTGTGATTGTTGCGCCTATAGCAGAAGAAATACTTTGTAGAGGTATTATTATGACTTACTTAGAAAAATATGGCAAAACATTTGCAGTGTTGATTACAGCTATGCTTTTTGGATTGCTTCATCAAAATATTGTACAGTTTCCAATTACAATGATGATAGGAGTATTGTTTGGGTATTTAGCACAAAGATATTCTTTAACATCTGCAATTATGCTTCATGTATTGAATAATCTTTCTGTAGAAATAACGGGTATGCTAGGAGAAAGATATGATATTGTGTGGCAATTAGATGCACTATTTTTATATTTTTGTGTTTTAGCAAGTATTGTGATACTATGGAAACATAGAAATACTATTTCTGATTTTTTGAAATACAAAACAGAAGATATATCAGCAATACATTATTTTTTTACAACACCTTTAATGTTAATTGTAATTGCATATTTTTTATTTTTTACTATAAAAAGTGTAACACCATTTTAAATATTGTGTGCTGAAATGCTTGATATATCAAGCAAAAATATAATTTTAAAAAAAATAAAAAAAATTTGTAAAAAAGTGTTGACATTATATAAAAACTTTGTTATTATAGATAAGCAGTCAGCTGATTGCAAAAGAAATAGTAAATAAGCCCGAGTGGCGGAACTGGCAGACGCACAGGACTTAAAATCCTGCGGGGTAACACCCGTACCGGTTCGATTCCGGTCTCGGGCAGTTTATTACTATTTCTTGCCCAGATAGCTCAGTTGGTAGAGCAGAGGACTGAAAATCCTCGTGTCACTGGTTCGATTCCGGTTCTGGGCACTTTGCGCGAATGGCTCAGTGGTAGAGCATCGCCTTGCCAAGGCGAGGGCCGCGAGTTCGAATCTCGTTTCGCGCTTAAAAAAAACCATGTGTTTGATACACATGGTTTTTTTGCATATTAAAAAATAATGAAATAAGTTTTATAAATATATTTTATAATATAACTAGTGCTTGCTGATTAGATATAGTAATTTTAAATTAAATTTTGAATTTTTCATTAAGAATTTACAAAAAAATTGATTTTATTTTTGAAAAAAGGTACAATAAATAGTAAAGAAATTTATCAAACAATTTTGTTATCAATTAAATGTTTTATATAACGGTATATTGTTTTATAAAATGATGATAACATTAAAATAAATGAAAATAATCTATTTTTCGAGGAGGAAAAAATAGTGAAAATTAAAAATAAATGTATTACTTTTGTTGTTGTGTTTGCTTGTGTGATTTCAAATTTTGTATCAGTAGGAGCGGCAGTAACTGCAAAGCCGACTACTTCTAAAATATATGTAAATGGAGAACAAAAGTCTTGTGCAGCTTATTATATTAATGGCAATAATTATTTTAAATTAAGAGATTTGGCTTATTCTCTAAATGGTACAGCACAACAGTTTGATGTAGAATGGGACGCACAAAAACAAATTGTTATGCTAACATCAGGAAAAAGATATCAACCTGTTGGAGGAGAAATGGAGGCAGTAAAGGGTGATGTGCGTTCTGCAAATATAGCATCTTCTAATATTATTGTAGATGGACAAACTGTTCATGTGCAAGGATATAATATTGAAAATAGTACTTATTTTAAATTAAGAGATATTACAAATATATTTGGTATTTCTGTAACATGGAATGATAAAAGTAATATCATTAATATTGAAACAGGACAGGCAGAACATGCAGGAAGAAATTTAACGGCAAAAGAAATTTATAATCGATGTAATGATGCTATATTTTATATTAGAACATATGATATTGATGGAGATGCTTTAAGCAGCGGCAGCGGATTTTTTTTAGAAAAAGATGGAAAAGCAGTAACCAATTTTCATGTATTAGAAAATGCTTATTCTGCTATTATTACAACGGCAGATGGAACAGATTATAATGTAAAAGGGATATTGGGGTATGATATGAAAGGAGATTTGGCAATACTGCAAATAGATGGCAGTGGTTTTCCTTTTTTATCATCTGGAGATTCTGATGAAATGACAAGTGGTGAAAAAATATATGCTATAGGAAGTCCTATGGGATTATCAAATACTATATCAGAAGGCATTGTATCTGGTATCAATAGAACAATAGAAAATATTCCTTATATACAAATTACAGCAGCAATATCACATGGCAGTAGTGGTGGTGCATTGCTGAATGAAAAGGGACAAGTCGTAGGAATTACTTCAGCGGGACTTGCTACAGGGCAAAATCTTAATTTTGCGATTCCTATCAATGCTATTTCCACATTAGATACTAGTTCATTTTATACTTTTGAAGAATTGGTAAAGGAATATACATTACAACAATATCAAGAAAGAAGTAAACCTTTTGAAAAAGTTGTACTGGAAGAAGAACCAAATGATTTACTAGAAATGTCGCAGCTTATTGAAAATGGAGACAGTGTGATAGGGAAATTGGATGTTAGTGATTTAGATAATTATTATGTATTTTGTGGTTCTCCTGGTGTTTTGGAAGTATATTGTTATTCTGATGCAGAACATTTTGATAAAGTGGCACTTTTGGCAGAAGATATGTATGGAAAAATAGAAATGTTGGGAGAGTTTGCAGAAATGGACGATGGGGAAACAGGTATTTATTTGCTAATGCCTATATTAGAACCAGGCTACTACCATTTTATGTTAGGAGCAGAACCGGACAAAGATATACCAAAAGATATAGATATGAATTATGTATTTTATTATCAATTTACGCCAGAAGGTGCGGAGTGGTAAAAAGATTTTATTGTAAAAGAAAGAAAAAACTGTAAATTCTATGTAAATTATAGTAGATTTTATGCTATTGGTATGTTATAATAATCGTTAATTGTGCAGACAATGTTTTTGCATAGAAATATATGGAATGCTTGAAAAGTTAAACTATTAACTTATCATGACATATTTGAAAATTTTAAGGAGGAAAGAGCAACATGAACGCAACATTTGTGGAAAAGGCAAATAATGTAGTGAAATTTACAGTAGAGGTAGACGGTTCAACATTTGAAAAAGGTCTTACTTATGCTTATAATCAAAACAAAAATAAAATTACATTACCTGGATTTAGAAAAGGAAAAGCACCAAGAAAATTGATAGAAGCACAATATGGTGCAAATTTCTTCTATGAAGAAGCAATCAACCACATTTTTCCAGAAGTATATGAAGAAGCAATTACAGAATTAAATTTAGATGTAGTAAGTCAACCTACAATAGATGTAGAAAAAATTGATAAAGAAACAGGCGTAAAATTTATTGTAGATGTTACTGTAAAACCAGAAGTAACATTAGGACAATATAAAGGTCTTGAGGTAGAAAAAGAAAAAATTGAAGTAACAGAAGAAGAAATTGAATCAGAATTAAAATCTATACAGCAAAAAAATGCTAGATTAGTAGAAATAACAGATAGAGCAGCAGAAGACGGTGATGTTGCAAAAATTAGTTATTTAGGTACAGTAGATGGTGTTGCTTTTGAAGGTGGACAATCAGACAGCCATGATTTGACATTAGGTTCTCATGCATTTATTGAAGGTTTTGAAGAACAAATTGTGGGACATAATGTAGGAGATAAATTTGATGTAAATGTAACATTCCCAGATGCATACCATGCACCAGAACTTTCTGGCAAAGATGCTGTGTTTGCTGTAGAGTTAAAAGGATTAAGCAAAAGAGAACTGCCAGAATTAAATGATGAATTTGCAGAAGATGTTTCAGAATTTTCCACATTAGATGAATATAAGACAAGCATTCAGGATAAACTGACAAAAGAGAAAGAAGAAAGAGCAAAACAAATTCAAAGCGATAAACTTCTTGATGCAGCAATTGCAAATTGCACTATGGATGTACCACAAGTAATGTATGATAATAAAATCAATCAAATGATGAGAGAATTTGAAGAAAATGTAAGCAGACAAGGTTTGACATTAGATATTTACTGCAAATATATGGGTACAACAAAAGAAGACTTGAAAGAAAACTTTAGAGAAACATCTGAAAAAAGTGTTAGAGCAAGATTAATGTTAGAAAAAGTTGCAAAAGAAGAAGGCTTAACGATTTCTGAAGAAGATTTGAAACAAGAAATTGGAAGATTCGGAGAAAGCTATGGAATTGATGCAGAAAAAATGATTGAAATGTTCCAAGAAGGAGATAAAAAGGCATTAGAAGAAGATATGCTTGTAAGAGCAGCTTTAAAATTGATTGAAGATAGTGCAAATGAAATAGAAAAAGCATAATGATATGAAAATAGTTAAGGGTGTGGAGTGAAGATTTGGCACTCCATGCCTTTGATATTTTGATATAAAATTTGATTTTTGGAGGTCTTGAAATGAGTTTAGTTCCAGTGGTAGTAGAACAGTCCAGCAGAGGAGAACGTTCCTATGATATTTACTCAAGACTGTTAAAAGACAGAATCATATTTTTGGGAGAAGAAGTAAATGATACAACAGCTAGTCTTGTTGTTGCACAACTTTTATTTTTAGACGCGGAGGACCCAGATAAAGATATTAATCTTTACATAAACAGTCCCGGCGGAGTGATTACAGCAGGTATGGCTATTTATGATACAATGCAATATATTCATGCAGATGTTTCTACAATTTGTATTGGCATGGCAGCAAGTATGGGTGCTTTTCTTCTTGCAGGAGGAACAAAAGGCAAACGTTTTGCATTACCTAATGCAGAGGTAATGATACATCAGCCTTCTGGTGGAGCAAGAGGACAGGCAACAGAAATTCGTATTCATGCAGAAAATATATTAAAAACAAAAAGAAAATTAAATGAAATATTGGCAGCAAATACAGGAAAAAGTATAGAAGAAATTGAAAAGGATACAGAGCGTGACAATTTTATGTCTGCTGAAGAAGCAAAAGCTTATGGTCTGATTGATGAAATCATCACAAAACCCCAGAAATAAAGGAGATGAAACAATGTCAGAAGAAAGAAAACAACTGAAATGCTCCTTCTGTGGAAAATCACAAGAACAGGTGCGTAAACTGATTGCAGGACCAAATGTATATATTTGTGATGAATGTGTAGGTTTATGCACAGATATTGTAGCAGAAGAATATGATGTTCTTGCAAATTATGCAGAACGTGTGGAAATGCCCAAACCAAAAGAGATTAAAGAAATATTGGACCAATATGTGATTGGACAGGAAGAAGCAAAAAGAGTTCTTTCTGTTGCAGTATATAATCATTATAAAAGAATATTGGTAGATGATAAAGCAGATGATGTAGAACTGCAAAAAAGTAATGTGCTTATGGTAGGTCCTACTGGTACAGGTAAAACACTTCTTGCACAGACATTAGCTAGATTGCTGAATGTACCTTTTGCCATTGCAGATGCAACTTCTTTAACAGAAGCAGGTTATGTAGGCGAAGATGTGGAAAATATACTTTTAAAATTGATACAAGCGGCAGATTATGATATAGAAAGAGCAGAAAGAGGCATTATCTATATTGATGAAATTGATAAAATTACAAGAAAATCTGAAAATCCTTCTATTACTAGAGATGTCAGTGGGGAAGGTGTACAACAGGCACTTTTAAAAATATTAGAAGGTACAGTAGCAAGTGTTCCTCCTCAAGGCGGCAGAAAGCACCCTCATCAGGAATTTATACAGATTGATACCACAAATATATTGTTTATATGTGGTGGTGCTTTTGGAGGAATTGAAAAAATATTGCAAACAAGATTAAATGAAAAAACTATTGGTTTTGGAGCAAGTATACAAAGTAAAACAGATAATAAAACAGGAGAACTTTTAAAACATTTGATGCCACAAGACTTACTGAAATATGGATTGATACCAGAATTTATAGGAAGGCTACCTGTTGTGGTAACATTAGATAATTTAGATGAACAAGCATTAATTAGAATATTGACAGAACCTAAAAATGCATTAACAAAGCAATATGAATATCTTTTTGAATTAGATAATGTGTACCTAGAATTTAAAGAAGAAGCGTTGAAAGCAGTTGCAAAGCAGGCTGTAGAAAGAGAAACAGGTGCAAGAGGGCTGCGTTCTATTATGGAAGAATTTATTAATACAATTATGTATGAAATTCCAACGGAAAATAATATTGAAAAATGTATTATTACAGAGGATGTTGTGTTATATCATAAACAACCAGAATATATATATAATTATAACAGACAGCCTATACAAAGAATACGAAAAAGGAAACAAAAAGGAGAAATTGTTTCATAAATTAAAAATAAAACCTCTGTCTAATTTAGACAGAGGTTTTATTTTGACTATAGTATATATAAAATATGTAATTAATTTAAAGTATAGTAAATTATTGTTATTTTTTATGTTTATAAACAAAAACAATATGATAAAGAAATAAATTTTATAAAAAAAAGTCTGTTATTGTAAATAAAAGGTAGGCAAATTGACACAATCAAAAATTTAAATACTATAAAATTTAGGAATTTTTAATAAATATATTGACATATAAAAGACAATGGTGTAAAGTATGAGTGTAAGAAAAAACAATACATGTATATAAAATGATACAAATTCTGTATTGTTTTTTGCTATAATATTTCGCATACAAAGTATTTTGCATTTTTATGAAATAGTCATGAAATACAATGCAATATTATTTTTATGGAAATGAATAATTTTTTTTTGTGAAAACAGATGAAAAATTTTATATTTTTCAAAAAGATTTTGTTAACACAAGCAGCTTAAAACAGAAAAAAGAGGATTTTGTTGCACAAAATGCAAATAAAGTTTGTTTCTAGTTGATATTGGCAATATGTCGGTATATTAACAAAAAAATGTGGCTTTTTATAGAATATTTTACCATAAATATGTTGACAAAATTTAGACAAACATGGTATCATTTTGATAAGGACGCTGTATTTCTTTTTTGCATGAAAAACGGTTGTCAAGACCTCTTTTTTCAAAAGTAATTGGGTCGGTTTTAGTTAAATAGCTGATGGACAGTAAATCAGTTGTTTAAAATTTATTAAACATATAGGAGGAATATTAAATGGATTTCAAATTAACAAAAGCACAATTGTTACAGCAAGAATTATTCAGAAACTTCGCTGAAACAGAAATTAAACCAATCGCAAAAGATATGGACGAAGCTGAGGAATATTCTCAAGAATTAATTGCTAAGCTTCAGAAAATCGGTGCTTTCGGTATTCCTTACTCCAGAGAGTATGGCGGACAGGGCGCTGATGTATTAACATATACATTAGCTATGGAAGAAATGTCTAAAGTAGATGCTTCTACAGGTATTACACTTTCTGTACACACATCACTTTGCTGCCCTTGTATCAATGAATTTGGTACAGAAGAACAAAAACAAAAATTCTTAAGACCATTAGTAGATGGTACAAAAACTGGCTGCTTTGGTTTAACAGAGCCTAATGCTGGTACAGACGCTGCTGGCGTACAAACAACAGCAGATAAAGATGGTGATGATTATATCATTAATGGTTCCAAAATGTTCACAACAAACTCTGGATTTGCTGATACATTTATAGTATTTGCATTAACAGATAAATCTAAAGGACCTAGAGGAATGTCTGCATTTATTCTTGATAAAGATATGCCAGGACTTTCTGTAAGTGAAAACATTGAACGTATGGGTATTAGAGCTGCTTCTAACTGTGCCGTTACATATGAAAACGTAAGAGTACCTGCTGAAAGACTTCTTGGAAAAGAAGGTCAAGGCTATAAAATTGCTATGACAGCTTTGGGTGGTGGACGTATTGGTATTGGTGCACAATCCGTAGGTATTGCACAGGGTGCTATTGATGAAGCTATGAAATATGTAAAAGAAAGAAAACAAGGCGGAAAAACAATCAACAAATATCAGAATACACAATTCAAATTAGCTGAATGCCAGACAAAAGTAGACGCAGCTAGATTGATGGTTTGGAGAGCTGCTACAGCAAAAGATAACCATGAAAACTATGCTCCATTAGCAGCTATGTGTAAATTGTTTGCTTCTGAAGTAGCAAATGAAGTAACAAGAGTTTGTGTACAGCTTCTTGGTGGTTATGGCTATTGCCGTGAATATCCAGTTGAAAGAGCAATGAGAGATGCGAAAATTACAGAAATCTATGAAGGTACTTCTGAAGCTATGAAGATGATCATCTCCGGTTCTATGAAGGTTTGATAAACAATTACAGAAAACTAAATATGAAAATTTCGGAAGGAGAACTATAATGAAAATCGTTGTATGTATTAAACAAGTACCAGACACAGTTGAAGTTAAAATTGACCCAAAAACAGGCACTCTGATAAGAGATGGCGTTCCTAGTATTATCAACCCAGATGACAAAACAGGTATTGAAGCTGCATTACAGTTAAAAGAAAAAATGGCTGGAAGCACAGTTACAGTAGTATCCATGGGACCTCCTCAGGCAGATGTTGCTTTAAGAGAAGCATTGGCTATGGGTTGTGATGAAGCAATACTTGTTTCTGGTAGAGAATTTGGTGGTTCTGATACATATGCTACATCTGGTATTTTGGCAGCTGCATTAAAAACATTAGATTATGATGTAATTATTACAGGTCGTCAAGCTATCGATGGTGACACAGCACAGGTTGGACCACAGATTGGTGAAAAACTTTCTTTACCACAGGTATCTTATGTGGAAGAAATCCAAGAAGTTGCAGCTGACCACCTTGTTGTAAGAAGACAATTTGAAGATGGATACCATATCATCAAAATCAAAACACCTTGCCTTTTGACAGCAATTGCTGAATTAGCACAACCAAGATACATGAATGTTAGAGGTGTTGTAGAAGCATATGAAAAAGACATTAAAGTACTTGGATTTGAAGATTTAAAAGATAACCTTGAGCTTGATATGATTGGCTTGAAGGGTTCACCAACAAACGTATACCAGTCCTTCACAAAAGAAGTAAAAGGCGCTGGTACAATCCTCAAAGATTTGTCTGCTGAACAAGCTGTTAAAGCTATTGTTGACAAATTGGAAGAAAAATTCATTATCTAATTAACAAACAAATCGTTAGAATTATTAAAGGAGGAGAACCCTACAATGAGTAAAGGTATATATGTAGTAGTTGAACAAAGAAGCGGAAAAGTACAAAACGTTGGACTTGAGCTGATTGGCGAGGCTACAAGATTAAAAGAAGATTTGAAAGATGATGTAGTTGCTGTATTACTTGGCGATGGTGTAGAAGGCGAAGTTGATAAATTATTCCACTATGGTGCAGATAAAGTTGTATTGATTCAACATCCATATTTGAAAGAATACGTTACAGAACCATATACAAAAGCATTGGCAGAGGTTGTAAAAGAATATGACCCAGAAATCATGCTTTTTGGCGCATCTTCTATTGGTCGTGACGTTGCTCCTAGATTAGCAAGCCGTGTTAGAACAGGACTTGTTGCTGACTGTACAGGTTTAAGAATGGCTAAAACCGAAGAAGAAATTGCTAAAGAAGAATCTATGGGCTGTACAGATGGTACAAGAGCATTACTTATGACACGTCCTGCATTTGGCGGTAACTTGATGGCTACATTAATGTGCCCAAGAACAAAACCACAAATGGCTACTGTACGTCCTGGCGTTATGAAAAGAATAGCAAAAGATGAAAGCAGAAAAGGCGAAGTAATTAAATTAGATGTTGCATTTACAGATGCTGACATGAATGTTGAAATCATGGAAGTTGTAAAAGCAGAAAAGAAATCTATCGACTTAACAGAAGCAAAATTGATTGTTTCTGGTGGTCGTGGTATCGGCGGTCCAGAAGGCTTCGATTTAGTAAGAGATGTAGCTGATGCACTTGGTGCAGAAGTTGGTTCTTCTAGAGCTTGTGTTGACGCTGGTTGGATTGAAAAAGACCGTCAGGTTGGTCAAACAGGTAAAACAGTTAGACCTGACTTGTATCTTGCTTGCGGTATCTCTGGTGCTATTCAGCACGTTGCTGGTATGGAAGGTTCTGAGCTTGTTATTTCTATCAATAAAAATGACACAGCAGCAATATTTGATGTTTCCGATTTAGGTATTGTTGGTGACGTAAAAGTTATCCTTCCTAAATTAGCAGAAGCTATCAGAAAAGCAAAAGCTGAAAAAGCTGCTCAGTAATCTGATACTGTTAATAATCAATATAAAATATAGAAATTGTGTCCACGCGGTGTAATAAATATACCCCCTTGCAATATTGCAAGGGGGTTTTATGTTTCTATTATTAAATGAAATATTAAAATTTAATTTTGATTTAATGAAACAAAGTATTTTATCATTTCAACGGTGTTGTCTATACCTAATTTACCGCTATCAAGTGTAATATCATAATGGTCTACAGCGCCCCATTTTTTGTCAGAATAAAAATTATAATAACTGGCGCGTTGCTTATCAGTTTTGTGTATTGTTTCCTCTGCTTTTTCAGGTGTAATACCATATTCTTCAATGACACGTTTTATTCTGTGTTGTAAATCAGCATGAATAAATACATTGATACAATTTACATTGTAATCAGCTAAAGCATAATCTGCACAACGACCAATCATAACACAAGAGCCTTTATCTGCAATATTACGTATTGCATCAAACTGTGCTAAAAAGAGCTTGTGATTGAGTGGTAAATGACTGCCAGAGTAATTTGGGCTGTAAGTTCCAGCAACAATAGAATATAGAAAACTGCCTGTTGGCTTTTCATCCATTGTTTCTAATATTTCCTCAGAAAAACCACTTTCTTTTGCTGCAATAGTTAATAATTCCTTATCATAACAAGGTATATTTAAGTCTTTTGCTAATTTTTGTCCTATTGTTCTTCCACCACTGCCATATTGTCTTCCTATTGTAATTACAAACTTTTCATTCATAATAATTTCTCCTTTTTGGGTATAATTTTTAAAAGCAATATAGTTATATTTAATATATATAGTATAACATATTTTATGTGTTTTGTTAATATTTTTTTGAATTTTATTAGCAAGTTTATTATGCTTGTGGTATGATAGAATGTAATGATAATGAAAGGAGTTAATGATAATGAAAATAGGAAGAAATGACCCTTGCTGGTGTGGAAGTCATAAAAAATATAAATCATGTCATTTAGCATTTGATGAAAAACTGGAAAGCATGAAAAATGAAGGAATATTAGTACCTCCACATGAAATTATTAAAACACCAGAGCAAATAGAAGGTATTCGAGAAGCTGGAAAGTTAAATACAGCAGTATTAGATTTAGTAGCAGAGCATATAATAGAAGGAATGAGTACAGAAGAAATAAATATATTAGTGCATAATTATACCATAAAGCATGGAGGAATACCCGCACCATTAAATTATAAAGGATTTCCAAAAAGTGTCTGTACATCTATTAATGATGAGGTTTGTCATGGTATTCCAGACAAAAATAGAGTATTAAAAAATGGCGATATTGTTAATGTAGATGTTACAACAATATTGAATGGATATTATGCAGATGCTTCTCGTATGTTTTGTATTGGTGAAGTGTCCTCAGAGGCTAAAAAATTAGTAGATGTTACAAAAGAGTGTTTGGATGCAGGATTAGCAGCAGTAAAAGCATGGGGTTATTTAGGTGATGTAGGATATGCAGTTAATACATTGGCTCAAAAAAATGGATATTCTGTTGTGGAAGAAATAGGTGGACATGGAGTAGGCTTAAAATTTCATGAAGAACCATATGTTTGTCATATAGGTAAAAAAAATACAGGTATGCTTTTAGTGCCAGGAATGGTATTTACAATAGAACCTATGATAAATGCAGGAAAGAGAGAAGTGTATCAAGATGCCCAAAATGGTTGGACAATCTATACACAAGATGGTACATTATCAGCACAATGGGAATATACAGTTGCAATTACAGAAAATGGTATTGAAGTATTAACAAAATAAAACTTGATTTTTAAATAATATAACTATTAAAAGGACAAAATTTTTATATTGATTTTGTCTTTTTTCATTTTTGAAGATTTATTAACAAAGATATTATAAACAGCTTATTTATTTGTAAAAAATGACATTTTTTATCATAAATAAAAATTTAAAGCATAATAGAAAAAAATAAACTACATATTGGCTAAAAAAGTAAATTATTTTTTTTTATAAAAATACAATATGAACAAATAAAAAAGCAAATTATATTAAAAAAAATAATATAAAGCAGTCATATTTTTTTAACCATAAACTGTAAAAAAATAATTTATAGTGAAATAATAGGATTTCATCTGAAAAAATTTTATAAAATTAAAATAAATTTTTAACAATATTAGTTGCAATCAATAAATAAAGATGGTATAATGAACGAAAGTGATAAAGAAAACACAAAACAATACTTTATCATTGGTAATTTTAATGTGCTTATATTGAAAAATATAAGTATTTTCTATTGTATTTTATTAAAAATGACAAATTTTTTGTACAAAAGCCAAAAAGATATTTTATAAAAACTGAATGATTAAATACAGTTTTTAAGGAGGTTATTTCATGTATACAATGGGGGTTGATGTTGGTTCTGCATCTTCTAAAGTTGTAATATTGGAAGACGGAGAGCGCATCGTTGCTGCAGAAGTTGTTCAAGTTGGAACAGGTTCTTCAGGTCCACAAAGAGCTTTAGAACAGGCTTATGAGAAAAGTGGTTTAAAAAGAGAAGATATTACAAAATTGGTAGCAACAGGCTATGGACGTTTTGCATTTGAAGATGCTGACAAACAAATTAGTGAAATCAGTTGTCATGCAAAAGGTATATTTCATTTGGTACCTACTGCACGTACTATTATTGACATTGGCGGACAAGATGCAAAAGCAATCCGTCTTGACAATAGAGGAAACGTAAAGCAGTTTTTTATGAATGATAAATGTGCAGCAGGCACAGGCAGATTTCTTGACGTTATGGCAAGAGTTCTGGAAACAACAATAGACGATATGGCTGAATGTGATGCAAAAGCAGAACAAGCGGCTTCTATCAGCAGTACTTGTACCGTATTCGCTGAATCTGAGGTAATTTCTCAGTTATCAAAAGGCGTTGATAAAAACAGCATTATAAAGGGTGTGCATCAATCCGTTGCAAGTAAGGCATGTGGTCTTGCTTACAGAGGCGGTTTGGAAGATGCTGTTGTTATGACAGGTGGCGTTGCAAAAAATGCCGGTGTGGTACGAGCAATTGCGAGAGAATTAAAAAAAGAAGTTATTGTGGCACCAAATCCACAAACAACAGGTGCTCTCGGTGCGGCATTGTTCGCATACGAAGAAGCAAAAAAGCAAAAAAATTAAAGAAAGAGGGATTAGAATGAGTATAACAACAGAAGGCATGAAAGCAAAAGAATTGTTGGCATACTATCAGGCAAAAGCTGATCAGGATGCAAGAGATGCAAAAGCAAGAGGCGACTTAGTTTGTTGGTCTGCTTCTGTAGCTCCACCAGAATTTTGCGTAACAATGGGTATTGCTATGATTTACCCAGAAACACACGCAGCTGGTATCGGCGCAAAAAAAGGCGCATTGGATATGTTGGAAGTTGCAGATAGAAAAGGTTACTCCATTGACTGCTGTTCTTATGGTCGTGTAAATATGGGCTATATGGAATTATTAAAAGAGCAGGCTATAACAGGTAAAACACCTGAAGTACTCGCTAACTCTCCAGCATCAAAAGTGCCACTGCCTGACTTAGTAATTACATGTAACAATATTTGTAATACATTGTTAAAATGGTATGAAAATCTTGCAGTAGAATTAGATATTCCTTGTATCGTAATTGACGTACCATTTAACCATACAATGCCTATTCCTGAATATGCAAAAGCATACATTGCTGACCAGTTCAGAAATGCAATTTCTCAGTTGGAAGTAATTTGTGGTAGACCTTTTGACTACAAAAAATTCCAAGAAGTAAAAGACCAGACACAACGTTCTGTATATCAATGGAACAGAATTGCAAAAATGTCTTCTTATAAACCATCTCCATTGAACTGCTTTGATTTATTCAACTACATGGCATTAATCGTTGCTTGTAGAAGTTTGGATTACGCTGAAATCACATTCAAGAAATTTGCTGATGAGTTGGAAGCAAATCTTGAAGCTGGTATTTATGCATTTAAAGGTGCAGAAAAAACTCGTGTAACATGGGAAGGTATCGCTGTATGGCCATACTTAGGACACACATTTAAATCATTGAAATCACTTGGTAGCATTATGACAGGTTCTGCATATCCAGGACTTTGGGATTTACATTATGATGCACATGATGATTCTCTTCATTCTATGGCAGAAGCATATACAAGAATTTATATTAATACTTGCCTTGAAAACAAAGTTAATGTTCTGTTGAACATTGTAAATGGTGGAAAATGTGATGGTATCGTTTACCACTTGAACAGAAGCTGTAAACTTATGAGCTTCTTGAATGTAGAAACAGCAGAAATTATTAAGGAAAAAACAGGTCTGCCATATGTAAGCTTTGACGGCGACCAGACAGACCCTCGTAACTTTGCACCAGCACAGTTCGATACACGTGTTCAAGCTCTGGCTGAAATGATGGAAGCTAATTTAGCAGCAGAATAAGGGGGAGAAGAATAATGAGTAGAGTTGAAGATATTTTAAAACAATTAGCAGACGTTGCAGCAAATCCAAAAAAAGCAATGGATGATTATAAAGCTGAAACAGGAAAAGGCGCTATTGGTATCATGCCTTTATATGCACCAGAAGAATTAGTTCATGCAACAGGATACCTTCCAATGGGTATTTGGGGTGGACAAAAACAAATTGCAAAAGCACGTACATATTTGCCTCCATTTGCTTGCTCTATTATGCAGCAAATTATGGAATTACAATGCGAAGGTGCTTATGATGATTTAGCAGCAGTATTGATTTCTGTTCCTTGTGACACATTAAAATGTTTAAGCCAGAAATGGAAAGGTACATCACCTACAATCGTGTTTACACACCCACAAAACAGACCTCTTGAGGCTGCAAATAAATTCTTAGTAGAAGAATATAAATTAATTAAAACAAAATTAGAAAAAGTTGTTGGCGCTACAATTACTAACTCTGCAATCGAAGAATCTATTAAAGTTTACAATGAAAACAGAGCGGTTATGAGAGAATTTGTAAAAGTAGCAGCAGATTATCCACAAGTAATTGACCCAGTTGCTCGTCATGCTGTATTCAAATCCAGAATGTTTATGGAAAAATCCAAACACACAGCATTGGTTAGAGAGTTGATTGATGGAATTAAAGCATCTCCAGTACAACCTTGGGACGGCAAAAAAGTTATACTTACAGGTATTATGGCAGAACCAAACGAATTGCTTGACATATTCAAAGAATTTGGTGTTGCAATCGTTGCTGATGACTTGGCACAAGAATCCAGACAAATTCGTACAGATGTTATTGATGGAGAAGAAGGACCTCTTTACAGATTGGCAAAACAATGGCAGCAATTCTATGGCTGTTCAGTAGCAACAGATACAAAGAAAATCCGTGGTAAAATGCTTATGGATATGGTTGCTCAAACAGAAGCAGATGCAGTTATCGTTTGTATGATGAAATTCTGTGACCCAGAAGAATGGGATTACCCAGTATACTACAGACAATTTGAAGAAAAAGGCATTAAGAGCCTCATGATTGAAGTTGACCAAGAAGCGACTGCATTTGAACAAGTTAGAACAAGAGTACAGAGCTTTGTAGAAAATATGTAATATTTTTATAGGGGACAGCTCTTGGAGTTGTCCCTTCATTATTAAAAAATATAGGAGGCTTTTTGTTTATGAGAAAAGTGAAAATTATCACAGCAGCAGAAGCAGCAAATTTAGTTGAAGATGGCGATACATTAACCACTAGTGGTTTTGTGGGCAGTTCTATACCAGAAGCATTAAATAAAGCAGTTGAAAAAAGATTCCTTGAAACAGGACATCCAAGTAATATTACATATATTTATGCTGGTTCTCAAGGTAACAGAGATGGTAGAGGCGGAGAACATTATGCTCACAAAGGTCTTTTGAAAAGATTTATCGCTGGACATTGGGCAACTGTTCCTGCACTTGGAAAAATGGCTTTAAATAATGAAATGGAAGCATACAATGTTTCTCAAGGTGCTTTAGTTCAATTATTTAGAGAAATTGCTGGACATAGACCTGGTATATTAACTAAAATTGGTATGGGAACATTTATCGACCCAAGAAATGGTGGCGGTAAAGTAAACGATATTACAAAAGAAGATATTGTAAAATTAGTTAATTTTGAAGGAGAAGATTATCTTTTCTATCCATCTTTCCCTATCAATGTAGCATTTATTAGAGGTACATATGCTGATGAAAGTGGTAATATTACATTAGAAAAAGAAGTTGCTCCATTAGAAGCTACTTCTGTTGCACAAGCTACAAAAAATTCCGACGGAAAAGGTATTGTAGTTGTTCAAGTAGAAAGAATTGTAAAAAATGGTACATTAGACCCTCGTAATGTTAGAATACCTGGTATTTATGTTGATTATGTTGTTGTAGCAGACCCTGCTGACCATCAACAATCACTTGACTGGGATTATGACCCAACACTTTCTGGCGAAAAGAGAGCTCCAGATGTTGCTCCTGCTCCATTGCCATTAAGCGCAAAGAAAATTATTGGTAGACGTGGTGTATTGGAATTAGAAAAAGATGTTGTTGTAAACTTGGGTGTAGGTGCTCCTGAATATGTTGCATCTGTAGCAAGTGAAGAAGGCATTGGCGATTACATGACATTAACAGCAGAAAGTGGTGCTATTGGTGGCGTTCCTCAGGGTGGTGCACAATTTGGTTCTACAAGAAATGCTGATGCATTGATTGAACATGCTTATCAGTTTGACTTTTATGATGGTGGCGGACTTGATTTTGCATATCTTGGACTTGCTGAATGTGATGAAAAAGGTAATATTAATGTTTCCAGATTCGGTCCTAAAATTGCAGGCTGTGGCGGTTTCATCAATATTACTCAAAATTCACCAAAAGTATTCTTCTGTGGAACATTTACAGCAGGCGGCTTGAAAGTAAAAGTTGTAGATGGCAAAGTTGTAATTGAACAAGAAGGAAAACAGAAAAAATTTATTAAACAAGTTGGACAGGTAACATTTAATGGCGATATTGCTTTACAAAATAAACAACAAGTAATGTATATCACAGAAAGATGTGTATTTGAATTGAAAGCTGATGGCTTGCATTTAACAGAAATCGCACCTGGCATTGACCTTCAAAAAGATATACTTGACCAAATGGAATTTAAACCAGTTATTGAGGGCGAACCAAAATTAATGGATGCACGTTTATTTGCAGATGCTCTTATGGGATTAAAAGAAGACTAATAAATATAGAAGGAGCAGTTATGATACTGCTCCTTTTATAATGTCAATAAATAATTTCATTGTAGGACTTAACCATTTATTTTTATGATAAGCACATATAGCAGTTATATTTGAATGAGTAATATCTGTAGCAATTTCTACTAATTCCCCGTTTTTTAATTCAGATTGTACAGTAAACTTTGGTAGATATGAAATACCAATATTATTTTTTACTAAATTTTTAATCGTAGGAATACTCCATAATTCTATAGTATGACTTAATGTAATTGATTTTTGTTGTAAATATCTTTCAAATATTTGTCTAAAAATACAATTTGTTTCATTGATAATAAATACTATGGGTATATTTTGGTTTGGTGTAATAAAATCATGATATTTTTTTTCTATATCTGGAGAGGATACTAAAATAAGGTCATAACAATTGATTATATGAGATATGATATTAGAATTTATCCCACCTACATCTTCATAAAAAATTCCTAGGTCAAGTGTACCATTTAAAATACTATCTCGTATATCATAACAATTCATAGAGCGAAGAAATAATTTTGTTTTTGGTGCTATATTATGAAATTCTTTTATTACATTAGGAATTTTATAACATAATAATGTTTCACCTACACCAATATGTAATTCTCCTTGATATTCTGATAAATCCTTTTTAAAATAATATAGTTTGTCAATTTCATTTAAAACATTTTTAACATAAGGAATAAATTGCTTTCCAGCTTTTGTTAATAACATATTTCTACCTATCTTTTCAAAAAGAGTAATAGAAAACTCATTTTCTAATTGATTGACTTGAAATGTAATAGTAGATTGTGTATAATTTAATTTTTTTGCTGCTTTTGAGAAACTGCCTTCTTCTACAATAGTAAGGAATGTTTGTAAATATTTAATTTCCATAATAACCTCCATTTACTTTAAAAATTTTAAAGTATTATTTTAAATATTTTAATTTTACAAAAGTATATTTTAATGTTATTCTATCAGATAGAAAGAAATATAACAATAATTAAGGAGGAAATAAAATGATGAGATATACATTAGAACAGGCGAAAATGGAAGATATTGAAATTGCGATGAATATTATCGATGATGGAAAAAAATATTTAAGACAACAAGGCATTGACCAATGGCAAACAGGATATCCAGATATAGAGAATATTAAACAAGATATTATTTATAATCGTGGATATTTTGTAGTAGAGAGCAACAATAAATTAGCTTATATGTGTGTTGATTTTGAAGGAGAACCTGCTTATAAAAATATAAAAGGAGAATGGAAAAACGATGGTACTTATGCAGTAATACATCGTTTAGCTGTTTCTGAGCAAAAGGTAGGAAATGGATTATCTGATATCATAATTTATTTAATAGAACAGTTATGTAAGCAAAATGGTGTATATAGTATTCGAGCAGATACAGATAATAAAAATAAAATTATGCAACATATACTTCAAAAAAATGGCTTTATGTATTGTGGTACAGTATGGTTTGTGGATAGTGATAAACTGGCTTTTGAAAAAATATTAAATAATAAATAGAATGTATTATATTAATTTTAATGAAATATTGCAATGCACTTTTCGTCGTGGTATACTAAAAAAGATAGAAAAACTATAAAATATTGTGCAATATATATAAGAAAGGAAGCGGCGAATATGGAATTTGTAAAAAGAACATGGGCAGAAATTGATTTAGATGCATTAAAGTATAATATCAAAAATATAAAGGCTTCTTTAAAAGGAAAACACCTGTTAATGGGTATTGTAAAAGCAGATGCTTATGGACATGGAGATGGTATCATTGCCAAAAAATTAGCAGAAAATGGATTTGACTGGTTCGGCGTTTCTAATATAGAGGAAGGTATTAGTCTGCGTAGACAAGGCATTACACAGCCTATATTAATATTAGGTTATACACCTGTAGAATGTGCGAAAATGCTTTCTGATGAAAAAATAACGCAAGCAATTATATCATTAGATTATGCAAAAGCACTTCATTTAGAGGCAGAAAAGGCAGGTGTTGTAGTAGATGGACATATCAAATTGGATACAGGAATGACAAGAGTAGGTTTTCAATGTGATGATGGTAATTTTGAATATTCTGCTAATGAAATTAAAGAAGTATTTTTAATGAAAAATATTCATATTACAGGAACATTTACACATCACGCTGTAGCAGATACATATAGTGGAGATTGTCCTCAATTTACAGAAACGCAGTTTGACCGTTTTCAAAGAATGATAAAAGTATGTCAGCAAAAAGATTTAGATATGGGTATTTGTCATTGTGCAAACAGTGCCACAACAATTAGCTATCCAGAAAAACAACTTGATATGGTACGTTCTGGTATTATTACATATGGTATGCTTCCTTCTGATGAATGTGAAGGCAGAATTGATTTAAAACCACTTATGACATTAAAAACATCTATTGCTCTTGTGAAAAAAGTAGAAGCTGGCGCACAAATTAGCTATGGCAGAACATACACAGCAGATAAAGAAAGATTGATAGCTACTGTACCTATTGGCTATGCAGATGGATATAACAGGAATCTTTCTAATAAAGCTTGTATGCTTGTAAATGGAAAAAGAGCACCTATTGTAGGACGCGTTTGTATGGACCAAACAATGATAGATGTAACAGATATTCCAGATGTAAAAATGGGTGATGAAGTTGTTGTATTTGGTAAACAAGGAGATACTATACTACCTATAGAAGAATTAGCAAATATGCTTTCTACAATTAATTATGAACTACCTTGTGTTATTACTAAAAGAGTACCAAGAGTATATTATGAGGATGGAAAATTGGTAGGCGTGGTAAATCATGTTATGCATAGATATGAATAAAAATTTTAATTGCAATGAAGTACATAAAAAATAGAAAGATTAATAAAACAATAGATATTTTTAGTGAAAAATTGACTTAAAAGAATTTTAAATAAAAAAATCCGTTTACAATAATAAAGTAAACGGATTTTTTTATTTTTAATTATTTTTGCAAAAACATAGTGTAAAATAATTGTTTACCAGATTGTGTTTGAAATATTTTTTGGTATACAGATTGTATTGTTTCTACTGTTTCATTGTGTTCATAACAATTTACAATAAAGTCAGCTTCTACTAATATTTGATATGGAAGTGTATCAATATTATCATAAGTATGATGATGAGCAATAATATAACATACTTGCTCTATCACATCATTTTCAAAGCCTAATTTAGAAAGCATTTTTTCAGCAACTGCAACTCCTTCTTTTTCTTGTAATTTTCCACTAGAATAACCATATTTTTGTTCAGCAATTTTAATACCTATATCATGAATATAGCCAGATATTTCTGAAATTAACTGTGTTTGCTTATCTGTATGCTCCATTTCACAAATTATTTTACAAAAAGAATGTACTTTTATAAAATGCTGTATTCTTTTGGGGTCACCAGAATAATATTGTATCATATTTTGGCAAAGTCTGAATAATTTTGACAATCGTGTCACTCCTGTTCTGATAAAGCATTTTCTACAATAGCGATATAATTTTCAAGAGATTGTATACCTTGTATTTGTTCTCCTACCATTTGTGCTTGACTATTTACTAATATAGTAGTAGGTAATCCTTCTAAGTTTTGCAATATCCAATTTCCTAATGTTTCATCAGGCATAATACTAATAAAATCTGCGTTTGCTTCTTGTTTTGCCTGTTTCGCAATTTTTTCTGCATCTGGCTGAGGTGTATCAATAACAACTTGTATAAACTGTACATTATTATATTTTTGTTCTAATTCAGTTTTTAATTGTTGTAATGTTGCTGTTTCGTTGATATTAGGATAACAATAAGATGCCCAGAAATTTACAACGGTTAAATCAGCATTACCAAATAATGAACTGTCTATTGCCTCTCCTTCTAATGTTGTAGAAACAAAAGAAATTGTTCTCCTAATTTGGTCTATTGCTTCTGCTACAATTGTTTCATCAAATGGATATACAGAAATGGTTTGTTTTAGTGTTTCCATACTGTCAGAAAGTGTTTGATATACTTTTAAATCTTGTTCTTGCAATGATGAAATATCTCCTTCATATTCTGTTAGCATATAATAAACATAATCTTTTTGAGAAGCAATTTGTTGCTTGTTATGATAAAGTGAAAATTCTTGTTGTATACTTTCACTTTCTAATTTATTTTGTTTAAAAACAAGTATTTCTCCAAAAGGGTATAAAAGTTCGTCTACAGCAGTATCACTATCAAATGTTGCTAATTGCTCCATACCTTCATTTGTTACATAGTTATATTGTATTTGTGCATAAATATCTCCTTCTGTAGTTGTATTTGTAATAGGAATAATATTTGTTTGCTCATAGGGTATCCACTCCTCTGGTGCTTCATATTGTAAACCGCATTTATCTAATTGTACAGTACGGTCTGTGGGTTCGGCTTGTGAAATCGTTTGTTGTTTTGGATTTTCTGTGTTGCAAGCAGATATGGAAAATAATAAACCAAATGTTATAACAATAGAAAAGGGTAATAGTAATTGTTTTTTCATAAAATACCTCCTGTTATTAAAAAGGATATAGATACTAAAAATGGTATTAAAGAATATGAAGAATATCTTTATGTAATTTTAATGCTTTTTTAATTATGTGTCAATTTCCTTTTAATTGGTATTTTTTATACTATATTCAAAATCAACATAAAATACCAGTACAATGAAGGTAATATATATGGGAGGTAATAAAATGCTGAAACAAAAATTAAAAAATATGGGTATAATTCCTGTAAATAAAAGGGTAATTGTATTAAGTGTTGTACTGATTTTGATAGCAGGAGTAAGTGGTGTTTATGCAAAAGGTTTTTTTGGTTCAGTGAATAAAACACAAACAGTACTACCAGATATTTCTGTAGCAGAAAAGGGAGATTTGTCTAAAAGAGTAACTGCATCAGGCACTACAACAGCAGCAGACCCTATTTCTATATTTATAGAACTTTCTCAAGAAGTAGATAAAGTATTTGCAGAAGTAGGGGACAAAGTAAATGAAGGAGATTTACTTGTAACATATGATATAGAAGATACACAAAGAGAACTAAATGATAAATTAGCAGAGGCAAATGCAACAGTAGAAAATGCTAAAATTTCATTAAGTGAACTTTCTGCACCAGCAGAAGGTGTGGAACTTTTGGAGTTACAAAGCCAAGTAGTGAATGCGGAAAAAAGTATTGAAGATATTAAAAGTCAAATTGACAGCTATGATATTAAAATTTCACAAGCGCAAATAGATGTCGACAATGCTAAAAAAACTATGGACAATTATACAGAATTGCTTATTGTAGGAGGGATAAGCCAACAAGAGTATGATAATGCAGAACAGGCATATCAAAAGGCAATGGATACGTTAACACAAACAGAAAATGATAAAACAACAACAGAATTATCATTGCAAACAGCAGAATTATCATTACAAAAAGCAAAATTAAATTTAGAGAACGGACAAAATAAAACAAATGATGTTACAACAGTAAATTCTATAAAAAAACAACAAAATACATTAGAAACGGCACAAAGAAATGTATCTAGCATACAATATGATATTAATAAATTGACATCTGCAACATATAGCCCTATTAGTGGTACAATAATAGAATCCAATGCTGTAGAGGGACAAATACTTACAGATAGTACTGTTATGATGAGAATTGCAGATTTAAGTAATTTAAATGTAGAAGCATATGTTTCTGAATATGATATTGCACAAATTAAAATTGGTCAAAAGGTGGAAATGACAAGTGATGGTATTGAGAATAAAATTTATACAGGAACAGTAACAAAAATTGAACCTACAGCATCTACACAATCTACTATGAGTGGCAGCGAAACAGTAGTGCCTATTATAGTACATATGGACAATCCAGATGAATTGATGAAACCTGGTTTTTCATTAGATTTAGAAATTATTGTTGAAGATTTGTCAGATGTTGTTTTTGTTCCTCTTTCAGCGGTAGGAAAACAAAAAGATGGTAGTTATTATGTGTATAAAATAAATGAAAATAATGTATTGCAAAAAACAAATGTGACATTGGGGAGTACAAATGATACAAGTGCAGTGATAGTAAATGGTATTACTATAGGAGAAAAAGTGATTACAAGCCCTACAGAAAATATGACAGATGGTGCAAATTTAGCTGATTTTGCAACAACAATAGAACAAAAGAAAACAGATAAAAATGATTCCATATTAAATAATATGGGTGGTAGTATGCCAAAGGGCGGTGGTATGCCTCCTAGTGGTGGTATGCCAAATGGTGGCGGCAATCGTAGTGGCGGAGGTCCAAGGTAAATTTAGTATAAATGCAAGGGGGTTATATATTGATGGTAAAGGATATATCAGTAACATTAGAGAAGGCAATGAAATTATCAAATGGATATCATGCAGAAAATATATCATATAAAATAGAAAAAATAAAAAATGTGTGGTGTAGATTAGAAGATGACAGTGATAGAAATTGGTATTTAATCAGCAAAAGTAATGGAAAATCTGTTATAAAGTATTATGGATATTTGTCTGCAAAATTTCCAATTGCATTACTTATGAAATGTTGCACTACTGATATTAGGGATTTACTTTTAAGAAATTGTATAATTTTAGAAAAGTATTGTAAAGAATATTGCTGTAATGAAAATATTTTAGAACAATATACTGAAAATAAAATTTTTATTGACGATAGATTTTTATATGATGAAGATATACCATTTAATGAAGAAATATTTTTGAAAATAGATGAAGGAGTACAATATATTAACCCATATCATTTTACATTTGATGATATCAAATAAAAATATGTATCATAACAAAAGGAGTGATAGTATGGAACTGTTAAAACTAGAGCATTTGACAAAGCAATATAGTCAAAATGAATTATCTGTAACTGCTTTAAATGATATTAATTTAAGTGTAAAATATGGAGAATTTTTATCAATTATGGGAACAAGTGGCTCTGGAAAATCAACTATGTTGAATATATTAGGTTGTTTAGATAGTCCTACAAGTGGAAGTTATTATTTAGATGGAGAAGATGTAGCAAATTTTAAAGATGAAAAATTGGCAGAAATTAGAAATAAAAAAATTGGTTTTGTATTTCAGTCATTTAATTTGCTACCAAAACTTTCTTCATTAGAAAATGTAGAATTGCCTATGATATATGCTAATGTTCCCAAAAAATTAAGACAGCAAAAAGCTATTGCAGCATTAGAGAAGGTGGGACTAGGGAAACGTGTAAAGCATAAGCCAAATGAACTTTCAGGAGGACAAAGACAAAGAGTTGCTATTGCAAGAGCGTTAGTTAATGAACCAACAATACTTTTTGCAGACGAACCAACAGGCAATTTAGACAGCCATTCTACTATAGAAATTATGGAAATTTTTCAAAGTTTGAATGATGATGGTACAACAATTGTTATGGTAACACATGAGCCAGATGTTGCACAATATACAAAAAGAATTGCTCTTTTTAAAGATGGCTGTATTATAAAAGATGAATTAGTAAAAAACAGAACATTAGCAGGAGGTGACATTTCATGAATTTAGGAGAATGCACAAAATCTGCTTTTCGTAATGTTTTTTCAAATAAAATGAGAACATTATTAACAATGTTGGGTATTATTATAGGTATTAGTTCTGTAATTGCTATTGTTTCTATTGGTAATGGCAGTCAAGCTGCAATAGAAGAGGAATTTGAATCTTTTGGTACAGGAAGCTTAACAATTAGTTTAAGCAGTTCTAATGACATTGAAACAAGAGATTTGCTTACTATGGACGATTATGATATGCTGAAAAAAGTAGAAGGTATCAGCTATGTTAATACAACATATAGCGGAAGAAATACATATATTAAATTGCTTGACCCACAAGAAACAAAATCAGCATCTGTATCTGGTGTTACAGCAGACGCACAATATATTGATAATCCTACTATACTTTATGGAAGATATATTTCTCAAAATGATGTAGATATGAGAACAAATGTTACAGTAATTAATGATACAACAGCATTAAAAGTATTTGGGTATTGTGATGAGAGCATAATTGGAGAAAAGATTAAATTAAAAACATGGAAAGGAACAGGAAAATATACAATAATAGGTATTATGGAAAACACAAATGCCTCTACAGAAACAGCTTACAGTAATGAATTTCCAGAGACTGTAATATTACCTGTTTCTACAGCAATGCGCTTATATAATAATAAAAATTTAAATGGTTTTTCAGTGCTTATAGAAGATTTAAATCAAACAGAAATAATGAAACAACGTATTATCACAGCGTTAGAAGAATTTCACAGTAATGAAGATAAATATTATATACAAGATTCTTCCGAAATGGTAGAATCTATTAATTCTATACTATCTTATGTTACATTATTTATTAGTTTTGTAGCTGGTATTTCTCTTTTAGTAGGTGGTATTGGTGTAATGAATATTATGATGGTAACTGTTACAGAAAGAACAAGAGAAATTGGTATTAGGAAATCAATTGGTGCAAAAAATAAAGATATTAAAATACAATTTTTAACGGAGGCAGTGATATTAACTGGTATGGGAGGTATTGCAGGACTTGTATTAGGCGTTGCATTTGCTATGATAATAGGGCATTTTGCAGGCATTACACCAGTATTGTCTGTAAGTGCGGTGACACTTGCTGTTGGTATATCAATGGGTATTGGTATATTATTTGGCGTAACACCAGCAAATAAGGCAGCAAAATTAGATCCTATTGAAGCATTGCGATTTGAATAATAAAAATAAAAAAAGGGGTGCTTATTATGGAAGGGAAAAAAATATTATTGATAGAAGATGAAGTAAAATTAGCAAGATTTGTAGAATTAGAATTAAAATATGAAGGATATCAAGTAACTGTGATACATGATGGTAGAGAAGGACTAGAAATATTTTTAAATGAGAAATTTGATATGATATTGCTAGATTTAATGCTTCCAGGATTAAGTGGTATTGAAATTTGTAGAAGAATAAGAAAAGCATCTGATATTCCTATTATTATGTTGACTGCAAAAGATGAGGTAATGGACAAAGTAGCAGGATTGGATAGTGGTGCAGATGATTATTTGACAAAACCATTTGCTATTGAGGAGCTTTTGGCAAGAATGAGAGTAGCATTTAAACATTGTAGTAATCAGCAAAATGATTCCAAAAAGAAACTTCTACAAGTGAATCATCTTTGTATTGATATAGAAAAACGTATGGTAACGGTGAATGATACAGAAGTAGAATTAACTAAGAAAGAATTTGAATTGCTTTTATATTTAGTACAAAATAAAAATATTGTATTAACAAGAGAACAAATTTTAAATCAAGTTTGGGGATACAGCTATATTGGAGAAACAAATGTAGTAGATGTTTATATCAGATATTTACGTTCTAAAATAGATGAAACATTTGACGAAAAATTTATACACACTATACGAGGAGTGGGGTATTATGTCAAAGAAGAATAAAAATTTTTTTTCCAGTTTCACTATAGCTCACAAAATTACAATGATGTATGGAGGTATTTTTTCATTATCATTGTTAATTATTAGTTTTTTTGTATTAGTTAATGTTACTGTAATTGAACAAAATAATATAAAAGAAGAAATGAAAAAAACAGTAGAAAATATTGATGATTATATAAAAAATGGTGGTGAATTATCACAAGAGATATTAGAAACTCTTTTAGAAAATAAATATATAGAAGTAAATGTTGTAGATGTAAAAAATCATAAAGTATATAAAAATTCTGTAGGAAAATTACCTTCATTTGTAAGACAAATACAATCTCAGCCACCACATGGATTTTTAGAAGAAGAAAGAAATAATCGCTCTGAAGAATTGGAAAAAAAGGGGTTTAAAGTAGATATTGCAAAAGAATTTAATATGGATGATAAGGCATATTTTATTTCAGGAAGAGATGGTAAAGAATTTGTATTGTTAGAAAAAGAAATCAATTTTAAAGAAAATTGCTATTTAGTACAAGCGTTTAAAATGCTACCAAAAAATGATTATTATTTTCATTCATTTGGATTAAGATTGTTTTTAATTGATGTCTTGGGGATATTTTTGTCTTTTTTAATAGGAAGATATATTAGCAGAAGAATGTTAAAGCCAGTGGAAGAGATACAACAAGCAGCAGAACGTATTAGTATAGAAGATTTAAGCCAAAGAATTGACACAAGTGGTCCAGATGATGAAATGAAGGAATTAGCAGAAACATTTAATTCTATGATTTCTCGTTTGGAGAATTCTTTTCAAAAACAAAATCAATTTATATCAGACGCATCTCATGAATTAAGAACACCTATTTCTGTTATACAAGGCTATGCTAATTTGATTAATCGTTGGGGAAAAAGTGACCCCACTGTTTTAGAAGAATCCATACAATCTATATTAGCAGAAACAGAACATATGAGTCAGTTAATTAAAAAGCTACTTTTTTTGGCAAAAAGTGACCAAAATAGAATACCCATTCAAAAAGAACAATTTTGTTTAAATGAATTAGTGAAAGAAATTGTAAAAGAAATGGAAATTACAACAGAACTCAAAAGGAATATTATTGTAAAAGAACAAAAAACAATAGAAATATATGCTGATAGTAGTATGATAAAACAGCTTTTATGGATACATTGTGAAAATGCTTTAAAATATACTAAGCAAAATGATTCCATTACATTTCATATATATGAACAATGTGGATATGGTTATGTAGATGTGCAGGATAATGGTGCTGGCATGAAAGAAGAAGATGTAACAAGAATATTTGACCGATTTTATAGAGCGGACAAATCTCGAAATAAAGAAATTCCGGGTACAGGTTTAGGGCTTTCTATTGCAAAGTGGATAGCAGAAAGTAATGATGGCAAAATTTCAGTAGAAAGTGAGTTGGAAGAGGGTACAATATTTCATAATGCATTTCCTTTAGAAAAAAAGAAAAGTCAAAAGTATTCATAAATAAAAAAGGAGTGATACAAATATGAATAAAAAATATATTGTAGTAGTATTATTATCTACTATGATACTCAATTATAATACTATTTTTGCAGAACAAAAAGAATATGATAATGATTATTCTTTTTTAACAGTACTACAAATACCAGAAAAAGAAAATGCTGTTGTATTGACACTAGAAGAAGCAACACAGAGAGCATTAGCACGCAGTACAACACTAAAAAACAGCAATATGGATTTAGATATCAGTGAACAAAAACTTGAAAATGAACAAAAAAATATAGCAAATGGTCATACATTTCAGCAGCTTTTAGAATACATTAAACAGAATGCTAACTATACAACATCATTATTAAGTAGACAAGTAGCAGAAGAGGGAGTTAAGTTTTCTTTAAAACAAATTTATATTGAAATTATCAATCAAGAAAGAGAAATTATATTAGCAAAGCAAAATATTAAAAATACAGAAAAAGAATTGTTAATTGCTAGAACAAAATTAAAGTTGGGATTACTTTCTGAACAAGAATTAAATAATCAAGAATTAAGTTATCAAAAAGCCTTAACAAATTTACAACAGCAGGAAAGCAATGTAAAAAGTGCGTATCAATCATTAGCAAAATTAATTGATATAGATATTGATGAAAATTATCAGTTAGTATTAGAAGCAGTATATGAACCTTTGGAATTAGAATTGTCTTTAGATACTTACATTAAAAGTAAAATCAATACAGACCCTACTATTGAACAGAAACAAATTAATTTAGATACAGCAACATCAGAGGCAAAATTAACACATGCTACAGTGACAGATTCTACAACAGCAGATGAAGAGGCAGATAATAGTGTGGCAAAAGCATCACTATCATTATCTGATGAAAAATTAAATTTAAAAGAAAAGATTCAAAATTGTTATGATAATATTATAAAATTGGAAGCAAATTATCAGAATAATTTATTTGAATTAGAAACATTAAAACAACAATACTCTATTGCACAAAAAAAATATGAATTAGAACAATATACAGAATTAGATGTATTAAAGGCAAAGCAAAGTGTAGCAGAAAAAGAAAGCGAGATAATAGGACAAATGTATGAGCATATGCTTTTAATAGAGCAATTTGAAAATTCTTATTTATTATAATTATAAAATTTTTTATGAGTTAGTGTCGATAAAATCGGCACTTTTTTTGTTCTATTTTTTTTATTTTGTTCATATATTATTTTTAAGAAAGGGGGACGAACTATGGATGAAGAAAGACTACGTATGCGTAGAGAACTAGTACAGCAAGCAAAACAAAGAAAAACAACAAATATGAGAAAAAGTAAAACGACAGTAGGAAAACAATTTTTTTTATTTCGTGTTTATGTCACAATGATGCTTGTAGGAGCAGCGTTTGTGCTTTCTCTTTTTCATACAGATACAGCAAATACAATTACAGAAAGCTTAAAGGAAGCTATTGCTTATGAAATTCCTGTTGCTACAATAGAGCAATGGAAACAAAAAGCGATTTCAGTATTTCAAACGAATGCAGAAAAGCAACAGAAGGAAATAGAACAGCAAAAAACAGAACAACAAGAAATACAACAACAAAATACAACACAACAAAACACATTACAAAATAAAACAGTAAATACTTTTCAGCCAGATATAAGCGAAAATAGTGGAAAAATTCCCTAGAGAAGTAATTACAAATGAACAAATTACAAAACAAAAAAAACAAGAGGAATGGTTACAACCTGTAAATGGCATTATTACATCATCTTGCGGAGAAAGAGAAAATCCTATATTAAATAAAATGGAATATCATAATGGATTAGATATTGCAGTAGCAGAAGATACTGATGCTATTGCTGTAAAAAGTGGTGTTGTCACAGAGGTAAGAAATTCTGAAACATTAGGAAATGTATTGAAATATGAAACAGAGGACGGTTATTGCATTATGTATGCCCATTTAAACAGTATTTTAGTAAAAAAGGGAGAAAATATTAAACAAGGTCAAATTGTAGCAAAAACAGGAAACACAGGCTTGTCAACAGGACCTCATATACATTATAGCATTTGGAGAGGAGATATGCTTATTAATCCTATGCAGTTTGTAAATTTGAATTATACAGAAGATGTAAAAGCAGAGTATTTGGCAAGGGGTGTGGCATTGCCATGACAAAATTATTGAAAATAAAAATACACCCTTTGCTTTTACCCCTTTTTTTGTATTATACATTACAAAAAAATATTTTTTTATTTTTAGGAATGATTTTTTTTGTAACATTACATGAAATGGGGCATTGCATTACTGCATTTTGTTTTGGAGCAAAGATAAAACAAATTTGGTTTACACCTATAGGAGAAAGAGCTGTTATAAAAGGATTAGAAGGAATTTCTTTTCTGAAAAGGCAAATTGTTTTTTGTTCAGGACCTTTAGTTAGTTTTAGTATTGCTATCATTTGTATGATACAGGAAAGTTATATATTTACTATTTTTAATATCATGTTAGCTGTATTTAATTTACTGCCATTTTTACCTTTAGATGGAGGAAATATTGCACTTCATATTGCAGGTAGAAAATATGGTATATTGCGTACAGCAAGCATATTAGTAAAAGTAAGCAAGGGTTTTGGATATTTTTTAATAATAATAGGAATATTACAGGCGATATTATATCCTTTTAATATTTCACTTGTTGTAATAGGGTGCTATATTGTTTACAGCAATCAAAAAGAATATCTACAGATTACATATCAAACATATCAAGCATTGCTTGCCGAAAATGCTATTATAAAACAAGTAGAACAGGTTTATACAAAAAGAGACGTAAAACTAGGAGAATTGGTAACAAGAATGCATTTTGATAGATATTTTTTTTACTGTTCTGTAGCACAAGGAAAAGTAGAGTGGAAAAGTCAAAAAGAAATTATGGAATTACTCCTAAAAAAGGGTGCAGAAGGAAGTGTCTGGCAATAAATAATAACATAAATATAAGCTAAGCTCATTAAAAATGAGCCTAGCTTGTATTCTTTTTTTGAACAATACATCATATTGATTTAAATAAATAAAAAATATTACGCTCTGTTTAAATCGTCTTCTAAATATTTTTTTAATTCATTATATGATTTTTCGTCCAAACGTGCTCCACCTGTAAAGGAGCAAAGGAAATTACTTAAAGAGCCACCAAATGTTTTGTTGATAAAATTTTGTGTCCAGTATTTAATATGTTCTGTTTTTGTTTGTGATTGAGCGGTTGGATAGTAGTATTTTTTATTTTTTACCATATCGTATTGCAATGCACCTTTTTCAATCAATTTTACTAAAAAAGTATTTAATGTTTGCTTTTTCCAGTTTTTAGATTTGTTGTCATTAAAATACTTTAATATTTCTGACGCACTCAATTTTTTGTTTGTCTCCCAAAGAAATTCCATAATTTCCATTTCTGTTGCTGATAAATTATATTTGCTTTTACTTACCATGTAGCATCACCTCTATTTTATTGTAAGATACTTTTGTAATTTAATCAAGAATTTTAGTAAAGAATTTTCGTAATTAATTTTCGTAAGGTATACTATTATAATAGAATGTTAAATAATGGATTAATATAACATAATTTTATTGATTTTTGGTATATTTTATAGTATAATAAAAAATTAAAAAATGAATGATAATAAAAGGGCAGTAAACAAAAAATAGTTTTACTGCCTTTTTCATTAATCCATGACATCTTTCATAGTATAAAAACCAGCTTTTTGTCCAGCTAAAAATTTTGCTGCTTTTACAGCACCTACTGCAAAAATATCTTTTGACATTGCTTTATGATTGAATTCTATTACTTCATCACGTCCAGCAAATATAATATCGTGCTCTCCTACGATTGTGCCACCTCTTACAGCATGAATACCAATTTCTGTTTTTTCTCTTTTTTCCCTTTTTTGAGAACGATCAAAAACATAATGGTGTTCTTCTAAAAGTGATGCTTTGATAGCATCTGCTATAGCAAGTGCTGTACCACTTGGAGCATCAATTTTTTGATTATGGTGCTTTTCTAATATTTCAATATCAAAACCAGATTCAGATAGTGTTTGTGCTACTTTTTCAACGACACTAATTAAAAGATTGACACCAACAGACATATTTGCTGATTTTAATATTGCTACAGATTGACTTATTTCGTTGATTTGATTTAAAACTTTTTCAGAGATGCCCGTAGTACATATAACAGCAGGTATTTGTTTTTGTTTTACATATTCTAAAAGTTCTGGAATGGCAGAAGCAGTGGAAAAATCAATGATAACATCTCCTGAAACATCACAGTCAGCAATATTTTTAAATGTTTTAAACTCAGCATGTGTTTCCCTAGGGTCTATACCAGCAACAATTTGACAATAAGGGTCTTTTTCTACAACAGATGCAACAACATGACCCATATGACCACCACAGCCATGCATAATGATATTTATCATAATAAAAACTCCTTTCGTTTTACAAAAAAGTGCAGGAAAAACCTGCACTTTAGACTATTAATAATATTAAAATGTTGGTATTTGTCTAAATTTAATTACATTAATTTAATAAGAAGGGACATAATAACAAAGTACCTAATATTATTATAGCTCAAAAAATGATTAAATTAAACCATAGTTTTTCATAGCTTTTTTCAATATTTCTAAATGCTCTGGCTCCATTTCGCAAAGAGGAGCTTTGCAAACACCTACATTGAATCCCATAAGAGATAATGCAGTTTTTACTGGAATAGGATTAACTTCACAGAACAAGGCATTAATTAACTCTATTGATTTTAATTGCAATTCTGCTGCACCTTTTGTGTCACCAGCATGGAATTTTGCAACCATATCATGTGCATCTTTTGGCGCAACATTGGCAAGTACAGAAATAATGCCTTTTCCACCCAATGCAAGAATAGGAACATTTTGGTCATCATTTCCAGAATATAAATCAAAATCTGGACCACAAAGAGCAGCAATTTGCGCAATATTTGAGAAATTACCACTTGCTTCTTTAATACCAACGATATTTTTAACTTTTGAAAGTTCATAGCAAGTTTGTGGTGAAATGCTTAAACCGGTACGTCCTGGAACATTGTAGAGTATTACAGGAATATTGATACTGTTTGCAATAGCTGTATAATGTTTAATTAAGCCTTTTTGTGTTGTTTTGTTATAATAAGGTGTAACAAGTAGAACACCATCAACACCAACATTTTCACAACCTTTTGCTAATTCGATAGCATGTGCTGTGTCATTACTACCTGCACCTGCGATAACAGGAACACGTTTTGCAACTGTTTCAACAGTAAAACGAACAGCTTCAATTTGTTCTTCGTCTGTCATAGTAGATGCTTCGCCTGTTGTACCACAAATAATAATAGCATCTGTACCATTTTCTAATTGGAATTCTAATAATTCTTTTAATACTGGAAAGTTTACACTACCATCTGCCTGCATAGGTGTGATAATAGCAACGCCAGAACCTGTAAATAAAGACATATAAAACACCTCCAAAAATTTTTATTGCATATTTTCAATAATAACTTGTGCAATTTGAACTGCGTTTGTAGCTGCTCCTTTTCTGATATTGTCAGCAACAACCCAAATGTTAATACCATTTTCAACACTTTCATCGCGACGGATTCTACCAATATAAACTTCATCATGTCCAGCCGCATTAATAGCAAGAGGATAAACATTGTTTTGTGGGTCATCTTCTAATATAACACCAGGAGCATTTTTTAATGTTTCAAATACTTCTTTCATATCAAAAGCATTTTCAAATTCAATATTAATAGATTCACTATGACTATCAAATACAGGTACACGTACTGTTGTAGCTGTAACTTTTAAGTCAGGGTGATGTAATATTTTTCTTGTTTCATTAATCATTTTTTCTTCTTCTTTAGTATATCCATTTTCCAAAAATACATCAATATGTGGTAAACAGTTGTTTGCAATAGGATGAGGGAATTTTTTAGGAGCTTCTCCTTTTAAACCATCCTCTAAATCTTTCCAGCCAGCAACACCTGCTCCAGATACTGCTTGATATGTAGAATATACAACACGTTTAATTTTAAATTTATCATCTAAAGGTTTTAATGCAACCATTGCTTGTATAGTAGAACAATTTGGATTTGCAATAATATTTTTGTGCCAGCTAATATCTTCTGGATTTACTTCTGGAACAATTAAAGGTACATTTGGATCCATTCTCCATTGAGAACTGTTATCTATAACAATACAACCATGCTCTGCTGCAATAGGAGCATATTTTGCACTTGTACTCCCTCCAGCAGAAAATAAAGCAATGTCAATTGGTTTATCAAAAGAATGTTCATTTAATTCTTCTACAATATAATCTTTGCCATTAAATGTCAATGTAGAGCCTGCAGAACGACTGGAAGCCATAACATAAAAGTTTTCAATAGGAAGTTGTCTTTCTTCCAAAACTTTTAGAAATGTTCTACCTACCATACCTGTTGCACCTACTACTGCTAAATTTACTTTTTTCATTTGCCATTCACTCCTGATTTAAAAAATTGCAATAATATTTTTATAAAAAAAAATCCGACTTACGCCGGAAAAAATCAGCAATACATTTTGTAAAACTGATTATTTGTAGCGCTCCATCTTTTTCAAGATGACAGTCATACAGTTATTTACTGCACAACCAGAAAAAATTTGATAAGGCAAAATTTTTCTTCGGCAAATTTCCCTTTTCACAAACATCTTTTGCCCCTTATAGCATTTGTCTGCGTACTATTGAAATATGCACCTCTACTTTATATGTGGAATTATTTAATAGTCTAGCATGAAAATGGTAGTATGTCAAAGGTTTTTGATAAAAAAGTATAAATTTTGATGTATAGTAATAATGAATTTAGAAAACAATAATAACTGCAAAATACAGTTTTTACTGATAAATAATTAAGGAGTGAAATCATGAGCAAAAAAGAATTAACGCCAGAACAAAAAAAAGCAATGGAAATGAAATATGAAATTGCAAAAGAATTGGGGCTTTTAGAAAAAGTTAAAAAAATGGGTTGGAAGGGATTAACAAGCAGAGAAAGTGGAAAAATAGGGGGATTAATGGGAAAGAAAAATAGAGAAAACAAAAAAAATGATAATCAAAAAGAGTCTTAAATTATTTATAGATATTCGTCATGTATTGCTGTAATAAAATAAGCTTTCTGACGAATATCATTTTTGATTTTATTAAAGATATTTGACGAAAACAACACTATTGTACTATAATATATAGATATTTTATAATATAAAGGAGTGACAATGTGGAGGCATATGAGGCATTTGCATCAATATATGATGTATTTATGGAAGAAATAGATTATGATATGTGGGTAACATATCTTCACAAAATTTGGGAAAAAGAACATTTTCAGCCAAAGCTAATTGCAGATTTGGGTTGTGGAACAGGAAGTGTAACACAAATTTTAGCAAAGCAAGGATACAATATGATAGGAATTGATTCTTCAGAAGATATGCTTGTTGAAGCGAAAAAAAAAGCAGAAACAGAAAATTTAAATATATTATATATTTTACAGGATATGAGGGAATTTGAATTATATGGTACTGTAAACTGTATCATTAGTTTATGTGATAGTTTAAACTATATTACAGAAGAAGAGGAGCTTTTACGGGTATTTTGTTTAGTAAATAATTATCTTCACCCCAAAGGATTATTTATATTTGATTTAAATACAGAATATAAATTTAAAGAAATATTGGCTCAAAATTCTTTTGCAGAAACAAAAGAAGATTCTGCATACATATGGGAAAATTATTATGATGAAGAAGAAAAAGTAAATGAATATTATATGAACTTTTTTATAAAGCAAAAAGATGGAAAATATGAAAGAAGAGAAGAATATCATTATGAAAAAGCGTATGATATCGCAACAATAAAGAGGCTTTTAGAACAAAGTGGCTTACAGTTATCTGCAGTATATGATGCTTATACATTTGAGCCTCCAAAGCAAAATAGCCAAAGAATTTATTTTGTAGCAAGAGAAGTACAAAAAACAAGTAATTGTGATGTATTACAGGAGGAAATGGAATATGAAAGATGAATTAATAAGAGCGATTGGAGCAGATGGTGCTATTAGAGTATTTGTTGCTTATACAAAAGGTATGGTGCAACAGGCAAGAATGCTTCATCACACAGCACCTGTTGCTACAGCGGCATTAGGAAGATTATTAACAGCAGGCTGTATGATGGGCTCTACATTAAAAGGGGAAAAAGATTTGATAACATTGCAAATAAGAGGAGATGGACCTTTGCAGGGTATTGTTGTAACGGCAGACAGCAAGGGCAGAGCAAAAGGCTATGTATTTCAGCCCAATGTAGAAATTCCTAATAAATATAAAGGAAAGTTGGACGTAAGTGGTGCAATAGGTAATGGTGTTTTAAGAATCATAAAAGATATTAGTATGAAAGAACCTTATTCTGGTGAAATTGAATTAGTGACAGGTGAAATTGCAGAAGATTTAACATACTATTTTGCACAGTCTGAACAAACTCCTTCTGCTGTAGGACTAGGTGTATTAGTAGATAGAGATACTTCTGTGAAACAAGCAGGAGGATTTATTGTGCAGCTTATGCCAGATACAGAAGAAGAAGTTGTTGTTCAGTTAGAAAAAAATATTTCTGAAATACCTTATATTACGGATTTATATGATATGGGAAAAACACCAGAAGATGTATTAGCAATGCTTTTAAAAGATTTGGAACCTAAAATAACAGATAGAACAGATATTCATTTTTACTGTAATTGCACGAGAGAAAGAGTAGAAAAAGCATTAATTAGTATAGGAAAACAAGAATTAGAAAAAATAATAGAAGAAGATAAACAAGCTACTCTACATTGCCATTTTTGTGCAAAAGAATATCATTTTAAACAGAATGAATTAATTTCACTTTTAGAAAGTGCGAAATAAATAAAATATATGAAAAAATATTATAAAAGCAGATAATTTATTTCATTATCTGCTTTTTCATTATATATAGAAAATAGTATGTAAATAAAACTAATATCTATATTATAACTTAATATAATAAAAATAAGATTTTATTATACAGTATACCTAGTCTATTTTATAAAAAAATAGTCTGCACTAAAATATAGAATTATTGTATAAATATAATATCAAAATGGCATAAATCTGATTTAAAAATGCAGTTTATAATATAATTAGATTGATATTTAACCATAAATCAGAATAGTATATAACAAGCTTTATCAGAGTAAGTATATATTGACAAATGTTTTAGAGTATTTTATTATATTGTTATATGTAAAATGTTGAGAATTATTATTCAAGTATGATGAATTTATATCAAATGTATTTAAAATACAAAATGAGATATGATAGAAAATAGTAATGTTTTTGTGCAAAATGAGTATTTTATGTTTTCATAAATATTGCTATATGCAAGTCATTTGAATCAAAAATATTCTGAACATTTTTATTGTTTAGTTATTATATATTATAAAAAATTATGAAAATTAAGGGGGGAAAACATGTGGCATTTGAAATTATGAAAGAAATATTGGAAGCAGAGCAGCGTGCAGAAGAAATATTGAAGCAAGCGTCTGTGGAAAAAGAAACAATGAAAGCAGAAGCAGCAGAGAAAAGCAGTAATATGATTGCAGATGCTCAAAAAACGGCAAAGCAAACAAGCAAAGAAAAAATTGAAAAAGCGATTGCAGGAAGCCAGTCAAAAAAAGATGAAATTTTAGCAGAAGCAACAAAATGCTGCGAAGAAATCAAAGAAACTGCACAAGCACGTCTAGAACAGGCAGCAGATGCAGTAATCAGAAAGGTAGTGGGGTAAGATATGGCAATCGTAGAAATGAGTAAGCTCTCTATTGTTGGCTTAAATGCAGACAAACGTGCTATACTGAGCTTGCTGATAGAGCATGGACTGGTGCAGATTGATGATAGTTCTTACCTGCTGGAAGAAAATGAGTATGGGAATGTATTACAAAAAGATAGTGCAGAATCTGAAGTAATACAGCTTGACCAAAAAATTTCTCTTTTAGGACAATGTTTAGAAAGTATTAAAAGTTATGTAACTGTTAAAAAAGCAATGTTTGCTCCAAAAAGAGAATATCAAGCCATACAAAGTGAGGCAGAAGAAGACAAAATATTTGAAACAGCAGTTAAAATTAATATGTTTCATAGAGATTTGGAATCTGCAAAAAATGAAGAAAATATGGCAATGATGAAAAAAGAAATGTTATTGCCTTGGGCTTCATTAGATGTGCCATTGCATCAGTTGGAGACAAAGTATAGTAAAATGATATTGGGGACATTTCCAACCACTATGAAGTTGGTACAGGTTCGCCCAAAATTAGAAGAAGTGGCGTTGGAAAGTATTGTCAATGTAGTAAAATCTGATAAACAATTTGATTATTGCTATGTAGTTTCTCATAAAGATTCCTATGAGCAAACAATGGAATTGTTAAAGGAATTTGGATTTGTACCAGCAACACTGCCAAAAGTGGAAGGAACACCACAACAAGGTATTAAAGAATTTGAAAACCAAATGGAGCAACGTAAAAAAGAACAAACACAACTTGCAGAAGACATTAAGGCATATGCTGGTGTTATCCCACAACTGGAAAATCTTTATGATTATTATATGATACAAAGAGAACAAAGAAAAGTACATGAAAAGCTAGTAACAACAGAAAATACATTTTGTTTAAGTGGCTGGATGCCTTCTGCAAAAGCACAAAATTTACAACAGCAATTGGAAAGCAGTTTTAATTGTTTTGTAGAAACAGAAAAAGGAAATGCAGAAGAAGGTTATCCAATATTATTGGAAAATAACAGTATTGTGACACCTTTTGAAAGTGTTACAAATATGTATAGTTGCCCTAGTACAAAAGATATAGACCCTAATAGTATTATGTCTATATTTTATATTATATTCTTTGGTATGATGCTGAGTGACGCAGGCTATGGTGTAATTATTGCACTTGCTTGTTTCTTTATTGTCAAAAAAGGAAAAATGGGAAAAGGAGAAGGCAATTTATTTAAACTATTAGGTTGGTGTGGTGTTTCCACTGTTGTTTGGGGATTGATATTTGGTGGTGTATTTGGAGATTTGATTAAAATACCAGCTTTGATTAGTCCTCTTGATGATGTTATGATATTGATGGGAATGTCTTTAGCATTTGGTATTGTGCATATTTATGTAGGACTTGGAATAAAAGGGTATATGCTAATTCGAGATGGTAAAGCATTAGATGCTCTTTTTGATGTTGGACTTTGGTATTTATTTATAACAGGTATTTGTTTACTTGTTATTCCTGTTGTTGCAGGTCCTATAGGCATATTTGGAGAAATAGGAAAATATCTTGCAATTATTGGTGCAATAGGACTGATATTAACACAAGGTAGAACATTCAAGGGAATTTTTATGAAAGGATTTAAAGGTGTATCAAGTTTATATGGCATTACAAGCTATTTTGCTGATATACTTTCTTATTCCCGTTTAATGGCACTTTGCTTATCTACAGGAGTTATTGGTCAGGTTATCAATTTGCTAGGAGATATTGCAGGTCCTATACCAGCAATATTTATTGGAGTAATTGGACATACAGCAAACTTGTTAATCAATGCTTTAGGTGCATATGTGCATACAAGTAGATTGCAGTATGTTGAATTTTTCGGTAAATTCTTTGAAGGTGGCGGTACACCTTTTACACCATTTAAAAGAAAAACAAAATATACAGCAATTCATACAGAACAGAATTAATTGAATGAATGATACAAAAAAGGTCTGTAAAACAGATAAATATGTTTCTATAAAAAGTATAGTAACATATTGAGAGGGGATATCGTTTGCTTTTAATGAGGAGCGATTATTTATATTATATTTTTTTTAAAGTAAATTTTAAAGAGAAGAAACAAAAAAGAAAAAGGAGATGTAATTTATGGAATTTTTAAGCGCTATTTCTGATGGACAATTTTTAGCAATCGCAGGTGCAGCTATTGCAGCATTATTTGCAGGTATGGGTTCTGCAAAAGGAACATCTATTGCAGGTCAAGCAGCAGCAGGCGTTGTTACAGAAGACCCAGGAAAATTTGGTCAATTGTTGGTATTACAGTTGCTTCCTGGTACACAAGGTTTGTATGGATTTATTATTGCGTTCTTGATACTTTCTAAAGCAGGTATTATTGGTGGAGCAGCAATTCCAACAGCAGCACAAGGATTCCAGCTTTTAGCAGCAGGTTTGCCTATTGGTTTGGTTGGTTATGTTTCTGGTATTTATCAAGGAAAAGCAGCAGCAGCAGGTGTTGGCATTGTTGCAAAAAAACCAGAAGAACTTGGTAAAGCAATCACATTTGCAGCTATCGTTGAAACATATGCTCTTTTAGGCTTGCTGGTATCTTTCTTGGCATATAATGGTATTGCAATTGGCTGATGAGAGAAAATAAAAATTGTAGAAGGAGGAAGCACTCCTATGAGTAGTGAAAAAAAGATTATAGATAAAATTGTAGCAGATGCTGTAGAAGAAAAAGCTAAAATATTGGAAAAAGCAAAAAAAGAAGCTGAAGTTGTAATAAACAAAGCAAAAGAGCAGTCTGCAAAAATTATGGAAAATGAAAATATTCTCTCTGATGCAGAAGCAGAAAAAGCAAGAGGAAAAGAAATTTCTGGTGCTGAAATGGAAGCAAAGAAAATGATATTAGCAACAAAACAAAGTTGCATTAAAATGGCATTAGATAGAGTAAAACAAAAACTTTCCGAACTTTCAGACAAAGAATATGTTGATATGATTGTTACTATGATGAACGCAGCAGAAAAAGGAGAAGAAGTGATATTTTCTCAAAAAGACAAACAAAATGATATGTTAATGTCAAAAATGGCTGAAAATCAAATAACAGTATCTAATGAAACAAGACCTTTAGATGGAGGTTTTATTGTAAAAAAAGGTGAAATTGAATATAATTATTCATTTGAAGCAATATTGACAGTAGAAAAAGAGAATATAGAACAAATTGCAGCAGAAATATTATTTGCGTAAGGAGGCGATGAAATGGCAGAAGAAAAGATTTATCCTTATGCTGTAGCACGTATTCGTGTGTTAGAAAAAAACCTTCTAAGCAAACAAACATTAAATCAAATGGCAGATGAAAAAGAAATTGAAAGCTGTTTAAGAACATTGTCAGAACATGGCTATGACAGTATTCCAGAAGGCAATGCAAGAGATTTTGAAAAAGTGCTTTCTGCTGAATTAAGTAAAACATATGCAGTAATACGAGAATTAGTGCCAGAAGAAAAATTTATAAATATTTTTTTGTATAAAAATGATTATCAAAATTTGAAAGTACTTTTGAAACAAGAAGTTTCAGGTGTAGATGGTAAACAATATATTGTGCAGGGTGGGACAGTACCTGTTGAAAAACTCAAAAAGTCTATATTAGATAGAAATTATGCCGATTTACCCCAAGTTATGGGAGAAGCAATAGAAGAAGCATTGGAGCTTTATAGCAAAACACAAAGCGGACAAATGATAGATATTGCTTTAGATAGAGGTACTTTTCGTCAGATGACACAAGCAGCAAAAGAATCAGGAAATGAATTTGTAAAAGGATATACAGCAAGAGTGTGTGACTTAACAAATTTAAAAAGTTTTTTGAGAATGCGTCATATGAATAAAGATTTTGGAGCATTTATGAATGTCTTTGTAGAAGGCGGAAATATTTCTTCGTCTGTATTTTTTAGTGCATATGGTACAGATAATCCTATTGACCAGTTTAAAGGTTCAAGATATGGTGAAATATTAGAAATTGGTATAGAAAAGGGATTTACAGAATTTGAAAAAACGTGTGATGATTTTATAATGGATTATGTAAAATCAGCGAAATATATTGCGTTAACATTAGAGCCATTGATTGCTTATTTGTATGCAAAAGAATCAGAAATTAAAACAGTACGTATTATATTAACAAGCAAATTAAATCAAATTAGCAGTGAAATTATCAAAGAAAGGGTGCGAGAGGCATATGTATAAAGTTGGTATCATAGGTGATAAAGACAGTGTTATGGGTTTTCTTGCACTTGGCATTGATATTTTTCCAGCTTATGAAGCAGATGAAATTAAAAAAACAATAAGAGATTTGGTAGAAAAAGAGTATGCTATTATATACATTACAGAGCAGGCAAGTCTTTTAGTACAAGAATATATTGCACGATATAAAGATAATAGATTACCAGCAATCATTATTATTCCTGGTATTGGAGGCAGTATGGGAATAGGCATGAATGAAGTAAGAGAATCTGCAAAACGTGCGATTGGTGCAGATATATTATTCAGTGAATAAAAAAATACTGCACATAGCAAAGCAACAAAGGCTGAATAATGAAAAGCCACGAGTATAAGAACAATAGAATGTGGGTGAATATAGATATGAAAACAGGCACAGTCATTAAAGTGTCAGGTCCTCTTGTTGTAGCAGAGGGCATGAGAGAAGCCAATATGTTTGACGTTGTTCGTGTTTCTGAAAAGCGTTTGATTGGTGAGATTATCGAAATGCATGGAGATAATGCCTCCATACAGGTATATGAAGAAACATCAGGACTTGGCCCTGGAGAAGAAGTAGTATCTTTGGGTATGCCTATGAGTGTTGAGCTTGGTCCTGGATTGATTTCTACGATTTATGATGGTATTCAAAGACCATTGGCAAAACTTTATGAAGTATCCGGAACAAATATTCAAAGAGGCGTTGAAGTAGATTCTTTAAATAGAGAAAAGAAATGGAAATTTGAGCCAGTAAAAAACAATGGCGATGATGTTGTTGCTGGTGATGTTATTGGTACAGTACAAGAAACAGCAGTTGTAACTTGTAAAATTATGGTACCTTATGGTATTTCTGGTAAAATCAAAGAAATTTATATGGGAGATTTTACTATAGAGGAAACAGTTTGCATTGTGACAAATGAAAAAGGAGAAGATATTCCTCTTACTATGATGCAAAAATGGCCTGTTCGTAAAGAAAGACCTTATAAAGAAAAACAATCTCCTGATTCCCTTTTAGTAACAGGACAAAGAGTTGTTGATACATTTTTCCCTATTACAAAGGGTGGTGTTGCTGCTATTCCAGGTCCTTTCGGAAGTGGCAAAACAGTAACACAGCATCAACTTGCAAAATGGGCAGATGCAGACATAGTTGTTTATATCGGATGTGGTGAACGTGGAAACGAAATGACAGACGTTTTGAATGAATTCCCAGAATTAAAAGACCCTCGTACTGGAGAGTCATTAATGCAGAGAACTGTATTAATTGCTAATACATCAGATATGCCTGTTGCGGCACGTGAAGCATCTATTTATACAGGTATTACTATTGCAGAATTCTTTAGAGATATGGGTTATAGTGTTGCGCTTATGGCGGATTCTACTTCTCGTTGGGCAGAGGCATTGCGTGAAATGTCTGGACGTTTGGAAGAAATGCCTGGTGAAGAAGGTTATCCTGCTTATTTGGGCAGCCGTTTAGCGCAGTTCTATGAAAGAGCTGGTAGAGTTGTTTGCTTAGGAAATGAAGGTAGAATGGGAACACTGACAGCGATTGGTGCAGTTTCTCCTCCAGGTGGTGACACATCTGAACCTGTTTCACAGGCAACACTGAGAATTGTAAAAGTGTTCTGGGGATTGGATGCATCGTTAGCTTATAAACGTCATTTCCCTGCAATTAATTGGCTGACAAGTTATTCATTGTATCAAGATAAAGTTGATGTTTGGACAAATCAAAATGTTGAAGAACATTTTGCAAAACAAAGACAAGAAGCAATGAAATTGCTCCAAACAGAAGCAGAATTACAAGAGATTGTACAGTTAGTTGGTGTGGATTCACTTTCACATAGTGATAGATTGATATTAGAGACTTCTCGTTCTATTCGTGAAGACTTCTTGCATCAAAATTCATTCCATGAAGTAGACACATATACATCTTTGCATAAACAATACAGAATGTTAAGATTGATATTAGAATTTTATAGAATTGCTGGAGAGGCTATTGCACAAGGTGTTTCTATTACAAAAATTACAAAAATGTCTGTTATTGAAAGAATTGGACGTGCAAAATATGTAGAAGAAGAAAACGTTGATAAGGCATATGATGAAATTGAAAAAGATATACAAACAGAAGTAAACGACTTAATTAAGAAAGGGGCTGAAGAATTATGATAAAAGAATATAAAAGTATTCAAGAAGTAGCAGGCCCTCTTATGGTAGTTACTGGTGTTGAAAATGTAAAATATGATGAGCTTGGTGAAATTGAGCTTGCAAATGGTGAAATCAGAAGATGTAAGGTATTGGAAGTAAATGGAGATAATGCTCTGGTACAGCTTTTCGAGGCTTCAACAGGTATCAATCTTTCTGAAAGTAAAGTACGTTTTTTGGGTAAAAGCCTTGACTTTGGCGTTTCTCCTGACATATTAGGACGTGTATTTAGTGGTATGGGAAAACCTATTGATGGTGGTCCTGAAATTATACCAGAAAAACGTCTTGACGTAAATGGCGCACCTATTAACCCTGCAGCAAGAGAATACCCTGCAGAATTCATACAAACAGGCGTATCTGCTATTGATGGCTTGAATACATTGGTTAGAGGACAAAAATTACCTATATTCTCTGCGGCTGGTTTGCCTCATGCAAATTTAGCTGTACAGATAGCAAGACAAGCAAAAGTTAGAGGTACAGATTCTAAATTCGCCGTTGTATTTGCCGCTGTTGGCATTACATTTGAAGATGCGGAATTCTTTATAAACGACTTTAAAGCAACAGGTGCGATTGACCGTTCTGTTGTGTTTGTAAATCTTGCAAATGACCCTGCTGTTGAACGTATTTCTACACCAAAAATGGCTTTGACAGCAGCAGAATATCTTGCATTTGAACAAGGTATGCATGTATTGGTTATTATTACAGATATTACAAACTATGCAGAGGCATTGCGTGAAATTTCTGCGGCTAAAAAAGAAGTTCCTGGGCGTAGAGGCTATCCTGGATATTTATATACAGACTTAGCAACAATGTATGAAAGAGCTGGAAGAATGAAGGGAAAAGAAGGCTCTATCACAATGATTCCTATTTTAACAATGCCTGAAGAAGATAAAACACACCCTATACCTGACTTGACAGGATATATTACAGAAGGTCAGATAATATTAACAAGAGATTTGTATAAAAAAGGTGTAGAACCTCCTGTTGACGTTATGCCATCACTTTCCCGTTTGAAAGATAAAGGTATTGGCAAAGGCAAAACAAGAGAAGACCATGCGGATACTATGAACCAGTTATTTGCGGCATATTCCAGAGGCAAAGATGCCAAAGAATTGATGGCGATACTTGGTGAGTCTGCTCTTTCTGATGTTGACTTGGTATATGCAAAATTCGCAACAGAATTTGAAAATGAATATGTTTCTCAAGGATTTAAAACAGATAGAACAATAGAGCAGACATTGGAAGTTGGCTGGAAATTGCTTAGAATGCTTCCTAAGAGTGAATTAAAACGTATTCGTGACGAGTATTTGGAGAAATATTTGCCAGAGGGAGAGTGATAAACTGTGGCAAAATTAAATGTAAATCCAACCCGTATGGAAATGACACGATTGAAAAGGCAATTAAAAACAGCTATCAGAGGACATAAATTGCTAAAAGATAAATTAGACGAACTGATGAAACAGTTTTTGGATATTGTAAAAGAAAATAAGCGATTAAGAGAGCAAGCAGAAAAAGCATTAGATGGTGCTTATAAAAATTTTATTATTGCAAGAGCTGTATTAAGTCAGGAGTTTTTGGGAGAGGCGTTGATGATGCCAAAGCAATCCGTAGCAGTAGATGTTTCTGTAAAAAATATCATGAGTGTTAATGTGCCTGTGTTTGATTTTAAAACAGAAGATAATCAATCTGACATATATCCTTATGGACTTGCTTTTACTTCTGGTGAATTGGATAGTGCTATGGAATCTTTCTCTGATGCTATGCAGCCATTGCTTCGCTTAGCAGAAAGTGAAAAAACAGCACAGCTTTTAGCACAAGAAATTGAAAAAACAAGAAGAAGAGTAAATGCACTTGAAAATGTCATGATACCAAATTATGAAGAAACAATAAAATACATTTCTATGAAATTGGAAGAAAATGACAGAGCAAGTACAACAAGATTGATGAAAGTAAAAGATATGATTGCTAAAAAAGCGATTGAAGAAAGAAGACGAAAAGATAAGGCTTTACAGCAGGCATAAATATAATTAAATAAAAAAAGAAGGTATTTAATACCTTCTTTTTTATTTAATTACACTGTAATATTTTTTAACATTTCTGCTTGTTGTGATAATTTGTGTGATGTATTTTTATTTTCTTCTATCATATTTGTTGTATTTTGTATAACATTTGAAATACGATTAATATCAGATGTTGCATTTTGTACCATGCTTGCTTGTTCTTTAAAGATATTGATTAATTCTAATATAGTTTGTTGAGATTTTGTAGTATCAGAAATTACTTTTTTAAATTCCTCATTTGCTTTTTGAGCAAATTTTTCACCAGATTCTATTGCATTTAATGTAGCAATAATTAAATCGCTTGTTGTTTTGGATGCTGATGTACTTTCTCCAGCAAGAGAACCAATTTGTGTTGCAACAACTGCAAACCCTTTTCCAGCTTGTCCTGCTCTTGCAGCCTCAATAGAGGCATTTAATGAAAGCATATTTGTAGATTGTGCAATAGAATCAATATTACCAATGATATTTTTGATTTTTTCAGCGGTTTCAGAAATACTTTTTATAGAGTTCATCATTTGATTCATATCTTCACTTGTCTGATTCATATTTTGAAGCATATCATTTGCATTGTTAACAAATTCATTAGAAATATCTTCGCTCTTTTTAGATTTTAAAAGAAGATTATCCATATCAGAAAGTAATGTAGACATATATTGTTTTTGCGTTACAGTGTCTGCTGCAATACTTTCAGAAACATGCAGTGTTTGCTTTGATGTATCTGATAGTGCTACTGCAACTTGTTTTACTCTTTGCACTACCCCACTTTGTTCTTGTACCAGATTTTTACTTTGTTCTATATTTTGTTTTATGCTAGCAACCATTTGGTTAATATTAGTACTTAAATCATGAAATTCTTGATTTGTATAAATATCTACTTCTACATCTAAATCACCTGATGTAATTTTTTGGAGCTTTTGTATGATTTGCTGTATACCATGTAAAACTTGCTTTTTTAAAAGAGAATGGATAATACGAACTAAGGCAATAAATATAGTAAGACAAATAATTAAAAATGAAAATACTTGTAGATTACGTGATTGATATAATTCCTTTGTAGGAAGTGCTAAACCAATAAAATAATTATTATGCTGTTCTGTTGCAATATATACTCTTTTACCATTTATAGTAGTTAAACCTAAATAATCACCTTTTGAAATAAGACTGTCAGAAACACCAAAATCTTTGTATGACATTTCTTGATTACCTGTTGCCATAAGCCCTGTATCAGTGTCTATTGCAAATATATATCCAGTTGTACCATATTCAATGTTTTCTAATGCTTTAGCGATAGTGTTGTTGGCTAAAGCAGTATTTAATTTTTCGGGTTCCATACCAACTTGAACAATACCTGTTTTATCTTGCCTAGATACGCCAATATACTGAAACATTTTTCCGTCTGCTTCGTTTGGTTGTGGGTCTTGTGCTAACTCAAATGAAGGGTTTGTTAATATTGTAGTAAATGGTTTTGTTTGGTCACCATTATGAAAATCCATACCAAAATATTGTGGAATATTTCCCCATAATAACACACCTTTTTCATCTGTAACATTTACTTCATTAACATGCAACAAGTCTGCCATATTCTGCATTTCATCAAGAGAATGTAACATTTCAGGGTTTTGTGCTATTACATAAGAAAACATTCTTGCTTTTATAAGTGCCTCTTTAGAAAAATCACTCTTTATTTTTTCAATTTCTTCATCATTTTGGTGTAATGTTTCATGAATGGTGTTTAGTTTGTCTAATGCTATTTTTTTTTGATTGGATTGTGCTAGTATTGTCTGAAGTATAAATATAATGCTCATAATGACAATAAATGCAACCAACATATAAAGACTTAAGTATTTTGTAAATTTCTTTTGCATGATGTCTTTTCCCCCTCATTAATGTAATATTGTTTCATTATATACCAATATATAAAGTATTGTCAATTATTATGCGATATTATGGAAAAATATTACATAATGATTGACAATATTAATAAAAATATAATTTAAATAAAATTATATTTTATATAGATATACTATAGAATGATACTTTTTTCCGTTTTGTCACGCAATATTTAGTATAATTTCTAACTTTATATAAATAATAATATCTTTCTATATATAATTGAAAATTGATATTATTAATATTTTTTTGTGATATATAAATAATAATATAATAATAAAAATACTGTAAAATATCATTGTATTTATATCGTTATTTTTGCAGTTTGTGTTATAATAAATTTGTTTTAGAAAGGGGTGTATTTTTAATGAGAATAGTTGTAGTAGGAGAAGGAAAAGTTGGTAGCACTATTGTAAGACAGTTATCTATGGAAGGACATGATGTTGTCATTATTGATAATGACCCAGTGATATTAAAAAATGCAAGTAATACAATGGATGTTTTTTGTATAGAAGGAAATGGAGCAAGTTATGCTGTACAGCAAAGAGCAGAGGTAGGACGAGCTGATTTATTAATTGCAGCAACTTCTGCTGACGAGGTAAATATGCTTTGTTGTCTAATAGGTAAAAAGCATGGCGTAAAGCACACTATTGCTCGTGTTAGAAATCCAGAATATTTTTTTCAAATGGATGTTATAAAAGAAGAATTAGGATTAAGTATGACAGTGAATCCAGAATTACTTGCTGCAGATGAAATTGCTCGTCTTTTAAAATTCCCTTCTGCATTAAAAATAGAAACATTTGCGAAGGGGCGTGTAGAATTAATTGAATATAAAATAGGGGAAAACAGTCCTCTTGTGGGCATGCCGCTTTTTGCATTATATAAAGAGTATCAAGTAAAAGTATTAATTTGTGCTGTGCAAAGAAAAGATGAAGTATATATTCCATCAGGTGATTTTGTTTTACAATCTGGTGATAAAATCAATTTGACAGCATCAAGAGATGAAATTGTACGTTTTTTTAGAGCGATTGGAGTATTTAGTAATAAAATTAAAAGGGTACTTATGATAGGTGGGGGACGTATTGCATATTATTTAGCAAATCATTTAATTACAAGTGCTCATATGAAAATAAAGATTATTGAAAAAGATTTGAAAAGATGTGAATATCTTTGTGAGCAGTTTCCAGAGGCAGTAATTATACATGGAGACGGTACAGATAGAGAGCTTTTAAAAGAAGAAGGACTTGAAAAAACAGATGCTATTGTTATGCTAACAGGTATGGATGAAGAAAATATTATAGTATCTATGTTAGCAAAAGCGTGCAAAGTACCAAAAGCAATTGCAAAAGTAAATAGAATTTCTTTTCCAGAAATATTAAATGCATTGGATGTAGATAGTTTTATTGCACCTAAAAGTATTGCTGCAAACAGCATTGTACGATATGTTAGAGCAATGCAGAATTCTATGGGAAGTAATGTGGAAACACTTCATATGCTTATTAATGACCAAGTAGAGGCACTAGAGTTTAGAGTCAGAAAAGGTGGAGAATTTATAGGAATCCCTCTAAAAGATTTAAAAACAAAAAAAGGAATATTAATTGCAACCATTGTAAGGAATGGAAAAATTATTATACCTGGAGGAAATGATACTATTGAAGTTGGTGATGGTGTGATTGTTGTCACAACGAATCAACATTTGTCTGATTTAAAAGATATATTACAACATACGAGGTAAATACTATGAATTATAATATGATTATATATATGCTAGGAAATCTTATGAAAGTAGAAGGATGTCTTATGATTGTGCCAATATTGATTGCTGTTGCAAAATCGGAAACAGCATCTATTAAAGCATTTTTGACAACAATTATAATGCTTTGGGGGCTTGGCACAATATTAACAAGCATAAAATTTAAAAATAAAGATATATATGCAAGAGAGGGTTTTGTCATTACAGCACTTTCTTGGATTGTTTTGTCATTTTTTGGAGCAATGCCTTTTTATTTTTCAGAAACAATCCCTTTTTTTGTAGATAGTTTTTTTGAAACAGTATCAGGATTCACTACTACAGGAGCAAGTATATTAAATGAAATTGAAAGTTTGCCATTATCAATATTGTTCTGGAGAAGTTTTACCCATTGGATTGGAGGTATGGGTGTACTTGTATTTTTGCTTGCTATTATACCTATGGGTGGTGATCGTTCTATGTATATTATGAAAGCGGAAGCACCTGGACCTTTGGTAGGAAAATTAGTACCTAAAGTAAAGTCTACAGCGAAATTATTGTATTTAATATACGTTTTTTTGACAATTGCAGAAATAATATTTTTAATTGCTGGAGGTATGCCTCTTTTTGATAGTATAGTGACAGCATTTTCTACAGCAGGGACAGGAGGATACAGCATTAAAAATACAAGCATTGCAGCATACAATAGTGCTTATATAGAATATATTATTGCAATATTTATGACAATATTTGGAATCAATTTTAATTTATTTTATTTACTACTTATGAAAGATTTTGCAAATATATTTAAAAATGAAGAACTACGTTATTATTTGGGTATTATAGGTATTGCGACACTATTAATTACAATAAATATTGCAACAATGTATGACAGCATAGAGCAAGCATTTCGTAATGCATTTTTTCAAGTAACTGCTTTAATTACCACAACAGGATTTGTTACAGCAAATTTTGAATTGTGGCCAGAATTTTCAAAAACAATGTTAATTGTTATTGTTATGATTGGTGCTTGTGGAGGCTCTACAGGAGGAGGTTTAAAAGTATCTCGTTTAGTGATTGTGTTAAAAATGATTACACAAGAGTTAAAAAGAATGGTACACCCTCGCTCTGTTAATATTATAAAACTAGATGGCATGAAAATAGAACAAGAAACAGTAGATAGTGTGACAAGTTTTTTTGTAATATATGTTTTTCTAATATTTGGTAGTTTTATAATCATTTCTATAGATAATTTTGATTTTACAACTTCTTTAACTGCTGTTATGACTTGTGTAGGAAATGTTGGTCCAGGATTAGGAGGCGTTGGACCTGTAGAAAACTTTTCTATATTTTCACCTTTTGTAAAATTAGTTTTATGTATGGATATGCTTTTAGGCAGATTAGAAATATTCCCGCTTGTTATGCTTTTTTCACCTGCTGTTTGGAAAAAAGGATTTATGTAATTATATGAAATATTTTGATAAAATGTAAGATTTTTATAGTAAAAAAATTAATATTTTTATTGTATACTAAAAAAATAATAAAAATGTATCTTTTTTTGAAGTTGTTTAAAAGAATGTATCGTATTAATAAAAATAAAATAAACATTAAGAAAGGCGAGGATAAAAGCTATGAAAGAAAAATTGTTGTCTCATAAAAAAGGGATAGTGTTTGCAATAGTGATTGCTTTGATTGTAGGTACTGTATTTTATAAAAAATCGAATACACCTAATACAAATGTTGGAAATATGGTAACAACAACACCGGTTGTAAAAGGCGACATACAAGATAGTATTTCTTTACGTGCAGCTTTGGAAGGTACAGAAAGTGCGGAAATTGTTTCGAAACTGCATTATGAAGTTTTACAATTAAATGTAAAAGAAGGCGACAGAGTAAAAAGGGGACAAGTGCTTGCAGTATTGGATTCTGATACACTAAAAAAAGATATTAAAAGAGCAGAAGACCAATTAGCATTAGCAAAAGTGGAAAACAGTGAGGCAAGTTCAAGAAGTGCGCAAAATGTAGAGTTGGCAAAGGCTCAATTAGAAGATAAATTGAAAGACCAACAAACGGCATATGAAAAAGCAGTTCTGGATAGAGATGAAGTAAAAAGAAAATATGACAATTTAAAAACATTGGTAGATGCAGGTGTAGAAACAGAGGAATCATTAAAAGAAATAAAAAGTACATATGAATCTGCACAACAAATTGTAGATAGTTATACCATAGAAAATGGTAAAGTGGTGGCAACAGAAGCAGATTTAAAAAGCATAGAAAATTCTGCGGATAATTCTTCAGGTTCTCGTGCGAAAAATATTGCTATGCTACAAACAGAATTGAATAATAAAAGACAAGATTTGGAAGAATGTCAAATTACAAGCCCTATTGATGGCACAATTACAAGGGTAAATATTAAATTGGGAAGATTTGCAGATGATACAGATGATGATAAACCGATGTTTGTAGTAGAAAATATTGACCAATTAGAAATGGAAATATTGGTAAGTGAATATGATATTGGAAAAATAGAAATTGGACAGACTGCTACTATTACAGCAGATATATTAAAAGGAGAATCCGTAGAAGGTATTGTTGATAGAATTTCCCCTACAGGTGAAGAAAAGGCAGGCTCTACAGAAAGGGTTATACCAACAACTGTGCGTATTACAGGGGATACAAAGGGACTGATTGCAGGAATTAATGCTAAGGCAGAAATATTGATTGCAGAAAGCAAAGACACATTAATGTTACCCTTAGAGTGTTTACAGCAAAATTCAGATGGAACAACTTCTGTATTGCGTGTGAATAGTGAAAATAAAATTGAAGTGATACCAGTAACAACAGGTATAGAAAATGATTTGAATGTAGAAATATTTAGTGATATGCTTCAAGAAGGAGATAATATTGTTGTGTCCCCAACACCTGATTTAACAGAAGGAACTGATGTAATTACACCAGAAATGATGCAACAAATAAATCAAAATGATAATATAGAAAATACAGAAAACAGTACTGAAAATGATACAGACGAAAATACAGAAAGTAATGCTAGTGAAAATACAGATGACAATACAGATAATGCCGAAACAGATAGTGTAGAATAGGCAGGTGTATGACGTGAGTGAAATTATTAAAATACAAGATTTGAATAAAATATATGATACAGGTGCAATACAAGTACACGCATTGAAGAAAATTAATTTGTCTATTGAACAAGGTGAGTATGTTGCAATTATGGGACAATCTGGTTCTGGAAAATCAACACTTATGAATATATTAGGTTGTTTGGATAGACCGACAGACGGACATTATTATCTGGATGGCATTGAAGTAGGGAAACTTTCTGAAAATAAATTGTCACTTGTCAGAAACAAAAAAATAGGTTTTGTATTTCAGTCTTTCCATTTGATACCTAGAACTTCTGCTATGAAAAATGTTGAATTGCCTATGATATATGGTAAAGTAGCAACAAGAAAAAGACATCAAAGAGCAAAAGAACTTTTATGTAGAGTAGGATTGGAAAAGAGACTCAACCATTTGCCACAAGAGTTATCTGGTGGACAAAGACAAAGAGTAGCGATTGCAAGAGCATTAGCAAATGACCCCCCCATTATACTTGCAGATGAGCCAACAGGAAATTTAGATACTGCTTCTTCTGTGGAAATTATGGAATTATTTACAGAATTAAATAAAGAAGGTGTTACGGTTATTATTGTTACGCATGAAGATGATATTGCCGAATTTACGAATAGAGTAATACGATTCAAAGATGGACAAATTATGAGCGATGTCAGAAAGGGGGAAAATACATAATGCTTTTATGGGAAAATATGAAGCTTGCACTGACTGCTATTCGAGTCAATAAAATGCGTTCTTTTTTGACAATGCTTGGCATGATTATAGGTATCAGTTCTGTTATAGCGATTGTTTCCATTGGTGATACTATGAGAAGTATGTTTGCTAAAGAATATGAAGAAATTGGATTAAATAGAGTTAGATGTTATGTTATGAAATTTGATGGCTATTATTATTACAGTGAAAATTTTACTACTGACCAATTTAATGAAATTGCTTCTGTATTTTCTGATGAAATTGAATATATTTCAGCAAACGAAGGAGGAACAGCTACAGGTATTAATGGCAGAAAAAACTATGATATTGTATTCACAGGTGTAAGAGGTGGTTATGAAAAAGTACAAAAAGTAGACATTATAGCAGGAAGAATGTTAAATGACAAAGATTATCAAGGTAAAAAAAATAATATTGTGTTAGAAGAAGCAACCGCAATAGAATTATTTGGTACAGCAGATGTTGTGGGCAAAAAAATGAAAGTAAAATATACACAAGGTAATAATAGTACATTTATAGATGATTTTAACATTGTAGGTATTTATAGAAATAGTCAATCTGTGCTTATGAAATTGATGGGAGGTACAGATAATACAAGAGGACTTGGTTATGTGCCTGAAAGTATTATATTTGATATGGATGTTAGCGGTGTTTGGGTGATTGATATGTTTGTATCTGAAAATGCTTCTCCAACATTTCAAACACAATTTACAAATTATGTAGCAAGAATGACAAATTCTAAGCCAGAAGATGTTAGATATTCCTCGGCAAAAGAAGCAATGGGAGAAATGGATACTATATTAGGAACACTTTCTATTGCAGTAGGAGCGATTGCTGCAATTTCTCTTGTTGTAGGTGGTATTGGCATTATGAATATTATGCTGGTTTCTGTTACAGAAAGAACAAGAGAAATCGGCATTAGAAAGGCATTAGGTGCAAGAACAGGAGATGTTTTAACACAGTTTTTAATTGAATCTGCTGTTATTTCACTTGTAGGTGGTATCATTGGTGCAAGTTTAGGTGCTGGTGTTGTCATTATAGGAGGGATTGCATTAGGTGTTGATGTTGTAGTAAAACCTTCTGTTATGCTTCTTGCCTTTGCTTTTTCGGCTTTAGTAGGTATTTTCTTTGGACTGTATCCTGCAGGAAAAGCAGCAAAATCTGACCCTATTACAGCACTACGATATGAATAATTTAAAAAAGGAATAATTTTAAAATAAATAAAGAGTGTTTATAACACTCTTTATTTTTGCTTTAATAATATATAAGCTTTAATAATTTCAGCAGCATTTTCAATACTGATTTTTGACGTATTTAACACTAAGTCATAATTATCTGCCTGTCCCCATTTTTGATTACTGAAATAACTATAGTAATTTGCACGACGTTTATCTGTTTTTGTAATGATATGCTCAATATGTTTTTCAGATAAGCCGTAAGTATCTACTACTCTGCGAATTCTATCTTTTATATCTGCATGAATGAAAACATTGATACAATTTTCATTCCCTTTTAATATATAATCAGCACATCTACCTATAATAACGCAAGACCCCTTTTCTGCTAAATCACGAATGACTTGTGATTGAGCAAGAAATATTTTTTCTGTAAGAGGCAAACCATATACTTCATGAGGGGAATTGTTAGGCAAAAGATTAGAAAGTGAAAAAAGTATATTTCCAACAGAAGCAGATTCTGATTCTTTGAAATAATCTTGCGAAAGTCCCGTTTTTTGTGCAGATAATGTAATTAATTCATTATCGTAAAAAGGAATATCTAATAATTCTGAAAGTGTTTTTCCTACCAGTCTACCACCACTACCATATTCTCTACTGATGGTAATAATTGATTTATTCATAAATTAACGTCCCCCTTTATTAAAGAAGTATTATTTTTATACTAGTATAACGTATTTTGATAATAAAGTCAAAATATTGAAAATTCTATCGTTACTTATAAAAAAAAGAATGTTTTTTTGATTTCTGATATTTACATTTTTATAAAAAGTGATTATAGTAAGATGTAGTTTATTATTATAATCATATAAGGAGAAATGAATTTTATGGGAGAATCTATGACAGGCTTAAAAAGAAGCCATATGTGTGCAAATGTAACAGAAACAATGATTGGTGAAAACGTGACAGTAATGGGCTGGGTACAAAGACGCCGAGACTTGGGACAGTTATTATTTATTGCGTTAAGAGATAGAACAGGTATTGTACAAATTGTAGTTGATGGTAATACAGTAGAAAAAACATTATTTGAAAAAGCAGAAACTGTACGCAGTGAATTTGTTTTAGCTGTAAAGGGTAAAGTAAATGCAAGAACAAAAGAAAATATAAATGAAAATATGAAAACAGGTAAGATTGAAATCATTGCAGAAGAAATTAAAATATTATCTGAAAGTGATGCATTACCTTTCCAAATTGAAGATAGTATAACAGTAAAAGATGATTTAAGATTAAAACACAGATATCTTGACTTAAGACGTCCAAGCCAATTAAAAAATATTATACTACGTCATAAAGTGGTACAAGTAATTCATTCCTTTTTAGATGAAGAAGGATTTTTGGAAATTGAAACACCTATATTGGGAAAAAGTACACCAGAAGGCGCAAGAGATTATTTAGTACCAAGCCGTGTGCATACAGGGAATTTTTATGGTTTACCACAATCACCACAGCTGTACAAACAACTTTTAATGGTTTCTGGTATGGATAGATATTATCAAATTGCAAAATGTTTTAGAGACGAGGATTTAAGAGCAGACAGACAACCAGAGTTTACACAAGTTGATATGGAACTTTCGTTTGTAGAAGAAAATGATATTATAGATATTAATGAGAGAATGATGCAAAAAGTATTTAAAGAATTACTTGATATAGAAATAAAACTTCCTTTGCAAAGAATGACATATCAAGAAGCGATGGAACGCTTTGGCTCTGATAAACCAGATATCCGTTTTGGCATGGAACTGAAAGATATTTCTGATATAGTAAAGGATACAGAATTTGTTGTATTTAAAAGTGCTTTAGAAAATGGTGGAAGTGTAAGAGCAATTAATGCAAAAGGTTGCGGCAATTTCCCAAGAAAACAAATTGATAGTCTTGTAGAGTTTGTAAAAACATATCAAGCAAAAGGTCTTGCATGGATTGTTGTAAATGCAGATGGAACATTAAAATCTCAAATTTCAAAATTCTTTACACCTGAAAAATTACAGGAAATTGTAAATGCTATGCAGGCAGAAGCAGGAGACTTAATATTAATTTGTGCAGACAAAAATAAAGTCGTATTTGACTCTTTGGGTGCCTTAAGATTGGAACTTTCCAAAAGATTAGAATTAACAAAATCAAATGATTTTGCATTTTTGTGGATAACAGAATTTCCTATGTTGGAATGGGACGAGGAAGAAAACAGATATGTTGCAGTACATCACCCATTTACAGCTCCTATGGATGAAGATTTAGAATTGCTTGACACAGACCCTGGAAAAGTAAGAGCAAAAGCATATGATATTGTATTAAACGGTTATGAATTGGGTGGAGGCAGTATTAGAATACACAGAAGAGATATACAGCAAAAAATGTTTGAGTTGTTAGGATTTACACCAGAAGATTCGCAAGAAAGATTTGGATTTTTGTTAGATGCTTTTAAATATGGTGTACCTCCTCATGGTGGTCTTGCTTTTGGGCTTGATAGAATTATTATGCTAATGTCTGGTGCATCTAGTATCAGAGATGTTATTGCATTCCCTAAAGTAAAAGATGCTTCTTGTCCTATGACAGATGCTCCAGGTGTTGTGGAACAAAAACAACTGCAAGAATTAGGAATTGATATAATCAAAATAGAAGAATAAAAGAATTCTAATTATCTTTTTTATAGAGATAATAGAAGGAAAGGCGGAAATGGAATGACACTGAAAAAATTGACGGTGATTGCTGTTGCCGCAAGCGTTATGATTTGTACGTCTGTTTATGTAGGTATGCATTTGAATACAGATAATGAAATGGAATTTGCTATAGGAAAAGAAGAATATACTATAAATGGAAGTACAAAAATATTTGATGAGTCAATGAAAAATTTACCTGTAATTGATGAGCAAACACAAAAATTGCTCATTCCTTTAAGATGGGTAATTGAAGAATTAAATGGCAGTGTAACATGGGATAAACAAAATAATGCAACTGTAATACAATATCAAGGCAAAAATATTAGAATAGAAACGGATAAACAAAAAGCGGCTGTGAATGGATATGGTGTAATATTACAGGATTCTCCTGTCATTAAAAAAGGTTGTACTTATGTTACAGCAGATTTTATGTCAGAAAATTTTGATACAAATATTGTATGGAATGGAAAACAAAAGCAAATCACATTGAGAACAGAAGCAATACAACGACCAATTGTTTATAAAAATAATATGTTTTATGAAAAGGGAAATCGTTATTATAATGTGGAAGTGCCTGTGATTATCGGATTGAATGATGGAAACTATGAAAAAAACTTAAATCATAAATTATCTTCTGATACAACAGAACAAATACATGATTATATGACAAAACATGAAAAAGATACTACAATATCAAAATTAAATGCAAAATATACTGTACCTTATAGAAGCAAAGAACTGATTAGTATTGTATTTTTAGAGCAAATAGAGAGTGATGGAAATATAGAATATAATAAAAAAACAGTTAATATTGATTTGCAGACACAAAAATTTTTAAAATTGGGTGATTTGTTTAGAAAAAAAGATTATTACCAAAAGCTAGCAAAAGAATTATCAATACAATTAAAGGAATTACCAGAACAAACAGAACAGCAGTTTTATTTTGATAAAGATAAAGGACTTGTTGTTTTTTGGCAAAATGAACAAGGTATAGAAGAGGAATATGCAATCCCCTTTATAGAAATAAAAAAAATACTAAAAGATAATTATCAGTTTTTACTTCAGCAAAATCAACCTTGACAAAAAAAGTATAAAAATAGTATAATAATTGTATAATGTATACGAAAAAGAGCTGCATTAAAAAAAATGACACAATTCCTATTTTTATACTGTATAAAATGAGAAACCTAGCAATTTTTTACAGCTTTTCCATTGAAAAATTTTTAAAAAAAATGTATAATTCAATTATTAGCAGTATAACATTGACAATAAAATACAAAAATATGTTGAAATAAATATTGATTTATTATCGTATCAATTAATCGTATATGTTAAAAAATATTTTATAAAAACAATACAGTTTTTTTAAAATTAGTGATAGCTCATATAACATATTTTATAAAAAATATGAAAATATTATATTGTCTATGGCTATACTACTTTTACAAAATGAAAAATGGTAAAAGTAAGCTAGTGAAAGTAATTTATTTTTAAGGAGGAAAAATTTATGTCTAAAGTAATGAAAACTATGGACGGAAACGAAGCTGCAGCATTTGCGTCTTATGCATTTACAGAAGTAGCTGGTATTTTCCCTATCACTCCATCTTCCCCAATGGCTGAAAAAACAGATGACTGGGCTGCAAATGGAAAGAAAAATCTTTTTGGTCAAACAGTAAAAGTAGTAGAAATGCAGTCTGAAGCAGGCGCAGCAGGAACAGTACATGGTTCTCTTGCAGCTGGTGCATTGACAACAACATATACAGCTTCACAAGGGCTGTTATTGATGATTCCTAATATGTATAAAATTGCTGGCGAATTATTGCCAGGTGTATTCCATGTAACAGCTCGTGCATTGGCAGCACAAGCATTATCAATATTTGGTGACCATTCTGACGTTATGGCTTGTCGTCAAACAGGTTTTGCTATGCTTGTTTCAAATAGTGTACAAGAAGTTATGGATTTAGCATCAGTAGCACATCTTTCTGCAATTAAAGGCAGAGTACCATTTTTACATTTCTTTGATGGCTTTAGAACAAGCCATGAAATTCAGAAAGTAGAATGTATTGATTATGATGAATTAGCAAAAATTCTTGACTGGGATGCTTTGAACACATTTAAGAGAAATGCTTTAAATCCAGAACATCCTGTTATTAGAGGTACAGCACAAAATCCTGATATTTATTTCCAAGCAAGAGAAGCAGCAAACAAATTCTATGATGCTTTGCCGGCAGTAGTAGAACAATATATGAAAGAAATCAGCAGAATTACAGGCAGAAATTACGATTTATTCAATTATTATGGCGCAGCAGATGCAGAACGTGTTATTATTGCAATGGGTTCTGCTTGTGAAGCAATCGAAGAAACAATTGATTATTTGACAGCAAAAGGCGAAAAAGTTGGACTTGTAAAAGTACATCTGTTTAGACCATTTGTAGCTGAAAAATTGTTAGCAGCAATTCCTAAGACAGCAAAGAAAATTGCAGTATTGGACAGAACAAAAGAACCTGGTGCATTAGGTGAGCCATTATATCAAGATGTATGTACAGCAATGTATGAAGCAGAACAAGCTCCTGTTGTTGTAGCTGGACGTTATGGTTTAGGTTCTAAAGACGTTACACCTGCACAATTTATTGCAGTATATGAAAACTTAAAATTGGACAAACCACAAAGTCACTTTACAATGGGTATTATTGATGATGTGACAAATCGTTCTCTTACTATTGGAGAAGAAGTAGATGTGACAGGTGATGATGGTACAATTAGCTGTAAATTCTGGGGATTAGGCGCTGATGGTACTGTAGGTGCAAACAAAAACTCCATTAAAATTATTGGTGACCATACAGACATGTATGCACAGGCATATTTTAGCTATGACTCTAAAAAATCAGGCGGTATTACACAATCTCACTTACGTTTTGGTAAAAAACCAATTCGCTCCACATATCTTGTAAAAACAGCTAACTTTGTAGCTTGCCATAAACAAGAATATGTTCATTTGTATGATATGGTTTCTGATTTATTGCCAGGTGGCACATTCTTGTTAAATACAGTTTGGACACCAGAAGAATTGGAAAAACAATTACCAGCAAGTATTAAGAGACAATTAGCTGAAAAGAAAATTAATTTCTATACAATTAATGGTACAGATATTGCAAAAGAAATCGGTTTAGGAAACAGAATCAATACTGTACTACAAGCAGCTTTCTTTAAATTAGCAAATATCATTCCTATTGAACAAGCAGTAGAATATATGAAAGCAGCTATTACAAAGTCTTATGGCAAAAAAGGCGATACAATATTAAATATGAACTATGCCGCAGTAGATAAAGGTGTAGATGGCGCTGTTAAAATTGATGTTCCTGCTGATTGGGCAAATGCTGTTGATGAAGAAGCAAAAGCAGAAAGACCAAAAACAGATTTTGTTAAAAACGTTGTTGACCCTATGAATGCACAAGAAGGCGATAAATTGCCAGTTAGTGTATTTAATGGTAGAGAAGATGGTACATTCCCATGTGGTACAGCAGCTTATGAAAAACGTGGTGTTGCTGTAGACGTTCCAGAATGGCAACCAGATAAATGTATACAATGTAATCAATGCTCTTATGTATGTCCTCATGCTTCTATTCGTCCATTCTTGTTGACAGAAGAAGAAGTAACATCTGCACCAGAAGCATTTAATGCAGTAGCACCAAAAGGATTAAAAAATGCAGATGGCTTGAAATTTAGAATGCAAGTATCTGTATTAGACTGCTTAGGCTGCGGAAGCTGTGCAGAAGTTTGTCCAGCACCAGGAAAAGCATTGATTATGAAACCACTTGCAACACAAGAAGCAGAAATTGCAAACTGGGATTATGCAGTTGAAAAAGTTGCACCTAAAGCAAATCCTGCCAATAAAGGAACTGTAAAAGGAAGTCAATTTGAACAACCATTACTTGAGTTCTCTGGCGCTTGTGCAGGCTGTGGTGAAACACCATATGCAAAATTGGTAACACAATTATTTGGCGATAGAATGTATGTTGCAAATGCAACAGGTTGTTCTTCTATTTGGGGCGGTTCTGCACCATCTATGCCATATACAGTAAATAAAGATGGTAGAGGTCCAGCTTGGGCAAACTCTTTATTTGAAGATAATGCAGAATATGGACTTGGTATGCTTTCTGCTGTAAAACAAATGAGAAGTGGTTTAAAAGATAAATTGGAAACATTAAAAGGCATTGATGGCTCTGTTTCTGCTGTTGTTGATAAATGGATTGAAACAATGGAAGATGGAGAAAATTCCAGAGCAGCATCTGATGAATTGGTAGAAGCGTTGACAAAATATGCTGGTACAGATGCAGAAGCAAAAAATATTGTTTCCTATGTATTAGAAAATAAAGACCAGCTTGTTAAAAAATCACAATGGATATTTGGTGGCGACGGTTGGGCTTATGATATTGGATATGGTGGACTTGACCATGTATTGGCATCTGGAGAAGATGTAAATGTATTAGTATTTGATACAGAAGTTTATTCCAACACAGGTGGACAGTCTTCTAAATCTACACCAACAGGTGCAGTTGCACAGTTTGCAGCATCAGGTAAGAGAATTAAGAAAAAAGACCTTGGTATGATGGCAATGAGCTATGGCTATGTATATGTTGCACAGGTTGCTATGGGTGCAGACAAAAATCAGCTTGTAAAAGCATTGGTTGAAGCTGAAAAATATCATGGTCCATCATTGATTATTGCATATGCTCCATGTATTAACCATGGCTTAAAAGGCGGTATGTCTGGTGCGCAAAACGAAATCAAACGTGCTGTAGAGGCTGGTTACTGGCATATGTATAGATTCAATCCAGAATTAAAAGCTGAAGGCAAAAATCCATTTATATTGGATTCTAAAGAGCCAACAGCAAGCTTTAGAGATTTCTTATTGAGCGAAGTACGTTATAGTGCATTGCAAAGAACATTCCCAGAAATTGCAGAAGAATTGTTCCAGAAATCTGAAGAAGATGCGAAAAATAGATTAGAATCTTACAAAAAAATGTCTGAAGCAAAATAATTAAAATAAAATAATAAAAAAGCACAGATGAAAATCTGTGCTTTTTTGCTTTTAAAATTGATTTACTTTATATGTCTGAATCACATTATTACTTTATTTTTACAAAAAAGATATAAATATTTTATTAAAATTATTAAGAAAGGTATTTTGCTTGTATGACAATATAGATGTTTTTTGACTTAAAAAATAGTAAAAAATATAATTTCTGTTTATTTTGTATAAATAATCATTAAAAAAATAAAAGTAACAACCTATAAACTAAAAAAACGATATTTTTTGTGTATATATTATACTATTTTGATAAAAATAATATCATGTATACTATAACTAAATATTGTGTTATTTTGTAATATATGTAATAAAAAAAATAAAATTAACAAATATTGTATACGAATTTGACAGACAACAAAAACTATTTTTAAATGTTTTGAAAAAAAAATTAAAAAAATGCAAAATTTCACTATACTAATTTTCGATTTTATAGTAAAATGTGTATAAGGGAAATATGAGAGGAGTTAAATATGACAAGAAAGAAAAAATAAAAAAACTGGAAACTGTTTATTAGTGTAATGGGTGAAAGTGAGTGAAAGGAATGTGATTAAAATGAAAAATCAAAAGGCTGATATGTTTGTTATTGGTTTGGCTCTGTTTTCTATGTTTTTTGGAGCAGGTAATATTATTTTCCCTCCATTTTTAGGTATGCAAGCAGGTGCTTCTTGGGGGCTAGGTTTTGTTAGTTACTATATAGCAGATATTGGTTTAGCATTGGTTGCTATATTCGCTATGCTCAGAGCAAATACAGATTTTAATGGTATGATGAGTCATATCGGAAAAATACCTGCTACAATATTAGCTTGTGCTACAGTGCTTTGTATTGGTCCTTGTATTGCTATTCCAAGAACAGCAGCTACAACATATGAAATGGCCGTTATGCCAATATTTGGTTTGGAAGCAGGCAATGTTGTAGTAACAGCAGTTACAAGTATTATATTCTTTGCAATTACTATTGTACTTTCTTTGAATGAATCTTCTGTATTAGATATTATTGGTAAATTTTTAACACCTGTATTATTTATTGGACTGTTAATTATGATTATAAAAGGTTTTGTTTCTCCAATTGCTCCAATATCTGATACAACACAACTTGAATCAGTAGTACAGACAGGTGTACTTTCTGGTTATCAAACATTAGACGTTTTGGCTGCACTTTGTTTTGGTGTCGTTATATTGAAAACAGTAAAAGAAAAAGGTTATACTTCTATTGGTGAAAAGAATTTAGTAACAGGTGGTGCAGCGATTGTTGCAGGTATTGGTCTTTTAATTATTTATGGTGGTTTAACATATTTAGGCGCAACAATGTCTACATTACATACAGGCGACAGCATTACAAGAGCAAACTTAATTACAGAAATCGTGCAATCTCTGTTAGGTCAGGGTGGTGTAATATTCCTTGGTGTAGTTGTTGCATTTGCTTGTTTAACAACATCAGTAGGTCTTGCTTCATCTTGTGGTGCATTTTTTGAAGAATTGACAAACGGAAAAGTAAATTATAAAACAGTTGTTATTATTACTTGTGTAGTAAGTGCTGTATTGGCAAATGTAGGTTTGGATACTATCGTTTCTATTTCTGGACCTATATTAGATTTGGTTTATCCAGCAGCATTGTCCGTAATTGTATTAGCATTATTTGCAAATAATATTAAAAATGATAATATTTATAAAGCAGCAGCATTAGGCGCATTTATAATGAGTGTATTGACAACTGCTTCTAACTATGGTGTAACAGCTTGTGATTTTGTAAAATCATTACCATTAGCAACATATGGCTTTAACTGGCTTGTTCCAACAATCATTTGTGGTATCATTGGAGCGTTTATAAAAGATAAAAATGCAGGTGTAAACGTAACAACTGATGGAAAATAATAAAGAGGAACTTCCCTAATCCTCAAAAAATATATTTCTTTCTTATTTCTCGTTTGGAACGGAATACAAAAAGCGACTTTTTAAAAAGTCGCTTTTGTTGTTTATTTTTGTAATATATCTAAAAAGGCTGATTTTGACTGATTTACAGCATATTCTGTAGTAGTATTGTTTTCAATAGATTTTTGAGCATAAAGAGTATAAAGAGGAAGTCTTTCTTGATACATTTGTTCTAATGCATCAATACTGCTGGAAAGAGGACGACCTTCTCCTACTACTAATTTTGATAAATCTCTTTGTATGAATAAAATTGCTCCATTCATATATAAATACATCATGTTTTGTTTTCTTTTAATACAGCCGCCGCCTGTTGATATAACAAAATTATTTTTGACTGAATATTCTTTTATGACTTCTTGTTCCATATCTCTAAAAGCACATTCTCCATATTTTTCAAAGTAATCAGAAATAGACATACCTATTTTTGAAACAATTTCTGCGTCAATATCAACAAAATCTTTTTGAAGTAGTTTAGCAAGTTCTATACCTATTGTGGTTTTGCCACAACTTGGCATACCAATCAACACAACATTTTTTTTCTCAAAAAGCAATTCTTTATAAATATCATCAATACGATATTCTGGTATAGAAGTGTTTAAAAATATTTCAACAGCATATTTTGCTTGTGCAATGAGCATTTCCAAACCGCCTACAGCAATCATATTACGTTTTTTTGCTTCTAATATCAATTTTGTTTTAATAGGATTATATATAATATCAACAACAGCTTTGCATTTTGTATAATGTTCCAAGTTAATGGGACAGTCATCTATATTAGGATACATACCTACAGGGGTAGTATTGATAATCACATCTGCATCATTATGCAACTTTTGACAAACTTCATATGTTACAGTATCAGGGCTGTGCTTATAATAAACAGTTATAATTTCTTTTGATTGTAAATAATTTAATACAGCAATAATTGCTTTAGATGCACCCCCTTTTCCTAATACAAGTACTTTTTTGTTTTTTACATTAATATGATTCTGTTTTAAAAGATACAAAAAGCCATCAAAATCTGTATTATATCCTAAAAGCTTATTATTTTGATTCACAATAGTGTTGACAGAGCCTACAGCTTTCGCTTTGTTATCTATACTATGCAAATAAGGTATTACATCAATTTTATAGGGTATTGTAACGTTAATAGCACGAAACTCTTTTTTTTCAAAAAAGTCATTTAAGTCACTTTTAGGCAAAGGGTGCAAATTATAAGTATAATCTGCTAACTTTTCATGTATTATTTTAGAGAAACTATGCCCCAACTTTTCACCGATTAATCCATATTCCATAAATTTTCACCTCGTTTATACTATAATAACACAAACTATATTTGTATATCATACAACACAATATTGTATTTTTCAATAATGGTAAAGACAGTTTAACAAAATGATGTTATAATAAAAAAACAGCAGTAATATCAAACATATATGAAAGAAAGGATTTTGAATATGAAAAGTTTTAAAAAATGGATTACCACAGTATTAAGTATTTCATTGCTAAGCGCTTGCACATTGATACCACAAAAGGCAGAGGCACTAGAACAATCAGATGATATGAGAGCTGTTTGGATTTCTACTGTTTATAGTGCAGATTATCCCTCTGTTCAAAATGACATGGAAAAACAAAAACAAGAATTTATAACAAAATTAGATGAAATTAAAAATATGGGTTTAAATACAGTTGTGGTACAAGTACGCCCAAAATCAGATGCTTTTTATACATCACAAATTAACCCTTGGTCAGAGATATTAACAGGAACACAAGGAAAATATCCAGGATATGACCCTATGTTATTTATGATTGAAGAAACACATAAAAGAGGTATGGAATTTCACGCTTGGTTAAATCCTTATAGAATTACAACAAGTGGTACAGATATGGGTGTATTAGCAGAGAATCATCCAGCAAAATTACATACAGATTGGGTAATTTCACATAATAACGCTTTGTATTATGACCCAGCAAATGAACAAGTAAAACAATATATTTGTAACACTGTTGCAGAAATTGTAAAAAATTATGATGTAGATGCCATTCATTTTGATGATTATTTTTATCCTAATAGCTATCCTTTAAATGAAGGAGAAACACAAGATGGACAACAGGCGAATCAAAGAAGAGCAAATGTAAATGATATGATTAGAAGAGTACATGAAACAATACAATCTATTAAACCAGATGTTGCTTTTGGTGTAAGCCCTATGGGAATATGGAAAAATAAAGCTTCTGATGCAACAGGCTCTGATACAAGAGGTGCAGAGGGATATTATAGTGTTTATGGTGATGTAAGAACGTGGATACAAAATAGGTATGTAGATTATATTGTACCTCAAATTTATTGGTCAAGAGGAACGGAAGCAGCAGACTATGAAACATTAATAAAGTGGTGGACAGAAGAAGTAAAAGGGACAAATGTAGATTTATATATAGGACAGGGTATCTATAAAGATGATGTTGCAGCTGAAATAGGAGAGGAACTTTTATTAAATGAGAAATATGGTATACAAGGCAGTTTTTATTTCAGTTTGAGAGATTTGTTAGATAACAGACAAAATTGTAAGGTTGCAGTTATGAATTATTATGCACAAAAAGATGGTACAGGACAGCAAATACCAACACCGCCAGAACAAAATACATCAACAGAAAATACAATACCAGAACAAAACAAACCAACAGAAACAACACCACCAAAACAAAATGAACAGAAACCAGAACAACCAGCATTTCCAGATGCCCCAGTAATATTTGACCCAGTAGAAACAAATGAGCCACAGATACTTCCAAAACAAGAATATGCTATTGCAGCACAATCAAATGTGATGATAGATGGAAAGCAAGTTGATTTTGACGCATATGTTATAAATGATTTTAACTATTTTAAATTAAGGGATATTGCATATGCTATCAATGGAACAGAAAAGCAGTTTGATACCATATGGAATGAAAATGAAAGAGCAATTAATGTGATTACAAATAAAGCTTATACTATAGCTGGTGGAGAAATGCAAAGAGGTATAAATGAGAATAAAATAGCATTACTTTCTGATGGAAAATTATATTTTGATAATGTAGAAAAATCATTAACTGCTTATAATATAGATGGTAGTACATATTTTAAATTAAGGGATTTAGCAAAAGCACTTAATATTGGTATAGCATGGAATGAATCTTCTCAAACGATAGCAATAGAAACAAACAACAACTATGTAGAGTAATGTATATTTTTTGATATAAGTAATGTGTGGATAATATTATGAAAATATTATAAATTATTTTGTATTATCCATACATTTGCTTTTTTATGGTATTGATTTTATATTTTAATGTAATATTATCATACTAATTGCAAGGAGTTATTGATATGGAAGAAAAAAAATTAAAAGAATTAGAACAGCGTTCTTTTGAGAATGCAGTTTATGTTTCAAAAACGCCAACAGAAGAAGCTACATTAACTATACAAAAGATATATGCTGTTTATAAAAATCAAGGTTTTGACTTTGCTATTATAAATGATAGCAGTGTTATGAAATTTAATCATGACAGATTAAAATTTTTAGAATTATTAGCAAATACTGATATTTCAGAAGTAGGCAATAAATTTGAAAAAAGACTTTCTGTACAGGAATATGAGTTTTTAAAAGCATATTTAGAATATGGCAAATATCATTTAGAACATCAAATACCAGAAAGACAAAAACAAAAATGTATGGATATGTCACCAAAACAAACTGCAGCATATCATAGGCTTTGTCAGAATGTAATAGGACAGCAGGAAATGAAACATACATTATGCAAATTAGGTGCAGTATATCAATTTGCTAAAAAAAGAGAAGACTATCATTTACCTACACCACCTATACACAAAGTATTAGCATTTATAGGACCACCTGGAACAGCAAAAACAACATCAGCAAGATATTTTGCAGAAATGATGATAGAAGAAGAATTGCTTTCTGGAGGAAGCCTTGCATATATTACAGGAACACAATTAAAGGCAAAATATGTTGGACAAACATCTGATAGAGTACATCAAATATTTGAAACAAATGATATTATTATAATAGATGAGGCATATTCTCTTGTAAATTACAATGAAACAGAAAGAACAGATAATTTTTCACAAGAGGCATTGGCACAACTTTGTATTGAAGTAGAGGAACATAGTCATGACAAATTGATTATATTTGCAGGATATGGTGGAGATATTAATGAAAAAAATAATAAAATGAAACGGTTTTTAGATGAAAACCCTGGAATTGCCAGCAGAATTACATTTACTGTACATTTTTCGCCTTATACTGCAAAAGAAATGCTTGATATATTTGAAGTGTTAGCAAATAATGCAACATTTCGATTAGAAAAAGGATGGGAAAATATACTTCTACCATTTTTTGAACAAAGAGTGAAAGATGAAAATTTTGGAAATGGTAGAGAGGCAAGAAGATTATTAGAACATACTATGGCAGTTGCGGCAGAAAAATTTATGGAGTGGCAAGAAAATACAACATTCCCATCCCCAATAATAAAAGAAAAGGAAGAAAGACAAAGATTATCTTTATTAACCTGTGAAGATTTACAGACAGCAATACAGGAATTTATAAGAGGATAGTAAAAAGCACTCACTTTTTTATAGTGAGTGCTTTTTTATCAAACATTATCTGCCATATAAAGAAGCAGTTCTTTTGTAGTGTCCCAACCTATACAAGCATCTGTAATAGATTTTCCATATACATGACCATCTGTTTTTTGATTTCCTTCTTCAATAAAACTTTCAATCATAACGCCTTTTACCATACTATGAAGGTTTTTATTTAATTTTCTATTATGAAGAATTTCGGATACAATTCTTGGTTGTTCATAATATATTTTTTTAGAATTTGCATGATTTGCATCTACTATCACACAAGGATTAATTAAACCATGTTTTTGATAAAGTTCATGCACTAATATCATATCTTCATAATGATAATTAGGTATGTTTTGTCCATGTTTGTTGATAGAACCACGCAATATTGCATGTGCATAAGGATTTCCTGTTGTAGAAACTTCATTTTTACGATACATAAATGTATGGCTTGATTGTGCTGCATGAATGGAATTTAACATAACAGTATAATCTCCACTTGTTGGATTTTTCATGCCTACAGGCACATCAATACCGCTAGAAACAAGACGATGTTGCTGGTTTTCAACAGAACGTGCGCCAATAGCAATATAGGAAAGCATATCAGATACATATGGTAAATTTTCTGGATAAAGCATTTCATCAGCCGCCGTTAAATGGGATACTTCAATCGCTTTAATATGCATTTTTCTAAGTGCCTCAATACCTTTTAATATATTTGCACCCTTTTCAGGGTCTGGCTGGTGAAGCATACCTTTGTAGCCTTCTCCTGTTGTTCTTGGTTTGTTAGTATAAATACGAGGCACAATAAATAATTTTTCTTTTACATCGTCGTTCAGTTTTGCCAAGCGAGTAACATAATCGCAAACAGCATTTTCGTCACTTGCTGAACAAGGACCAACGATAACGATAAATTTATCCTCTTTTCCTTCTAATATTAATTTCATTTCTTGGTCACGCTGTTTTTTAATCTCCTGTAATTTTGGTGACATTGCCACTTTTTCTAACATTTCCTCTGGACAAGGAATATTTTGTACCACTTTGAAACTCATAATAAGCCAATCCTTTCCATTTTTGTATATACTATTATTGAAAAAAGTATATAGAATAATTACTTAGAATAATCAATAATTGCATTTTATATCATAGTAAAATTTATATTATTTTGCAATAGATTTTACTGTAATGCACCATGCATATTCTATTTAAAATATTTGTAATTATTATTGACAAATATAAAAAAATGATTAAAATAAATGTTAATGACATAAAAGTAAAGCGTTGACCAAGAGTAAGTACACAATAAATACTGATTTCAGAAAGTTGGTGTTTGATGCAAACCAATACAGTTTTGTTGTTGGAATGGACTTGTGAGCAGAAACAGAAATTTTTTAAAGAGTATGTAACTCGGGTTCTCCCGTTATAGAGTATGCTATATATTTGTATAGTAAAATAAGGTTATTTTAATGTAACAAATTGAGGTGGCACCACGTAGTCAATATTACGTCCTCTATATACTAATGTAGTATATAGAGGCTTTTTTTATTTTAATACTATTTTGTGCAAAAAAAGGAGAGAAAACAATTATGGCAGAACAGAAAAAAATTATATTTAGCGGTATGCAGCCATCAGGGCTGATTACATTAGGTAATTATTTGGGCGCATTGAATAACTGGACAAAATTACAGGACGATTATAATTGTTTGTATTGTATTGTAGATATGCATGCTATTACAGTACGTCAAGACCCTGTAAAATTGAGAAAACAAGCAAAAGAATTATTATTGCAGTATCTTGCTGTAGGATTGGATCCTGAAAAAAGTATATTATATTATCAATCTCATGTACCACAGCATGCAGAATTGGGTTGGATATTAAATTGCTATACCTATATGGGAGAACTGAATAGAATGACACAATTTAAAGAGAAGTCACTTTCTCATGCAGACAATATTAATGCAGGATTATTTACTTATCCTGTACTTATGGCAGCAGATATACTATTATATCAAACTGATTTAGTGCCAGTTGGAGAAGACCAAAGACAGCATTTGGAAATTACAAGAGATATTGCAATGCGTTTTAATGGTATTTATGGAGATGTGTTTAAAATACCAGAGGGATATATTGGAAAAGTTGGCGCAAGAATTATGGCTTTGCAAGAGCCTACTAAAAAAATGTCAAAATCTGATGAAAATAAAAATAATACTATTGCATTGTTAGATGAACCAGCGGTAATTATGAATAAAATTAAAAGAGCTATGACTGATTCTGATAATGAAGTACGTTATAGCGAAGATAAGCCAGGTATTCGTAATTTACTTGATATTTATTGTGCTGTAACAGCAAAAACAATACAAGAAGCAGAAAAAGAATTTTTAAATACAGGTTATGGTACATTTAAAAAGGCAGTAGGAGAAGCAGTTGTGGCAAATTTAGAACCAATACAGCAAAAAGTAAAAGAATTGGAAAAAAATCAAGATTATATTAACGATGTGATAAAACAAGGAGCAGAAAAAGCATCTATATTAGCACAAAGAACATTACAAAAAGTGCACAAAAAAATAGGATTCCCTACAAGAGTATTGTAATATTACTATTAAGTTTTATCAATATTAGCCGATAATAATAACAACGAAAATAATAAAAATAAATAGTGTGACATCGGGCTTATGAAATAAAGTACAAATGTACTTTTATTTCATAAGCCTTTTTTTGTCAAAAAAGGAGGTAATATTATGAAAATTATAGGAAAACAAAATGAAGCTATTGTGTATGGAGATAATATAGAAGATTCTGCTATAGAACAAATAAAAATATTATGTGACCAAGAATTTGCAAGTGGCAGTAAAATACGCATTATGCCAGATGTACATACAGGAGTAGGCTGTACAATAGGTATGACAATGACAATAACAGATAAAGTTGTACCAAATATTGTGGGAGTAGATATTGGTTGTGGTATGTATACTGTTTGTTTGGGAAAAATAGATATTGATTTTGAAAAATTAGATACTATTGTGCATGGTATTCCTTCAGGTAAAAATGTATGGGAAGGCAGACAAAAGAAATTTGATTTAACAGTATTAAATTGTTATAGAAATTTAAAAGATACCAAAAGAATTGCAAAAAGTATTGGAACATTAGGAGGAGGCAACCATTTTATAGAAATAGAAAAAACACAGCAAGATATAAAATATATGATAATACATACAGGCAGCCGTAATTTAGGAAAACAGGTAGCAAATTATTATCAAGATATGGCGATAGACTTACAGAAAGGAAAACAAGAATATTTTCAAAAAAGAGATGAAATGATAGCACAATATAAAGCAGAAGGCAGAAGAAAAGAATTACAACAAGCATTGAAAACGATTGTATGGACACAAAAGAAATTAGAAATACCAGAGGAATTATGTTTTTTATATGGTGAATATATGGAGCAGTATCTACATGATATTGCAATTTGTCAGCAATTTGCAAAAGAAAACAGAGAACTCATTGCACAAAAAATTATGGAAGCTATGTCATGGGAGCCACAAGAAGTATTTCATACAGTACATAATTATATTGATATAGAAGAAAATATTGTTAGAAAAGGTGCAATTTCTGCAAAAAAAGATGAAAAAGTTTTAATTCCTATTAATATGAAAGATGGTAGTATATTAGCAATAGGAAAGGGAAATGCAGAATGGAATTATTCTGCTCCTCATGGTGCAGGTAGACTTTATAGTAGAAGTCAGGCAAAAGAACAATTTACATTACAACAATATCAAAAAGAAATGGAGGGTATTTATTCCACTTGCGTGACTGAAAAAACACTTGATGAATCTCCTATGGCATATAAAAAATTAGAAGATATTGTAAATGTGGTACAACAGACAGTAGATGTTATAGAAGTAATGAAACCAATATATAATTTTAAAGCAGAATAATATATATTTTTAATATAAAATAAAAAGCATTAAATATATCATAAAAGAAATCAAAAGTATATGTTGCAAAAAAGGTAATAATATTGTATAATTGAAAATTGTTTATAGGTATAAAAATAAAAGCAAATATTGCTTTTTATATATTATAAATTATTAAAATAGAGATGTTCCTTGCATAACCATCTCAAGAATAAAAAACAGGGAGGAATTTTTATTATGAAACAAACAGCAGAATTAAGTAAATCATCAAAGAAAAAAATTACAACAAGGACAATCGCTTTTACAGGTATTATTGCGGCAGCATATGCTGTTACAACACTTGCTATAGCACCTCTAAGTTTTGGCGCGATACAACTTCGTTTTTCAGAAGTACTTGTATTGCTTGCATTTATTGATGCAGGATTCGCTCCAGGACTAATATTAGGTTGTGTGATTGCAAATGCTTTTAGTCCTATGGGTATGGTAGATGTTGTATTTGGTACAGCTTGTACCACAGCAGCATTAATTGGCATTACAAAATCCAAAAATCTTTTTATAGCAACATTATGGCCAACTATTTGCAATGCATTTATAGGAGTAGAATTGTATATTATGTTAGGATTACCTTTGTTTTTCTCTATGGCAACAGTTGCTTTAGGAGAATTTGCTGTAGTAACTTGTATAGGTTATCCTTTATTCAAATACATATTAAGTAATCAAAAATTGGTTGAACAATTAAAAATAAATTAATATAAAAAGAGCAGAATATTTTTCTGCTCTTTTTGAGTAAGGAGTGACAACGGTGAAAAAAGATGAAAATTTAGGACGTTTTATGAGTATGGTATTAAGACATAAACCAGAAACAATAGGCATTACACTGGATGAATATGGCTATGTTGATGTAAAAGAATTGATTAATGCAATGAATAAATATAAAAAATATATTGATATGGTGACGTTAGAAAGAATTGTAGCAGAAAATGATAAAAAAAGATATTCTTTTAATGAAAATCATACCAAAATTAGAGCAAATCAGGGACATTCTGTAGCTGTTAATTTAGAGCTAGATAAAAAAGTACCCCCAGAAATATTATATCATGGAACAGCCAAGCGATTTTTAGAAAGTATACAAAAAAGTGGTTTGCAAAAAATGTCAAGGCAATATGTGCATTTGTCAAAAGATATTAAAACAGCAATTAAAGTAGGAAAAAGACATGGAAATGTTGTTGTATTAAAAGTATATGCCAAAAAAATGTTTGAAAATGGATATAACTTTTATTTATCTAAAAATGATGTTTGGCTTTGTGATAAAGTACCTTATGAATATTTAGAGCAATGTAATGAAAAACAAAAATAAAAGGCATAAGACATGCCTTTTATTTTTATAAAATATATTATTGAATAATTGTTTCTTTACTAAAAATAAAAAACAATTTCAAAATATATTATTTTTTATTTTTTGCTTTTTTTGCAATTTCAATATTTACTTTTTTATTTTTTATTTTTGCGTTTTTCATACCATGAATAATATCTTTGGCGTATTCGGAAGGAACATCAATAAAAGCATAATCATCGAATAAATCTATAGAGCCAAGTGTTTTACCAGAAACGCCAGTTTCACCAGCGATTGCACCCACAATATCTTTTACTCTTACTTTATTTTTTTTGCCTGCATTAATAAATAATCGTATCATTTTTTCAGAAGAACCACCATACATTTCTGTACCATCAAAATTAATATCATCTATAGCATCAATACTATCAACACTAATATCTGATAAATTATGTTTTAATAATGCTGCAGCAATATCGATTGCTGCATAATCTTCAGCAATTAATTTTTCAACGATATTTATATATTTTGTTAAGTGCCCTTCATCTATAATAGATTTTGTTTTTTCTACAAAAATATTTGTTTTCATTTCTTCTACATCACTTAATGTAGGTAGTTTTTGTTGTATGATTTTTGTTTTGGTGTATCTCATAATGTCACGAAGTTTATAAATTTCTTTTCCTACACAAAATGTAAATGCTTTTCCTGTTCTACCAGCACGTCCTGTTCTGCCAATACGATGCACATAATATTCTTCATCTTGAGGTACATCATAATTGAACACAACATCAATATCATCAATATCAATTCCTCTTGCTGCAACATCTGTTGCGACTAATATTTCTATTGTGCCATTTCTAAATTTTTGCATAACTTTATCTCTTTGAGATTGTTTTAAATCTCCATGAAGTCCCTCTGCAAAATATCCTCTGCCTTGCAAAAGTTCCACTACTTCATCAACACGCTTTTTTGTATTGCAAAAAACAAGTGCTAATTTTGGATCATATACATCAATAATGCGAGAAAGTGCATCTAGTTTTGTTCTTTCTTTTACATCAAAATAAATTTGTTCAATATTTGGTACAGTAAGTTCTTTTCTTACTACTTTTATAAATTCAGGCTCATTTAAAAAACGTTTACTCAGAGAAAGTATTTCAGGGGAAAGCGTAGCAGAAAACATAATTGTTTGATGTTGTTCTGGCACTTTTACTAAAATGGTTTCGATATCCTCACGAAAACCCATATCCAGCATTTCGTCGGCTTCATCTAATATCATCATTTTTACAGTTTCCATTTTTAATGTACGACGACGCATATGGTCCATAACACGCCCTGGTGTACCAATGATAACTTGTGCCCCTTTTTTTAATGCTGCAATTTGTCTATCAATAGGTTGTCCACCATAGATAGGTAATACACGAATATTTTCAGTATATTTTAGTAATTTTCTAAATTCTTCGCTTACTTGTATAGCAAGTTCTCGTGTAGGACAAAGTATTACGGCTTGTAATCTTTTGTCTTCAGAATCAATCTGCTCTAAACAAGGTATACCAAAAGCTGCTGTTTTTCCTGTACCTGTTTGAGATTGTCCTATTACATCTCGACCTTCCATAATAATAGAAATTGCCTGAGATTGTATGGGTGTTGCTTCTTCAAAACCCATATCTAATACAGCTCGACAAATTTCAGAGGATAGGTTCATGTCTTCAAATTTTAAATTTTCCATACTAGTTGTTTCCTTTCTATATTTCCAAAAGCCAAATAAAAAATGATAGCTTATTTGCAAGCAAAATTTACGAATGCATTTAACTGCAACAACATCACATATTGTAATATTATTCTATTTTACAAATGTGAGGGATTTATAAATGTCTGACAAAATAATAATATTTTTCTTTCTAGCTTTTACAGTAATTATGTCTGCTTTATGTTTGTATTACAACAAAAAAGACACTAGTAAATAATATAGCATGAAACAATATAAAAAGCAATGTATATACTAGGCAAAAAAATAAAATTTTATGACATTTCATTTAAAAAATGATATACTATAATAAAATATATGATGTTTGACAATATATGATATATAATAATATAATTTAGTATATATCTATACATAAATATAAGGTAGTATAAGAAAGGGTGAAAAAATGAAAAAAAGATTTTTTTCTATTGTATTACTGTTATCTGTAGCATTCCAGTGTATTGTAGTACCAGCAGCACAGCAAACAGAAATTACACAAAATGGACAACAATATGCTATTCAAAAATTTGCTTCTACACAAAATGATAGTGACAACTGGTATTATTTAAGTACAAAGCAAAAATTAGAAGATATGAATTATTTATATCAAACATTAGAGGAGAATTATCCTTATATTAATATGTTAAAAAGAATGTATGGAATAGATTTAAAACAAGAATATCAAAAAGCAATAAAAGAAATAGAAAATAGTAAAACAGATTTGGATTTTTATATGATAGTAAATCGTTTTACAAATAAATCAAATATGGTAGGACATTTATCTACAATTTCTCCTTTTGACTATGATTGGTTTGTAAAGGGATATGCAGATACAACAGGTGTGCCTGAATTTTATTGGGAGCAAATGAAAAAAATAGAAAATATTTATGCAAATAAAAAATCTCAAAAAACATATACAGCACTAAAAAATAAATTATTGCCACTTTATCAAAAGGCACAACAAAATCAAATGCAAGAGCAAAATACAGTAAAAACTTCTAATGTTGAAACAAAAATAATAGAAAAAGATAAAATTGCTTATATTTATGTAGATAGTTTTGATATGTCCTATTATGAAGAAGATAAAAAAAAGCTGTTTGATTTTTATGAAAAAGTAAAAGATTATGATAATATTATATTTGATTTTACACAAAATGGTGGAGGAGGTATGTTTTATTTTAATGATTTGATTGTAGCACCTAATATTGATGAAATACTTTATACAGGTGTATATGAACTGATGCAATCAGGAAAATATAATATACAGTTTTTGGGTGATGATAATTTTGAACCAATATCAAAATTACCAAAATTGCCTAATATGAATCAAGAGGACTTGAAAGAATTAGATTTGATGTTAAAAAGTGTTTATTTTGTAGAACCAAGTAAAGAGCAAAAAACATTAAAAGGAAAAATATGGATACTAGTAAATGAAAATGTATTTTCTTCTTCTGAATATGCGGCAATGTTTTCAAAAGCAACAGGATTTGCTACATTAGTAGGAGAACGTACAGGGGGAGATGGCATAGGCAGTGACCCATTACCAATCGCATTACCTAATAGTGGTATTATTGTAAGGTATAGTCCTATTTATGGCATTACACTAGATGGCACAAATAGCCAAGAATTTGGAACAGAACCTGATATTTATACAAAAGAGGGAAAAACATATTTACAGACTTGTATTGATGCCATTAAAAATAAAATATAAATAATAGCCAGCATTTTTTAAACACTGGCTATCATAACAATTTATGGTGTAAAAGCAAACAATGCCTAAAACGCATAGTTTGCTTTTACTTTGCAGGTACAATTTCTAGCCAATAATTATCTGGGTCATTTATAAAATAAATACCCATTGCATCATTTTCAAAACAAATACAGCCCATTTCTTTATGTTTTTGATGTGCTTTTTCAAAGTCCTGTGTTACAAATGCTAAATGAAATTCATTTTCGCCTAAGTTATAATGTTCTTTTCTGTCACGCAACCATGTTAATTCTAATGTAAAATCTGTTTTACCATCTCCTAAATAAACAAGTATATAGCTGCCATCTTCTGCCTCTTTTCTTCTGACTTCTTTTAATCCTAATGCCTTTTCATAAAATTGAATGCTTTTTTGTAAATCTAATACATTATAATTGTAATGATTAAATGTAAAATCCATAATAATAACCTCCTGTTATATTTTCTAATCATTTAATGATGATGATGTTCGTGATTACAATCACAATTATTATAGTGATGGTGGTTGTGTTCATGACCACAACTGCAACCATCTTTTATATTAGTGGTACATTGAAAACCATGGTCTTGAAATACCATACCTGCTTTATCAATTATTAATATTTTTTGTTCAAATGTTTGTGCAGATTTTATAGCATATTGTATCATAGAAAGTGTTTCTTCTACTGTAAAAATAGGGGGTAAAAGACATAAAAGTAACTGCATAGATGCCTTTCTAACAGTAGAAGGTAGTTCTGAAAATACTTCTTTAATGTTATTTATAAATTCATCAAATGCTTTTTCTTTCCATTCTTGAGTTGCTGGAGGTAAATTTGTATTTTCATCAATATGAAATACTTCTTCGTTTAAATCACCATAATAACAGTTTCTAATAAAATCTTCTGTTAATAATATTTTTTTGGTATCATCGCTTAATGTTGAAAAATCTTTTACTTTTTTCATAAGTTCTAATTCTTTTTGACCAATATCATTTGCTTTATCAATCACAATTTCTATAGCATTTTCTAAAGAAGTATATATTTGTTCAAAATATGCCTCTTTTTCTGTTTTAGATAACTCTCCTGCGAGCATTTCGCATACAGTGTGATAAAAATCGGTATATTGTATATTTTGTTCTGTTAATTCTGAAAAGGTATATCTCAAATAAAATAGCAATATCAATGAATTAATATCATTGTATATACAATGAAACATATCTTCTATATTTCCTAAAATTTCAAAAACGCTTTGAAAATCGGTATATTGTTCATTTAATTTTTCATCGGATAATGTATTTGGCATTATATTTTTAAGAGAAGAAAGCCATTGTGATAATTCTGTAAAGTATTTTCCATAATTTTTATTTTTTTCAGGAGCAAAAAAATGATAAAAAGTTTTTAAAGAGTAAGTTATCATTTTTTCAGATTCTCCGCTAAAAGAATATTGTAAACTCTTTTTTATGATATCATAATATTTTGAACGTGCCATATGAAAAGGAATACATTTTAAAAGTTCTCCCATACGACTTTTTTGTTCTAATACATTATTAGAAGTTTCTAAAAATTCTTTGCAATCCATATAAAATATATCCCATACGACTTTTTTATGAGAAATATTTTGCTCTTTGTATTTTCTAACAGCAATCTCATCACTTATCATTGTAAAATAAATATTCCATGTAGAGGTATATTGATATATCGTTTGATAAATAGAAAGTAATTTCTTTTTTAAATCTATGCAATCTTCTAATGCGGAATTACGTAATTCTGCATCATCATCTAATATTGTTTCCATTTGCAATATATATTGATTGACTGTATATTGTAAATCTAGTATATCATTGTGTATTGTATTATAATATGGTTGGCTTTTTTCTTTTTCTCTGTCTAATGCACTGATAAGAAGAAGCAAAAAGCTACCTATTGCTTCTTGTTCAATGTATTGCACAGAAAGAGCTTTAATATTTTGTTCTAAATTATAATTTGACAAAAAAATATCTCCTTTCTATAGGGGACTGCTAATAAAATGATTTGTACCATTATGCAACAGAACCGAAAAATATATTTGATTTTTACATTATAAAGCAAAAGCAGTATGGATACAATGATATTTTAATAGAAATGATATAGAAAGTGAAGTAAAATAACAATGAGGTGATAAAATTAATGATATTAATTTTTACAGGAAATGGAAAAGGAAAAACAACAGCAGCAATAGGATTATGTATAAGAGCATTGGGATGGCAAAAAAAAGTTTGTATGATACAATTTTTAAAATCTCCAGATTTTAAAAGTGGTGAAATTGATTTATTAAAAAAAATGGGGGTAGAATTATATCAAACAGGTATAGGGTTTTCTTGGAAAAAAACACCTCAGCAACAAATAGAAAGTATAAAATGTGCTTGGGAATTATGTAAACAAATATTGCTTTGTGAAAAATATGATGTCATTATATTAGATGAAATTATAAATATATTTTGTATGAAAACAATTTCAGTAGCAGATTTTTTGAATGAAAAAGAGTTGATTATTGTACTTCAAAAAGTGAAAAACAAAACAGATGTTGTATTGACAGGCAGAAACGCCTCTCAAATATTGATTGATTATGCAGATTTAGTAACAGATATGAAAGAAATAAAGCATTATTATAAAAATGGAATCAAAGCAAAAAAAGGCTTGGAATATTGATAATCAAAGTAAATCTATAAGCATATATTAATATATTATGATGTTTTAAAAAAAGCACTTTTTGTATAAAAAAGTATTATTAGTATATTATCAATATATGGTATTATTTTATAAAATTAGCTTTTTTATTTCATATTTTTTTGATAAAATAGCATTATAATGGTAGAAGTTAAATGTAGTGCAAATATTAAAAAAGCAATTGGTATACTGTTTATTTTTATAGTACAGTATACAAATATATAAGAGGGGGAATAAAACAATGAAGGAAGAAAAGAGAATTTGTTTTCAAAATAGGGAATTGTCTTGGCTGCAATTTAATGAAAGAGTATTGGAAGAGGCAGAAGATAAAAATGTACCACTTTGTGAAAGACTTTCTTTTTTATCCATATTTCAAAGCAATTTAGATGAATTTTTTATGGTAAGAGTGGGTTCTTTACGTGACCAGATGCTTCTTTCTGAAGGTGCAAAAGATAATAAAACAAATATGACAGCACAACAGCAGATTGCAGCAATATTGAAACGTTCTCAAGAATTGGGAGCAAAAAAAGATAAAATTTATAAAGAATTATTGGAACTACTTGAAAAACAAGGTGTGCATATTATTAATTTTCAATCATTATCCAAAAAAGAGGCAGAATATTTTGAACAATATTTTGAAAAAGAAATTGCACCTTTACTTTCCAGCATTGTAGTAGGAAAAAAACAGCCTTTTCCTTTTTTAAAAAATAAAGATATTTATGCTGCAGCAGTATTAAATACAAAAAATGAAAAAGAAAAAATAGGTATTATACCATGTAGTTCTGGGGTATTTGAAAGATTAATTTCTGTTCCATCTCGAAAAGGAAGTTTTATGCTTGCAGAGGAGCTAATACTTCACTTTTTACCAAAAGTATTTAAAAATTATAAAATCAGTGCAAAGTCTTTAATTCGTATTACAAGAAATGCCGATATTGACGCAGAGCAAATATATGATGAAGATTTAGATTATAGAGAACATATGGCAGAAGTGGTAAAACGCAGAAGAAAATTATCTCCAGTTAGACTAGAACATACAAGAGAATTGGATGGTACAACAGTAGCAAAGCTATGTGAATATATGAAATTGAAAAAAGAACAGACATTTTATTCTCATTCTCCTATGGATTTATCTTTTGTATCTCATATTCGTGATTATTTAAGAAATAATAGTGAACTGTTTTTTAATAAAAGAGTACCTCAAAATTCTGCTTCTATAAATAATAAACAATATATGATAGAACAGATAGAAAAAAAGGATATATTACTTTGTTATCCTTATGAAAGTATGAAACCATTTTTGCATTTGCTTAGTCAAGCTGCAGTTGACCCAAATGTGGTTTCTATCAAAATGACATTGTATCGCTTAGCAAAAGAAAGTAAAATTGTAAGTGCCTTGATTGAGGCAGTAGAAAACGGTAAACAAGTAGATGTTTTAGTAGAATTAAAAGCAAGATTTGATGAAGAAAATAATATTGAATGGTCAAGAAGACTGGAAGAGGCAGGTTGTCATGTCATTTATGGACTAGATGATTTAAAAGTACATTCTAAGTTATGCTTAATAACAATGAAGAAAAAAGGTAAAATAGAATACATTACACAAATTGGTACAGGCAATTATAATGAAAATACAGCAAAATTATATACAGACATTTCACTTATGACAGCGAATCCAGATATTGGACAAGAGGCATCGCATATTTTTCAATCTATTGCATTAGGAGAAGTTGTGAAAAATGCAGAACATTTAATGATTGCACCAAAATGTCTTCAAAATAAGGTAATAGAATTGATAGAAGAACAAACAGAAAAAGCAAAAAAAGGAGAAAAAGCTTATATTGGCATCAAAATGAATTCATTGACAGATAAAAAAATAATGAATCAAATTATTAAAGCATCTCGTGCGGGTGTAAAAATTGATATGATTGTAAGAGGAATTTGCTGTTTACGTTCAAAAATACCAAATTATACAGAAAATGTGAGAGTAATTAGCATTGTAGGAAGATATCTGGAACATTCTCGTATTTATATATTTGGTACAGAAGAAAATCAAAAAATGTATATTTCTTCTGCAGATTTGATGACAAGAAATACAGTAAGACGTTTAGAAGTTGCTGTACCAATTTATGACAATGAAATTAAAAAAAGAATTTTAACAATGTTCCAAACAATGCTTCATGATAACGTAAAAGCAAGAGAACAAATGTCTGATGGAAAATATAAAAAGGTGAAAAATGGACAAAAACCATTAAATTCTCAAGAGCTTTTTTATGAGCAGGCTTATATAATGGCTAGAAATGATTTTATAAAAAAACAAACAGAGCAATATACGTATGATGAGGAATTTCTGGAAAATATGAAAGAAATGGCAGAAGTAACAGAAAAGCCATGGGAAGAAGGTACAGAAGTGCCAGAAGAAATAGAGGAAACAGAACAAAAAATAAAAACAAAAAGAAAACGTGGCAGACCTAAAAAAACAACACAAAGTATTCAAAATAAAACAGCAATATTGTCTAAAAGTGTTGACAATATAGAAGAAACAGAATCAAAAGAATGAAAACAAATGTGATATAAATTTATTTTTTAAATAAACAATAGTAAAGTATGAGAAGGGAGTTTTTTATTATGTATGGAGTAATTGATGTGGGGTCAAATACTATTAGACTTTGTATTTATGATGTATCAAATGGAGAAATTTATCCTATGCTGAATAATAAAACGACAGCAGGGCTTGCAGGATATGTCAAAAAAGGAAAAATGACAAAAAAAGGAATACAAAAAGCATGTGATGTATTAAACAAATATAAAGATATGATGCAACATTTTCCATTAGAACATCTTTTTGTATTTGCTACAGCATCATTAAGAAATATATCAAATACAGATGAAGCACTGCAAACCATTACAGCAGATACAGGACTTTCTATTGATGTATTGACAGGATATCAAGAAGCAACATTTGATTTTATAGGTGCAGCACGTTCTATGCATTTAAACAAAGGTGTATTGCTTGATATAGGCGGTGGTAGTACAGAAATTCTTGTATATGAAAGAGGAGAAATACAAAATGCTGTTAGTTTACCTTTTGGCTCTCTTTCTATGTTTTCAAATCATGTATCATCATTGTTTCCAAGTAAAAAAGAAAAAAAGGAAATAGAAGAGGAAGTTAAAGCGGAATTGAAAAAAGTAAAATTTTTAAATAAAAAAACATTTGATACAGTGATTGGTATAGGAGGCTCTATTAGAGCAGCAAAAAATATGAACAATGATATATTTGAAATGCCAAGAGAAAATAACAGAATATTTGCTGATAATGTGCCAAAACTTTTAAAAGAATTTCAAGGAAATGAAAATGAAGTATTAAGAAAAGTATTAAAAGTTTCTCCAGACCGTGTGCATACATTGATACCAGGTATGATTGTAATGGATACTGTTTGTAAATATGTAAAATGCAAAGATATTTTAATGAGTCCTTATGGCGTAAGAGAAGGATATTTATATCAAAAATTGTTTTCAAAACAATATCAAACAATAGATTTCAAAAAAGAAAATAATTAAAGTTTTAAAAGATATTGAGGACTTTAAACTCAATATCTTTTTTATAGAAATATTACTGTTATAAAAAAGTTTTGACTTTTCTAAATACAATTTATATAATTGTTTGTAATGAATTTGAATTAAAAAAGGGGAGATTTCATTGAATTACAAAATGATTGTTTTAGATTTAGATGGTACATTGGTAGACAGCAAAAAAAATATTTCAGAAAAAAATAAACAAGCATTACAACAGGCTGTAAAAAAAGGTGTTCATGTTGTTCTTGCTTCAGGTAGACCTGTAAAAGGTGTACTTCCAACAGCAAAAAAGTTAGGGTTAAATCAAGAAAATGCTTATATTATAGCATTTAATGGAGGAAGAATTATTGAAATTGCAACAGAAAAATGTTTATTTGAAGCAGATTTGCCAGAGGGATATTTAAGTCAAATGTATGACCTTTCCAGAAAATGCGATATTGGTTTTATGACATATCAAGGAAATGATAAATTGATAACAGAAGATGATAATGAGTATATACAACTAGAATTGAAAATCAACCAGTTAGAAAGAATAACACCAAAAAATATAAAAGAATATATAAATTTTCCAGTAGCAAAATATTTGCTTGCTGGTGAGCCTCAGAAAATAGAAAAGGCAGAGCAGATATTTAAAGAGGTAGCAGGAGATAAATTAAATGTATTTCGTTCTGACCCTTTCTTTTTGGAGATTTTGCCTCCTAAAATAGACAAAGCATATGCATTACAAAAACTGATACAAAAACTAGGTATAAAAAGAGAAGAAGTCATAGCTTGTGGTGACGGCTACAATGATATTACTATGTTACAGTTTGCTGGTTTAGGTGTTGCTATGGAAAATGCTACAGAACAAACAAAAAAAGCAGCAGATTACATTACACTATCAAATGATGATGATGGTGTTGCATTTGTGATACAAAAATTTATACTGTAATTGTAATGTGTTTCAGAAAAAATTTGTTTTTTCATTATTTGAAGGATGGTGTTGTTATGAAAAAATCGTTTTGGAAAGTACCTTTATATTGTATGATTGCTAGTTGGATTTGTTTCGAATTAGAGATTCGGTTAGGAGATTTGCTGTTATAACACTTCCAGATGGTTCAATTACAGCTGATAATACTCGCTGGCTGATTATGACAGGAATATTATTTATTGCTATCATTGCAATTGGCAGTATTTTCTTTTTTCGTAATATGACACGAAAAGAAATTTTTTATTCTGCATCTGTTTTAGTTGCTATTAATTTGATAGTAGGATTGATTTCTTATAAAATACAAGGTATGTTTGCATTTTATTGGGCTGAACTTTCAGAATGGGATACTTTTATTGTACAGTTATTGTTGCAAGCCAATATTAATCCATGGGTAATCAGTATTGTATCATGGGTATTACCTTACATATTTATCATTTTTGGGAAAAAGAGTGTAAAGGAATAAGTTTTTATGATTGTTTATAATAGTAGTAAACCATTTTCCTTATTATGCGAAAAGGTTTACTACTATTATTTTACAAAATATCAAATACGATTAACATGGTATAGTTGAATATAAAATATTTATAGCATTGTATGCCATTTACAATAATTCTATTTCTGCTAATTCTTTATTTGGTATTGCCTGTTCAGAATGTTTTACAAATTTTTTTACTTCTGCTGTAGCACGATTGACAGCAATATTTGTTCCTGCACCTCCTACACAACCCCCAGGGCAAGCCATACCTTCTATTAAACAATTTTGTATTTTACCTGACTTTGCAAGTGTCAATATTTTTCTACATTCTGATAATCCTTGTGCGTGTTCAATTAATACATCAATGTTCTGGTGATATTCATGTATACACTGCTCTATGGCATCTGCAACACCACCAGACACGGCATATCCTCTGCCGGCACCTGTGGCATCGTCCATAGGCGCTTGTTTATCAAATGTTTCAAAATCAATGCCTTTTGCTTCAAATATCGCCGCTAACTCTTCAAATGTGATAACAAAATCTACATCACTACGAACACTTTTTCGCGATGCCTCTAATTTTTTTGCTGCACAAGGACCAATAAATACAACTTTGCAGTTAGGATGTTTTTGCTTGATACTTCTTGCAGTTGCTACCATAGGAGTTAAAGCATTTGAAATTTTATTTATAGTTTCAGGAAAATATTTTTTTGCCAGCATAGACCAAGATGGACAGCAAGATGTAAGCAAAAAAGGTAGCTCTCCTGAAACCACTTTTTCAACATAATGATGTGCCTCTGTTACTGCTCCAATGTCTGCGCCCATTGCTACTTCATAAACTTCATTAAATCCTAATTCCAATAATGCAGCTTTTATATTTGCAGGAGAAACATTTGAGCCAAATTGACCAATAATAGCAGGTGCAACTTCAGCAATAATATTGTTTTGTTTTTTCATGGCACGTATTAATTGAAAAATTTGAGATTTGTCTGCAATTGCACCAAAAGGGCAATTTACCATACACATACCACAAGAAACACACTTATCTGTATTGATATGAGCACGTCCTAAATCATCACTTTCTATTGCGTCCACACCGCACGCTGCAGCACAGGGACGTATTTTGTGCGAAATAGCATTATAGGGACAGCTTGCTTTACATTTTCCACATTTAATACATTTCTGCTGGTCTATATGGGAACGTCCGTTTATCAATGAAACAGCACCTGTTGGACAAACTTCATGGCAAGGGTGTGCAACACAAGCACAACATTGGTCACTTACTTCATATTTATTTACAGCACAAGCATTACAAGCCGATGGTATTACCTGCATAAGAGGAGGCTCATAATATTTTTCTGCAACATTGCTTTCTTCCAGTCCGCTTGTAATATGTACAGGCTGGTCTTCTGGACGAAGTGACATTCCCATTGCTAAACGAACTCTTTCAGAAGCAATGGCTCTTTCTCTGTAAATACTTTCTCTATATTGAGGTGTGTCACCAGGAGAAAGTATATAGGGTATTGCCTCAATATCATCATTAATGTTTTGAGAATTGTAAGCAACTTTAGCAATTTCTTTAAATACTTGTTTTCTTAATCTTGTGACAGGTGTTTCTAGTCCTCTCATAATAGTAAACCTCCTGTTTTATAATTTGATTTTTATATAGTATTTACTAATATTTCAAAAATTATAAAAGTAATATTCATTTATGGTGTTATTTTTTGATTTTGTGCTATTTGAATATGAAAAAATTTTCATATTCAATACTTTTATTACATAAATTGATAGTAAATAGAAGGAGGGTTTTTATGAAAAATGGAAAATTAAAATGGGTTTGTTTTATTACAGCAGTATTGTATAGTGTTATTATGACAGTTACACCTATATTTGCACTGCAACAATATGAAAACTTAAGTGATTTGTCATTACAGTCTAAAAGTGCCATATTGATAGAACCGCAAACAGGAACAATATTATATGAACAAAACAGCCATGAAAAATTGCCTCCAGCAAGCGTTACAAAAGTTATGACATTGCTTTTGATATATGAGGCAGAAGAAGAAGGTAAATTTAACTGGGACGATATGGTAACAGTGAGCGAACATGCTGCATCTATGGGAGGTTCACAGGTGTTTTTAGAACCTCAAGAACAGCAGACAGCAAGAGATATGACAAAATGTATTGCTATAGCTAGTGCAAATGATGCAGCAGTAAGTATGGCAGAATTTGTTGCAGGAAGCGAAGAAAGTTTTGTTGAAAAAATGAATAGCAAAGCAAAAGAGCTGGGCATGGAAGATACACATTTTGTAAATGCTTGCGGATTAGATGCAGACGGACATATAACAAGTGCATATGACATAGCTTTGATGTCAAAGGAATTAATTACAAAGCACCCAGAAATATTTGAATTTACAAAAACATGGCAGGACAGCATTATACATAAAACAAGAAAAGGAGAAACAGAATTTGGTTTAACAAATACCAATAAATTATTAAAATGGTATCCAGAATATGCAACAGGATTAAAAACGGGTTCTACAGGAAAGGCTTTGTATTGTCTTTCAGGAACAGCAGAAAAAGATGGATTGCAATTAATAGGTGTTGTTATGGCTGCACCAGATTTTAAAATACGTTTTCAAGAAGTTATTAAATTGTTTGAATATGGATTTTCACAATATGAAATTAAAAATGGCTTAGAACAAGGAGAAATTGTGGGAGAATTACCTGTTTATAAAGGTACAGAAGATAGTGTAGATGTTGTAATTAAACAGCAGATTGCAATGTTAGGTCAAAAAGGAGAAAATACAGAAGTTGAAACAAAAACAGAGATGATTTCTTCATTAAAAGCACCTTTTGAAGCGCACACAAAAGTAGGAGAAATGGTATATTATATTAATGGCACAGAAGCAGGCAGATGTGATTTAGTGACAGCAAATGAAGTGAAGAAGGCAACAGTAGAAAAAATGTTACATAGATTATTTCAAAAATGGTGTTTGTAAATATAAAAGTTCCTTACTTTAAAAAAGAGTGAGGAACTTTTATATTTTCTGAAAGTTTTGATTTTTAATATATAAAGTATTGTGGTAATATTTCTAATAGTGTTTTTATTGTTTTTCTAAAAAATTTCCAACAATATTTATAAAAAAAAGTTACAGTTTTGATATGTCGTTGACGAAAATAGAAAGCACTTTTATAATAAAAAGTAAATTTTATAATATATAAAAGAAAAGAGGCATTATTTATGGAACAGAACGATATACAAATAAAAGAATTTAAACAGAAATTTGAAAAAATAGAACAAGAAATTGGTAATGTTATAATAGGACAAAAAACATTAATTCGTAATGTACTAACAGCTATGATAGCAGGAGGTAATGTACTTTTAGAAGGTTTACCAGGTTTAGGAAAAACACAGCTTGTTAAAACAATAGGAAAAGTACTTGATTTGCAGTTTTCAAGAATACAGTTTACACCAGATTTAATGCCAGCTGATGTAACTGGTACAAGCATTATGGCAAAAGATAGTGAAGGAAATCATGTATTGCAGTTTCAAAAAGGTGCAATATTTACTAATTTACTTTTGGCAGATGAAATTAACAGGGCAACTCCCAAAACACAAAGTGCGTTATTGGAAGCAATGCAAGAAAAAACAGTAACTGCTGGAGTGACAACCTATACTTTACCAGAACCATTTTTTGTTTTAGCAACACAAAACCCATTAGAAATGGAAGGAACATATGCACTGCCAGAGGCACAGATGGACAGATTTTTATTTCAATTAAATGTAGATTTTCCGAATAAAGAAGAATTGTATGAAATTGTAACAATGACAACTGGAACAATACAAAAAGAACCAGAAAAAGTTTGTAGTGGTGTAGAACTTTTGGAATTAAGAGAACTAGCAAAACAAGTACCTATAGCAAAACCAGTGGCAGAATATGCTATGGATTTGATATTGCATAGTCATCCCGAACAATCACTTGCACCAGAAGAAGTGAAAAAATATGTTCGATATGGTGCAAGTCCTCGTGGAGCGCAAGCAATTATTACAACAGCAAGAATATACGCTTTGCTGGACGGAAGATACCATGTAGCTTATAAAGATATACAATCAGTAGCAAAACCTGTATTACGTCATAGAATATTTTTAAATTTTGAGGGAATTGCAGAAGGTATGACACCAGATGATGTTGTAGAAATTTTATTAAATGAGGGAGAAAATGGAAAATCTGAATGATATTTTTACGAAAGAGTATTTTACAAAATTAGAAACATTTGCTTTGCATATGAGGCAAAAATTGGATATAGGTGGATACAGTGGAGCAAGAAAGGCAAAAGCACAAGGAAATTCTCTTGAATTTTCGGATTATAGAGAATATAGAATAGGAGATGATTTAAGACGAATTGACTGGAACAGCTATGCTCGTTTTGAAAAACTATATATGAAAATATTTTTAGAAGAAAAACAAGCAAGTATTAATTTATTTGTAGACAGCAGTAATTCCATGTTTGAAGGAAATAAAAGTTTATATAGTAAAGGTCTAGCGGCATCGATTGCTTATATTGCACTGAAAAATATGGACAAAGTTAATCTATTTGGTTGGTCAGATGGTTTACAACAAAAAAAATTAAACACACATACAAGTAATCAATTTATGGATGTAGTACAATTTTTAAATGAATTGGAACAAAAGGGGAAAACTTCTTTTACAAAAACAATAAAAGAATGTGGCAGCCTACCTTTAGGAAGAGGAATATCATTTGTTTTTTCTGATTTTTTAACAGAAGATAATTGGAAAGAATCTATGAAATTACTACAATATAAAAAACAAGAGATTATGCTTGTATGGGTATTGGGGCAGCAGGATGTTATGCCTTCTCAAAAGGGAAGTTTACGCCTTGTGGATAAGGAAACAAAAGAAGCACGAGATTTGGAATTAACAGCAGATGTTTTGAAAAATTATCAAAAAGCATTGGAAAGTTATGAGGCAAACATTAGGGAATTTTGCAAAAAAAGAGGTATTGTATTTGTGAAAGCGGTAGATGATATGCCTTTGCTGAAAGTACTGCATAATATGCTCGTATCTTATTAATGTGTATATATTTTACTTTATAAATTTAGTTTGCTTTATTTCAGTATTACTATATTATAAAAACGCTTTTCTTTTTATGCTTGTGATAAAATATAGAATATGATAAAATAGCAGTCAAAGATATTTTTGATAATAAAAATCATTATGAGATGCATTTGTAATAACACCACAATATTTTGTTGTTAAGCAAAGTAGTATAAATAAGTGATATCAAAAGATAAATGAAATGATAAGAAAACGGAGTGAAACACCATGAAAATAGGTTATCTTGGACCAGACGGCACATTCAGTCAGCAAGCAGCGTTATTGTATCAAAAATCGTTTAAACAAGAAAGTACATTATTGCAATATAATAATATTTATGCAGCACTAGAAGGTGTTATGAAATGTGAAATAGAAGAATGTGTTGTACCTTTAGAGAATTCTATTGAAGGCACAGTGACAAGCACAATTGATTTTTTGATATTTACATCTGATGTTTATATTACACAAGAGCTGGTAATTGCTGTTCGTGAAGATTTTTTAGTGCGTCAGGATTACAATGGACAGACTATTACAAAAATTCTTTCTCACCCTCAGGCATTGAGTCAATGTTCTGAATTTTTGAGAAAGAATTTTCCAAATGTGTGTTTGCAAGCTACAAATTCTACAGCAGAAGCAGCAAAAATAGTATCAGAAAGTAAAGAATATATTGCAAGTCTTTCTCCTAAACAGGCAGCAAAGATGTATCATTTGAAAGCTCTTTATGAAAGTGTCCAGAATGATGACCAAAATAAAACTCGATTTGTGGTAGTATCTCAAAAAAGACCAAAAGAACAAGCAAAAGGTAAAAAAACATCTATTGTATTTACAACAGGACACAAGCCAGGAGATTTATATCGTGTATTAGATATTATATCATTATGGGATATTAATATGACAAAAATTGAATCTCGTCCTATGAAGCATCAGCTAGGCACGTATGTGTTTTTTGTAGATTTGGAAACGGATATGCAGGAGGATTTAGAGTCAGCTTTGAAAATGATATCCAGAAAAACAACGTATTTTAAATTTTTAGGCTCTTATACTGTATTACAATAATAAAGGAGGTTTTTTAATATGGAAATTGCAAAAAATATTAAAATAATAGATAATCTGCAATGTCAGTTATTAAGCCTTGTTTCGCAATTGTTTTTATCTATGCAAAATAGTGATATGACAACAGCAGAAAGAGCAGAGATATTAGCAAATATAGAAGTTATACTATATTTACTATCTGAAAAACTGGGTGTTTCCTGTAAAATATTAGATCAAAAAGCAATTGCTTGTATTAAAGTAGGCATATTAAAAGAAGAAAGCAATGAAGAATGGAAAAATTCCCTTTTAGGTATACTACATCATTTAGATAATAAAAAATAAATATAATAACTGTATTGGCAAATGTAAAAATTTTTTGTAAAATTTTATTTATAGAAAATTAGTGTGATTATTATGCTTATAAATTAATAAAATCAAATAGGAGTTATAGAATATAAATTTGTTTTTTGCTGTTTGATTAATTTTTATGAGGGGGAGTTTTGATTTGAAACAAAAAAGTAATATATTGCCTTATACAGTCAGCATATTATGTTTATTTTTATGTGTGTTTGTATATATAATAACAAGAGAAGAATATCATACAAATATACTTTTTTTTATTGTGGTAATACAAAGTGTTTTGATATTAATAGGAATACATTTATTTTTACAAAAAGGTATGCAATCAAATGAAACGATACAACATTTTGAATTTCCTACAACATTACCTTTGCCTTATGCTATAATAGATACACAGAAAAAACTGCTTTATTATAATAAATTATTTGAAGAAATTTTTGAAGAAAAACTTTTAAATACAAATAATAAGTGGTTTCGTAAGCTATTTTTAGAATATGATATGAAAAAGCAGAAGCAAACACTGTATTTAAAACAAAAAACATTTGATGTATATACAAGTTTTTGCGAATCAAAAACAAATAATTTAGATACTATGTTGGTGTGTTTTGTGGAAACAACACAATATCAAAATTTGGAAGAAATGTTAAAGCAACAGAAAACAGTTGTTGCACTTCTTTATTTAGATAATTATGAAGAAGTAACAGAATCACTTGAAGAAATCCGTTTACCTATACTGACGGCAGTCATAGATAATAAATTAAATACATTAGTATCAAGTGTAGGAGGAATTATTAAAAAGTTTGAAAAAGATAGATATTTTTTAATATTTTCTCAAAAACAACTTGAGATATTAAAACAAAAAAAATTTGAAATATTGAGTCAAATAAGAGAAATCAATGTGGGAGAACATATACCTGTAACAATTAGTATGGGTATTGGTTCAGATGGAGAAAATTTAGAAGAAGCCATGAAAAATGCAAAAGCAGCAGTAGCTCTCGCATTAGGAAGGGGTGGAGATCAAGTACTTATTAAAGAAGGAGAAAAATATTTATTTTATGGCGGAAAAAGCGGAGAAATCAGCCATAACGCTCGTATTAGAGCAAGGGTAAAAGCAGATGCACTTTGGGAAATGATAGGAGAAGCAAATGATATATTTGTTATGGGACATAAAAAAGCAGATTTGGATTGCACAGGGGCTTGTATAGGTATTTATACTATAGCAAAAACAATGGGAAAACAATGCTATATTGTATTAGACCAAGTTTCTGCTGGCATCAAAAGGCTTTATGAACGTATTATAGAAGAGGAACAGTATCAAAATGTATTTATTACAGAGCAACAAGCAATGGCAAAAGCAAATGAAAAATCGCTTGTTATTGTGGTAGATACTCATAGAAAAATGATGACAGTTTGCCCACGATTATTGGAAATTTCAAAAAAAGTGGTAGTATTTGACCATCATAGAAAAAGTACAGATTTTATAGAAAATGCAGTATTAATTTATCATGAACCTTATGCGTCTTCTACTTGTGAATTGATTACAGAAATGATACAATACTTTGGAGAGAAAATAAAGTTAAAACCTTTGGAAGCAGATGCATTGTTAGCAGGAATTACTGTAGACACCAAGAATTTTTGTGCTAAAACAGGAGCAATTACGTTTGAAGCAGCAGCATTTTTAAGAAGACATGGTGCAGATAGTGTTCGTGTCAGACTACTTTTTCAAAATGATATGGCAGCTTATCAAGCAAAGGCATCTGCTGTAAAAGATGCAAAAATGATTTATGAAAATATTGCCTTTACTGTTTGCCCTTCTGATGTAGAAAATTCTATATTAACAGCTGCAATGGCAGCAGATGATTTATTAAATATTACAGATGTAAAAGCGTCATTTGTTTGCTGTCTTTTAGAAGATATAGTATATATTAGTGCAAGAAGTTTTGGAGAAATCAATGTACAGTTGATTATGGAAAAACTAGGGGGCGGCGGGCATATGACAATATCAGGAGCACAGCTTTATCACTGTACAATAGAGCAAGCAGAACAAAAATTAAAACAAGCCATTGAAGTATATTTGAAGGAGGAAATAAAATGAAAGTAATATTATTGGAGGATGTAAAAAGTGTTGGAAAAAAAGGAGAATTAGTAAATGCAAGCGATGGCTATGCAAAAAATTTCTTATTTCCTAAAAAATTAGCTGTAGAGGCGACAAAATCAAATTTGAATGATTTTGAATTAAAACAAAAAGCAGAAGCAAAAAGAAAAAAAGAAGAATTAGAACAAGCACAAAATATGGCAAAAGAATTAGAAAATAAGATGGTAACAGTAAAAGTAAAAACAGGAGAAAATGGTAAATTATTTGGTTCTGTTACAAATAAAGAGGTAGCAGAAGAAATTGTGAAACAAACTGGTATGGAAATTGATAAGAAAAAAGTATCTATAGGAGACCCTATTAAAATGGTAGGAGAAAGGACTGCTGTAATTAAATTACATCCTAAAGTATCGGCAGAAATTACAATCAAAATTGTTGAGGCATAAAGGAAGGAATGGAGATGGAAGAAAGTCAACAAAATGGTGTAAATTTTCAAAATGTGCCACCCCATGACGACACAGCAGAACAGGCAGTATTAAGTTCTATGTTTTTAGATAGAGAAGCAGTTGCAATAGCATTAGAAATATTAAAAGCAGATGATTTTTACCGTCCAGATAACAAAAAAGTTTTTGAAGCAGCAGAGGAGTTATTTTTATCTGGTGTGCCAGTAGATGTTGTAACAATTAAAAGCAAATTAGAAGAAAAACAAATATTTGAGCAAATTGGAGGACTGCCTTTTATTATAGCCATTTCCACAGCAGTAGGCAGTTCTGTCAATATTAGGCATTATGCTCATATTGTAGAAGAAAAATCAATATTGCGTCGTTTAATAAAAACAGCAGGAGAAGTTTCTCAAATTAGTTATGAAGCAAAAGAAAGTGTAAATGAAATTGTAGAAAAAGCAGAAAAAGGTATATTTGATATTATACAAAAACGTCACACAGAAGAATTTTCAAGTGTAAGAGAAATTACAGTAACAGCATTTGAAAAAATAGAAGAAATATATCGTAATAAAGGAAAAGTGACAGGTATTGCAACAGGCTTTTTAGATTTTGATGCAAAAACAGCAGGACTGCAAAAATCAGATTTGATATTGCTTGCTGCAAGACCTTCTATGGGAAAAACAGCTTTTGCATTAAATATTGTGCAAAACGTGGCAATACGAGAAAATATACCTACAGCTGTATTTTCATTGGAGATGTCAAAAGAACAGCTTGTAAATAGAATGCTTTGCTCTGAGGCTATGCTGGACGCTCAAAAATTAAGAACAGGAGAAATGGAAGAAAAAGATTGGACAGCATTAATTGAGGCTATGGGTCCTGTTTCTCAAGCACCTATTTATATTGATGACACTTCTGATATTTCTCCTATGGATGTTCGTTCAAAATGCAGAAGGCTAAAATTAGAAAAAGGATTAGGATTAATAGTAATTGATTATTTGCAGCTTATGATTGGTAATAGTAGAAATGATTCTAGACAGCAGGAAATTTCGGAGATTTCTCGTTCATTGAAAGCAATAGCCAGAGAAATGGACGTTCCTGTTATTGCATTAAGTCAATTAAGTCGTGCCTGCGAACAAAGAGCAGACCATAGACCTATGCTTTCAGATTTGAGGGAATCTGGTTCAATAGAACAAGATGCGGATATTGTAGCATTTTTATATAGAGATGAGTACTATTTCCCAGAATCAGAAAAAAAGAATCAAGCAGAATTAATTATTGCAAAGCAAAGAAATGGTCCAACAGGTATAATCAATTTAACATGGTTAAAACAGTGTACGAAGTTTGGTAATTATTTAAGATAATGATTTTAATAAAACATATAAAAAAAGAGTTCACGAAATATATTTGGTATATCGTGACTCTTTTTTATTACAAGAATTTATTTGAATATAAAATAAAAAATATTTTATATCAGTTTTACCAATAATTGTATATAAATATAAATATTTTTACTATTTTTGGAATATACTACTAAAAAGCCGTTTTTGTTTTTGCAATATGCCATAAAATAGAGTATAATAAATAAAAACATATGTTTTTTTGGAAATAAATGTAATAATGAATAATAAAAGTGACAATAGCTAGTATAGGAGGCAGTTTATGAGATATATTAATGAATTAAGAGAAGGGCAATCTATAATAGAACATTACCTTTGTAAAAGCAAACAGTCTTTGAAATCCAGAGCTGGTAAAACATATTTATCTTTAAAATTACAAGATAAAACAGGTATGGTAGATGCAAAGGTTTGGGAAATGACAAATGATATTAAAGCCTTTGAAGAAAATGAATTTATAAAAATAGATGCAACTGTTGTAACATATCAAAATGATATTCAATTAAATGTAAAAAGAATACGTCGTAGTTTAGAAGGAGAATATGACCCAACAGATTATATCCCTTGCACAGAAAAAAATATAGAAGAAATGTATCAAAAATTGATGTCATATATTAAAACAATACAAAATCAATACATTAAAAAATTATTAGAAGAAATATTTTATCATAATGATACAATAAGCAAACATTTAAAAACACATTCTGCTGCAAAGAGTATACACCATAGTTATATGGGTGGGTTATTGGAGCATACACTTTCTGTTACAGAAATATGCGATTTTGTAGCACCAAGATATCAATTTGTAAATAGAGATATATTAATTGCTTCTGCTATGCTTCATGATATTGGTAAAATTATAGAACTTTCAGAATTTCCAGAAAATGATTATACAGATGAGGGACAACTATTAGGTCATTTGATGATAGGTTCAGAATTGATAAAAGAAACAGCATCTCATATAGATGGTTTTCCAAAACAAATTGAAAATTTATTAAAACATTGTATGATTTCTCATCATGGTGAATATGAGTATGGTTCTCCAAAACTGCCTAAAACAATAGAGGCTTTTATACTTCACAGTGCTGATAATTTAGATGCAAAAACAAAAGTGATTGAAGAAATGATTCAAAATAATACGAATCAAGGTAGTTGGGTAGGATATCAAAAAATGCTTCAAAGAAATATTAGAAAATCAGATTTTTAAATAAAGGAATGAATGTTTATGAAACTGAAATGGGACAGAACTACAATATCGGCATCAGAAGTAAACCGATATACTTATTGCCCTTATCAGTGGTATTTTGAACGATATTATGGCAGAAGTAAATTATTTCAAATGTCAAAAACAAAAAAAGCAGAGCCAGTATTGAAAAAACCAAAAACAACAGAAAAAACAGCAGATAAAAAAAGAGAATCTCATTTAGCAAGAGGACGTGCTTATCATGCAAAAGAATATGAAAATTTTAGAAAACAACAAAAAATAGTTTGGGCAATACTAACGTTCGTTGCTGTGATAATTGTGGTTTGTTTAATATTATTTTTAATAAAATAGTTTTTTGTGTATGTATAATATAAAAACATATTTTTATTCAGGAAATTAAAGACATTGAGGACATTGTTTTCAATGTCTTGCTATATTATTGAGAATCCATTTGTATTTTTGAGTTTCACAAAAATTTTATTTATGTTAATACAATAACATGATGATATGATAAAGTAAGGGCGGGGTTATAATATGGTTCTTTTTTGGGAGTCCATTAAAAATACAGACTGGCTTTTTTCTTATGTACCATTTGTACTGTTTTTTTTGTTATGGCTAAGAGAACAATGTTGGATATTACGAAAAAGAAAAAAAAGACAGGGACTTTTTGGATATAAATTGATATATGCAGACCAGAAAGCAACAAGAAAACAAAAAGATTTTGGAAAATTATTATATTCTAAAAAATATGACATACAAGGTAAACCAGATTATATTTTTCAAAAAAGATTTGGTAATGCCATTGTGCCAGTAGAACTCAAAAGCGGAAGTATACGAGATGATAATTTTCCCCACCCAGGAGATAGATTACAGCTTGCCACATATTTTTTATTGATAGAAGATGTATATGGTGTACGTCCTAAATATGGTAGGCTGGTGTATAAAGATTATATGTTTGATATTAGAAATACTATAAAAATTAGGCGAGAAGTACGCAGAGCATTGGCAAATATGCGTCAGATGCTCCAAACAGGACAAGGAAAAGCAAATTGTAGTGTTGCAGGTTGTCGATACTGCATTTGCAAAGGAACGGTTTGTCCTTATTGGGAAGTGCCAAAACAAAGAAAGGTGAAAAAAGCATAATGAATAAAAAAAAAGCAGATATAATTGTACAAAAAAATAAATGCTATACTATGACTGTAGACGATTTAGGAAGTCAAGGAGAAGGTATAGGAAAAATAGATGGTTTTGCTGTATTTGTAGAAGGAGCATTGCCTGAGGAAGAAATAGAAGTTTTAATTGTAAAAGTAAATAAAAATTTTGCATATGGTAAACTACAAAAAATATTAAAACCTTCTTCAAAACGTGTTTTACCAGTTTGTAATGTTGCATCAAAATGTGGAGGCTGTCAATTACAGCATTTCAGTTATGAGGGACAACTACAATATAAAACCAAAAAAGTAGAAATGGCATTGAAAAAAATAGCTAAAATAGATAATGTGAAAGTTTTACCTACATTAGGTATGCAGAATTGTTGGAGATATAGAAATAAAGTACAGTTTCCAGTGGGAACAGATAATCAAAATGTATCAATAGGATTTTATGGAAAAAGAAGCCACAGAATTATTGATACAAAAGAATGTTTTTTACAACATGAAATTAGTGATAAAATTATTGCACAAATAAGAGATTTTTTAAAAGAATATCATATTAGTATTTATGATGAACAATGTCATAATGGTCTTGTACGTCACATATTGGTAAAAATTGGTTTTCATACAGGTCAAATTATGGTTTGTTTGGTGATAAATGGTAAAAATCTGCCTCATAAAGAAATATTAATACAACGTTTACAAAATATAAAAGGTATGACAAGTATAGTATGCAATATAAATAGAGAAAAAACAAATGTCATATTAGGAAAACAAAATCATGTGATATGGGGAAAAGAATATATTATAGATAGTATTGGAGAATTAGAATTTGAAATTTCGCCATTATCATTTTTCCAAGTAAATCCTATTCAAACAAATGTACTTTATCAAAAAGCTCTAGAATTTGCACAATTAAATGGAAATGAAACGGTTTTAGATTTGTATTGTGGTATTGGTACAATTTCATTGTTTTTTGCGCAAAAGGCAAAATATGTTGTGGGAAATGAAATTATTGCTGATGCTGTTGCCGATGCGAAAAGAAATGCAAAAAGAAATCATATTGAAAATGTGGAATTTTTGCAGGGGGCGGCAGAAGACGTTATACCTATGCTTTATAAAAAGGGATTACAAGCAGATATTATAGTATTAGACCCTCCTAGAAAAGGCTGTGATGAAAAACTTTTAAATACAATACTACAAATTGCTCCTAAAAAAATTGTTTATGTTTCTTGTGACCCTGCAACAATGGCAAGAGATATTAAAACTTTTATAGAAAAAGGATACTGTTTAAAAATGGTACAACCTGTTGATATGTTTCCTCATACAATACATGTGGAAACAGTAATATTATTATATAGATAATTATATTATTTTTAAAAGTAAAAAATGAGAAACATTATAATTGAGTAGAGAAATACTCTATTATTTTTGTGTGTTTGTATTGTATAAAAATATACTAAAAATTTTTTTGTCACAAAAATGTCATGAATAAGCATGAATAAAAATAAAATATACAAGTATTGTGAATATATGTTGTAAAATACTAAATATAGGTGCAAATATGGACAATTTGTTGTAAAATAAAGAATAAAAAAACGTGACAAAATAAAAAAGACAGGTGATATATCTAATGAAGGGGATAGAAAATGTATAATAAAAATAAAAATTCGTGTATTTCTCAAATGACAGAAGAAGAAAGGAGAGAAGAATCTAAAAAAATACAAATAGAGATTGAAAAACTTCAACAAAAGGAATTGAACGAAAACGATATGAGGAGATTAATGTCTTTGATAAAAAAATTAAAAGATGTAGAAGAACCTCCTGAATTTGATGTAGAAGCAGGCTGGAAAGATTTTACAGAAAATTATATGCCTAAAGTAGAAAAATATATAGTGGACAGAGAAATAGAAAAAGCTCGCAAATACATGTACAGAAGGTTGTTCATAAAAAAGGTAACGGATTTTGCCATCATGGTAGGATTTACAGTAATTTTTACAGTGATTGCAATAGGTAGGTCAGGTTTTGTAAATTATAACTATTTTAATTCAAAAGAGATGAACATAATTTCAAGTAAATCTATGGAAAGAATTCAGCAAGATATAGAAGATGAATATATGTCTTTAGAAAGAGAATCAGGTACGAAAGTAGCAAAATTAAATTTGGATACTAGTAAATATGCATTACAGCGTTGTGGTTCTTCTAAAAAATATATTAGTATAGAATACTTGAATAAACATACGCAAGAAGGTGTTATCTTCTTTGTTTTTAACCATAAGCCAAATAATGGAGAATTTAATATAGAAAAAGATGACATTGTAGAAACATATATGTTTCAAGACATTGAATATGATATTATAAAAAATCAAAAGCGATATGATGTTTCTTGGAATAAAGATAGTATATATTATGTTTTACAAAATTGTGATAATATAAAAGAATGTAAAAAAATTATAGAAAGTATTTCATATTAGGAGGAAAATAATGAAAAAAGTAATAGCGCTGATGGTAGCAATGTTCACAGTTTCTTCTTGTTTTTCTGTATCAGCATTTGCTGAAGAGACAGAAGAAATTGCAGTAGAAGCTACAGAAGAAATTGCAATGGAAAATGTAGAAGAAATTGCAGTGGAATATACAGAAGAATTAGAAGAAGCTGAGCTACAAGAGCCAAGAGCAAGCGAGTATTTTGCCAGCTATTATTATGATTTAGAGCCAGATGATGAAGTTGGCTATTTATACTTTGAAAGTTTAGTAGCAAGAACAAGCAGTGCAGAAAAAATTAGAATATCTGTACAAATACAACAATTTAATGGTGGCTGGGAAGATTATGCAGGAGAATTTATAGGTACAGGTTCAACACCTTCTTATGCCTTTGAAGATAGAGTAAAAGTAGATAGAGGAGAAAAATACAGAGCGTTATTTACTTTTGAAGCACTTGTGAACGGCAAAGTCGTAGAAACAAAATACGGCTCAACAAGTGGTTTTTATGCCCCTTAATGTATATATTACTATACTACTATATTATGAAAAAAGACTTGCATATTTTAAATTGCTGGTCTTTTTTTAATGCATTAAATATGTATTTATAATTAAAAAAGGCGAGGCAAAATATTATTTTGCCAACGCCATTTTTACACTTATCTATTCATTATTCTGACGATGTTTATTGTCTACTACAAGAAATTCTTTGTCATAATGTATTTGAAACCATTCTTTTGCAGCATTTACATCACCTTTTTCTATATTTTCCAATATCATAGAGTGTTCATATATATTTTCGCAATGTTCATCAAAACTACGCTGATGTACATGGAGTACCATAAGAAAAAAGAGGTCTTCTAAACGCTCATATATTGAAAGTAAATAAGAATTTTGTGTAGCTAATACAATGGTTTTATCAAAAGCAAGTGTATATTTCATAAAAGTGTATATATCTGTGCTATCAATCATATTTTTTTGTTGTCGCAATGCTTTTTTCATATCTATAATTGCTGTATCTAATGTGTTTTGTTTTCTACAAAGGTCATATGCGCCAAGTACAATAATTAAAAGTGTAGAGCAAATTTCACGATATGCTGAAGGGGAAAATGTAATGACACAAGTGCCTACATTTGGTATGTTTTCAACTAGTCCTTGCTCCTCCAGCATAGTAAGAGCTTCTCTTATAGGAGAATTGCTGACATTTAAGTCTGTTGCTAATGTATTGATATTGATTTTTTCACCCAAAGAATATTGTTGGTAGAGTATCATTTCTTTAATAATTTTATAAACCTGTTCTTTAATAGTAGCTTTGGTAGGTTTCTTTATTTTCATTTAAGTGTTCCTTTCTATGATTATGTTTACAATTAACTGTGAAACAAGTATGACATATTTTAGTAAAAAAAGCAATGTTTAAAGGGCATAACAATAAAAGTTTTCTGTTTTTTACAAAAAAGTAGTATTTTTTACAAAAATCTATTGACAAATATATAATTATATGGTTATATAGATATATAAATGCACAATGCACGATGCATAATATATCATAATAAACAAATATAGAATTTTAATGTAAGAAAGGAGAATGAAAATGAAATATTTATTAACAGGCGACGAAGCGATTGCAAGAGGCGCATATGAAGCAGGTGTTCATTTTGCATCTGCTTATCCTGGAACACCTTCCACAGAGATATTAGAAAATCTCGCTACTTATGATGAAATTTGCGCAGAATGGGCGCCAAATGAAAAGGTAGCTTTAGAATCCGCAATTGGTGCTTCTATTGCTGGAGGTAGAGCAATGGCATCTATGAAACACGTTGGCTTGAATGTTGCCGCAGACCCTTTCTTTACATTTGCTTATACAGGCGTAAACGGAGGTACAGTTATTATATCTGCTGATGAACCAGGTCAGCATTCTGCACAAAATGAACAAGATAATAGAAATTATGCAAAATCTGCTAAAGTACCTATGTTTGAACCTGCAAATAGCCAAGAATGTAGAGATATGGTAATTGAAGGCTATCGTATTAGTGAAGAATATGATTGTCCTGTAATGATTCGTATGACAACACGTGTTTGTCATGGTAAATCTATTGTAGAATGTGGCGAAAGAGTAGAAGTACCTGTTCGTGAATATAAAAAAGATGTAAAAAAATATGTTTGTGTTCCTGCAAACGCAAAAGGTTTAAGAAGAAATTTGGAATTGAAATTAGCAAAATTGAAAAAATATGCAGAATCAACACCTTTTAATGTAGAAGAATTTAACACAAATAAAGTGGGTATTATTGCATCTGGTCCTTGCTATCACTATGCTAAAGAAGTTTTCGGAGATGACGCATCTTATTTGAAATTAGGTTTTTCATTCCCTATGCCAGATGAAAAAATAAGAGAATTTTGTAAAAAAGTAGAAAAAATATATATCGTAGAAGAAAATGACCCTTACATAGAAGAAAGAGTTCGTTATTTAGGATTCTCTTGCCACGGCAAAGACCTTTTACCAAAATATGGCGAAATGACACCAGATGTAATTAAAAAAGGATTTTTTGGAGAAGAAACACCAATAATACCATATGACAATACAGCAGTTGTAGACAGACCTCCAACACTTTGTGCAGGCTGTCCTCATAGAGGATTTTTCTATGAACTGGGCAAAAGAAAAAATGTTATGGTTTCTGGTGACATTGGTTGTTATTCATTAGGATTTGCAAAACCATACAATGCAATAGACCTTTTATTGTGTATGGGTGGCGGTTTTAGTATTGGACACGGCGCACAAAAAGTATTTAATATGGCAAAAGATAATAAAATGCGTGTTGTTTCTGTTTTGGGCGACTCTACATTTTTACATTCAGGTGTGAATTCTTTAATGGATGTTATATATAATCATAGTAATACAGTAAGTGTAATATTGGATAATCGTATTACAGGTATGACAGGACATCAAGAAAACCCAGGTACAGGATATAATGCAAAGGGTCAAGAAGCTACTATGATAGATATTGAAGGTATTGTAAAAGCAATGGGTATCAAACATATTCGCACAATAGACCCTAATAATATCAATGAAGTAAAAACTGTTTTAGATGATTTCCTTGCATTAGATGAGCCTTCTGTTATTATTACAAAATGGCCTTGTGCATTAAAGAAATTCTCTAAAGAAGATAAAGAACAATTTGCAGGAGCATTTACAAAGAGCATGACAGTAAATACTGATAAATGTATTGGTTGTAAAATATGTATGAAATCTGGTTGTCCTGCAATTAGCTTTGATGCAGAAAACAAAAAAGCAGTAATTGATGGTATACAGTGCGTAGGCTGTGGCGTATGCAGTCAGCTTTGTCCTAAAGATGCGATTGAATGGAAGGAGGCGTAATCATAATGACAAAAAGTGTTTTATTAGTTGGCGTAGGCGGACAAGGAACAATATTGGCAGGTAAACTGCTTACACAAGGACTTATGGAAGCTGGTTATGATGTAAAAATGAGCGAAATACATGGTATGAGCCAAAGAGGTGGTAGTGTTTCTTCTCATGTGCGTTATGGTGAAAAAGTAGAATCTTCTACGATTGAACCAGGTCAGGCAGATATGCTTGTTTCTTTTGAAAAAATGGAAGCATTAAGAGAATTGAAATATTTAAAACCAGATGGAATTGCTGTTGTAAATGAGCATGAAATGCCTTCTATGCCTATATTGACAGGAGATGCAGTATATCCTAAAAATGCAATAGAAGAAATTCAAAAACATGTAAAAACAACTGTATTAAATGCAACAAAAATGGCTTTAGAATTGGGAAATGCAAAAGCAGCAAATATTATTTTGCTTGGTACAATTATAAAAGCTATGAAATTGGAGAGTATAGACTGGGAAAGTATCATTAAAAAACAGGTAAAACCTGCTTTTGTAGAATTAAATTTGAAAGCACTACAATGTGGTATGAATGCAGTAGAATAATCAGATTCTGTTTGTTTTCATAATAATAATGAAAAATTTTGTTTTGCTTTTATCAAAAAGTGGGGTATGATAATATATATTGAAATCATTTCACTATATTATTTTGTGAGTTTTACCCACACCCCAAACTTTTGATTTATAAACACAATTTTATAATGTGGAATGATTACAAAAGAATGAAATAACAAAAACGGAGGGAAAGCCATGCTTTTAAATCGATTTTATCAGCAATATCAGACAAAATTGAAAACGCCAGAAGAAGCGGTGAAACTAGTAAAAGACGGAGATTGGATTGATTACAGTTCTGGAGTAGGTGCACCTTATCTTTTAGACGAAGCACTAGCAAAAAGAAAAGGAGAACTGAAAGATGTGAAAATTAGAGGCTGTCTTGCTATGCGTCCTGTTCAAGTTGTAGAACAAGACCGTGAACAACAAAGTTTCACATATCAAAGCTGGCATTGTTCTGGTTATGAAAGAAAGCTGTGCGATGAAGGACTTTGCTATTATATACCTATGCTTTTCCGCAATCTTGCATCTTATTACAGAAGATATTTAACAGTAAATGTAGCAATGATATCTGTTGCACCTATGGATAATGCAGGTTATTTTAGTTTTTCACTAGCGAATTATGCCACAAAAGCAATATTGGACGCAGCAGATATTATTATGCTGGAAGTAGATGAAAATATGCCTAATGTTTACGGGGGAATGGAGGACTGCATTCATATTTCTGAGGTAGATGTTGTTGTAGAGGGAAAACATCCTCCTCTTGCACAACTTCCTGTACCAAAAGCAACAGAAATTGACCAAAAAATTGCAGAACAAATTGTACCTTTTTTAAAAGATGGTGCAACAATACAGTTAGGTATTGGCGGTATGCCTAATTCAGTAGGCAATTTGATTGCAGAATCCGATTTAAAACATTTAGGAATGCATACAGAACTGCTTTCAGACGGCTATGTGGATTTGTATGAAGCAGGCAAACTAGATAATAAATGTAAAACACTTCACAGAGACAAAGGTGTTTTTGGTATTGCATTAGGCTCTCAAAGACTATATGATTGGGTAGCAGAAAATAGAGGTTTGCTTTCCTTCCCTATGGATTATGTAAATAGCCCTGAAGTAATGTCAAAAATGGATGGTATGATTTCTATAAATAGCTGCATTGCTATGGATTTGTATGGACAGGTGTCTTCTGAAAGTTCTGGAACAAGACATATTTCTGGAACAGGTGGACAACTAGACTTTACAACAGGAGCATATATGTCTAAGGGAGGAAAAGGATTTATATGCATGAGTTCATCTTTCCAAGATAAACAAGGACAAAGACATTCTCGTATTAAACCGAAATTTACTGGTGGCGATATTATTACAACACCTCGTACACAATCTTATTATATTGTTACTGAATATGGTTGTGTAAATTTGGCAGGACGTTCTGCATGGGAAAGAGCAGAAATGTTAATTTCATTGGCTCATCCTGATTTTAGAGATGAATTAATTAAACAAGCTGAAATACAGAAAATATGGCGCAAATCAAATCGTGTATAAACAAATATAATGTAAAATTTATATTGCTAGTTAAAGTTATTTTACAATTTGCTAAAGACATCCAGTTTTTTTTTACAATATATGATATTAGTAATTACCCTCTACCCCAAAAGGGTAAGGGTATTACTAATATCCACAATAAAATGATAGTAACATAACAAAATGATTACCAATGAAGGAGGAAGAAATATGATAGCTGAAAAAATGAAAGAGCTTGTAGCAAACAGTTCTGTAATAAGAAAAATGTTTGAAGAAGGCAAAAATTTATCAGAAAAATATGGCGCAGAAAATGTGTGCGATTTTAGTTTAGGAAATCCCAATCTTGCAGCACCAGACGGCATTAAAAATGCAATAAAAGCAGTAATAGAGGAAGAAGATGCTGTTTTTGTGCATGGATATATGAACAACTCTGGTTATGAAGATGTACGAAAAGCAGTAGCAGATTCATTAAATCGTCGTTTTGATACAGAATTTGGAGCAGAAAATATTGTAATGACAGTGGGCGCAGCAGGAGGCATGAATGTAGCAATGAAATCATTGGTAAATCCTGGTGATGAAATCATTACATTTGCACCATTTTTTGGGGAATATCGCTGTTATGCTTCGAATGTAAATGCAAGCCTTGTGATAGTTCCAGCTAATGAACCTTCCTTTCTTCCAGATGCAGAAGTTTTTGCGAAATATATTACACCAAAAACAAAAATGGTAATCATCAATTCTCCAAATAATCCTACAGGAGTAGTATATCCCGAAAGTACAATTATTGCATTGACAAATGTTTTAAAAGAAAAACAAAAAGAATATGGTACAGAAATTTATATTTTTGCAGATGAGCCTTATAGAGAGCTTGTTTATAATGATACAGTAAAAGTACCATTTTTAACAAAATATTATGACAATACATTAGTAGGTTATTCTTGGTCAAAATCACTTTCATTACCTGGGGAAAGAATAGGCTATATTGCAGTATCCAATAAAATAACGGATTTTGAAGATTTAACAAGTGCATTGAATGTTGCTACAAGAATATTAGGATTTGTAAATGCACCATCATTAATACAAAGAGTCATTGCTCGTTGTGTAGATGATGTTGCAGATTTGGAATTTTACAGGAAAAATAGAGATATACTTTATAATGGTCTGTCTGAAATGGGTTATGATTGTGTAAAACCTGATGGTGCTTTTTATCTTTGGATAAAAACACCTATTGAAGACGACAGTGAATTTGCTGAAATGGCAAAAAAATATTTGCTTTTAACAGTACCTGGTTCTGCTTTTGGATGTAAAGGCTATATTAGATTGTCTTATTGTGTTTCTCCTAAAATGATAGAAACATCACTGCCTAAATTCAAAACACTGCTGGAAGAAGTTAAAAATATGTAATTGATAATAATAAAAGTGATAGCATATATAACGTTGTTCCGATTTTGATAGAATGGGTGTTTTTTTGGAACAGCGTACTATAGTTACATAAAAATGGTATTGTTACTAAAAACATACAATCAGTTTTTGCTGATTAATATTACAATAAAAAAACATAGTTTGTAAAAAAGTTTTTGTTTTGCTTTATAAAAAGCAAATAAAGGGTAGACACTATATTGTAAATATATATGATATTTTTATTTGTGGGATTTGTCTACATTTTAAAACTTTAACCATTGCAAATACAGTTTTATAATGATATATTAATAATAGCAAAATCTACCTACAATCGGGCAGGGGGAATAAATATGAAAACAAGCAAAACAAAAACAACATTGATTATGGGCTTTGCACTTTTTGCAACATTTTTTGGTGCTGGAAATCTGATTTTTCCACCTTTTTTAGGAAGGGAAACAGGTGCATCATGGTTTATGGGATTTATGGGATTTTTTATTATGGACGTTGGACTTGGTGTTTTAGCGATATGGGCAACTGTATTTAATCGTATAGGAAACATAGAGGGCGTTGTAGGAAAAATTGGTATGCTTCCTGGTAAAATCATGGCAGCAATTATTATTATCTGTATTGGACCAGGATTATGTATTCCAAGAACAGCAGCAACAACATTTGAAATGGGTATTTCTACATTGATGCCAGGGTTTAGCCCTTGGATTTTCGGAGCATTATTTTTTGGTGTAGCATTATTACTTACCATTCGTCCTACGAAAGTTGTAGATATTGTGGGAAATTATTTAACTCCTGCTTTAATTATAGTTATGGTTATATTAATTGTGTTAGGTATTGTTTCTCCTATTGGACCTGCTACAGCAGAATCTACAGTTGTTCCTTTAAAAGAAGGTATGCTTTCTGGTTATCAAACAATGGACGGTATTGGAGCACTTCTTTTAACAGGTATTGTAACAACAGCAGCACATAGCAAAGGCTTTACAGATAAAAAAGAAGTAAGTGGTATGGTTGGTATGTCTGGCTTAATTGCAGGTGTATTACTTATGTTAATATATGGTGGATTAACATATTTAGGTGCAACTACTTCTACAGGAGGTTTTGAAGATTTAAATCAAGCAGGTTTGCTTATGGCGATTGTGCAGTCTTTAATGGGAAAAAGTGGTATGATTCTTTTAACATTGATTGTATTACTCGCTTGTTTAACAACAGCAATTGGTTTAACTTCTGTTGCAGCAGACTATTTTAATACTATTTCAAAGGGAAAATTACAATATAGTCATCTTGTTATTGTAATTTGTGTATTTAGCTATGTTATTTCTAATTTTGGTTTAACACGTATTATCAATGTATCTGCACCAATATTGAGTTTATTATATCCTCCAACATTAGTATTGGTATTATTAACATTTCTTGATGATGTGTTTAAAAATGATAATGTTGCTTGTTTTGGAGCATATTTTGCTCTTGCAGCAAGTGCAGTAGAATTAGTATTGGGTGCTGATGCAGTGAAAGCATTACCTTTTGCACAATATGGATGTGCTTGGATACTTCCGGCAATAATTGGTTGTGTAATAGGATTCTTTTTCAAAAAAAAGAATGTACAGATATAATAAATAATAGCCAATAATGAAGTGCTCTTTGAAGGGCACTTTTTTATTTTAAAAATAGAGCAATAAAAAAGGTGCTATATTATATTTAATTAGCTTAATTTAATACTGCATATGTTGTGTAAATGCGATGCTATTTTGAATTTGAAATTATATAACATCATGCATTTATATAAAAAAATAATTGTATTAATTATTTACTTTGTTTTTGGAATTGCGATACTATATAATGTAAGTGAAAAAAGTTAGTTTTATAAGTATAGTCCACAACAAATATTGTGTAAACATCATGAGGACAGCAGTGAAATATTTTCTATTGCAAGTATTTTAAAATCAAAAAGCAATGTATTTCAATAATTAGAAAGTTTATTTATAATATTAAATGGAAATATAGGTCTTGCTTACTGTAATATTACTGAATATACCATTATACAGATTTTGGCTGATATTTATATAGGAAAAGCAAAATTATTGATAGAAAATAAATAAAATGGTGAAATAGAATAATATATATTACAGAAAAATGATTTTGGGGCAAAGTATATTTAAAGAATAATAATACTGCTATAAAATCAAAGATTATTATAAAGATGATACAACTGATAAAAACAATACTATATTACTTAAATATATTGTATGAAATTTAATTTTGGGAATTTATACATAAACATATTGCGTATGTTTGTAAATAATTGTATAATAATGAAAAAAGTAAAAATATTTTATTATAATGTAGCGAAAGGGTTTAAATAAATGTTATATTTAGAAAAGAGGTAATATTATGAACAGTGGGAAACGTTTATTTATAGAGCAGTTATATCATTTGTATGCTGAAAAATTGTATAATATTGCCTATGTTAAATTAGAATATAATGAAGAAAAAGCAAATAAAGTTTTGCAAGAAACATTTTCTATTGCTTGTATGAGAACAGATGCTTTATATTATTCAGAGTATCCTTTTATTTGGTTACTGCAAGTACAAAATTTTGTTATAAAACGAGAAAAATTTCGTCTATGTATGGGAAAAACAGAAGAAGAAAAGTATGAATTTGCAAAGGAAATCAGTGCAGATACATTATCAAAAGACCAAATTTCTACACAGGAATCTAAATCTCATGAAAGTTCTTTGTTTGAAGAATTGCAAGATATATTATCAACAAAAGAATTAGAATCCATAGAACAAAGATGTAAAAATTATAAAAGAGGTATGAAAGAAATAGAAGAAATAAATAAAAATACTTCACTTAGTAATAAATTATATCATAAAATTAAAAATATTTTGAAAAAACATGATGATACAAAATAAGAATATTAATAATAATAGTATAAAATAATGTAATTTATATTTGTTATATTGACATAGTAATAATATTACTATGTCTTTTTTATGCAGAAAATAGATTAATTATAAGATTTTCGACAAAAATTTAAGAAAATTAACATATCAGCGTGACAAAATCAAGGATTTTACAGATATTTATGTATAGGGAATTAATATAATAAATATTTTTGCCCTGATATATTTTACATGTTAAAAATTATATTTCCAAAGAGATTTTAATTGTAATAATTTATTATTTATAATTACATTTCATATAAAATTTGTTATCACTTTATCCCACTTCCCCACTTCTTTACCTCCAGAAAGAAGTCAGAAAAAATTATATTAATCATATTTTTGCTTATAATACAAGTCTATATTATAACTTATGGGGTAGTGGGATGATGAGTGTATTAAAATATAGATATAAGCATAGTAATGTGTTTATATAAATTACATGTAGTATTTATTATTATAGAAAGGAGTTTTTTATTATGGGTATCAGATTAACTATTGAAGGTGCAGAAACAATTTCATTAGATGAACACAGTATTAAAAGTTGCAAATTTCTTACAGATACACCAGATGATTCTGATGCAAGGTCAACAGATGTGGTAAATACATTGGAGTTGACAGGTAAAATATTAACAGCAGTAGATGGCGATGCAGCAGATGATACAATGAAGATTGCAAAGTGGTCTGTTGTAAAAGCAGAAAGTTCTGACAGTTATAGAAAAGCAACTGTTGAAATTGTTTCTGCAAATCAGATTGTCAGAAAAATACATTTTCCAAATGCCTTTGTTGTTGATTATCAAGAACGCTATGGCGATACAGAAGGTATTGGTGAATTTACACTGATAATTAGACAGAAAAAAGACAAATTTGAATTAACAACAATTGATGGTGGATATTCTTTCTAATAAAAAATTTTTATTAGAAAAAATAGTAATCCCTTCAGGCTATGGCAACAATAGTCTGAAGGGAAAAAGGGAGGTATGCGGAGAATACTTTTTATTTTGCGAGGGCTGAGTGCAATATTATTTTCCGCATACATTTTTATTTTACAAGAAATATAATATAATGTAAAGATATCTATTGTAAAATAAGCAAAAAAATGATATATTACGAAATTTTGAAAACAGTAAAGAATATAAATTATTTTTTGGTTAACACTCTCATAATTATTAATATAATTCCCCCAGAAAAATATATATTTTTCTGGGGGAATACTAAATATTATAAGCTTTAAATTTCGACAATACCTTCATATACTTTTTCTGCTTTTCCAGAAAGATAAACAGCATCATCAGTATATTTAATAAGCAAATCCCCACCTTTTAATTTTACTGTAATTTGTTTATCTCTACTACAATAGCCATTTAATACTGCTGCAACTGCTGCTGCACAGGCACCTGTACCACATGCCCATGTTTCGCCACTTCCTCTTTCCCAAACTCTCATTTTTAATGTAGTAGAGTTAATAATTTGTACAAATTCAATATTTACTCTTTCTGGGAAAAGTGAACTATATTCAAATGCAGGACCTATTTTTTCGATATCTAAATTATCTAAATTATTCCAAAATACAACAGCATGAGGATTACCCATAGAAATACAAGTAATGCTATATTCTTTTTCATCTATTTTTACAGGATAATTTAATACGTTTTTAAACTGTAAACCTCTTATTTTAACAGGAATTTGTTCTGGCTCTAATATTGCTTTGCCCATATTTACTGTTGCAAAATCTACAACACCATTTTGAACAAATAGTTTTAATTGTTTAATGCCAGAGAGTGTTTCTACTGTCATATCTGTTTTAGGTACATAACCATTTTCATAAACATATTTTCCAATACAACGAACAGCATTTCCACACATTTTGCCCTCACTACCGTCTAAGTTATACATTCTCATTTTAATATCAGCGACATCTGATTTTTCCATTAATACTACACCATCGCCGCCTATACCAAAATGTCTGTGAGAAAGTGAAACTGCAAGTGATTCAGGGCTTGTGATTTCATGTCCATCTAAGCAGTTAAAATAAATATAATCATTACCACAAGCGGACATTTTAGTGAATGGCAATTTCATACGTTTTTCTCTCATATTGTTAATATCAATCAATTCTGTACTGTATTCAGAAAAACGGCTGATTAAACTGTCTGCTAATGCATTTGCAGTATCTAAAGAAGTTAAGCAAGGTATAGAATGCTCTACTGCAAGACGACGAATTTTTACACTATCCAAACTTGGCAAACGTCCTTTTGAAGAAGTAGATATAATATAATTGATTTTTCCGCTTTCCAAAAGTGCTTTTGAATTGTCTTTTGATTCATGTATTTTGTTTACTACTTTTACATTAATACCAGCTTGTAGCAATACATTTGCTGTACCTTTTGTGGCATAAATTTCAAAGCCAAGTGAAGCATATTTCTTGGTAATATCAACAATTTCTGCTTTGTCGGCATCACGTACTGTCACAAACATAGCACCTTGTTTTTTCATTTTATATCCTGCAGCAATCAAACCTTTGTAAAGTGCCTCGCTGAGTGTTTTGCCTATACCCAATACTTCACCTGTGGATTTCATTTCTGGTCCTAACTGCACATCAACATCAATGAGTTTTTCGAACGAAAATACAGGCACTTTTACGGCAACGTAAGGAGGTGTTTTATAAAGCCCTGTACCATAACCCATATCTTTTAATTTTTCACCAAGCATTGCTCTTGTAGCAAGGTCAACCATAGGTACACCAGTTACTTTACTGATATATGGTATTGTTCTAGAAGAACGAGGGTTTACTTCTATAACATAAATTTGATTTTCATAAATAACATATTGAATATTCACAAGTCCCTTTGTTTTTAAAGAAACTGCAAGATTTTTAGTATATTCAATTAGTTTTTGAGTTAATTCACCGCTGACATTCCAAGCAGGATATACTGCAATGGAGTCACCAGAGTGAATACCTGCACGTTCTATATGTTCCATAATACCAGGTATGAGTATTTCTTCTCCGTCACAAATAGCATCTACTTCTATTTCAACACCCATAAGATACTTATCAATTAATATAGGATTTTCAATATTTTGAGAAAGTATAATCTGCATATATTCTCTAATATCTTCATCACTATGAGCAATAATCATATTTTGACCACCCAAAACATAAGAAGGACGCATTAAAACAGGATAACCTAAATTATTTGCTACTTTCAAAGCATCTTCTGTTCTCATAACAGTATAACCATTAGGACGTTCAATATGAAGTGATTCTAAAAGTTCGTCAAAACGTTCTCTATCTTCTGCGGCATCAATACTATCAGCAGGAGTACCCAATATCTTGACTCCATTTGCTTCTAAAAATTTTGTTAATTTTATAGCAGTTTGTCCGCCAAATGCTACTACTACACCATAAGGTTTTTCTGTTTTAATGATATTCATGACATCTTCTGGTGTTAATGCATCAAAATATAATCTGTCTGCTGTATCAAAGTCTGTAGAAACCGTTTCAGGATTATTATTGGCAATAACTACTTCATAACCAGCCTCTTTTAATGCCCAAACACAGTGAACAGAAGCATAATCAAACTCAATACCTTGTCCGATACGTATTGGACCAGAACCAAATACAATAACTGTAGGCTTACCAGAACCATGTGTTTGAATATGTTCTAGTGCCTCATTTTCTGTATCATATGTGGAATAAAAATAAGGTGTTTCTGCTTTAAATTCTGCTGCACAAGTGTCTACCATTTTGAATACTGCAGAAATAGGATTTTGTATTTTTTGATTTGAAAATCTTTCTATCACTTTATCAGAATAACCTAATTTTTTACCTTTTAAATATAAAGCATCATCAAGTGTTTTTTCAGATAATTCTTTTTCGTAATTTATTAAATTAAGTAGTTTGTATAAAAACCATTTATCAATTTTAGTAATATCATTGATTTTATCAACTGAAATACCTCTTTTTAATGCCTCGAATACTACAAACAATCTTTCATCATCACAAATGTGTACTTTTTGTAATATTTGTTCTTTAGAAAGAGATTCTAATTTAGGCAAATTCAAACTGTCAAGAGAAATTTCTGCTCCTCTTACTGCTTTCATAATTGCCATTTCAAAACTAGGAGCAATTGCCATAACTTCTCCTGTTGCTTTCATCTGTGTACCCAATACACGCTTAGCATATACAAATTTATCAAATGGCCATTTTGGCAGTTTCACAACAACATAGTCTATAGTAGGTTCAAAACAAGCATATGTGCTGCCTGTCACAGCATTTCTAATTTCATCTAAAGTATAACCTATAGCAATTTTAGCTGCAACTTTGGCAATAGGATAACCTGTTGCTTTAGAAGCAAGTGCAGAAGAACGAGAAACACGAGGATTTACTTCTATAACAGCATATTCAAAGCTATCTGGATTTAAAGCAAATTGGCAATTACAACCACCTTCTACACCAAGTGCAGAAATAATATTTAATGAGGCAGAACGAAGCATTTGATATTCTTTATCTGCTAATGTAACGGCAGGAGCGATAACAATAGAGTCACCTGTATGCACACCAACAGGGTCAAAATTTTCCATGCTGCATATTGTAATAACATTTCCTTTGCTATCACGCATCACTTCAAATTCAATTTCTTTCCAGCCAGAAATACATTTTTCAACTAATATTTGTGATATAGGAGAAAGACGCAAACCATTAGAAGCAATTTCAATCAGCTCTTCTTCATTATTACATATACCACCACCAGTACCACCTAATGTAAAAGCAGGACGAATGATAACAGGATAGCCTATTGTTTCTACAAAATTAATGGCATCTTCTACAGTAGTTACTACTTCAGAAGGTATAACAGGCTCACCTATTTCAAGCATAGTATCTTTAAACATTTGTCTATCTTCTGCTTTATCTATTGTAATAGGATTTGCACCTAATAATTTAACATTATGCTGCTGTAAAAATCCTTCTTTTGCTAACTGCATGGAAAGTGTTAAGCCAGTTTGTCCTCCCAATGTAGAAAGTACACTATCTGGTTTTTCTTTTTCTATAATCCTTTTTAATGTATCAATGGTAAGAGGTTCAATATAAATACGGTCTGCCATAGCTTTATCTGTCATAATAGTAGCAGGATTACTATTGACAAGAACAACTTCTAAACCTTCTTCACGCAATGTACGACACGCTTGTGTACCAGCATAGTCAAATTCTGCTGCTTGTCCTATTACGATAGGACCAGAACCAATTACTAAAACCTTTTTAATATCTTGTCTTAATGGCATTATTTGTTACCTCCCATCAATGTTATAAAACGGTCAAATAAAAACATCGTGTCTCTTGGACCACCATTTGCTTCAGGGTGGAACTGTACTGTAAAAACGGGTATTTCTTGATAATCAATTCCTTCGCAAGTGCCATCGTTAGCATTTTCAAAACGTATACTGCATTCAGAAGGAAGTGTAGTACTGTCTACTGCATAACCATGATTTTGACTAGTAATATAAATATTACCTGTTACCAAATCTTTTACAGGCTGATTTGCACCTCTATGTCCATATTTTAATTTTATTGTTTTTGCACCATTTGCTAAAGCAACAAGTTGATGTCCTAAACAAATGCCAAATATAGGTATTTTTGTTTGAAGTAATTTTTTAATTTCTTCAATAATTTCAATATTATCAGCAGGGTCGCCTGCACCATTTGAAAGCATAATTCCGTCTGGATGCATTTCCATGATTTGCTCATATGTGGTATAGGCTGGTACAGTAATCACTTCACAACCTCTTTTTTCTAATTCTTTGTGGATATGTTTTTTTGCTCCGAAATCCATTAAAACAACTTTATTTTTAGGAGATTCTGGTTTAGATATGGATATTTCATGACAAGTGGTGTTTTTAACTGCATCTGCTACACGATAGTTTTTTAATTCTGAAATAATACTATCTAAATTTTCAATAGAATTGACAATACGTGCATTCATAACACCATATTCCCTTATAATCCTGGTTAATTGTCTAGTATCTATGTTACAAAGACCAATAACATTACGTTCCTTTAAAAAAGTGTCAAGATTCCCTTCTGAACGAAAATTTGAGGGTTCCTGACACCATTCTCTAACAATATATGCTTTTACATGAGTGTTTTCACTTTCAAAATCAGCAGGAATAACACCATAATTGCCAACTAAAGGAAATGTCTGCACAACAATTTGTCCATAATAACTAGGGTCTGTTAATGTTTCAAGATAGCCTGTCATAGCAGTAGCAAAAACAATTTCTCCTGTTATTTCACCTTCTGCACCGAAAGCATTTCCCTCAAAAAACTGCCCATTTTCTAATACAAGATATACTTTTTTTTCCATTTTCATTCCTCCGTCATTACGCTAGGTTTTTCAAATATATCGTTTTAGAGCAACACAATAAAACTGCGTTTATACACAATTTTTTACATTTTATAGCATAAAAATAGCTTTGTCTAGTATAAAATAAAAACGATAAAAACTTTATTTTATTTAGTACAAAAAGCTGTTGTATAATATAAACAATAATAAGACAATATTGAAACAATACTTATTCTATTTTATATGATATTTTAATAAATAAATGCATCAAAAATATAGAATTTTAACAAAAAATAAAATAATTATGGAATATATTTTTTATTTAATATTTGTAATGTTTATAAAAATAGGGGAGAAATTCTCCCCTAAATATTAATACATTACAATATATTCTTCTCTTGCTGCACCAACAGAAACATATTTAATACGACATTCTGATAATTCTTCTATATATTTAATATATTTTAATGCAGCATCTGGTAAGTCTTCTGGTTTTCTGCATTTTGAAATATCGCATTTCCACCCATCAACATATTCTATAACAGGTTTTGAAAGTGATAATTCTGCTGCAAAAGGAAATTCTTTTGTTTCTTTTCCATTTACAGTATAAGCAGTACAAACAGGTATTTTATCTAAATAAGAAAGTACATCTAGTTTTGTCAATGCTACTTCATCACAGCCTTGTACTCTTATACCATAACGAGAAGCAACAGCATCAAATGCGCCTACACGTCTTGGACGACCTGTTGCTGCACCATATTCTCCACCAGCAGCACGTAATGCCTCACCTTCTTCTCCAAACATTTCTACTGTAAAAGGACCTTCTCCTACACAAGAGGAATATGCTTTCATAATGCCTATTACATTTGTAAGTTTTAAATTAGGCACACCTGCACCAATAGGAGCATATGCGGCGATTGTTGAGGAGGATGATGTATAAGGGTAAATACCAAAATCAATATCCCTTAAAGCACCAAGTTGTGCTTCAAACATTACTTTTTTACCTTGTTTTACAGCTTGATTTAAATAGATGCTTGTGTCACAAATATAGTCTTTAAATTCTTGTGCATATTTATCTAACCAATCAAGCATATCCTGATAGCTTACTGCTTCTGCATTATATACATTTTGTATTGTTAAATTTTTCCAAGATAATATATTTTTTAATGCTGCTCTATATTGTTCTGGGTAAAGTAAATCTCCCATACGAATACATTTTTTCATGTATTTGTCGCCATATACTGGAGAAATGCCACGTCTTGTAGAACCAAATTTTGCATCTCCAAGACGTTCTTCTTCTAATATGTCAAGCTGTTTATGATAAGGCATACAAATGATTGCTCTATCACTAATTTTTAAATTTTCAGGTGTAATTTTAACACCTGCATCTGTTAATTTTTTCTTTTCGTTGCTTAAATGTTCCAAATCAATTACCATGCCAGTACCCATAATATTGACAACACTTTCACGAAGTATACCAGAAGGCAAAAGATTTAATATAAATTTCCCTTTGTCGTTAATTACAGTATGTCCTGCATTGTTTCCTCCTTGATAGCGAGAAACAATATCATAATTTTCAGAAAGAAGGTCAACCATTCTACCTTTGCCTTCATCTCCCCAGTTAATACCTACTATTGATGTTAACATAACTAAAACACATCCTTTCCAATGTGATAAACTGCAACGTATCAATTATAGTATAGTTATGGGTATAAAATCAAGTTTTTCTGTTATTTTTTTCCGTATGAAATATTGATTCTGATGATTTTATATCTAATAATAAATTAAGTCAATCATTTTTGAAGTAAATTAAAGTAATTCTTTATAAGAGACAATATATTTATCAGATATATTTTGTATTTCTATTGTATCATTAGGGCGTGTATCTTCTGCTATAGCAACAACATAAAAACCTCCTTTTTTTGCTGTACGTATAGCATAAAGCGCATCTTCAAATATTACAGTATTTTTTTGATTTCCCCCTAAACGCTCCATTGTTTTGAAAAATACTTGTGTATCATTTTTTGTTAACCCCATTTCTGTGCAGGTTGCAATAAAATCAAAATAATGTAGTATGTCAAGACGTTTCATTGCTGCAAGAGTATAATCTGGTTCAGAAGCAGTTAATATGCACATTTTTGTACCACACTGCTTTTGCTTTTCTAAATAATGTTTTGCAAAGGGCTTTAATGGTACATGATTAGCATATTCTTCAGCAACAACAGTGATAATTTCTGAAACAATTTCATTTTCTGTTTTAGGAATTTCAAATAATTGTTTAAAATAATGTGCTGTTTCAAATAATGTTTGTTTTTTGATTTTATCCTCAAAGTCTTTAGGAGGGATAAAACCATATTGCTGAATATAATTTTTACCTACATTTTTCCATATAGGCATAGAATCAATAAGTGTACCATCTAAATCAAATATCATATATTTTTGCATATCTATTTCCTCTCAATACTATACCATACGAACAACATACTACAAGTAACATTCAAATTTTTTATTAATACAAACACCTAATGTCATAGGACCTGTGTGTGTAGCAATGGTTGCACCAATCTGAAAAGGCTCTATTATTTCAATATTAGGTAAATCTGATTTTAATATTTCAGTAAGTATATCTACTTCATCAGGTGTATTTGTTGTACCTATTGTAAGTGTAAAATCTGATGGAGAAAAATGATTTTGTTCCATATAATTTTTTGTAAGTTCTGATAATTTGAGCATCGCTTTTTTGCGACTGCGTGCCAAACCTGCTTTATTAATTTCGCCATTTGCCAAAACAATAAGGGGTTTGATATTTAATATGCTTCCAGAAAGTGCAGCAACTTTACCTATTCTTCCACCTTTTTCTAAATGTGTCAATGTTCCCACTACAAAAAATATACGACTATCAATTTTTGCCTTTTGCACAAAAGAATGCACAATGTCAATATCATATCCTAATTGCTGCATACGTGCTGCTTCTCTTACAATAAGATACTGAGAGCCTGTAGCTGCATAAGAATTCTCAATATATATTTTTCTTTTTGTATAATTTTCCTCTAATATTTGTTTTGCAGACATTGCTGACTGAAAAGAACCGCTTAAAGTGTCTGTAATAGTGAAACAAATGATATCTTTACCAGATTCCAATAAAGGTGTAAAAGCATCTATATAGTCCTGAACAGAAGGCAAAGATGTTTTTGGAAATACATTTTTTTGTATCATATTATTATAAAATACACTAAGAGGAAGTTCTTCTATTTCTTTTTGATATGTTTTTTGGTCTAAAGAAATATAAAAAGGAATGGTAATAATATTGTATTGTTTTTTTATATTGCTTGGAATATCAGCAGCACCATCGCTAAAAATTTGAAATTCAGACATTATAGTTCTCCTTATTTATCAAAATTACAAACATATTTTACTCTATCATAACAGATATTATATTTGTTTGCAATTCTAAATATTGTAATAAGTAGTATAAAAAACTATGTGATGAAAGGTATTGACTTTATTAAAAAATATTGCTAAAATAAAAATTTTGCATTTTTTAGAATATTGTGGTATGATAAACAAAGAGAAATTTTTCGTCTGGTTGTGAAGTATGGTAAAGCGAAGCAGTAAATAGTAAAATTGTACTGCTTTTTTGTATTTTTTGGAATGTTTTTGTAAATACTTTATAAAAACAATATAAGCATAAATTCTGTTATTTTCATATGATTTCAAATATGGAAAGGGAAATCTTCCCTTTTTCATTCCGAAAGCCGTTTGAAGCGGAAAAATTTGATAACCGATTCCTCAAACACACGAATTTAACAATTATAAAATTACCCAATATACTGTAGATACTTTCATATAAATTAAAGCATATTTGATATTTGTCTAAGGGTAAAATATACAAAAGAATTTTGTCAGATATTTATAATGTTTACTGTATGTGTCAGTAAATGGAAATCAAAAGTAATAGTTTTTTAATAAAATTTGAAAAAGTAAAAGTATTATAAAAAACTTTAATAATCTGGCAAATTGCAATAAACGATATTTTAATATTGTGTATATCAATATTATTTTTGAATATTAGAATATTTTAAGTAAAGCAATATTAAAATTTACTGCAATACTTCGTTTTTCATTTTCCGTTATTTTAATTATGAAGAAAACAGAATATCAGAACAAGAAAGGAGATTTTTTATGTTTCAAATTGGTGAAAAAATCATTTATCCTATGTATGGTGCCGGTGTCATAGAAAGCATAGAACAGGATTTTCATGGTACAAAAATGGAAATGTATTATATTATACAAATTCCTAAAAACAATTTAAAAATTCGTTTAATTGCAAATAAATCGGAACAGTTAGGTGTAAGAGCTGTAGCTAACAAAGAAGAAGTAGAAAAGGCATTAGAGTATGTAGGTTCAAAAAAAATTGTTATGCCTGAAAATTGGAGTTTACGCTACAAGGACAATTTAGAAAAATTAAAAACAGGCAAATTAGATATGGTAACAGAAGTAGTAAAAAATCTTGACGAAAGAGAAAAAAGAAAAAAACTTTCCAGCATAGAAAAGAAGCTATTAAATACTGCAAAACAAATTGTTTTAAGTGAAATTATATGTTCGTACGAAATTGATACAGAAAAAGCAGAAGAATTACTTGCAAATTTGGTACTGAATTGTTAATATTTTAGTAACGTTATTATGGGGGAGGTGAAAATATGAAAAGGTTATTGGGAATTGTAATCAGTTTGATTGTTGCAGCAGCATTTTTTGCTATATTTCATTTGTTGTATCTTTTGGACTTATTTCGCATCAAACATATGCCGTTTTATATACCAGCGGTAATATCTGTTGTATTTGGACTCATTTTTTATTTTCTTTTTTCTTCTGCTGTCGCAAAAAAAATTATGATGCAAATGGCTAGGACAGAAGAAAAATTGGTTAAAATGAATCTCAAGGAATTAAGTTTCAGTTTATTGGGTTGTATGATAGGACTTGCTATAGCAAATTTGATAGGTGTTGCGTTTAACGGTTTTGGTCCTTTGGGAACAGGCGTGATTATATTGCTGAATATTGTTTTGGGTTTTTTGGGCTTTCGAGTGGCAAGAAAAAAGAAAGATGAAATTAATGTAAGCAATTTAAAAAATGTTTTAGCAAATCCAGATTCTAAAAAAAATATGATTGCATATGGTAGACCTAAAATATTAGATACTAGCGTCATTATAGATGGCAGAATATTAGATTTACTCCAAACAGGTTTTATTGAGGGAAAAATATTGATTCCAAATTTTGTATTGGAAGAACTACGTCATATTGCCGATTCTTCTGATTCTTTAAAAAGAAACAGAGGACGACGTGGTTTAGATATTCTGAATGAAATTCAAAAACAGCTTTCTGTACCAGTAGAAATTGTAGACTATGACCCCAAAGAGGCATTAGAAGTGGATTCTAAACTGCTTAAAATGGGTGAAAAAATGGATGCTTTTGTTGTGACAAATGATTTTAATTTGAATAAGGTGGCAGAATTTCAAGGCGTCCGAGTGTTGAATATTAATGAATTAGCAAATGCAATTAAGCCAGTTGTATTGCCAGGAGAAGAAATGCAAGTAACTGTAATTAAGGCTGGGAAAGAAAATGGACAAGGTATAGGCTATTTGAATGATGGAACGATGATTGTTGTAGAAGGCGGTAATCGTTTTATAGGCGAAACAAAAAACGTTATTGTAACAAGTGTTTTACAAACGGCAGCAGGTAGAATGATATTTACAAAAATTACATCTGCGGCATAACAATATTTTATAAAATATTGTGTTTTTCAGTTCCCCCTTTTCTGAAAAAGAAAGGGGGATTATTATTGTTTTATAAGTGTTTTGTATGTTTTGTTTTATTTTGGAGGAAGACTATGAATACAAAAAAATATTGCAGTGCAGTAATACCAGCAGCAGGAACAGGAGTTCGTATGGGTACAAAAACCAAAAAACAATTTTTAAAATTGGGAGAAAAAGAAATGATTGTTTATACTATACAAAAGTTTGAGCAATGCAGTCAAGTTGATGAAATTGTTTTGGTAACAGCAAATGATACTATGGATTTACTCACTAATATTGTAAAAAGAGAGGGATTTCAAAAGGTATCTGCTATTGTAGAAGGAGGTAAGGAACGCCAAAATTCTGTTTATGCTGGTATTTGTGCTGTCAACAAAAAAGCAGAAATAATAACGGTACATGATGGCGTTCGTCCTTTTGTAAAAGTAGATGATATTACAAAAACAATTATAACAGCACAGCAAAAAGGTGCTTGTGTTTTGGGAGTAAAAGCAAAAGATACTATTAAAATTTGTAATGTAGAAAATCAAATTGTAACAACACCAGAAAGAAATTTTGTTTGGTATATACAAACCCCTCAGACATTTCAAAAACAATTACTTATAAAAGCATTTGAAAAAGCAGGAAAAGAAAATTTTATAGGTACAGATGAATCTGTTTTAGTAGAAAGAGACGGAACAACCGTTTTTGTTGTAGAAGGAAGTTATGAAAACATTAAAATTACAACACCAGATGATATTGTAGTAGGAGAGGCATATTTAAAAAAAGAAAGGGAGAAAATGCATTGAAATCAGTGACAATATATACAGATGGTGCATGTTCAGGTAATCCAGGTGCTGGAGGATATGGAGCAGTACTTTTGTATGGTAGTGCAAGAAAAGAAATTTCAGAAGGATTTGAACAGACAACAAATAATCGTATGGAAGTACTTGCTGTAATAAAAGCACTAGAAGCATTAAAAGAACCATGTCAAGTAACGCTTTATAGTGATTCAAAATATGTTATAGATACCATATCAAAGGGTTGGGCAAAAAAATGGAAAGCAAACGGCTGGAAAAGAAATCAAAAAGAATTTGCCTCTAATATTGATTTGTGGGAAAAGTTATTGCATTTGCTTGAAAGGCATACTGTTACATTTGTTTGGGTAAAAGGACATGCAGACAACAAAGAAAATGAAAGATGTGATTATTTGGCAAGGAAAGCAATTGCTGATGGAAATCTCAAAAAAGATCAGTAAAAATGGCAAAATAATCGGAAGAATATACAATAATTGGAAAATATTAACTTTTCATAGAAATATTTATTGACAGAGTGAAAAATATATGATACTATTAAATACGTTATATAAGAAAGCATTTTTTATCTATGTAGGAGGATTTTAACATGAAAAAAGGTACAGTAAAATGGTTTAATGCAGAAAAAGGTTTTGGTTTTATTTCCGTACCTGGTGAAGATGATGTATTTGTACATTTCTCTGCAATTCAGGCAGAAGGCTACAAAACATTGGAAGAAGGTCAGGAAGTAGAATTTGAAGTTGTTCAGGGCGCAAAAGGTCCACAGGCAGCTAATGTAACACGTGCTTAATCAAAATTATGGTATAGTTCATAGATGCTTATTGCATTGAAATATATATAAAATAGGTTATGCTCTATTGCCTTTCATATTTATTATGAAAGGCTTTTTATATTGATTTGATATTGCGGTTTTGTATGCCCTATGGTAAAATATAAAGAATTTTATCAGACATTGGCAAGTTTTTTTGCCTTTAGAATATAGAAGCATCAATATTTTGACAGAATTTTTAGTAATAAAGAGGAGAAATGAAAAATGAATCAAAAAATGGAACAAATTAGAAATGTTGCGATTATCGCCCATGTTGACCATGGTAAAACAACATTGGTAGACCAGCTTTTAAGACAAAGCGGTATATTTCGTTCTAATCAAGTAGTACAGGAAAGAGTAATGGATAGCGGCGATATTGAAAGAGAACGTGGCATTACTATATTATCAAAAAATACAGCAGTACATTATGGAGATGTAAAAATTAACATTATTGATACACCGGGACATGCAGATTTTGGCGGAGAAGTAGAACGTGTATTAAAAATGGTGGATGGTGTTGTACTTGTAGTAGATGCCTTTGAAGGACCTATGCCTCAAACAAAATTTGTACTGCGTAAAGCATTAGAGTTAAATTTACCTGTTGTAGTATGCCTCAATAAAGTAGACCGCCCAGAGGCACGCCCAGAAGCTGTAATTGATGAAGTATTAGAATTATTTATTGAATTGGATGCAAATGAAAATCAATTAGATTCTCCTTTTGTATTTGCATCTGCAAGAAGTGGTGTTGCAACATTGGATTTAACAGAACAAGGTACAGATATGATACCTCTTTTTGAAACGATTATAAAACACATTCCAGCACCAAGCGGAGATTTAGAAGCACCTTTACAGACTTTAATATCTACAATAGACCACAGTGAATATGTTGGAAGAATTGGTATAGGTAAAATTGGAAATGGTACAATACACGTGAATGATGAAGTAGTGATTGTGAATATTCATCAACCAGATGTGCAGAAAAAAGTAAGAATTACAAAATTATATACATTTGAAGGACTCCAAAGACAAGAAGTAAAAGAGGCAGGTGTGGGAGAAATTGTAGCAATATCTGGTATGGAAGATATTATGATAGGAGATACTATATGTTCTCCATTAAAACCAGAAGCATTACCTTTTGTAAAAATTTCGGAACCAACAATATCTATGAATTTTTCAGTGAATGATAGTCCTTTTGCAGGAACAGAAGGAAAATTTGTAACATCAAGGCATATTCGTGATAGATTATACAAAGAATTAAATACAGATGTTAGTTTACGTGTGGAAGATACAGATACACCAGAATGCTTAAAAGTTTCTGGACGTGGAGAACTTCATCTTTCTATATTGATTGAAACATTAAGGAGAGAGGGGTTTGAATTTCAAGTTTCAAAGCCAGAAGTATTATTTCATGAGCAAGATGGAAAAAAATTGGAGCCTATGGAAAATGTAACAATAGATGTACCAGAGGAATTTGTCGGAAATGTCATTGAAAAGTTAGGAAGTAGAAAAGGAGAAATGACAAATATGTATCCTTCTAAGGGAGGATATACTCGTTTAGAATTTACGATTCCAGCAAGAGGATTAATTGGATATAGAAATGAATTTATGACAGATACAAAAGGAAATGGTATATTAAATTCTGTATTTGATAGTTATCAGCCATATAAGGGTGAAATTCCTACTCGTTCTCAAGGCTCTCTTGTTGCATTTGAAGATGGCGAAGCTATCACATATGGGCTTTATAATGCGCAGGAAAGAGGAGATTTATTTATAGGTGCTGGTGTAAAAGTATATGCAGGTATGATTGTGGGAAGAAATGCACGTCCTGAAGATATGGACATCAATGTATGTAAAAAGAAACAACTTACAAATACAAGAGCATCTGGCTCAGATGATGCTTTAAAATTAACACCACCAATACAAATGTCATTAGAGCAGTGTCTTGAGTTTATTACTGATGATGAATTGGTAGAAGTAACTCCGCAAAATTTACGTATGCGTAAAAAAGTATTGGATGCAGGATTAAGAAGAAAAATACGTATTCATGGATAATACATTAAATCATAAATATAGATAGGTAAATTTGTTTTACAAATTTACCTATACCAATTAAAATATATTAAGTATGTAAAAGGCATACAATGACAATGAAATCTTTTAAAAAATTTATAATAGTAATAGAAATGTATACTGATTGAGGTGCTTTATGGCTAAGAAAAAGGGCGGTTCTTTTATAAAACAAGCGGCGATATTGGCTTTTGCAAGTATTATGGTAAGGTTTTTAGGCTTTTTATACCGTATTCCTATGACAAATATGATTGGGAATACGGGTAATGCTATTTACAGCGCAGGTTATTATATTTATACATTTTTATTAATATTATCTTCAGCAGGACTTCCAGCTGCAATTTCAAAAATGGTTTCGGAGCGTTTAGCTGCAGGAGAATATCGTAATGCACATAAGGTATTTCAAATATCACTACTTGTTTCAGGAACGCTTGGATTTATGTTTATGGTGTTAATGTTTGTATTTGCAAAACAAATTGCTGAATTTTTTGCTCATTCTCCAGAAAGTTATTATTGTATATTAACATTATCACCAACTATATTTATTGTAGCAGTTATGTCTTCATATAGAGGATATTTTCAAGGTATGAATAGTATGCTTCCTACTGCATTTTCTCAAATTGTAGAACAAATATTTAATGCTTTTTTTAGTGTATATTTGGCATATGTTTTATTGGGATATGGTGTAGATAAAGCAGCAGGTGAAAAAAATGTGATATTAGGAGCAGCAGGTGGTACAGCAGGTACTGGTATTGGCGCACTTGCTGGATTGATTGTAATTATGTTTTCTTATACGCTTTTAAAACCTGTAGTGTATAAAAAAACAAAATATGACAGGAATAGAGAAACAGCAGAAACGGGTATTGAAATTGCAAAAATATTGCTTTCTACAGCAGCACCAATTATTGCAGGTACAGCAGTGTTTAGTATGACAAATTTGATAGATGCTAATATGGTGCAAAGAATATTAGAAAATACAGGACACACACATGAACAAGCACAAAATTTATATGGGCAGTTATCTGGAAAATATGTTACATTGACAACATTACCCATATCTATTTCGACAGCGGTTGCAACAGCAGCAATACCAAGTATTGCGGCATCTATGAGATTGCGTCAAAGACAAGAAATTAAAAGAAAAATGAATATGACACTGCGTGTATCTATGATTATATCTGTTCCAGCAGGTGTAGGATTAGGTGTATTGGGAGATGGTATTATTAAAATGCTTTTTCCAGATGTGCCTGATGGTGGTATACTTTTAACAGTAGGCTCTATATCTGTTATATTTCTAGCATTGTGCCAAACAGTAACAGGAGTTTTGCAAGGTATTGGTCATGTAAAAGTGCCTGTTATAGGAGCTTTGTTGGGTGCAGTGGTAAAAGTAATATTAAATGCTTTACTGATTAGAATACCATCTATCAATGTAGTAGGAGCGGTTTTGTCTACAACAGGCTGTTATGCAGTTGCATCTGTATTTAATTTATTTATGCTTTCCAGTATTATGAGAGTTCATATTGATTTATGGGGTTCTTTGTTTAAGCCTTTAATAGGTTCTGCTGTTATGGGAGGCATTTGTTTTGGTGCATATAAAGCATTTTTTGCTCTATTAAATAGCAATACGTTTGCAACAATGATAGCAATATTAATTGGTGTAATAATATATGGTCTTGTAATGCTTTTGATAGGTGGCATAAAAGAAGATGATTTACTTGCTATGCCTATGGGAGGAAAATTGGTACGGATATTTAAAGCATATGGATTGATATAATAAACAAGTGTATTATTTATATGTTTGTTATTTTGTTCATTTATCAGACATTAATGAGTATTTTTTTATATAAAGATAAGAATACTTACTAATGTCTGATAAAATATTTTTTGGTAAAAATATGTTTTTATCATAATATATGTTTGTTTTATTGGTGTAATTTTGAATATATAATCATAAAAGTGATTGAAATAAATTATGAAATATGCGATAATAAATTACAACGATAAATTATAAATAATAGGGGAGGTGTTTTTTTGGAAAGAGATGTAGTCAGACAAACTGTATTAAGACCATATATTGAAATATTATCTTTTTGGGGAGAGAGTATAGAAGATTATTTATTTGTATTTGATGTAAAAGAACAACAATTTTACTTTTCATCTTGTATTTGGGAAAAATACCCTTTACCTTTTATAGACATTTCTTTTGGAATAGAGGATTGGATTTCTGTAATAGATGTTAGAGATAGAAACAAAGTAGAACAAAATTTAGAAGAAATTAAAAAAGGTATAACAGACCAAGTAGCAATGGAATATCGTATGATTGATAGGAAAGGAGTTTCTGTTTGGGTAAATTGTGTAGGAAAATGCGTTTCTTATGATGATGGAAAACCAAGCATTATAGTAGGTAGTATTTCAGAGAATGTGGTAAGCAAAAAAATAGACCAACTAACAGGATTACAAAATCAAACAGTATTAGAGAAATCTTTTCAAGAGATATTACAGAAGGGCGAAAGCGGATATTTTTTGATATTAGGTATTGATGACTTTAAAAATGTAAATGATAAATATGGTAGAAAATTTGGTGATGAACAACTTAAAAAATTAGCAGAAATTATAGATAAAAATTTAGATTATGATAGTAGACTTTACCGTTTGGATGGCGACAAATTTGGTGTAAATTTGGTAGGATATAGTAAAGAAAGTGCAAAAGTATTTTATGATAAAATTAAAACAGAATTTTCTATACAAACATATAGTAATGTATCAGCAGGCGCTGTAAGTTATCCTACAGATGTAAATAATTACCATAATTTATATCAGTATGCAGAAGATGCATTGAATCAGTCCAAACAACAAGGAAAAAATAAATTATCTTTCTTTTCTATTGATATTTATAAAGGACACCTTTTCTTTATTGATTTGAAAGAAGAAATATTAGAAAGTATTAAAAATGATTTTGAAGGTTTTTATATTTATTATCAACCTGTTGTAAAAAATGAAAATGGAATGTTAATTAAAGCAGAGGCATTGATGCGCTGGCGTTCAAAACAATATGGAGAAATTAGTCCTGTAGTATTTATTCCAATATTGGAACAAACAGGTTTGATATTAGAAGCAGGCAAATGGATATTAGAAAAAGCAATGAAACAATGCCATGAATGGCGACAATATTTGCCTAATTTTCGTATGAATATTAATTTATCGTACATACAATTAAAAGATAAAAGGCTTATGGAAACTATATTTTATGCTTTGGATAAAGCAAATATTCCAGGAAGCGCCATTATATTGGAAGTAACAGAAAGTATACAATTACAAGATTATTCTTATTTTAATCTGTTATTTTATCAGTTAAGTAAAAAAGGTATACAAATTTCTATAGATGATTTTGGTACAGGTTATTCTAGTTTAGGCTATTTAAAGGAATTAAGAGTTGATGAAATTAAAATTGACAGATGTTTTGTAAAATCAATACAAGAAGGCGGATATAATTCTCACTTAATTAAAAATATGATTGAATTGGCACATAGTGTAAATATTCGTGTATGTGTAGAAGGCGTAGAAACAGTAGAAGAACGTACTGTATTGAAAAAGTTATCTCCTGATGTTATACAAGGTTATTATTTTGGTAGACCAGAAACACCAGATAAATTTTATGAAAAATTTATTACAAAAGCTAAAGAAGGGGAACCTATTGTAGATGATGGAGAAAGAAAAGTTGTTTCTGAGCATAATAACATGTTAAAAAAGAATAGTCAAAATTATCAAAATTTATTAGATGAATTGGATTATGTGATATATGTTTGTGATGCTCAAACATATGAGCTATATTATATCAATAAATTAGGAAAAAAATTAACAGGTGTTTTCGATTATACAGGAAAAAAATGTTATGAAGTATTCCGAAAAGGAAAAGAGGCCTGCGCTGGCTGTAAAATGCATACATTAGAACAGGGAGTATTTCGCACAAAAATCAAAAAAGAAAAAAATGTTGAATTTTTACTGAAAGAAAAAAAGATTATTTGGGATGGAAAACCAGCACGTTTAGAAATGATAACAGAAAATGGAGAAAAAGAATGATAAAAGAGCCTTTGAAAAAAGGCTTTTTTTTGTGCAATTTGTTTATATAGATTATCTTTTATAAAAAAAAGTATTTTTATACAATATCAATAAAATAATATAGAAAGTAAATATTAATATATTATAATTTTTGTTTTATTATGTTAAATTTATGTTAAAAACGTTGTATTTTATCAGTAGAAATGTTAAATTGAATTTGTTTGAAGGCATTTATATCAAAAATAGCAAAAGAAGAATAAAAAGAAAATCAAATTGACTACAAACATTCGGTATTTTATAGTGCTGTGTTGTTTTATGAGAAATGGTATTCTTTGATATTTGTATAAATTGATTTTTACCATGATAATTGCAAATATCTATTAAAATACAAAGGCATTTCAAAAAATAATGGGGATTATCACAAACAGTAAGGAGGAACAGAATGAGTTATTTAGACATTATCATTCCATTTGTAGGCGGTTTGGCTTTATTTATTTATGGTATGCATATTATGGCACAAGGGCTACAAAATGCAGCAGGAAATAAAATGAAACAACTTTTAAAAGCATTAACACAAAATAAAATAATGGGTGTTTTGCTTGGTGCGATTGTAACAGCAATCATACAGAGTTCTTCTGCTACAACGATTATGGTAGTTGGTTTTGTAAATGCTGGTTTAATGGATTTAACACAATCTATGAGCGTAATTATGGGTGCGAACATTGGTACAACAGTAACAGGATGGCTTGTTTCTAGTGTGGAGTGGGCAAAATTTTTAAGTCCTGCTGTAATTGCGCCAGTAGTGGTTATGATTGGTGTTATATTGATGATAACAGCAAAAAACATCAGTCATAAGGAAATATCATCTATAGTAATTGGATTTGGTATATTGTTTATAGGCATTGAAATGATGTCTGATGCAGTATATCCTTTAAGAGAATCTGAAATATTTAAAACACTTTTTATGACATTAGGAGAGAATCCACTTTTAGGTATTTTGACAGGTGCAGCTGTGACAGCAATTATACAAAGTTCTTCTGCTTCTGTTGGTATATTACAGACATTGGCAGCTTCTGGATTGGTACCATTTCATGCAGCTGTTTATATTATTATGGGACAAAATATCGGTACTTGTATTACAGCAATGCTTTCTGCGATAGGTGCAAGTCGTAATGCAAAATGTGCTTCTTATATGCATTTATTATTTAATATTATTGGTACTGTTTTATTTAGTATATTAAGTATTGTTTATTTTAAAATCATTAATCCAACTATGGGATTTGGACCAATTTCACAAACAGAAATTAGTGTCGTTCATACAGTATTTAATATTACTACTACAATATTATTATTTCCATTTTCTAATTATATTATTAATATTGCTAAAAAGCTCAACCATGTAGAAATGGAAAAAGAGAAAGACGAAAGCGAATTGGTACATTTGGATGACCGTCTACTTGAAACACCAAGCTTTGCGGTACAAAGCGCAGTGCTAGAAGTGGTTCGTATGGGACATATTGTAGAAAAAAATCTGGATACAGCAGTAGCAGCACTTTTAGAACGTAATCATGATAAAATAGATAAAGTACGAAAAAGAGAAGTGACAATAAATAATCTTTGCAATAGTATATCAGACTATTTAGTTAAAATTTGTAATACACATATCAATCAGACAGAAAATTCTGTTGTAACATCTTTGCTTGCTGTGATTACAGATATGGAACGTGTTGGTGACCATTGTAAAAACTTAGCTGGATGTGCTGAAGCATTGGAAAGAGATAATGTATTTTTTTCAGAGTCTGCTGTGGAAGAGCTTTTGCAAATGATTGATAAGACAAAATCAAGTTATGATAATGCTTTAAAAGCATTGGAATTTTCAGATACAACATTTGCTTATGAAACAGTACGTGCAGAAGACATTGTAGATGATATGGAGGAAAAATTGAGAGCAGGACATATCAATAGATTGGCAAGTAATTTATGTAATGTGCGTTCAGGTGTTAGATATTTAGATACATTAACAAATTTAGAACGTATTTCTGACCATGCTATGAATATTGCTCAAAGTGTAATTAATGAAAATAGAAAAGCACAACATTTCCATGAAATAACAGAATAATGTTTTTTTTAAAACAGATACTATTGCTGAGGTGATAGTAATGTCAAAAAACAATAAATATAAAAGAAAAGCACAATATAAAGATGATGTGTCAGGAAGTGATTTATATCAAATTCGTCAAAATGCACAATATGATTTAGAAAGCGGAAAATCAGAACCAAATAATAATATTTTTTGGGAAGAAAGAAGTAACCCTTTAAGTAGTAAAGGAAATTAAAATCATAAAATATATTTTTAAAAATAAATAGACAAGCATAGTAAAAAGCCATTGAGCAAAAAAATATCTCAATGGCTTTTTTTAGTATCATTTATATTGCTATGAATGCAAAAAGTACAGCAATAATAATGGAGGGAAGCATATTTGCAACTTTTATAGTTTTTTCCCAAATTAGATTAATACCTACACAAAATATAAGCATAGAACCTACAAAAGATATATTATGTAACGCTTGTTCTGTCATAAATGGTTGTATGGATTTTGCTAATATTGTAATAAGTCCTTGTAGCAATCCTACTGGTACAGCAGAAAAAATACATCCTTTTCCCATAAATGATGTCATTATCAATATAATAATAAAATCAAGTATTGCTTTTATAGCAAGTATTGAATAATCACCAAAAATACCATCTTGAATTGCTCCAACAATTGCCATAGCACCTATACATACAGTAAGTGACGCTGTTACAAAGGCATCAACAAAAGAACTGTCTTTTGTATTGCCTGTTTTATTTTTAAGCCATTGTCCAAATTGCTCAATATGTAATTCGATGTCTAATATTTCTCCTATTAAAGAGCCTATTACAATACTTGTTATCATCATCATAGTACCATTACTAATGATTTTTCCATTTTGTATGGTCATCATATTTTCAATTGTACCAGCAATACCAATAAATATGACACAAATGCCAGTTGCTTTCATAATGGTATTTTGATAACGTTCTTTCATTATTTTACCACAATATAAACCAATGATACCACCTATTATAATTGCTGCTGTGTTGATTAGTGTACCAAACCCTATCATTTTTAACACTCCTTTTTCATTATTTTATTGCTTTATTTGTTTTTGTCAATATATTTTTTATATTGATAAATAAAGACAAAATTTATGATATTTTTGCTTTTATATTGTATAAATGCATTTGCTGTGGTATGATATTAATAATCGTTTGCCGTAAGCTTTTTTACGGCATTTTCATTTTAAAAACAGTGAGTGTATAAAAATGGAGGAATAAAATGAATCAAGAATTAATTATGATATTAGATTTTGGAGGTCAATATAATCAGCTTATTGCAAGACGTGTCAGAGAACATCATGTATATTGTGAAGTTGTACCTTGGAATAAACCTATAGAAGAAATTAAGTCAAAAAATCCTAAAGGAATTATATTTACAGGTGGTCCAAATAGTGTGTATGGAGAAAATGCTCCCAAATGCTCTGAAGAAATATTTCAATTAGGTGTTCCTGTTTTAGGTATTTGTTATGGCTGCCAGCTTCTTGCTTTTACATTAGGTGGCAAAGTAGGCAATGCTGGAGCAAAAAGCGAGTATGGTAAAGCGGAAGTGATATTTGACACTTCTAGTAAATTGTTGAAGGGTATTGACCAAAACGAAATTTGTTGGATGAGTCATACAGATTATGTAACAGAGTTGCCAGAAGGATTTAAAATAATAGGAAAAACAGCAACTTGTCCTGCTGCTGCTATTGAGTGTGAACAAAAAGGATATTATGGTGTGCAGTTTCACCCAGAAGTAAATCATACTCCAAAGGGCTCTCAAATGCTTTATAACTTTTTATATGAAATTTGCGGATGCACAGGGCAATGGACTATGACAAATTATATAGAAGACCAAATTTTATCTATACGTAATCAGGTTGGAGATGGAAAAGTGCTTTGTGCGCTTTCTGGCGGTGTGGATTCTAGTGTTGTTGCAGCACTTGTTTCTAAAGCTGTTGGAAAACAATTAACTTGTGTTTTTGTTGATAATGGTTTGATGAGAAAAAATGAAGGTGATGAGGTAGAAGCGGCTTTTAGTGATTTATTTGATTCTCATTTTGTAAGAGCAAATGCACAACAAAGATTTTTAAATAAATTAAAAGGCGTAGTAGAGCCAGAAAGAAAACGTAAAATAATAGGAGAGGAATTCATTAGAGTATTTGAAGACGAAGCAAAAAAAATAGGTAAAGTGGATTATCTTGTACAAGGTACAATATATCCAGATGTGATTGAAAGTGGTTTAGGTGATAGTGCTGTAATAAAATCTCATCATAATGTGGGAGGACTGCCTGATGTTGTAGATTTTGAAGAATTGATTGAACCTCTTCGCTTGCTTTTTAAAGATGAAGTGCGTCAAATGGGTATAGAGTTGGGATTGCCTGATACACTTGTATGGCGTCAACCTTTCCCAGGTCCAGGACTAGGTATTCGTGTTATTGGTGAAGTGACAGAAGAAAAACTTGAAATATTAAGAGAAGCAGATGCTATATTTAGAGAAGAAATTGCAAATGCAGCATTAGAACGTAGCATTAATCAGTATTTTGCTGTGATTACTGATATTAGAAGCGTGGGTGTCATGGGTGATTTTAGAACATATGATTATACAATTGCTTTACGAGGTGTAACTACAACTGACTTTATGACTGCTGATTGGGCTAGAATACCTTATGATGTGTTAGATAAGGTTTCTAGTAGAATTGTAAATGAGGTAAGACATATAAATCGTATTGTTTATGATATTACAAGTAAACCACCAGCTACTATAGAGTGGGAATGATAGGGCAATGTAAAAGAAGCCAGTGTTTATGCGGGTTTCAAGCAAATTTGTTTAGCGATTGGCAACGAAATGGCAACATTTTCTGAATTACCCACATAATAATTTATTTCAAATTCATAAAACCTTACTGATTTTCAAAAAGAATTGGAAGTCAGTAAGGTTTTTTTACTTTCTTACTTATTATTTTCCAATTCTGTTGTAAAAATATCATTGATTGCCTGTGAGGGAACTTTCGCCCAACGATTGAATGTGTCAAATTTAGGGTAATTGTATCTCCATTGGTCATATTGTTCTTTTGTAATTTCACCTTGCTCCAATTTTGCAGATTGTTCTTGCCATGCTTGAAACATCTGCAATAATGTAACATCGGACTTGTCCAAGTACAGACAAATTTCATCGTTAATAGCAACGATTTTTAGTCCATACAAGTCCTCTAAAGCAAAAAAGGTGTGCAAAAGTCCGATATAGTTATCTATATTTGGAACCGTGAGGGCATTAGGACTGACTTCAAATATATTAGCCATTTTTTGCACAAGGTCATGCTTTGGTGCTCTTGCCTCAGCTTCATACTGTGCCATGCGGACATCAGAAGTTTTGCCAAGAAAACCGAGCATTCTGCCAAGTTGTTTTTGTGTTAATTCTTTTCTTTTGCGGAAAAATTTGATGCGTTTACCGATTGCCATAATCAAAAACCTCCAAAATAAAATATATTATTTTTAGTATAACACAAGTGAAGGTAAAATAGCAATAGAAATTAAATAAAAAAAGTTAATATATTTTGCTCCAACTTATTGACTTAACTAAAAATATTTAGTAATATAAATAATATACTAAGCTATTTTATTTAATAAATAAGGAGGAGAAAATATGGAAAATAGAAACTTTATGACAGTCGATGAAGTGGCAAAAGAATTGAAAGTGTCGAAATCCTATGCTTATAAAATTGTAAAACAATTAAATGAAGAATTAAATCAACTTGGATATTTGACATTTTCAGGCAGGATAAACGCAAACTATTTTTACAAGAAAGTGTGCTACACAGAACAGTAGGCATATTGAGAAATGAAAGGGGTTGACAGTATGGCTGTATACAAAGATGGTGACAAATGGAGAGTGATTTATCGCTACACAAACTGGAAAGGGGAGAAAAAACAGACACAAAAGCGAGGTTTTAGTACCAAAAGAGAGGCTCAAGTATGGGAAAGAGAAATTATGTTAAAGCAACAAACAAAATTAGATATGACTTTTGCAAGTTTTTTTGAGATTTATGAACAGGACAAGAAAAAACGTTTGAAAGAAAATACTTGGGAATCCAAAAGTCATATCATTCGTACCAAAATATTGCCTTATTTTGGTGACAGAAAAATTGCAGAAATTGAAGCAAAAGATGTGATTGCTTGGCAAAATAAATTGATGGCAGAAGAAAAATATTCTCCAACTTACCTAAAAACAATACATAGCCAGTTGAGTGCAATATTTAATCACGCCGTAAGATTTTATCATTTGCCTTACAATCCAGCACAACGAGCAGGGACGATTGGTGGTGAGGAACACAAAGAAATGCTGTTTTGGACAAAAGAAGAATATATTAAATTTTCCGATGCAATTATGGACAAACCACTTTCCTTTTATGCTTTTGAATTGCTTTATTGGTGTGGCATTCGAGTGGGTGAGTTGCTTGCATTGACACCAGCAGATTTTGATTTTGAAAAGAAGACGCTGACAATCAATAAATCTTATCAGCGTTTAAAAGGTAGGGATTTAATAACAAGTCCAAAAACCGTAAAAAGTAATCGAACGATTAAAATGCCGCAGTTTCTTTGTGATGAAGTAAAAGAATACATAGGTATGTTGTATGAAGTAAAAGAAAATGAAAGACTTTTTTCTGTCACAAAATCTTACTTTCATCATGAAATGGACAGAGGAACAAAGGTAGCAGGTGTAAAACGTATCAGAATACATGACATCAGACATTCAGCAATTTCTCTCCTGATAGAGATGGGATTTTCTGCACTTGCCATAGCTGACAGGGTTGGACATGAGAGCATTGACATCACATATCGTTATGCACATCTGTTTCCTAATAAGCAAACAGAGATGGCAGAGAAATTGAATTTAGAAGGTGGTGAGAGATTTGAATAAAAATTTGGACAAACAGGGCAGATGGCGAAATAAAACAGTTTCATTCAGAATGTCTAATGAAGAAGTAAAGTTGCTAGATAACCTAGTTTCGTTATCTGGTTTGACAAAGCAAGATTATATTATAAAACGACTTTTATGCAAAGATATTGTAGTAGTAGGCAATACAAGAATTTACAAGGCTCTAAAAAATCATATGGAACAAATTTATATAGAACTGAAAAGTTTATCAAATGGAAATGAAATTGACGATGTAACACTGTCGACAATTCAATTTATTAGTCAAATTTTAAAAGATATTTAAAAGGTAAAAGGTATAAAGGAGGAAAACCAATGAGTAAAGAAAAAAAGATTGTTCCTATTACACCTGCTGCAACAGACAAGGAACAATCAAAAACTACTAGCAAAAGTATAACAGAAAAAGAACAAAAAAGCAATTTACAAGCCACAAATAATTTAAAAAATTTGGAACAGGAGGTGTTGCATACGATTACGATGGAAGAATTATATGACACAGTTTACCCACCGAAAACTGCTGTCGTTGACAAACTAATTTATAACGGCACTTATCTTTTTGTTGGTGCTCCGAAAATTGGAAAGTCTTTTCTAATGGCACAACTAGGTTATCATGTTAGTATGGGCTTACCTTTGTGGAATTATCAAGTAAATCAAGGAAGTGTTTTATATTTAGCATTAGAAGATGATTACAGTAGAATACAAAAAAGACTATCGAGAATGTTTGGAATGGAAAGCACACCTAATTTTCACTTTGCTACAAAGTCGAAATCCTTAAATGAAGGATTAGAAAATCAATTAACAAATTTTATTACAGAACATACAAACACAAAACTAATCATTATTGACACACTTCAAAAAATACGAGAAATGGGAGGAGAGAAATACAGTTATTCTAGCGATTATGAAATTGTAACAAAGCTCAAACAGTTTAGTGATAAGCACAATGTTTGTATTTTGGTAGTACATCATACTAGAAAATTGCAATCAGAAGATAGCTTTGATATGATTTCTGGTACGAATGGTTTGCTGGGGGCTTCGGATGGTGCTTTCATCATGCAAAAGAAAAAACGCACAGACAATATTGCAACATTGGATATTGTAGGACGTGACCAACAAGACCAAAAATTGACGATTGAATTTGATAGAGAACATTGTGTCTGGAATTTTAAAAAAGCCGAAACAGAATTATGGAAAGAGCCTGTCGATGAAGTGTTAGAAATCATTGCAAAATTTGTGGAAAGTCAAAAGAAATGGCGAGGTACTGCAACTGAATTGTTGGGTTGTTTGACACAAATAAATATGCAGCCTAATAAATTAACAAAAAAATTGAATATTTGTGTGGAAAAATTATATACAGATTATCAAATTGTATATAAAAGTAGTAGAGGACATGATGGCAGAATGATTTTTTTGGAAAAGCTAGAAAGTAAATGTGACGATAAGATGTAGTGTAAAAAGTATCGTCACTATCGACACAATCGTCACAGAGTTGAAAAAAGGATTACTGATAAGAGAACAAATGAAATGCAAAAAATGTTGATTTTATAAGGTTTTTAGGAAATACATACAATAAAAATGATAAGTGTGACGATGGTGACGATAAAATCTGATATAGTAAGTATCGACACAATCGTCACAAAATTAAAAAAATAATTGCTGACAAAGAAATAAGTAAATGTTAAAACATTGATTTTACAAGGTTTTTCAAAAATATATATCATAGAAAAAATGTAAGCGTGTCGATAGTGACGGTTGTGACGATAAAATATAGCTTATAATGTATCGTCGCTATTAATACAGATGCCAACTCAATTATGAATAGAGGTGTAAAAAATGAAGCAAGTACAAATTAGTGAGGACTTATTTCTATCACTAATTAAATACCATATTTTGGAATATACTAATGATAAGGAAAAAATTGTAAAAGAATTACAGCAAAAGTTTGACCGTGTAATCAACAGAGAACTGTATACACAATATAAAACTGCTTCATCAGAAGAAGAAAAGGAAAAAGCAAGACAAGAATATTTAAATAGAAAAGGAATGCATTCCAGCTTTCGCTGGTAGAATTTTCCTTGTTTACCTAAAACAGAAACGTGCACGTTTCTGTTTTTTAGTTGACAAGAGAGATGTCCTTTTTCAAAATCATTAAAAAAATAGTGTTTGAAAGTGTTGTATGTACAACGCTTTTAAGAATAGATGTAAAAAGGTATGAAATATCAATAAAAGGAAAACAATGTTCAGATGGGTTGTAACTACAATGCTTTGAGGAAAAATAATAGGGGGTGGGGTGTATATAATATAATTAATATATATAGTGTATATATTAATATATAGGTGGTTAGGATATTTTTTACAAGTAATAATCTTTTTTGGTAACTAAAAGAAAAGCAAAATCATTTCTTTTTTAGCAACTAAGAAAGATTTTTTTTTGCAAAATTTTGAAGATGTGAGAAATATTTTTTTATTTTTTCGTCAGTCTTTTTATAGAAAATTTTCTAGGAAAATATTAACAATAGAAATAGTGAGGAGTATATATATTTATCATATAGGTTATATAGGGGTTATATTATTTATAGATATTTTTCTTTTTTAATGGCAGAAAAAAGAATAAAATAATTTTCTTTTTTTGGTTGTTAAGGAAGAATTTTTTTTATAAAATTTCAAGCCTTCAAGAGATGTTTTCTATATTTTTTCATCAGTTTTTTTACAGAAAGCAATTTATTTTTTATATAGTAAGAATTACATATAGTATTAAAAATCAACATTCCAAAAAAAGGTTTTGCCACGCCGAAGGCGTTTTACAAATTTTAAAAAAATTTGTACTAGGGGTTTGGGGTCTTCCCCAACAAGCACGGAAAGGGATATCCCTTTCCCCTGCTTGCAATCATTGCAAAAATGCTTTTGTATACAATTTTTTATGACTTCCAGTTATTTACTAATTTATCTATGTAATTAAAAAAATAATTTATTTTTAACTAAAATAAAAAATGCTTTATTTCGTTTTTTAAAACTTTATATTGACAAAATATTTCAAATAAAGTACAATTAGTATAATTATACTAGTAAAAAAATACTGAGTATAATAATACTAAAAAGGAGTTTGTAAATGGGAGAAATAAAAAAAGTGACAGAAGCAGAATACAAAGTATTAGAAGTATTATGGGAATCAAGTGAAATGATGACAGTCAATCAGATTATGGAGGAGTTGAGAAAAAAAGGAACAATTTGGGCAAACAGGACAATATTAGTATTTTTGAATAATTTAGAAAAAAAAGAAGCTGTTAGTAAGCAGAAACAAAAAATCACGTATTATTATTATCCTATCATAGCAAAAAAAGATTTTGTAAAGAAAGAATCCAAAAATTTTTTAAAAAAATATTTTTCAGGTTCTTTGAAAGGGTTTCTATCTACATTTACAAGTGATAGGGATTCCATTACAGAACAAGAATGGAAAGAATTACAGGATTGGATAGATCATTTTGATAAATAATTTATTGATTTGTACTTTACAGCTTTCTATTGCAGGAAGTGTCACTTGTTGTATATTTTTATTAGTAAAATCATGGATATGCTGTTATACAGCAGCAAATTTTGTGGTAAAGGTTTATACTTTTGTATTACTTTCTTTTATCATTCCAATATTTTATTTTTTTATGGTATATGATAATAGCTATAAGATATTTTCACAAGGATACAGTTTGATTATGGTAGAAAAAAATTCTGCAGGAAATTCTTTTTATCATATTTTGAAAGATACATTATTTATCAATATAATTCAAATTTTATGGTTAATAGGTATATTTTTTTACTTATTTTATGCATTCTATCGTTTTTTTAAATTAAAAAGAGAATTAAAATATCATTCTTTTTCTATTTATGGCATTACAGAATGGCAACAGACACTAAATGAAATTTGTGAAAAAGAAAATATAAAAAAAATTTCTTTGCTTGCAACAACATATTTTTCTCAACCTTGTACAACAGGTATTTTTCAAAATACTATATTGATTCCTGCTGTAATGTTAAATCAATGTAACATAGAAGAAATTAGAATGATATTACAGCATGAAGTTCAGCATAATAAAAGAAAAGATGTACCATTAAAAACAATAATTGAATTATTAAATTGTATTAATTGGTTTAATCCATTATTTTATATGATAAAAAATGAGTTATATCATTGGACAGAATTGGCATGTGATGAAGAAATGCTTTTTCATTGTTCTCAAGAGCAAAAAAAGGCATATGCAAGTGTATTATTACATTTTTCAAAAGAAGAAAGTATATCAAAAAATCTATGGGATATTGCAGGTTTTGGAGAAAATGGTGTAAAACTATTAAATAGGAGAGTGAAAGCAATTATGGAAAAAAAGAATAATAAAGTTATTTATAAAGTTTTAACAATGGGATTTTTGACATTTGCTGTTGCAAGTGGAACTAAAGTAGCAAAGGCAGCAGATACAACACTAGTTAATTTATTTTCAAAGCAAGCAGAAATTGTATACGAAGATGAAATAACTATACTTGATGATAAAGAGTTAGAGGAATTTCAAGACTACTATTTTTCTGACCATTACATAAACTTTGATGATACAGAGTTATTACAAAAAATAGAAAATGGTGAAACTATTCAATTTTCATTTACACCAGAACAAAATGTAATATATAAGCTAATATCACCAGATGATACGATTGAAATATTGCAAAATAGTACAAATACAGCAATAGAACCAAAACATCTTCATACTTGGAAAAATAAAAATGTTTCAGAACATAAAAAGTATTCAGATGGTTCTTGTAAAACCACTATATATGCAGCAAAATATTGTGCTGACTGCGGTTCTATAGTAAAAGGGGATGTTCTTGATGAAGTAACTCATAAGGTATGTCCACATTAAAGTGTATATCATCTAAGAAATTAGTTTTGATATAAAATTCATTAGAAAGGGGAATGTAAAATGCGGTGAAGAGGTGGATAAATATATAAAAAATGTTTAAAAAAAAGAGTTCAACAAGTATACTAAGAATTCTATTTTTTATTAAAATATTAAGTTTTAGTATATAGGTATACCAAATTACAGTTATATTTTTAAAAATTGGAGGAAAAAAATGAAAAAATTACTTTCAATGGCAATTACATTAATACTATCAACTTCTATGACTATATCAGCATTTGCATCGACTTGGCGTGAAATTTCAGATGAAGAATTAGGGTTGCCAACTGAGGAGGAAGCTAGAAGAATAACTGAAACTGAAAGAAACAAGAAACATGCTATATCAGATGATATGTACGCTGCCTTATTTGCAGCAAATGAGGCAGAGGCGGATATTGATACAATTCCTGATATAACAATAGCTGGAGAGCATCTTAATAATATGAATTATAATGTAGAAAAATATATTAATGATTCATATCGAAAAATAGATCGTTTATATTTTTGTACCGATATATTAGTTTTTGCTGGACATGGTCTTTATGACAAAGTAAAAATAACACCTAGAGAGTCATTACGAACAAGTGAGAATTGTACAGGAGTTTATATGGGTGATAAAAATATTACATATCAAGTTAATTATCTTATAGGACTTGGCAGAAGAAATATGTCAGATTGTAGATTTGCTATGTTTGCAGCATGTCAAACAGCAAATCCAAATTATGCAACAAATATTGCTAAAAGTACAGTTTATGACCATGGGGCAGAATCCTCTATTGGTTGGAGAGTTGATGTAAGTTCAGAAGGTTTACATGAATGGGAAAAGAAATTTTTTGAGCAAATTGAAAATGGAAAAACACTTTACACTGCTAAAAAAAATGCAGATGCTCTTTTAAAAGGCTCAGATGTAGGAACTAAATATCCTGATATTTTTCTGAGCACTATTTATGGAAATAGTGACATATTGTTATCAAAAAATAGAAGTAGAAGTGATAATAATACAAACCCTGTTAATTTTGTTACTATAGATGAACCACTAAATATAAATTGTAAGAATAATGATATTGATGAACTTACACAATATCTTGAAGAAAATTTAAATGAATTTGACTCAAACCTTTTTGATGTTGAATCAATTACTAATACTGTTGATGGAAAAAATTATTATGAAATCATTTATGTAATGAAAGTAAATGGTTTTGAAACACCATACAACGTTATCGTATTTGTTGAAGATGATAAAATAGATTATGTTGCTTCCTTTACTCAAGATGACTATGACCAATTAGCTTCAATACCATCTGTTATGGAAGAAAGTGACTTTTCTGATAGCATTGAAATTGCTAAAGAAGAAGCACTTGAATATGTTCCCAATGATGCGACTGTAGATAATCAAGAAACAAGGTTGATTTTAGATAGTAATTTGTCTCCTATAGTAATTGTTAAAACAGTATGTGTTGATGATTCAGACTGCCGTTTTGTTCTAGATTATGAATATAATTTAAACTATTAAGTGAATTTGGAGAATAATAATGAAAGAGTTTATTGCTGTATTTTGTATTTGCTTTGTGTTTTTTTCGTTTTCTTGTCAATCATATGGTAACAATTTTGAATCTGCTTTACCATGTAATAGAAATTTGAAGGTAGTAGAAGAAGGAAATATTATATTTTCAGAAAATATAACTTTGTATGATATAAATGGACTTAGCTTTTTCAGATTGAGAGATTTAGGAAGTATCATGGATTTTTCAGTAGAATATTCCAAAAATACAATTTATATCAAGACAAGCGATAAAAGTAGCGACCAATTCAGTAACCATATAAACAACGGTTTAAAGAAAGCAGTTTTATCTAAAGAAAACTTATTTATAGATGGAAAAGAATGTAATAGTATTACAGCTTATAAAATAGATGGATATAATTATTATTCTATTAGAGAAATATGTGAGGTTATTGGTTTTCATTGTGAGTGGAATGAAAAAGAAAACTTAATAATGATTGACAGAATTTTTAATGAACCACATTTTATAGAGATAATAGATGAGAATTTTATTTTTAATCCCGAAAATGTTAATAATCTTACACAAATTCTTGAAAAAAACATAGATGAGTTTGATTCAAATCTTTTTAAGGTTGAAATGATTAACAACACTGTATATGGGAAAAATTACTATGAAGTGATTTATATAGCTAAAGTGAATGAATATAAGCTTCCTTATTCAATAATTGTATTTATAGAAGATAATCAAATACAATATGTGAAATTATTCAGTGCTAATGAGATCAAAAAAATAAAAAAATTTGAGGACAAGTTGTCAAATCTGAATATAGATAAAGATATAAAAGTAGCAAAAAGAGAAGCTTTACGCTATGTTCCAGAAACAGCGACTGTTGATTATCAAAATATTACTATCAATATAGATAATGAATTTAATTTACATTTAACTGTGAAAACTGCATGTGTAGATGAAGATGGTACAAGTCGATTTGTTTTAAGTTATGAGTATAAAATTTCTTAAACCTATAACTTAAATAACTAATATTATTCAAAAAAATGGTTTTGATTGAGTTAGCGTGAAAATAAAAATAGGTATGGAGGTGCGGACATTTTCTTGAATTAGCAACTTAGGTAGTTCAAAAAAACGTCCACTCTCCCACCTCACTTTAAAAGTTTTGTAAAAACATTCTAACATATTATTACTGCAATCATCAACATTGGTAGCTAAAAAAAATTATTGCATTTTCTAATGATTTTGCTATAATAGATACATGGCAACAATTTGGCAACAAAAAATCAGTGAGTCAGAATAAAATATGGAATTGAGAGAAAATATCAGCAAAAATAATACAGAAACAAAACTAAAATATTTAAGTTTTGTTTGACCTTGCCGAGTGGGAGTAGTACCCAAAGCTTCAGAAAGCCTTGCAATAGAAGGGTTTTTTGAACTGTTTTACCCTCTCTGATATTATTTTGATATTAAAAATTTACATAGACCTTTTCGTTGATTTGTATAAAACGAAAGGGTCTATTTTTGTTTTAAGAATCTCTCCATTGTACAGAGGGTGTAAATTTTCCACCACCATCACAAGTATAAGGAAAGTTTAACTTCCATTCAAAATAATCCTTTTTGGTAATTTGTCCATTTTTCAGCTCTGTTTTTCGAGTAAGCCATTCTGCTAGAAATTGGTTTACTAAATTGTAGTTGAGAAAAATGCCTACAGGTGCAGGAGAAGTCCAACTATCAGAATTTTTATATTCTACTTCTGTGCTGAGTTCTGGGTTTTCGGTCATTTGAAATAGGTTGACTGTATTGGGATTTAACTCGTCCATCCAGAAAAAGGTTTGCATAATGTCCTCTGCACTTCCAGAAACTTCTACATAGAAATTTAAGGAATTTACATGAAGTGCTTCAGCAATCTGGTTCAAAAGTTCTTTTTTAGGGGTTCGATAGTTTGTTTCATATTGAGCAATACGGTTTTCAGTTAAACCAATTGCAAGACCTAATTCTTTTTGCGTCATATTTCTAAAAATACGAATTCGCTTTATTTTTTCACCAACAGTCATAGTATTTACCACCTTTTATAAATATTTTTGTATTTATTATAACTGATATTTTGGAAATAGTAAATAAAAAATTAACAAATATGTGAAATAAATACTTGAATTAACAAAAAAGATAATATATAATGAGTATAGAAAATTTAACAAATAAGCGAATAGTAAAAGGTGGTTGATAAGTATGAATAAAAATTTATTTATAAAAGCAGAAGAAATAGCGAAGGAATTAGGAGTGTCAAAGCCATATGCGTATAAACTGATACGAAAATTGAATGAAGAATTAAAAAACAGGGGTTTTATTACAATTTCTGGAAAGGTTAGCAGACAATTTTTTGAAGAAAAAGTTTATGGGCTTAGGAAGGAGGAAAGCTATGTCAGCTTACAAAGATAAAAAGACTGGAAAATGGTTTGTGTTTTTTTATTATCGTGATTGGCAAGGAAAAAACAAAGGCAAAACAAAAAGAGGGTTTCAAACAAAACGAGAAGCGTTGGAATGGGAAAGAGAATTTAAACAAAAACAAGAAACAAATCTTGATATGAGCTTTGAAAGTTTCGTTGAAATCTACAGTAAAGATATGAAGGCAAGATTGAAGTTAAATACATGGCTTACAAAAGAAAACATCATTCAAACAAAGTTAGTTCCTGCTTTTGGCAACAAAAAGATGAATGAAATCCGTCCTGCTGATGTAATTGCATGGCAGAACAAAATGCTTGCTTACAAAGATGAAAAAGGTAATGCCTATTCAGAAACATATTTGAAAACAGTACATAATCAATTAAGTGCTATTTTTAATCATGCAGTAAGATATTATGAGTTGAAATCCAATCCTGCTGCAAAGGCTGGAAATATGGGGAAGGCTCAAACAAAAGAAATTGAATTTTGGACAAAAGAGGAATATCTAAAGTTTTCAGAGGCGGTTATGGATAAGCCATTGTCATTTTACGCTTTTGAAATGCTTTACTGGTGTGGCATCCGTTTGGGAGAATTACTTGCGTTGACACTGGCTGATTTCGATTTTGAAAAAGGTGTTGTAACAATTAATAAATCTTATCAAAGAATTCAAGGAGAAGATATTGTTACAGAACCAAAGACACAAAAAAGCAATCGAACAATACAGATGCCTGACTTTTTGGCTGAAGAAATAAAAGACTATATAAAATTACTTTATGGTTGCAAATCTACAGATAGAATCTTTCCCGTTACAAAAAGCTATCTTCATCATGAAATGGATAGGGGAGCAAAGACAGCAGCTGTAAAACGTATTAAATTGCACAGTTTAAGACATTCAGCAATAAGCTTGTTAATAGATTTGGGGTTTTCAGCAGTTGCGATTGCTGACAGAGTAGGACATGAAAGTATTGATATTACATACCAGTATGCTCACCTTTTTCCTACGAAACAAATAGAAATGGCACAAAAATTAAATGCAGAAAGGGGGTGAGTGACTTGAACAAAAATTTAGATAAACAAGGCAGATGGCGAAACAAAACTGTTTCATTCAGAATGTCAAAGGAAGAAGTAACATTATTAGATAACCTAGTAGCTTTATCTGGATTAGCCAAACAGGACTACATTATCAAAAGATTACTTTATAAAGATGTTGTGGTAGTAGGTAACACAAGAGTTTACAAAGCTCTAAAAAATCATATGGAGCAGATTTTTACAGAACTAAAAAGATTATCAACTATGCAAGAAATTGACGATGTAACACTATTGACAATTCAATTTATAGGTCAAATTTTAAAAGGAATGAAGGAGGAAAACCAATGAGTAAAAAAGAAAAGATTGTTCCTATTTCATCTGTAGCAGCAGACAAGGAACAATCAATAATGACTAAAAAAAGTATAACAGAAAAACAACAAAAAATCAATTTACAAGCCACAGAAAATTTAAAAAATTTTGAACAGGGGGTGTTGGAAACGATTACAATGGAAGAATTGTATGACACAGTTTATCCACCGAAGGCTGCTGTTGTTGACAAGTTGATTTATAATGGTACATATCTTTTTGTAGGTGCTCCCAAAATTGGCAAATCTTTTTTGATGGCACAACTAGGCTATCATGTCAGTATGGGCTTACCTTTGTGGGATTATCAAGTGAATCAAGGGAGTGTCTTGTACTTAGCATTAGAGGATGATTTTAGCAGAATACAAAAAAGACTGTCAAGAATGTTTGGAATGGAAAGCACACCAAATTTTCATTTTGCTACAAAATCAAAAGCATTGAATGAAGGATTAGAAGAACAGCTTGCTAACTTTATGAAAGAGCATCCAGGTACAAAATTGATTATGATTGATACTTTGCAAAAAGTAAGAGAAATCAATGGTGATAGATATAACTACTCCAATGACTATGATATTGTGATGAAGTTGAAACAGTTTAGCGAAAAACACAATATTTGTATGCTAATTGTTCATCATACCAGAAAGCTACAGTCAGAAGACTGCTTTGATATGATTTCTGGTACGAATGGACTTTTAGGGGCTGCTGATGGGGCGTTTATACTTCAAAAAACAAAGCGAATTGATAATAAAGGAATACTTGACATCGTTGGACGTGACCAACAAGACCAAAAAATTTATTTGGAGTTTGATAGAGAAAAATGTTTGTGGAAGTTTATTAAAATGGAAACAGAATTGTGTAAAGAACCGCTTGACCCAGTAGTAAAAATGGTTGGAGAAATAGTAACAAAAAATAAATCAGATTGGATTGGTAGTGCTTCAGAATTAGCTGTACTACTACCAAAGGAAATATCACCAAATGCTTTAACCAGACGTTTAAATGTCAATGCAGAACGATTGCTGGAAGAATTTAGCATTTACTATCAAACAAGCCGAACTAGGACAGGTAGACAAATTAAATTGACATTAACGAAAAAATGAAAAGTGTGACGATATTTTGTGTAAATATTGTCATGCAAAAAGAAGAATATAAAATAGCTAAAAATGTTGAATTTACAAGGTTTTTAAAGCATATAGATAACAAAAAAATCATGAGTGTGACGATGTGACGGTATTTTAGATAGCAGAGAATAGATAAAAAATATCGTCACAAATGTCTTGAAAAAATGAATTCAAATAAATGAAAAAACTTAATTTTACTGGGTTTTATAGTGATTTATCTAAAAAATAAGAGAGCTGATAGTGTGACGATATTCTAAAAAATAATAGATATATAAAAATATCGTCAACATCGTCACAGATACAGAAAATATAAAATGAAACAGTAAGAAAACATTGATTTTACAGCATTTTTTGAATGTAGATTTTGAAAAAAAGCGTGACGATATTTTAAAATTTAATTTAATAGATAAAATATCGTCACAAAATTAAAAAATAGAGGTGTAAAATATGAAACAAGTACAAATTAGTGAGGATTTATTTCTATC
>JBCLQL010000006.1:0-225988 GCA_041223565.1 Lachnospiraceae bacterium 46-61
GACAAGGTAGATAGGTTGGAGGTGTAAGTACAGTAATGTATTAAGCTGACCAATACTAATAGACCGAGGGCTTGACCTAATATAAAATAGATTTTGATTATTACTCTTGTATTCAGTTTTGAAGGTGCAAAAAAGTTTTATATAATTCTTATATGCCGATGTGGCTCAATTGGCAGAGCAGCTGACTTGTAATCAGCAGGTTAACGGTTCGAGTCCGTTCATCGGCTTATTATTATATGGATGGGTTCCCGAGTGGCCAAAGGGGGCAGACTGTAAATCTGTTGCGATAGCTTCGAAGGTTCGAATCCTTCCCCATCCAGTTTATTTTTTGGCGCGGGGTGGAGCAGTTCGGTAGCTCGTCGGGCTCATAACCCGAAGGTCGTTGGTTCAAATCCAGCCCCCGCAATTTTAAAAAAGTCTTAGAATTTAACAATTCTAGGACTTTTATTTTTTTATTTGTACTTTATCAAAAAACCACAGCTTGTTTAAAAACTGTGGTAATAAATTTTGATATTTTTATGAAAATAATTATTTAATTATTAAAATTGTAGAAGTTTCATTAATATGTCCTAAAAATGCTTCACCACTAGTAGAAAAGCCAATACTATTATAGCGCCCAAATAATGAACAATAATGCTCTGTTAAATTTTTATTAAGCATCTCAAATGTACGATATAAACAATTAAAGTTAATAACACCTGCTGGTAAATATGTAATCGCATTATCTAATGCTTTTTGTGTATCTGAAACAATATCACCAATTTTTAAAACATTAATTTCTGAACCTTCTGGCAAACCACAATGAAGTGTGATACCATCTTCTTGTATTTGGTCAAATGTACGAACAAAAATTTCTCCATCTGCTACAATACCCAAAGGATTTGATACAAAGTAATTTTGAATTTGATTTTTTGGTACATTAAGAACTTCAGCATATACTTCATCACAGGGACGATGGTCAAATTCATAAAGAATACGATTATGCATATTAGACTTTGTTACAAGCAATGTACGTTTTGAAAGAATGCAAGCACTTTGTGTTTTTAAAACGTCATAACCATTTACTGTTTTTAAAATTGCTAGTACTGCTGCTTTTGTATAAGACTTGTCATCTACATAAACTTTAGAAATATTATTTTCTGTAAAGGAAGAAGAACCACCTACAAATAAAATATCTGAAGCAGTCCCAAGTGAATCCATAAAAACTTCTTCTGCTTTTGCACTGGATTCAAATAAAACAATGCCTACATAACGGTCGAAGTGGTTAAAAATTTCTTCTTGTCCGCCAAATTGAGTCTCCATTTGCTGCATTAAATGATGAAGATTATAATTTTTTTGTTCAATATTTTCTATTACTTCAATACAAACATCTTCTACACTTTGCTTATCAATTGCCATAATACTAACAGAATTATTTGTATAATTAGAATTACAGTATTCACTATGAGAAGTTGAGCCAATAATTCTACTATTAGGAAATACAGCACTTAATTCTTTTGCGGGTGAAGATGTATCATAAAAACTAGAAGCAAAAAACAATAATAACTCTGTATTAAAATCTTTTAATGCTATTTTTGCTTGTTGTGCCATATCATGGCTATTTATTCCTTTAATAGAAAGTGTTCTTATTGCCAATGTTATTCCACCTTTATCTCATTTTTTATATAATTAGTCCAAATTCTTTTGCTATATCTTTTACTTTTTGTACAACAACAGGGTCATCTGGAGAAGCAGGAGTATATTTGTCAACTGCAATTCCTTTTAAAATCATTTTTGTTTTAATACTTTTTGCAATAATTTGATTTCCTTTAGATTTTTGAGTGATGACACTCTGAATGATATTATAAATTTGTCCAGCCAATATCAAATCACCTCTCACAAAGTTTATAAATTATGAATACTATAATATAGGAACAATATATTAAAATTATTATGCCATATATTTGATATTTCTGTCAATCCATTTTTATTGATTATTCAAATATAAGGTATTGAATTATAAAAATAAATATGCTAAAATTTTGATGATAAAATGGTTATTAAAGTGTTTATTTTTACTCTAATATAACAAATTTGTAGACATAAACATTAAGAAGTAGAAAAATGAATTTATATTATAAAGTAACTGAAGAAAGTTTGAATATATCTTGGTCTATAACTGATAAAATGATAATTTACTTAATACAAAATGAATATACAAAATATACTAAAAATATTGGTGATAAAAAAATTTATCTATTAAAAAAGGATTTCAATTTCATAATGAAATTTTTATTCTAATATAAAGAAAAAGAAGAAGCAATGTTAGAGGGGATGTTGCTAGAAGAGAAAAATTTTTTCAACAACTTTTAGAAAAAGTATTATTAAATAGTATAAAAATGCAGTAAAAAATAATCAAGAATATTTATAAAAATTTACAAATATTTGATGTTTTATAATAATAAAATTCTATTTAATAGGGAAAAAAATGCTACTTGTACTTGGTGAGAAATATAAGGTGATATGGCATAAAAAATAAGAAGAAAGGGTATAGTGTTATGAAACAGTTTCTAAAAAATCGAAAATTAGTTACAAGAATTAGTATACTAACTACAATAATTACATTGTTAGGACTTTTAATTCTTTGGATAATCATATCAAATAATATAGAATCTATTGTTAGAAAAAATATTACAAATGAAATGGCAAATGCTGTACAGTCCAGAGCTTCTATTATTGATGATTATGTGACATCTGCTGAAGAGTATTTGATTGCTTTTTCATTAAGTGAGGAAGTAAAAGATATTCTTGTTCATCCAGATGACCCAGAATTGCTAAGGAAGGCTCAAATATATACAGAAGAATTTGCTAATGTAAAAGGCATTTTTGAAGGTCTCTATATTGCAACTCCTGATACATATGTATTAACACACACTTCTCCAAATGCCATTGGTATTACAACACGACAGGGAGAATCTTTGAATACTTTTCGCGACACTATCTTATCGCAAGATGAAATAACTAATTTAGGTATTATGGTATCACCTGGGACAGGGAATATGGTTGTTTCTATGTACTATCCTATATTTGAAGATGAAAAATGTATTGGTTATGTAGGAGGAGCAGTATATGCGAAAAGATTGATGGATTCTTTATTAGAATTAGACTTAAAAAGCTTGCCTAATAGTGAATATGTATTTATTGATGTTGAAACAAATACATACCTTTATCATAAAAATGAAGATTTGTTAAATAAAGAAACAACAGATAAAGGTCATTTGGAAATTGTAAATCGTGTAAAAAAAGACAAAAATACAGAGGCAAATGTATATGTTTATAAAGATGAAAGCAATAAAAATCAAATGGTAATATATAAATATTTGGATAAGCGTAATTGGGTATTTATGGTACAGGATAGTGCTTCTGAAGTTTTTCAACCTGTTGTAACTGCAGGAATTATAATAGGTTCTGCATGTGCTGTTGTAGCAGCTTTGATTATACTAACAACACTATCTATATTAAAAAAGACAGCAAAAGAATTAATGATTGTAGAAAATGCCATAGATGGTTTAGGAAAATTTGACCTTTCTGCTGATAAAGGATTAGAACAATTTTATGATAGAAAAGATGAAATTGGTATGATTGCAAATGCTACTCATGATGTCTGTCATCACTTAGCAAAATCTGTTGAAGATATTGGAAGAATATTAGGAGAAATGGCTGAAGGTAATTTAACTGTTGATGTAGAAAAAAATAAAATTTACTATATAGGTAGTTTGGAAGTATTAGTTGAAAATTTGCAAACAATACGTTCTAAATTAACAAAAGTATTAAAAGAAATTTCTCATGTTTCAAAACAAGTAAATGCAGAAGCAGAACAAGTCTCAACTAGAGCAGAATCATTATCACAGGGAGCATCAGAACAAGCATCTTCTATACAAGAATTATCTGACGCTATTGATTGTATTTCTGAACAAGTAGATACAACTGCTAATTTTGCCAATATTGCAAAGCAAGAAAATGTGCAATCTCATCAGAAGATTAAAACTTGCAGTGGATATATGAATGAATTAGTAGAGGCTATGCAAATGATTGATGGAAAATCAAAAGAAATTATTAAAGTAATAAAAACGATTGATGATATTGCTTCTCAAACAAAAATATTATCATTAAATGCTACAATAGAAGCATCCAGAGCAGGTGTAGCAGGAAGAGGATTTGCAATAGTTGCAAATGAAGTAAAAAATCTAGCAAATAAGTCAGCAGAAGCAGCAAAAAATACAGCACTTTTAATTGAAAGTACTGTAAAAGCTGTAGAAAAAGGAAGTGATATTTCTAATGTAACAAATCAATCTTTACAGGAAGTTGTGGAGAGTGCAGAAAAGGTATCACAGTCTGTAAGTTCCATTTTTGAAACAGCAAATGACCAATCTCAAGCCATAAGTCGTATTTCACAGGGTTTGAAACAGATTTCGAATGTAGTGCAGGCAAATTGTGATGTTGTTATGGATTCTGCTATAGCTAGTGGAGAATTATCTGAACAGGCTAGTATATTAAATGAACAAGTAGTAAAATTTCAACTTGATAATTGATAATATGAATATCAACAGCTTTGAAAAAATAATAGTCAAAGCTGTTGTTTTATCTTTTATAAGTTGACTTAAAAAAGATTGATATGATAGATATTTTACTAAATAAAAGAAAGTAACATTTATAATCATATACAGTAAAATTTTTTTAATAATTCTTTTATTAAAACTATAAATAATAAAATGGAAATTTTATATTTTAAGGAGGAAATACTGTGACAAATAAACAAAGAAGAGATATGCAAATGGCATATATTTCAGATTATGATGTTTTTAATGAACAGAAAATTTGCAGAGAAAAACTACAAAAGTTAAATTTTATGAATCGTTCAGATTTTGATGGTATTGCAGAAGTCATAAAAGATTTGTTTGGTAAATCAGATGGTGCATTTGTTAATCCGCCTTTTTATTGTGATTATGGAAAACACATTGAAGTTGGAAAACATTTTTTTGCAAATTATAATTGTACTATATTAGATGTAGCACGTGTAGTAATTGGAGATAATTGTCAAATGGCACCTAATGTAGCAATTTATACAGCTGGACATCCTATTCATCCTGTAAGTCGTAATTCTGGATATGAATATGGAAAAGAAGTAATAATAGGAGATAACGTTTGGATTGGAGGAAATACAGTAATATGTCCAGGGGTACATATTGGTAATAATGTAGTGATAGGTGCTGGTAGTGTTGTAACAAAAGATATTCCAGATTGGGTAATGGCAGCAGGAAATCCTTGTAGTGTAATAAGAAAAATTACAGATAATGATAAAAGGAAACTATTTCGTAATGAAGAATTTGATGATGAGGCATGGAATGATATTATAAATAGAATGCAATTTTAATATAAAATCACATTAAAAATAACCTACCAGTGTATGGAAGGTTATTTTTATATAAATCATTTATTATAATAGGGGGTATATAATAGAAAGATAATTTTTCTCATTAAAATTTAATCATGCTATAAATTTTTTTTAATACCATTTCATTATACTATAAATTGTACATGAAATTCCCTTTCCTGTACAGTTGCCCCGACTCAATACATAATATTATGTATTGAGTCATTCTATTTTTTTATGATTCTGTTGATTCTGTTTTTGTTTCATCATCTTTAGATTCGTCAGCTTTATCTGTTTCTTCTGTTCCTTCTTTTGCCCATTCGTCGAATCCTTTCATAATTAAATCATATGTTTCATCTGTAATACTTGGTAACTTGCCTCCCCAAGTAGTTTCAGCTGCTTCAAATCCTTTTATAACAGCATTCTTTAACAATTCTAATTTTGAAACATCTCCGCCAGAAAGTGCTTTTGCCATATTCAGAATATTTTCTGACACAGCTTCTGGAGACCATTCTCCGCCTGGGGAAATAGCCTCTAAAGCAGCTTGTTGTTCTTCTGGGCTAACAGTAATACCTTCAAATAATGCTTTATTTAATGTTTTTACTTGCTTTCCAAGCATATTTGAAACCATATTTTTAAAAGAAGCAATTCTTTGGTCAGAAAGTGCTTTTAATTGCTCTGCTGATAATTTTTTAGGTTTTTCATAAGTAATATTTTGTGTATTATCAGTAGAGGTATTTTGTGAAGATACAGAAGCAGAAGCAAAAAATGTATCTTGTTTTATTTGAGTAGATGATGTTGTTGTTTCCTTACCGTTTTCTTTTACAGTTGTACTATTTTGCTGAACAACAGTAGAAGATGCATATACACTTGCATTTACATTCATAATATTCATATTCTATCCCCTTCCTTTGCTAATTAAATCGTTTCTTCTATAATAGTTATATCGGATTATATTATTAAAAATTAAGCTTTTTATTATGATTTACTGTTAAAAATTAGTAAAATATATTGACAAATGCTAAAATAAGGCATATGATTACAAAGAAAATCCTATTAAAATAATAGGAGTTATTTTATTTGATTATTTCATAAAGTATTTTATAGAATAGAAAGAAGGGATTAAAATGGCATCTATTTATAATAGTATATTAGAAATGATAGGAAATACACCTTTATTGGAGCCAGTACGTTTGGAAAAAGAATTACAATTAAAAGGTAAATTGCTTTTAAAATTGGAATATTTGAATCCTACAGGTAGTGTAAAAGATAGAGCAGCAAAAGGTATGATAGAAGATGCTGAAAAAAAAGGTTTGTTAAAAAAAGGCTCTGTTATTATAGAGCCAACAAGTGGTAATACAGGCATTGGATTAGCTTCTATTGCTGTTATAAAAGGTTATCGTGTAATATTAACTATGCCTGAAACAATGAGTATAGAAAGAAGAAATATACTAAAAGCATATGGCGCAGAATTGGTATTGACAGATGGTAAAAAAGGTATGTCAGGAGCAATTGAAAAAGCAGAAGAATTAGCAAAAGAAATTGAGAACAGTTTTATACCAGCACAATTTGATAATGCTGCAAATGCAGAAATACACAAAAAAACAACTGGTGTTGAAATATGGAATGATACAGATGGAAATGTAGATTATTTTATTGCAGGGGTAGGAACAGGTGGTACATTAACTGGAACAGGTGAATATTTGAAATCTAAAAAAGATGATATTCATATTGTTGCGGTAGAGCCTGCAGATTCTCCTGTACTTTCACAGTCTAAAAATGGTACTCATGCTATACAAGGCATTGGCGCAGGATTTGTGCCAAAAGTATTGAATACATCTATATATGATAGTGTATTTGCAGTGGAAAGTAATGATGCTTTTGAATCTGCAAAAAAATTAGCAAAAACAGAAGGAATATTAGTAGGAATATCTTCGGGTGCAGCACTTTATGCAGGTATTACATTAGCAAAACAAGAACAAAATAAGGATAAAGTTATTGTTATACTTTTGCCAGATTCTGCTGACAGATATTATTCTACCGAATTATTTCAATAATCAAAACTATTTTTAATTTTCTTTTACAAATTTGTTGCAAATATATGATATTTTACTGTTTTACAATAGTATGTTTTTATTATAACGATATCAAAAATACCCTCACCAAAAAGGTGAGGGTATTTTTCTCAATTATAAAAATTTTTTAAAACAAATGATTTTTATGATTAGATATTATCTTGAAATATTTGCAACACCTAAATAGGGTTCAGGATTTACAGCAGAACCATTTAGACGTACCTCAAAATGACAATGGTTTCCTGTTGAATTTCCTGTACTGCCACATTTCGCAATAACTTGTCCTCTAGATACTTTTTGTCCTTTTGAAACAGTTAAACTGGAATTGTGTCCATATAACGTTACAATACCACCACCATGATTAATCATAACTGTATTTCCATAACCATTTACCCAACCTGCTGTAATAACAGTACCACCTTCTGCGGCAACAATATTAGAGCCATATGGTGCTGGAATATCATAGCCTGTATGTTTTTCCCAGCCACTACCTATAGGACGTTTTCTATTTACAAAACCGCTGCTTAAACTGGAACTAGATGCTGCTCTTGCAGGTACAGGCCAATTTAATTTGCCTCCTGTATATACAACTGTATCATTGCCACTTGATGCAGAAGTTGCTGATGCTATTAACCTAGCTACTTCTTGACTGGCTGCTTCATTGCTTTTGACTAATTGGTCATATTTTGCTTCATCTTGTGCATAGGCTTTTACAGTAGCCATTTTTTCTTCTTTTAAGCTTTCTAAACTTGCTAATGTTGTTTTTTGTTCTTGTACTAATTGTTCTGTTTCTTTTTCTTCCTGTTCCACTTCTTCTTTTTTCTCACGAATTACTTTTTCGGTATCTTTTAATTCATTTAAAAGATTATTATCATAGTCCATAATTTCTTCTACATGTTGCATACGCATTAAAAGGTCGTTTAATCCTTTTGCTTCTAATATAACATCTAAATAACCAGTGTTGCCATTTTCATGTATGTACTTTACACGTTGACCAAATACAGTCATTTGATTTTCTTTATTTTCTGTAGCTTGTGCTAACATTTTTTTTGATTCTTCCAAACGTTTTTGTACTTCTGCTAAATCTGCCTCTACTTTTTCTAATTGTTCATTTGCAGCATTTAATGTTTGGTCTAACGCAGCAACTTCTTGTTCTACAGATTGTTTTTTCTTTTTTGCTTCTTCTAAATTCTTTTTTGCTTCCTCTGTTTTTTTCTGCAAATTAGCACGCTCTGTTTGTAATTGTTGTAATGTTTTTGTTGCAGCATTTACCTGCATTGGCGTAACAAACAAAGAAAACGCAAGCATACTAGACAGAATACCTATAAAAAGTTTTTTCAACAATAATTCCCTCCAAACAAAAATGAATTACTTTTACAATTATATAACAGAATTATGAATAAAATATGAACAAATTCATTTCTCATTTATTTTTAATATTTCTTGTTTAATATTTATTATATTTTCATTTTTTATTAGGAATGCTTGTATATTTTATATATATACTTTCTAAAAAAGAAGCTATATTATAATCAATAATAGCTTCTAATTGTTAAAAAATTCTTTTTTTATGTAGTTTGTTACTATTAGTAAATTTTTTAAAAAAATATTCATTTTTATTTAATTTACACCAAAATTTGACATTATAAATTATATTATAATAGTAAATGATTTTTTATATTAATAAGATTCAATATCAATTATTTCAGGTATATATTCCTTTTTTAATGCTTTTTTACACATATTACTAAAAGTATCTGTATCATCACTAATATAAAAATATCTTTCTGATATGTTTTCTCCCTGCTGTAATAATTTGTGTTCTGCTAAAAATGATTTTACCATAGTTGCTGTAGATTTTGCAGGGTCAACTAATTTAATGCTACTGCCTACTGTTTCGCCTATACATCTTTTTAAAAGAGGATAATGTGTACAGCCTAATACAAGAGAATCTATTCCTTTTTCTACTAATTCCTGTAAGTAATTTTGTGCTGTTAATTTTGCAACAGTATTTTCTGTCCAGCCTTCTTCTACAAGAGATACAAAAAGTGGACAAGGCTTTGCATATACTTTTATGCTATTGTCTGACGCTGCAATCAGTGTTTCATATGCTTTACTTCTAATTGTGCTGCTTGTACCAATAATACCCACTTTTTTATTTTTTGTAGAACGAAGTGCCTCTTCTACACCTGGAACAATTACGCCAAATATAGGAATATCAAATGTTTGTCTTAATTCTTGTAAGCTGTTTGAACTTGCTGTATTGCAAGCAATAATAACAGCTTTTACATTTTTGGTTAATAAAAATCGTACAATTTGTTTAGAAAATTTTGTAACAGTTTTTTTTGATTTTGTACCATAAGGAACTCTTGCTGTATCACCAAAATAAATAATATTTTCATGGGGCAATGTTTTTATAATTTGTTTTACTACTGTTAAACCTCCTACACCAGAATCAAATATACCAATTGGTCTTTTATCCATCGTTTTTCTCCTCCTGATTATCATTTGCACTGTTGTTTTGAAAAGGCAAGTGCAATCAATTCATCAATCAGTAATTCTTTTGATTTGCCTTCTGATTCCCAAAGCATAGGATACATACTAATAGAAGTAAATCCTGGCATTGTATTTAATTCATTAAATATAATACGATTTGTATTTTTTTGTATTAAAAAATCCACTCTTGCAAGCCCTGTGCCTTCTACTGCTTTAAATATTTTGATTGCAATTTCTCTAATTTTATCAGTAATTTCTTTTTCTAATTCTGCAGGAACAACTGTTTTAGATTCTGCATTGTTATATTTTGCATCATAATCATAAAATTCTGAAGCAGAAAATATTTCACCTACACCACTAGCAATTGGATTTTCATTTCCTAAAACAGAACATTCTATTTCTCTGCCATCTATAAATTCTTCTGCAATGACTTTTGTATCAAATTTTGCAGCATAATAGAGTGCTCTTTTTAATTCTTCTCTGTCATGTGCTTTTGTAATTCCTACAGAAGAACCTGTATTTGCAGGTTTAATAAAACAAGGATATTGTAATTCTTTTTCAATTTGATTTAGTAGATTTTCACAATGCTCTAATTCATAAGTATAAAACCACAAATATTTTGCTTGTTCAATATTTGCAGTTTTTGCTACCATTTTTGTGAAAACTTTGTCCATAGAAATACAAGAGGATAATACACCATCTCCCACATAAGGAATTTGTGCCATTTCAAAAAGACCTTGTATTGTACCATCTTCTCCCCATTTGCCATGTAGTACAGGAAATATAACATCTACTGGAATTTTTTTGATTTTCTCACCTATTATTTTTAATATGCTTTTTTGTGTGGCGTCAGGGCTAATAATTGCTGGAGTTCCATATTTTTCCCATTCTCCTGTTTTAATATGTTCTACAGGACCATCATATATTAGCCATTGTCCTTCTCTTGTAATGCCTATTGGTATAATATAATATTTTTCTTCATTCATATTTGAAATTATCATAGAGGCAGAATTAAGAGAAACTTCATGTTCTGTAGACTGACCACCGAATATTACAACAACATTTTTTTTATTCATATATTATCGCTACTGCAAACTTATAAATAAAGAAATAAAATCTATTTATAAATGCTTTATTTCATTATAGTGTTGCTTATTTTACAGTAACTTTCTCCTTTACTATTTTTTGCATATTTTGTTATGCTACGCTGCAACTTGCGTCAATTTTTGTTTTAGAATACTATTATAGAAAAGTATATTATTATTAAAATTAAGCAGAAAAAATATTTTCTTTTCAAAAATATATGCTTTTTATTTTGTTTTTAGTCTATATTTTTTAATTCATCAATACTATTATATTCACAAACAAAGGTAATGACAATAAAAAACTACTTTTCTGTATAAATTATCAAGTAAATTTGTTTTTTCATAAAATTGTTGTAAAATATGGTATATTGATATTAAAAAAAGGTGATAGAATGAACATCTATCACCGTTTTATCAGACATCAATAAAAATATGTGAATACTTGCCAAAATTAGTGTCTTGAAACACCTTTTAATATATAAGAAATAGATTTATATAATAAAAATGTAATCAAGCAGTTAATAGAATATTTTAACAAATTAAAAGGTATAATGACTGGTACTAACATTCCCATAACCGCCTGTATAGGCGCTCCCATAAATAATGGTGTTAATATCAAATTCATAAGTACCATAGCTAATGTCATTGTAATTACACCTATTACTAAAGAAATTGCAGCACCTTTTTTTGTTTTTGTTTTTTGGTAAATACTACCAGATATCAATGTACAACTTCCTGTTGCTACAATATGCATAATAATACCTATTGGACCACTACTAGCACTAACAGTAGTACCTTGTATTAATGAAACAACGATTGTTAATATAAATCCTGCAATAGGACCATAGGTAAATGTACCAATTAATATAGGAATATCAGCAGGGTCATATTCTAAAAATGCTGCTGCTGGAAACAAAGGAAAATGTATGACGGATACAAACACAATAGAAATTGCAGCAAGCATAGCCATACCTACCATTTGTCTTGTAGACATTTTTTGTTTTATTTTTTGCTGTGATTCATTTGTTCCTGAAAAAATTGATTTAATGTTTTCCATAATAAAATTTCCTCCATTTGTTGTCATACAGTAATAGTACTATATAAGATTTTATTTGCAGAGATGAGCTGTAAAACTGCATAAAGTAAACTGTTTTTTATATATAAAGAAATAAAAAAACAGCCTGAAATCTTCAGACTGTCATCAAGCAAAATAAAAGATAGCAAAAAATGTATTTTATCAATACAAATAAGTGCTGTCATTTATTCTTCTCCCATCCAGACTTTATAACATTTGTTATACTCACTGTCGGTCATGGAATTGCACCATGTCAGCAAATTAAATTCGCTCGTGGACTGTTACCACCGGTCGGGAATTACACCCTGCCCTGAAGAATTTTATATTTGTACTTATTATAAAATGTTATAAGTAAAAAGTCAATTATTTTTATGGAAATGTAATATATTTCATAATATTAATTGATATGGATATAGAAAAGTAATATAAACATAAAACCGACAAAAATGATAGTATTTTGTCGGTTTTGTATATTGTTATTCATGACTTTGATTTTCTTCTGCATATTTTGCAACAAGTTCAGCGCAGTAAGAAATAATTTGTTTGCAATTTTGCTTTCTAGCTTTTCCAGCAAAATCTCCATGAGGTGCAGAAAGTTCTTTACAAATTAGTGTACCATATTGTTGTTCAATTTCACGTACCATGTCTCCAAATGGTACATAAACTTGTTGTATTTGCTGTATTCTTTCTTTTGGTGTTTCTTTTTCAAAAGGATTTCTGCCTTTCAATGTACTAAGTGCCAATATTGCTCCTGTAATTGCTCCACAAGTATTTCTAGTTTGTCCCATACCACCACCAAATCCAGAAGCTAATGAAATAACTTCTTTAGGGAAATTAACATTTTGTGTATCTAAAAAACTTTGAAGAACACATTCTGAGCAGTTTAAACCTTGTTTAAAATATTCTCCAGCGATATTTCCAGCTTCTGTAATACGTTCCTCTTTTGTCATATTTGCTTTTTCTTCCATAAAAAATCTCCTCCATATATCATAACATACCACGTTTCTTACTGTATTTATAGTATATTGCATAAATGTTATTGTCAATAGTTTTAATGTAAAAGTAGGCTTTTACTATTAAATGGATTTTAATAATAGTATTTTAATAAAAATACTCGTTATATTTTACCATAAAATTACAATAAATTAGTATTCCTTTTCTATATTGAATATGGTATGATAAGAATAATGTGTATTTTTGTAGTAAGAATGAAATAAATTGCTAATAGAGGCATTTTATAGCATATTTAAGTAAATTTAAAAATTAAAAAGTATAGTAAATTTGTAAAACAAATTTACTGAAATAACAGACAAAATATGCTTTGCTGTTTATGAAGAATTTGTATGGTATATAAATAGTATTAATAAAATTTTTCGTATGATATAAAAGTAGCATTAATGTCTGATAAAATGATGCTGATACAATAAAGTGATAAAATAAGAAAGGAGAAAGTTATTATAATTGTTTTATAATGACAGTGAAAAAAATGGCTATAAAATATATTTTTGTAACAGGCGGTGTTGTTTCTGGTTTAGGAAAAGGTATTACAGCCGCTTCTTTAGGACGATTATTAAAAGCGAGAGGATATAAAGTTACAATACAAAAATTTGACCCTTATATCAATTTAGACCCTGGAACAATGAGTCCTTATCAGCATGGAGAGGTTTTTGTTACAGAAGATGGTGCAGAAACAGATTTAGATTTAGGACATTACGAAAGGTTTATTGATGAAAATTTAAGTATTAATAGCAATATTACTACAGGAAAAGTATATTGGTCTGTATTAAACAAAGAAAGAAAAGGAGAATATTTGGGAGCAACTGTGCAAGTGATACCACATATTACAAATGAAATTAAAAGCAGAGTATATCGTGCAGGTAAAGCATCACAATCAGATATAGTTATTACAGAAATTGGAGGAACAGTAGGAGATATTGAAAGTACACCTTTTTTAGAAGCAATTAGACAAGTTGCAAGAGAAGTAGGAAAAGAAAATTGTTTATACATACATGTAACACTAATACCATATCTTTCAAAAAGCGGAGAAATGAAAACAAAGCCAACACAACACTCTGTAAAAGAATTACTTTCTATAGGTATACAGCCTGATATGATTGTATGTCGTACAGAACATGAAATCAGCCAGGATATGAAAGATAAATTAGCATTATTTTGTAATGTAGATGAGGATTGCATTATACAAAACATGGATGCAGAAAGCCTTTATGAAGTACCTATTATGTTGGAAGAGGAAGGCATTGCGAAAGTTGCCTGCAAAAAATTAGGTATTGAAGACAAAGAGCCAGATATGGCAGAATGGCTTTCTATGCTGGAAAAAGAAAGAAATATGGATAAAAAAATACGTATTGCTTTGGTAGGGAAATATGTAGAATTACATGATGCGTATCTGTCTATTGTAGAATCATTACATCATGGCGGTATTGCAACAGGAGCAGATGTTGAAATAGATTGGGTGAATGCAGAGTACTTGTCAGAAGCAAATATAGCATCTAGATTAGAAAAATGTCATGGTGTACTAGTTCCAGGAGGTTTTGGAGATAGAGGACTAGAGGGAAAAATTAAAGCGATACAATATGCTCGTGAAAATAATGTTCCATTTTTTGGAATTTGCCTAGGTATGCAATGTGCAGTGATTGAATATGCAAGAAATGTATTAGGGTGGAAAGATGCCTTTACAGCAGAAGTAAAAGAAACAGAACATCCAGTAATTGATTTGATGCCAGAGCAAAAAGATATTGACAATTTAGGAGGCACAATGCGTTTAGGGGCATATCCTTGTAAATTGGTAAAGGATTCTTGTTCTTATAAAGCGTATGATACAGAGCTGATATATGAACGTCATAGACACAGATATGAATTTAATAATGAATATAGAAAACAGTTTATTGAAGCAGGATTACAAATTGTGGGACTTTCTCCTGATGATAGGTTAGTAGAAATTGTAGAAGTACCTGAAAATGATTGGTTTGTAGGGGTACAGTTCCATCCAGAATTTAAGTCACGTCCAAATAGATGTCAACCTCTATTTCATGATTTTGTGCAAGCGTGTGTAAATTATAGTGAAAAATAATGCTATAAATACTTTTTTTAATTATGAATATATTTTAATAAATATAAAAAAATATTTGTATGTCAATTAAATATGACAAAAATAACAAGAAAATGCATTTTCTTGTTATTTTTGTGCAATAAAATTATTTATTGGTAAAAATGTGCAAAAAAAATGAGAAAAAATTGATAAAAATTTTGTTGTTTTTTTATAAAATTATGATATGATATTAATAAGATAAAAAATATTTATTGTATATAACTCAAATACATGTGTCTTTAAAAAAATATTTATTATTGTATTTTTACAAAAAAATATTAATAAATATTTGTTTTTGAAGAGAAAATACAAAATATATTATTGATATGGCACTAAAGGTATATCGTCTGTAATGCAACAGTATTGATAAGGAGGTAACGATTTACTATGAAAGAAGAAAAAATTGCAGTATGTATTACAGCACAAAGTAGTTCTCAAAGATTGATTGATTATGGGGCGGAGATAGCAAAACAATATAATAGTTCTTTGCATATACTTCATGTGCAAAAGGGTGATAGTATTTTTCAAAATGGAGAAACATTAAAATTATTAACAAAATTATTATCTTATGGCGATAGATGTGGTGGTATTGTTCATGTATTATGTGATGAAGATGTACCAAAATGTATTGCTCAATTTGCAAAAGAGGAAGGCATTACAAAAGTAATTATGGGAGAACTACCCAAAATGGAGAAAAGGCAAACTAATAAAGTACAAAAAGAAACACAATTTCAAAAAATTATTAATGCATTACCAAAAGCTATAGAAGTGATGATTGTAAAGCAACAACAAGCAATACAAACAGAACTAAAACAAAAAATTGGATAAAAAATAAAATCTCCTGTCAAAACAGGAGATTTTATTTTTTAGAGAGCTTTTGAAATTATAGCTTAGAAAAATTTCACAAAAATTTTTAAACAGAAATTATATTGTATTTAGTATATATTAATTTTATAATAAAAAACAAAGTTTTTACAATAATGTTATTTATACAAATTTTTGTATAAAAATTTGAACTATGTATAATAAATACAAAATGATATACTATATGAAAATATATTTTTCCAGTAATTTCAGTCGGCTTTTAAATAACATTTATTATTTTTTTGTTGCATTGAAGGGGAATATATATTATTATTTCTATTAGTATGTTTTAATTTAAAAATTGATAATGATAATTAAGGAGTGGCTAATCATGACATTATATGAAAATTGGATGAACAAAGCATTTAGTAAAGATGGTAAAAGTATGGAAGCAGTTTGGGATGAATTTTTACCGAAAGAACAAAAAATATATGAATATATTTTAGGAGAAAAAGTGAGTATATTGGAAGGTGCTGTTTCTGAGCTTGCATTGCGTTTTGGTGTAACATCAGAAGAAATAGTTGCTTTTATAGATGGTATTAATGAAGTATTGCCAAAACCATATGACATGAATGAGTTAGAAGAAAACAGCTCTGTAAGATTGGAAATTGATTTTGAAAAATTATATAAAAAAATGGTAGAATATAAAGCAGAGCATTTATATCAACTTCCACAATGGAATAATATTTACACAGAAGAAGAAAGAAAGAATTTTACAAAAGAACAGAAAAAATCTCGTACAATTGTAAAAGATAAAAAAATAGGTAGAAATGACCCTTGTCCTTGTGGAAGTGGAAAAAAATATAAAAAATGCTGTGGGGCGAATTTATAATTATGAAAACAATACTGGCAACAGTAGATAGTAAAGAACCAGAAAAAAAATGGATAAAGCAAGCAGCAGATATTTTGAAAAGTGGTGGTTTGGTTGCATTTCCTACAGAAACAGTGTATGGATTAGGTGCAAATGGTTTAGATGCATATGCTTGTAAAAAAATATATGAAGCGAAGGGGCGTCCTTCGGACAACCCTTTAATACTTCATATTGCAGAGAAAAAAGATTTATATACTATTGTAAAAGAAGTACCTCCAAAAGCAGAAAAATTAATAAATGCTTTTTGGCCTGGTCCTTTAACAATGATTTTTCAAAAAAAGGATTGTGTACCATATGAGATTACAGGTGGTTTTTCTACTGTGGCGGTACGTTTTCCTTCTCATACAGTGGCACAAGCAATTATTAAAACATCAGGTTTGCCTATTGCTGCACCTAGTGCAAACTCATCAGGGAAGCCAAGTCCGACAAAAGCATCTCATGTTATATTTGATTTAGATGGAAAAATTGATATGATTATAGATGGCGGCAATGCAAAGGTTGGGCTAGAATCCACTATTATAGATGTTTCTGAAGAAATTCCTATACTTTTGCGTCCTGGAGCAATTACAAAGGAAATGATAGAAAATATAATAGGGAAAATAGAAATTGACCCAACGGTTTTAACAAAACCAAATCAAAGTTTAGTGCCTAAAGCACCAGGTATGAAATATACACATTATTCTCCTAAAGCAGATGTAATATTGGTGCAAGGGAATGATTTGAATATTGTTCAACAAAATATAAAGCAGTTTGCAAAAAAAGAATTACAACTATCGAAAAAAGTAGGAATATTAGCAACAGACCAGACAAAACAATATTATGATTGTGGTTGTATTGTACTTTCACTAGGAAACAGAGAAAATTTAGAAGAAATTGGCTCGAATTTGTTTAAACATTTGAGAAAATTTGATTTCTTAGGTGTTGATGTAGTTTATTCTGAGACTGTACCAGAAAAAGGAGAAGGACTTGCTATTATGAATCGCTTACAAAAAGCGGCTGGTTACAAAATAATAAATGTATAAATAATGATGAAATAAGTGATATAAATATATAATGAAAGGAGGAATTATTATGATAGCATTAGGCTGTGACCATGGTGGATATGCTTTAATGCAAGAAGTCATTGACTATTTAGAAAAACAAAATATTGATTATAAAAATTTTGGAACAGATTCGGAAGATTCATGTGATTATCCAATATATGCTAAAAGAGTCGCTCATGCAATAATGAATGGAGAATGTGAAAAGGGAATATTAATATGTGGTACAGGTATTGGTGTTTCTATTACAGCAAATAAAATAAAGGGCATTCGTGCAGCATTATGTGGAGATTGTTTTTCTGCAAAAGCAACAAGAGAGCATAATGATGCAAATGTTTTGGCTTTGGGTGCAAGAGTAGTTGGTGTTGGACTTGCATTGGAAATTGTAAAAGTATTTTTGGAAACACCTTTTTCAAATGACCAACGTCATATTAGAAGGATATCACAAATAGAGGAGTAAGCAGAAAGGAAGTATATTATGGGGAAATTATTTATATCAGAACATCCGTTAATACAGCATAAAATTGCAATGCTCCGTAATCGTGACACTGGTTCAAAGGAGTTCAGAGAATTAGTAGAAGAAGTGGCAATGCTTCTTTCTTATGAAGCAACAAGAGAATTGCCTTTAGTTGATGTCAAAATAGAAACACCCATTACTACAGCAGACTGTAAAATGATTGATACAAAATTGGCAATTGTGCCAATATTAAGAGCAGGTATTGGTATGACAGAGGGGCTTTTAGCATTAATGCCTACTGCAAAAGTAGGGCATATTGGCTTATATCGTGACCCAGAAACATTACAGCCAGTAGAATATTACTGTAAACTACCTTCTGATATAGAAGAAAGAACAGTATTTTTAACAGACCCTATGCTTGCTACTGGAGGAACAGCAGAGGCAGCAATTGGATTTTTAAAAGATAAAGGTGCGAAAAAAATTAATCTTCTTTGTGTGTTGAGTGCACCTCAAGGAGTAAAAAGAGTACAAAATATGCACCCAGATGTAGATATTTATACAGCAGCATATGATAATATGTTAAACGACCATGGCTATATTGTGCCAGGGCTTGGAGATGCAGGAGACAGAATTTTTGGCACAAAATAATGTGCTTGTCTGTATCTGAGGAGAGGATAATATTGGATTATAATTGGCTTTTATATATTGCGGCTTTTGCTAGTGCTTTTGCTATTACATTAGTAACAACACCTTTAGCGAAAAAGGTTTCTGTAAAATTGGGTGCGATTGATGTACCAAAAGATAGAGGTATGCATAAAAAGCCTATGCCTCGTATGGGTGGTATTGCTATTGTAATGGGTTTTATGATAACAGTGCTTGTATTGTATCGCTTTAATCCTGAAATGAATGTTAAACAATTTGCAGGTTTTGTCGTGGGGGCAAGTATTATTGTTGTGCTTGGTATGATAGATGATGTTAAAAATTTAAGGGCAAAATTAAAATTCTGCGTCCAGATTGTTGCGGCATTAATTGTTATTTATTCAGGTACACGTATTAATGTTGTAATGTGGCCTGTTACCACTTATTTACAAACGTTTAGTGTACCAATTACATTAATATGGATTGTAGGAGTTACAAATGCGGTAAATCTAATTGATGGTTTAGATGGCTTAGCCGCAGGAGTATCTTCTATTGCAGCACTTTGTTTAATGATACTTTGTATTATGACAGGAAGTACAACAGCAGTTATGTTAACAGCATCATTAGCAGGTGCTTGTCTTGGTTTTTTGCCTAGAAACTTTAATCCTGCTGAAATATTTATGGGTGATACTGGTTCTACATTTTTAGGATTTGTGCTTGCTGTAACAAGTATATTAGGTGTATTTAAAGGTTATGCTATATTGGCTTTAATTGTTAGTATGCTTTGTTTAGGATTACCTATATTTGATACATTATTTGCTATGCTTAGGCGTATGGCAAAGCACCAACCTATTATGAAAGCAGATAGAGGACATTTACATCATAGACTGATTGACAGAGGCTTTTCGCAACGTCAAGCGGTATTGATATTATATATTATTAGTTTACTTTGTGGACTTTTAGCTATATTTATATCTTTTAAAGATTCTCGCACATTTGTAGTGGTAATATTAACCATTATTGTATTGAGTATTTTAATTTATTATTTTAATGCTCATATTAGAAATAGGAATCAATAATTACATAACGATACGAAAATATGTTATGCTAAAAAATAACCTCAGAAAAATAAAAAATATTTTTTGAGGTTATTTTTTTTATTTTCCAAATTGAAATAATACCAATCCTATCAATATCATTGCTCCTCCTATAAATGTACCCATAGAAGGAATTTCTTTTAAAAATAGAAATCCTAATATTGTAGATAAGAGAGGTGTCACAAACATAAAATTAGTAACATCGCTTGTTTTTTCTGCTATAGATAATGCTTTTCCCCATAATATGTATGCAACACCACTTGAGAAAATACCTAATGAAAGTACCACTAATATTTGAAATGAAGAAGCAGTTGCTAATTCTGTTACAGCATTTGGCAAAAAGAATAAAAACAATATTGCACCACAAATCATACTATATGTTACAATTTCAAAAGAATGGTATCCTAATGCAACAAGTTTTCTTTGGTAAAGATTATAAATACAAAATACAATAGCAGATAGTAACGTCCATACAATACCAAAATTAAATGATAATGTTCCATCCCACAATGATAAAATAATAATTCCTATAAATTCAACAGCGGTAGCAAACCAGCCAAGCCATTTGATTTTTTCTTGATATAAAAATGTACAAACAATGGATGTCATAATGGGTGTTGTTGCAATAATAATACTAGATGTAGCAGAAGTAAGAGATTGTAGTCCTATATTAAAAAAAACAAGATATAAAAAGAAACCAAATAAACCAGAAATAAAAAATTTTGGTATATCTTGTTTTTTAGGAAGTGGAATTTTTTTATATATTCCTAATGTACATAAAAATATAGAAGCAATACCACATCTTAATATAGCAAGACTATTAGTATGAAAATGAGCAATTGCAATTTTAGAAAATGGAAAAGCCATTGCCCAAAATAGTACTGTTAAAGCCCCTAACATATTTACTTTTGTTTTTGTTGTCATAATATTTCGCCCTTTCTAAAAATAATAGTTTGATAATTAAAATGATTTTTCATTATTTTTAATAATATATGATTTATAACTATTTGTAAAATTCATAGTTTTAATAAAATACATTATTATTTTTAATGATACTATGCTATACTTAGTATAAAATTTTATGTTGTAAGGAGTATTTTATGGAAATTAGAAACTTAATAACATTTTTGAAAGTAGTAGAATTGCAAAATTTTACAAGAGCAGCAGAACAGCTGGGATATTCCCAATCTACTGTTACAGTACAAATACAACAATTAGAGCAAGAATTAAATATAAAATTATTTGAAAGAATAGGAAAACAAATATCTGTAACAGAAAAGGGATGGAAAGTATTCCATTATGCAAAGGAAATTAGAAATTTAACAGAAAAAATAACATATACTGCTACAGAACAAAATCGTATTAAAGGCAAAATTTGTATTGGTGTAATAGAATCGTTACTTTGTTCTGCAATGCCAGAAATATTATCAGAATTTCATAAAAAATATCCAGATGTGGAGTTGATTATAAAAACAAATTATGTAGATATACTAATTGAAATGATGGTACATAATGAAGTGGATTTTATTTTTGTAATTGACAGACCACTTTACCATAAGGAATGGATAAAGCCCTATATGGAAAAAGAAGAAATTTTGTTTTTTGCTTCTTCTGAGCATATATTAACAAAAAAGGATACTGTTTCTATACAAGAAATATTAAAACAACCTTTTATTTTGACAGAAAAGGGGATTAGTTACAGAAAAGAATTGGACGAATATGTAGAGAAAAATGCTATTGATTTCAAACCTTTTTTGGAAATAGGGGATACTAGGATTATTGTAGAGTTATTAAAAAAGGGGCAAGGAATTTCATTTTTACCTAAAATAGCTACTATAAAAGAAATAAAGTGTCAAAAAATAGATATCATCAATGTGAAAAATTGGAATGTTGTAATGTGGAAACAAATTATTTATCATAAAAATAAATATGTTACACCACAAATGAATGCATTTATTAATATGATAATGCAAAAATGACAATAAATATTTGTTTGTTATGTTAATTTATTTTGCTTTATTCCGATATAGAATATATAGAAATATATATTTTGTAAATAAGGAGGTTGATTTTATGGATGTAGCAGCAATGAGTGTAAGTATGAGTTTAGCAAATGTGCAAATGCAGGCTGGGCTTGCAATGACAAAAAATGCTATGGATACAGCAGAGGCACAAATGGCACAGCTTTTGGAGGGTATGCAGGCAGCAAATCCACCATCTTCTCATATTGTTGATATGTTGGTATAAAATATCAATTATATTTACAATATTATTGTGTGAAAATAAGAAGTACTTTAAAAGGCTAATTTTAAAATAACATTTACTACTGATTTGCTAAAAAAGTTTTTAAGTCAAGCTTCTTAAAGTACTATATTTACAGTTATTAAAAACAAATACCCTTAGCAAAAAAAGCAAGGGTATTTGTTTATTTTTTTAATATAATGTAAACGTTAGTTGGTAACTAATTTTTTAAATGATTTATCAATATACATGCTATAAAAGGCTAAAAATCTATATTTATACAATAATTGTCATCAATCAATAAATAATTTACATTATATAACTGGCACAGTTTTAATGTTTTTATATTATCGTAAATTAAAGTTTCCATTGTGTAATACGAATCATCAAGACGTTGCTCTATTATATTGGCATATTTTTTGATATCATTATAATGATTTTTTATATATGATTCACTCATAACCAAGCAACAATAGTGTATATGTTGAATATAACTTTTTTCAAAACTTTTTGACCAATCAAAAGAAATATAAGAGCCTTCAATTATAATATTTTGATTATTTTCAATCACTGTTTTTATAATTTCTTTAATAATAGGCCATAAATAGTCTGTCAATTCTTTATCATTACTTAGTGGGGTAAGTAATGTATTTTTACTACGAATCAACCCCATTTTTAAATGGTCGATTGAAATATAGGGATATTTATATTTCTCAAGTAGTTTTTGAGCTAATGCAGTTTTTCCTGTATGTGATGCGCCAGCTATTAATAGAACCATGGTAGTCTCCTTCACTTTATTGAGTAGAACTAGAATAGTTCATACTATTTTTTATACACTCATAATAAATTGTAGTCTTATAAAGCTATAAAAGTTTTATTTAACAATGTTATCTATTATTTATAAATTTAAATAATATTTTTTATATTATTGTGATGCCTTTACCTTAATCCAAAGTTCTGATAATTTTTCTTTTAAAACAATATTATCTTTAAATACTTCATCTTTTTCATATCCTATACGTGGTAAATAAGCTGGATTGGATTCATATAATCCACCTTCTCCACTGATATTATCCATAACTTCTTTATTGGAAGAAGTATAGCCTACTGCTTCAGAATTGCCGTAGGAAGCATCATATGTTAAAACGTAGTTTATAAATTCATTTGCTAATTTGGGATTTTCTGCATTTGTTGGTATTACCATAGCGTCACTCCATATATTTGTACCCTCTTTAGGTAGATAGAATGCCATATCTTCATTTTCATTTAATATTGTTACAGCATCACCACTATATACAACAGCTAAATCTTTGTTACCATTCATCATACCATCAATTACTTCATCTGTAACATATACAGGTTCCATAGTGTCATTTAATTCTTTTAGCCATTTGTATGCTTGTTCAATTTCTTGTTCATTATCTGTATTCATAGAATAGCCAAGTGATTTTAATGCTACCATAAAAGAATCTCTTTCAGAATCATACATATATAATTTACCTTTGTATTTTGTATTTTTTAATATAGCATATCCTTGTTGTTCTAAATCTGCTAAATCTACATTATTTTTATTATAAACAATACCTACAGTACCCCAAAAATAAGGCACAGAATAAGTATTATCTGGGTCATAAGGAAGTGCCTTTACACCTTCTGCTAAATTAGAAATATTTGGAATTATTTCTTTATCAATGGGCTGTAAGGCATTGTTAGCTAAAAGTCTTTCAATCATATAATCAGAAGGCACTAAAATATCATAGGCATCTCCAGCTTGTATTTTGGTATACATCATTTCATTAGAATCAAAATATTCTACAATCACATTTACACCGAATTGCTTTTCAAAGTCACTGATGAGCGTATTTCCCATATATTCGCCCCAATTATACAACTTTAATGTATCAGAACCATATTTCTCAATAGGGTCTTCTGCAACAGAAGTGTTGCTTTTTCCGCAGGCTGTAAAAGCAAATAACATTGCTGTGCCAGTAAGTAATGATAATAATCTTTTCATATTATGTTTCATGATTTTTTCTCTCCTTTTTTTCTTTTAATATAGGTATAATATTTACAAAAAGTAATACAACTGTAATAATGACAATAATAATACTAGATAAGGCATTAATAGAAGGATTGACTCTTTTTGACATAGTATAAACTAATATAGAAATGTTATTAACACCATTACCTGTTACAAAATAAGAAATAATGAAATCGTCAAATGACATTGTAAAAGCAATTAAAGCACCTGATATAATACCAGGCATAATTTGTGGTACAATAACTTTTATAAGTGCCTGCCAAGGTGTCGCACCTAAATCTAATGCAGCATCTGCTAAATTAGGATCTAAAGAGCGTAATTTTGGTGATACGCTTAATATGACATAGGGAATACAAAACATAATATGGGCTAGTAATAATGTCATAAATCCCTTTTTGACGCCTAATGCACTAAAAAACATTAAAAGCCCTATACCTGTTACAATTTCTGGATTCATAATAGGTAAGTCATTAATTTGTTCCACAATTCCTTTTAATATACGATTAGACTTAGAAAGTCCGATTGCTGTAATTGTGCCTACAATGGTAGAAATTAATGTAGCAAGCAATGCAATCATAATAGTATAAAATATAGATTCCATCATTGTAGAATCATGAAACATTTTTTCATACCATTGTAATGAAAATCCCTCGAATTTTGTAAGAGAACGAGAAGAATTAAATGAAAATATAATGGTATATACTATAGGTAGATAGAAAAATATCATAATAAGAGTCATGTAAATTTTACTACCTATTTTTTTTGATTGTTTCAATGTATTATGCCTCCTTTCCCTGTACTGTTTTTGACTTCAATTTTTTTTGTGATATACATGGAAATCATAATGATTACTGCCATAATTAATGATATAGCACTACCAAAATTCCAGTTGCCTGCTGTTAAAAATTGAGATTCTATTACATTTCCTATCAAAACATATTGTCCTCCACCTAAAAGCTTTGGTATAAAAAAACTAGACATTGCAGGTAAAAATACAAGTGTAATGCCACTAATTACACCAGGTAATGAAAGTGGAAATATTACTTTTAAAAAACATTGTATTTTATCTGCACCTAAATCACTTGCTGCTTCTATAAGACTTTTATCCATTTTTGTTAATGAAGTATGAATTTGCAGTATCATAAAAGGAATAAAGTTATAAACCATACCTAATATAACAGCAAAGTCTGTATGAAGTAATTTTGTTTGTAAGCCAAATAATGATAATATATTATTTAATATGCCATTGTCTTGTAAAATACCCATCCAAGCATATGTTCTAACAAGCATATTAATCCATGTAGGTAATGTAATTAAAAGTATTAAAAAAACTTTATTTTTTTCTTTAGAGTTTGCAATAATATATGCTACAGGATATCCTAGTAATATACATATTATAGTTGTAATGACAGCAATATAAAGAGATTGTTTTAATACATTAATGAATATAACATCACTAAAAAATCGTATAAAGTTATCGAATGTAAACCAAAATGTTGCAACATCATTACCATGTTTTGTAAAAGCATACATAAATATCATAAACATTGGCACAACAATCATAATGGAAATCCATATCATATAAGGATATGCCATATTTTTAAATTGACGCATTACAATATCACCCCTTTTTCATAATATGAATATCTTGAGGTTGAAACATCAGTCCAACTTCATCACCAACTTCATATTTGTCTGTTGTATCAATCATATATTCATGTCCTTCTGTAGCAAATGTAACTGTATATGTTCCAGAAACAATATTATCAGGGTCAAAATCATAATGAATACTTGTAATTTCTACAGCAGTATCGTCTTCTAAACTCCATGCAGATGCATTTGCCCATGTTTTTAAATCTGTTTCTAAAGCAATGCTTTCTTTTAATTCGTCTACTGTTTTAAAAAAGTTTACAGCAAATATTTCTTCTTGATACTCTTTGTTTACAACTCTGTTTTCGTCTTTTACAATCATATTTACTGTTACATTTGTACCTGCTGCAGTAGAGAATGTAACAGGATATGTTCCATTTTCTGGTTTAATATCATAAGTAATTTTTTGTATAGAAATTAATTCTTCTGTATCTGGATTCCAGGCTTGTGCATTTGCACGTGCTACAATAGTAGCTTCTGTCAACTCTTCAATATCACTAACGTCTAAATAAAAATCATTGGCACTCATTTTTTCATTTGCTTCTATATTTACAACAGGCTTTTCATCAGATACCTTCATTTGCACAGTGATGCTTGTACCCACTTTTGTTTCAACAATGGTTTCATAATGTACCCCTTTGAATAATACAGAACGAACAATACCCTTTAATTTACCATCTTTTCTTGGTACAATGTCCAAATCTTCTGGGCGAATGACAACATCTATTTTTTCATTTTTGTCAAAACCATAATCCACACAATCAAATATTTTATCTTCAAACATGACTCTATAATCATCTATCATAATACCATCTATAATATTGCTTTCTCCTATAAATTTGGCTACAAATTCATTTACAGGTTCGTTATAAATATCGGTAGGAGAACCAATTTGTTGTATTTCACCATCTTTCATAACAACAATTTTATCTGACATAGTAAGTGCTTCTTCTTGGTCATGTGTAACATAAATAAATGTGATACCAACTTCCTGCTGTATTTTTTTTAATTCATGCTGCATTTCTTTTCTTAATTTTAAATCTAATGCACCAAGAGGTTCATCAAGAAGAAGTACCATAGGTTCATTTACTAATGCTCTAGCTATAGCGATTCTTTGTTGTTGTCCTCCACTAAGTTCTGTAACATTCCTTTTGGCATATTCTTCTAAATTCACAAGTTTTAACATTCTTTGTACTTTTTGTTCAATAATGTCTTTAGGCTCTTTTTTTATTTTTAGTCCAAAAGCAATATTATCATATACATTCATATGGGGAAAAAGAGCATATTTTTGAAATACAGTATTGATTTCTCTTTTATAAGGAGGAACATTACTAATTTCTTCATTGTCAAATGTCACTCTACCTTCCGTTTGATTTAAAAAACCGCCCAATATACGTAATAATGTAGTTTTGCCACAACCACTAGGACCAAGCAATGTAACAAATTCATTTTCATAGATATCTAAATTGATTCCTTTGAGTACTAACTGTCCATCAAAGTCTTTTACAATGTTTTTAAATTGTATTAATTTTCGCATAATAGCCTCCTAAAACAATGGTGGTGTAGAAATCCAAAGTACTTTTGCAAGTGTCTTTTTTTCATTTTTGATATGATGAAAATTTCTGCCATTTAAATAAAATGTTTCTCCCTTATGTACTATAAATGATTTTTCACCACAAATTAGTGAAATACAGCCCTCTATTACATAACCAAATTCTTCTCCACTATGAGGAGCAACTTCAAAAGATGCTCCATATTGTGGTAATTCTACTAATATAGGTTCCATAGCATTTTTTTGTGTGTTTGGCACAATCCAGTTTACTGTGTAATTTTCTCTTTCGTCTACAAAAAAATCTTTTTTTTGAAATACAACTTTTTCTTCTGTATCTTCTTTAAAGAAGTCAGACATACTGCTTCCAAGTGCTTCTACAATATCAGCTAATGTTGTAATAGAAGGCGATGTTAAATTTCGTTCTAATTGAGATAAAAACCCTTTTGTCAATTCACTTCTGGAAGCTAATTCTTCTAATGTTAATCCATTTTGAATACGAAGCTGTTTGATTTTATGACCAATATCCATAATGTTCTCCTTAGTGTATTGCTTTGTTATTTTTATTTTTTTAGAAATACTAAACAAATGTATTATTTTTACTAAACAGATATTATTATACTATATTGTTTTTGAAATGCAATAGGAAATAAACAAAAAATTTAAAATTAGTAAACTTTTTAAAAAAATATAAATAAAAACTCTTTTGTTGTAAAATTTGCATAATTATAGAGAGCATAGAAAAAAGTATAATATTTATAAGTTTTATCATCATATAAAATGGCTAAAACAAAATAAAAAATACAGAACAAATATCATATTATTGTTTAAGTCATACAATAGTATTTTTGTTTATAAAAAAATACATTATAAAAATTGACTATAAATTCACAAAAATAATTTGACTTTCTGTACTTTTTGTGGTTAAATGAATATATAGAGTTAATGCCCCTATATCAAGAACGATTTAGACAAGTATAAATAAAATATAATTGTAAAAATCGTATCTTGTATAATATAAATAATGAGTGAAAAATAAAGGAGGAATTTAAAAATGATACAATTTTCAAAAAGAGTAGAACAGTTAAAAGGTTCTGAAATCAGAGAATTGCTGAAATTGACACAACAACCAGATATTATTTCTTTCGCAGGTGGTTTGCCAGCAAAAGAATTGTTTCCTGTAGAAGGCATGAAAGCAGCAGCTATGGCTGTTATGGAAGAAAGCGGACAGGAAGCAATGCAATATTCTACAACAGATGGTATTGACTCTTTAAGACAAAAAATTGTTGATAGAATGAAAGCAAAAAATAATATTGATACTAAAATTGAAAACATTTTAATTACAAATGGTTCTCAGCAGGGTCTTGACTTTTCTGGTCGTGTTTTCTTAAACGAGGGCGATGTTGTATTAATGGAAAGCCCATCTTATTTAGGTGCAATCAATGCATTTAAAATCAACTGCCCTAAATTTATTGAAGTTCCAACAGATAACAATGGTATGATTATGGAAGAATTAGAAAAAATCATACAGACAACAGAAAATGTAAAAATGATTTATGTTATTCCTGACTTCCAAAATCCAACAGGTAGAACTTGGCCTTTGGAAAGAAGAAAAAAATTCATGGAAATCATAAACAAATATGAAATTCCTACAATAGAAGACAATCCATATGGTGAATTGAGATTTGAAAATGAAAATATGCCATCTTTGAAATCTCTTGACACAAAAGGACTTGTTGTTTTCTTGGGAACATTCTCAAAAATATTAGCTCCTGGTTATCGTCTTGGTTGGGTTTGTGCAGACACTAAAATTTTAGAAAAATATAACTTTGTAAAACAAGGTGCTGACTTACAACCTTCTACAGTTTCTCAGTTAGAAATTGATAAATTTATGGATATGTATAACTTAGATGAACATGTAGCAAAAATTAAAGAAGTATATAAACACAGACGTGACGTTATGCTCAATGCTATGAAACGTGAATTCCCAGAAGGTGTAGAATATACACATCCAGATGGCGGATTATTTACATGGGTTGTATTACCTGAATACATGAATGCAAGAGAAATTGCTGTAAAATGTATTGAAGAAAAAGTTGCTTATGTTCCAGGCGGTTCATTCTTCCCTAATGGTGGACATGAAAATACATTCAGAATGAACTATTCTTGTATGCCAGATGACAAAATTGAACAAGGTATTGCAAGCCTTGGTAAAGTTTTAAAATCTTTTATGAAATAAGAAATACATAAATATAAAAACTCCCCATAATAGGGGGGTTTTTGTTTTTATAAAAAGGGATTATGATAGTATGAAAAAAATATCGTTATTGCATAAAAAAGAGTTACAAGAAGCTTTGGAAATGGTTATGGATTATGTAATATCTACAGATTCTATAGCAATAGAACATTATATTAATAAATTATATGAACAAAATGCTGGTATTACTTGCGATGAATTAGCAAAAAAAGTGTTATCCCGCAAGTCTATAAAAAGTGGATTGATTGGTGCTATTACGGGGCTTGGAGGCATCATTACATTACCTATAGCAATTCCTGCTGATGTAGTATGTTCTTGGAGGGTTCAAGCATCAATGGCTTTTTCTATTGCTTATATTTATGGACATACAAAAGATACCACTGACTTAAAAACAGATTTGTATTTGATTTTAGCAGGAGATTCTGTAAAAGAGGTGTTGAAACAATTTGGTGTAGAAGTATCAAAAAATGTTACAAAAAAAATGGTAAATAAATATATTACAAGAGAAATTATGGTTAAAATATGGAAAGTGGTGGGACAGAAAATCATTACCAAGGCTGGAGAAAAGTCATTAACAAGCTTTGTAAAAATGGTACCTCTTGTGGGAGCCCCTGTTGGATTTGCATTTGATTGGACTGCAACACAAATTGTAGGAAATGTTGCAATAAAATATTATAGAAAATAATGAAAAGGATAAAAGTTTTATTTCTATATCAAGTAATACTATTTATTAGCAATGCTGATGTATTAAAAAAACTACTGTTAAAAAATAAATTTTTAACAGTAGTTTTTGTGTTTATGTTGTTGTGGTAACAGTATCCCAGTCAGAAATACCATCTACTGTAAGCAACCAATTTAATGCGTAGTGTCTTTCATAAATCACACCAAAATCTAATGCTTCTATTGTCTTATTATTAATACGAGCATCTACACAAGCCCAGTTATAACGTAATGTTAAATCCTGTAATGATAATATTTCTTCTTTGGAACGTAATTTTGCAGCATTTGAAAGACTTTCAAAATCATGATTCCATATAATATTGCCTAATTCTACAGCTTCACAAATTTGATTAGGTTCTTTTAAATCTAGTAATGAAAGTGCCCAAAGGAATACAGCACAACATTCATATCGCCAACCATAACTGTTAAATAATTTAGGTTCTTTTACAGGAGGATGGTTAATATATTCTTTTTCCTTTGGTGAAAAATATTCAGAAACATGATATTTTTCATTTAAGAGGTCAATTTGTTCTTTCATTTTTTGTTCAGGATTATCATATTTTCCACTAACATAAACTTCTGCTTGCACAGCAGTAGCATATGTGGCAATAAGTCGCTGTAATATTGTTTCTTTGCTCTGTAATGTGGTTTCTGCATCAAATACAGCAGCACGAAGTTCCTCTAAATAAGGAATTTTTTTACTCTTTAATATTTCAATAGAGTTTTGTTTTCTTTGTATATCTGCCTCAGTAGGTTTGATTTCTTTGTCCAAAAAGTCTGCTGAAGCAATAGGGTGAAATGTATCAAAAGCAGATTGTCCTTCTGTATTAATAAGCAGTCTGCCATCATAATGAAATACTTCCATAGTTGGCACAAGTACAAATGCTGTAAGTGCTTTTGCTATAATATAAACATTTTTAATAATAGTATTTGTCCTTTTTTCATCAGAATTTAGTATAAACTGTATTGATATAATACAATTAAATAATTTCATTTGCTGTAATATATTTTCTTTTAATACCTGATTTTTAACAGGTACTTTACTAAAAAAGTTTGCCATACCATATGCTTGTGCCATAGTTTCCTGCTTATTTGTAATAACACGAATTTTTAAAAATGTATCATCATTTAATGTTAAAACAAACTCTGAATCATTTACAAAATCTAATTTTTTACATTCTTCTGAAAACGCTTTTTCAAAAACAGAAGGTATAATAGAAGTGTTTTTTCTACAAGAATAAAGACGAATTGCAGCATCATGCTGTTGTTCTTTTTCTTTTTTTTGTTCTTTTTGCTGTTTAGAATCATTTATATTTTCTGTTGTACTATTTTCTATATTTTCTGTTTGAGGCATTTTTACTTCTATATCTAAAATATCACTTTCAACAATAGAAGAATTTCCTTCTTCCACTTGTTTTTCAGCTTCTTTTTTCTTTTTTATCCAATCAAAAATTTTCATTTTGTTTTCTCCTTAATCTGCATTTAAAATATCAATTTGACACATTTTCATAGCGTTAAGTGCTTGTATATGGCTTTCTGGAGTAACACCAGCACAACATTTTGCATCAACAATAATCGGTGTTTCCCAAAGCAGTGCTTTTATATTTAATGCATTGCTAATAACACAAATGTCTGTACAAAGACCTACTAATGTGACACGTTCATATTGTTTTTGATAAAGTATTTGAGCTAGTTCTGTTGAACCAAATGTTGGTTTATCAATTATAACTGGATTTTTATTGATACCTGCATTCCAAACATCTTTTTGTATTTCCCAGCCAAGTGTATTTTTAACACAATGTGTTACAGGAAGTTTTTTTCCTTCTAATGTATCCATATAATTTTCGCTATGAGTATCTCTTGTATAATATAAATCACCAGAAAAACAATTTATTTTTGAAATCACATTTGATACAATTTGTTGTGCTTGTGTAGTACCTAAACTGCCATCTATAAAATCATTTTGCATATCAATAATAACAAGTGCTTCTTTCATTATCGTTCCACCTTTCTCTAAAATATAAATAAGCTATTCTTATTTTATCATTAAATGTCATTTCATACAATAAAAGAGCATATAAAAATAATACATTAAAAAATATTGTATACATTTTTAAAAAGTATTGACATTTTATTATATAAGTTTTATAATACAAACATACAAAGTAATCAATTGAAATAAAAAAATAAACAAGGAAAAAGAAAAAATATTCGGTTCTTTTGTTATAAGACGTCAATGATAAAAGAAATTCTATTTCCTAATTAAAAAGTATTATGGAGATTGTTTTCATTACTTTGTTGATTATAAATTGAATCGGAATTTATTCATTTATAGTTAATTACCAAAAAAGGAGGAGATTCCAACAAAATAGTTAGTTTCGGTATTACCTTTATTTTGCGACGATGAAAGTTGGGTTTGTTTTTCTAAGAGAAAAACATATAGTGTTTGAAGGGAAATGCCATAGGACAATAAAATGGATAAGGCACTAATGTGGTAGGCTGGAGTCCGATGATTGAAGTAAAATATAAATTTCATTTTCTATTTCAAAACTGTAAAAGCAAAATATAAACATTTTAAAAAGTTATAAAAATGTGTTCCATGTGGAAAATAAATAGCGTATGCAGTGGATGAAGTATACAACTGAATAAAGAAAAAATAGTGTTGTGATGATTATAAATAAAATCTCACCCCTAATCATATTGCAATATAAAAATAAAATAAAAAGTGAGGAAACAAAAGTGTTAGAACCAGTTCAGTATGAAAGGTGACCTTTTTGTCAATGTAGAGGCAAAAAGGTCATCTTTTTTTATTTTAAGTTTATATAATAAATATATAAAAAAATATAGTATAAATTTCTAAATTCTATATTTTTATAACGAAAAATATTATATTTTTGAAATATAATATTTTTTATTTTATTTATATTGCTTATAATTTTAAAAAAATAATCAATATATTTATAATAAAATATACAAAATTTGCAGCAATAAGCTACTTTCATTTAACATTTACAAATGAATTAGAGCATATTAAAATAAATACTAAAATATTTGAGTGTATTTTTATTGATACGATAAAGTGGAAAAATAATATAAAAAATTAATATTCTATGATTTTGTAAAACAAAATTATATTAATATAATAAAATTAAAGAGAAGAGGGAGGAAATTATGGAAGAAAATTTAGAAAGAATTGCTTTTTCAGAAGAAGTAAAAGAAATATTAGCAAATTGTTTAAATGTCTGTATTCCAAAATCAAGAGCAGAAATTTATGATATGGTATTTGGGGAGGAAAAAGCAGATTCTTTTGATATAACTTATACAGTTTTTGGAAAAGAGCAAAAAGAAGCAGATGTAGTGCGTTGTCGAAATGGTGCAGTTGTAAATTATACAGAAGATTATATGCGTCGTCGTGACCCAGATTGTATGATAATTTCTGATAAAAAGCCAACAGATAAACAAAGATTTGAGGATATTTATGGTTATGATTTTTCTAATCTAAGAACAGAAACATTGTTGTGGCTAAAAGAAAGAGAATTGATTGTTGTACCATTTCGTGCTGGTGGTAAAAGATATGGTTATCCTGCTATATTGATATGTCCTAAAAATGCAGCTTTTTTTGCATATGCTTTAGCTAATTTGCAGGCATTTGTAAATATAGAAGAAGAAGTGATTCCTTTTGTACCTCGTGCAATTATTTATGTAGCACCTCCTTTTAGACATACTCATTTTGAAGGAAAACAAGTTTGTGTTCATAATCGTTTAAATAATTGTCACGAAATTTTTTCTTATAATTTATATCCTGGTCCTTCTGCAAAAAAGGGTGTTTATAGTGTACTGCTTGATATTGGTGAACAAGAAAATTGGGTTACTGCTCATGCTTCAGCTGCGAGAATTATTACACCTTATGAAAATGAAATTGTAATTATGCATGAAGGAGCATCTGGTGGCGGAAAAAGTGAAATGCTTGAAGTAGAGCATAGAGTAGCAGATGGACGTATACTATTGGGCACTCATGTTGTAACAGGTGGAAAAAACTATTTACATTTAGGTGACACTTGTGATATAGAACCAATTTCTGATGATATGGCTATGTGTCATCCTGCTATACAAGGACCAGATGGTAAATTGGGTATTGTTGATGGAGAAAATGGATGGTTTTTAAGAGTAGATGGTATTACAGAATATGGAAGCAGTCCTGCATATGAAAAAATATCTATTCATCCTCAAGAACCTTTAATTTTCTTTAATATACAAGGTGTTGCAGGTGCGACTTGCTTGCCTTGGGAGCATACTCTAGATTCAGATGGTAAACCTTGTCCGAATCCTCGTGTTGTAATACCAAGATATATGGTAAATAAAATTGTAAAAGAGCCTGTTGGTGTAGATATTCGTAGTTTTGGTGTACGTATGCCACCAGCAACAGCAGAACATCCCAGCTATGGAATTATGGGGTTAATGCAAATTATACCTCCTTCATTAGCATGGTTATGGAGACTTGTTGCGCCAAGAGGACATAACAATCCAAGTATTATTGCTTCTGAAGGTATGCAAAGTGAAGGTGTTGGTTCTTATTGGCCTTTTGCAACAGGATTAAGAGTACGTCAGGCAAATTTGTTATTACAGCAAATTATTTCTTGTCCTAATACAAAATATATATTGATACCAAATCAGCATATTGGCGTGTATGAGGTGGGTTTTGCAGCAGAATGGTTGACAAGAGAGTATTTAGCGAGACGTGGTGGTGTAAATATTATAAAACGTCAAAATTTAGAGCCAGCAAGATGTTCCCTTTTAGGTTACTCATTAAGAGAAATGAAAATTGAAAGACAAAATGTTAGAAGTGTATTTTTGAAATGCGAAATGCAGGAAATGCTTGGCATAGAAGGCTATGATAAAGGAGCAAAAATATTAAATGATTTTTTTGAGAAAGAATTGAAAAAATTTGATGTACCAGAGTTAGACCCTCTTGGTAAGGAAATTATAGAATGTTTTAAAAGAGGTGGTACAGTAGAAGATTACTGTAACTTGACACCAATGTAATAATAAAGCATGAAGAAATGTTATTTAATCTTGTCATACAACATAAAAAACAAAAATAAAATTTATTATTGACATTTTTATGAAAATGAGTATAATTTTGTTCATGTAAAATAAAAAATATTAAAAAATGTAATGACTGAGGGTAAGTAGCTTTTCTATTTGTTTTCAGAGAGTTGTCGTGTGGTGTAAGACAATAACGATAAATTGTGAAAATCTCCTCAAGAGCAGTTGAATCAAAGAGTTATAAATATAATTTGTGTAGATTCAAACGGATTAATTCTACGTTAAAAGAATTGGCATTAACACTTTTTTGTGAAGATGTATTGAGGTGGCTGTATTTTGTGCAGCAATAAGAGTGGTACCGCAGAGTTCAGAACTTTGTCTCTTAGTTAGTAATAACTAAAAGATGAAGTTCTTTTTTATTTGAACAGATAGTAACAAGTACAATAAAAATCTGTTAGAACAAATGAAAAAACAATAAAGTACATTGTAAATATTGTGGTATTTGGCAATATTAAAAGTGAAAATATTTAATGAATGGGGAAATGGATATGATGAGAACAGGTGCAGAAATTGTAGTGGAGGTATTGATAGAACAAGGTGTTGATGTTGTGTTTGGTTATCCTGGAGGCACAGTGATTAATATTTATGATGCTTTGTTCCAAAATCAAAATAGAATACGTCATATTTTAACAGCACATGAACAGGGTGCATCTCATGCAGCAGATGGATATGCAAGGGCAACAGGAAAAACAGGTGTTGTAATTGCAACAAGCGGTCCAGGGGCAACTAATATTGTGACAGGTATTGCTACAGCATATATGGATTCTATACCAATGGTTGCAATTACAGGAAATGTTACAACAGATGCTATGGGACGTGACAGTTTTCAAGAAGTATATATTGCAGGGGTTACATTACCTATTACAAAACATAATTTTCTTGTTAAAAATATAGAAGATTTAGCAGATACATTAAGAGATGCGTTTCGTATTGCACAAAGCGGACGTCCTGGTCCTGTATTAGTAGATATTCCAAAGGATTTAACCATTGCAAGCTATGAATTTGAAAATAAAGAAGTGATTAAACCACAACGTGATGTTCCTATAAAAGAAGAGGATATAAAACATCTTGCAGAATTGATTAACAAAAGTGCTCGTCCAGTAATTTATTTTGGTGGTGGAGTAATTTCATCAAAAGCATCTAATAAATTGAGCGAATTAATTAATACTTGTTCCATACCAGCTTGTCATACACTTATGGCAACAGGTGTACTAAGTTATGGTGATAGATTAAATTTAGGAATGGTAGGTATGCATGGTCATGTTTCTAGCTCAAAGGCAATTAATGAGGCAGATTTGCTTATTGCTATTGGTACTAGATTTTCTGACAGAGTAGCAACAAATAAAGAAAAATTTGCACTAAATGCTATTAAAGTACAAATTGATATTGATGATACGGAAATTGATAAAAATGTAAGGACAAATTTTAGTATATTGGGCGATGTTAAAGATGTTATAGAAAAACTGATGAAATATGTAGTACCTTCTGAAAGAAAAGAATGGATACAAACAATAGATAAATGGAGAGAAGAAATTGATTATCATCCAGTAGATGATGAAAATACAATTAAGCCTTTTAAATTGGTAGAAGCTATTTCTGAATTAAGTGGAGAGGACGCTATTATTGTAACAGACGTAGGACAGCATCAAATGTGGACTGCACAATACTGCAAAAGAACAAAACCACGTTCTTTTTTGACATCTGGTGGTTTAGGTACTATGGGATTTAGTTATGGTGCTTCTATTGGTGCAAAAATTGCTTATCCAGACAGACGTGTGATTCATATTACAGGTGATGGTAGTTTCCATATGAATATGAATGAACTTTGCACAAGTGTCACATATGAATTACCTATTATTACGATAATTATGAATAATCAAGTATTAGGTATGGTAAGACAATGGCAAGAGCTGTTTTTTGAAAAAAGATATGCTTATACTATATTAGATAGAAAAACAGACTATGTAAAATTAACAGAGGCATTTGGAGGTAAAGGATACAGAGCGACTACTATAGCTGAATTTAAAAAGGCATTTGAACAAGCATTGCAAAATAAAAATTGTCCAAGTGTAATTGAGTGTGTGATTGATAGAGATGAAAAAGTATTGCCTATGATACCACCAGGAGGCAGCTTTGATGATATTATTGTAGATTGATAAATTGATAATTTAAGCCATTTTTTGAGAAAGGAAGAATAGTATGAAAAAATATATTTTATCTCTTGTAGTACAGAATAATTTTGGTGTTTTAGCTAGAATATCTAGTTTATTTGCTCGCAGAGGATACAACATAGATTCTATTTCTGCATCTCCTACTGATAACCCTAAAATTACAAAAATAACGGTAGTAGTAGAAGCAGATGACGAAATTATTGAAAAAGTATTTAAACAAGTTTCTAAATTGGAAGAAGTAGAAAAAGTAACACAAATTGATGAAAAACAAGCAGTTTGTAAGGAATTGGCATTGTTGAAAATTCATACAGAAGATACTGCTACTAGTGCAGAAATCAGCAATACAGTATCAGAATTTCAAGGTAAAATATTAGAAATACAGCCAAATTCTGTTACAGTAGAATTGTCAGATATTCCAAGCAATGTAGATAGTTTTGTAATAGCACTTTCTCAATTTGAAATTGAAGAAATGTGCCGCACAGGTGTAACAGCATTATAAAGTATAACTTTTATAGTATATGGTTGGTTTTCGTAACCAATTAATATAAATAAGGAATGAATCAATAATATTACGGAGGAGAAAAAATTATGGTACAAATGTATTATGACCAAGATTGTGATTTGAATTTATTAAAAGGCAAAAAAATTGCTGTAATTGGATATGGTAGTCAAGGACACGCTCATGCTTTAAATTTGCAAGAAAGCGGATGTGATGTAGTTGTTGGCTTAAGAAGTACATCAGCAAGCTGTGCAAAAGCAGAAACAGCAGGATTAAAGGTTTTGGAAACAGCAGAAGCAGCAAAAATTGCTGATATTATTATGATGCTTGTTCCAGATGAGGCAGCTCCAGATATTTATAATGAATCCATTGCTCCAAATTTAAAAGAAGGCAATGTATTAATGTTTGCACATGGTTTTAATATTCATTTTAATCAAATTAAGGCACCAAAAAATGTGGATGTTATTATGGTTGCACCAAAAGGACCTGGACATATTGTAAGAAGTTTATACACAGAGGGACAAGGAGTACCTTCATTAATTGCTGTATATCAAGACTTTTCAGGTAAAGCAAAAGAATATGCTTTAGCTTGGGCTTGTGGTATTGGTGCAGGAAGAGCAGGTATTATTCAAACTACATTTAAAGAAGAAACAGAAACAGACCTTTTTGGTGAGCAAGCTGTACTTTGTGGTGGTGTAACAGAATTGATGAAAGCTGGTTTTGATACATTAGTAGAGGCAGGATATGAACCAGAAATGGCATATTTTGAATGTATACATGAAATGAAATTAATTGTTGATTTAATTAATAGAGGCGGTTTTGCCGAGATGAGATACTCTATTTCTAATACAGCGGAATATGGCGACTATCGTACTGGTAAGCGTTTGATTACTGAAGAAACAAGAAAAGAAATGAAAAAAGTGCTTTCTGAAATTCAAGATGGTACATTTGCAAGTGAATGGATACAAGAAAATAAAGCAGGTGGCTGTGCGAAATTCCTTTCAACACGTGCAAAAGAAGCAACACACCCATTAGAAGCAGTTGGCACAAGACTTCGTAAAATGATGAGCTGGTTAAAAAAATAAAAATATTAAATTATTGTCAATGACAGAAGTAATATTCTGTCCTTGACAATTTTCAATGATAAGCTGTGTATATAACAAAAAATGGGCATAATTTATATAGAGAGTTTAGTATTGAAAAAATAATGTTTTAGGTAGGAGGTATTATTGTGGAAAGAAGAAGTTATAGTATAACAAAAGGCGCAGAAAAAGCACCACAACGTTCTTTACTAAGAGCATGTGGCTTAACAGATGAAGAGATTGAAAGACCTTTAGTAGGTGTTGTATCAGCATATAGTGATATTGTGCCTGGACATATTAATTTAGATAAAATTACAGCAGCAGTAAAAACAGGAGTTTCTATGGCAGGAGGAACACCTATTGTTATACCTGCTATTGGTGTATGTGATGGTATTGCTATGGGGCATATTGGCATGAAATATTCTCTTGCATCAAGGGAATTAATTGCAGATAGTGTAGAAACAATGGCAAATGCACATTGTTTTGACGGTTTAGTATTAGTGCCAAACTGTGATAAAATTGTACCTGGTATGATTATGGCAGCAGCGAGAATTAATATTCCATCTATTGTAGTAAGTGGTGGTCCTATGCTCGCAGGTGATATTAATGGGGAAGATACAAGCCTTTCTAAGATGTTTGAAGCAGTTGGTTCTTATAAAGCAAATATGATGAATGATGAGGAATTAAAATATTATGAAAATAATGTTTGTCCTGGATGTGGTTCTTGTGCTGGTATGTATACAGCGAATTCTATGAATTGCCTTAGTGAAGCAATTGGTATTGCATTACCTGGAAATGGAACAATACCTGCTGTATATTCTAGTAGAGTTCATTTAGCAAAACATGCTGGTATGAAAGTAATGGAATTGATAGAAAAAAATATTAAACCAAGAGATATTTTAACAGAAAAAGCATTTCGAAATGGACTTGCTATGGATATGGCATTAGGATGCAGTACAAATAGTGTATTACATTTGCTAGCAATTTCTTATGAGACTGGTTGTCCTTTAGATTTAAATATGTTTAATGAAGTAAGTGAAAAAACACCTAATCTTTGTCATTTAGCACCTGCTGGTCCTCATCATATACAAGATTTATATGCAGCAGGAGGAATACAAGCTGTAATGTCAGAACTAGCAAAAAAAGATTTAATTGATACTAGTTTAATAACTGTAACAGGTAAAACAATAAAAGAAAATATTGCAGGTACAATAAATAAAAATACGGAAATAATACGCAATATTGATAATCCATATAGTACGACAGGAGGCATTGCAATACTTTGGGGAAATATTGCAAAAGAGGGTTGTGCAGTAAAGCAATCTGCTGTGGATAAAGAAATGCTTGTTCATAAAGGACCAGCAAGGGTATTTGATAGTGAAGAAGAAGCAATTACTGCAATATTTGGAGGAAAAATTAATAAAGGTGATGTTGTAGTAATACGTTATGAAGGTCCAAAAGGTGGTCCAGGCATGAGAGAAATGTTAAGTCCTACATCAGCACTTGCAGGTATGAAATTGGACAAGGATGTAGCTTTAATTACAGATGGTCGTTTTAGTGGTGCATCAAGAGGTGCTTCTATTGGACATGTTTGTCCAGAAGCAGCTATAGGCGGTGAAATTGGTCTCTTAAAAGAAGGTGATATCATTAATATTGATATTCCTAACAAGCAAATAAATGCAGAAATAAGTGAACAAGAATTTGAAAAAAGAAGAAAAGAACATATTCCAAAAGAACCTAATATAAAAAGTGGCTGGCTAGCAAGATATGCTAAATTAGTAAGTTCTTCTAATGAAGGAGCTGTTTTAAAATAAATCAAATGGGAGTGTATCAATTTGTAATGATATACTCCTTTTTTATTGAAAATTGTATATTTATACCGATAATATAAATTTATACGCTTACATAATGGACAATAGTAATCTGTCTATTCTCTTGCATATTATAATTGAATATGATATGATATGCTCAAATAGTTAAGAATTTTTACAAATTTGATGTAAATATTTCATAGTTTAAGCAACAAAAATATTTGTTTTTTATACATTTTATTTTATAATTTAGTATAAACATACTTATATTTTGAGTGAGTTGAGTAAAGTTACAAAAATAAAAAGGGGGAGCATTCATTAATGTTTAAAATGACAAAGCGTTTTTTTGCAATAAGCGGTATTTGTTTAATTGCACTTTGTAGTGCTGTTTTTGTTTGGATAGGTTCTTATATGAATCAAAAAAGTGAAAAAGCGATTACTGAGATTGGTACAATTTATATGTCAGAAATGAGCAAACAAATTCATCAAAAGTTTGACGCAATTATTGATTTAAAATTGTCACAAGCTCAGGGAATTGTGAAACGTACACCACAAGAAGATGTATGGTATGGAGATGCAATGATACAAGAATTAGCATTAAGTGCTGAAATTAGAGAATTTACATACCTAGCACTTTATACAGAAGATGAACAGCAACAAGTTATTTATGGAAATCCTATTAGAATTGTGAATCCAAAAGAATTTAGTGAAATATTAAAAGACAAAAGTAAAAGAGTAACAACAGGTTTTGATCAAAATGGTGATAAGGTTTTAATATTGGCAATTGATGCAGAATATCCTATGGAAGAAAATAAAAAAAGTTCATCATTAGTAGTAGCTTTACCTATGAGTTATTTAGAAAAGGCACTTTTATTAGATGAAGAAACCTCTATGATGTATTCTCATATTATTCGTAAAGATGGAAGTTTTGTGATTAGAAGTGGAAAGGGCTTTCAAGAAGATTATTTTATTCGTATTAAAGAACTCGTTTCAGAATTGAATGGAAAGACACCAGAAGATTATGCGCAAGAACTAAAGGATGCTATGGAAAAAGATGAAAATTATTCTACTTTAATTATGGTTAATGGTATATATCAGCAGCTTTATTGTTCTTCTCTTCCTAATTCAGAATGGCATTTAGTTGCTGTTATGCCTTATGGTATTTTAAATGATAATATTAGTGAATTAAGTGATATAAGACAATATGCTATATTAGAGGCTTGTGGTCTTATTTTAGTTGGTATTTTGATTATATTTATATTATATTTTAGAATGTCACAACAACAGCTAAAAGAATTGAATGAGGCAAAAAAGGAGGCTGTTGAGGCAAATAGAGCAAAAAGTGAATTCCTTTCTAATATGAGTCATGATATTCGTACACCAATGAATGGTATTGTTGGTATGACAGCAATTGCTATGTCAAATATAAATGATAATGCAAGAGTAAAAGATTGTTTAGCTAAAATTACATTATCTAGTAAACATTTATTAGGATTAATTAATGATGTTTTGGATATGTCTAAAATTGAAAGTGGAAAGTTAACACTAAATATACATCAGATTTCTTTAAGAGAAGCAATAGAAAGTATTGTAAATATAGTACAGCCTCAAATTAAAGAAAAAAGTCAACATTTTGACATTTTTATACAAAAAATCCAAACAGAGAATGTACATTGTGATAGTGTACGTTTAAATCAAGTATTGATTAACCTATTGTCAAATGCTATTAAATTTACACCAGAAAATGGAAGTATTAGAGTTTATTTAGAGCAAGAAGCATCACCTCTTGGAGAAAATTATGTAAGATGTCATTTTAGAGTAAAAGACAGTGGTATTGGTATGACAGAGGAATTCCAACAAAAGATTTTTGACAAATTTGCAAGAGAGCAAAAAGAGCAAGTATACAAAACAGAAGGTACTGGATTGGGAATGGCAATTACAAAATATATTATAGATACTATGGGAGGTACAATTGAATTAAAAAGTGTTCCTGGAGAGGGAAGTGAGTTTCATATTATATTAGATTTCGAAAAAGCATTTACTCGTGAAGAAGACATGATTCTTCCACCATGGAATGTATTAGTAGCAGATAATAACAAAGATCTTTGTCAGAGTGCAGTTTTCTCTTTGAAAGAAATTGGTATTAATGCAGAGTGGGCTTTAGATGGAAAAACAGCAATAGAAATGGTCAAAAACCGTCATTTAGAAGATAATGATTATGAAATTGTTCTTTTGGATTGGAAAATGCCTGATATGGATGGTTTACAAACAATGCGTGAAATTAGAAGGCAAGTAGGCGATAATATCCCTATATTGATTATATCTGCTTATGATTGGAGTGATATAGAAGAGGAAGCACTAGAGGCAGGTGCAAGCGGCTTTATATCAAAACCATTATTTAAATCTAATTTATTTTTGGGATTGAGTTCTTTTATGATGAAAGAGGATATAGAAGAATCCCAAAAAAATGAAAATGCACAAACTTTTACTGGAAAACGTATATTATTAGCAGAGGACAATGATTTAAACTGGGAAATTGCGGAAGATATTCTTTCAGAAGCAGGATTTGAGTTGGAAAGAGCAGAAAATGGTCAAATTTGTGTAGAAAAATTTCAAAAATCTGATATTTCCTATTTTGATGTTATATTGATGGACATTCGTATGCCTGTTATGAGTGGTTATGACGCAGCAAAAACAATTCGTGCTATGAAAGAACGTGCTGATGTCAATTTACCTATTATTGCTATGACAGCAGATGCATTTTCTGAAGATATACAACATTCTTTAGAATGTGGTATGAATGAACATATATCTAAGCCTATTGATGTAGATAGACTGATACAAATATTGAAAAAATATTTAAAGTAAATAATGTATAAATATAGATAGGAAGGTTATTATATGAGGGAAAAAAGGAAAATTTTAATTGTAGATGATTCTGAAATGAATCGTTTATTATTATCAGATATGTTATCTAGCGAATTTGATATTATAGAAGCAGAAAACGGAATGGAAGCAGCAGCAATATTGCATAACCAAGAGCATGAAATTTCTCTTATGCTTTTGGACATTGTTATGCCAATTATGGATGGCTTTGAAATGCTTGCTGTAATGAACAAAAATGGTTGGATAAAAAGTGTACCAGTTATTATGATTTCAGCGGAAACTGTACCATCTTATATGGATAAGGCATATGATTTGGGGGTATTAGACTATATTAGTAGACCGTTTGATGAAAGAGTAGTACAGCGTCGTGTTACTAGTACCATTATGCTTGCAGCAAAACAGAAAGAATTAGCACATATGGTAACAGAACAGCTTTATGAAAAAGAAAAAGATAATAGATTGATGATTGAAATATTATCAAATATTGTAGAATTTCGTAATGGTGAAAGTGGTTTACACGTTTTACATATTCATACACTTACAGAATTGCTTTTGAAAAAATTGATAGAAAAAACAGATAAATATAATATTTCTAAAAAAGATATTCCTTTAATTTGTAATGCTTCTGCACTTCATGATATTGGAAAAATTGCTGTACCAGGTGAGATTTTAAATAAACCTGGAAGATTGACAAAAGAAGAATTTGAAATTATGAAAACACATTCCGCAGCAGGTGCAAAAATGTTAAGTTGTATTCCTCTTAGAGAAAATGAACCATTGATTCAAATAGGATATCAAATTTGTAGATGGCATCATGAAAGATATGATGGAAAAGGCTATCCAGATGGCTTAAAAGGAGAAGAAATTCCTATTGCGGCGCAAGTAGTAGCGCTGGCTGATGTTTATGATGCTTTGACAAGCAAAAGAGTATATAAAGATGCTTTTTCTCATGAAGTTGCAGTGAATATGATTTTAAATGGAGAATGTGGTATATTTAATCCCATTTTAATGGAATGTTTAACAGAAATTTCAGAAACATTGAAAAAAGAGCTAGATGAAACATCATTAGGAAGTCACTTTGAAAAAGATTTAATGGGAACGATAGAACAGCAAATGATGGATATGAAAGAACTAAATGTATCCGAAAGAACAATACATTTATTAGAACATGAGAGAATGAAATATCAGTTTTTTGCAAATACATCTAAGGAAATACAATTTGAATATACTACTACACCAGAAATGCTTATGCTTTCGCAGTGGGGAGCAGATTATTTAAGATTGCCAGAAATGATATTAAATCCAAAAGAAAGTGCTTTTGGAAATCAAATATTTTTTGAAGATGACTTTGAACAGCTTTTGGATAAACTAAAAAATACTACTCCTGAAAATTCTATTATAAAAGAAACATATCTTTTAAATATTAATGGCTCACAAAGATGGAGTGAGGTTGTAGCAAAATCTATGTGGACAAATGAACAACCTCCAAAATATGAAGGTGCAATTGGAAAAATTGTAGATATTCATGAATATTTAGAAAAAATGAATCGTTTAGAATTAGCTATGGCACAAGATTCTTTAACAGGTTTATTGAATCATGCAGTTGCTAAAAGTAGACTTTCTGCTCTTTTGTCATCAAAAGAAAATAAAAAATATATATTACTTTTGATTGATATTGATGATTTTAGAAAAGCTAATGATAAATATGGACATCAATCTGGAGATGAGATTTTAAAATACATAGCAAATACTATTAAAAATAGTATTCGTAGTGCAGACATCGCAGCACGTATGGGCGGAGATGAGTTTTTAATTTTTATGGAATATAAAGACACTACAAAGCCTCAAGTAGAAAGAATATTTAAACAACTACATGGAGAATATAAAGAATTTCCTATTTATGTAAGTATGGGAATTGCATCATCAGAAGATTGTAAACAAAGAGATTATAATACATTGTTTCAAATGGCAGATAAAGCATTATATACAGCAAAGCATAAGGGAGGACATAACTATCAATATTATGATGAAACAATAGATACCGTTTGGTCAACTCAGATTTCGGAGCAACATAATCATAACAATTAATAAAGTAATATTTATTAGGGGGAAAATGAAATGACAGTGAAAGAGTGCTATGAAATAATAGGAGCAAATTATGAAGAAGTAGAAAGCCGTTTAAGAACAGAGGAAAGAATCAAAAAATTTTTATTAAAGGTATTGAATGACAAAAGCTATGATTTGTTGTGTGATTCTATAAAACAGAAAAATATGGAAGAAGCGTTTCGAGCAGCTCATACATTAAAAGGAATTAGCCAAAATTTATCTCTTACTACATTATATGAGTCTTCTAATCTATTATCAGAAGAACTAAGAGAAAATCAAGAGTATAATAAACAAGCAGAAGAACTTTTTGAACAAGTAAAAAAGGATTATATTCATATTACAGAAACAATTAAAAACTTATTATAATATATAATTGATACAGCTTATATAATAAGCTGTATTTTTTTAAACAACTGAAAATATATTCGCAATTTTTTTACAAAAAATTACAGCAATATTTGACAGAAACATTGTTTTCATGTACCATTAAAATAAACTGATTTTGGCAAAAATATGATAATAATTTTATAAAAATTTTATTTTTTTAGTAAAATGATTTATAAAATAGAGTCTATATTATTCATATATCTGATATAAAAATGAAAGGAATATCATATGGAAAATAACAATCAAACAATGGTATATATTATATTAGATTGTTCTTCTTCTATGATAGGAGAACCTATAGAATCTGTTCGTCAAGCAATAAAGGAAATGATAGCAGAATGGAAAGAAGAAGAAGCGAATATTGTGATTTCTGTTTTAGTATATCAAACTGTGGCAAGAGAATTATTAAAAGATGTTGCTTTGACAGAATTTGTATTGCCCCATTTTATAATGGGAGGTTTATCTTGTTTGTCAAAGGCTTTTACATTGTTATCAGATATTATTAAAAAAAACAAAGAACAAAATAAAAAGCCTCTTGTTTTTTTGTTTACAGATGGAAAGATAATGGATATAGATAAAGATATTATAAAAAATTATGATGTATTAAAAAAAGTAAATTTTGTACTTTGTGAAGCAGGAGCAGAAACAAATACATATGATTTAAAAACAATTATAAAACATACAATATCATTAAATACATTAACATATGGTGAATTTAAGTCGTATTTATAAAATATGGATAAAAATAGGGTGGGTGGAAATATGAAAGAAATAGAATACGCAATTACAAAAAGCGGTAAAAAAATTCCTTTTGTATATCGTTCTGACCCTCCAAGAGGAGGTATGAAACATACTTATTTTTCTCCTGACCGTTCTTATGTGGTGCAATTTTTTAATGATAGTGATATGGGAGAAAGTACTGCTGTACGCCAACGGCTGTATGCTATATTAGGAAAATATAATACTACATTATCTGAGCAGCAAGGAGGTGCAGCAGGAAATAAAAAAGAGTGGGCAGAATATTTTTCAAAAAGATTTTGTTGGCCTATAGATATTGTAATAGAACCTGAATTTGGCATTGTATGTCCTACTTATCCAAAACGATTTTTTTTTGATAAAAGTGCTTCTGATTTACTTAATTTGAATGGAAAAGATAAAAAAAGTACATGGTATACAGAAAAATATAGAAATTATTTAAACGTATCAGAACTAGGAGACTTAAAAGGAATATTACAAGTTTCATTTATGTTAGCACAATCTGTTAGAAGAATGCATCAAGCAGGGTTGGCACATTCTGATTTATCTTGTAATAATGTTTTGATAGACCCCAAAAGTGGTACTTGCATTATTATAGATATTGATTCTCTTGTTGTACCAGATATTTTTCCACCTATGGTGGTAGGTACAAGAGGATATATTGCACCAGAAGTATTGCAATCTCTTGCACTACCTAGAAGCCAGAGAATAGGAGCAAGCATATATACAGATTTGTATGCATTATCGGTATTGATATATGAATACATTTTTTGTCGTCATCCATTAAAGGGAAATAAAGTTTATGATGCTTATTCTGAAAAAAGAAATTATTTTTTACAGATGGGAGAAAAAGCATTATTTATAGAAAATCCTGAGGACTGTTCTAATCATATTCAAAATATGCCTTTTACAATACAACATATGGGAAAACCATTGGAGAAACTTTTTTTAAGGGCATTTGTAGAAGGATTACATTGCCCTCAAAAAAGACCAACTTCTATGGAATGGGAAAGAGGACTTTCTATTACATTAGATTTATTACAAAAATGTAGTAATACAAAATGTATTCAAAAATGGTTTGTACCAGAACAAAAACAAAATGTAAAATGTCCTTTTTGTGGTACAATACAGAAAAGAACGCCTTTTTTGCAATCGTATTGTCATATTGCACAAAAACAGGGACATTGGAAACCTTTTTCTAAAATACAGTTTTATTCGGAAAAAATGTTATATAATTGGCACTTTTTTGATAATGTATATCCTAATGAAAAAGCAGATAAAACAGAATGTGCTGTAATATTGCAAAAGAATGGTAAATGGTTTTTAAAAAATAAAAATATATTAGATCTTTATAATGGGAAAGGGGATTTTATACCACTTGATGGTATGACAGAATTAAAAAAAGGAGATTTTTTGAAGGGGAATATGACAGAACATGATTTAATGTTTCGTGTTATAGAATAAGGGAGTGTGTATATGGATATACAACAGTTATTGAATCAAAATTCGGGAGCTTTTGTGGAATTGCCGGCAGGAGAATATAAAGGAAATTTTGTAATCAATCACCCTTGCAGAGTAATAGGAAATCATACAACATTATGGGCAGAACAAGGAATAGTGTTAGCTATTCGCTCAAGTATTGTTACAATAGAAAATTTGAGAGTAGAAACATTGAAAGAGCAAAACATTGCTATTCATACTGATTATGATGATACTACATTTCAAAATGTAGAAATATCAGGGATACTAATGGAAAAAAACAAAAAAGAAATTTGGAATTTACCTAAAATATTATATTTAGGTGAAATACCTTGTAATACAGTTTGCACAATGTATTTTGATATACAAGTACCTTGTTTTTGTCGTATAATTTCATTATTAAATGGAATAGAGATTACACCAGAAACATTACCAGCAGGACAACATAGAATGACATTGCATATAGAAAAATTACAAAAAGATACATGCTTATATGGTGATATATTATTTGAAACAGATTGCTTCATAAGGAGAATATACATTACTGGAGTAGTTACAGATAAAATAACTTGTTATGTAGATGGAAAAATAGTACATTCAGGAAAGGAAAGTATAACAACATATCAAAATAGAACAAAGTATATTATACAGCCTGCTATAGTATGGGATAAAAATGCTTTGGTATTAAAAAAGGGACAAAGAATAGCTTTAGGAAAGTCTGAAAAAGAACAAATTAGTATTTTTATAGAAATGGAAGGTTACGATAGTGCTATAGATATTGACCCTTATGTTTTTTTATTACAAAATGATAATCAAGTGAAAAAAGAAAAAGATATGATTTTTTTTGGAAATGAATATACAGAAAATCATTCTGTATTAGTAGAGGATAAAAAGGTAATTTTACAATTACAAAAAGTTAATTCGGATATACAGAGAATATCAATCGCTTATGGTATTTATGAATCTCAATATTGTTTTGGAGAGATTGAAAAAATTGTTGTAAAATTAAAAATACAACAAAAGGATTTTATGGTATTTCCTTTGTATGATTTAGAAAAAGAAACAACTGTAATTGCTATTGATTTTTATAGATATAAAGGTATATGGAAAGTAAGCGCCATAGGTGCAGGATATATTGATGGTTTAAAAAAATTATGTGAAAGTTATGGACTAGAAGTAGAAGAATAAAAGGAAAGGGGAATTGTTATGTACCAAAAATTGAAATGTAATAATAAACAAGATTATTTTAAACCCCTTTCACAAAGAGAAAAAAGTGGTGTTTATTTTTGTCGTTTTATTGGATTTGATGAGGATTTGTTGATATGGGAAAGAACATTGCAAATCGCTAGTCAACAAAATGGAAAATATATTTCAAAAAAATTGCAGCAACCAAATGAAAATGCAGTAAATTCCTTTTTTGCTGTTGTAGGAAATTTTACATTTGTTATGGAAAAAAGTTTATTTCAACAAATCATAAAAAAATGGCTGGATTTTGTTCCTCAAAATATACAACAAAATATTTTAGACGCTATGTTTTATATATTATCAGAATTATATGCAAAAGAAAGTAATATTAACATATTAAAAAATACATTTGTAAAATTTATGTGTTGGTTGAAATTAGACTTTAATAATATACTTTGTTATTTAGGTCAACAGAATGTCCCTAAAATACTTTATGAAGGAGATATTTCAAAGTACGAGATGTATTTCTTGAGACTACTTTGTTTAAGTGGATGTGATATTGCTTATGTTCATTTTTATGATGAAAATTGTTATATGAAAATAGATAATACAGCAATTTGGACAGATGTATTTTATGGAAAAAGAAGAGGACAGCCTCCTAAACATTTTAAGAATATTGATTTAATAGCATTGCAGCAACAACAACAAACAATACAAAATATTGCATCTGTATCAGATATTGTTAAAACGAATATTTGTATACAACAAGATTTTTTGTCTACTATATTTAAAACAAATAGTCAAAGAGCATTGGATAAAAACCATTATTATAATATTTTTATACAATATATAGGAACAGATAATGTAGAATTATATCAAAATAGATTGTATACATTAAAAGAGAGTTTATTGCAACAACAAAAATGTTTTATTATTGAGGAAGATATTAAAAATCCTACTATAGAAGAAAGTAATCACTTAAGATTGAAAAGATATAATAATAAAAATGATATGCTACAACAATTATCAGAAAAAATAATATTGCTTGGAAATGATATATTACAAAAACTTTTGAAAAGAGCATTTTTTGAAACAATACAAGGGTATACAACAAATACAGATGCTAAAATTTATAATACAGCATTGAAGTTAGTTTGTTGGTTAAATCGTTATAGTAGTGTATTATTTCAAAAATTTGATTATGAGCAAATTCCTTTATTCTTGTATTATGGTAAAATAAATGAAAGTCAAGCATTGTTTTTAAATATGATTTCTTATTTACCTGTAGATGTTTTATATATTTGTAGCAATAAGGAATATTCTGCTGTTTTTGAGAAAATAAAAAATAATAGTGTTGTGGTGGAATTACCTCAAAGCAGTGATATATTACCTTTTCCTAAAAAAATGATAAAGGTAAAGCAAGCAACAACAGCATATCAAGCAGAAAGAGAATTAGATGAATTACTTTATACAGATACAGGATTATATAGACAAAGACAATTTAATTGTTCTCGTGCTGTTACATTAAAAACAGTCTATGAAGAAATTCGTATTCTTTGGAAAGAAGAAGCTAAATATCGTCCAAATTTTGAAACAAAAAATAATGTAGTAACAGTACCTAACATTTTTGCTAAAATAAATGGCGTAAAAGAAGGAAATAAAATAGAATATTGGAGAAATATAGCAGAACTGTTTACAGAAAATACAATATTTATTAAAAACTTCCCATATATTGCAAAAGCAACAAAATATGCTTCTGTTTCACAGTTTCTAAGAAATGGGAAAATATTGATGGAAAATATAAAAAAGCATTCTGATTACCCATATGATTTTTTAAATTTAGAAATACAGAATTATATATTAGAAAAAGCACAAGAAATGATAGAGTTGCATTGGATTACAGCAGAGGGTATAGATGTAGAAAAAATAATACTTTATATCGTATTAAATTTAGATAAAAAGACATTACAGCTTATACAACAATTTGATTTTACAAGGGAGATTCCTAAGGTGATTGTTGTTTCTATAAATGAAAGTATGGCAACACTAGAAGATGCAATTTATTTATTATTTTTAAATTTAATAGGATTTGATATTGCTGTATTTACTCCTACAGGCTATAGAAATATTGATAAATATATCAGTAGAAATGCTTTTGAAGAATATGAAATAGGAGAATATTTATTTCAAATGGAAGTACCAGAAAAGTCGAAATTAGAAAGAATGTCTAAAAATATGACACAAGAAAGTGGTTTATTTAATAGATTATTTGGAAGGAGAAAGTAATTATGGCATTACAATTTAATAAAAATGATAGCCAGCAAGCGTTGCAAAGTGTAGAAACAGAAGAAATAAAAGAATATAATATTGTGGAACAAAGACAAGAAATGACAAAACATCTTGTAAATTCTAAAGAAATAGATGATATTGTGAGTGGAATTGATGTATATCAGCCACAACAATTAGTATCATTTGGAGCAGAAGCAGCAGAAGGAATATCAAAATGCTCAGACCAAATATTAAATAGTGTAAATATGAATCAGATTAATGATTCAGGTGAATTATTAAAAACATTAGGTAAAATTATGGATAAATTTGATTTAGAGGAAATTTCAGCAGAACCTAAAAAGGGTGTATTAGGAAAACTATTTGGAGGAGCAAAAAAGCAATTAGACCAAATATTATCAAAATATCATACTATGGGTGATGAAGTAGATAAAATTTATATTAAATTAAAAGAATATGAAAATGAAATACAATCTTCCAATCAAAAGCTAGAGCAAATGTTTCAAACAAATGTAGAATATTATCAAAGTCTTGTAAAATATATATTGGCGGGAGAACAAGGCATAAAAGAAATTGACCAATATTTAGAGCAGATGCGAGGAGAATATGAAAAAACACAAGATGCTGTATTACAGATGGATATTGTAGGACTAGAACAAGCAAAAGATGTATTAGACCAAAGAGTAATGGACTTACGTATTGCAGAAAATGTGGCAATGCAGTCTGTTCCTATGATTAAAACAATGCAGTTTAGTAATTTGAATTTGATAAGAAAAATTAATTCTGCTTTTATTATTACACTACCCGTATTTAAACAAGCATTAACTCAAGCAGTACTTTTGAAACGACAGAAAATACAAGCAGAGGCTATGGCAGCATTAGATGAAAGAACAAATGAAATGTTGCTAAAAAATGCACAAAATACAGCAAATCAATCAAAATTAACAACACAGTTGGCAACAGGTAGTTCTGTAAAAATAGAAACATTAGAAAAATCATGGCAAACCATTGTAAATGGTATTGAAGAAACACAAAAAATACAACAGGAAGCACAGCAAAAACGACAACAAGATATAGAACGTTTAAATCAATTAAAAATAGATTTTAATACAAAAATGCATACAAATCTATAATTTATAAAAGGAGGACAATACAAAAATGAATAAAATAGGATTAACAGAACAACAAGTCCTAAAAAGTAGACAAGAACATGGTGATAATCGATTAAGTGAAGTAAAATCAGAGGGATTTTGGGAAAAACTCAAAGGTAATTTTGGCGACCCTATGATTAAAATACTTTGTGTAGCATTGATTATCAATGTAGTATTTGCTTTTTTAGGACAAACAGAATGGTACGAATCTGTGGGTATTGCTCTAGCAGTTATTCTTGCAACATTCGTATCTACATTTTCGGAATACCGAAATGAAAATGCTTTTCAAAAATTGCAAGATGAAGCCTCTAAAATCAAGTGTAAGGTATATAGAAATGGTGAAGTTACAGAAGTTTCTATTGATGATGTTGTTGTAGGAGATTGTATTATATTGCAATCTGGTGACAAAATACCTGCAGATGGCAATTTAATTGATGGCAATATCAATGTAGACCAGTCTGTACTCAATGGTGAAAGTAAAGAGGCAAAAAAGAAAGCAATACCAGAAGATTATAAAGAAGATGAAACAAAAGCAATGGATTTTTTAAATGTTTATAAAGTGTTTAGAGGTACGATTGTTTGTTCTGGTAATGGCATTATGGAAGTCACAACAGTAGGGGATAAATCTGTATATGGTAAAATTGCGAGTGAATTACAAATTGATGATGATAGAGAATCTCCATTAAAAGTAAAACTTTCTAATTTAGCAGATGGTATTAGTAAATTTGGTTATATAGGCGGTATATTGATAGCAGTTGCGTTATTATTCCAAAGAATTGTTGTGCATAATGGTTTTGATATGATGCAAATACTTGCTTACTGTTCTAATTGGATGACTATAGTAAATGATATTGTAGAAGCAGTTATGTTAGCAGTTATTATTATTGTTATGGCTGTTCCAGAAGGTTTGCCTCTTATGATTGCCATTGTTTCTGCACAAAATATGGGAAAAATGTTAAAAGATAATGTACTAGTTAGAAAAATAAGTGGTATTGAAACAGCAGGAAGTTTAAACATTCTATTTAGCGATAAAACAGGTACAATTACCAAAGGTATATTGGAAGTCGTTACATTTATGAATGGTAAAGGATTAGAATGGAATAGCTTAGATAAAGTAACACCAAAATTAAAAGATATTCTTAGTGTCAGCATATTAGAAAATACTACTGCTGTAATTTCTCAAGAAGAAGGCAAAAGAAAGATAATAGGAGGAAATGGAACAGATAGAGCAGTATTAGGATTTTTACCTGAAAATATTCCTCAATACAATGTTAAAAAAGTAGCATCTGTTCCTTTTAACAGTGATAATAAATATTCTGCAGCACAAATTACAGGAGATTTTAATTATACACTTTTAAAAGGTGCACCAGAAAAAATTATTTCGAAATGTAGTTGGTATTTTGATGAAAATGGGGAAAAGCAAAAGTTAAATCCAGATATTGTAAATACAAAAATAAATGAATTAGCAATTCGTGCTATTAGAGTGTTAGGGCTTGCGGTTTCTGAAAAAGGTATTGAAAATGATGTATTGCCAGAGGATGATTATATATTAGTAGGTATATTAGGTATACGTGATGATGTTCGTCCAGAATCTATTGAAGCAATACATGAAGTGCATAATGCAGGCGTTCAGGTTGTTATGATTACAGGAGACAGAAAAGATACTGCTGTTGCAATCGCTAAAGAAGCAGGACTTTTAACATCTGATAAAGATGTTGTTTTAACAAGTGATGAATTGTTTGCACTTTCTGATGAAGAATTAAAATCAAAACTCAAAGATTTGAGAGTTGTTGCAAGAGCATTACCTAGTGATAAAAGTCGATTAGTTAGATTAGCACAAGAATTAAATTTAGTTGTTGGTATGACAGGTGATGGTGTAAATGACTCTCCAGCACTCAAAAAAGCAGACGTTGGTTTTGCTATGGGTGGTGGTACAGAAGTAGCAAAAGAAGCAAGTGACATTGTAATATTAGATGATAATTTTACATCTATAGATAAAGCAATATTGTATGGAAGAACAATATTTAATAGTATCAGAAAATTTATTATATTCCAGTTAACAATCAATGTTGCAGCAGTATTGGTATCATTTATGTCACCACTTTTGGGTATGGAAAATCCATTATCTATTACACAAATATTATGGGTAAATTTAGTTATGGACACATTAGCAGCACTTGCATTTGGTGGAGAGCCAGCATTAAAACGTTATATGAAAGAACAACCTAAGCGTAGAGATGAAAATATTGTTAGCAAATATATGTGGAGTGAAATTATTGTAGGGAGTTTGTGGATATTTTTATTAAGTATGGGTATGTTGGTATTACATGAGGCAGATGCCTTTTTTAGAGATGACCCATCAAATAAATATATGCTAACTGGATATTTTGCATTCTTTATATTTGCATCAGTATTTAATGCATTTAATGCCAGAACAGAGAAAATGAATCTTTTTGATAATATTGGTGGAAACAGCGGATTTTTAAAAATATTACTTTTAATTGTAGTAGTACAAATAAGTATGACCTATTTCGGTGGAGATATATTACGCTGTTATGGCTTAACAGCAGGAGAATGGATTTTTGTGGTGATATTAGCTTTCACAATTATACCAGTAGATTTGGTAAGAAAGCTCATATATAGAGGCAAAAACTAAATACTATGTTGTAGTAATAAAAAAGGAGAGATGATTTATGCCAATTAGTTTGAAAAAAGGACAAAAAGTAGATTTAACAAAAACAAATCCTGGGTTGACAAAAATGTGTGTTGGTTTAGGGTGGGATGTAAACAAATATGATGGTGGTAGTGCATTTGATTTAGATACAGCAGCATTTTTGTTAGGAGAAAATGGAAAAGTAAGAGAGCAAGGAGATTTTGTATTTTATAGCAATTTAAGTCATGCTAGTGGCTCTGTTATTCATCAAGGTGACAATTTGACAGGGGAAGGCGAAGGCGATGATGAACAAATTATTGTTGATCTTTCTAAAGTACCTGCTGATGTAACAAGAATTGCTTTTACAGCAACAATATATGATGCAGAGGAAAGAAGACAAAACTTTGGACAAGTTTCTAATGCTTATATTAGAGTAGTAGATACAGCAAATAATAATGAATTGATTCGCTATGATTTGGGAGAAGATTTTTCTATTGAAACAGCAGTAGTGGTTGGAGAACTATATAGGAATGGTTCAGAATGGAAATTTAATGCTGTAGGTAGTGGTTTTCAAGGTGGTTTAGCAGCACTTTGTGGAAATTATGGTATTGATGTAGCATAACTAGTATACAAAAATGTAGTATAATGTTAAAGAGGGGATATTATGAAATATGAAATTTTATATCAAGGCGCTTTTCCCATTGTAAAATATCAATTAGAAAAAGGAGAACGTATCAAAGCAGAATCTGACGCAATGGTTGCTATGTCAGCAACCATTGATGTAACAGGTGGTGTAGAAGGTGGTATTAAAAAGGGTATCACTCGTATGCTTTCTGGCGAAAAATTCTTTTTTCAATATCTTACAGCAAGCAAAGGCGCTGGAGAAGTTTTATTTGCTCATGCTTTACCAGGTGATATTATTCCAATAGAATTAAATGGTAATGGAATAGTGATACAAAAAGATGGTTTTCTAGCATCTACAGAAGATATTGAAATTGATACAAAAGTACAAAATTTAATGAAAGGTCTTTTTTCAAAAGAAGGATTTTTTATATTAAAAGCAAGAGGAAATGGAACATTATTTTTAAGTTGTTATGGTGCGATTCATACAATAACATTAAATGTAGGAGAAGAAATTATTATTGATAACGGTCATTTAGTAGCATGGACAGAAGATACTGATTATACTATTGAGAAGGCGTCAAATGGTTGGATAAATAGTATTACTTCTGGAGAGGGACTTGTTTGTCGCTTTAAGGGTCCAGGAAAAATATGGATACAGACAAGAAATCCTGGTAGCTTTTCTGGTTGGATTTCTTCTCTTGGTTTTTCAAAAGGATGAGTGTGTTTTTGCAGTAAAGGAGATGCTAAAATGTCAGTGAATTTACAAAAAGGACAAAAGGTAGATTTAACAAAAGGCAATGCTGGATTAAAAAGATTAATTGTAGGTTTAGGATGGGATGAGGCAGAAAAAAAAGTAGGTCTTTTTGGCAGAAAAAAAGGTGCAGATATTGATTGTGATGCTTCTGCTTTAGTTTGCGGTGCAGGTGGAAGGCTATTAGATAAAAATGATATTGTATATTTTGGAAATTTAAAACATAGAACAGGTGCAATTACACATTTAGGTGACAATTTAACAGGTGAAGGAGAAGGCGACGACGAACAATTAATTGTAGAATTAAATAATATACCAGAAAATTATGAAAAAATTATATTTGTTGTTAATATCTATAAAGCGTTTGAAAGAAATCAACATTTTGGTATGATTAAAAATGCTTTTATCAGAATTGTAGATGCAGATACAAAACAAGAACTTTGTAAATATAATCTTTCTGAAAATTATGACAATATGACAGCAATGATATTTGGTGAAGTATATCGTTATAAAGAAGAATGGAAATTCAACGCCATTGGACAGCCTACACAAGATAAAGGACTTGGAGAATTAGCAGCACGTTTTGTATAATATATTGTTAGGAGGAAAAATAATATGGGAATCAATTTATCAAAAGGTCAAAGAGTAAATTTAGAAAAGTCTATGACATTAGCATTAGTTGGTTTAGGATGGGATACCAACCAGTATGATGGTGGATATGATTTTGACTTAGATGCAGCAGCATTTTTGTTGGGTGAGAATGGAAAAGTTTTAAAAGATGAAGATTTTGTATTTTATAATAATTTAGATGGAAGAAATGGTTCTGTGGTGCATACAGGAGATAATTTAACAGGCGAAGGAGAAGGTGATGATGAAGTAATATTAATTGATTTTACGAAAGTGCCTGATGAAATTAAAAAAATTGCTATCACTGTTACAATACATGAGGCTGTACAAAGGGGACAAAATTTTGGACAAGTTTCTAATGCTTATGTGCGTGTTGCTAGACGCTCCAACAAAGACGATATGACAGGTATAGAAGAATTAAAATATGATTTGATGGAAGAATTTTCTATTGAAACAGCTATTGTTGTTTGTGAAATATATAGACATGGAAGTGATTGGAAATTTAATGCTGTAGGTAGTGGTTACCAAGGAGGCTTGGAAGCACTTTGCAGAAGTTTTGGTGTGAATGTGTAATATAAAATTTGTAAAATATTTTTGATAATACAAGCTGTTCTCGAGAGAGAACAGCTCAGTTTGTCAAAAAATATTTTTATAAGTAAGGAGAAGAATATTGAATCAGACTATGAAAATTTGTCTAGAATATCAGACATGGAATAGAAATGCGCCCAAAGCATTACTACAGTATGCAGTAGGCGCACTGCTCTACGCTCCAGCAGACCATAAGGGTATTATTGATGCCATTTATCATAATCATATTCCCTATTTAAATAGTGTTGCATTCTGTTTAGAGGATACCATACAAGATAGTTATTTAGTGCAAGCAGAAAATAAATTAATAGAGCATATGACATTACTTTATAATACAATGAAAAGTGGAGTATTACAGCAAAAAAAGTTACCTTTAATTTTTATACGTATTCGTACGCCAGAGCAAATGATAGATATATTTAAACGTTTAAAAAAATGTCAAAAAATATTGACCGGTTTTATATTGCCTAAATTTGATAGTAAAAATAAAGAAGAATATAAAAAAGCGATTCTTTTAATAAATAAGGAATCAGAAGCAATTAAATATGTTATGCCTACATTAGAAACATCTTCTATATTAAAAAAAGAAACACGACAATCAGAATTAGAAGGCATTAAAAAAACATTAGACAGTATTAAAAAATATGTTTTAAATGTTAGAATAGGAGGAAATGATTTTTGTAATATATATGGTTTGAGAAGAAATCAAAATCAAAGTATATATGATATTCTTATGATGCAAGATGTTTTGTCGGATATTTCAGCTACGTTTTTGGAAGATTATGTTGTTTCAGGTGTAGTGTGGGAATATTTTGCAGGGGAAGCAGATAAAACAGAGAGATGGAAAATAGGACTACAAAAAGAATTAGAAAAAGATAAATTAAATGGTTTTGTAGGCAAAACAGCTATACATCCTTCTCAACTATCTATAATACACAAAGCATATGCAGTGGATTCTGGAGATTACGAAGATGCTAAGGCAATATTAAATTGGCAGCAAACAACAAGAGCAGTGGCAAAAAGTGTAAAATATGCTCGTATGAATGAAAGCAAAGTACACCAGAAATGGGCAGAAAAAATAATGGCATTATATTATATTTATGGTATAAAGGAAGAAAATTATGATATTTGAATATGAATTTCAAAAACAAAAGAATGACATGATTGGTATTGCACAAAGAGAAAATAATAATAAAAGAAATTACCTTTTTGTAAATCGCTTTCAAGCAAAACATGTTGCTGTATCTCCAAGTAAGGCATTAAAATTGTTTCAAAAATTGGGAGAAAAGGTGTACTGTGATTATAAAAATAAAAAAACAACAATGATAGGTTTTGCAGAAACTGCAACTGCGATAGCAAGTGCTATTGCAATTCACTGTCCAAATGATGTATATTACATACATACTTCAAGAGAGATTTTACCCTCAAAATATAGTGTAGTAGAGTTTAAAGAAGAACATAGCCATGCTACACAACAGATTTTATATTGTAAAAAAGCAGAAGAAATGCTTTTTCAATCAGAAAAAATACTTTTTATAGAAGATGAAATTACAACAGGAAAAACAATATTAAATTTTATAGAGGCATTACAAAAAAAAGGAATTCATGCAGATTTTGGTGCATGTTCTATTATAAATAGTATGGATAAACAACATAGAGATGTTTTTCATGAAAAAAATATTTCGCTTTATGCACTTTTAAATTGGAATGAGAGTATTTCTGATAAATTGTTTTTGGATAATACAATTGTAAATGAAAAAATGAAAAGGGAATTACCTGGTACTGTTCATTATATAACATTATATACAACAGTAAACCCTCGCTTGGGCTGTTCTGCAAAGGAATATCAAATGTGTTGTATGCATTTAGCAGAGCAAATTTATAATATAGTATGCTCCAATACTATAAAAAGTATATTGATATTAGGTACAGAAGAATGTATGTATCCAGCAATATTTACTGGAGAATATATAGAGAAAAAAGGAATATGCAAAACAATAAAAACACATTCTACAACAAGGAGTCCTATTGTGCCAAGAGTACAAGAACAGTATCCTATTTTTAATAGAATCAGTTTTGAAAGTTTATATGAAAAGGGTAGAAAAACATATCTTTATAATTTAGAAAAATATGATATTGTGATAATTGTGACAGATGCACAAAATTATAATAAAACAGGTGAGCAACAACTTTTACAGTCATTAAAGTCATATGGAAATGAAACAGTTAGCATTATAAATTGGAGGTATCAATGAAAACATCTTATAAAGAACAAGATGTAACAGTACTTTTAAAAGATATTACATCAAAAATGATACCTTTGTCTACGGAAGAAAGAGAAAAAAGAATACAGCAAGGAATTCATTATAGTGAAATGCTTCCTTTAGAATATTCTCCTAGTAAGGAGTATATGGCATTATATTACCAAGCGTTACATTATCATAGTAAAACAACAGCACAAGCTGTTATGTGTCTTGGAGATAAAATCATATCAAAAAAAGGAAATGATATTGTTTTAGTTTCTTTAGCAAGAGCAGGCACACCAATAGGAATATTGCTGAAAAGATATTTTGAAAAACAATATCATATTGTTGTACCTCATTATACAATATCTATTATAAGGGGAAGAGGTATTGATAAAAATGCAATGCAATACATATTAAAAAAATATCATGCAAAAACAATACAATTTGTAGATGGTTGGATAGGCAAAGGAGCAATTATAAAAGAACTGCAAAAAGAAGTACTGCAATATGAAAATGTAAGTGGAGAATTGGCTGTATTGGCAGACCCAGCACATATGACATCATTATATGGTACAACAGAAGATTTTTTAATACCAAGTGCTTGTTTAAATGCTGTTGTTTCAGGGCTTTTTAGTAGAACAATATATAATAAAAATGTAATAGGGGAAAATGATTTTCATGGTGCTGTATACTATAAGGAATTAGAAAAACAAGATATTTCTTATCATTTTATTGAAGAAATTGAAAAGCATTTTGATGAAAAATATATCATAGAACAAAAAACTACTGATATAGAAGTAAATTGTAAAGAGGCAGAAGAAATTGCAGAAAAATTTCATATAAAAGATATCAATTTTATAAAGCCAGGAATTGGAGAAACAACACGTGTACTTCTTCGTAGAATTCCATGGAAAATACTAGTAAAAGATAAGACAGAAAAAATATATATAGGGCATATCTTGGAATTGGCAAAAGAAAAGAAAATTATTGTAGAAGAATATCCATTGAAATATTATAGAGCTTGTGGATTAATTAAAAATTTGAATGCTGATATATAGATTAAGGAGAAATGATATGATTGTATTTGCTTCAGATTTGGATAATACATTAATATTTTCGTATAAAAAAAAGAACCAATGTCAACAAAAAATGATTTGTGTAGAAAAAAAAGAGGGAAAAGAACTTTCCTATATGACACAAAAGGCATATAATACATTACAAAAATTATATCAAAAAATCATATTTGTACCCATAACGACACGTTCTATAGAGCAATATCAAAGAATACAGTTTTTTGATAAAATAGAATATGTTTTAACAACAAATGGAGGAATATTATTAAAAAATAATAATATTGATAAAATATGGCTAGAAGAAACAAAAAAATTGATACTACCTTCAGAAAAAGAATTGCAAAAAGCAATTTATTTACTGAAAAAAGACAATAACATTTGTTTTGAAATCAGAATAGTAGATGATATATTTGTATATACAAAATCTTTACAGCCTCAAAAAACAGCAAATAATATTATACAAAAATTAGATTTAAATCAGATTTTTGTAGATACTAATGGAGAAAAAATATATGTTTTCCCTAAAATATTAAATAAAGGATTTGCATTAAAGAGACTAAAAAATTTATTGCATTGTAAAAAGATTTTTTCTGCTGGAGATAGTCGTTTTGATATATCTATGTTGCAACAATCAGATGTTGCTTTTTGGTCAGGAGAACAAAGTATTGTTATGAAAAATGGCGTTTGTTATCATTGGCAACAAAATGTAGTAGAATTTGGAGAAAAGGTTGTTTTGGAAATAGAAAAATACATAAATGGTATATAAAATTATTGTATTTAGTAGAAAAAGTATTTCTACTAAATACAATAATTGAAAAATCAAAATGATTTTGTTATGTTTCGCTATCATCTGGCATTACATCAATGTTAATATCAATATTATTTTCATTTGTAATAGATACAGAATCATCTATTATACTGGTTATAGTGAATTGTCCAGATACAACAGTTAAATTATAATCAATGGGCAATATAAAAATTAAATCAAATTCTGCATTCCAATATTCTGATATTAATTGACAAGCAGATTCAGATGTTGCTTGAGAACAATATTGTTCATTTTCTCTTTCGCTATAAGGTACTGTAACAGAAAGTGTATCAATTGTAATTTTTTCTAATTCATTTTTTGCCATCTCTTCCGTTGGATAAGAAGGTGTTGCTTTAAAATGCACTAGTATATAAAGAAAGTTGCTATCAGAACGCTGTTCATCTATTAAAATACTATTTATTTTTGTATTTTCTATCTCTTTTAATATAGGTAATATATCTGTTTTGAATATATATGGTTTTTTTGATTTTAAAATGATTTCAGCAGTATAAACAGTATCTGCTTCAAATACTTCTACAATATCCTCTTCATTTTTCCAATATAACGATTCTAAAGTATATTCTTGTTCATTTTCTAATGAAATTGTATTTAAAATTTGTTTCCCAATAAAAGGTGTTTCTAAATCGGATATGAAAATATCTTCAATAATTTGTGCAGCAGAGTATGTTATTGTTATTTCTGATATAGGAGAACAAAAACCATTTTGCACAGCAATTGCTTTTATATTAACTGTTGTTTGTTCTGTTTGTTCTGGTGGTAACAATATAATAGGAGAAGTATATTCTGCACTTTCTGTAGTTGGTTCGCTATTATCTAGTGTATAATAATAATTTGTATTATCCTGCACATCTTCTATTGTAAATGTAACATCATCTGTACCATATTCAGGAGATATATTACTCACAGATAATATAGGAGAAGGTACGACTTTTTGTAATCTTTTTGATTCAAATTCCTGTAGTGCTTTTTGTAGTGTAGTATATTCTTTTTCTATTTGGTGCTGTGTAATAGACTGTTCTGATAATAATTGTTCTGAGAGTAGTATACTATTTTCAAATAAATGAAAGTCTATTTCATTTATGTAATATTGATTAAAATCAATTTCATACTCTGTATCACTAATAGCTGTATTTTGTAGTATTTCATAACACCGCTGGATTAAATGCAAAAGAGGTTGCTTATTTACTGTGTTTTTGATTTTATAATCAATTTGAATTAAATCGGTATATGCTGATATATCATTATTATATATTTTAATAGGCTGATTATGATATTTTGGTGTTAATATTGTATGACAATCAGGTATTGTTTTAATATGATAATCATTAAATTTATTGAAATCATCTACTATTTGCGTAATGTTATTTTGATATTGTAAAAGTAATGAAATATCGGAAAAAGAAAGTATCTCTCCTTCTTTATAATGTAAATTGGAAGGCTGTGAAATCACTGCAATATTTTGCAATATTGCTTGTTCGATAATAACATTTTCTGCCGTAATGGTTTTAGTATCAAAAACAACAATATTTTCAGCGATACCATAATTTATAATAGTACTACCTAAACATTTTGAAAATGATATAAATTCTTTTAATTCAGCATGATTATGTATAATAATGTTACAATATGCATTTTGAGAAAGTGTAATATTTTCTACTATAACGAAAGGTGGTATGATAATATTAGAATGTGCGTATTCGTCTAAGTGAATGGAAGCAATATTTCCTTTATCACTTGCTGTTAATTTATCAACAATGCCTTTTATTGTAATATGAGATTCTGAATTAGGTGCCACTAGTAGGGTATTGATTTTTGTATTGCTATTTACTATTATATTAGAAAAAATCTCAGCAGTATCTGTAACAATAGTGCTATCATCAATATTTACATTATCATAACATTGTAAATTTTTGATTTCTGTATTTCCACATATTTTTATTGCTGATTTTGAAACAAGTGTTTTTATAGTATTATTTTCTGATGTAATTGTAACAGGTGTAAAAGTAGTCATATGATTTATATTTGTAGTACCTTTTAAAAATAATGTGTTTGTCATATCATATTGCTTATTGGATATTACTTCTACTGTTTTAGTAAATATAACATCTATTAATTCTATAGAAGTATCTTCTAATTCTATTTTAACTTCCTGATTAATCGTTTTTCCATAAAACTCAGAAACATTATATTTTGTAATTGTAATAATATTTTCGGATGTTTGATTGTGTTTATCTTTTGATGTGCTTGTATTATGCTTTTCACTTTGTTCATAACTTTCATAAATTTCGTAGGCTGATTTAAAATTTGTTTTTTCTGTAAAAGAAATATCTTTATTTATAACAATATTATGTTCTTGTATTTGATTTATATTTTGATTTGTATCTACTTTAGTATTGATTTCTATTCTGTTAAGCATAGAAACTGTTTCTGCTCTTGTCATATTTCTATTTGCTCCAAAGCTTCCATCTTCATATCCACATAAGAAATTTTGATTTAACATAGCATATACTGCATTTTTTGACCATTCAGGAATATCATTATTGTCTGTTGGTATAATAACACTTGAATTGGTATGAATTTGTAATATATTATTAATCATAACAGCAGCTTGAGCTCTGGTAAGCATATCATTAGGGTGAAATGTGTTATCTTCAAAGCCAAATACAATATGATTACTAACAGCTTTAGAAATGTCATCATAAAACCAGTCGTTTTTAGAAACATCTTTAAAATAAATTTCACTATTTTGTTCTGAAGGTATCATTGCATTAATTAGGTGAACAAATTCTGCTCTTGTAATAGCATTATCAGGACGAAATGTATTGTCTTCATATCCACTGATTTTTTCAGACTTTTGCCATGATATAATTATTTTTTCAGCCCAATGTCCAGAAATATCGTTTGCAGTAGAGGCATATACTGACATAGAATGATGTGATAATAGTAATATTAAAACTAAGATTGAAATGAGTAATGGTTTTGCTATTTTCTTTTTCATAAAAATCCTCCTTATATTTATATTATGTAAACAGAATTATGTATAAAAAAATATAATATTTATACATAAAATTATTACAATAATACATACAATACCATATATAATATATAAAGTCCATAAAAATTAAATTAATAATTTAATTATTTATAATATATTTCACAATTTTATGATAAAAATATTTGTTTACATATAATAAAAATATGATATAAATTTTTAAAAAATGTTTAGATAAGTGATATAAATGACAATAATTTAGATATAATTTTTCAAATAGATATGGTTTTTGTGATAAGTATATTGCTTAGTATATAATTTGTTTTAATCATATGCTTTATAAAAAGAGAAAGATATATCACAAATTTGATGAAAATAATATTACTATATACAAAAACAAATAAACTTATTTTGTTTAGTAAATATAAATATTAATATTGAATATTTTGATACTAAAAAAATAAAATTTGTTATGAAATATACCTCTGCCATTCTTTTTCAAAAGGCGTGAAAAAGAATGTATTAATTGAGATACCTTTTTTATTTATAATGAAATCACAAAGAGAACGTTACCATTAAATTTTTTATAAGGGGGAAACAAATTATGAGTAAAGATTGGCTTGGATTAACTGGAAAAACTGTTATTGTAACAGGAGGAGCATCTGGTATTGGAAAAGCAGTGTCACAAGAATTTTTGAACGAAGGTGCAAATGTTGTTGTATGCGATATGAACCCAGAAGCACCTACATTTGAGACAAATGCAGAAAGCGGAAAATTACTGTATGTTGTAACAAATGTAACAAGCATGGAAAGCGTGCAAACAATGGTAGATAAAGCAGTAGAAACATTTGGTGGTATTGACATTCTTGTAAACAATGCAGGTATTAACATTCCAAGACTTTTGGTAGACCCAAAAGACCCAAAAGGACAATTTGAGTTAGACGAAGCTGTTTGGGACAAAGTAGTCAATGTAAACTTTAAGGGCGTATTTTTCTGCGCACAAGCAGCAGCAAGAGAAATGGTAAAAAAAGGAGAAGGCGTTATTGTTAATATGTCTAGTGAAAGCGGATTAGAAGGCTCTGAAGGACAAAGTGTTTATGCAGCAACAAAAAATGCTGTCAATTCTTTAACACGTTCTTGGGCAAAAGAATTAGGTAAACTGGGTGTAAGAGTAGTGGGGGTAGCACCTGGTATATTAGAAGCAACAGGATTGCGTACAATACAATATGAAACCGCATTAGCTTATACAAGAGGAATTAGTGTAGATGAACTGCGTGCTGGATATAGCAAAACTTCTACAACTCCTTTGGGCAGAAGTGGAAAATTAACAGAAGTTGCAGATTTAGTTTGTTATGTAGCAAGCAAAAGAGCAAGTTATGTACATGGTGTTACATTTAATGTGGCTGGTGGAAAAACAAGAGGTTGATTGACTGCTTTTAGCCGTATGAGCGTGTATGACATAATGAAAAATACTATAAAAATTTTTCAGAGGAGGCTAAAACAGTATGAACAATTATTTCGCAGAGGATAGAAAATTTTTGATTATAAAGCTGTTACAGCACAATCATAATATTCCGCTTGCCGAATTAGCACAAAAACTCAATGTCAGTACACGAACAATACGAAATGATATTAAACTGCTAAATGATATATTGGAAGATAGTGCTTTTATTGAAATAGAACAAGGTGAATGTTGTTTTTATATTACAGACCATTATGAATTAGAGGAAAGAAAGATTTCTTTAGAAAAAATGCAAAGAGATTTTGATTCTCCACAAAAAAGAGTAGCCTATATTATAAAAACACTTATGACAAATGATAAACCATATTCTACGGAAGAATTAGCTTATGATATGAATTTAGGAAGGACAACACTTTCCAATGAAATTAAAAAGTTAAATGAAGTTTTAAAAAATTATGGTCTTTCTATTGAGGGAACACAAAACGCTGGTATACAACTAAAAGGAGAAGAATTACAGCTCAGACTTTTTATACTAGAGCATATTTATGATATGGTATATGAGGAGGAAGCAATACAGGAAAATATACAAAATTGTATTGAGACATTATTTGAGCAGTACAGATTAGAAAGTACAACAGAAAAGAACTTTTTTCATTATGTTGTGATGTCAGTGGATAGAATACAAAGTGGTCATAGCTTAAAATATATGGATGAAAAGTTTTATGTGTTACAAAAAAGTAATGCATGGGATATTATTCAAACGGTAGCAAATGAGTTACGACCACTTTTAAATAAAGAAATTAGCATAGAAGAAAAATTATTTATGACAATTCCTCTTGCGGGTATGAGGACGCCAACAGATTTAGAAAATATCTCTAAAATGGAATTGAAACAAAATATTGATGAAGTGGTAGAAGAAATCATTGCAAGTATAGGATATGAATTAAATTTATATTTAAAAAAGGATAATTTGCAAAAAGATTTTTATTATCATATTTCTTTTATGGTGAATAGGCTTCAATTTGGATATGTACTAAAAAATCCCTTAGCAGAAGAAATTACAAAAAAATATCCTCTTGCTTATAAAATGGCAAAAATTGCAGCAAAAGTAGTAGAGGAAAAATATCATGTAACAGTGCCAGAAGATGAAGTAGGATATATTACAGCTTATTTTGGAGCATATATATTGGAATATAGTATTGTACAGCAAAAACCCTATAAAATTGCTTTGGTATGTAGTACAGGCAGAGGCACAGCAAGACTAATTGCATCTCAACTCAAAAAATTATTAGACCATAATGCAGAAATGGATTTATATTCTGAAAAACAAGTATCAGCGGAATTATTAAATGATTATGACATTGTATTTTCTACGGTGACATTACCATTTGAATCAAAAAAGCAAATTATAAGAATAAAAGATATTTTTGATGAAAAGGAATTGTTGCTTCACATACAAAAAGTAAAATATCTTGAAAAAGTTGATTTTTTAGGAGAAGAAACGAGTGGCGTATCATTGATTGCGGCATTGTTGGAAGAAGATACATTTTTCTTGTTAGATGAAAAAAAGAGCTATTTAGAAAATACAAAAATGATGATAGAAAAATTAACAGAAAAGGGATTTGTGGACGAACAGTTTTGGGAAAGAATATCAGAAAGAGAAAAAAATTCTACAATGGTATTTGGACATAATGTTGCATTTCCTCATACTGTAAACGAGCAAAGAGAAGGAAAATTAGTATTTGCATTGGGAGTAAGTACTAAAAAATTAAAAAGTGAATGTGGGGAGAACGTACAACTGATATTTCTGCTTGCTTTGCCCAAAAATAAAGAACTGGATGATTCGGTGTTAGTTAGAATTTATGATGAAATGATATCCATAGCACAGAATGAGCAATATATAGCAGAAATTACAAAAGCGGAAAATTATAAGCAGCTAGTAAGATGTTTTATAAAATTAGGTATTGGAAATTTATTATAACAGTATAGAAAGGAGCTTTGCCATGAACTTTTGGTTAATTGTCGTACTGCTGGGAGGCGGCTATTTATTACAATGTGTATTTGGATTAATGCAAATGAAAGATTTTTCAAAAACATTTCGCCCTTTAAGACAAATGGGCAGAGTGGCAATAGGTCGAACAAACGGAGGACTGAGAGCAGGCGCGATTGTCATGTTTGCTATTGATGAAAATGGTATCATATTAAAAGGCAAAAGAATGATGGGCGTAACCGTTCTGGCAAAGTTTAAAGATTTTAATGGTTTTGAAGGAAAGAATGTAGGGGAATTGACACAAACCGATGTAGAAAAACTGCCAAAACCTTTACGTAAGGCAATATTAGATGCTGCAATGAACTACAATATTATTATGAGCGGCGGTGAGATTCCTCCAAGACTTAGTTTGTTCCAAAAAATAGGACAAAAACTTTCTCCTAAAAAACCAGCAGTAATGTCAAAAACAGAATGAAAATGATAAAAAAGGAGTGTAAAGTTTATGGATTATGTAATTAAGTTTGCAGAAGGTTTTATGAATTTATTTAATACAGGTGCCTCTACATTTATTGGATGGATGAGTGGCATTGTACCAGTAGTATTGATGCTTTTAATTGCTATGAATACATTGATTAACTTAATTGGTGAAGAAAGAATAAACAAATTGGCAAAAGCATCTACAAAAAATCCTTTGTTACGTTATATGATATTGCCATATTTAGGCGCATTTATGTTAGGTAACCCAACAGCATTGTCATTAGGACGTTTTATGCCAGAAAGATTAAAACCAAGCTACTATGCTTCAGCTAGTTATTTCTGTCATACATCAAGTGGTGTATTCCCACATATCAATCCTGGTGAAGTATTTATATTCTTAGGAATTGCAGAAGGTATTTCTACATTAGGACTTAGCACAATGCCTTTAGCAATGAGATATATGTTTGTTGGTTTAGTTATGAACTTTGTAAGTGGCTGGGCAACAGATTTTACAACAAAATTCGTTATGAAACAACAAGGTATTGAATTAAGCAATGAATTGAAAATGTGATAATAAATAATTGATAATTTTGAAGGGGGATAATTCCATATGGCTGAATATAATGCAATTAAAATCGTAAAGGGTAGCGGTGGATTTGGTGGTCCATTAGTAGTAAAACCAGAAGAAGGCAAAGATAAATTAGTATATATTACAGGTGGCGGTGCAAAGCCTGATATTGTAGATAAAATTGTGGAATTAACAGGTTGTGAAGCAGTAAATGGTTTTAAAACATCTGTACCTGAAAAAGAAATTTTCTTAGTTATTATTGACTGTGGTGGTACACTTCGTTGTGGTATTTATCCACAAAAAAGAATACCAACAATCAATGTTATGCCAGTTGGTAAGAGTGGTCCTTTAGCAAAACATATTACAGAAGATATTTATGTTTCTGCAGTTGGCGTAAATCAGATTAGTGATGCAAATGGAGAACCTGTTAATGCAGCAGCACCTGGTTCTACTGTATTAGGAAGTGTTTCTGAAAGTAAGACACCAACAGCAGCACCTGCATCAACAGAAGAAAAGAAAGATGAACGTCAATTCAAATATAGTGCAGATAAAAAAGTATCTCAAACAATGGCAGAAGGTAACAAAGGTGGTATTGTTACAAAAATTGGTATGGCTGCTGGTAAAGTAATCAATACATTTAACCAAGCTGCAAGAGATGCTGTACAAACAATGATTACATCAATCATTCCTTTCATGGGATTCGTATCATTGCTGATTGGTTTAATACAAGGTTCTGGATTTGGTGATTGGTTTGCAAAATTGTTGATTCCTTTGGCTGGTACAGGTATTGGACTTGTTATATTAGGTTTTATTTGTTCTATACCATTCCTCTCTGTATTACTTGGTCCTGGAGCAGTTATGGCACAAGTAATTGGTACATTGATTGGTGTAGAAATTGGTAAAGGAAATATTAATCCAAATTTAGCATTACCTGCATTATTTGCTATCAATACACAATGTGCTTGTGACTTTGTTCCAGTTGGACTTGGATTGGCAGAAGCAGAACCAGAAACAGTAGAAGTTGGTGTTCCAGCGGTATTATATTCCAGATTTTTAACGGGTGTTCCTCGTGTATTGGTTGGATGGCTTGCAAGTGTTGGTATGTACGTATAAAATAGAAATATAAAAAATATTTAAGGAGGAATTGATATGGCAGTAATTTATGACAACAAAGTAAAAGGTATGGGAGATTGTGTAGCAGAATTTGAAGATTCAGGTATGTTTATATTATTTGGAGATAATGCACCAGATACATTAAAAGATTATTGCTACAGCATTGATGTAAACCCTATCGCAGAAGAAATTAAAGCAGGACAAAAAGCAGTAATTGATGGTAAAGAATATAATATTACAGCAGTTGGGAATGTTGTAATGAAAAATCTTGGAAATTTAGGTCATGTAACATTTTCATTTACAGGAGAAACAGAAGCAGAATTGCCAGGTACAATTTACTTAGAAGAAGCAAAAGTTCCTAAATTGGATATTGGAAGTACAATACAAATTGTTGCATAATCAATTAGAAATAAACCCTTATTATATAAATATTACTTAAATAGAAGGGTATGTTATAAGTAATCACATAGTAATTCCCAATCTTTAAAAATAGGTGTCAAATAAGCAGTTATTCTGTTCTGACACCTATTTTTTATATTAATGAAATAAAATTGATAATAATTTTTTGAAAATATATTTAAAAATATTAATAATAAAAAAAGAACACCTTAAGATGTTCTTTTTAACGGAGAAGGAGGGATTTGAACCCTCGCGCCGCGCAAACGACCTATACCCTTAGCAGGGGCACCTCTTCAGCCACTTGAGTACTTCTCCAGAAGTTTTGACCTACTGTAAGCAATACTATATCATAAAAAGTAATGCTTGTCAAATACTTTTTTTAAAATTATAAAGAATTTTTTATTTTAGCTATAACATAATGAAAATATATTTTTATATATTGTAGACAATGTTTTATAAAAATATGATAACAATATATAGAGAGATATTATCAATGTACCAAAGTATAAAATTTTACTTGTAGCAATATATAAAAAATGTTAAACTAAATAAAAGGTAATTTTTTCTGTAAGGAGAATGGTCATGGATTTTAATATGGGACAAAAAGTAAAACAACTGCGTAAATTAAAAGGATTAAGTATATTACAGTTGTCAGAAATTTCAGGTGTAAGTACAGGCTTAATCAGTCAGATTGAAAGAGATTTAGTTGTACCAACAGTTGTCAGCATATGGCGTATTGCTAAAGCATTAGATACTAATATTGGATTCTTTTTTGAAGATATAGAAAAAAAAACAGATGTTGTTATAAAAAAAGGACAACATAAATTAATGATTACAAATAATGGAAATAGTATTTATCAAATACTTTCTCCTGATGATTCTAATCATATGATAGAATTTGTAAAAATAACATTAAAAGGTGGACAAATTTATGAAAAAGAAGAATTGTTTCATGAAGGTGAAGAATGCGGCTATGTGTTGGAAGGAACATTGACATTACAGTTAAATGGACAAAATTATGAAATCAATCAGGGGGATAGTGTTTATTTTGAAAGCAGTATACCTCATAAATATATGAATTTACAAAAAGAAGATTGTATTTCTATTTGGGCTATGACACCATTATTTTTTAATAAATAGTTTGCAATAATCCCCTCTTGCATAATAATAAGAGGGGATTATTTTATATAAATTGAAAAATATTTTTTATTTATTCTTTTCCATTCCAACAGTAAGTGCAAAGGCAATTTGCTGGTATACCTATAGAAGCTAATAAATCATCTAAACGATGATAACGTAAAGATGTAAATTTTAACTGTTTACAAATTTCAGAAAGCATATCATGATATTTTGTACTATCTGGATTTGCGTAATCACTTAATGTATTTATAGCGTTTTCTCCTTCATTTTCAAATATAATTCTTCTTGTAATTAAATCCATTTCAGAACTGGAACGAGAAAAATTTAAGTATTTACAACCAAAAAGTAAAGGAGGACAAGCAGGTCTAATATGAACTTCTTTTGCACCACTTTGATATAATAACTCTGTTGTTTCTCTTAATTGTGTTCCCCTTACAATAGAATCATCTATTAAAAGTAAACTTTTATTACGTATCAATGTTTCTACAGGTACTAATTTCATACGAGCAATTAGATTTCTTTGGCTTTGATTTGCTGGCATAAAAGAGCGAGGCCATGTAGGAGTATATTTAATAAAAGGTCTTGCAAAAGGAATACCAGAACGATTAGCATAACCTATGGCGTGAGCAATACCAGAATCAGGAACACCTGCTACAATATCTGGTGCAATGCTGTGATTATCTCTTTTTGCAAGCATATCTCCACAATTATAACGCATTTGTTCTACATTTATACCTTCATAACAAGAAGTAGGATAACCATAATATACCCAAAGGAAAGAACAGATTTTCATCTCTTTATTTGGAGGAGAAAGTACTTCATAACCATCTGCTGTTAAAAATACAATTTCTCCTGCACCTAATTCTCTCACATCTTCATAGCCTAAATTAATGTAAGCAAAACTTTCAAATGAAACACAATATCCTTCCTCTTTTTTACCAATTACAAGAGGAGTTCTGCCCATACGGTCACGAGCAGCATAAATACCCTTTTCTGTCATAAGTAATATAGTCATAGAACCATCAATTAAGCTTTGTGCATAACGAATACCATCGACAATATTATTTTGCTGATTGATTAATATTGCAGTTAATTCTGTTGGATTAATATTTCCGCCACTCATTTCTAAAAAATGACTATTTCCTTTTTGATAAGCATGTTGTATCAGTTCCTGTATATTATTGATTTTTCCTACTGTTGTAATGGCAAAACTGCCTAAGTGGGATTGTATTAAAAGAGGCTGTGGCTCATAATCAGAAATACAGCCAATACCAATATTACCCTTTAATTCCTCTACATCTCTTTCAAATTTTGTACGAAAGGGAGAATTTTCAATATTATGTATAGCACGATTAAAACCATCTTTTCCATATACTGCCATACCACCACGACGTGTGCCTAAATGTGAATGATAATCTACCCCAAAAAATAAATCTAATGAACAATCTGTTTTTGATGCTACGCCAAAAATACCACCCATGTGTGCAACGCTCCTTTTTTGTAATGCTCTAAAGCACATAAACAACAGTTATATTAAATAAGATATATATTTGATAAAACATATCATTTTTATTTTTTATACCATTATTATAACGAAAAATATCATATATGGAAATGCTGTTTTTTAATTTTGTGCAAAACACAATATTTTTAATAGTATTTATCATTTTTTATAGATAGAAATACTATAAAATTTATGATTTTATATTGCTGTCATAATCAATAAAGTAAGGATAGTGAATAATAAAGCAATAATTTGTATAATTTATTTTGTTTTTTGATATAAAACAAATAATAATTGACAATGTTGCATAACAGATTTAATATATTAGTATGTATATCATCAATATATTGATGATATATTAAATTTATTTCATTTATTTTTTAAATAGTATTGACAATATTATATAATTGATTTATAATATATAAAAATCATCAATATATTGATGGATAAATAATATATTAAATATTTAAGGAGGAGTTTTTATGAGTACACCACTTATTAGTCCTGACAATACATGGATGCTTTGGGCGATTATAGTTGCTGGGGCAGCAATCAGTATTATTTTAGAACAAAAATATAAATGGGCAGCTACAGCATCTGGTGCAATTATTGCTCTTGTTTTAGCAATGGCATTAAGTAATATTGGTATCATACCAACAGATGCACCTGCATATGATGTTGTTTGGGGATATGTTGTGCCTCTTGCTATACCATTGCTTTTAATGAAGTGTGATATTAGAAAAATAGGAAAAGAAAGCGGTTCTTTGTTTATATTATTTATAATTGGTTCTTTTGGAACAGCAATAGGCGTTTTAGTTTCTTATAGTTTATTAAAAAATCATATTCCAGAATTGGCTGGGATTTCTGCTATGATGACAGGTACTTATATTGGAGGTACTGTAAATTTTGCAGCATTAGCAGGTTCTTTTAAAGTTTCAGGGACTATGGTTTCTTCTGCTACTGTTGCAGATAACCTTTTAATGGCATTATACTTCTTTGTATTGATTTCAATACCATCTATAGCATTTTTCCGTAAACATTTTAAACATCCTTATATTGATAAAATGGAAGCAGGAGGTAATGGAGAAAATATTGCTTCATCTTATTGGAAACCAAAAGAAATTTCTTTAAAAGATATTGCATGTGCAGCAGCAACAGGATTTGTTATTGTGGCAGTTTCTAGAACGTTTGCTGATTTATTTGCTACAGTGATTCCAAAAACGAATATATTTTTAACAATTATAAATGGTTTATTAGGTAATCAATATTTGATTATTACAACAGTATCTATGATTTGTGCTTCTGCATTTCCTAAAATTTTTGGTGAAATTGCAGGTACACAAGAAATTGGTACATTTTTAATCTATTTATTTTTCTTTGTAATTGGCGTGCCAGCTTCATTGGTAGAAATTATACAAAATTCTCCTTTGCTGTTAGTATTCTGTGCAATTATTGTTGTGGTAAATATGTTGGTGACATTTGTATTTGGAAAAATATTACGTTTTAATTTGGAAGATATTATACTAGCTTCTAATGCTAATATAGGTGGTCCTACAACAGCAGTAGCTATGGCAATTTCAAAGGGTTGGATAGAATTAGTAGGACCGATTATGCTTGTAGGTACTATGGGGTATGTAATTGGTACTTATTTTGGTACATTTATTGGTACAATATTAGGCGCATAAAAATAAATAATGAACAGGAAAGAGGGTTATCATATGGTATTTGATGCACATTCTGATATTTGGACAGATGTTACAATTCGTTCTTTAAAAGGGGAAAGCGATATTTTTAAAAAATATCATTTAGAAAGATTACAAAAAGGAAATATTGAAGGTGGTATTTTTGTAATATGGATTGACCCTCCTCATGCTACAACGCGTCCTTATGAAAGATTTTTAGAAATTGCAGAGGCAATTAAAAAAGAAATTTCTGTTAGTAAAGATTTTGTAATTGTAAAAAACTATGATGATATACAAAAAGCAAAAGCGGAAAATAAATTTTATATCATAATTGGCGCAGAAGGATTAAGTTCTATAGGAGAAAATTTAGATTTAATTGATACCTATTATGACCTAGGAGCAAGACATGCTATGTTAACATGGAATGAACAAAATGCTTTGGCAACAGGAGCAAGAGGTGATGAAACAAGAGGTATTACAGCACTAGGGAAAAAAGCAGTACAAAAAATAGTAGATAAAAAAATGATATTAGATGTGTCTCACTTGAATGAAAAATCATTTTGGGAAGTAACAGAATTAGTAGAAGGTCCTGTTATTGCTTCTCACTCTAATGCAAAAGCGCTTTGTAATGTGCCAAGAAATCTTTCAGATGAGCAGCTTTTGAAAATGAGAGATTTAGATGCTGTAATAGGAATTAACGCTTTTAATGAATTTATACATAATACAGTTTCTGAACAAACGATTGATAATTTTGTAAAACATGCTGTATATATTGCTGATAAAATTGGAGCAGAACATGTAGGCTGTGGCTTTGACTTTTTTGAGTTTTTACCATCACAAACATCGAATTCATTTACTCATCAAGATATTTATTGCACAAAAGGACTAGAAGACTGTTCTAAAGTGCCAGACTTTATTCAAAAATTAAAACAAGTAGGTTTTTCTGATAAAGAAATAGATGGTATTTGTTATGGTAATTTTCATAGGGTAATCAAAAAAATATTAGTATAATATAAAGTATAGAATATTGAAACTGCGTTTTTATTATATTTTATAATGAAAACGCAGTTTTTTATTTTATAAAATGAATTGCTATAATAATATACCTTTGCTTTTAAAGTAATTTTCATTTTGTAATACAATTTTATCATTTGCTTTACACTGTTTTGCTTTTTGATTATACATTGCTGCTGTTTTATAATCTCCTAATTTATCATAGCAAACACAAAGCTGTAAATATGGTATATAGCCATAACAGTCAGTAGAAAAGAATCCTCCAGAAGAAATATCTGGCTTTTGTTCAGAAGCTGTTTGAAACCAAAATATGGCGGTTTGATATTGCTGATTTGATAAAAATATGTTTCCTATTTCACAACAAACTTCTCCTCTAGGAATGTCATATAAAAAACTATGATAAAGTGACAATAATGCTTTTTTTTGTTGATTGATTTGTTTATAACAATTTGCTAAATCAATACAAGCACTAATATTGTTTTCTTTCCAACCTTTTTGCTCTTTTAAAAACTGTTTAAAAAGCGATATTGCCTCATGATATCGATTGTGGTAATAAAGTTCCCTTGCATAGTAAAATTGCTGTCTAGGCTCCAATTTTTCCCCTTTTGATAATAGTTTTTCAAATATGCGTAGATTTCTGTCTGGGTCAGAAGGGTGCAGCTTTTTGTGACTAACTGCTGCCTTTTCAAATACAACATTTCCATTGGGAGGAATTGCCTCATGAACAGCACCAAGCCATTTAAAATTAGATTCTCTTTTTAATAACCTTTCTCTATAATAAGAATGTATAGCTTGGTTATTTTCATCAAATGCAACATGATAAGGTAACATAACAACATCAATAGTATGAGGTAATGTTTGTTTTAATATTATAAATTCTTTTTGGTGTTCTGGTTGTATTATATCGTCTGCATCTAACCATAATATATATTCTTTTGTTGCCTTTGAAAAAGAAAAATTCCGTGCTGCAGAAAAATCATCTATCCAATCAAAATGATATACATTTTGTGTATAATGAGAGACAATTTCTACTGTTTTATCAGAAGAACCAGTATCTACAATAATTATTTCATCTACAATAGTTTTTACACTTTCCAAGCAACGTGCTATGACATCTTGCTCATTTTTTACAATCATACAAAGGCTAATTGTTATCATAAAAAACACCCCATATTATAGTATTACTGATATAGTATGCAGAAACTATAATATAGGGTATTGATAAAGTGCTTTAAAGATTTTTTTATTTTTTATGAAGTGTGTGATTTTTTTGTAAGTATCAATTCCATAGAACCATTATAACGATTACTTACTTGATATTTTTGTATAACAAATCCAACATCATTTGCTAAACTTTCCAGTCCTTTAAAATGAAAATAGCTGATATGTTCAGGCTCTTTCCACATAGCATCTCTAAATTTCATTATTTGAGTAAAAGCACTGTTGTAGTTTGGTGTAGAAAGCCACAAAACACCATCTTCTTGTAAAAGACTATATGCCTTTTCTAATGCTAATTTTGGGCTGGTAACGTGTTCTATGATATCTCCCATAGTGAGAATATCAAATTTTTTGTCGGATTCAAATTTTAAAAAGTCACATGACCATATAGGTATAGAAAGCATATTTGCAATTTCCTGTGCCCTGTCTTGGCGAAGTTCTACAGCATTAACATCATAGCCCAATTCAATAGCAACAGCTAATAATTCTCCTGTACCAATACCAACTTCTAAAAGTGATTTTCCTTTTGCATATTTATGCAGTTCGTTTAATATGTTGCACCAAATATTTAATGTATAACTGCTCGTTTTTGAAACACAACAAAATCGTGAAACATTCGGGGGGGGGTGATATTTGGTGACATAAGCTCATAATGTTCACATTGTTTTAAAAATTCCTCTGGAAATTTATGAGTGAATAAATTACCACAATGATTGCATTTTATCCATGTTTTAATAGGCTCAAAAGGACTTTCAAAATGATTCATAAAATAAGAAAAGGAAGTATAATAAGGTGTTCCTTCCCCTCCGCAAACGGTACAATTATGGAATGTTCTTTGTGGTGTTTGTTCATAAATATAGCCTTCATGTACTTTAAAACGACCAAGTAAATCTGGTTGTTGTTGTACTGCTTCCATAATGATATTGTATGTTTTTTCTGGTAAACTGTATCCTGTACGCAATGCTACATTCACAAGCAATGGTCCATAATATTTAAATCTTTTTCTATGCTCTATATAATGATATAATGCATTTCCTATTTCTGCTGACAATTCAATATAGTTGTTTAATATGTGAAGCAATTCAGCATCTACTGTTTCTAAAAATAAAAATATCCAATATTGCAATTTTTCATTTGCCTTTAAAGAATAAGGCGTTTTTAACAAAGGAAATAGCTGATTTGTTTCTTTTAATAATATGTCTTTTTCTTGACATTGGAACAGTTTTGAAACATTTGCAAGTGCATCTATGAGTGTTTTTAATTTTTCAATCATATCTGCATTATTTTGGTCATGCAAAAGTTCATTTGCTTTTTGAAATAATAATTTTGAAGTATCTTCATATTCTAATAAACGCATGATACTTTTTTCTTCCATAAAAATACACACACCCTTCTAATTTAATATTTTGAAACAATATTAGTTTACAAGATGTATATATATTTGTCAAAAATATATTATATATTTTCAAGTTTTTTTAATGTGACAATACCATTGATACAAACAATATCTAATACAGTTTTGCCATTTTTATATATTTTTTTGTTATTGGCATCTTTTAGAGAGAAAGAACTATTTAAGTTTTTTGTTGTTTTTAATTTGCTTTTGTTGATACTAAAGCCATCATTTTCAGGTAATGTTAATGTAATATTACCATTGACAGTATTTGTAAATACTGATGTAGGAAATACAGAAAAAACAGCATCAATATTACCATTTACAGATTTTAAATGATATTGTTGTGATTGAACATCAGAATATAATATAATATCACCATTTATGCTATTAGAATTTATAGTGTTTGCTTTTATATTGTTGTATTTTGTTGTACCGTTTACTGTTTCTGATATTATTGTATCAATAATATGATTTTCTAATATACAATCTGCATTTGTTGTTTTAAAATAAAGTTCTTTATATTGTTTTTCAGGAAGCGCAATTTCTAAATCATACTCTGTATTATAATATTCCTTCAATAATTTTTGAAGTTGCTCTGTATTCATAGAGCCTTTTATAGATAAATAAGGAAGTGAATTATTATCATTTATAGTAAGTGTATCATTTTTAATAAAAGAGCTTACTGTTTCACTTTCTTTTGGCATAACATATGCTCTTTCTGTAATGTAAATATTTTTATCTGAAGATTTATTTATAGTAACTTGTCCTCTTGCCCAAAAAATCTGTAATTTTTCTATATTGGCAAATTCTTTTTCAGAAATTGTAATCTGTTTTGCTATAATTGTTTTTTGCTCTTTTTGTTTTTGCTCTATTTCTGTATCCACAGCAAATGTGGTAATTGGCAATACAATAATACAGAAAATACTTAATAAAAAAGATATTAATTTTTTTTTCATATCAAAAGCCTCCTTTATTGCAAATGTGTTTTGAAACAATAGAATAATAAATTTTAATATTATTATAGCAATAATATCATAATAATGAAAGGAATAGTTGTGAGATATGTGTAAAATAAAACATTGATAAATATACATAATATATGAAAGTATTACAGATATCTGACAAAAAATGATTTTACAATATATTCTAAAAATGTTGTGGTTGTGCTTTTGACTTGCTTGTACTATAATGAATAATAATGCAGAAATATTATTATAGTAAGGGAGGAAATTTTTTTGAAACAATGTAAAAATATAATTGCAGTATGTATGGCTTGCATGATAGTAAGCACTACTGTTTTAGCGCAAGAAGTAACACAAAATAATGAGGTTGTACAACAACAGCAAAATCAAGTGTATACATCTCCTATTTTTATAGAAGGAAAAGCAACAGTCACAAAATCTTCTACTATATATAATATCAATCCTTATAATCCAGCAAAAATAGAAGGATTAGGAGAAAGCGGTTCCATACGCTTTTTACATAAAAATGGCATAATAGAAATACCTATTTCTCGCCCTTTATATAAATTATCAGATGCTTATGCTGATAAAATTGTATGTAAAAATGGTATTTGGGGAGTAGAAAGAAATGTAGGGTTAAAAGTATTTGATGGTACAGAAGATTGGCAAAAAGTAAAAGAAGGTAAGTTTTATAATAAAAATACAACAATATTTGAATGTACTGCACCAGAAAAAGTTTTAGTGAGAAATGGTCTTTGCACTCATTTTGATGTGCATTTATTGGAATCGCAATTAAAAAATATATATGATGGTATTTCTTTTAGTGAAAACAGAGAAAAGATATATATGCGTACAATGAATGTTAAAAATATGTCTACTGTAGAAACATTGTCAGCATATTTAAAGACACAATATGATGCTGGTACACCAGCAAAATTTTTATATGCTTTAGAAGAATGCCAATTTGAGCCTTTTGAGGAATCTATGCAAAGTAAATTAAATACTATAGATTGGCAAAGCGTTGGATTTTTGGATACAGATACAAAAATCAGTACTATGGCAGAAATAGAATTAAATCAAAATTTATTTACAGTAAAACAAACAGGAAATAATGTTATGAATCAATTTCTTTCTGCTGTTACTGATATTAAAATTTATGGTGAAACAGAACAAAGTAATTTTTACGTTATGAATATTGCTACAAGCAGAGACACATTAGGACTTTCTATTAAAAATGACCAGAATCATCGTTTTTATGGTGAGATTCGTTATGACAAAAGTGATTTTTTGTCAAGTAAACCAGCAGAAATACGTTTGGAAGCAAGAGAAAATGCTCCTTCCACTGCATCGGCAGAAGTTAAAATTAATTTATCAAAATTAAAAGCACCAGTTGAAGGAGTATATGGTTTTGACAATAGTACAACAGGTATCAACAATAATTGTATACAACAGAAAGAATTGATATTAACAGCATATACACCAGTAGTAGAGGGAGTTGATATTATACAATATCCTGATAATGCCCTTATTAATGGTGCAGCAGATAATATTGTTTTAATAGATAAAAATGAAAATGCTGTTAATACACAACAAGGTATTTCTCTTTTAAAAACAGATTCTCCTATGACACTTATGCTAGGAAATGATAATAGTGTAAAGGCATCTACAGAAATTATAAAAGTAAAAAAACAATCAGGTAGTGGATTAGAAAAAACAGTATTGTTTTTAGGAGACAGTTTAATCAATGAAAATGCATATACAAATTGTGTTTTAGAATTGTTTCAAAATGATGATATGAATATTAAATTGATTGGTACAAGAGGAACAGAACAAAATAAACATGAAGGACGAGGTGGTTGGTCAGCCTATGACTATTGTAATGAAACAACAAAATATGGTTTCACAAATCCTTTTTTGAATAATGGAAAATTTGATTTTTCATATTATATGAAAAGTAATGGTTATAATAATGTAGACTATGTAGTAGTAAGTATTGGTGTAAATGATTTGAATGTAGTAGGACATAATAGCCATGACGAAATTATATATTATTTTGATACAATATTTAATAGTATACATCAATATAATCCTAATACTAAAATTATATTGAATATACCAACAATGCTTTTTTCAACAGAAAGTACAGATGGTGCAAAAAATACACGTTTAGAATTTACAAAAACATTAATTGAACAATACAGTAATAAAGAATTAGATGGTATTTATTTGTCAGCGATTTCTATGGCAATCAATCCTTCTATGAATTTTAAATGGACAGAATCTATAGATAAATCACAGCCTATGAAAGTATCTGACACTACACACCCTAATATGCATGGGTATAAAAATATGGCAACAACAACATATGCTTTTTTGAAATATTTAGCAGAAATAGAGGGGTAATATAAAAGCAAAATATTTGATAAGTATTTAATAATAAAATGCTTTTTGCAGTATATTGATTTTGTAATAAAAAATGATGATAATAACAACAAAGTTTTTTATACAATCTGAAGAAAGCACTTTGTGCTTTCTTTTTTTATAATTGTTTTAAAAAAATTTGCTATACTAATGATAATACAGTCATATATTATTTTTTAATCAAATTTTTTAATCAAATATAATATAATATATATATTTGAAAATTAGTAACATTTGTAAATGTATTATAGTATTTACAAATAGATTGATAAATAAGAGGAGGAATCAGTATATGGTAACAAGAAAAGAATTTACATTTCCAGCAAAAGGAGATGGACATTTATTATATGGTTGTGTATGGACAGCAGATGGTTTTGTAAAATACAAAGGAATTATACAAATTGCTCATGGTATGGAAGAACATATTTTAAGATATGAAAAATTTGCAGCATTTTTAGCAAAACAAGGTTTTATTGTATGTGGTAATGACCATACAGGACATGGGCGTTCTGTTGAGCATTGGGAAGACAGAGGATTTTTTGGAGAAGAAGAAGGCAGTTGGATGTATCTCATAGAAGATATGAGATATGTTATGACATTTGTAAAACAAAAATTTGGTGGATTACCTTATTTTTTGATTGGGCATAGTATGGGTTCTTTTTTAGCAAGAGAATTTTGTGCAAATTGGGGAAATGAGTTATCTGGTGCAATATTTATGGGAACAAGCGGAGGAAATCCTTTTTTAGATATTGCTATATTGCTCAGTAAAGAGGGTGCTGTACTGAAAGGAGCAAAAGCAAGAGGATATTCTGTAAGTCGCCTTGCTTTTGGAGCTTTTAATGTAAAATTTGCACCAAAAAGAACAAATTATGATTGGCTTTCAAGTAATGAAGAAGCAGTTGACGCATTTTTAAAAGATGAAAAATGTGGATTTGTATTTACTTATGCTGGATATAGAGAATTATTTTTACTTTTAAAACAAGTATCTTGTAAAGAGTGGGCAGAAAAAATGCCTAAAACATTACCAATGTTATTGATTTCTGGAAAAGATGACCCTGTAGGAGATTATGGAAAAGGTGTAGAAAAGGTATATCATTGGCTTCAAAATGCGGGCTGTGAAAATGTAGAAATGAAATTGTATACAGGTGGACGACATGAATTATTACAAGAAACATTTCAAAAACAAGTTTATCGCTTTTTATTGCGCTGGATATATCAAACATTAGAAAAATAATTTGATTAAGTATTGACAAATCATAAAAAATATTATAATATGAACATATATTCATATATGATGTGAAACAGTAATAGGAGGCAAATACCTATGGAACAACAAAAAGTATGTCAATATACTGATGAAACAGATAAAGAACAAGAACTATTACAAAATGATTTTATTCATGATGTTGCAGAATTTTTTAAAGTATTTGGTGATAGTACTCGTATTAAATTATTACGTTTGTTATTAGATAAAGAATTGTGTGTAGGAGATATTGCGGAATGCTTAAAAATGAATCAATCAACTGTATCACATCAACTGCGCGTATTGCGCCAGAATGATTTAGTAAAATATCGTAAAGAAGGAAAAACAGTATTTTATTCTTTAGATGATGAACACATAAAAGTTGTTTTGGAACAAGGCATGAGTCATATTTGTCACAAAAAGGGATATGTAGAATAATCATTTTATTTATTGTAATCATATTATTAAAATAAGGGCTGTTTGAAATAAACAGCCCAATAAAATATTATATATATGAATAGTTATTCATAGGAACATATGAACAAGAAAGAGGGTATTGTTATGGAAAACAGTATTAAAATCAAATTGAAAGGATTAAACTGTCCACATTGTGCAGAAAAAATTACAACAGATATTAAAAAATTAAAACAATTACAAAATCCGCAAATCAATTTAATCAAACAAGAATTATCAGCAGAAAAAAGTGATGATTGTTTTGAGGAAACATTACTTCCTCAAATTACAGAAATTGTTCATAAATATGAGCCAGATGTAGAAGTTTTTATAGAACAACAGCAGAAAATATATTATATTGGCTTAAAGGGATTAGATTGTGCTCATTGTGCAGGAGAAATAGAACAAAATACAAAAGCATTACCCAATATAAAATATGCTGTAATTAATTTGCTTAAACAACAGATGGAGGTAAAAACAGACTACAATATATCTTCTGAACAATTATTAAAGGATATTACAGAAATTGCTCATCGTCATGAGCCAGATGTTGTTGTTTCTATGTTGTCAAAACAACAAAATATGGATACAAAAGCAATAGAGCAATCAGAGTTTCAAAAAGATTTTAAACGCACAATCATTCGTTTTAGCATAGGAATACTATTTTTTTTAGGAGGAGTATTATTTAAACAAAATCATATATCATTTGTTTTGTTTATACTATCCTATATTATTTTTGGATATGATGTTTTATGGAGAGCAATCAAAAATATCAAAAAAGGACAAATTTTTGATGAAAATTTTTTAATGTCTATATCAACAGTGGGTGCTGTTTTTTTAGGAGAAATGGCAGAAGCTGTATTTGTTATGATGTTTTATCAAATTGGTGAAACATTTCAATCTTATGCTGTAAACCGCTCCAGAAAATCTATTGCAGGGCTTATGGATATTAGACCAGATTATGCAAATTTGGTAATTGGTCAGCAAACAGAAAAAGTAGAACCTTCAGAAGTAAATATAGGAGATTATATTGTTGTAAAAGCAGGAGAAAAAATACCATTAGATGGTATTGTAGCAGAAGGCAGTGGAGAATTAGATACTTCTGCTTTGACAGGAGAATCTTTACCAGTAAGTGTTTCAATAGGAGAAAATGTATATAGTGGTAGTTTAAATATTAATGGTTTGTTGAAAGTACAAGTAACAAAGGCTTTTGGAGAGTCTACTGTTGTAAAAATATTGGAAATGGTAGAAAATGCTACGTCCAAAAAATCTAAAACAGAACAGTTTATTACAAAATTTGCAAAGATTTATACACCTTTTGTAGTTTGCGCAGCGGTTTTGCTTGCTGTTGTACCTCCTTTATTAACAGGCGACTCTTTTCAAATGTGGTTAAGTAGAGCACTAATATTTCTTGTAATATCATGTCCTTGTGCTTTGGTGCTTTCTGTACCTTTGGGATTTTTTTCAGGTATTGGAGAAGCGTCTAAAAGAGGAATACTTGTAAAGGGCAGTAATTACATTCATGCTTTAAAAGACGTGGACACCATTGTATTTGATAAAACAGGTACTTTGACAAAGGGAGTATTTGAAGTAGTGCGTATTAATACAGCAAAAAATAGTACAGAACAAAAAGTATTAGAAATTGCTGCAAAAGCAGAAAAAAATTCTAATCACCCTATTGCAAGTTCTATTGTGAATCGGTATGAAAAAGAATATGGCACAATAACCGAAGAATTAGAACAGTATCAAGAAATTGGTGGGCATGGTATTTGCTGCAACATAAATGGCAAACAAATATTAGCTGGAAATGAAAAATTAATGAAAAAGTTTTCTATAAATTATGAACCATATACAGGAATAGGCAGTATTGTATATGTAGCAGAAAATGGTCATTTTATAGGTAGTGTTGTAGTAGCAGATAGTATAAAACAAGGAAGTAAACAAGCAATACAAAAATTAAAATTGCTTGGCATTAAAAATGCTGTTATGTTTACAGGAGATAATCATACCACAGCGAATCAAATCAGTAATGAATTGGCACTAGATAAATGTTATTCAGAATTATTGCCTCAAAATAAAGTAGAGCTGTTGGAGGATATTTTGAAAGAAAAAGATATAGGTAAAGTGATATTTGTTGGTGATGGTATTAATGATGCACCTGTTTTGGCTAGAGCAGATATTGGTATAGCAATGGGAGGAATTGGCTCAGATGCAGCGATTGAAGCTGCTGATGTTGTAATAATGAATGATGATATTAGTAAAATAGAAGATGGCATTGTGATTGCTAGAAATACGAATAAAATTGTAAATCAAAATATTGTTTTTGCATTAGGTGTCAAAGCGATTGTTTTGATATTAGGTGCATTAGGTATTGCAACAATGTGGCTTGCTGTATTTGCTGATGTAGGCGTGGCATTTATTGCAATATTAAATTCTATGAGAAGAAAAATAGCAAAATAGTATATATTAGATATGAGTAAGCATATAAAAATGTAAAGTGCTTGCTCATATTTTTTATATATGGTAGTAATATTTTGTCGAATTTTTAATTGCTTTATTGATATCATTATGATATTATTTTTATATTATAATAATATATAAAGGAGGAGTTTTTTATGGAAAAAAAGCAGTGCTATTATTATGAAGAAAAAGAATTAAAAGCAAAAAATGGTTTGGCTATATTGATATTAAATATTATACTAATGATATTATCTATTGTAGCTATATCTGTGGGAATGACGTTATGTGCTTCTAAATTGCCTCATTATTATATTTTTTTAGGTGTGATGTTGCTTATATTTGGTACTTTATATTTATGTGTGATTGATATTATACTATTTTTAGGCATAAAAATATTAAAACCAAATGAAGCACTTGTATTGACGTTGTTTGGAAAATATGTAGGTACATTGAAAGAAGAAGGAATATTTTTTGTAAATCCTTTTTGCTCTGCCATTAATCCAGCATCGGAAAGTAAACAAGAAAGCAGTATTTCCACAGAAGTAGGTAATACTGGAAGTGTGAGTGTAAGAACATCTAAAAAAATGAGTAAAAAAATATCATTAAAAACAATGACGTTAAATAATGAAAAACAAAAAATAAATGACCAATTAGGTAATCCAATTATTATAGGAATTGCAGTAACTTGGAAAATAACAAATACTGCAAAAGCAGTTTTTCATGTAGACAATTATCAAGAATTTCTTTCTATACAATGTGATTCTGCATTGCGTGATATTGTAAGATTATATCCCTATGATGTAGCAGAAGGTGGAGATGAAAAAAGTTTAAGAGGCTCTTCTCAAGAAATTGCAGAAAATTTAAAAAAAGAGATACAGCAAAGAGTAGAAATTGCAGGATTAACTATATTAGAGGCAAGAATTACACATCTTGCTTATGCACCAGAAATTGCGGCTGTTATGTTGCAAAGACAACAAGCCTCTGCTATTATTGATGCAAGAAAAATGATTGTAGAAGGAGCAGTTGGCATGGTAGAAATGGCAATATCAAAATTGGGAGAACAAGATATTGTAGATTTAGATGAAGAAAGAAAAGCACAAATGGTTTCTAATCTTTTGGTAGTGCTTTGTAGTAATAAAGATACACAACCTGTTGTTAATTCAGGTTCTATATACTAAAATGATACAATATTAAAAAAGAAGGGGATAGATTGGCGGAAAAAGAAAATAGTAAAAAGCAAATTCCTTTAAGGCTATCGCCTACACTATATAAGGAATTAGCACAATGGGCAGAAGAAGATTTTCGCTCTATCAATGGACAAATTGAATATTTATTAACAGAAGCTGTTAAAAAGAGAAAAAGACAAAAAAAGAAAATAGATTTAGAATGATAAAAGGAATGATAATTATGTTACAAGTTACATATTTTCATCACAGTGGATTTATGCTAGAAACAGAAAAACATTATTTGATATTTGATTATTTTACAGAAAATGAAAGATATAATTTTATAGATATTTCAAAATATAGTGACAAAAAAATATTTGTATTTGTTTCACATTTTCATCAGGACCATTATGATAGAATAATATTTGAATGGCAAAAAACAATACCAGAAATACAATACATATTATCTGATGATGTCACACCATTAAGAATGGTTCAAAATGTGCATAAAGTACATTTTTGTAATACTTATCATATTGACGATATTGTTGTAGAAACATTTCATTCTAATGATGAAGGAGTTGCCTTTTTAGTAAAAGTAGATAATAAAACAATATATCATGCTGGTGATTTAAATTGGTGGCATTGGAATGGAGAAAGCGATAATTTTAATAAGGGCATTGCTGGTATGTATAAAAAAGAAATTGATAAAATGAAAAATGTTATAATAGATGTTGCTTTTGTACCTGTAGACCCAAGATTACAAGAAAATTATATATTAGGCTTAGATTATATTATGAAAACAGTAACAGTAAAAAAGGTATTTCCTATGCATTTTTGGGAAAAATATAATATTTGTAAAACATTGCAAAACGATGAAAGGACTGTTGATTATAGAAAATCTGTTGTTCCTATCAGCCATACAAATGAATTGTTTTTGATAGCAGAGGAGGAAGTATAATATGAGCATTAAATTGATTGCGTTGGATATGGATGGCACACTTATGAATAGTAAAAGTGAGCTGTCAGAAGAAAATAAAAAGGCATTAGAAAAAGCAATGAAAGCAGGCATTCTTGTTGTTCCAGCAACAGGACGTGTTTATAGCACATTACCAGAGGCTGTGAAAAATTTACCTGGTGTGAAATATGTACTTTCTTCTAATGGTGCTGCTGTATATCGTGTAGGAGAACCAAATCCTATCTATACCAATTTTATGAGCGTGGAGAAAGCGTTGGAAATTTATAGAGCAATCAAAAATGTACATTGTATTAAAGAATTCTACATAGATGGATATGGTTATTTTGAAAAAAAACTATTAGATTGTATTGACACGTTTAATATATTACCTGTTTTTCGTAAATTTTATGGCATACAGAAATTAGCTGTAGAAGATATGGAAGAATTTATAAAACAAAATAAAAATGGTGTAGAGAAAATTAATTTGCCTTGGATTACATCAGAATTAAGAGCAGAATTACTACAATATCTTTGTTCTGTAAGTGATATTGCAATAACATCTTCATTGGGAGAAAATATAGAATTAAATAATAATGGAGCAAACAAAGGAGATGGACTAAAAGGACTTTGTCGTATAATAGGGCTGGATATGTCAGAAGTTATGGCATTTGGAGACGGCGGAAATGATTTAGAAATGATAGCAGAAGCAGGCTATGGTATTGCTATGGCAAATGGTGAACAGGAAATAAAACAAAAAGCAAAATTTGTTACATTATCAAATGATGAAAATGGAGTTGCTTATGCTATTGAAAAATTTTGTTTTTCAAAATTATAATAATATCATAGAATAATTGTCATAATATTGCTTTCTATCTATAAATATATATTAACTGTAATATTTGGAGGAAAGTAATATGTTTGTAGTGTTAGAAGCAAAAAAAATAATAAAAAAGTGTTTTTTCTATTTTTTTGTATTTTTTTGTATTTTGTATGTTGCAAAAACATTTCAACCAAAATCGAAAACTGTTTTAGCGGATGCTTATCCAAAAAGTTATGTTGCTATTGTAATTGATGATTTTGGATACAATGGAGAAGGTACAGATGATATGATAGCGTTAGATGTGCCTTTTACAGCGGCAGTTATGCCATTTTCAAGCAATTCAGAAGAAAATGTTGAAAAATTACAGTCTGCTGGAAAAGAAATGATTATACATATGCCTATGGAATCTTTAACAGGAAAAAAGGAATGGGTAGGAGATAAAGCTATATTTACATCTATGTCCGATGAAGAAATTAAGCAGTGCGTTGAACAAGCAATTTCTATTGTAAAAGGTGCAACAGGTATTAATAATCATATGGGCTCTGCTATTATGGAGAATGAAAGATGTTTTTCAGCAGTAATGGACGTTATTGCACAAAAAGGGTTAATTTTTGTAGACAGTATGACAACAGCAGATTCAGTGGGTGATACAGTTTGTCATAAAAAAGGTGTATCTATATTAAAAAGAGACGTATTTTTAGATAGTACAGATGATGTAAATGTTGTAAAAAAACAGTTAATGCAAACAGCAGAAGTTGCAAAAGAAAAGGGCTATGCTATAGGAATTGGTCATGTGGGTCCAGAAGGAGGCAATATTACAGTAGCAGCAATAAAAGAATTAGCACCAATATTAGAACAACAAGGAATTGTATTTGTCACAGTTAGTCAGTTGCAAGAAATTTTATTATCAAAACAAAATAATTGATGTGATAAAAAGGGCACATGATAAATAGATGTTGCCCTTTTTCAATATTTGTTTATTAAGCGAAATAAAAATGATTGATAAAAAACAAATATTGCAAAGTAATTTTATGAATGATTTTGATTAGAATATTCCCTTGTACTAACAATAAAGCCAATGATTGCTAAAGCACAAAATAATAAAAAGGGTATTGCCATATCAGCATAAAGTATTCTATCAAATATACTGATATTAGATGACATTTGGTTTTGGTATACTGCAATGATACAACAACCAATACCAATACTTCCACTCATCAATAAGCCAATACCATATAACATATTTTTCATAAAAATTTCTCCTTTTTGGTATAATATAGTTATTGTATTTATATTATATCATATCATTATTATTATTTAAATAGTTAGTTTAAAAAATAAATAATTATTTTTAGTACTATATTTAAAAAAGCAAAATATAAAAAAATTACTAAAAATAGTATATATTTCATATCAAATATAATAAAGTTAATAATTAAATTTTTTTGACAATAAATAAGGACAGTAAAAATACTGTCCTTATTATTATCATTTATTGGTATGATATTGTTCTATTGTAATTTTTTCAATAATAATGTCTTCTACTGGTTTATCAGAGGAATCTGTTTCAGAAACAGCAATCGCATCTACAGTATCCAGTCCACTATATACTTGTCCAAATATGGTGTATACACTGCCAGAAAATACAGATTCTAATTCTATAGAACCTCCATTTTGTTCATAAAAATCTAATGCTGCATCTGTAAAAGCATTTTTCATTTCATTGATACTAATAAATTTTTCTCCTAAATAAATACCCATATTGTCGCCATCATTTTCTGTTGTTTTGGACTCTTTCAATAATTGAAGCATTTGTTCTACAACAGTATTGTTTTGCACAATAAAAAATTGGCTTCCATTTGTATTAGGACCTCTGTTTGCCATTGCTACAGCACCTCTAAAAAAGTATAATTCATTAGATGGCTCATCTTCAAAATCTTTTTTCCATATACTTTCTCCACCAGCGCCAGTACCTGTAGGGTCACCACCTTGTATCATAAAATTATTTATAACTCTATGAAATATTAAGCCATCAAAATAGCCTTCTTTTGCATGAGTTTTGAAATTTTCAACAGCTTTTGGAGCTTGTTCTGGAAAAAATTGCATACGAATTTCACCTTTATTTGTTTGAATAATAGCGATTTCGTCACCTTCTTTGGGCATTTGCGATTGTAAAAGTGTAGTATTTTGATTATTTTGTTGTGTTTCTTGTTCTGTGGATATGTTAGATTCTGCATTTGCAGAACAAGCAGCAGTAGATATGACAAGTATTGCTGCTATCAAACAATTTATTGCTTTTTTCATTTATTTCAATCCTTTCTTTATTTATAATGATATTTTGTCATTTTAGTATACTTTTTATGAGCTGTCAATGTATTATATTATTATATATATTTATTTTTTTCATAGATAAGCTCAATCACTCCATTATTATTTTGTTCTTTTAATAAATGCAAATTAATGCAATTATTTATAGATTCAAAAAGACGAACGCCATTTCCTAATATAGTTGGAATAATTGAAATATAATAGATATCAATTAAATTTTGTTTCATAAGTTGCTGAACAATATTTGCGCCACCACAAATCCAAATATTTTTACCATTTTGTGTGGATAAGTGTTTTACTAAATCACATGGATTTTCATTATAAAATATAATTTGTTCTGTTGAAGTAATATTTTTATGTGTAATAATATAACTTATTAAATCAGAGTACACCCATGTTGTTGGAGATAATTCTGTAACAATTTGATGGTATGTATTCCAACCCATAATGACAGTATCAATATGATTGATAAATGAGGAATAAGTGTCAATATATTCTTCATTTTGATTTAACCAGCTTACACTACCATTATTATCTGCTATATATCCGTCGATACTCATAGCAATATATAAAATTACTTTCCTCATAAATGCCTCCTTATAAAAATTGATTGTTGATATTATATCATAATATATAACAATGCAAAAGTATATATTATATTTAAATAAACATAACTGACAATATCACACTATTGTATTATAATAAATATTGAAATCATATTTATATAGAAAAATATTGCTATTTTTAAGGAGGAATTAGTATGTTGATAGTAAATACAGATTATATTTCTGGAAAGAATTTAGAAATGTTAGGCATTGTAAGAGGTAGCAGTATACAAACTAAAAATATAGGTAGAGATATTACACAAGGATTAAAGACATTAGTAGGTGGAGAATTAAATTCTTATATAGATATGATGAATAAGGCACGCACTTTGGCTACAGAAAGAATGATAGAAGAGGCGAAACAAATGAAAGCAGATGCTGTTGTAAATGTAAGATATACTTCTTCTTCTATTATGCAGGGAGCAGCAGAAGTAATGGCATATGGTACAGCAGTAAGATTTGTATAATTAATATTATTAAAAATGGAAAAGGACAGAGATAATATCTCTGTCCTTATTTTATAGTAATATTATTTTACTTGGTTTACTAATTCAGCACCGTCAACAAATGCTTTCAAGTTTCCTAATGTTACTTCAGCAATCGCTCTCAAAGCTTCTTCTGTAAAGAATGCTTGATGACCTGTTAATACAACTTTTTCATTTTGTAATAATTCTTGCAATACAGGGTCTTTGTCTGTAATGTTGCTTCTGTCTTCATAGAAATATTCATGTTCTTTTTCACAAACGTCAAGACCTACGCCTCTGAATTTTCCAGCTTTTACAGCAGCTAATAAATCTTCAGTATTGATTAAGCCACCTCTGGAAGTATTTACTAATAATACACCATCTTTCATTTTTGCAATAGAGTCTTTGTTAATCATATGTTTTGTTTCTGGGAATAATGGGCAGTGTAATGTAATTACATCAGATTTTGCATATAATTCATCTAATGTTACGTATTCGATATCACTAGATTTGTCTGGGAAAGCATCATAAGCGATAACTTTCATACCAAATCCTCTTAATATGTTTACAGCGCATTTACCAATTTTACCTGTACCTACTACACCAGCTGTTTTACCAACAAGAGCAATACCCATTAAACCAGTAATATTGAAATTAAATTCTTTTGTTCTATTGGAACCTAAGTGAGTATTTCTGTTTACAGTTTGAAGTAAAGCAGCAGCATGTTCTGCAACAGATTCTGGAGAATATGCTGGTACTCTTAATACAGGAATATCTAATTCTTTTGTTTTTGCTAAATCAACACTGTCAAAACCAGCGCATCTTAAAAGCATAACTTTAATGCCGCCATCTTTTAATGTTTGTATAACGTCTGCATTTGCTTCGTCATTTACGAAACTGCAAGTAGCATCAAAACCTTTTGCTTTATCTGCTGTTGCTGGAGTTAATCTTTCTTCAAAATAAGTTATTTCATAACCCATTTCTTTAGAAACAGCGTCAAAAGCTATTTTGTCATAAGGTTTTGTGTCGAAAAATGCGATTTTCATATCAAATTCCTCCTAAAATATAAATTAATAAATTGAATAAGTTGATTTTAGAAAAAGATAGAAACAATATCTTTTTCAATAAATTATTTTCTTTTTACATATATCATTCTGCGCTTTGCTTGTCTTACTTTTAACAATATAATATATTTTTATAAATTTGTCAATATATTTTACAAAAATAATCTATTTTTTCACCAGTTTTTTTTATGAGTAACAAAAAAATACAATTTATTATAATAATTTTCTGTTTTTTTATAAAAAATATGTAATATTTTTATACAAACTGCATGAGGAATAAAAAATTTATATTGCAACAAAATAAAGTAATTATAGTAAAAATTGTTATTTTTTATTATAATAAGCCAAAAAAATAACAGTATTATAAAAAAAATAAAGCTACTGAAAAATTTTTTATGGCAGAATAATATGCTATTGTCAATCAAGCAGTATTTTGACAAAAAAATATTGCCATGATATTATAAATATATTTATAGTATAAATGGAGAACAAATATGAATAATATAAAGAAATACATAGTATTATTATTTATGATATTGATAGCTGTTATTTTCTATATAATAATGTCTTCTACAGATATTAATATAAACAATCGCTTTATGGGGACATACCATTGTGATACATATAATAGAATAAGCATTGTAGTTGATGCTGATAATAACGCATTTTATATATTTGATTACTATAATAATATGCATATAAAAGGAATATTTGAAAAACAATCAAATGATAGCTATTTTTTGTCAAGTCATACATAAAGATTATTTTCAAAATCAATTCATTACTTATAAGAAATCATCATTTGATATCATAATTAATCATAATACTATGATATTTCAAAAAACAAATGAATCGCTTATATTTCCGTATGATATATATAAATGTATAGAAAATGGAAAAATAAAATAATAAAAACAGCATAGTAAAATCACTATGCTGTTTATTTATGTTTGTAATAAATTTGATTTTAAGAATTAATTTCAATATCAAATAATTTTGATACAGAAATGCCTTCATGTATTCTATTAATAGCATCAGCAAATATATCTGCTACTGTCAATTCTTTTATTTTTGAAATACGTTTTTCTGGAGGCAATGTAATAGTATTTAATACAATCAATTCTTTTATAGCAGAATTTTCAATTCTTTCTATTGCTGGACCAGAAAGAACAGCATGAGTACAACAAGCATATACTTCTTCTGCACCTCTTTCTTTTAACGCATTTGCAGCATTTGTAATTGTACCAGCAGTATCAATCATATCATCAATTAATATTACTTTTTTTCCTTTAATATCACCTATAATATTCATAATTTCGCTAACATTTTCTTTAGGTCTTCTTTTGTCAATAATTGCAAGAGGAATATTCATTTTTTCTGCAAAATTTCTTGTTCTGCCTACACTGCCCAAATCTGGGGATACCGCAACAATATTATCTACATGATTGAATTTTTCATGATAATGTTTTACTAAAAGAGGTGCTCCCAAAAGATGGTCAACAGGAATATCAAAAAATCCTTGAATTTGTGCACAATGTAAATCCATTGTTAGAACTCTATCTGCACCAGCACAGGTAATTAAATTTGCAACTAATTTTGCACTGATAGGGTCTCTTGCACGTGTTTTTCTATCTTGTCTGGCATAGCCATAATATGGTATGACTGCGTTAATTCTACCTGCTGATGCTCTTTTCATAGCATCAATCATGATAAGCAGTTCCATCAAATTGTCATTGACTGGTGCACAAGTAGATTGAATAATATAAACATCAGCACCACGAATTGTTTCATTAATTTTGACGAAAATTTCTCCATCACTAAACTTTTGTACTTCAGAATCTCCTACAGTCAATCCTAAATCTTTTGCAATTTTTTCAGCCAAATCTTTGTTAGAATTACAGGCAAAAATTTTAATATCGCTATTGCAGTTGTAAGTCATTTCTTGTATCCCCCTATGGTTTTCTTTGCTCAATAGTGTCAAAGCCATATGATATGGCAAAAGTAAATACATTTTTATATTACATCAAATGAAAGCATATTTCAACATATTTCGATAAAATCAATGTTTTTTTGACCAACCATCAATAATTTGCTGTCTTGCCCTTGCAACAGCAAGTACATTTTCTGGAACGTTTTTTGTAATAGTAGAGCCAGCAGCAATATAAGAGCCTTTTTTGATAGTAACTGGAGCAACTAAATTAGTATTACAGCCTACAAAGACATTATCTTCTACAACTGTTCTATGTTTTTTACTGCCATCATAATTTACTGTGATACTACCACAACCAAAATTGATTTTTTCTCCTGCATCTGTGTCACCAATATAAGTAAGATGAGGTATTTTTGTGCCATTTCCAACAGTAGAATTTTTCACTTCTACAAAATCGCCTACTTTTACATTATCGCCAATATGACAATCTGGGCGAATATATGCAAAAGGTCCTACTATTGCATTATTTCCTATAGAAGAACTAGTAGCGGAAGTATATTGTATTTGTACTCCATTTCCTAATTTCATATTTGTCAATTTTGTATTTGGACCAACAATGCAATCTTCTCCTATTATAGTATTGCCTTCTATTATAGTATTAGGCTGTATAATGGTGTCTTGACCAATTTCTACATTTGCATCAATCCATGTACTTTGAGGCGCTATAATTGTAACACCATTTTCCATATGTTTTTGATTAATTCTATTTTGCATAATTGTAGTAGCTTCTGCTAATTGCACACGAGAGTTGACACCAAAAAATGCATCAGTATCTGTTGTAACAAGAGCATTTACTTTGCCATCAGACTGCAATATGATTTCTAATGTATCAGGTAAGTAATATTCTCCTTGTGTATTATGATTGGTCAGTTTAGATAATGCTTTTTTTAATTCGGAACCTTTAAAACAGTAAATACCAGTATTGATTTCTTTGATTTGTTTTTGTTGTTCAGAAGCATCTTTATGCTCTATATTTTTTAGGAAATTACCTTTTTCGTCTCTTATAATATGACCATATCCTGAAGGGTTTTCTACTATGGCAGAAACAATAGATACGCTATTGTTTTCTTTTTCATGAAATGCTAATAATTCTTGCAGGCTTTCTTTTGTAATAAGGGGAGTATCTCCATACAATATTAATATATTTTTATCATCTTCTAAAAAATCCATTGCCTGCATAACAGCATGACCTGTACCAAGCTGTTGCTCTTGTAGTACAAATGATATATTTTCATTTGAAATTGCCTTTTTTACTTCTTCTGCTTTGTGTCCCACAACAATACATAATGATTCTGTACCACAGCATTCTGCTGCTTTTATAACATGACTAATCATAGGGATATGAAATAATTCATGGAGTACTTTTGGTTTTTTGGATTTCATACGAGTACCTTCCCCGGCTGCTAATATAATTGTTTTAAATGATTTCATATGCACTCTCCTTTTTGTAAATAAATATTTTATAGATACTTTTTGTATCATTCAAAAATTTTATTAGATATACATAAAACTTAAAAACAAATTGTTATATTTTATAATCTGTTTAATATGCTCATTATCTCATTTTTTGATATGTTTTTCAAGAACAAACAGAATAATAAAAGCATAAAAGGAGATTGTACTTTCTATATATAATATAAATATAGTAAAATAATATTAAAAAATTGCAGAATCATTCATTGCTTGTATTTTGAATCATATTATAATAACTTTTTAAAACAGATTGTAATGTTTTATCTGTTTGAGAAAATTGTATATGTATTGTGGTATTTTGATATGTAAAATCATAATGATATTGTATTTGATTTAAAAAATCTGCTATACGTTGGGATTGTGGCAAATTTTTATTGATAGAAATCACTGTAATATCTGTTGTATTGTTATTTTGATTCATAAAATGACATTCCTTTCTATTTCACTATAGTATATTGTATGAACAGCAAAAAAGGATATGCTACATTATGATATATTTATAATACGAAAAAAATATATTGACAAAATAATATTACTATATTATTATATTATTGTATTAGATGATTAATACAATAATATAAATGTAAGGAGGTATGATATGAAAGAGTATGATAATAAAACACCTATATATATGCAAATTATAACAGAGATGAAAATGCGTATGGCATCTGGCAAATTGGCGGCTGGAGAAAAAATTCCCTCTGTAAGAGAACTAGCACAGGAATTTGAAGTCAATCCAAACACTATGCAAAGAGCATTATCAGAAATGGAAAGAGAAAATTTATTTTATACAGAAAGGACATCAGGACGTTTTGTAACAACAGATGAAGGTATTATTATGACATTAAGAAATCATTTAGCAGAACAAGAACTAAAAAGATTTATGGAATATATGGAAAAAATTGGATATACGAAAATAGAAATGATACAAAAAATAGAGGAATGGCAAAAGGAGGGAGAATGTTATGAGTAATATTATTGAAATTAATAATTTACAAAAAAAGTATGGTCATAAAGAAATATTAAAAGGATTAAATTTAACAATTTCTTCAGGACAGATTGTAGGACTTTTAGGACCAAATGGTTGTGGTAAAACAACATTGCTAAAAACGATTGTAGGATTGATAAAAGATTATACAGGAAGTATTTTAATTGATGGAAATCCTCCTAATATTCATACAAAGTCAATTGTTTCTTATTTGCCTGAAAAAACATATTTGAGCAACTGGATGACTGTGAAAGATGCTTTTTCTATTTTTAGTGATTTTTATACAGATTTTAATATACAAAAAGCAAGAGATATGGCTAATGCATTAAATTTAGAAGAAAAACAAAAAATTTCTACTATGTCAAAGGGTATGCAGGAAAAAATACAGTTGATACTTGTGATGTCAAGGGAGTCTAAAATATATATATTAGATGAACCCATTGGAGGTGTTGACCCCGCAGCAAGAGATTATATACTTAGTACAATATTAAAAAATTATTCAAGTGAAAGTTCTATATTGCTTTCTACACATTTGATACATGATGTAGAAAGAATATTTGACAAGGTATTATTTTTAAAAGCTGGAAAAATAGAAATAGATGAATATGTAGATACATTAAGAGAACAAAAAGGTATGTCTATTGATGCATTGTTTCGGGAGGTGTATAGAGTATGATATTAAAATTAATGAAATATGAAATCAAATCCACTTATAAAGTATTTTTTACAATCATGGCAAGTTTTATATTGCTTACCATGTTATTATGTATTAGTATGAATAATCCAAGCACATTAATGATTTCTATACTTTCTCTTGCTTGTTTTGTTATAGCAGGAAGTACATTTTGTATTTATTTTGTAACATTGTTTAATCGATATTATAAAAATCTCTATGAAAGAGAAGGATATTTAATGCTAACATTACCTGTAAAAGGCTGGCAGTTAGTATGCTCTAAATTTGCAATAGCAATGTTTTGGAGCATTATATTGGGTATTACGATTGCTGTTTGTATGGTTGGAGTAATGCAGTTTATGTGGTTTACTGCAACTGCAGAAGGTATGATAAAAGAACGTTATACATTATTCAGTTTATTTAAAGAAAAGATATTTGAAAATGGATATTGGTATTTAGGGTTTCAAATTGTACTCTGTATTTTGGTAGGAATAGCACAAACTATTGCTAGAATTTATTTTGTAATTTCTGTAGCATATTTGCCTTTCATCAAAAAAGGTCATATTCCTATTGCACTATTTTTATACTTTTTGATTGATATGGTAGAAAATTTTATTGTAAGCAATATGATGAGAGTTGTATTTCATTATTATCATAGAGGAGGTTTTTTTGACGAGTTAATATATCTTATTAATTCTATAGGACTTTCTTTAAGTGACACCCACTCAATAGAATTTTACAGTATAATACTATTTTCATGTGTAATCACAGCATTGCTATTAGCAGGCTCAAGTTACATTATATCTAAAAAGACAAGCTTAAAATAGCTATATGTAATAATGAAAAAAGAGTTGACAATCTAAAAAGAAAGCCAACCCTTTTTTTAGGGGAAGAAGTAGAAAGAATGTTATTGTATGGGGGAGAATAACATTCTCATTAGTCAGTATGGGCAATACAAAAAAAATTATACATAAAAATTAAAAAAAATTTATCAATAATAATTATTATTTAAAAATAATTATTGATTTTTTGATATCATTCTGTTATAGTGGTATAAACATTATATTTTGTATTATAATAAATAATGTAATAGAAGTAGTGTATAAGGAGGATAATCATTATGTTATTGCATTTAAAAACAAATGAATTTGATAAAGAAGTATTGCAAAGTGGTCAGCCTGTATTAGTAGATTTTTCTGCAACATGGTGTGGTCCTTGTCAAATGATGGGTCCAGTTATGGAAAAATTAGCAACAGAATTTGAAGGAAAAGCAAAAGTCGCAAAAGTAGATATTGACGAATGTTCTGATTTGGCAATGAAATATAATATTATGAGTGTACCATCTATGCTATTTTTTAAAAATGGAGAAATTAAAGACCAAGTAGTTGGTGCTGTACCAGCAGAACATTTATCAGAAAAATTAAATAGTTTATTATAAAAATAATTATCCTACTGCTAAAAAGCAGTAGGATAATTATTTTAACCCTTTTTCATCATATCTTTGTATAAAGCGTACATAGGGGAAGGTACACCAAACCCTCCCGAAACAGAAAGCGTTTCTCCTGTTACAAATGCAGATAAATCACTTGCAAAGTATAATACAGCATTAGCAATATCATCTGGCTGTCCTGCTTTACCAAGTGGTACGGTTTTTAAAAACATATTTAAAAATTCTTCAGACATATTATCTATAGATGCATCTGTTGCAATAAAACCAGGCATAATGGCATTACAACGTATATTTTTATGAGCGTATTGTACTGCAATATCTTTTGTTAAAAAATTAATTGCTGCTTTTGAAACACCATATGCTGTACGAGAAATATCAGGAAATTTTCCTCCAACAGAAGAAATGTTAATAATACTACCACTATTATTTTTTTCCATAATAGGTATGATACTTTTGCAAGGTAAATAAACACTTTTTAAATTATTGTTTATAATTTCAAAAAATTTATCAGTACTACCATTTAAAATATCTAAATCTTGTTTTACATCTGTTGTACCAAAATTATTTACGAGTATATCAATACGATTTTCTTTGTTATATACTTCTTGTATCATAGAAGTATATGTTTGTTCTTCTTCTGCATTAAAATATACCACATCTGCATTTCCACCACTTTTTTTTATTTCCTCTGCTATTTTTTTGCCAGCGTCCAAACGACGTACAGCTAAATATACTTTCGCTCCTTTTGATGCCAATTTTTTTGCTGTATAATAGCCGATTCCTCTTGTAGATGATGTAACAATTGCAATTTTATTATTTAATAATATCATATGTTATAACCTCCTGCTATTTTTTATTTGAATATAGTAACAGCATATAAAGTTTTTAATAGTATGTACTGTTTTTGTTTAAATATATTGTTGTTCAATAAAAATTAATGTGATTGTTATATAACTTAATTGAGGTACAATATTATCTGATAAAAAATTAAAAAAAATGAACCAATATGATAATAAATGACTCTTATATATAGGTGCACTGATAAATAGAAAATAAAAATGAACTAATGAAAAAATATTAATTTAAAAAATGCAACAATAAGGCACATGATACTGCTTATACTAAAAAGTTAAAAAATTTTTGAACCGATATAGTAATAGATTACTCTTATATATAGGTGCACCAATTTATAAGAAATAAAGGAGGCAGCATATGGAAGAATCAGAATGGATTCAAAAAATGCAGCAAGGTGATGATACTGCTTTTTTTATCATATATGAAAAATATAAAAATGCAGCATTGCGAACCGCATATCTTATCACAGGAAATCGTTACACAGGAGAAGATATTTTGCAAGAAACATTTGTCCAATGCTGTCTTCATATCAAAGAATTAAAAGACCCTACAACTTTTAAAGCATGGTTTTACAAAATATTGACAAGGACAGCTTGGAAATTTGCTAAAAAAGAAAAAAATGCAGTACCAGTAGAAAATATATTTGAAACAATAGAAAGTATAGAAGAAGATTCTGAAAAAACATATTTGAAAAAAGAAGAAAGAAAAGAACTTATGAATGCTATAAATAGTTTAGATATCAAACAAAGAATCACAATTATACTCTATTACTATAATGAAATGTCTGTTTCGGAAATTGCAAAAGTAACAGGTAGTATGGAGGGTACTGTAAAATCAAGATTATTTTTTGCAAGAAAAAAGCTGTATCAAAAGTTGAAAACAGATGCATTTTTTAAGGGAAGGGTTTGTGAGAAAAATGGATAAAAAAATAGACGATTTTATTAGACAAGAACTAAAACAAACAGTCAAAAATATGGAACCATCCCAACAACTATTTTTTAATATTAAAAATCAAGTAAAATTACAGGAGGAAAATGCTATGAAAAAAAATTTATTTGCTTCTAAAAAATTAAAAGCTGCTGTAGTGGTAGGCGCATTGTGTGTGATGTCATTTACTTGTTATGCTGCTATGAAAATAACAGGATATACTGGTCATAGTTATAGAGAATGGGATAACTTACCAACAGCAGAACAAGTACAAAAGAAAGTAGATTTTGAACCAAAATTTGTAGAAAGCTTTACAAATGGCTTCGAATTTGATAGTGCTTCTGTTGGTACAATATCTGGTACAGACAGTGATTTTAACAATGTAACAGCAGAACATAAAATGGTTACATTTAGCTACAAAAGAGGAGAAGAAAATGTTGCCATTACAAACAGAGAGGTATCCGATGAAATTGGTGGCGACTACTCTACATTTGATGAAACAGTAGATTTAGATGGTATAGAAGGTCATTATAATATGCAGGCATACAAATTTTTCCCACCAGATGTAACACCATCTGACGAAGACTTAGAAGCACAAAAAGCAGGCGCTTTGGAAATATCTTATGGCAGCAGCGAAATTGAAGAAATGAATATACAATCTCTTTTCTGGGAAGAAGATGGTATTGTTTATGAAATGACAGCATTGGGCGCAGATGTTGATAAAGACAGCTTGATTCAGATGGCAAAAGAAGTTATTGCACAATAATAAAAAATAAAAGGGCTGTATTTCTACAGCCCTTTTTATATGCTATTTTTATTTATAAAATGATTCTATTGCCTGTGCAAAATATTCTGATGAACCTATACCATATTTTTCATCTATCATAGGTACTATTTTTTGATTACGATAATATTGTACAAGTGCTGTCATGACACCTTTTTCTTGTTTTATTTGGCAAATTTGTTTCATAACAAAAGCATATTCTCCAATTAGCTCTTTTACTTCAAAAGAATTGATGTCACAATTTCTTTTGCTTATCAGTTTTTTTAATATTGTTTCCTCTTGCATTTTATAACTTTTTGCAATTTCTTTACTAATTGGGTGATTTGAAGCATTTAAAAAGGTATCTTTTCCTCCATACATTCTACTACTTTTGCATAACGCTTTTGCATATCTTCTGATGATACCACTTCAATATAATGATTTTTCCACTTTTCTATGCCTCCAAATTCTTCTAAGGCTTTTTCTCTTATTTTTTCTGGCATATTTTCAAACATTGTTTGAAACATTTCTTCTATTTCTATTTTATTGAATATTGTAAAATCCATTGTGCTTTCTCCTTTTAAAATATCATCAATATGGGCAATCAGTTTTTCTAAGCGTATCTTTTTTGTAATAAGCATATTTTTTTGCATTTTTAATATTTGATTTTTGTCAAGAGTATTATTTTATATAAATGTTTTAATTTCTTTTAAAGGGATATCAAATTCTCTAAAAAATAATATCTGTTGTAGTGTTTCTAATGCTTTTTGGTCATAAAGCCTGTAACCAGCATCGCTTTTTTTAGTAGGTAAAAGTAAACTGATTTCATCGTAATAATGTAATGTGCGTATGCTGATACCTGTGATTTCGGATATTTCCTTTACGGTTTTCATATTGTTTCACCTCCTTTTACATTACTTTACTGTATTACGTAGCGTTAAGGTCAAGTATTTTTATAGCAATTTATAAAAAATTTTCTTACTGCTCTACAATTAAATTTCAAAATAAAAAATCCCATCAATTTGATGAGATTTTTTATTTGATTATTTTAATTCTTCAATTAAATTTTTAATTTTATCATTATGTGTTAAATTGTAAACTATTTCTAAACAATAAATTGCACCTTCTATTTGTCCGCTATCAAGAAAGTGTTCTCCATAAGACAGGGCAAGACTAATTACATCATCTGAACCACCTATTGGAAAATCATATTTTTCTCCATACATTTTTACTTCATCAAATGTTGGTTCACAAAATTCTTTTGATGTTTTTGTATAAATGTAATACAATTCTGATTGTGCAGCTTTATTTTCCTCCTCAAATCCTAAACTCATAAAATAACAAGCTGTAGCTACTTTATATTTCTTTTTTTCAATAAAATAATATCCCATATTACGATAGCATCTTGCAATGTCTCTTGGTTTAAAAACGTATTGAAATGCCTTTCTAGTTAATTCTGCAAACTTTTCAATATCTCCTGTTACTTTGAAAGTTTCCATATGCTCAAATAAAATGTCACTATTTATAGGGTTCCATCTCATTGCTTTTTCTAATACTAATCTTGCTTCTTCATATTTTTTTTGTTCAAATAATAAATTTCCGTGTTGAAAGTAGATACTAGAAAATGGAATAGTAGCTGCTCGTATTTTACGTTTTGGTTTGTTGTGATAAATATAAAGTGCTTCTTCGAAAAATTCATTAAATGTAAAATATTCACTTACATTATCATTTTGGAACATTATTTCTTTATCTGCTTTTTTCATTAAAGCTTCACTTAAATTTATTGCTTTTGCAATATCTTTTTTATATATATTATATCTAATTTCATCTAATGTTGCCTCAATGACTTTTAATTCATTGTCAATAATATGCCCCATTTCTGATTTTTTATCTTCTGGTAAAAGGTCATACATTATTCTTCCACAAGCACGAAGTATTTCTTGTGACATACTATGATTTTTATAATATTTCATTTGCTCTTGGAGATATTTAATATCTTTAGAGGTATTACCTGTAAGTCCATTTATTATCTTTTTTATAATTTGTTCATAGGTCATTTTATAGCCTCCAAAGTATTTAAATTATAAAGATATTAAACTTTTTAAATAGTTTTATTTATCTAATGGTTTCATAGCTGGGAAAAGTAATACATCACGTATAGAAACGGCTTCTGTTAAAAGCATTACCATTCTATCAATACCGATTCCTAAACCGCCTGTTGGAGGCATACCATATTCTAATGCTGTAATAAAATCATTATCAATCATATTGGCTTCTTCATCACCAGCAGCACGAAGTGCCTCTTGTTTTAAAAATCTTTCTTTTTGATCAATAGGATCATTTAATTCAGAATAAGCATTACCATATTCTCTACCTACAATAAACAATTCAAAACGCTCTGTAAAGCCAGGTTTATCTACTTTTTTCTTTGTCAATGGAGAAATTTCTATTGGGTAATCAATTACAAATGTAGGCTGAATTAAATTCTTTTCTGCATATTCTTCAAAGAAGAAGCTCAATATATCACCCTTTTCGTGTCTGTCTTCAAAAGGTATATTGTGTTCTTTTGCTAATTTTTTTGCTTCTTCTGTATCTATTACTTTATCAAAATCTACACCAGAATATTGTTTTACAGCATCTACCATAGTAATACGAGCAAACTTTTGTCCTAAATCCAATTCATGACCACCATATTGGATTTTGGTTGTACCTAATACATTTTGTGCTACTGTACGAAATAAATCTTCTGTTAAATCCATCATACCATTATAATCTGTAAATGCTTGATAAATTTCAATTAATGTAAATTCTGGATTGTGACGTATTGAAATACCTTCATTACGAAATACTCTACCAATTTCATATACTCTTTCCAAGCCACCTACAATTAAACGTTTTAGAGGCAATTCTAACGCAATACGTAAGTACATATCAATATCCATAGCATTATGGTGTGTAATAAAAGGACGTGCAGCTGCTCCACCAGAAATGGATTGTAATACAGGTGTTTCTACTTCTAAAAATCCTCTGTTATCTAAAAAGTTTCTAATTTCTTTTATAATTGCAGAACGTTTCATAAAAGTATCTTTTACTTCAGGATTTACAATTAAGTCAATATATCTTTGACGATAACGTAGTTCTTGGTCTTTTAAACCATGAAATTTTTCAGGTAATACCTGCAAGCTTTTAGAAAGCAATGTTACTTCTTTAGCATGTATAGATATTTCACCTGTTTTTGTTTTAAATACAAAACCTATTATACCTATAATATCACCAATATCAAATTTTTTGAAAGCAGCATAGTTTTCATCACCAATATCATTTCTGCTAACATAAGATTGTATTGTGCCATTTCTATCTTGAATATTACAAAAGGATGCTTTACCCATAATTCTTTTTGACATCAAACGTCCAGCAATAGCAACATCTTGATTTTCTAATGTTTCAAATTCAGTTTTTACTTCATCACTATGCTTTGTTACATCAAATTTTGTTTGCTCAAAAGGATTTTGTCCTTCTGATTGTAATTGTGCAAGTTTTTCTCTACGTATTCTAATTTGTTCTGTTAGTTCTTGCTCTGTCAGTTCTGATTGTGTTTGATTTGTATTTTCTGCCACAATAATTTGCCTCCTTATTGTATGATTATTTTTTGATTTCATCTATACGAAATTTTAATTCACCAGAAGGTGTTTCGATAATAATAGTTTCTCCTAATTTATGACCAATTAAGCCCAAACCAACAGGAGATTCATTTGAAATTTTACCATTCATAGGGTCTGCTTCAGCAGAACCAACAATGGAATATTCTACTTCTTCTTCAAATTCAAAGTCATATAATTTAACGATAGAACCAACACTAATCATATCATTGTTTACTTCATCATCATCAATTACTTCTGCATTACGAAGCATTTTTTCTAATACTACAATTCTAGATTCTATTTCTGCCTGTTCTTCTTTTGCTGCGTCATATTCTGCATTTTCGGATAAGTCGCCTTGTCCTCTTGCTTCTTTTATTTTTTCTGCTACTTCTTTTCTGCGAACTGTTTTTAAATTCTCTAATTCTTCCTCCATTTTTTTAAGACCTTCATAGGTTAATATCACTTTTTTTTCTGCCATAACAGCAATTCACTCCTTTATATTTATGGTAACTATTTCAGTAAAACAAAAAAATAGATATTGTTTGCTTGAAAAAGAGGCAGGTATAATCACCTGCCTAAAGTATGTCAAAAAGCATTCAGTGCTGTCTAAATGTATACACTTTTTAAAAGTGTTTGTTAAAAATATTTATAAATAATGTTTATAATTTTTCTCTACGTCTATGCCATTCGTTCCAAAAAGTAGCATAGGTAAGCTCATCCTCATCATTAAAAGTCACTTTTGGAGAACAACACTTATAATATGCCTCAACACTATCTGCAAAACGAAATACTTCTTGTTCATAATCTTGTAAAGATATAATAGTCTGCTTTCCACTTTCTGTAATTAGCTTTATAAAGTCTCCATCATGTATTACACTCCAGTCAATACCATTTGGACAACCAATAATAGTAACTTCAGAAAATGCATCATTAGCAATCATAAAATGTCCACAGCAAGGAAGCATTTGATTGTCTTCTCCTATGATATGGTTTTGTATTAATGTTTTTAATAAATATAGCCCAGTAGAGCTAACTGTACAATTATATTGCAATACTTCATCACCAATAATTGCTGTAACGTCTCCATGCAGGCATAAATCTTCGGGGTCATCTTCAGAGCCATTTATCCATTCAAAGTGATGTGCATCAATATGAAAACCAGCCATAATGATTTCACCTCTGTACTGTATAAAATGTAGCTATAATATGGTATAAAACTTTGTTTTTTACTGTAAGATTATACTCCACTACTTGTTTGTTGTCAATGATTTTCAGTATGCAAAACAGAAGGAGCTTTTATATACGTTTTTCAAAACAAGTAAATGCTGTAATCGTTATATTTTTATGTTGTAATAAATTCACTATTTGGTTTAATTTCTGTTTTTTATTATAGCATAAAAAGTTATGAAAAGAATGTTCTGTAATACGAAGTATTGCTTCTATCTGTTTTGATGAATAGTTTTTATTTTCCCATTTTAATAATAATCCGTTTGAAAGTAATAAATCATTTCTACGAGACATTAAACAACGCATTTTTTTATGGTTTTGTATCATATCAAAAAAGAAGGCGTTTTTTTGAATTTTATAATCATAAGCATACATATTTTCGCTACAATTTAGTATAATGTTAAATGTTTCAAACTGTTTGTTTTTTATATCAGAAAAAATTTCTAAGCGTAGTCCGTATTCTTCATAAATTTCATCTGCTTTTTGAAAAAAATTTTGTGGTTGTTCTGTATATATAGAAAGATAATTTACATGAGGATATAAAATATCTAATACCATATTTGTGATATCATTTTCACCATCAATTATTAAAAATTTGCTTTGCTGTAATGTTTGTGACTGTCTTTTTATTGCTTTTTTAGAAATATCTAATACAAAAAGAGCATTAATGATATTGCCATATGCAATATCTATTATGTGAGGAAACAGCATATCATGATGTATTAATAATACATCTGTTTCTTTTTTTTGTAATAATAAAATTAGTTTTTGTATTTGTTTTTCTGTTTTATAATTTTCGTATGGTTTGTATATTTTTACTGTGTAACCTTCTACATTTGCTAGTGTTGTTTGTTGTATATAAAAGGGACAAAATCGCATTAAATACCAATTTAGTATGTAGTTGGGGAATTTTAAAAAAAATCCTTTTATACCAAAATCCTCCTTTTTTGTAGAATAACTAATTTCTGCAAACTTCATATTATCACATCCTTATCAGTTTATTTGATATTATATTTCTATTTTGATTATCATAGACATACATTTTTTAGAAATATTTCACTTTTCAAAAAGAGTGTGCTATAATGAAAAAAAGATGATTTTATAAAGCACTAGTAGTATATATATTAATGATTAATAAACAAGACAAAAAAATTATGCTTTTAAGAGAAAGCGAATAATACAAAAAATATTAATATGAAATATAACTTTGTCTGTAAAATCATTTTTATAAAACGGTATCGAAGGGGTAGAAAGGAGAAAGATATATGTATAGGAATATAAAAAGGGGAATTACCATACTAGCAATATTATGTATGCTGTTTTGCAATACAGCTATAGCATTTGCTTCACAGCAAAAGGGGTATTTATTGCCAAATGAAAGTGTTATGATTGATAGGAGTGACATTTTTGTTGCATTACTGAATGATAATTTGTTAGCAGGATATGAAGTAGAAAATGGTCCACAAATGCCTTTACTTATCAATTTTCATCCAATAGAAACAGCAGAAGATATTTTATTATATCAAGGAGAATGGGGTGCAGCTAAAATGGCGATATTTGCAGATAAACAAACACAACGCTTGCAATCGGTAGCATTGATATTACCAAGAGATTATGTTTTAAGTGGATATCATCAAGGAGGATTGGATTATTTTGCTAGTGTAGGTACATTAGCAGGATTTTTTAATGGAGCAAATGCTAATGGAATAGATGGCACAAAATTAAGAGAAGGACTTGACTTTTTTGATTTTGATTTTTACACACTACAATCTCAACATTATACAGTAGGAAATTTGGATTATTATTATGAAGTGGGAGCAGGCTCTTTAACATTTATGATTACAGGTATTCCACAATCAGCACAATAATAACATAATGAATAAATAATTAAAAAAATAGAATATTTTTAATGGCTGATTATTATAAATTGAGCAGTACAAATTGTACTTGCTCTTTTTATTTTTTAAGCATAATTTACCAAAATGTTGATTATACTAGCAATAAGGAGGAATGTCCTATGGAGAGCCTAAAACAACATTTGACAAAAGAAGGAGAAGAAATATTAGAGGTGATTGAAGAAATTAAATTAAAATTGGAAGATGCAAGAAAAAAGTTTGACCAAGCGACGGATGATACATTAATTGATTGTTATATTTATGAAATGAATGCATTATATAAAAAGTATGAGTATTTTTTAAAAATGGCAAAAGAAATTGGTTTGATTGCAATAGGATATGAAAAAATTAGTTGAAATGTTTTGATTAAAAAAATAAAATGTTTATTTTATAATATGCTTTAAAAAATCATGGGAAACTTTTTGGATATAAAAGGTTTCCCATTACTTCAAAACGATATAAACATATAATAATGAAAGGAAGAGTTTACATATGGATTCCACACAAATTATTACAGCAATGATTTTTTCTTGTTTAGGATTGATGACACTAATTATATTGTCCAAGCCTATTAAATTTTTATTTAAAACAGTAGCAAATGCTGCTATTGGGTGCATTGCCATTATGATATTGCAAGTAATGGGATTACCAATAGGTATTAATTATATGACTGTATTATTTACTGGACTTTTAGGTATTCCTGGTATTGCTGGACTTTTGATACTTTGTATTTTATTATAACTAATATATAGCGGTATTAAATATGACAATTTTTTGTATAAAATAATAAATTTATGAAAAAAATATTACATATTTTTTGAAAAAGTATTGACCAATTAATAAATAAGTGTTATGATAATCACATAAAAAAGTTATGAATCAATTATAGCAGATGATTTTTTTCATAACTTTGTTAATCCTTTTTTAACAAATAACACATCAGAATAAGGATACCCCAATTCTTATTCAAAAAAGAAACTCATTGGATTTTCCCTTTTCCGATGAGTTTTTTTTGCAAGGAGATTTTTATGTATACATCTATTGTACAAAATTTTGTAAAGAAATTAATAGAAAATGAATTTTCTATTGCTCCTACATTTCGTATGGGGGTAATAGAAGAAAATAGTATTGTAATATTATTAAAACAAGAAAGTCCTATATTATATGTTGTTTCAGTAGTAAATAGTGAAAAAACGGATTTACAAAATCATGAAATATTTATGAATGAATATTTACAACATTTACAAAAAAAATTATCGTTATATTATTGTTCAACAATTATAGCTTTAACACTTGTTGTAGGGGAATATTTAAAAGAAAATACAGAAAATAAATTTGATACAAAACAATCAATAGAATTTGTGACCAAAAAGGAAATGATACCAGAAGAAAACTGCTATCATGCTTGGTGGTATCTTTCAGAAAAAAGAAAATTAATTGAAATGGAGAAAAGTCAACCTAAAAATATATTACATTTAAAACAGATAGCATTAGATTCTTTGAAATATACAAAACAAAATGAATATAGCTATTCTTTTGATGAAATTACTATGCAAGCAAAACAAAAAGGTGTTTTTGATTTAAAAAGTAGTGATATATTACTAACATGGAATTTATTATGTATTAACTGCTTTATGTTTTTTGTTTTTATGTTATTGGGTATGAAACAGAGTAGTATTATGTTGTTTGGTGCAGAATATCAAGCAATATTTGATATGCATAAATATTATCGTATTATTACATATGCATTTATTCATACAAATGTAGTACATTTGATACAAAATAGTGTTTATCTGTATTTTTTTGGTATGCGTACAGAGTTATTATATGGTAAAATAGATATGACAATTATATATTTTTTTGCTATAATAGGTAGTAGTATATTAAGTGTTTTATGTAATGATGCTATTTCAGTAGGAGCATCTGGTGCTATTTTTGGTCTGATTGGTGCTGTGTTAGTATACAGTTATAAACATGGTAAAAAGAATGTAGGAATGAATTATATGACACTATTACTTTTAATTATATTGTCTTTGATAATGGGAGTATTCCAGAAAAATGTAGATTATTTTGGACATTTTGGAGGGTTTATTACAGGAAGCTTAGTAGCATGGATATTATTAAAATATAAAAATAAAACAAAAATAGCAAAAATATAAAATGATATATACTATAATATAATAATATATAGTGTGTATGATGTAATATACATATATGTCTATAAATAACATTGTGTATATGTGTATAGCTTGTAAACTATATACGTTAAAGGAGTGGAGATAAATGGAAGAAATGGAAAAATTACAGCAAAAAATAACGACAGATGTATTACAGTCAGATTATGCAGAAAAGAAAATTGTTTTTGGAGAAGGAAAGCAAAATGCAAAAATTTGTATGATAGGGGAGGCTCCAGGAGGAGATGAGGAAAAACAAGGCAGACCATTTGTAGGAAAAGCTGGAAAGAATTTATCTTCTTTTTTAGAAACAATAGGATTGAAAAGAGAGGAAATTTATATTACAAATGTAGTAAAATTTCGTCCTACAAATGTTAGTCCTAAAACAGGAAATTTTGTAAACAGACCACCTAAAAAGCCAGAAGTAGATTTCTTTTTACCTTACTTAAAAAGGGAATTAGAAATTATTCAGCCAGATATGATTGTAACATTAGGTAATGTACCATTAAAAGCTGTAACGGGTGATGATAGTGCTAGTATTGGTGATATGCATGGTGTTATGACAACAACAAAAGATGGCTATAGATTGTTTCCTTTATATCATCCAGCTGCTATTATTTATAATAGAGGACTTTCTGAAGTATATCAAAATGATTTGCAGGTATTAAAACAATATGTATAATAAAAAAGAGCGCTTCGTACCCTTCACATAAGGAAGTGAAAGGTACGAGGGCATCTCTACATCAAATTACGGTATAGCCTTTATAGCTATGCCGTTTTTTCTTTGTCTGAAAGCTTCTATTTCAAGAGTTCTTGAAACATTTCTTCATATTCTTCAGCAAATAGGGCGTTGATAGTACCAATATCATTATAGTAAATATCAATAGGGTATATGCTCTTTCCATTTATGACTTGCTTTTTCGATACCATAATGTAATCAATAAACTCATTGATGATAAAGGGCGTAAGTTTCTTGATTTCCGTATAACTCCTGACTTTATCCACAAATTGTGACACATTTGTGGTTTTGTCATTCTGTATTTTAATGTCTGCTTTTCACTAGACAAGAGATTCCTTTAAGGTTTTCTATTCTGTTTCGTAGTTTCCCGACATTGTTCAGATAGTAGTAGAACCGTCTGGTTGCATTAAAATCCGCTCTGTCATAGATACGAATTTTCTTGATGGTATCCTTGTCAACATCGCATTTTCATAAAATTCTTTCCTTGGTTTTTTTCTAAATACACCATTTGTGTTCTTCCTATCCATGATTATATGCCATTCTAATTTCCTCCAATCTGAATTTTAAAAATTGCTAAAATCCAGATTGAAAGGCGGTGAGCGACATCTCACGCCAAAATCAGACTTGTCCCATATTCCTGCAAAAAACGACAAAAGAAAAACCACAAAGGTACTGTGACCTTTACGATTATGGGAGATACATATTCTGTTAAGCCAAGATTCTACTTCTGGTTTCATGGCGAGAAGTAGCATTGTATAAGCAAGGGGTTTTCTGCCAATCCCTAATATGCTATGTATAGATTAAATTCACTTCATATAAGTAGGCAGATTACTACCCAAAAAAAGAGCATGAAAATCCCTCCAAGCTTTAAAACATACCTGAAGGGTTAAACTATTTTCATTTAGGCATGAAGATACAGCCCACCAAAACGCTGTTTTTTTATTTGGTAGACTACAACTTCAATTACAAACCTTATCCCAAAGACTTCAAATTATTTCTATATTCCTGCATCTCCCTTTCATCCGTGTTATCTAAAACAAATTGCAGTTCGTTTGTTACCTTTTCACGGTCATAGGGAAGATACGCTGTTACTGGCGTAAAATTAGTTACCGTGTTCGCAAACAGGTGTGTGCGTATATTTAGGCTATTGATTAGGATTTGCAATTCACGAATACGCTCTTTTTCTTCGGCAGGCACAAACAAGCCCTGCTGTGCCATTTGGTAAAGCTCTGTGTCTGAAAAGAGCGTAAGGGAGTCCACGGAAATAAAATACGGATTAAGCTGACTGAACAGCTCTGCACTATTCCTTGCATTTTGATATCCGCCACCTTTTCCCGCAAGCCCTGTCATATAAACAAAGTAGTATTCAATGCCTGCTTCGTCCAATTTTCTGCATTGCTCCAGAATATCTGCCGAAGTATATCCTTTATTGACAAGGGCAAGTGTTTCGTCATCTCCGCTTTCTACACCGATACTCAGTCCGTTAATACCCATCGCCCTCAATTTTCTAAGTTGCAATACCTCTTTGTTTTTAATATCACGGATGCTCGCAAACATAGCCATTGTCTGACACTTAATCAGATAGTCCCTTACCGTCAACGCCCGCAACTTGAGATTTTCATAGCTCATTGCGAACGGGTTAGCTCCTGTCCAGAAAATCCTGCGGGCATTTGGCTGATAACTTTTTATCTCTGCTAAATCTTCCTCAAATTCCTCAATAGGCGACATTCGGAAGCACTCGTTTTTATACAGGCTACAAAACTTGCATTTATTGTAGGTGCAGCCAGAGGTAGCCTGTATGATGACCGAATGAGCTTCATACGGCGGTCTCCAAGTTCTGCCTGTAAAGTGCATGATTGCTCCTCCTTTCATTATTCCTGCGCTGCATTTTTCGCATATAGGTATGCCTGCAGGGTACTTCACTTACAGATGATGAACGCTCTTTCTATACCTCTGTAATTCTTCTTCGCTAACATTTCCTATGATTTCATCAAGAAATGACAACAACTTATTTTTGTCTTTTGGCAGTTGCCCATGAAACTGGTATGCATTGGAAGCTCCCATTGCCACAAAAATGGTGGGTATCTGCAAATTTTCAATGAGTGTTTGTACCTCTTTATACTTTTCAAGTTCGCCTTCCTCATGCCAGTTCCCGCGCCGTATTTCAGTATAAAGCTCTGAATCGGGATAAATCGTAAGCATATTTGCTCCGATGAGCGTAGGGTGTATTTGATTGCATATATCAGCCGTCAATTTTGCTCCGATTTCTCCACGACCTGTCCCAGAAATGCTCACCAAGTAAAAGAAACTGTAATGAATGCCTGTTGCATCTAATCTCTGACATTGCTTTATGATGTCAGCAGAGGTATATCCCTTATTCATAAACCGCAGAGCTTCATCGTCGCCTGTTTCTATTCCTATTGTCAGACCGTCATATCCCATAGCTTGCAGTTTGGCAAGTTCATCATCGGTTTTCGAGGTAACATCAGTAATCCTTGCAAATGAGCCAATAGACTTTACGAACGGAAGATACTTGTGGATTAGCTCTGCAATAGCAGTTAATTTGTCATAAGACAAAACAAAGGGATTAGCTCCAGTCAAAAACACTCGGTCAATACGCTTGCTGTTCCAAACGTTAATCGCCCTTTTAACCTCCTGTAAATCACATTCGATATCCTCCAAAGGGGACATTCTGAATTTGAACGGCAAATCATTATACAAAGTACAAAACTTGCATTTGTGATACGTACAGCCTGCCGTTACTTCTAACAAAATTGACGCTGCTTCATATGGCGGTCGCCAAATTGTTCCTGTGTAATGCATAAACACATCTCCTTTTCTGTGGTTTATACTAATTATACTTGTGTACAATTATTTTACAAGTACTGTACTTTTTTGTAGTACATATTTGATATCGGTACATTGATTTTTGAAAAAAGATGTGTTATACTATCTTTGAAAGGAGTAGTAAGAATGAAAAAAAGTACATTGGCTGTTGAACGTTGCAAAACAGTTTCTACCATACAAAAGATATTGGGCGGTAAATGGAAAATCGAAATCATCTATTACATCGCCTTTCAGGATATACACCGCTTTGGAGAGCTTCGTAGGCATATCGGTGACATTACAGAATCAAGTCTAACAAAGCAGCTTCGGGAACTGGAAGCGGACGGCTTCATTACTCGTTATGACTACAAAGAAGTACCTCCACGTGTGGAATATAATCTTACCGACTTAGGAAAAAGCTTCATTCCCGTTTTTGAACATATGAAACAATGGGGAGATGAAAATCTCAATGTATAAACAAAATTCTATATAATCGTAAGCTATACGATATTTTCTTAAAAAACAAAGAACCGATGCACTGTGAGTTCATCTCTCACAAGGTCATCGGTTCTTTATCTTTTATGGGTTATTAAGGACAAAAGCCCCTAATAAGCGAATTTGGTTATCTAAATTCAGTGCTTGGCGAGACATGTTATATATATTTTTTATATATTCATTATTGCATTTCCAATTATAGATAACAAAGTTTCACGATTTTTTAATACCTCTGCCTTTCGTTCGTTGGATAAATCATAAGGACATTTAACAGCAAGATTATCTGAAACAACATGCAAATAGGAATATTCTACTCCCGTTTTTTGAGCTGCATATGCCATATGACCTATCTCTGGGTCAATAAATGATACATTAGATTTATTTTTTGAAACCCATTCTTTGGTTTCTTGCAATACTGATGGGACTGTTATATGTATCCCCTTCTTTACTTTATTACAAGTAATATTATCAAAAATATTATTCCATTTAATCATCTCGCCATTTGGTAGTATACTGTTGTTTCCAGTTGCAATTGTCTCATTTGGAACGAAATCATCAATGAGCGTACCAAGCTTACCAAAATATATTACTCTTTTTACTCCTAATTCTGATAAATATGTAACTATACGCCCAGCTATTTCTCCCTAAAAAGTATGTTTGCATCCTAAAAGTATTGCTTGTCCTGATTTAATTTTTATTGATTTATACAAGAAATTTCCATTGCCTTGCCAATTTTTATCCTCTGATAGAAATTCAAGACCTTCAACATATCCCATAATAACGGTATCAACACGAGGAATATATTTAAGTGTAGACTCTTCTAATGCTTTCCAACATTCCATTTTGTTGGTAATTGGCTGCAAATATTTATATTTTTATCATACATACGCATATATGATTTTATAATATTACTAAAATGGAAAATATAATCTATACCAGGAAAACAATCTAATTCTGCATTTATCCCATTAAGGCTTACAGTTGGTCTCATGTAATTAAATAATTTATTTCCCTTTTCAATAGATGATATATTATTGTTTCGATTAAAGCATCCAACAATATTTATATTTTTTATATTCTCAGATTTCAGTAATGGATGGACTTTTAAGTTCAAATAGCCATAAAGAGAATCCCCCATAGAATGGTCAGCAACTAAAGTCTCAATTGGCTTAAAATAATTACTTTTATTAGGCAAAGGGTAATTATACATAATAACTTCTCCTTAAATTTAGTGTGTTGTTCTTACTACAATACTATCACATCAATAATACTTTTGCCAGTTTGAATTGCTACATAATAGAAATAGTTTGCTTTAACAATATATTAGCTTATCAAAAACGATTTCTTCTGCTTGCTGCTTAACACAACTCATAATTTCTATCCATTTTATAGGTTCATTTTCTTTTAACTTCTCAGTAATACCTGAGGCTTGTTTCATCTGTTCTACAATTTGACAGAAACGTTCTTGTGACTGACTGTCAATTTTTACAAGATACTCATTCAGTTTTCCGCTTGTAAATAGGTTTATGTAAGTTACTCTGTGATAATGTTGTAGAAAGTATAAATGTCTCTATCCATAAATACCAATTTCAAAATTTCCTGTATCTGGTGTTTCAAAATTAAGAATTACATAATTGCTTTCCTTTTGGTATGTGCCACTGAATTGTTCAAATAATGATTTCATTGTAGTTTTCTCCAGTATATTTATTTCTACAAATTCATCATATCCAACCGTCTTTACAAATTTCCTAAAATATACAAAGGGACACGTCCTTATGTGAAGTGTCCCTTTAACGCTCATTTTTATTTTTTCTATATTTTTATTTATGTATTTCATAAAATACTTATACAATTACATTTTTTGGTGTACCAGCTTCCCAGTTTATAACGTTATCAAATACAATTAAAGCTCTAGTATATAACGCTTCTTGTGAGGCAAAAGCAACATGAGGTGTCAATACAGTATGTTTTGCATTTACTAAGGGGTGTGTTTTTGGTATAGGAGGCTCCATTTCAAATACATCAATACCAGCTCCAGCAATTTGTTCTGTGTTTAATGCATTAGCTAAAGCTTGGTTATCTATTACACTACCTCTTGCAGTGTTTAAAAGTATTGCTGATTTTTTCATAAGTGCAATTTGCTCTTTTCCGATTAAATTTTTTGTAGTATCGTTAAAAGGTACATGAAGTGATATAATATCACTTTGTTTTAGTAATTCTTCCAATGATACATATTTTATGCCTTGTTGTTCTACAAATTCTCTTTTTGTTCTGCTGTATGCAATTACGTTACAACCAAATGCTTTTGCAATTAAACCAACTTTTGTGCCAATAGCTCCTGTACCAATCACACCGAATGTTTTTTGATATAATTCAGAACCAACTAATCCTGCTTTTGTACCTTCTACTCTTGTTGCACTATCACAAGCTGGAATATTTCTTAGTACAGAAATTGCTAAACCGAATGCTAATTCTGCAACTGCATTTGTAGAATATCCTGCAGCATTACATACCATAATTCCTTTTTGTTTGCAGTAATCAATGTCAATATGGTCAACACCTGTAAACGCAACAGAAAGCAATTTTAAATTTTGACAATGTTCTATTACATTTTTACGAAAAGGTAGATTTGCAACAATGATAATATCTGCGTCTTTTCCTCTTTCTATTAATTCTGTTGTATCTTCTGTTCTTGTTTGATAATAAATTACTTCATGTCCTTTTTGTTTTACAGCTTTTGCAGCCTCTTCTACTTTTTCTAGTGTAATGCCTAATGGTTCAATGATAACAATTTTCATAGTACTCCTCCTATAGTTTGTGCATTTTTTGTTTTATAATTATGTCAAGTAATCATTATATTGTTTTTTAATTGGTGAGTGATAAATAATATTTTCAAAAGTTTATAAATTGATTTTATTATTTTATAATACAATCCTCCATTTCAAATGGGATCCAATCTCCTTCACTATGAGGGCTCTTATCCATATACATAGAAAAATTATGATTTTCATCAATAACAATTTTTATTTGCATATTCATTTCTTTTTGCTCTAGGTACTCTTGATATAATGACTGATAACTAGAATCATCTCGCTCTTTTGCTTCTTGTATATAAGCAACATTATCAGGATTTTTTTCAATATTATGATAGAAAATAGTATAGTTCAGTATTACTTCAATATGATTTTGTTTTGTTTTCTCTGTATAATTAGAAATTTTAAAATCATCTAACTCATAATAATCAGAAAATGTTTTTATAGATTCATTACGCATATAGTCATAAATTTCGCAATATGTGATGCTGTTTTGAGCAATTATCATATTTTTAATATGTAAATCAGAAATTATATTAAATGAATGACATTGAAATAATAATAAACATATGACTGCTATTTTTGTATGTATCATAATTACATTCCCTCCTTAATTATTCTATGGTGTTATAGTGTAGAAATAAAGTATTTATACAAATAATATAAAACTGATTTTATTTTATATCATAAAAATGCAAAAATCAATAAACTTTTTTTTATTAGAATAGAGAAAGTGTATTTTTTTACAAACTTTTTTATTTTTTACAATGGTATTATAAAAGTATTGTATAATAGAAACAAATATCATTTTTAATACAATTAAAGGAGGAATAATATGTCTATTTTATATTTAGAATATCCAAAATGCAGTACATGCCAAAAAGCAAAAAAATGGTTAGAAACAAACAATATCATTTTTGAGCAAAGAGACATTGTAAAACAAAATCCTACAAAAGAAGAATTAAAATTATGGCATGAAAAAAGCGGTATGCCTTTAAAGAAATTTTTTAATACAAGTGGTTTGGTATATAAAGAATTGAATTTGAAGGATAAACTAAAGGACATGACAGAAGAAGAACAATATGCTATTTTAGCAACAAATGGTATGCTTGTGAAACGTCCTATTATTGTAGGAGAAAATATCATATTGACAGGCTTTAAAGAAACAGAATGGGAAAAATTAAAATAATATGATTTAATATGATATGGATAGTATAGTAGCATACTATCTATATCATATATTATTTTGGTTGTCGTAATAATTGATAATTTCTTTTGCAATTTCTTTTTTTTGCCTTCTTTGATTCATTGCTTGTCGTTCAATATATTTATGTGCTTCTTCCTCTGTTTTATTTTCATATAGCATTAAAAAATATTTTGCTTTTGCTGTTAATCTAATATTTTCTATTTTAAGCTGCAATTTTTTATTTTCTTGTACTAATTTAAAAAAACGTCTTTGATTACCTTGTAATAAACAAAGTATTTGATGAAATTGCTGTTTTTGAATGGGCTTCGATAATACAAAAATACCTTCTTTTTCTATTTTTTCACATAAATTGTTTATAATATTGTTTTTAATCAAAAGTAATACACCTGATGTTGTTTGTTTTGCTGAAAATATAGCGATATCTGTGCCAAATTCATCGGATAAAGGAGTATTAATTAATATAAAGTCAAAAGTTTTTTGCTGTAAAAGTCTTCTACCTTCTGTACCATAAAAGCATATTTCGATTTGATGAGAAGGAAAAAAGGAGGCAATAAAAGAACGTAATGTTTCGCTACTTTTTTCTGTTGCTGTTAATATCAATATCCGTTCCATAATTTTCACCGCCTATATATTGCTTAATATCGTTGAAAATACATATCATGTTCTATTCTATTTCTATCGCTGGAAGAAAAGAATATTTCCCATTCTCTTTGCTTTACAGACAAATAACTTTTTATAATTCTCTTTGGTAATATACTTTGAACAAAACTACTGTTTTCTGCTAATAGAATTGCCTCACTTAATGTTTGAGGTAACATTTCGTATTTTTTTGTGTATTCATGAGAGGCAGAAAATAGATTTAAATTACAAGGTTTTGGTAATGGTATTTGTTTTGCAATACCTTCTAATCCAGCATATATTAAAAGTGTAAATGCTATATAAGGATTAAAACAAGGGTCAGGAGAACGAAGTTCCATACGCTGCATTTCTTTTTGAGCATAAGGAATACGTATTAGTTGAGAACGATTTTGATGTGACCATGTAACATATTTAGGTGCTTCAAATTCTCCAAAACGAGCATAAGAATTTGTTAATGTATTTAAGAATAAAGAGATTTCTCTTATTCTATATAATATACCTGCAATAAAACTTTCACAAGTAGTAGAATGACCTTCTTCTGTATGTGTTTGGAAAATGTTTTTACCATTGCGAAATAATGATAGATTAATATGAACACCATTTCCAGGCTTTCCGTAGAGAGGTTTTGGCAAAAAAGAGGCAAAAAGACCATTCATTGCTGCAATATTTTTTACAACAGATTTGAATGTAATAAAATTGTCAGCTGCTTCTAAAGCATCAGAGTATTTAAAATCAATTTCATTTTGTCCAGGTCCTTGTTCATGGTGAGAACTTTCAGGATATATTCCCATTTCTTCTAGTGTAATACAAATTTGACGACGAATATTTTCTCCTTTATCAAAAGGGGCAACATCGAAATAACCTGCATTATCATAAGGTTTTAATATTCTGGAATCCTCAAATATATAAAATTCACATTCTGTACCAAACATACAGCTTAAATTTTGTTTAATTGCCTCTTTTACTGCATTTTTTAATAAATATCTTCCATCACCTTCAAAAGGTGTATCATTAGGATATTTGATGTTACAATAAAGACGTATCACATTACCTTCTGAAAAGGAACGCCAAGGTAATATAGAAAGTGTAGAGGGGTCTGGAAAAAGGAGTAGATCAGAAGCATCTACTTTTGTAAAACCAGCAAATGTAGAGGCATCAAAAGAAATGCCTTGTTCAAATGCTTTTTTTAATGTTCTTGGTGTAATAGAAATATTTTTTTGTATACCGAAAATATCACAAAAAGCAAGACGTATAAATTTAATGTCGTTTTCTGAAACAAAGTTTAATATTTCATTTTTACTTATATTCATATTTTGACCTCCTAAAGTGTGCAATAATATATATTGTATAAATTTAATAAAAAATAAGAATGTTTTATCATGAATATTATTTTTTAGTGTAACATGTTTATTACATTATTGCTATTTTACAAAATAAACAGAACAATATAACATTTTATAGAAAATTTTATAAAATATGTAAAATATTTTATAATAGTGATGGAAATGATTATTTTAACTTGACAAAACTTTATAAAAAGGAATATAATGACGCAATGAACAACAAAGGCGTTGTGAAAGTATATGAACTTTCATTGCGCCCTTTTTTTATGAAAAAATTTATCGTCTGACTAAGGAGGGCAATATATATGGAACAAAAAAGTAATGTACCAGATTATTTTGGTAGTATGGTATTTGGTGAATCTGTTATGAGGGAAAGACTACCAAAAGATGTTTATAAGTCATTAAAAAAGACAATAAAAGAGGGGACTCCTTTAGACCAGCATATTGCAAATGTGGTTGCAAATGCTATGAAAGATTGGGCATTAAGTAAAGGAGCAACACATTTTACACATTGGTTTCAACCCATGACAGGTATTACAGCAGAAAAACATGATTCTTTTATATCACCTTGTCAAGATGGTACTGTTATTATGGAGTTTTCAGGAAAAGAATTAGTAAAAGGAGAACCTGATGCATCTTCTTTTCCATCAGGAGGATTGCGTGCTACATTTGAGGCAAGAGGATACACTGCTTGGGACCCAACATCATATGCATTTATAAAAGATGGTAGTCTTTGCATACCAACTGCTTTCTGTTCTTATACTGGAGAGGTACTTGACAAAAAAACACCGCTTTTGCGCTCTATGGACGTTATAAGCAACCAAGCGTGTCGTATATTAAAATTATTTGGAAAAGAATGTAAACGTGTTACAACAACAGTAGGAGCAGAACAAGAATACTTTTTAATTGATAAAGGAGATTACAAAAAAAGAAAAGATTTAATATTTACAGGAAGAACACTTTTTGGTGCAAAGCCTCCAAAGGGACAGGAATTAGATGACCATTATTTTGGTAGTATCCGTCCCAGAGTTATGGCTTTTATGAAAGAGCTAGATGAAGAACTTTGGAAATTAGGTGTTTTAACTAAAACAAAACATAATGAAGTTGCACCTTGTCAGCATGAAATGGCACCTATATTTACAACAACAAATATTGCAACAGACCAAAATCAACTAACAATGGAAATGATGAAAAAAGTTGCAGATAGGCATAATTTAGTGTGTTTACTTCATGAAAAACCTTTTGAAGGTGTAAATGGCAGTGGAAAACATAATAATTGGTCACTTTCTACAAATACAGGAGAAAATCTATTAGAGCCAGGTTCTACACCAAGCTCTAATGCACAGTTTTTATTGTTTTTAACAGCAGTGATAAAAGGAGTAGATGAATATCAAGATTTGCTTAGAATTTCCGTAGCAAGTGCAGGAAATGACCACAGACTTGGTGCAAATGAAGCACCACCTGCTATTGTTTCTATATTTGTGGGAGATGAATTGTATGCAATATTAAATGCTATTGAATCAGGTACAAATTATACAGATGTTAAAAAAACAATGATGAGTGTTGGTGTTTCTACATTGCCTAGAATACCGAAGGATAATACAGATAGAAATAGAACATCACCTTTTGCTTTTACAGGTAATAAATTTGAATTTAGAATGTTAGGCTCTACATTTAATATTGCGTGCACAAATGTTATGCTGAATACGATTGTAGCAGAAGAATTATGTCAATTTGCTGATGAGCTGGAAAAAGCAGATGATTTTGATACAGCATTGATGTTGCTGATACAAAGAGAAGTAAAAGCCCATAAAAGAATTATATTTAATGGTAATGGCTATGATGCAAAGTGGGTAGAAGAAGCAGAAAAAAGGGGACTCATGAATTTAAAAACAACACCAGATGCACTACCTCATTATACAGATGAAAAGAATTTAAAATTATTTACAAAACATAAAATTTATACAGAAGTAGAAATTGCTTCCAGAAAAGAGATACTTTTAGAAGAATACAGCAAAACAATCAATATTGAAGCATTAACAATGATAGATATGTTGAAAAAGAATATCATACCAGACTGCATTGCATATAATAAAAAATTGGTAGATGTCGCTACGGCAAAAAAGAATATAGGTATTTCTGCTGATTTGGAAATAAAACAAGCTTATGATATTTCAGAAAAAACAACATCGCTTGCTCAAAAAGAACAAGAACTTGAAAAGGCATTGGAATGTGTTCCAAATTTAGAAGAATGTGAAAAAGCTGCAAAATATTATGGTAGTGTTGTAATTGAAAAAATGAAAGAAACAAGAGCCATAGCAGATGAATTAGAAATGATGGTAGCAGAAAAATATTGGTCTATGCCAACATACGAAAAAATATTATATTATGTTTAAAAAATGATATTAATACAATTATCCTAAACAGAAGTTTTGACATTTTTTATAATGATAAAACTTCTGTTTTATTTTTATGCGAAATAGCAAACACTTCTTTGTATTTCACTAAAAACTATGATATAATGTAGCCGATTGTAATTATGGAAAGGACAGCAATATGGAATTAAAACAAAATGTAATTATTAAAATTGAAAAAGATAGTATTGCAGAAGAATTAGGAATAGAAGCAGGTGATATTTTATTAGCTGTGAATGGGCAATCTGTAAAAGATGTGTTTGATTACAGATATTTGATACAAGATGAATATGTTGAGTTGACAATACGTACAATAAATGGAGAAGAATATATTGCAGAAGTAGAAAAAGAAGAACAAGAGGATGTTGGTATTGTATTTGAAAGTGGTTTGATGGACAATGCAAAAAGTTGTAAAAATAAATGTATATTTTGTTTTATTGACCAACTTCCAAAAGGTATGAGAAAAAGCCTTTATTTTAAAGATGATGATTCTCGTTTATCATTTTTGCAGGGAAATTATGTGACATTAACAAATATGTCAGAAGAAGATATTAATCATATTATATTTTATCATCTTTCGCCCATTAATGTATCTATACACACAACAAATTTAGAATTGCGCAAAAAAATGCTTAAAAATCCTCATGCAGATAAAGTATTAGATGTGATGAAAAAATTGGCAGATGCTGGAATTGAAATGAATTTGCAAGTTGTTCTTTGTAGGGGAATCAATGACAGAAAAATATTAGACAAAACCATTGAAGATTGTGCTGTCTTTTTCCCTCATGCAAAAAGTATGTCTGTTGTACCCATTGGTTTGACAAAATATAGAGAAAATTTATATACTATAATACCTTTTGATAAACAAGAAAGTAAAAAAGTTATTGCACAAGTAGAATATTGGCAAAAAAAATTAAAAAAAAGTTTAGGAACTTCATTTGTATTTTTGTCAGATGAATTTTATTTAAAAGCAGAATACCCTTTACCAGATTGCGCTGATTATGAAGATTTTACACAATATGAAAATGGAGTGGGTATGCTTTCTCTTTTAAAACAGGAATTTGAACAGGCATTAAAAAAATATCAATATCAATTCCCAAAACAAAAACAAAATATTGTTTCTGTTGCAACAGGAGAAGCAGCATATGATTTGATACAAAGACTTTGTAATAAAGTGATGGAATATTGTACTATGTGGAAAATCAATGTTTATAAAATACACAATGATTTTTTTGGAGATGAAATTACTGTTTCTGGGCTTTTAACGGGACAAGATATTATAAAACAACTTGCAGGAAAAGAATTAGGAAGTTATCTTTTGCTACCTGAAAGTCTTTTAAGAAATGACACAACAATGCTTTTAGATGATATAGAAATAGAAGATATTGAAAAATCATTAAATATACCCATTAAAATAACAAAAAATACAGGAGAAACATTACTTTGCAATTTATTAGATTTGGAGGAAAATAAATGAGTAAACCGATTGTTGCAGTAGTAGGAAGACCAAATGTAGGAAAATCTACTCTTTTTAATCGTCTTGCTGGAGAAAGAATTTCTATTGTGCAAGATACCCCAGGTGTAACACGTGATAGAATATATGCTGATGTAGAATGGACAGGCAGAAAATTTACATTGATTGATACAGGTGGTATGGAAATTGGAGCAGAAGATATTATATTGAAACAAATATTGCAACAGGCAGAAATTGCCATTGAAACAGCAGATGTTGTATTATTTGTAACAGATGGTAAAACGGGTATGACAGATGATGATAAACAAGTGGCAAATATGTTGCGTAAAACAAAAAAGCCAGTTGTACTTGCTGTAAATAAAGTGGACAGTGTAGAACGTGACAGCATGAATATTTATGAATTTTATGAATTAGGTATAGGTGACCCGATTGCTATATCAGCAGGACAGGCATTAGGTTTAGGAGATATGTTAGATGAAGTGATAGCATATTTTCCAGAACAGCAAGAATATGATGAAGAAGATGAAGTGATTAAAGTTGCTATTATAGGTAAGCCGAATGTAGGAAAATCATCTCTTATCAATAAAATATTAGGAGAAGATAGACTGATTGTTAGTGATATTGCAGGTACAACAAGAGATGCTATTGATACACCTATTGAAATTGATGGACAAAAATATATTTTTATTGATACAGCAGGTATGAGAAGAAAAAGCAAAATAAAGGAAGAAATAGAACGATTTAGTATTATTAGAGCAGTTGCAGCAGTAGAAAGATGTGATGTTGCCATATTGTTAATTGATGCAAATGAAGGTATTACAGACCAAGATACTAAAATTGCAGGTATTGCCCATGAAAGAGGACGTGCAGCCATTATTGCAGTAAATAAATGGGATGCTATAGAAAAAAATGATAAAACAATGAATCAATATTTAAAAGATATTGGAAATGAGCTTGCTTATATGCCTTATGCGCCAAAAGTATTTATATCTGCATTAACAGGGCAAAGAATAAAAAGAATGTTGGAACTAATACAAACAGTATATCAAAATCATGCTTTGCGCATTAGCACAGGACTTTTAAATGATGTTTTAATAGAAGCAACAGCAATGCAACAACCTCCAGCAGATAAAGGACGACAGTTAAAATTATATTATATGACACAGGTTTCTATTAAACCACCTACATTTGTTATATTTGTAAATGATAGAGAATTATTCCATTTTTCATATAGAAGATATATTGAAAATCAGTTAAGAGAGGCTTTTGGATTTGTAGGAACACCAATTCATTTTATTGTAAGAGAAAAGGGAAAAGATAATTAAAGGGGATAGTGAATATGTTTCGCTTTATTTGTATGATATTGGGGTATGGTATTGGGTGTTTGCAGTCTGCTTATTTAGTGGGGAGATTTGCAGGACATGTAGATTTAAGACAATATGGTAGCGGAAATTTAGGCACAACAAATGCTTTGAGAGTGTTGGGAAAAAAAGCAGGTGCAATTACATTTGTTTGTGATATATTAAAATCTGTATTGGGTTTTTTGCTATGTAAAATGATATTTCAACAAATACCATTAGCAGGATTATATGGCTGTGTAGGGGTAATATTAGGACATGATTTTCCTTTTTATTTAAATTTTAAGGGAGGAAAAGGAATTGCCTGCATGATAGGACTTGTGTTGTGTTTAAGTATAACAACATGGTATTTACCTGCTTTTGCATTTGGTATAGGTATTATATGTATTGTAGCAACAAGGTACGTGTCATTAGGTTCTATGTGTTTTGCTGTTATGATACCTATTGTGCTTTATAAAACAGCATTTCCATTGGAAGGTGTTGTGATTACAATATGTTTAGCAGCACTTGCACTATATCAGCATAGAGCAAATATAGTAAGACTTTTATCTGGAAATGAGAATAAATTAGGCATAAAAAGAGTAGAAAAAAATGTTTGAGAAGGGGTATTGTTATGAAAAAAATTGCTGTGGTTGGTGCAGGAAGCTGGGGAACAGCATTGGCTGTTATGTTGGAACAAGATGGTCATGACGTGACTATGTGGGCAAGGAATACGGAAGCTGTGGAAAATATGAAAAAAACACGAGAAAATAAACGATATTTGCCAGGTGTGATTTTAGGAGAAAACATTGACATCACTTCAGATGCAAAAAAAGCAATTTCAGAAAAAGAAATTATAATTTCTGCTGTTCCTTCTCGAGCAGTAAGAGAAACTATGACAAAATTTACAAATTTGTTTCAAAAAAATTCTATTATTGTAAATGTGGCAAAGGGATTAGAACAAACAAGTCTATTAAGATTATCAGAAGTAATAAAACAATGTGTTCCTCATTGTCATGCTTGTGTATTATCTGGTCCTAGCCATGCAGAAGAAGTTGGAAGGTGCATTCCTACAGCTTGTGTTATTGCAGCAGAAGAAAATGACATTGCAAAAATGATACAAAAAGAATTTATGAATCCTAATTTTAGATTATATACCAATAATGATATGATAGGTGTTGAGATAGGTGCAGCATTAAAAAATATTATGGCATTAGCAGCTGGTATGTCCGATGGTCTTGGATTTGGAGACAATACAAAAGCAGCGTTAATGACAAGAGGAATGACAGAAATGACACGGCTTGGTATTGCTATGGGAGGAAAAGCAGAAACATTTGCAGGTCTTTCTGGCATTGGAGATTTAATTGTAACTTGTACTAGTATGCATTCTAGAAATAGACGAGCTGGTATATTATTAGGACAGGGTAAGTCACTTAATGAAACATTAGAAGAAGTAAAAATGGTTGTAGAAGGTATTAATACAGTACAAGCAGCTTGTGAATTAGCAAAAAAATATCATGTTTCTATGCCTATTACAGAAGAAATTAACCAAGTTCTTTTTTATGATAAAAATGTAAGAGAAGCTGTCCTTCAGCTTATGACAAGAGATGGAAAGGCAGAATAATTAAATAATATATTTAGATTTTAGAAGGAAAATACAACTATGAAACAGAAATCTAAACAATATAAATATATTAATTTTTTTGAGAAAAGGACTCTGCTCCTATAAAAAGTATTATAGAATGAAAAATATGACTGTATAGAAATTTTAGTCATATTATAGAAAATTGCTAGAATTGCATAATAAGTGGTATAGAATGTAAGTATATTATAGAATAAAAAGAATAGGAATAGATGATATTGGAGAAAAGTAATAAGAAGAATTTTATACCAATTGTCCTCTACTTTAAGATTATGTATTATAAGGAATATGATATATTTTCAGTAGTAATAGAAAAGAAAAATAAAGGAGTATTTTCACTAGCACAGTTTACAGCAAATATTGATCCAATATATGAATTTATATGTCAAGAATATAAAGTAAATAGTAACTAAAAGAAAGATATAGAATATTTAAAGAGTGAAAATGATTTAAACAAAATTTATTATAAATAACCATATTGAATTACACTAAAGTTTGTTTGAAGATATATGGTTTGAATAAAAATGTTTATAAAACTATGAAAAAAGATAGTATACATAAATGTATTATTAAGTTATAATGTTGATAAAGGAGTTCCTATATAGGAACTCCTTTATTACTTATTTTAATACTCCATAGCCATTTCAGATACTTGTAATTTAATAAATTGTCTTGCGGTTCTAGGAGAACGTCCACCCCTTGTAAGTGCAAAGCGTTCTGCTAACATATGTAATTCTTTTTGTTCCAAGTTAATGCCATACTCTTTTGCAAGACTGTCTACGATATCAAGATATTCTTCTTTATCTGGTACAGAAAATGTAATTTCTAAGCCAAAGCGGTCAGAAAGAGAGGAGGCAGTTTCCATAGTATCTCTTAGATGGATTTCATTTTCTGTCATGCGCTCTGCCATATTTTCTTTTACTAAATGACGACGGTTGGAAGTTGCATAAATTAAAATATTATCTGGTTTTCCAGCAACACCACCTTCAATGAATGCCTTTAATGCAGTGAATGTTTCATTTTCTTGTTGAAAAGTTAAATCATCTAAAAATAATATAAATTTAAAAGGACTTGCTCCTACAATTTCGCATATTTTAGGAAAATATTTTAATTGTGCCATAGAAAGGTCAATGATTTTTAAACCTTGTTTGGCATATTCATTTACAACAGCTTTTACTGTAGAAGATTTTCCTGTTCCTTTATCACCATATAATAATATATGGTTTGCTAATTTTCCTTGCAAAAAAGAAAGTGTGTTAGAAAGTATTGCTCTTTTTTGTCTTTTATAACCCTTTAAATCAGAAAGGCGTATACTGTCCGCTTGAGGTAAAGCAACAATTTCCCCTTTTTCTACTGTAAAAGCAGTTCCTCTTGCAAAATAGCCATAACCTTTTTGATTATAAAGTTCATAAAGAGAAAAAATATTTTTTACTGGAAGTTGCGCAGAATTGGGAAAACGTGGCAATGTATATAAAAATGCACTTTCTTTTGGAAATACTTTGACAGCTTCTTCAATAAGCATATCTCCTGTAATAGAAGAAACGGTTTCTAATACCTGCATATCAAATGATACAGAAGATTTTATATATTCTGGTATTTCCTCAAAAGATTTTTTACAACTTAAATCTGCAAAAATATTATTGTCATATACAAGTGCATCATAAAATAAACGAGATAAATCTTTATGCTCAAATATATAGCCACAAAGTTCACCATAGGTACGACAAAAATCTTGTGCTGTTTTGGAATAACTTTCCATAACAGCATAAGTTAATTTAAATATAGGTGCTTCTGCTATATGACGTAATGTAGTTAATGAGCAAGAGGCAAGTAAAAAATGTTTGATTTCCATAAAAACTCCCCTTTTCTTTTGCTATATTTATACTATTTCAGATAAATGTATCATTAATGTTTAGAAAAATTTTAATAATAAAAATGGTATTATGATATGTTAAAAAAAGAATGAAAATATAAAACTATTTTTTGTTAAATTTCTTTTTCACACGAATATCATCACCAAAAAATTTTAATGTTGTATATGTGCCTACAATACGAGAAACAACTCTGTCAGAATACTGATGAATTAAATTGTCTGGAGAAAGATTTGTTGAAACAATTACGGATTTTTTTGTTAACATTCTATTGTTAATAATATGGAACAATTCAGCACTAGAAAGTATTGTACCAAATTCTGTACCTAAATCATCTATAATCAATAAATCTACAGAAAGCAAATCTTCCATAGTATCTTGTTGTATTTCATCATCTTCTCTGCGAAAACGTTGTTTTTCTATCATACGAAAAAGCTGCCCTGCTGGAATATAAAGTACAGTATTACCTTTATCTAGCAATTCTTTTGCGATACAATTACATAAAAACGTTTTACCTAGTCCCGTTTCACCATATAACAATAAATTCTGAAATGTATTTTCAAAATATTGGCAAAAATCCATACAAGTATTAAAAATTCGTTTTATATTTTCAAGAGGAGAAATACCTTCCTGTTCATTGTGTATCTCACTATAATATCGTATGTCAAATGTATCAAAATTTTCACGTTTTACAATTTCTCTAATGTTAGACTGGCTATAAGCTAAATCAATCAATTTTTGCTTCATACAATTACATTGTATATGATTAATATATCCTGTATCTTTACAATCTTTGCATACATATTCTATTTGTAATACTTTTTCAGAAAATCCCATTTTATTAAGAAGTATTTTTTTTTCTTGTTTTAATTCTGAAATGGATTGCTGTAATTTTTGTAAAAGCAATTGACTATTTTCTGGTTTTTGAATTACCATACGACCAATATGAACACCTGTTAAAGAAATTTCTCTTTCGATTTCTTCTAAACGAGGACAAGCTATATAAATATCATTTTTTCTTTTTTTTAATTCATGCTCTTTTTTTGTGCGAATTTGTTCATATTGTCTCAATACTAATTTATAGCGTTCTGATTTTTCAGACATACTGTTTCACCTCTATGTGTCATATTTATTTGAACGTTCTTTTTCTAATTTCTCTAATCTTTCTCTTTCTAATCTTTCTAGTTCTTTAAAATCCCATTGTCTTTGTTCATAATTGACAAAACGATTTTGTTTTATAGTACGATTTTGTTGAGAAGACAATTCTTTTTTGTTTTGTTTATTATTTTTCTTTGCAGCATGAAAATTTTTATCTGAATTTTCAACATCTTCAGGTGTTTTAATGTTATTGCTATGCCAATCCTTTAATATTTTATTGGCATAATGAAAACTGGCACTTCCTGTTTGAAGTATTGTTTTTTCGCAAGCAATCAATACCATTTCCATAGTGAAATGATATTCTGTGAGCCATTTTTTAATATATTTTTCTTCTGCAGGGGCAGGCATACGACTGCTTTGCCCAAATGTCTTCATAATTTGTTTATAACCATTTTGTCTTAATTGAATATATTCCAAAGCCCTTTTTGGTGTTGTAATACCTTCTTCCGCCCAACCAATAGCAATTTTTTCAATATAACTTAAATGATGTTTATTCATTTCATTGCAGTATGTAAAAAGTAGCTCTATTACTTCTAAAGATAAACCTAACCATTCATGAAAACTCAATATAATATTCATATCTTTATATGACAATGTTCTTGCCAAATGATATTCCGCCAAAGCAAATAGTTTTTTTGCTGTAGGACTATTTTTTCCAATCATAAGCATTTCTTGCTGTGTATATTGAGAAGGTGTATTTTGTATAGTTTTTGATGATGTTATTGTTTGCTCCTTTTTAGACTGTATTGGTAAAAAGTGTACGTTTCCATTTTCAGATAATGTTATTAGTCCTTGTTTCTGCCAATATTTCCAACTTCTTATTACATCACTTTCCAAAAGGTCAAGTGCTTCTGCAATAGACTGATTTGTTAAAGAAATATCACCATTTGAAATGTGAGAATAAGCATATAAATATACCATAACATAAGGAGGGTGTGCTTTTGGCATATATTCATCTATAAAAATATTTGAAATTTGTGTTGTTTGATGTTCTATTGAAAAAGACATATTAATACTCCATTCTCTCATCACAATATCATTACTCAATATTTTATAAAATAATTATAATATCAGAGAAACTTAACATAATAAATTAATTATCATAATTATCGATATGGTAGTATATCATATTTTTTTCAAAAATAAAAGAGTATTTGTTTTTAATAGGGCAGGCACATACAACAAGTCCCTATCGTATATTAAAAACAATAGTAAGTGGAAAGAGGGAGAATATGAATACATTACAAAATAGTACAAATACAGTACCTTGTTGTATTATAGAAGTAAAAGCAGAGCAAAAACAAAAATTGCGACTTTATGATATGGGATTTTATGTAGGTGGTATTGTAACACCTCTTTATGAATGCTTGGGAGGTGGAACAAAGGTTTATGAAGTCAAACAAACATTAATTGCACTCAGACAACAAGAAGCAGAAAATATATATGTAAGGGAGGTTGACGAAATATGCTCAAAAAAGGCAATGAAATCGTAATAGGATTAGCCGGAAATCCTAATACGGGTAAAAGCACAGTATTTAATTGTTTAACAGGATTAAAACAACATACTGGTAACTGGTCAGGTAAAACAGTAACAAATGCAAAGGGTAGTTTTGCTTTAGAAAATATGCATTGTGTTGTATATGATTTGCCAGGTATTTATTCCCTTTTTTCTGATAGTGCAGAAGAATGTTGTGCAAAAGAATTTATTTGTTCTGCAAAAACAGATATTATACTAATTGTATTAGATGCAACATCATTGGAAAGAAATTTAACATTAGTATTGCATATATTAGAACTAACAGAACGTATTATACTTTGTATAAACCTTATGGATGAGGCAAAAAAAAAGGGTATTATTGTAGACAATAAAAAATTAGAAAAAAAATTAGGAATTCCTGTTATTTGCACAAGCGCACGTTCTGGAAAAGGCATAGAAGAACTTAAAAAAATGATAATATCTACTGTAAAAAATGAAATATCTTTTTCTCCCAATAAGACAATGTTTTCTCAAGAAATAGAAGAAATTTGTAAGGATTTCATAAAACAAACGGAACATATTATACCAAAAGGTATTGATAAAAAGTATTTTGCTATGGAAGTACTAGAAGGTGATGAATGGTTTTTAAGTATGCTTTGCAGTGAATTAGATGATATTCAAATGGTAGAAGTATTAGCAAGAGAAGAATATGCAGAACATTTTTTAAGGCAATCAGGATATACAAGAGAAAAATTAAAAGAAGAAAGAACAATTACTTTTTTAGAAAGAGGACAATGTATAGCAAAAGAAGTTGTAACAGAAAAAACAGAACAAGCAAAAAAAAGAGAACGTTTTTTAAATAATTTATTTCTTTCAAAAAAAACAGGTATTCCTGTTATGATTATATTATTAGGTATTGTTTTTTGGATTACTATTGCTGGAGCAAATATACCTTCTAATTTATTAATGGAATTATTTTGTGACATGGGAGAAAAATTAGGAATATTTTTAAAATGGTGTGCTGTACCAGATTGGTTTTATGGTATTGTAAAAGATGGTATATTTTTAACAGTAAGTTGGGTTGTTGCAGTTATGCTTCCTCCTATGGCAATATTTTTTCCATTGTTTACTTTACTAGAGGATTTTGGACTTTTACCAAGAATTGCTTTTCATATGGATGGATTATTTCAAAGGGCACACGCTCATGGTAAACAAGCATTGACAATGTGTATGGGTTTTGGATGTAATTCTGCTGGTGTAACAGCATGTCGTATTATAGATTCTCCTAGAGAACGATTAATTGCTATCATAACAAATAATTTTGTACCCTGTAATGGCAGATTACCACAACCATTATCAGGGAAAATAATATAAATACTTATGTATATTTTTATAAATAAAATTTAAAAAGACAAATAAAATACATTAAGACTCCATTTTTTTTAATGTAATTTGTTCTAAAGTATATGTATTTTTTTGAAGTAATGACAAATACAGCTTATCACAACGATGTAAAAATGCCTCTTGCTCTTTTTGAGCAAGAGGCATAATTTGAATTGTTTTAATTTGATTTTTATGCATAATAACTCCAATATTGATTTTTTATTATATTATGCATTAATATTTTCAAATAGACTATCTACTTTTTGTGTTAGTTCTTCTATGCTTTCTATAAAAGGCACTTTTGTATCAACTGTACCAAAACCATATTTTGCATATACAAAAGGAATATTAGCAATTTTGGTAGCATTATAATCTCCTTGTGTATCCCCAACATAAAAACATTTTGCAATATGATTTCTTTGTATGATTAATTTAATATTTTCTCCTTTTGGTTTTCCTGTTCTTCCAGAATTTTCATAATCTTTGAAATAATGACCTAATTTATGATACTCAAAAAATGCTTCTATATAGCCAGCTTGACAGTTACTAACAATATATAAATCATATTTTTGTGAAAGTATTTGCAATGTTTTTTCTAAATTTTCAAAAAGTTTTCCGCCGTTTTTAGCAATTTCCACTTCTTCTTCCTTTCCACATTCAATCATAATAGAAAGCATTTTTTGTTCTTCTAAATCAGGAAGAAGTGTACTAAATATTTCTTCTGACGTTTTACCCATAAAACTTTTTGTTTGTTCTGCTGTTACTGTTTTACCATTTAATTCTTTATATCTGTTAAAAACAGTATTCCATGCATTTGCTACAGACTGACAAGAATCCCAAAGTGTACCATCTACATCAAAAATAATAGCATTTCTTTCCATTTCTAAATCCTCCTCTTTGTTTTTTAAATTTTATATAATAGCATTTTAAATGATATTATCGTGAAACAAGTAATTTTTTAAGCCCTTCATTTAAACCCTCTACACTGAGAGGATACATAGCAAAAACATCAGAAAGCACATCGTAAGTATGTGACCAGTAACCACTCCATTGAGGACGTTTTGCAGGATTCAGCCATATAATATGAGGATATTTTTGCTTAAAACGCTGAAACCATTCTATACCTGGCACACTATCCCTTACACCATAACTGTAATAACTACCTGATAATAATTCAGAGGGTTCCATCATAGCATCGCCTACAATAATTACTTTATATTCGCTACTGATGTTTTGCAGTATCCAATTTGTATCAACAGCAAGTTTTGTGCGTAAACTTGGTTCTGTATAAATTTTAGAATAGATACTATTATGGAAATAATATACTTTTAAATCCTTAAAATGTTTTGATTTACTTACAGATTGAAATAACGCACTACAAAGACGACTGTAATATTCTATGGAACCACCAGAATCCATAAGTAGAAGTACTTTTACTGTGTTTTTTCTTGGCTTTTGATAAACAACTTTTAATTTTCCAGCATTATTACAAGTTTCTTTTATGGTATTATCCACATCAAATTCTGTTTTTGGTGCATCAATACGACTGGAAAATTCACGAAGCTGACGAAATGCAACTTGGAATTGTCTAGTATCTAATGTATTATCATTGCGAAAATCTCTGAAGTTTCGTTCTCCAGCAACTTGAAATGCTGTTTTATAACGTGAAACACCACCAACACGTATGCCTTTTGGGCTATAGCCACTATTACCAAATACAGATACGCCTCCTGTACCTACCCAGTAACTACCGCCGTTATGTTCTTCTTTTTGTTCCTGCAAGCGTTCTAAAAGCATTTTTTGTATTTCTTCTGATGAAAGATACTGATTTTGCATTGCTCTGTCCATATCAAATGTATCTTTTGGCTTATCCTTAGGATTTTCAAGCCAATCTAATAATTCTTTTGGCAATTCTTCTGTAAATTTCATATCTTTAAAATATTCTAAAAATGCGCCATCAAAACGGTCAAAATCTGTTTCGCTTTTTACAAGAATAGCACGACACATATAATAAAATCCTGTAAAACTGGAACGATGAAGTCCTTTTTGTAATGCTTCCATTAATGTCATCCATTCATTGAAAGAAACAGTAATTCCTCTCTTTCTTAAAAGATAAAAAAAAGAGCTGAACATATTTGCCACCTGCCTTACATTTTATACTTTTCGAGTGTGTCTAAATCCTCATTTTTTTTGAGTAAAACACCAGCAAAGGGAATTTCGCTTTTTATTTTTTGTTCAGAAATACCACCTAATTGTAATGCTTGTATCCAATCTAATACTTCTGATGTACTAGGTTTTTTTTGTATAGCAGAAAGTCCTCTAATCCAATAAAACGCATCCATAACTTGTTTTAACATTGTAGTATTTAAGTTTGGAAAATGAACGTTTACAATTTCCTCCATAAGTTCTTGAGAAGGAAATGCAATATAATGGAATATACATCTTCTTAAAAAGGCATCAGGTAATTCTTTTTCTGCATTAGAAGTGATAATAACAATAGGACGATGTTTTGCCTTTATAGTTTGTTTTGTTTCTGGTATATAAAACTCCATTTTATCTAATTCCCAAAGTAAATCGTTAGGAAATTCTAAATCTGCTTTATCAATTTCATCAATCAGTAATATTACTTGTTCATCAGAATGAAATGCTTCCCCTAGTTTGCCCAATTTTACATATTTTGCAATGTCATCAACACCTTGATTACCAAATTGACTATCATATAATCTTTGTACAACATCATAAACATATAAACCATCTTGTGCTTTTGTGGTAGATTTGATATTCCATATAATTAATTTTTTACCTAGTGCTTGAGAAATTGCTTCAGCAAGCATTGTTTTGCCTGTACCAGGTTCTCCTTTTATAAGTAATGGCTTTTGTAAAGCAATAGCAATATTCACAGCACCCATTAATTCTTGAGATGCTACATAGTTTTGACTACCTTGAAATGTACTTTCAGAATACATATTTGTTACTCCTTTCTTAAAAATATCAGTAATATGCATTGCTATCATTGTATTAGTAAGTAGTTTATTTTGTCAACTAAATTTTGATTATATTTTTATTTTAGGGCATATATTAAAGGAAAACATTGTTGTGGAGGGGAAATACTATGGAATTTGCTATTTACAGCAGAAAATCAAAACAAACTGGAAAAGGAGAATCTATACAAAATCAAATAGCATATTGTAAAAATTACATTACTAGTCGTTTTGGTACAGAACATACGATACATATTTTTTCAGAAGAAGGATTTTCGGCAAAAGATAGATGCCGTCCACAATTTCAAAATATGATGATATTAGCACAACAAAAAAAATTAGATTATATTGTCTGTTATCGATTAGATAGAATAAGCAGAAATGTAGGAGATTTTGCAATGTTGGTAGAACAGCTTTCAAAATGGGAAATTGCTTTTATTTGTGTGCAGGAGCAGTTTGATACATCAACACCTACTGGAAGGGCTATGATGTATATGGCTTCTGTATTTGCGCAGTTAGAAAGAGAAACAATAGGAGAACGTGTAAAAGATAATATGTTTTATTTAGCAAAGAAAGGATACTGGCTAGGAGGAACATTTCCATTAGGTTTTGCATCAAAGAGAATAACAGAAAATGGACATTCTTATTGTTATTTAGTACAACAGCAAAGTGAAATAAAAATCGTTCAAAAAATATATACACTTTTTTTAGAATATGGTTCTCTCTCAGAAGTAAAAAGGCAATTAGAGCAATGTAAAATACACTCTCGTTTGGGAAATATTTTTTCGGTAACAACAATAAAAGAGATATTAACGAATCCAGTATATTGTAAAGGGGATACTACTGTAAGAAAGTATTTTTTAGAAAAAGGTGCAAATGTAACATTTTCTGAAAAAGAATGTTCTGATAAATATGGTTTAATGGTATATAACAAGAGAAACTATACAAAAAAGTCAGCTCCAAGACAAAATATGAAATACTGGATTGTAGCATTGGGAAAGCAACAGGGCATTATAGCAGGTGATATATGGATAAGTATACAAAAACGTCTGCAAAGAAATAGCATACAAAATAAAGAACATAAAACAGAAAATGATTATGCTCTTTTTTCTGGTATATTATATTGTCAAATATGTGGGGAGAAAATGCAGGCTAAAAAGAGAAGGAATCAACAAAAAACAATAATATTTGACTATATTTGTAAAGGCAAATTACAAAAAAAATGCTGTAATATTCAAAATTTGGCAGGAAAACAAACAGATAATGAAATAGAAACACTGTTGTTGAATTATATAGAAAAAAATAATCATTTTTGTGATATATGGCAAAAATGGAAAAAGCAAAATATAAAATATGATAATAAAGAATGGCTGTATTGCCAAAAACAAAAACAAAATTATATTGATTTATTAGGAAAACAAAATATCAGCAATACATTATTAATAGAAATTAATCAAAAAATAGAAGAATTAACAAATCAACAATATGCATTGCAAAATCAAAAAAAAATATGGGAGAAAAATCAATATGATATGATAAATAATCATACTTTTTCTGATTTATGGAAAAATCTAACAATTAAACAGAAACAGGAAGCAATAAGATATTTAATCAAAAAAGGTAGTTGGAATGGTGTAACATTACAAATTTTTTTAAATTTTTAATAAAAATAATTGCTATTGATAACAGATTTCTATGGCTTTATATGATATAATGAAAATAAAAGAGATAAGGAGAGTATGAATATGAAAAATATAAAAAAAATAGCATTATTTTTATTCACTGCTATGATAATGATATCTGTTATGGCATGTGAAAGCAATCAAAAAACACCAATAGAATATACAAATGCAAATGGGAGTTATAGTATTACATTACCTGCAAATTGGATACAGGATACAGGTGTAAGCAATAATGATATGCTTGTATTATATTCCAATGAAGAAAGAGATATTATTATATCTATGCAGAGATATGATAGAGAGGTTGCACAAGACACTATGGGACTGGATTCTTTAGAGAAGTTTCAACATTTTTATAAAACAAATTCTATTATAGCAGCATTGTATACATTAGGTGAAGTAGAACAAGCAGAATATACCATGGAAAATATGAAAAATGTTTTAGCAGAAGAATTGGTATCAGATTCTAATGATAATACAGTGGTAAAAGCGTTTTGTGTAATAGCAGAAACAGACAATGCATATTACACTTGTGCCATTACAGGAGAGCAAAAAATATATGATAAAAACATTGAAAGCATAAAACAAGCATTATCTGCATTAGTTGAAAAATAATAGTTTAATGATATTTTTTCTCTAAGTATGGTTGTGCTTTCCCAACTATTATTATGCTTGCCAGTATTTTTTTTGCAGGAGGAAATCCCTTTTTTGCAGGAATATTTGTAATATTAGTACTGTTATTTTCTGTTTTAACTACATTACTAGTATCAAGCATACTGGGAACAACAATACTAAAAGGGGTGGATTCTTCTTTTACATTAGAATTGCCTCCTTATAGAAAACCACAATTCGCTAAGGTAATTGTAAGAAGTGTATTAGATAGAACGATTTTTGTATTAGGTAGAGCAATATGTGTTTCTGTACCTGCAGGAGCATTGATATGGTTACTGCAAAATATAACAGTAGGGGATATGACATTATTGGCTATGTTTTCAAATCTATTAGAACCATTGGGCAGTGTTATGGGATTGAGTGGTGCAATATTAGCAGCGTTTTTATTAGGGATACCTGCGAATGAAATTGTTATACCAATATTACTTATGTATTACAGTCAAAGCGGTATGCTTGTAGAAACTTCTAATATGATGGAACTAGGAGAAATATTAAAAAATAATGGTTGGACGATTGTTACAGCGCTTTGTGCTATATTATTTTCATTAAATCATTTTCCCTGTGCTACAACACTTTGGACAATTGCAAAAGAAACAAAAAGTATAAAATGGACATTGCTTTCTTTTTTACTACCTACTATGGTGGGAGTTAGTATTTGTATAGCAGTTCATTTAGTTGTAACACTTTTTTGAAAAAATAATATTTTGTCAAATTTGAGAGTATCTAAATTTTGGATACTCTTTTTTATTATGTATAAAATAAAAATAATATAAAATACTATATTGACAAAGTGAAATGATAGCATTACAATAACACTATACCCGTGAGGGGTATTAGAAAGAGGTGATATATATGAAACAAAAATTTGATGTATCTGGTATGACTTGTAGTGCGTGTAGTGCTCATGTAGAAAAAAGTGTAAAAAAATTGCCAGGTATTCATACTGTTAATGTTAACTTACTTCAAAATTCTATGGTTGTAGAGTATGAAGAACAGACATTAACAAATGAAGATATTGTAAAAGCAGTAGAACAAGGCGGATATGGTGCAAAAATACATGGAAGTGAAAAAACAAATTTATCTGCTGAAAACATTGCACAGTCTGAAATGGATTCTATGAAAAAAAGATTAATATGGTCATTTGTGTTTTTAGTGCCATTATTTTATATTTCTATGGGACATATGATGGGTATGCCATTACCTGCTATATTACTTGGACATGAAAATATTATGTCTTTTGCGCTCACTCAATTATTTTTAACATTACCAATATTATATTTGAATAGAAAGTACTTTTCTGTAGGTTTTAAAGCACTGTGGAATCGTTCACCAAATATGGATTCTCTTATTGCATTAGGTTCATCAGCAGCATTTTGCTATAGTGTTATTGCAATTTATGCTATGGGTTATTATATGGGACATGGTGATATGATTACAGCACATAGCTATGGTATGGAGTTTTATTTTGAATCTTCTGGTATGATATTGACATTAATTACTGTAGGAAAATATATGGAAACTCGTTCAAAAGGAAAAACTTCAGAGGCAATTACAAAATTGTTGGATTTAGCATCTAAAAAAGCAACTGTATTAAAAGGTGATAAAGAAATAGAAATTGCTGTGGAAGAAGTACAAAAAGGAGATATTATTATAGTTCGCCCAGGACAAAGTATACCTGTTGATGGTATTATTATAGAAGGATTTTCTGCCGTAGATGAATCTGCATTAACAGGAGAAAGTATACCTGTTGAAAAAAAAGTTGGAGATGTTGTAATTGGCGCAACTGTAAATAAAACAGGTTATTTTCAGTTTAAAGCTGAAAAAGTAGGTAGTGATACTACACTATCTCAAATTATAGCATTGGTAGAAGAAGCAAGTGCCTCTAAAGCACCTATTGCAAAATTAGCAGATAAAGTAAGTGGTATATTTGTACCAGTAGTAATTTCTATTGCTATATTAGCAGCAGTAATATGGTTGTTTTTAGGATATTCATTTAGTTTTGCGCTTTCTATTGGTATTGCTGTACTTGTGATTTCATGCCCTTGCGCATTGGGTTTGGCGACACCAACAGCGATTATGGTAGGAACAGGAAAAGGTGCAGAAAATGGTATATTAATAAAGTCAGCTGAAAGTTTAGAAATTGCACATGAAGTAGATACCATTATATTAGATAAAACAGGTACTGTAACAGAAGGTAAACCAAAGGTAACAGATGTTATATTAGCAGAAGGCATTTTTGAAAATAAATTGTTAAGAAATGCCGCTGCAGTAGAACAACTCTCAGAGCATCCTCTTTCAGAGGCAATCGTCAATTATGTAAAACAAAAAAATATTGCTATATCAAATGGTGAAAATTTTAGTGCCATTGCAGGGCAAGGTGTAAAAGCATATGTTTCAGGAAAAGAAGTGCTTGCAGGCAATTTAAAAATGATGAAAGAACAGGGTATTACAGAAAATACTATTTTTGAAAAGGGAGAAAGTTTGGCAGAGCAAGGTAAAACACCCTTGTATTTTGTGGAAGAAAAAAAATTACTTGGTGTAATAGCAGTGGCAGATGTTGTAAAACCAACTAGTAAACAAGCGATTGCAGAATTTCGTAATATGGGTATTGACGTAGTTATGCTCACAGGAGATAATAAACATACAGCAGAAGCAATAGGCAAACAAATGAATTTAACGAAAGTAGTTGCAGAAGTTTTGCCTCAGGATAAAGAAAAAGAAGTTAGAAGAATACAAGAGCAGGGTAAAAAAGTAGCAATGATTGGTGATGGCATTAACGATGCACCAGCATTAGCAAGGGCTGATGTAGGTGTTGCAATAGGAGCTGGTACAGATGTTGCAATAGAATCAGCGGATATTGTGCTTATGAAAAGTGATTTGCTGGACGGTGTTGCTGCAATACAGTTAAGTCGTGCAGTTATCAGAAATATTAAACAAAATTTATTTTGGGCATTTTTCTATAATGTAATAGGTATTCCCTTGGCAGCAGGCATCTTTTTTACAACATTAGGCTGGAAATTGAATCCTATGTTTGCAGCGGCAGCAATGAGTTGTAGCTCTGTATTTGTTGTAACGAATGCATTACGTTTAAAATTGTTTCAGCCTGATTTTAGAAAGGGTAAAACAATAGAAAATAATATAATAAAAAAGCAAAAAGAGTATAAGGAGGAAATCAAAATGAAAAAAATATTGACAATAGAAGGTATGATGTGTGGACATTGCACAGGTAGAGTAGAACAAGCATTAAATGCATTGCAAGGAGTAAAAGCAGAAGTAAGTCTTGATGATAAAATAGCAACCGTTACAGCAACAGAAGATATATCAGAAGAAATACTTGTAAAAGCGGTGACTGATGCAGGATATACTGTTGTAGATATACAATAAGGGGAAACTATATGAAGGCAGATGAAAAGCAAATTGTAAGATTACTTAAAACAGCAAGAGGACAAATTGATGGTATATTAAAAATGGTAGAGGAAGACAGATATTGCGTTGACATTTCTAATCAGATTATGGCAACAGATGCTATATTAAAAAAGGCAAATAAAGAGATATTGAGGGCGCATATGAAATGCTGTGTAAAAGATGCGTTAGAAACAGGACAAGAAGATAAAAAAATTGATGAATTAATAGATATGATAGACAAAATAAAATAATAATATAAAAAAAGCAGATATTTTGTCCCTTAACATTTTATTGAAAAAGTTAAGGGGCAAAATTAGTAAAAAACATTTTTTTGATAATTTATAGAATAAAAATTTGCGCATAATGGAAAAATATTGTAGAATGATATCAATAGATATTGTTCTCTTTTTTTATAAAAAAAGAGGGGTTAGCTTTGCTAACCCCTTAATGATGTCTTTTATCTAAAAAAAGAACATAAATGTACAAAACATATTTTCACATTATAAAAAATACAAAAAAGGAAATATTAGTGATTATCAATAATACTATTAGGAGGTATTTATGGAACAGCAAAATATTATCATATCAATTTGTATGATTATGAAAAATGAAGAAAGATGTCTAGAAAGATGTTTAAAATCTTTAACACCTTTAAGAGAACAACTACCTTGCGAATTGATTATAACAGATACAGGTTCTACAGATAAAAGTATAGAAATAGCAGAAAAATATGCTGATAAATTGCTACATTTTGAGTGGTGTAATGACTTTTCCGCTGCTAGAAATTTCGGGCTGGAACAAGCAAAAGGCGAATGGATTATGGTAATTGACGCAGATGAGGAATTGGTAGAAAATGTTTCTCATTTGGTGAAGTTTTTTACAAGTGAGGAAAAATATAAATATTATGGCTGTTTTTTGAAAAAGAAAAATTGTTTTGATGCAGAAATATGTAATAGGGTAGAAAGTTTAAAGGATTATAATGGAACAGAATCTGATTTTTTAGACTATAGAGTATTTCGTGCTGATGATAACCCAAGATATGAAGGAATTATACATGAAACAGTACCTTATAAAGATCCAGCATATACATTTTATGATTTAGTGCTATATCATGATGGTTATGCATATGAAGACCCAAAGAAAAGAAAAGAAAAAGGATTCAGAAATGCTTCGTTATTAGAAAAATCATTAAAAAAAAATCTTCATGATTTAAGACAAATTAATATGATTTTAAATGAAAGTACTGTTTTAAATGATGATGTTTATAAAAATTTAATATTATTGACAGAAAAGATTATGTATAAAAATTTAAATAGTGGTTTTGCGCCAGATTCTTTTGTAAAGGTAGCTAATTATTATCGTTTACATGATGAAATAGAAAAAGCACTAAAAGTCTGTAAGGACTTTTTAAAATATTTTACAGACGAAAGGTGCAAATTGTTTGAAATAGATATTCGTTTTATACAAACTATTTGTTTATTTGAACAAAAACAATATCGTCCAACATTGAAAATGATAGATAATTATTTTAAATTAGTGGATAGTTATGAAAAAGGAAAGCTAGATTTATTTTTATTAAGAACTGGTAGTGTTAAATTTCAAGGAAAAAAAACACAAGATTATTTAAAACATGTTCAAATACAGTGCTATATAGAATTAAAAGAGCTGGAAAAGGCAGGAGAACTTTTAAAGAAAACTGATTTAAGTAAAAAGGATGGTGCTATATTTTATAATTTCTTTTTAACATTGGTAAGATTAGCTTATTTTGATAAAGCAAATATTTCTTTAGGAGATTATTATCCTATGCTTATTGAAACTATAAAAACAGGTAATGAAAAAGAGAAAGAAGTAGCAAGAAAGACATATGATGTAGTACATTCATATATTTCAAATGTACCTGAATATATGAGGAGTGTTATATTAAAACAAATTGTTTCTTCAGAAGAAGGAGAAGAAGATTTAAAAGCTGTAATAGAAAAAAAGAAAAAAGAGAAAAAGGAGAATTTTGAGAAATTTACTAGAGAAATAAAAGATACTATTAAAAAGTTAATAGCAGAACCAAGTATGAAAGGTAAAGCATTAGATTTAGCAAATCAATTAAAAGCAATGGCTCCAGAAGATGAAGAAGTAAAAGAATTTATAAAAATATTGGGTGAATAATATCACTATATTGTATATTCTTTTTGTGTTATACTAAAACAAATGGTAATGTAGTGCAAAATATAATAAAGCATATTTTGCACTGCTTAACAAAAAGGGGTGCGAAATATATGCAAAATATTGGTTTTATTGGTATTGGTGTTATGGGAAAGTCTATGGTAAAAAATTTGCTTAAAAAAGGCTTTACTGTTTCTATTTATACTAGAACAAAGCAAAAAGCAGAGGAAGTAATAGCACAGGGAGCATTATGGTGCGACAGCATAGCAGAATGTGTGAATCAAAAAGACGTTGTTATCACAATGGTAGGTTATCCTAAAGATGTAGAAGAAGTTTATTTTGGAGAAAAGGGTATATTAGAAAATGCTCAAAAAGGCACTTATGTGATTGATATGACCACAACAAGCCCCCAATTATCAGAAAAGATATATCAGGAAGGAGCAAAAAAAGGTATTGCAACATTAGATGCACCTGTTTCAGGAAGTGATATTGGTGCAGCACAAGGTACACTATCTATTATGGTAGGTGGTGACAAAGATGCCTTTGAAAGTTGTAAAAATATTTTTGAAGCATTAGGAAAAAATATAGTATATCAAGGCAAAGCAGGTTGTGGACAACATACCAAAATGGCGAATCAAATTGCACTTGCGGGAGCAATTTCAGGAGTATGTGAGGCATTAACATATGCCAAAGCAGCAGGATTGGATTTACAAACAATGCTTGATAGTATCAGTAAAGGTGCAGCAGGAAGCTGGCAAATGGATAATATGGCACCTCGTATATTAAAACAAGATTTTGCACCAGGTTTTTTTATAAAACATTATGTAAAAGATTTAAATATTGCATCAGAGGAAATACAACACAGAAATATCCATTTGGATGTGCTACAAGTAGTAAGAAATATATATCAATCAATGGAAAGTGCAGGACAAGGAGATTTTGGCACACAAGCATTAATAAAATATTATAATACATCTGTAATAGAAAAGAGGGACACAGATGAATGAAAAATTATTTCAATTATTAGAAAAGGCAAAACAAAATGAAACACTTAGAAAAAGGCTTTTAAATACAAGAAATGAAAAAGACCCTGTACTTGCATTTTGTGAATTGGCAACAGAGCAAGGATTTGTTATTACAGTAGGAGAACTATTTGCAGAAGGAGAAGAATATTTTTCAAACCTTTTAAAAAGCTGTAATGGTGGTGCTACATACCCTAGAGAAGGCTGGGATGACAGTTATGAAATGTTTTTTGCGTCTTTAGAAAGAATTAAAAATTGATTAAAAAATAATCAATGCTTGGGAATTTTCCCAAGCATTTGTTTATTCAGACCATTTAAATGTATCTACAATACTTTTTGCTACAATATCAACTTCTTCTGTATTATCAGTAAAAGCTGTTTCATAAACCATAACATATTGATAATCACCTACAATATAGTATTGTGTGGCAGAAAGCGTGGTATCTCCTTCTGTAATTGAAAATGTAAATGTATATAAAACATAATCATTTGCTGTGTAACTTCCGTTACCATTTAATATAACATCTTTTGGAAGTTGCATAACAAGTTGATTTAATATGGCATCTCTAAATTTCATATGTTGTTCACTGCTATATTTATTTTTACCAACATTTACAGAGATATTATTAGGTAAGGGGTCTTCTTCTGTTCCTTCTGCAACATAAAAAAATTTATCTTCTGTAGAATATTTTGTACTCTCTATCCAATTTTTAGGCATAGTATAACTACCAAATGATTTTTGGTATGTCACACTTTCATTTGTTATAATATTTGATTCTGTGTTTTCACTTGTATTTTGTTGTTCATTTTCTTTTTGTTCTATAGCATCTTCTATATTTTCGTTTTGATTTTGTGCTTTTGATATATTATTTGTGATAGTTTGCTGTGTACAAGCTGTAAAACAAAAAAGTGACATAAATAATAAAGCAATTTGCTTTTTCATAAAATCCCCTCCCCCTATTTGTTCTGTCAAAGAGAATAGAACAATGTTATTTTTTTATAAAATGCTTATCATAGTGTATAGAAAGCCAATGCAAAACTTCATTTACATTATTTTGTTTTATATTATGAAGTATCATTTGATGTTCTTCTATACTTTTTTGACAATCTCTCAAACTGTGTTGATTATTATGCAGTATCATTAAATAAAATACATCTTCTATTCTTTCATAAGTAGAAAGAAAATATTTGTTTTGAGAAGCAGATATAATACTTTTGTCAAAAAGTATGGATTGTTGTACTAATTCATGAAAATTGTGACATTCTAAAGCATTATGCTGTAATGTAATATGACGTTCCATATGTTTTGCGATTTCATTTGTTTTGCCTAATTCCAAACAAAGCAAATAACCACCCTTTAACATAGCACAAATTGTTTGTGCTATTTCTACAAAACTTTGCTCTGTAAAAGAAGTAACTTTTACACCATTATTAGGTATACTTACAATCAATCCATCCCTTGCTAAAAGCATAAGTGCTTCTCTTATAGGAGAATTACTGACTTGTAATTCTCCAGCAAGTGCATCAATGTTAATTTTTTCTCCTAATTGATAGTCTTGATGAAGTATTTTGTGTTTAATCACAGTATAAACTTGTTCTTTTATTGTAGTTTTATTTACTACACTCATATGTATGTTCTCTCCTCACTTTGATATCAGTACAATATCGTTTGATAATATTTGTAAATGCCCACTGATAAACAAGTGAGAGTATTACTCATATCAGACAAATCGTTTTGTGATTGCATTATATACTATTTTAAAACAACTGTCAAAAAGCGATATATATATATTACATAACATATTTTTAGAATATATTAGGGGAACTTTTTACAAATGAAAAAGTTCCCCTTTTTATGTCATTATATAATCTATTTATAGTATGGCTTATACACAGAATAACACATATTCTGTTGGTATTAAATTACCTCCATTATGGCGCATATAGAATTGATAACTGGAATCAATTTCATGTATCATTCGTGCAATTTTCCAAATATCTTCATTATTATGATATGTACAAATAGCAAGTTTAGGGTGATTTTTACGTATTTGTTCTACACAACCTTTTAATGCAGATTGTTCTGCACCTTCAATATCCATTTTGATAAAAGTAATAGGCTCTGTAATATCTTCATCTATTGCCACAACGTCAACACAGATTTCTCCATTTTCGTTTTTTTGAGAAAGAGTATTTGCGGAAGCACTATTTTCATTTGTATGTATATATAATTTATCTTGCTTTTCTCCAGCACCTTTTTGACGCAATTCAATATTAGGCAGTCCTTTTGTATTTTGTTCTAATTTTGTATAAATATTAGGGGTGATTTCATAGCAATATACTCTTTTATATTTTTTATAGCTATCTATAAATTGCAAAGCACTATCACCAATGTAAGCACCTAAATCTACAAATACTTCATTTGTATAACAATGGAATACATCTAAATCGAAATAGTCACCAAAATTGATTTCTTTTGTTTCTGCTAACATTTTAAAATCAAATTCCATCCAGTTTAATAGTATAGCTAATAATACTTTTTTAGAACGATAGTCAATTAAATGTTGATAAAGCCATAAAAAGTCTTCTTTATGCTCCCAGAGTGTTTTTGCTCTGTTTTCTAATAAAGTATAATCATTTTTTTCAGGATTGATAGAACCCCAATAAGGAAAACGTATCATATAATTGATAATGACTTGCTGGTTTTGAGGATCAAGACGGTGAAAACAAGCACGCATATGACGAAGTATACCAATTTGTTCTACTTTTTGTATCTGTTTTATAACATCATAAAATTTTTTATCAATAACATTATGTATTAATAATTCTTCAGAAGTGGTTTCTAATTGCTGTAAACGACATTTTGCTAAAGCAATCCACTGACGAAGAGAAATAAGCAGTTGCTCGTTTTTTTCAGGAGGTGTGAAGGAAATACCACCATATTTTGAAAATAGTATGTTTAATTCTTCTATAGTAGTATAAATATTTTGTATGGACTCATCTAATGTGCCCCCCCCCCGGAATATATGTTCGTCTATTTTGTCAGCAACAGCTTGTTTTTCAAGTTTTTGTATTCCCTTTTCTAATTGTTCCAATTCTTTTTTTGTCAAATAAAAAACCTCCTTAAATATAAAATAATAGTATAAAATGATATGATGTGATACTTTATTATGTTATGCATATTGTGAAATATACAACCATTCAATTGAATTGATAGATATAACTAAATGCTAGTATAGCATTTATTATTGTTATTTGTAAAGGTATTTGAATAATGTTATAATATGCTTAGAAAAACTCTTTTAAATAATAAATAAAAACCCCTTATGTTTATTAATTATAAAACATAAAGGGTATGGGGATATCGTTTGTCATATGGGTTATTTAACTTGCTTTTTGTTCTAAACGCAATTTATCAGCAATTAAGGCAATAAATTCTGAATTTGTTGGTTTTCCTTTATGATTGTTTACAGTGTAGCCAAATAAGGCATTAATTGCATCCACTTTGCCTCTATTCCAAGCAACTTCTATAGCATGACGAATTGCTCTTTCTACACGTGAGGGTGTTGTATTGCATTTTTTAGCAATGGATGGATATAGCTCTTTTGTAATGTAATTTAATACGTCCATATCATTTACAGACATAATAATTGCTTCTCTCATATAATGATAGCCTCTAATATTGGCTGGTACACCTATTTCATGCAATATACTTGTTACTTTTGTTTCCAAGTCATAGGCAGGAGAAGGGGATATATTTGTCTGCACTGCAAATCCTTGCGAAACAGTAGATTTTATTGTAGATTTTTCATAAATAAGCTGATGAATACGACTAGCAAGTGATTCCATATCAAAAGGCTTTACGATATAGTAAGCTGCACCTAAATCCATCGCTTTTTGTATGACTTTTTCCTGTGTGATGGCGGAAAGCATAATACAAACAGGATGAAAGCCATCTTTATTCTTTTGTAAACGTTCCAATACACCCAATCCGTCTAAACGAGGCATAATGCCGTCTATCACAGCAATATCAGGACGGCATTCTTGTATTTTGTTACAGGCATCTACTCCATCATAAGCAACTGCTACAACTGTGATGTCCTCTTGCTTGTTTAGATAACTGACCACCACATCGCAAAATTCCTTATTGTCATCTGCAAGCAGAACTTTTATTTTTGTTTGGCTCAATGTTGATCCCTCCAATGGTTTAAGTTTAGTTGTAAATATTTATAAAATACTCTATAAAAGTGGAAATATTTACCTGTCTGTTGATTATAGTACATAATATTTGTAATTGCAATGTTTTCAGTAATCGCAAGTTTTTACAAAATTTTACATTTCGTTAAAATAAAACAAAATAGTCTATTTTTTTATAGGGAATTATCGCATAATACAGTGAAATATGTAATTTTTGCAAATATTTTTACGAATTTTTTTTATAACAATAAAGTATATTTTTGAAAAAAATGAAATGTCAGCCTGTCAAAAACATGATTATGGAAAAAAGTGAGTGAAAGATATTGAATAAAAATGATTTTAATATGATATTTAAATCAAAATATTGATGTTATAAACAAAAATGCTAATTTTGCTGTATAATATGAAAAAAACTGGCGAGTATACAGGAAAACTGCCAGCTTTTTAAAATATTATATTGTTTTAGGAATACCATATAAACAAAGACTTGTGTTTTTATAATGATGGTCAAGTGATACATCTTTTCCAAACCAGTTAGGTGGTATGAAAGAATGAGCAAGTTCTTGTGTATCAAATTCTACTTCTATTGTAATCAACCCTTTTATATTGCCTTTGTAAATATCAATTTCTGCAGTTAAATGATTTTCTAATGGTACAAAATAGCGTGTTTTAATAATGGGAGGCATATCACATTTTTTTTGTAGTGATTGATATTGTTCTTTTGTAATGGGTATTTCGAATTCTTCTCTTGCAATATGTCCTTTTCCTTTTACTGTTAAAAAGTAGTCTTCATTGCTTTGACGAATTCGTATAGTAGGTGAAAAAGAAATATAATTTTGCGAAATTATAGCAGAAGGATATTCTGATAAACAAAAGGGGATTTCTTTTGCTAAAAATTTTCTTTCAATTTCCATAATAAACATCTCCAATATATATTTTATTGTCCAATATTATAAACAGTATATCATTACTTTGTAAAGTTGCAAACTATCATTATATTGTGATATAATCAAAAAAATATGTAATATTGTTCTTGAAAGGGGCGATAATGATATGAAAAAAGTTTTAATTTTTTTGGCAGAAGGCTTTGAAGAGATAGAAGCAGTTACAATAGTAGATTTGCTACGTAGAGCAGATATAAATTGCAAAACTATTTCTGTAACAGGAAAAAGAGAAGTAATGGGAGCACATGGTGTACCTTTTATAGCAGATATGCTTTTTGATGAAAAAATATGTATGGAGGCAATTGGATTGGTATTACCTGGAGGTATGCCTGGTACAATCAATTTACAAAATCATGCTGGATTAATAAAAGTATTGGAAGAATTTTATAAACAAAATAAATTTATTGGGGCAATTTGTGCTGCACCAATGATATTTGGAAAATTGGGATTTGTAAAAGATAAAAAAGCTACCATTTATCCAGGTATGGAAGAACATTTAAAAGGAGCAGAATGTAGTACAGATATGGTATGTTATGACAATCATGTTATGACATCAAGGGCACCTGGAACAGCTATGGCTTTTGGTTTAAAATTAATAGAAGTATTTGCAGGAGAACAAAAGGCAAAAGAAGTAGAAAAAGGTTTAGTATATCAACAGTAATATAAAATCCCTCAGAGTATTCATTCTGAGGGATTTTATATTATCAAAATGATTTTAATAATTTTTAAATTATGTAAGTATTATTTTTGAACAGGTATAAAATGAAATAATGTTTTGATGATGCCAGAACTAAATTTGTTAATACCCATTTCTTTTGATGCCTTTAATACACTAGAAATATCTAAGTTATAAATATAAGAAATATTTTCTGCTGTATAATATTGTGGTATACCACAATATAGCTCTCGAGCAAATATATGACAAAGTGTACTAGAGCCATTTTTCATAATTGTAAAAAATGTTTTATGGTCTATTGTTTTAATATTTTCTTTTTCCATAATTTGTTTGATTTCCAATTGAGTAATATGGAGCAATTCGGCAGTTTTTGAAATAGAATAGGGCGGTTTTTTTGTTTTTAAAAAGATATCAATTTGTTTTAGATATGGTTCAATTTGTGTTTCATATTCCTCTTTAAATGTTTTCATAAAATATCCCTCCTGCAATGATACTATTAGTATACTATAACAAAAAAGGCTTTTCACTATGAAATGATTGGAAAAAAATCACACAAGAATATAATGAACATATTATATTAGAAAGGAGGTTGTACAATAAAGGAGGAAATAGTATGAAATTAATAGCAGTAGATGCAGGGCATGGCATGAATACACCAGGAAAAAGAACACCAGTGTTTTCTGATGGTACAGTTATGAAAGAAAATGAATTTAACAGGGTAACAGCAGATTATTTGGTAAAGGCATTAAACAGAAATAGTTTTAAAACTATATTAACAGCACCTGATATATTGGATACACCATTACAAAAAAGAGTACAAAAAGCAAATGAGGCAAAGGCAGATGCTTTCATTTGTATTCATGCCAATGCATATGGTGACGATTGGAATGATGCAAATGGTATTGAGAGCTGGGTTTATGAAAAAAGCAATCAAAATACTATACATTTGGCAGAAGATATTCAAAAAGAATTAATTGCTTTTACAAAGAGAAAAAATAGGGGAGTTAAGAAAAGTAATGATTTATATGTACTGCGTAATACAAATATGATGGCGGTATTGGTGGAATGTGGCTTTTTAACAAATTTTGAAGAAGCAACATTATTGCGTTCAGAAAATTATAGAAAAGAATGTGCAGAGGGTATTTGCAAAGGTATTTGCAAATATTATAATATATCTTATAAATCAGGACAACAAAGTGAGAATGATGATACAACAAAAAAAGAATTATATTGCTGCGAAAAACGGTATCAGAATATAGACCAACTACCATACGGTAAAGAAGTAATAAGAATGCTTATAGATAAAGGTATATTGAAAGGAAATGAAAAAGGTGATTTAGATTTAACATTAGATATGGTACGCTTATTTATGATATTGGATAGAATAGATGCTTTTGAAAAAATAAAATAAATAAATTAATTATATATCTAATAAAAAATAAAAGCAAAGGTTTTTTTTACCTTTGCTTTAGCCTATAAGTACTAAACATTCGTCAATAATTTCTTGTGGTATTGTATTCATATAACAACCTCCTTTTATATAACAAGCTATATTTTTTAATAATATTATAACATAGATATAGAATTATTTCAATGAAATTAGATTGATATTTGATAAAAAATAATAATAAAAAAGTGCTGAAATTCATCAACACTTTTTTTAATTATAGTAGTAATTTTAGATTATATTATTGCTAAAAAATAAAATTTATAATTATAAATCTAATATTTTTATACTATATTAGAATAAACCTCCTCCTAAGCCTCCCATACCACCTGTAATCTTACTCATTTCTGTAGTATACATTTCATCGGCTTGACGAATTGCTTCATTAACAGCAGATAATATTAAATCTTCAAGCATTTCTACATCGTCTGGGTCAACCACTTCTGGGTCAATTTTAATAGATTGTATTTCTTTTTTACCTGAAATAACAATTTTAACAGCGCCACCACCACTTGTCATTTCTAATGTTTTTTCATTTAATGATTCTTGCATTTCTACCATTTGCTTTTGCATTTTTTGTGCTTGCTTCATAAGATTATTTACATTCATGCCGCCCATACCACCCATACCATTGAATCCTTTTGCCATATATTTTTCCTCCTAAATATTGTTATATTTTGATAATTATTTTTGTAATTTGATTATTTTATTTTACACGAAATAAGACTATTACACAACTGCTTTTATTCTTGAATTTCTGCTTCTGGAAAATAATATCCAACTAAGCTTTCAAATTCTGCATCATTTTCTGTTTGCTGTTCTGCTGTACCATAAACAGAGCAATGCCAATTAGTATATTCTTCTTTTGTAATGACATCAATAGAAATACTTTTTTGAATATGTTCTTCTATTGTTTGCTTTAGAAAATCAATATTTTTTTTCACAATATCTTTTAAAGCAGGATAATCACAAACAAGATATATATTTTGGTCTGTTTCTTGTTTAAATTCTGGAGAAATATTTTTAACAATACTCTTTAAAGATGGACTTTCTATTTTTTGACAGATATCATTCCATTGCTGTTTTATAATTTTTCTATCTTCTGAAAGTGCAGGAGGACGTTTAAATTGTTTTGGTGTAGTAGTATTTTCTGTATTCTGCTTTACAGAAGGAAATGGAGTAAAAGAAATTCCACTTTCAATTTTTCTTTCTAATGCTTTTAATTTAGCAGAAATTGCATCTATATTTTTTTCTTCTGTAATACTACAAATTTTAAGTAATGCTACTTCAAGCAATATTCTTTCATTAGAGGCATATTTTAAGTCATTTTGTAATGCAGAAAATGTTTTTATAAAATACATACATTCTTCTTTTGACATTTTTTTTGATTGTAATTGTAATTGTTGGTATTCTTCAGAAGAAATGTCTAATAGTGAAAATGCATCTTCTATTGTGTTACATACAAGTATATTTCTAAAATGCACTACTAATTCTGTTACAAATTGAGCAATATCTCGCCCCTGTATCATAATTTGTTCTATCAAGTCCATTATTTTAATAGTGTTTTTTTGCAATATGGCATCTGTCATGGAAAATAAAACACTATTATCAACAGCACCAACTACATCTAATACTTTGTTTAATGTTAATGTTTCATCACTGTAAAAAGCAATACATTGGTCTAGTATACTAAGAGCATCTCTCATAGAACCATTACCCAAACGAGCAACATAATGAAGTGCTTCTTTATCTGCTAAAACATTTTCTGTATTCATATAACTTTGAAGTGTTTGCGTAATTTGTTCTGTTGTAATACGATGAAAATCAAAACGCTGACAACGAGATAATATTGTAGCAGGTACTTTTTGAGGGTCAGTAGTAGCTAATATAAATACTACATGTGCAGGAGGCTCTTCTAATGTTTTTAAAAGTGCATTAAATGCGCCTGAAGAAAGCATATGCACTTCGTCAATAATATAAATTTTGTAGCGACCTTCTGTAGGGGGGTATTTTACTTCTTCTCTAATTTCTCTAATATTGTCTACACCATTGTTTGATGCTGCATCAATTTCAATAACATTCATGCTCCTATTTTCCAATGCTGCACGACAAAGTTCGCATTGATTACATGGATTACCTTGTTTTGGAGAAATACAGTTAATAGCTCTTGCAAATATTTTTGCAGTAGATGTTTTGCCTGTTCCTCTTGTGCCACAAAAAAGATAAGCATGAGAAACGCGATTTGATAAAATTTGATTTTTAATTGTTTTAACAATATGTTTTTGTCCTATCACACCATCAAATGTGTCAGGACGAAATTTTCTATAAAGTGCTGTATAAGACATAATGTAAACACTCCCTCCAATTTTGTTATTTTATCACAGCAAATACAAAAAAGAAAGGGGATATGATGTATTGTATTTTTTGTTTTAAAGCAAAAGCATTTTATTTAACAAAATATAATAAAATAAACAGTAAGGAAGGTGTTTTTTATGAAAATAATGGAGAAATATTGCTGTTTATTATTACTGTTACTTATTTTGTTTTATGGAGTAACAAAAAACAATGAACAAAGCATATTACAAAAAATACTTTTTGGTGAATATTGCCAGAAAACAATAGAGGGTATACATAGTAAAGTATATTATAAAACAGAAAAAGAATATGCAGAATTAATACAAAGACAAGCAGATACTTACTATACTATGATAGCAAAAGATTTTAAATGGGATAAAAAAGACAAAATCAATTTTATACTTTTTGAAACAAAAGAGGATTTTATATCATCATTATTTTATAGAGGTAGTATTACCATGGGAGTATATTATAATGGAGTAATAGGAATACTTTCTCCTAATTTATGGGAAGACCAAAAACAATATTGGAAAAAAACGGATGATTTTTTAGAAAAAGGTCCAGTTGTGCATGAGATGATTCATTTTGTTATAGATGATAAAACAAAAGGAAATTGTGAGCAATTCTTATCGGAAGGTATTGCACTGTATTATGAAAAAAAATATACAGGTTTTTCCATACCTGTTGCAAAAGAAGAAATACAGATTACAAAAAAAGAATTACAACAAAATTTTAATCAGTTAGATAGTTCTTTGGCTTATTGGAAAAGCTATGAATGGGTGCAAGAGTTTGTGGAATGTTATGGAGAGAGTACATTACAAAAAGCATTACAGCAAATGGCAGAAAAATGTTACAAATGGTGAATAATGTTTTTATTTTACATTTTTATGTATTTTTAGTATAATAAAAATATAGCAAAACATGAAAGAATAACTTGTGACTCTTTAATAAACATGATGAGTATAGGAGGTGCAGTTTTGCAGAAAAAAGTATTGATTGTAGATGATGAAAAAAATATTGTGGATATTATAGCATTCAATTTAAAAAAAGAGGGATTTCAGGTAATAAAAGCAGGGGATGGAGAAGAAGGACTCAAAAAAACATTTGAACAACAGCCAGATATTATATTATTGGATATTATGATGCCTAAAATGGATGGTTATGAAACCTGTAAAAAAATTAGAGAAAAATTACAAACACCTATTATTATGTTGACAGCAAGAGCAGAAGAAGTGGATAAAGTGCTAGGATTAGAATTAGGTGCTGATGATTATGTTACAAAGCCTTTCGGAATTAGAGAACTAGTAGCAAGAGTAAAAGCAAATCTTCGACGATTGGAGGCTTTAGAAAAACGTTCTTCTGCTGCAGTAGGAAATCAACAACAATATGGTAGAATTGTTATCAATTTAGACAGATATGAGGTACAAAAGGATGGTACAGTAATTGATTTAACTTATAGAGAATTTGAACTACTTAAATTTTTAGCACAGCAAAAAGGACAAGTTTTTTCAAGAGAAGCATTACTTGAAAAAGTATGGGGATATGAATATTTTGGAGATGTGCGAACTGTAGATGTTACAGTACGAAGGCTGAGAGAAAAAATTGAAGATGACCCTGGAAAACCAACAACAATATTGACAAAAAGAGGTGTGGGTTATTATTTTGATTGTTAAGGGATAGATGAATAAAATGAAGAGTTTAAAATGGAAGTTAATTACCATGTATTTAGGTTTAGTACTTTTGGTAATGATTGTCAGTGGCACATATATATTATTAAGCTTAAAAAATATTGAAATCAGTAAATCAAAACAAGATTTGGAAACATATGCTGAAAAAATAAATGACCAAGTAATTGCAAAAGAAGAAGAAAAGAATTTTCAGACAAAATTGTTAGGTACAATGTCTAATTCTATAGGCATACAAGGGAACATATTGGATGCTAAAGGAAAAACCATTGCTTCTACAGCAGATGTACAACCTCCGTATGAAGATTATAAAAGTTCTGTCATTGTAACAGCAATGGCAGGCATTTCTTCTTTTTCTACAGGTAAAAAAAATACGGATTCTTTTTGGTTAGCGAAAGAATGGATGAGTTATGCAACACCAGTAAAAGATGAAAGTGATACTATTCGTTATATTATATTTACAAGATTAGATGCTACAGATATGAAAAATAGTTTAAGACAAACAACACGTATTATTATTATTGCTGTAATGTTAGCATTATTATTAGCTGCAATTATGGGATTTGTTTTTTCTCAAACATTAACTGGTCCAATATTAGAATTGACAAGAGGTGCAAAAAATTTAGCTGAAGGAAGTTTGAATCAAAAAATAAAAGTCCGAAGTGATGATGAAATTGGACAACTTACAGCAAGCTTTAATAATATGGCAACAAAATTGAAAAAAAATATTGCAGATATGTCAAAAGAAAAAAACAAGTTGGAAATTATATTACATAATATGACCGATGGTGTACTTTCTTTTGATAAAGATGGAAAACTCATACATGTGAATACTGCTAGTATGGAAATGTTGGAAGTAGACGAACTAAATTTGACATTTTCACAATTTATAAAAAAATTTGATATTAATTCAGGTGTCTATTTGGATATGAGCCCAGAACTTTCTCAAAAAATCAATTTCCCTGTAGAAAATCGCTTTATCAATGCAAGTTTTTCTCCTTATTCTAGTGAAACAGAAAAAATTGCAGGTGTAGTGGTTGTATTGCAAGATATTACAGAACAGAAAAAATTAGATGATATGAGAAAGGAATTTGTTGCAAATGTTTCACATGAATTAAGAACGCCTTTGACAACAATAAAAAGCTATACAGAAACACTTTTAGATGGTGCTTTAGAAGATAAAGAAATTGCAGAGGAATTTTTAGGAATTGTAAATAGTGAAGCTGATAGAATGGCATTTTTAGTAAGAGATTTATTGCAACTTTCTCGATTTGACAGTAAGCAAGTGCAATTAGATATTACAGAAATTCCACTAAATGCATTCTTAGAGGAAACAGTACGTCAAAATAAAATTCATGCAGAAGCAAAACATCAAAATTTATATTATGTACCTGCAAAAAGAGATGTCATATTATATGGGGATAGAGATAGAATCAGCCAAGTTATTAATAACATTGTTACAAATGCTATAAAATATAGTTTGGCAGAGGCAGAAATACGTATTTCTACAGGAGAAGATGCTTACTATTATAAAATTATGGTGAAAGATACAGGCATGGGTATACAAAGAGAAGATTTACCTAGAATATTTGAGCGTTTTTATAGAGTAGATAAAGCACGAAGCAGGGCAATGGGTGGTACTGGTTTGGGGCTTGCTATTGCAAAAGAAATTATGGAAAGTCATAGAGGACGCTTGACAGCAGAAAGTGAATATGGAAAAGGAACAACTATGACAATGTGGTTTCCTAAGGCACAACAAGAGCCTTGGGAAGGAGAAATATTTTAACTATGGGTATACCCAAATAATGTAATTCAAACGTAAGAGCATTGTAACATAATTGTAACATTGTTGGGTTATAATATGTGCGTGTAGAGTACTATGGTACGAAAAATTTTAGTTTAAGGAGGCCCATTAGAAATGAAAAAGTTTTCTATAGCGTTTATTGTTGTAATGCTTTTTTGCTTTGCACCAGTTTTTGTTTACGCAAGGCCTCTTGATGCTGAAACGGCGGAGCAAGAACTCGGTTTTTCCGTAACGAGTGGTATTGATATGTCTAAAGAAACTCAGTCTACATTTGATGATTCTAAAACAATATCAGGTGTAGCGGACCAAGGAACTGCCATTGAAATCAGTGTTAGTACAAAAGATGCCAATGGAGATTTGACAGAAAACGCAATTTTTCAAGTAGAAGTTGGTGCTTCTGGTATGTTTAGCCAGACTGTAGAACTAAGCCTTGGAGAAAATGTTGTAGCTATTACAGCATCAAAAGAGGGATACGAAACAGTCAATGAAGAAACCATTGTCAAACGGCGAAATATCACCATTAAAAATGAATTGGAGAATACAGTTTCGATTCCCGGCAGCACAAGAACCCTATCGCTAACAATGTAATTGGGCAAAAATGAAATATAGAAGCGGTGAAAATCAATGAATATCAACAAAATTAAAAATTTTGTCATTATTATTTTGGTTATAACTGCTGTTTATCAAACAGGATTGTTATGGCTTGAGGATACTGCAAGCCATAACTTTTTTTATACTATTTTTGGATTAGAAAGTCAAAAAGAGTTTACGGCAGAAGGGAATGCATTGCTTTTGCCCAGTAAATTTGTGATAGGCAGCGGAAACAAAAAATATACATTGGCATATGCAAGTGATATAGAAAAGGAAACAGTATTATCAGAAGGAAATAATTTATTACAAGAAGTTTTGACGCAAGGAACAGCAAGTACAACAATAAAACAAGTAAATTGGGATAGTATATTAGAAAATAGGTGTTTGCTTTTAGAATATCATTTTTTTGTTCCTGTAGAGGAATATTTTCAAAATTATAATAAAAAGCTTTTGATACCTGCATTAGAAAGCTTTAACTGTATTGCTATTGTGCCAAGCAAGACAAATAATGGTACAACAAATGTTTATTTTATTAATACTAGTTTAGAACAAAATTGTAATATAACAATTGAAAAGTCTCGATTTAGTGCAGATTTATATACTATGCTAGAGCAGAGAGAGAATCATTTAGCATATGTTTCTACAAAGCAAAGTGGTTTCAATTTGTTTTGTGATAATGTATTTGTACCTCAATGGAAAGAAGAAAGTTTTCCTTATAGAAGTGTTATAGAAATCAATCCTTTTATGAAAGATGGTAGTATTAATCGATATTTTTTGGAAAGTTCAGTAGATAGTTTTTTTAAGAATTTAGAATCAGACTGGAATAGAGTAGATGAAACAGGTACATTTATATTTAGTGATGAAAATGTTGTAGTAAGATATTATCCAAAAGGAATATTAGAATATTATAGCTATGGGACATATGACACAGAGGCAGTAACCAATATTGCTACAGGATATCAAATTTGCAAAAATTTTATGAATAATGACACTTCATTAAAAACAGAAATATATTTATCTGGTATAGAAATGAATAGAAATGAAATGATATATTATTTTGATTATACTGTAGATAATTATCCTATATTGCTTTCGGAAGCAGTACAAAATGATTTTGAAATGTCTCATGCTATAGAAATTTCAGTTAGAGGAAATTCTGTAAGAAAGTATAAAAGATATGCTCATAATTTTAGGGCAGTTGATGTAAAGGATAAACAAATATCTGTAGAGTTTTTAGAGGCATTAGACCAAGCTATTGAGCAATATCAAGTTAATCATAAAGATTCAGATATAAAAGAAGTAGAGGATATGTATTTAGGTTATTTTGTGGAGCCTGATTTTGTTGTAACAATGAAATGGATAACAGAGTTATATGATGAATTATATATTGGAAAAACAATAAGGGATAAAACATAATATTATTTTTATGAATTTTTCATAATACAATTATATCAATGATAATAGAAGTGAGGAAGAACTTTATGGAATGGAAAGCAGTAAAAAATTTACTATTAGTATTACTTCTAATGATAAATGTAGTATTAGGTTTTTTTAATTATGAGCAGTATCAGCAAAATATGTTAAGCTCTAGCCAAGAAAAAGCCATTTATGAAGTCCTTTCTCAGAATAGAATTATATTATATACAGACCTTTTGACAAAATTTCCTCCTATGAGAAAACTTTCACTCAGTGCGCCTATGTATAGTAGAGATGATATGAAACAACAGTTTTTTGCACAAGAAGAAGTAACAATTACAGTAGAATTTAATAAAACAATTATAACTGGTAAAAATAAAGTACTCACTATGGAAGGAAATCAATGTCAATTAGTATTTGTCAATGGTACAAGAAAAAGCAAAAAAATTACAGCTGATGAAGCAAGAAAAGAAGCAAAAGAATTTATGGAGTCATTATCAACAAAAGAAGCAGAAGATTTTGAAATTGGCACTGTGCAGGAAATAGAAAATGGTTATAAAGTAACATTCTTTCAAAAATATAAGGGAGAATATGTTTTTGCAAATTGTTTTGAAATATATATAGGAGAAAAAGGAATTTCTCATGTTGATTTAAACTATTTTATAACAGAGGGATTTACAGGAGATAAAAAGGATATTTGTTTTTCTGATGAAGCTTTGCTTACTTTTTTAAGAGAAATAGAAAAAGAAAGAGAAGAAACAGGTATTTATGAAACGGTCACAGTGCAAAAAATGGAATTAGGATATGACTTTCAAGAAATGGAATATTTAAAAGTGGATAATGTAGCAAAACTAGTACCATGTTATAGAATTTATGTTTTAGGAAGGCAAAAGCCATATATTATAAATGCTTATACTAATGAAATTATAAGAGAAATAAAAGAATAATGAACAAAATACCCCTTACTTTTATAGTTAGGGGTATTTTAATATATAATAGAGATATGTTTTAATAAAACATGTTAATAATAGAAAATTTTATTTTTAGAAACTGTATAATATAAAAAATGTTTGAGATTTTAATATTTAGTGGTATAATTGCTATAATAAAAAAAGAATTTTGTTAGTAAATACATAATTGATATATAGTTAAGTGTTATTTATATAATAATAAGTGTTTTTAGTGTTACGTAATGTAGAATGTTTGCAATAAATTTATAAAACAAATTTACGAATATATTTAACTTGTGTTATAATACATTACTGATGTGTTTTTTGATGTGAATAGATGTATAATATTTCATAAAATAATTTAATTTTATAAGTTACATAAAAATAAATATAGATTTTAGAATGATGATTATTTGTAATAATGATATAGTCTACTGACTTTTGATATGAAAAACAAGAGTTTCTTTGGGAGGAATTGAAGTTTTTATGGATAAATTAATTGTAACGGGGCAAAGGCAGTTAAAAGGAGAAGTTTGTATAAGCGGAGCAAAAAATGCAGCAGTTGCGATTATTCCAGCTGCAATTATGGCAGATGATATTAGTGTAATTGAAAATTTACCTTGTATTGAAGATGTAAGTAGTTTATGCAATACTATAAATAAAATTGGAGCAAAAAGTTCATTTTTAAATAAACATACATTGCAAATTGATGGTAGAAATATTAATAATATTTGTGCAACCTATGAAGAAGTACAAAAAATTCGTGCCTCTTATTATCTTTTAGGTGCTCTTTTAGCACGTTTTAAAAAAGCTGAAGTTGCTATGCCAGGAGGCTGCAATTTTGGTACAAGACCTATTGATTTACATTTAAAGGGTTTTAGAGCATTAGGAGCAGATGTTATTGTAGAAAATGGCATTGTAAAGGCATATGCTAATAAATTGGTAGGTACTTCTATTTATATGGACCAGGTAAGTGTAGGAGCAACAATCAATATTATGCTGGCTGCTACTATGGCAGAGGGAAAAACTGTAATTGAAAATGCAGCAAAAGAACCTCATATTGTAGATACTGCAAATTTTTTGAATTTTATGGGAGCGAACATTAAAGGCGCTGGTACAGATGTAATACGTATTACAGGAGTTAAAAAACTGCATGGTGCACAATATACTATTATACCAGACCAGATTGAAGCAGGAACTTATATGATTGCCTCTGCAATTACAGGAGGAGATGTTCTTGTAAAAAATATTATTCCAAAACATATGGATTCTCTTTCTGCAAAATTGGTAGAAATGAATGTAAAAGTAGAAGAATTTGATGATGCTATTCGTGTAATATCAGATAAACCTTTAAGAAATGTAAATGTGAAAACAATGAGTTATCCAGGATTTCCTACAGATTTGCAGCCACAAATGGCAGCATTATTAAGCGTATGTCAAGGAACAAATATTATTACAGAAAATGTGTGGGAAAATCGTTTTCAATATATAGATGAATTACGTCGTATGGGAGCAAACATTACAGTAGATGGCAGAATTGCTATAATAGAGGGAGTACCTTTTTTAACAGGTTCTCAAGTTTCTGCAACGGATTTAAGAGCAGGAGCAGCTATGATACTAGCAGGACTTGCTGCAAAAGGAGAAACCCATATTGATAATACAAAATATATTGATAGAGGATATGAAGATGTAGAACATAAATTTTCTGCTTTGGGAGCTGAAATTAAAAGAATACAAATATAATGCTGTTTAACTATTTTTTATAACTGGTATGATTAGATATTATGTTTTATTAAATAGTTTTAATACTTACTCACGCAATATTAATAATAAGTGTTATTTATATATAATGTAAATTAAGGAGGACTTTACCTCATGGCTTTAAAATTTTGTGCCATTGCCAGTGGCAGCAGTGGAAATAGTGTTTTTGTTGGCACAAAACATACAAAAGTATTGATTGATGCAGGATTAAGTGGAAAACGTATTATAGAGGGACTTGCATCATTGAATGTAACAGGAGAAACAATAGATGCTCTGTTTATTACACACGAGCATACAGACCATATAAAGGGTGTTGGTGTATTTTCGAGAAAATTTGATGTACCCATTTACGCTACAATAGGAACATGGAATGCTATGGAAAATCAAATTGGTAAAATTGCACCAAAAAATAAACGATTTGTATATGAAGAAGAACCTTGTATCATTAATGATATTTGTATGTATCCCTTTTCTATTCCTCATGATGCTAAACAGCCCGTTGGTTATAGCATAGAGGCAGAAAATCATAAAATTACTATTGCAACAGATTTAGGGCATATTACAGAAGATATAAAACAGAAATTATTTGGCAGTGAGCTTTTGCTTTTGGAGGCAAACCATGATGAGGAAATGGTAAAAAATGGTCATTATCCCTATCATTTGAAACAGAGGATATTAGGAGAACAAGGTCATATTTCTAATCATACAGCAGGAAATTTGTTATGTGACATTATGTCTGAAAAATTAAAATATGTTTTTTTAGGTCATATTAGTGAGGAAAATAACTGTCCTCAGCTCGCATATCAAACGGTAGAAGACATATTGCATAAAAATAATATAAAAGTTGGGAAGTATTTACATCTAGATATGGCACCAAGATACAGTAATAGCTATACTATAGAATTATAAGGAGTAAATATGCATATTACAGTAATATCTGTAGGAAAACTAAAAGAGAAATATTGGAAAGAAGCTTTACAGGAATATAGTAAACGTTTATCTAAATACTGTAAATTGGATATTGTAGAAGTGCAAGATGAAAAAGCACCCGAAACAATGACAAAAGCAGAACAACAGCAAGTTTGCTACAAAGAAGGACAAAGGATATTAAAAGTAGTGAAAGAAAATGCTTTTGTTATTGCACTTGCTATAGAGGGTAGAATGTTTTCTTCTGAACAGTTTGCTAAACAAATACAAAAAAATGCTGTTCAAGGGGTAAGTCATATGATATTTATTATTGGTGGTTCTTTAGGTTTATCGAAGGAAGTGATGCAAAGAGCAGATAGAGCGATAAGCTTTTCTGCTATGACATTTCCTCACCAAATGATGAGAGTAATATTATTGGAGCAAATTTATAGAGCAATGCGTATTATTAATGGTGAGCCTTATCATAAGTGATTGTAGATGATAATAAAAAACAGTATATTCATGAACTTTTTGAAACAAAAAATTATATACAGCTTTATCAAAGTCAAGCAATAGTCATACAACAAATGCTTTTGATTGATAATCAAAAAGATTTTGAAGACTTTTTACAGTATGATGATTTAGATGAAACTATATTTTGGCTGCATTATTCTGTAGTACAAGGAGAAAGTTTATTAATTGAAGGGTATGACAAAGATGTTAGTAAAAATGTTATAGCATTTTTAAGGAATAAATTGCCAAAAGAATTATTTTGTACTATTGAATATAATATTCAACATTTATATATATCTCTAGGAGATTATAATAATGTTGAAGAACAAATTACTATTTGTAATCGACAATTAAAAAATACAAAATATTCTATACAATTATACTATGATGAAACATATTGTGCAGGAGTTTATTTTTTAAAAGTAAATATACTGGAGTGATATATATGGAATATATAAAAGAGGTATTTGCACAATATAATAAGCAGCATATTCGAGTTTATCAAGCATATAATACTATCATCGCCAAAGAAGCGATTGTATTGCAAACATTTGGAGAAAACTTTAATGTTAATCGTATGACATGGATAAAGCCATCATTTTTATGGCTTATGTATCGTTCTAATTGGGGAACGAAGAAAAATCAAGAATGTATATTAGCTTTAGACATATACCAATCAAAATTTAATGAGTTATTAAAAAAAGCGGTTTTGACTTCTCCAGATTCTGCAATTTATACTAGTATACAATGGAAGAAGGCTTTTGATGAAACTACAGTATATTGTCAATGGGACCCAGACAGAAATGTAAATGGAAATCCTATTAATCGTGCAGCAATACAAATAGGATTGAAAGGAAGTACATTAAAGGATTTTTTAAATACGAGTATTTACTGTATAGAAGATATTACTCCGTTAGTAAGAAAATGGAATGAACAAAGAAAATGTGGTAGATTAAATTCAAGAGATTTACCAGTAGAAAAAATATATCCTATTAAAAATAAAGTAATTAGAAATAGGTTAAATATGAAATAATGTCATATTTAATATATTTACCGAAATTTTATAAAAGTCAAAGTGTAGTGATAAATTGTATTATAAAATGAAAAGGAAGTAGTCAAATGAATTATTATGGAAATCCGATTACAAGATTGATTGAAGAATTCTCAGGATTGCCAGGAATAGGAGGGAAATCTGCTCAGAGATTGGCATTTTATATCATTAATATGCCAAAAGAAAAAGCATTTTCACTTGCCTCTGCTATTACAGAAGCAAGAGAAAATGTAAAATATTGTTCTGTTTGTTGTAATTTAACAGATGATGACCCTTGCCCTATTTGCAGCAATTTAAAAAGAGATAATAAAACAATTATGGTTGTAGAAGACCCAAGAGATATGGCAGCATATGAAAGAACAAAACAATATCATGGACTATACCATATATTACATGGTGCGATTTCTCCTATGCTTGGAATAGGTCCTCAGGAAATTAAAATAAAAGAATTACTCAATCGCTTACAAGAAAATAATGATATACAAGAAGTGATACTTGCTACCAATCCTAATGTGGAGGGAGAAGCAACAGCAATGTATATTAGCCGATTATTAAAGCCCTTACAGATTAAAGTAACAAGAATTGCAAATGGAGTACCTGTAGGAGGAGATTTGGAGTATATAGATGAAATTACATTATCCAGGGCTTTAGAGGGTAGAAGAGAAATGTAATAAAATATAATAGTGTATTAATATAAATTATTATAAAAGGATTGAAACTGTAAAAGTATTCAATCCTTTTATAATGAAAAAAATAGGTGATTATGGTAATATGTTCTTTATTGAAAAGTATATATCACTTATATATACTAATTAAAACTAAAAGTATTCATTAATATTTATTAAAATACCATATTTTTAAAAAAGGTAAAAGTATAAATTGCCAAAAAACAACGAATATTGCTGTAAAAAAGCACCAATTTGATTGTTTCATAGATATGCCTCCAGCCATTAAAAGATTTTTATAACAATTTTATTATAATAGAATAAAACAATAAATACAACATAAAAGGTTATATTTTATATAACCTATTACCTTGTTATTTTACTTTTTGGGTTAGGCTATACTTTACCCAAAAAGTAAAAAAGGTGGTGAAAATAATGGATTATAAAAAAGAAATGGGTTTACGTTTAAAAGAAAGAAGAAAAGAAATGCGTATGACACAGGAACAACTTTCTGACCAGTTAAATATTTCTATAAAACATTATAGTGAGGTAGAAAGAGGCATCACAGGACTATCAGTAGAAAATATTATTAAAATAAGTAATATACTTCATATTAGTATTGATTATCTTTTAAAAGGAGAAATGAAAAAAGAAGAGTTTCCTAATGAAATGATATTGTTTTATCAAAATTGTTCTTTGGAACAAAGAAAAGGTGTATTACAAATATTTCATGGTATAGAAAAGCTGGCTACAAAATAAATTGTTTATAAATTTTTATACACCCACAAACTTTTTTTAATTTGTGGGTGTTTTATAGTAAAATTTATAATATCAATACCATCTTGTAATAGGTAAACTATTATTGATACCTTTTGTAAATAATATTTGATGTAGGTCTATTACACCATTATGAAAAGCTGCTGCACAAGCACAAAGATATAAATCCCACATTCTAATAAATTCCTCGTCAAACATAGTACGAATAGTAGCTAAATTTTGTCTGAAATGGTTATCCCAGCAAAGTAATGTTTTATTATAATGAAGACGTAAATTTTCAATATCTAATACATCAAAATTTAATTCAGCAGATTGGCTGATAATTTCTCTTAAAGAAGGTATAACACCTCCAGGAAAAATATATTTTTTAATCCAAGGATCACCAGAATGTTCTTTTTTAGCACTAATATAATGCAATAAAAATAAACCATGTGTATTTAATACATCATTTACACTACATAGAAATTGCTGATATTGTTGTCTGCCAACATGTTCCAACATACCTACACTAACTACTCTATCAAAATTTTTATTTAATTGTTTTAAGTCTCTGTAATCTAATAATTCTATTGTAATATCATTTTGAAGTCCTTCTTCAGTAATACGTTGCTGACATTTTTTATATTGTTCTGTACTAAGTGTAATACCAGTACCCTTGATATGATATTTTTTAGCTGCTTCTATTAATAAAAATCCCCAACCACATCCAATATCAAGCAATGTCATATTTTCTTTTAAATATAGCTTTTGTAATATATAATCTATTTTATTTATTTGTGCTTGATAAAGTGAATCAGATTCATTTTTAAAGTATCCGCAAGAATAGCTCATTGTTTTATCTAGCCAAAGTTGGTAGAAATCATTTCCTATATCATAATGAGAACAAACTTCTCTTTTCTGTGTTCTTTTAGAATGAGAAGAAAATAATAATCTTTTTAATACAGATTGGTCAGTTGAAAATTTATCAATTTGTATTAAAAAATGGTCTAAAGCGTTGTATAAATCCCCTTCAATTTCTATATCACCACGCATATATGCCTCGCCTAAAGCAAGAGAAGTACTTTTCATTAATTCTTTGGTATCAATTTCTTTTTTAAAATGTACAACAAAAGTAGGCTTTCCTTTTCCAATATGATATGTGTTGTTTTGGTATTTAACAATAAAAGGATATTCGTCAAATTTTTGTAAAAATTTTATCATCATATTTTCTTCTAATTGTGCTTGCATAATTCAACCTTCTTTCTAAAATATTATTATATTAAAGTATAGACAATATTTAAAAAATCAAACTGTTACATAAAATGTTTGTTTTATAGAATAAAAAAGTAATAAAATCATATACTGATAATAAAGGAACAATTTTGATGTTAATAGGATGTTAAAAAGTTCATAAATTATTTACAATAATATTAGCACTCACCTATTGACAGTGCTGATAAAACGTTGTATATTATATTCAGAACAAAAGAAATGAACAAAGTGTCCATTTTAAGTAGTCCATCAATAATAACTATAATATTTAATTGGAGGAATGACTTATGATGTTACCTAGCATTTTTGGAGGAAGTTTGTTTGATGATTTTATAGATTCCAATTGGGATAAAAACCTTTTTGGACGAAAAAGTAATTTTATGGGTGCATATGAAAAAAATATGATGAAAACTGATATAAAGGAAAAAGATAATCAGTATGAAATAGAAATTGATTTACCTGGATTCAAAAAAGAAGAAATTAATGCAAATTTGGAAAATGGTTATTTAATAATCAATGCATCAAAAAATGAAGAGAGAGAAGAGAAAAACGAATCTGGAGTTTATATTCGTAGAGAACGCTATACTGGTCAGTGTACAAGAAGCTTTTATGTGGGTGAGGCAGTACAACAACAAGAAATTAAAGCAAAATTTGAAAATGGTATACTGCATTTGGTAGTACCTAAAAAACAACAAAAAGAGGTAGAGCAAAAAAAATATATTGCTATTGAAGGATAATAAAAAATAAAGGAATACGGTACTGCCGTATTCCTATTTTTGTGTTATAATAACTTTGTATTGTGTAATGAGTAAAGAAAGGAAAATATATGACAGATAGAGAATTGATTGATTTTTTAAATATTGCAGAAAAAATGAAATGTAATACGAGACATTCTTGGACATCTACAAATAGAAAGGAAAGCGTGGCAGAGCATAGTTGGAGGCTATCTCTTATTGCTTTGTTATTGGAAAGAGAAATAGAAAATGTTGATTTTCAGAAAATTATAAAAATGTGTATTATACATGATTTAGGAGAGGCAATTACAGGAGATATTCCTTCTTTTTTGAAAACAAAAGAGGATTCTAAAACAGAGCAAAAAGCTATTACAACATTAATAGAAAAATTGCCAGAGCCTCAAAAAACAGATATGCTTACACTTTTTGAAGAAATGGAAAAAAGAGAAACAATGGAGTCAAAAATTTATAAGGCATTAGACAGATTAGAGGCAGTAATACAACATAATGAAGCACCTATTGATTCATGGCTACCTTTAGAATATGAATTGCAACAAAGCTATGGCTGGGAAGAGGCACAGGTGCATGAAAGATTAAGTCAATTACGTCAAACAGCAAAACAAGATACAATTGATAAAATAAAAAGCGAATCAAAACAGTAAAATATGTTTTTTATAGAAATACTATGAGAATAATAAATGAAAAAGGAAAGTATATAATTCTATTTAAGTGTTGCATAGAGAGGGGCTTTTCTGATAAACTATAAAGAATGTGAAACTATTTTAATAATGAGGTGAACCTAAATGGGTCTTTTAGAAAAAATATTTGGTAATTACAGTGAAAAAGAAATTAAGCGTATTACGCCTATTGTAGATAAAATTGATGCTTTAGCACCAGAGTTTGAAAAATTATCTGATGAAGAATTAAAGCATAAAACAACAGAATTTAAAGAACGCCTTTCAAAAGGAGAAACACTTGATCAAATTTTACCAGAGGCTTATGCAGCAGTAAGAGAAGCTGCAAGCAGAGCATTAGGTATGCGTCATTTTAGAGTACAGCTTTTAGGTGGTATTGTTATGCATCAAGGGCGTATTGCAGAAATGAGAACAGGTGAAGGTAAGACATTGGTAGCAACATTGTCTTCTTATTTGAATGCATTGGAAGGAAAAGGTGTACATGTTGTAACAGTAAATGATTATTTGGCAAAACGTGACTCCGAATGGGTAACTCCTTTGTTTGAAAAATTGGATATGACAGTTGGTGTAATATTAAATGATATGGAAAATGATGAACGTCGTACAGCGTATGCTTGTGATATTACTTATGCAACAAATAATGAATTAGGTTTTGATTATCTTCGTGATAATATGGTAGTTAGAAAAGAAAGTATGGTACAAAGAGATTTGAATTTTGCTATTATTGATGAGGTAGACTCTGTATTGATTGATGAAGCAAGAACACCTTTGATTATTTCTGGTTCTGGTGCAAAATCTACTGAATTGTATAAGGTAGCAGATACTTTTGTAAAAACACTTAAAAAAGGAAAAATATTAAATGAAGAAGAAGCATTAAATCCTTTGACAAAAGAAGAAATTCAAGAAGAAGGAGATTATATATTAGATGAGAAAGCAAAAAGCGTTACATTAACACAAGAAGGTGTAAAAAAGGCAGAAAAATTTTTCCATATTGAAAATCTTTCTGATGCAGAAAACCTTGAAATACAACACCATATTAACAATGCTTTAAAAGCAAACTACAATATGCATATTGACCAAAATTATGTTGTGCAAAATGATGAGGTCATGATTGTAGATGAATTTACAGGACGTATTATGCCTGGTAGAAGATATTCTGATGGTCTGCACCAAGCCATTGAAGCAAAAGAAAATGTAAAAGTAAAAAAAGAAAGTAAAACATTAGCAACTGTTACATTCCAGAACTTTTTTAATAAATATAAAAAGAAATGTGGTATGACTGGTACAGCAAAAACAGAAGAAACAGAATTTAGAAATATTTATGGTATGGACGTTGTAGAAATTCCTACAAACAAGCCTGTTATTAGAATTGACCATCATGATGTAGTGTATCGTACAGAAGCAGCAAAATTTAGAGCAGTAGTAAAAGATATCATTGCTTGTCATGAAAAACACCAGCCTGTATTGGTAGGTACAATTACAATTGATAAATCCGAACAATTAAGCAAAATGCTTAAGAAAGAGGGAATTAAGCATCAAGTATTGAATGCAAAATACCATGAACAAGAAGCAGAAATTGTTTCTCATGCAGGAGAATTAGATGCTGTTACTATCGCAACAAATATGGCAGGACGTGGTACAGACATTAAACTAGAGGATGGTGTTCCAGAAATTGGCGGTTTAAAAATTATTGGCACAGAACGCCATGAATCCAGACGTATTGATAATCAGCTACGTGGACGTTCTGGACGTCAAGGTGACCCTGGAGAATCTAAATTTTATATTTCTATGGAAGATGAGTTAATGCGTTTATTTGGTTCTGAAAAAACAATGAAATTAGTAGATGCTATGGGATTAGAAGAAGATGATCCTATTGAAGCAGGTATGCTGACAAGAGCCATTGAAAATGCTCAGAAAAAAGTAGAGGGGAATAACTTTGCCATTCGTAAACATTTATTAGAATATGACCAAGTAATGAATGAGCAAAGAGAGATTATATATGGAGAAAGACATAGAGTTTTAATAGGTGAAAATTTAAGAGAAAGTATTATGTTTATGATAAATGATGTAGTAGATAGGTATGTTGATGCCTATACTGGAGAAAGTGAATTTCCAGAAGAATGGGATATGGCTGGATTAAGCGAAAGTTTAGGCTCTGTTATACCAATTGGTGCAATCAAAATAAAAGATGATAGTAAAGAAACTTTAACAAGAGACAATTTAAAACAAACATTAAAAAAGCTAGGTGAAAAAATATATGAAATGAAAGAGCAAGAAATTGGTGACCCAGAAAGAATGAGAGAATTAGAAAGAGTCATATTATTAAGAGTGATTGACCAAAAGTGGATGGATCATATTGATGATATGGAACAAATGCGTCAAGGCATTGGTTTGCACGCTTATGCACAAAGGGATCCTCTTATTGAATATAAATTTGCAGGATATGATATGTTTGAAGAATTAAGCAATAATATTCAAGAAGATACATTACGTATGTTGTATAGGGTAAAATTAGAAACAGAAACGACAAGAGTACAAACAATACAACCTATGTTTACAAATAAAGATGATACTATACAGAAAAAACCAAAGGAAAGAAAAGAAGCAAAAATAGGTAGGAATGATCTTTGTCCTTGTGGTAGTGGTAAAAAATATAAAAACTGCTGTGGCAAAGATGCATAATTTGAGTATATAAGAGGGGAAGAACTCCCTACTCATATAAATATTATAATATGATTTTTAAGGAGATGATTTTTTATGTTTGAATTAGAACAAATCCGTCTGTCGCTATCTGCGTATGACCAAAAATTAGAGGAAATGGGGGCTTCACTTTGACGTCGCTGGCGCAAAGGAAAAAATAACAGAATTAGAAGAAATATCTGCTGACCCAGATTTTTGGGCAGATATGGAAAAAAGTCAAAAAATATTGAGACAGTTAAAAGGATTAAAAAATAAAATAAATAGATATGAAACACTTGTAACACAATATGAAGATATTTTGACACTTATTGAAATGGGCACGGAAGAAGAAGATGCCAGCATTATTAGTGAAGTACAAGAATTAGCAGATGCTTTTTTAGCAGAGTATGACAATTTAAAAATTTCTACACTTTTAGATGGAGAATATGATAAAAATAATGCTATAGTAACGTTACATTCAGGTGCAGGTGGTACAGAGGCTTGTGATTGGACAAATATGCTTTTCCGTATGTATACAAAATGGGCAGACAGAAACGATTTTCAAATTGAGATATTAGATATGCTAGATGGTGATGAAGCAGGATTGAAGTCTGTTACAATACAAGTAAATGGTGAAAATGCCTATGGTTATTTAAAATCAGAAAAGGGTATCCATAGATTAGTAAGAGTGTCTCCTTTTGATAGTTCTGGAAGACGTCATACTTCTTTTGCATCTTGTGATGTTATGCCTGAAATTGAAAATGATACAGATATACAAATCAATACAGAAGATATTCGTGTAGACACATATCGTGCAAGTGGTGCAGGAGGACAACATGTTAATAAAACATCTTCTGCTATTCGTATTACACATAATCCTACAGGTATTGTAGTGCAATGCCAAGACGAAAGAAGTCAGTTTAGTAATAAAGACAGAGCAATGAAAATGTTGAAAAGTAAATTGCTTTCATTAAAAATTGAAGAACAAATGAAAAAATTAGCAGAAATTCGTGGTGATGTCAAAGAAATTGGTTGGGGTAGTCAAATTCGCTCTTATGTATTTATGCCATATACTATGGTAAAAGACCATAGGACATCAGAAGAAACAGGAAATGTACAAGCTGTTATGGATGGTGGTATTGATAATTTTATCAGTGCATATTTGGCATGGATACACAGTTAATAAGGAGGTTTGCTCCTTGAAAGAAATTGAAATTACAGAACAACAGCAAAATCAAAGACTAGACAAATTTTTATTAAAGTATTTTAATAAAGCACCTAAGAGCTTTATATATAAAATGCTGAGAAAAAAGCGTATTAAATATAATGGCAAAAAAGGCGAAGGCAATGAAATACTACAAAAGGGAGATTGTTTACAGCTTTATATTTCTCATGAAACAATGGAAAGCTTTATGGAACAAAAAACAATTTATAAATCAGAAAGACATTTTTCTATTATATATGAAGATGATGACCTGCTGGTGGTTTCTAAACCAGCAGGGCTTTTGGTACATCCTCAAAAAGGAAGTGACAAAGAAACACTGATTGACCAAGTGTTATATTATATTTATCAAAATGGACAATATGTTCCCTCAAAAGACAGCACATTTACACCAGCTATATGCAATCGTTTGGATAGAAATACAAGTGGTATTGTTATTGTAGGAAAAAATTTAAAAACGGTACAAGCTGTGAATGAAGCAATTGCAAAAAGAAAAATAAACAAATATTATATAGCATTAGTAAAGGGAACTATAACAAAACAAGGAAATATAATTAGTTATTTAGAAAAAGATAACAAGAATAATCAAGTAACGTTATATGATAAGCCAAAACAAGTAACAAAAAAGATTATAACAAAATATAAACCTATTGCAAATGCAAAAGATATGACACTTTTAGAAATAGATTTAGTAACAGGACGTTCTCATCAGATTAGAGCGCAAATGCAAAAAATAGGGCATTGTGTTGCAGGTGACAGGAAATATGGTGATGAACAATGGAATATCCATTTTGTAAAGCAATTTGCTTTAACAAATCAATTTTTACATGCTTATAAAGTTGTGTGGCAGCAAAATGAAGGTGACTTAGCACATTTAGCAGGAAAAGAATGGATTGCACCATTACCCAAAACATTGCAAGAAATTTATAGTTTTTATTTTGAAACAGATAAAAGAGGAGGCAGTTTATGAAGGCAATTATATTAGCAGCTGGTTATGCGACCAGGTTATACCCTCTGACAATAAATAAACCAAAAGCATTATTAACAATTAATGAAAAACCAATTATTAATTATATTGTAGAGCAAATTAATACTATTGATGTTGTAGATGAAATTTATGTTGTAACGAATCATAAATTTATCAATTCTTTTGCTAACTGGCAAAATGAAATTAAAAGCAGAGCAAAAATAACTGTTTTGGATGATGGTACAACAAGCGAGGAAGACCGTAAGGGTGCGATTGGGGATATTGCATTTGTAATACAAAAAATGAATATAAATGATGAATTACTTGTGATTGCAGGTGATAATTTCTTTACTTATCCATTAAAAAATTATTATGATTTTTATAAACAAAAAAATAAAGATTGCGTTTGTGTAAAGATATGGAATGATGAAAAAACACTTAGAAACTTTGGTATTGCATTGTTAGATAAAAATAATAAGGTATTAGATATTGAAGAAAAACCTGAAAATCCAAAATCAAATGCAGTAGTATTTGCTATGTACTTATATCAAAAAAACACTATACCTCTTTTTGAAAAATATTTATCACAAGGAAATAATCCAGATGCTCCTGGAAACTTCCCAGCATGGTTGTATAAACAAAAAGAAGTATATGCTTATACGTTTCAAGGAGAATGTTATGATATAGGTACGCCAGAAAGCTATCAAGAAGTACAAGCGCTGTTTCAAAAATAAATAGAAAATAGTTTGTTTATATATAGCAGTTTGTTTTAAAATGAGTCGGTTAGGCTGTCGTTTTCGACGGCCTTTTTTTAAAGAGATGAAGAAAGGAGAATTTTTTTGGAGTGGATAGAGATTTTTGTAGAAACAAGTCAAATAGGTTTAGAATTAGTAAGTGGTTTGTTATATCAATGTGGTTTAACAGGGCTTATGATAGAAGATAGTTCTGATTTTGAAGAATTTTTGCAAAACCCTAATAGAGAATGGGATTATATAGAAGATGAATTAATAGAACAAAAACAAAAGCAATTAACTGGCATCACATTTTTTATAAGAGATAATATACATGGCAGAGAACAAATTTCAGATATTAAAAGTGCATTGCTTTCATTAAAGCAACAGGAAAAAGAGTTTGATTTAGGAACATTACAAGTAACTATAAAAAATATAAAAGAAGAAGATTGGGCTAATAACTGGAAGAAGTATTTTAAACCTTTTTCTGTAGGGACTAAAATGATTATAAAACCTTCTTGGGAAGAACTAAAAGAACCTACTGGCAAAATTGTATTGAAAATTGACCCAGCACATATTTTCGGTACAGGAACACATGAAACAACGCAATTATGTATAGAGTTTATAGAACAATTTGTAAAAAAAGAAGATACTATATTTGATATAGGATGTGGTAGTGGCATATTGTCTATTGCATCATTGCTTTTGGGAGCAAGTTATGCAGATGCTATTGATATTGACATCAATGCAGTAGATGTTGCTTATGAAAATGCAAAAAGAAATGATATTAATAAAAAAAGTTATCATGTTGTATCTGGAAATATATTAGATGATAAAACATTACAAAAAACATATAGCGATAAAAAATATGATGTTGTAGAAGCAAATATTGTAGCTGATGTTATTATTGCACTTTCCAAGCAAGTGCCAGATTATATTAAAAGCAAAGGCATTTTTATATGTAGTGGTATTATAAAACAAAGAGAAGAAGATGTAAAACAAGCATTACAGCAAAACCATTTTACAATATTGAACATAAAATATAAAAAAGATTGGGTTGCTATTGTATCCCGTTATGATGGATAAGGGGGTAAAAAATGCCTAAATTTTTTGTAAACAAACAACAAATTACAAAACAAATTACTATTTTAGGAGAAGATGCAAAACATATTAAAACAGTTTTGAGAAAAAAAGAAGGAGAAGAATTGATAGTTTGTGATGGAGAGGGTATAGATTATGTTTGCAGCATAAATTGTTTTGAACAAAATACAATAATTGCTGACATTATAGAAAAACAATATTGTGAATCGGAACCGCCTATTAAAATTACATTGTTTCAAGGACTACCTAAAGCAGATAAAATGGAGTTAATTATACAAAAATGTGTGGAATTGGGTATTGATAGTATTGTACCTGTTGCAACAGAACGTTCTATTGTAAAGTTAGATAAAAAAGAACATAAAAAGTTAGAAAGGTGGCAAAAAATTGCAGAGGCAGCAGCGAAACAGAGTGAACGTGGCAAAATTCCTAGAATTGAAAATATACTTTCTTTTAAACAAGCATTACAACAAAGTAAAAAATTAGATAATGCAATTATACCTTATGAAAAAGAACAAAAAAGAAATTTAAAAGAATTTATAAAATATTTTAAGGGAAAAAGTATAGGAGTATTTATAGGAGCAGAAGGAGGCTTTTCTGAGCAAGAAATTGTACAGGCAATAGAACAAAATGTAATACCTGTTACACTAGGCAAAAGAATATTAAGGACAGAAACAGCAGGAATGATAACAACAGCAATATTGGTTTATGAAATGGAGCAAGGTGATAATATATGATTTATTTTGACAATGCAGCAACTACAAGAGCATCAGAACAAGTTGCAAAAAAAATGACAGAAATGCTTTGCCATAATTTTGGTAATCCAGCTTCTGTAAACAAATTAGGTTTACAAGTAGAAAGGGAAATCAAAAAGACAACAGAAATATTAAGTAGAGGAATCCATTGTAAAACAAGTGAAATTTATTATACTTCTGGAGGAACAGAAGGAGATAATTGGGCAATTTTTGGCACAGCAGAGGGATATCAAAGACAAGGAAAACATTTGATTACAACAAAAATAGAACACCCTGCTGTAAAAAAACCTATGGAAGTATTAGAACAAAAAGGATATGATATTACTTGGCTTTCTGTAGACAAGAAAGGAAAAATTGATTTAGAGGAATTAAAGCAAGCTATTAGAAAAGATACCATACTTGTTAGTATCATATTGATAAATAATGAAACAGGAGTCATACAAGAAGTAGAAGAAATTGGAAGGATAATAAAAGAACAAAATAAGAACACATTATTTCATGTAGATGCGGTGCAGGCATTTGGGAAATATGCTATTGATGTAGAAAAAATGAATATAGATTTGCTAACAATGAGTGCTCATAAAATTAATGGTCCAAAAGGCGTAGGTATGCTTTATAAAAGACAAGGGCTAAAAGTGAAACCCTATATATTAGGAGGTGGACAGCAACAAGGACAACGTTCAGGTACAGAAAATGGTGCTGGTGTAGCTGGGCTTGGTGTAGCAGCAGATATTTGTTTTCAAAATATGAAAAAAAATCAACAAACGGTTTTTGATATAAAAAAGACATTAGCAGATGGAATATTAAATGATATTGCAGATGTGCAAATTAATGGTGATACATTAGAACAAGGTAGTCCTTATGTATTAAATGTAACATTTAAAGGATTAAAAAGTGAAGTACTTCTTCATGCATTAGAAAGTAAAGATATTTTTATTTCTGCTGGTTCTGCTTGTGACAGTAAAAAGAAAGTAGGTAGTCCAGTATTAACAGCTATGGGATTACCGTTTAATGAAATAGAGGGAGCGGTTAGGTTTAGCTTTTGTCAATATAATACAGTAGAAGAAGCGAAAGAATGTTTAAAACAATTGAAGGAAATTGTACCATTTTTGAGGAAATATAACCGATAGAAGGGAATTTATATGGAAGAAAAAGTCTTAATTGTAAAATTTGGCGAAATTGCAATGAGAGGAAATAATCGCCCTATATTTATTTCTCAGCTTGTTAAAACAATGAGAAATAATTTGCAAAGTGAAGGGAATTTTTATATTGTAAAAGAACAAGGTAGATTAATTGTAGAAGATAAAGACGGAGAATTAGACTATGATAGAGTTATACCTAAAATTATACCTATATTTGGATTAGTTGGAGTTTGTCCTGGTGTCAAAACAACAGACCAGTCTATGGAGAATTTAAGAGAAGTTGCATTAAAACATATGCAGACATTTTTTAGTGGGCAAAAAACTACATTTAAAGTAGAAGCAAAAAGAGCAGATAAAAGATTTCCATTAACATCAAGAGAAGTTGCAGCGGATATCGGCGGATATATATTACAAAGAATGAAAAACTTAACAGTAGATGTACATAAGCCTAATGTAGTATTAAGAGTAGAATTAAGAAATGATGCTTATGTTTTTTCAAAGGTAATAAAAACATTTGGAGGCTTGCCTGTAGGTTCATCAGGTAAAGGAGTTGCATTATTATCTGGAGGGATTGATAGCCCTGTTGCGGCATGGCTTATGGCAAAAAGGGGTATTGCTGTAGAATGTGTTTATTTTCATAGTCCACCTTATACAAGTGAATGGGCAAAGCAGAAAGTAGAGGATTTAGCAGAAAGAATTGCTTGCTTTACAGGAGAAATCAAACTTCATGTGATACCTTTTACAGATGTGCAATTATATTTGCTTGACAATGTTCCTCATGATAAATTAACGATATTTTTAAAAAGAGCAATGATGAAAGCAGCAGAGAAAGTTGCTTATCAAAGCAATGCTTTATCATTGATAACAGGAGATAGTATAGGACAGGTAGCGAGCCAAACATTGCAGGGCATTCATGCTATTAATTCTATTTGTACTATGCCTGTGCTGCGCCCTTTAGCTGGTATGGATAAACAGGAAATTGTAGATTTAGCAAAAAAAATAGGTACTTTTGATATTTCTATTAGACCTTATGAAGATTGTTGCACAATATTTGTAGCAAAACACCCAGAAACAAGACCAAAAACAAGCATTATTGAAGCAATAGAAAGGAAACTAGATAATTTAGATGAGTTGATAAAAAAAGCAGTAGAGGAAAAAGAAGTTATCATAAAATAAAAACAGTAGTCCTTTTATTATTTTATAAAAGGACTTTTGTTTTTTGAAAGGAGAAAAACATTGCAGATTGATAGACTGTTTCAAATAATATATATTCTTTTAGAAAAAAAGACTGTAACAGCAAAAATGCTTTCTGAACAATTTGAAGTGTCTCAAAGAACAATTTACAGGGATATTGATGTATTAAGTCAATGTGGTATACCATTATATAGCACAAAGGGAAGAAATGGTGGTATCACAATATTAGACAATTTTATATTAAATAAATCTGCTATGACAGAACAAGAGCAGTATCATATATTAATGGCATTACAAAGTTTACCAAAAGGAGGAGCTGAAAATATAAAGGAAACATTGAAAAAATACGGCAATTTTTTTCAAAAGTCATATCAAAATTATATACAGGTTGATTTTTCAGAATGGGGAAAACAAAAAGAAATACTTTTTGATACATTGAAAAAGGCTATATTTGATAAAAAAGTAATATCATTTGTATATTATAATAGTGAAGGGGAGAAAACACAAAGAAAAGCAGAACCTTATCAGTTATGGTTTAAAAGCAGAAATTGGTATTTAAAAGCTTATTGTCAAGAAAAAAAGCATTTGAGAATATTTAAACTAAATCGTATCAAAAATTTAGTTGTGACAGAAGAATTTTTTGATAAAATCTGGAAAGAACAGGAAAATGAAGTTAATAATGAGTTACATCAAGGTATTACAATAGTGTTAGAAATAGACAGTAACATGGCATATAGGGTATATGACGAATTTGAAATAGAGCAGATATATAAAAGGCAAAATGGTGATTTTACTGTTATATTATATTGCCCTGAAAATAATTGGATATATGATTATATTTTGTCTTGGGGAGAGTATGCTATTGTAAAGGAACCTTTATTTGTAAAAGAAAAAATGGAACAAAAAATAAAAAATATGATAAAAAAATATAATATATGACAGATAGATATCATATTTATTGTTTTATACTCTTTATATAAAATATAAGGAGGAAATTGATATGAAATATGAAATTGAAATGTTAAAGGAAAAAAGAGTAGTAGGATTTTGCCAAAGAACAGGAAATCAAAATGAAGATATGCCAGCAGTAATAGGAGGATTGTGGAAAAAGTGGGAAACTGTTTCAGAATTACAGGAAAGAAAAAATGAAAAATGGATTGGTATGTATACAAATTATGAAGGCATAGAATATGATGTAATAGTAGGATGCGAAATAGAAAAAGGTACCATAGTACCAAGTAATATGACAGAAAAAGTAATACCAGCAGGAAAATATGCTAAATTTGTATTGCATGGAGATGTTGTGAAAACGGTACAGCAAGCATGGGCGGACATTTGGAAAATGAATTTAGAAAGAACATTTGTATGTGACTTTGAAGAATATCAAGCAGGAAAAGACATGAAAAATATGGAAATTTATATATATGTAGCAATTAAATAATGTAATATAATAAATAAGGTATATTTTTAAAATAAATATACCTTTTTCTATTATTTGTATTATTATTATATTAATATTTTAATATAGATTTAAAAAAAATAAAGAATCTTTTGTAATAAAAGTAAAATTTGCTGTTTGATATAAATTATTTTTATGCAATGTATACATGATATTTTATAAAAATTTGAAAGAAAAATGTAACATAAAAAGACTACTATTCTGTTGTTTTATATGGTAAACTGTTGCTATACATTAACATTTGGCAAAAATGAAAGGAAATACAGACAACGTTATAAAACGTTAAGTGTTCAGTAATTATTTTTTTTGAACAATATGAGTAATGTATTTGTTGAAAAGCGATAATGTTACTCATGTCTGATAGAATCACAAAAGGAGGGGCATTCCAATGAAACGGAAAGCAGCAATTTTATTAGCAGTTTTTATGTTATCTGCAAATTTTTCTGTTATTAGTTATGGAGCAAATTTTTCAGACATCAATAATGTGCCATGGCCTGGTGCTGTAACATATATTAATATGGTATCTGATTTAGGATTGATGGTAGGAGATATTGATGCAAAGACAGGCAAAAGTATGTTTCGTGCAAAAGACCATGTTACATATTGCGAAACAACACAATTAGCATATGCATTATTAAAAAAATCAGGAAAGTTAAGGCAGACTAATTCTGATATAGTTTCAAGATGGACACAGGTAATGCAAGGATATAATATACCAGCATGGGCTTATGAAAGTGTTGCTTATGCTTTAGAAAATAATATTATTTCTTTAACAGATGTTTCTCGTTTTGTTACCAAAAAAAATGGTGTTGTAACAAATAATTATGCAAGTAGAGAAAGTGTTGCTGTAATATTCGGAAAATTTTTAAGTCATTTGTATGATGTAGATGTTAATGCAGTATTAACATTTCATGATAAAAGTAGTATTGCTGCTACATCTGTACCATATGTAGATTTATTATCAAGATTAAATATTATGGTAGGAGATACCAATTATAATTTTACACCAAAGGCAGCAATCAATAGAGCAGAAACAGCAGTATTGGTATCAAAAACATATGATGTATTAAAAAATAATACCACTACTACTCCAAGCAGTGGTAATGTAATTTCTGGTACAGTAGTATCAATAGAGCAAAATGGAAATAATAAATTGCTTGCGATTACAACAGATAAGGGAGATAAACAAGGATTTATTGTAGATAATTCTACCAATATTTATGAAGGAGATACTACAAAAACAATTAATATTTCTATTATAGAAATTGGTGATGGTGTTTCAATAGAATATTCTGGAGCAAAAGCAAATATTGTGCGCTTGGTAAATGATGTTGTGCCTTCTGTAACAGAAGCAAAGGGTAGAATTGAAGATATTACACCAAGCAGAATTACATTAATAGACAATGATAAAAACACAAAGGACTATTATTTTGCAAATGAATTTGATATTCAGTTAGATAAAAAAACAATTTCTCAAAAAGAGTTAATTGATGAATTTGATGAATATATTTTAGATGCTACATTAACATTAGATGGCAGCGAAAATATTGTATCTGCTGCTATAACAAGAGGAAAAGAAACAGGAAATACTGGTATATTAGTAAGTATTTCAGAGGACGAATTAAGTGTGAAGGCTGATAAAAACAGTAAGACACAAGATTTTGAGTGGGTAAGCAATCCTGATATTTATTTAGAAGGGAAAGAAAGTACAGTTAGCAAAGTACGCAAAAAAGCAGATGATACGACATTTTATGTGAAATATTATCTAGATAGTAAAGACAGAGTAAAAAAAGCGATGGTATCAGAAGACGAATTTGGAGAAAATGATACAAAATCAACAATTACAGGTACAATTTATGCTATTGATGAAGATAGTGTAAGAATACGTAAAAAAAGCGATGGAAAAAGAGAAACATATGATTTTGCTTCTAAAGTAAAATATTATTTAGATGGGGATAGTTGTAGCTTTAGAGATGTAGAAAAAGCATTTAATAAAGAGTATTTAAAAGATGACCCTGATGATTTTCATATTAAAGTATATTTAGATGATGATGGTGATGTAAAAGAATTATATGCATCATTAAGTAGCAAAAATTTGGAAGGAAAAGAAGAATATGATACAATAGATGGAAAAGTATTACGTATGGATGAAGATGAAATACGTGTAGAGCAGGAAGACGAAAAAGCAAAAAATTATGATATTGCGAAAAGAGCAGATTATTATATTGAAAATAGTAAAGGCGAATTTGAAAGCAGTAGCTATTCAAAGGTGAAAAAGGCTTATGATGACGCTTATGATGATGATGACGATTTCTTTGTAACATTATATATTGATGATGATGATGAAGTTGTTAAAATTGAAGCATCTCCAGAAAGAGATTCTTATGGCAGACAAATAACAGGTACGATTACAAAGTTAAGCGAAAGTTCTATTACATTAAAAGATAAAAGTAAATATGATATAGAAGATATAGATGATGTAAAAATATATCTCAATGATAGCAGAGTAAGAAAATTTTCAACATTAGAAGACATTGTATCAGATAAAGATATCACATTAAAAGCAATATTAACTATTCAAAGTGATGAAGTGACAGAAATTGAAGCATACTATTATGAAGTAAAAGGAGAATTAATTTCTGTTGATGGAAAGATTATGAAAGTTGAAACAAGAGATGAAAATGTGATAGATGATATAGAAGTAAAAAGACTTTCTATAGATGTAACAGGAGATTATACTTCTTATAGAGATATGACAGCAGGACTGGATATAGAGGATATTACTGTGACATTAGAATGTAGTGAGGATAAAGATGATAGAGGTAAAGTAATTAAAATTACTGCAAGAAATGATTAATATATAAATTAATAAAATAATTATTATATGAACTATATAAAAGCCGTAAATTGTATATTATAATGCAATTTGCGGTTTTTTATACCTAAGTAGTACATAGCTTTAAATTGTTTTAACAGAAATGAAAAATTATATTGATAAAATAGTAATAATAACGGTATAATAGAACAATCGGAATAATAAAGAAAGGATTGAAATGATATGAGATATGAGGGTACAGTGTATCGTCCACCAAGTGAGGCAAGCAGCTTAATTATACAATTAACAATTGGATGTGCTAGAAATACCTGCACATTTTGTGCTATGTATAAAGACAAAAATTTTAGAGTAAGGGATTTAAATGAAGTAGTAGAAGATTTGGAAATGGCAAGAAAGTACTATCAAAAAATTAAAGTAAAGAGAATATTTTTAGCAGATGGTGACGCATTAATTGTAAAAACACCAGATTTACTTTATATACTTCAAAAATGTAAAGAATATTTTCCAGAGGTTGAAAGAATTTCTGTTTATGGCGCACCAAAAGATATTATTCATAAAACACCAGAAGAATTGAAACAACTAAAACAGGCTGGATTGGATATGGCGTATATGGGATTAGAATCTGGAGATGACCAGGTTTTAAAAGAGGTCAAAAAAGGTGTTACAGCAGCAGAAATGATAGAAGCAGGACAAAAGGTTCGTGCAGCTGGTATGGTACTTTCTATGACAATTATATCTGGTTTGGGTGGCAGAAAATTGATGAGAGAACACGCATTAAATAGCGCAAAAGTGATTACAGCAATAAAACCAGAATATGTAGGATTTTTAACATTGTTAATAGAACCAGGTACACCAATGTATGAACAATATCAAGCAGGAGAATTAGATTTATTAAGCCCTGAGGAGGCACTTGACGAAACAAAACTGTTTATAGAAAATGTAGATGCGGAGGGTACAGTATTTCGAGCAAACCATGCCTCTAATTATGTTCCTTTAGCTGGCACATTAAATGGAGAAAAACAAAAAATATTAGCACAGATACAAAGGTCTAAAGAAATGAGCAGTTATAGACCAGAAAATTTTAGAGGATTATAATGATAAAGTGTGGGGTAGTTACTCCACACTTTAACAAAATAACAAATTCAATAGGATTATTTTATGTAGTTTATTTTTAATTTAAATCATTAAATGCTACTGACCCAGAAACATAGTCAGAACTTTTACTTATAACTAGACCATAATAATCTTTGTCTTCTTTCAAATCGGGATCATAAAGATAAGCAGTTTCAATTTCTGTTGCAGAAACACTTGTTCTAAGACTACTTGGTTGTGCTATATAGCCCCAATAATCATAATAACAAAGTCCAATGCTTAAAGTTCCAGATTTATTATTAGAATCTGGTGAGGAATACATTTCTAATACACCATGTGTAATATCATCAGATGTTATATGTTTAGATGTTCCAGTTGTATCAACCATGCCTCCTTTTTTACTTATGCTATAAGACATTTTGAATAAACCATTAGGAGTCATACGAGGATTTATTTCCTCTTTGTCTTCAAGAAGTACACCATTATAACCACCTGCTGGTGCAATAAGTGTACCATTTTCATCAAAATATGGTTCAAAGCTGTTAGAGGAAGCAAAAGCATAACTCATACAACTTATTGATAATATACTTGCAGTAAATAGTAAAAAAAGTTTTCTTTTCATTAAAAATACCTTCTTTCTTTTATAATAAAAACCTATTGAAATATTATTACTTGTATAGTATAATATATCACAAAATATAGAAAAAAGAAAGGAATTTTGCCATATGAAACAAAAAAGAGCAATAATATCAAAAATTATGATTTATTCAGCTGTGATATTATGTATTTTTTACATATTTTATGCACAAGAAGATAGAAAAGAGATGAAAATGATAACAAATTATGTAAAAGAATTTTATAATGAGATCTTAAATACATCAGAGTCATTAGAAAAAAGAGATGTAAATAAAATGTTAAATATATGCTATAGTAAATTTACGGGAACAGAAAGAGAATTTATTCCCAGAACTGTTTTAGGCAGTCTTAAAATAGAAAATTATACTTTAAAAAAACCAGAAAAACTGACAGATGGGTTTTATAGAGTTTTTATGCATCTGGATTCAGAATATTTAGAGGAATATGAAAAAGATGGTTATATATATGTTGCATTGATAAATAATCAATGGCGTATTATAATTGGAGTATATAATATACCAGAAGAATATAAAAGAAAGGTAGAACAAAAAGGCATTGTATTAGAAGACCCTAAGCCGAATGATGACACAATTATATTGGATTGGGATGATTATGGTGTAACTTAGAATACATTTGACAATTCATGAAAAAGGAGCTAGTAACATGGCATGGTTAGGGTTATTTACCCTTATAATTTTTTATTGGTGTTTTTTTACTGCTGCTGTAACAGGCAGAAGAAGCTGGATATGGCTGAGTATACTTTGTTTACCAGTATTGATTATGGTAATTGGTTATAAACAAGGTATGCAGATTAATGGTTTAATTATTACATTATGTGCTTTTATGTTTATAGTTTGTAGAAATAGTTTAAAAGATATATTATTGTGGAATCAGAAAAGAAGAAGATATCATTGGATATTATTGGCATTTTTGTGGCTGATATGCTTTTTATTTTTATTTTATTCTATTGTAGAACTGCAAATTTCAGGATATCTTTGGGATTTTCAAGGCTGGAATGTAGAAAAAAGAAATTCTTTTCGTATTACAATTACAACATTGCCTATTGTATGGATATCTTATTATTATGGTGAAATGTTTTATAATAGTGTGGACAGGCTTTGGAGAAGAAAAAGTGAATTGATATTAATTGCTTGTAACTTTTTTATAGCCAATAACAGAGGCGGAGATACAGGAATTGATAAGGGGTATTTTTTAGATGGTGTAAATAATGGTATTAATTATCATTTTCGTATGACAAAGGGTACTTATATTATGCTACAAAAAGAAAGAGCATTGCGTTTGAAAGTACAGAGAGGGTTGTTGGGAGGATATTATGTTTTAGAAAATCCTTGCCCTGATAATATGAAAAAAACATTAAAACGAGATAGAAAAAATGCAAAAATTGGTATTGTATTATTTTTATTTATTTTGATATTAGGTATCATTTTATTCTTTTTTCCTCAAATATTATATTTTTGGAAATGAAAATTTCGTATTTTTATAAAAATAAAAGCAAATGCTATATTTGAGGTGATAGTTATGTTGAAATGTTTAAAGAATTTTGATACATTACCTGCACAAATGAAAAAGCAAATTATAGATAATAGTAAAGATATGAATGCTTTTTATACTTTGCCTTTGGAACAAAGACAGCAAGTACTAGATCGTATTGCTAGTTTGAATACAGAATCAGAAATAAGAGCATATTTAAAAAAATAGTTTTTATAAACAATCGTATTCCTTATTATTAAGAAATACGATTGTTTATATTGTTATTACATAAGATTGTAAACTTTTTTGACATCCATTTTTTTCGTAAAATTTTTCTGATTCTGGTTTTGCACCAAAATAAAGCATAGTTGAAGTATTGGATTTAGCAAGTTGAAGAAGTTTACTACCAATTCCTTGCTTTTGATATTTTGGATGGACAAGTAATTCTGTAATAGTTCCAAAAAAATAGCCATCTGAAAGAATTCGTAAACAACCTACAAGCATTTTACCATCATATGCAGTTATGTTTAGTGTTTTAGATAATGCAATTTGTGTTTTATGTATATCATAGGTTCCAGCCCATATATTGTTAACAAATGAGATAAATACAGAAGCATTTAGTTCTTTGTCATTAATTTTATATTCCATTATATTCTATCCCCTAATAAAGTTAAAATTATTATTAAAATTTTACTATAGAAATTTAATTACTTCAATAATTATATCGACAATATTAATGAAGTTTAAAGATAACTTATAAAGTATATTGTTGCATAGTATTTGGCTTTAAGCTATAATATACAACAGAAAAAACAAGTAGGAAAGGAAGAAAAAATATGAAATTAGGTATTGTGGGACTGCCAAATGTTGGAAAAAGCACATTGTTTAATTCTATGACATTGGGAAAAGCAGAAGCAGCAAATTATCCTTTTTGCACAATAGACCCAAATGTAGGTATTGTTACTGTACCAGATGAAAGATTGACAAAATTGACAGAAATGTATCATTCTGAAAAAACAACACCAGCGGTAATTGAATTTGTAGATATTGCGGGGCTTGTAAAAGGGGCTAGTAAAGGGGAAGGACTTGGAAATAAATTTTTATCTCATATTAGGGAAGTAGATGCGATTGTTCATGTAGTACGTTGTTTTGAAGATAGCAATGTTGTTCATGTAGATGGTAGTGTAGACCCTATTCGTGATATTGAAACAATCAATTTAGAATTAATTTTTTCAGATTTAGAAATATTAGAAAGACGTATTTCTAAAACAGTAAAAGCAGCAAAAGCGGACAAGTCATTACAAAAAGAATTAGAAGTACTTCAAAAATTAAAAAATGGATTGGAAGAAGGAAAGTGTGCTAGAGCAATAGAATTTGATATGCCAGAAGATATTGCATTTGTAGAAAGCTTGACGCTTTTAACGCAAAAACCAGTATTGTATGCAGCAAATGTATGTGAAGAGGATTTAGCAGACAATGGCGCAGGAAATCAATATGTAAACAGAGTACGTATATTTGCAGAAAGTGAAAACTCTGAAGTATTTGTAATTTGTGCAAAAATTGAAGAAGAAATTTCTGATTTAGATGAACAAGATAAAAAAGAATTTTTAGCAGATATGGGTGTAGAATCTAGTGGCTTAGATAGGCTAATTTCTGCTAGTTATAAATTATTAGGATTGATTAGTTATTTAACAGCAGGTCCAACAGAAAGCCGTGCATGGACAATCAAAAAAGGAACAAAAGCACCAGGCGCAGCAGGAAAAATACACAGTGATTTTGAAAGAGGATTTATTAGAGCAGAAGTAGTAAGCTATGATGATTTGATGAATATTGGTTCTTACAATGGTGCAAAAGAACAAGGACTAGTTCGCTCAGAAGGAAAAGAATATGTTGTAAAAGATGGAGATGTTATATTATTCCGCTTTAATGTGTAATTGTATTATATAGGGGGAGTGCTATTGTTATATTTTACATCAGACCTGCATTTTTATCATGAAAATATTATTAAACATACAAATAGACATTATTCTAATGTAGAAAAAATGAACCATGATTTGATAAAAAAGTGGAATGAAAAAATAAATTTTCATGATGAAGTATATATATTGGGCGATTTCACAATGAAAGGTGCAAAATTAGCTATGGATATACTGTATCAGCTAAAAGGCAAAAAACATTTGATAAGAGGTAATCATGATGATTTTGTAGATAGTTCTGAATTTGATAAAACACTATTTTATTCTATACAATATTATGCAGAAGTTGTTTATTCTAATGTGCAGTTTGTATTGTTTCATTATCCTATATTAGAGTGGAATGGAATGACAAGAGGTAGTATTTCACTCCATGGACATCAACATAATCATGAATATTATAATTATAAAAATTTAGAGTATGGAATTCGTAGATTTGATGTAGGTGTTGACGCAAATAATATGATGCCCATTAGTGCTGAATATATTATTTCCTTTTTTAATAGCATTCAATAAAAAGGTATTTAGTATATAATGAATATATAATATTTTTAATGATAATACTATAAAATAGTGTATGTTTTACAAAGTTATCCACAAAAAGTATAGTGTTTTATACAGTTATACACAGAGTTATACACATTATCCACAGCATTATCATTAAATTTGTTGATAAGTATGTCATTTGAGTAAAATATGAATTGTTTTATATTATTTTATAAATGTTTATGATAGTATGTTAAAATGTATGGCTAATATCTGATAAAAAGTAAAAAAAGAAATAAAAAAAGAAGGATTTTGCATTTTTATAGAGAATATATATAGCATGAAAGAAGAAATAAATTACAATAAAATATATTTATAATTGAAATAGAAAAGACTTTATCTTTCGGGTCGAAGAAGGGAGTTGTTTTTATGCGTTATAATTTTGTAGGAAAAAATATGGAGGTTTGGGAAAAAACCAAAGAAAAAATAGAATCAAAAATGGCAAGAATTGAAAAATTTTTTCCAGAAGAAACCGTAGTTACAGTGACATTGAGTAGTGAGAAATTGGGCACAAATATTGAAGTAACAATCCCTTATCACAAAAGAATGATCCGAGCAGAAGTACGTGATACTGACTTATCAGCAGCATTAGATGAAGCAGTTGACATTTTAGAAAATCAAGTAGTACGTTACAAAAAAAGATTAAGAACAAAAGTTCGCCAAAGTGCAGAGGTTTATCGTGCAGAATATGAATCACTTCATATTGCAGAAGAAGAGCTAGATGAAGAACCATTGTATAAAATTGAAAGAATCAAACATTTTGAAGTAAAGCCTATGGATGCAGAAGAAGCAGTTATGGAAATGGAATTAATTGGACATAGCTTTTTTGTATTTAGGGATGCAGAAACAGAAAATATTAATGTAGTATATAAAAGAAAAAATGGTTCTTATGGTTTGATTGACCCTGAATAAAATAAGAATATATGATAAAGTGGGTAGAATATTCTACCCACTTTTTGTATGCAAAAAATAATATTATACTGTTGAAGACAAATTTTTGCGATATTGTAAAGGGGTACTACCTATATATTCCCGAAATATTTTACTAAAATAGCTGGAACTATTAAAGCCTACAGAAAGTGCAATTTCTGTAATAGAAAGTGTTGTATTTTGTAAAAGTGATAACGCAGTAGAAACACGATATTTTGTAATATATGTCATAGGTGTTGTATGTAATATTTTTTGAAAGCAACGAAAACATTCTCTTTCACTAATATTAGCAAATAATGCAAGTGATTTTAATGAAATTGGCTGATTATATCGTGTATGAATATATTCTAGTAATCGTTTTGTACGTTGGTATTCTATGGAATTATAAGAATTAGAAGAATTTATTTCAGATTGACAATTTTCTATAATATAGTAACAAATATAAGAAAGTTGTTCTCTTATGGCAAATAAAAAGGCAGGTGGTTCTTGTGTAAAAATTGTATATGCTTTTTGAAAACAATCAATACAAATTTTTTGCCAATCTATTTCTGGTGAAAATATAATATAATTCAAATTTTGGCAGTTAAGTAAAGGAAGAATATAGCGTTTAGCATAAATACTTTCAGTATGACCACTTATTAAATCAGGGTCAAATACGATTGTTAATAATGAACAGTTTTTTTGAGAACTTTTTTTCATAAAATGTAAAACATTGGTATTAATAAAAAGACATTGCCCTTTATGGACTGTAAATGTATTATCTCCTAAATCTACAAAAAGACTACCTTCTGTTATAAGTACTAATTCTATATCTTTGTGCCAATGCCATATAAATTCAGGGGGTGTATATTTTGCAAAATCAGTACTATATATTGTGCAAGGAAAAAGAGCATCTATATGAGAAAAAAGCTGTTTTTGATTTTTATCTGTAATAACATGACAATGGTCTATAATTTGCATAAAAACTCTCCTTTGGCGGTATTATATTATTTTTTGACGGTATTATAAAAGAATTAATATCTTTTTGGCAGTATAATGATAACAGAAAAAAGAGAACAATACAATAAAAAGGAGAGAATTTTATGATAACAATGTATAATGTTCAAAATTTGGAAGTATTTTTTGAAACAATTAATCATTTTGAAAATCCAGTTATGATACAAACAAAAAAGGGAAATTATGAAAAAGATTTAAGAAATAATGATATGCTTCAACAAGTATTATTATCTGTTGCAGGAGAAAATGGACTTGAAAAAATTTGTTTAGAAGTGAAGGGACAAAAAGATTTAGATAAAATGGTAGCATTTTTGTTAAATAAAAATAAAATGTATTCTTAATTGGTATGATAATAGAGGCGTTACTTCTAAAAATAAATTATAATATATAAGAAGGCGTAACAAATAGAGGCTGTCGAATGAATCGACAGCCTTATATTATAAATGAAAATGACAGATAATATTTCAAATAATTTAGCATTTTCGATAATTTTTAAGTGCTTTTTCATAAGCACGATATGTTGTTTCATCAAAACAAACCATTTGTATTTTTTCCATATCTTTATTATTTTCTAAAAATGTCATGATTTCTCTAACAGCAATTTCAGCTGCTTGTTCTACAGGATAACGATAAACACCTGTACTAATAGATGGAAAAGATATTGATGTAATATCATATTGTTGTGCCAACTTCAAACTGTTGCGATAGCAATTTGCTAAAAGTTCTGCCTCTCCTCTTGTGCCACCACGCCAAATAGGTCCTGGAGTATGTATTACATATTCTGCACGAAGTTTATAGCCAGAAGTGATTTTTGCTTCTCCTGTAGGACAACCTCCTAATGTTTCACATTCTAAAAGTAATTCTTTGCCAGCAGCTCTATGAATAGCACCATCTACACCACCACCGCCCAAAAGCGATGTATTTGCTGCGTTAACAATAGCTTGTGTTTTTACTCTTACAATATCCCCTTTTATAACAGAAAACTGTTCTACCATAACATATCCCTCCTTGCTTTTATTTTATCCCCTTTTGTGTTTTTCGTAAAGTAAATTTTTATAAAAGAAAAATTTACCATATTATTATAACATGAATTTGTTTTATAAATAATAAAAAATAAAAAATTCTTTCTTAATTTGCACAATAATTGGTATTTAAAAATGTGTATTTCTAGCAAAACGAAATACGATTTAAAAACGTGCATGATTATAGATGCTGTTTTTTGTATAAAATATATAATTCATTGTTTTGTTTTTGTTCAAAATAGAAATACAACAAAAGTTATTACACTTTAAATTGCTAAATTAAAGTTTGACTTTAAAATCATAGCATACTAAAATAATAACATCGCTAATACATAATATGTATAATTGATAAAAAGTATTTGAGGGAGGAAAATTATGAAGAAAAGCATATTTAGAACAATTTGTTCTTTTACTGTAGCAACAGCATTGATTTTAACAGCAACAGCATGCAGTAGTCAACCAGCAGAATCAACAGAAAAAGATGGTAATACACAACAAGAACAATCTGTAGAGGGAGAACAGCTTAAAATTGGTATATTGCAGTTAATGGAGCATGATGCTTTAGATAATGCAAGAAATGGTTTATTGGATGCATTGGCAGAAGGTGGATATGTAGATGGAGAAAAAATAGTAGTTGATTTACAAAATGCACAAGGTGACCAATCCAATTTAAAAACAATGAGTCAGAAATTTGTAAATGATAAAGAAGATTTGATAGTTGCGATTGCAACACCAGCAGCGCAATCTGTTGCAGCAGAAACACAAGAAATTCCTATTTTAGCAACAGCAATTACAGATTATCCTGAGGCAGGGCTTGTAGAATCAAATGAAGTGCCTAATGTAAATCTTTCTGGCACAAGTGATAAAACGCCTGTAAAAGAACAATTAGCACTTTTAAAACAAATATTGCCTGATGTAAAAAAAGTAGGTATTATGTATAATTCTAGTGAAGCAAACTCTGAAGTACAAGCAAGAGCAGCAATAGAAGCATGCGGAGAATTGGAACTTGATTATCAAGAAGGTACTGTAACAAATGTAAATGATATTCAGCAAGTGGTACAATCTATTGTAGGAGAAGTAGATGCTTTATATATTCCAACAGATAATACATTTGCATCAGCGATTCCTTTAGTAGTTTCTATTACAGATGTAGAAAAAATACCTGTAATATGTGGCGAAAATGGTATGGTAAAAGGCGGCGGTTTAGCAACAGTTGGTATTGACTATTATAAACTTGGTCAGCAAACAGGTAAAATGGCAATTCGTATATTAGAAGGAGAAGAAATTTCGAAAATGCCTATTGAATTTCCAGATTCTACAGAAATTTGTATTAATTTGGATACAGCCGCTAAAATTGATATAACAATACCACAAGAAATTATTGATAGCGCAGCATTTGTAATTGAAAATGGAGAAATCTCCGCTGAATAATATGATAGCATATGTTTTAGAGTGCCGAAAGGCACTCTCTTTTATAATAATTTAAAATGAAATGGGTGGAAAATATGACTCTTATTCCAATGGCATCTTTTTTGAGTGCCATTTCGCAAGGCTTATTATGGTCTATATTAGCAATCGGGGTATATATTACATATCGTGTATTAGACTTTGCAGATTTGACAACAGAAGGTAGTTTTCCATTAGGAGCAGCAATTGCAGCACAATGCATTGTAAATGGTGGTAATCCTTTTGGTGCAACAATGTTATCTTTTATTGTTGGATTGGTTGCAGGATTTGTAACGGGAATATTACATACAAAATTAAAAATACCTGGGCTGCTTGCAGGTATATTGGTTATGACAGGTTTATATTCGATTAATTTAAGAGTAATGGGAGGAAAGGCAAATTTACCTTTATTAAAGCAAAAAACAGTGATTACATCTGTTGTAGAATGCTTTAGTACAGAAGCAAAAGCGTTTTCTACAGCAAATGCTGTTATGCTGGTAGGTATATTATCTGTAATAGTTGTAATATTGATATTATGGTTAATGTTTTCTACAGAATTTGGTTTTGCATTAAGAGCAACAGGAGATAATCCTCGTATGATTAGTGCATTAGGTGTGAATACAGATGTTATGGTGATATTAGGTTTGATGCTTAGTAATGGTTTAATAGCATTATCTGGAGGACTTATAGCACAATATAATGGTTATTCTGATGTAGGTATGGGTGTTGGTACAATTGTTATTGGTTTAGCATCTGTTATTATTGGAGAAGTTTTACTTGGTAGGCGAGGCATGGCATGGTGTTTGATTTCTGTTGTAGTAGGCTCTATATTATATCGTATTATTATTGCTTTTGTATTGGCAAATAAATTGCAACCAACAGATTTGAAATTATTCTCTTCTATTGTATTAGTAATTTGTCTGTCATTGCCGGCAGCAAAAGAATGGTATAGAGATTTTATAAACAGACGCAATCCTAAAATAAAAGCATAAGGAGGTAAAATGATGTTAAAAGTAGATAGCATTAAAAAAACATTCTCTCCTGGTACGGTAAATGAAAAACGTGCTTTAAAAGAAATTACATTTTATATGGCTCCTTCTGATTTTATGACAGTAATAGGAGGAAACGGTGCAGGAAAATCAACTATGCTGAATGCAATTGCAGGCATTTTTAAAGTGGATACAGGAAGTATTATTATTAATGGTACAGATGTTACAAAATTACCTGAATATAAGAGAGCTTGCCATATAGGACGTGTATTTCAGGATACAAGAATGGGTACAGCTTCTGATATGACAATAGAAGAAAATATGGCTATGGCTTTACGTAGAGGAAAAAACAGAGGATTAAAAAGGGGTATTACAAAGGCAGAAAGAAGTTTGTTTAGAGAAAGACTTGAAATATTAGATTTAGGATTAGAAAACCGTATGACAGCAAAAACAGGTTTACTGTCTGGAGGACAAAGACAGGCATTGACATTACTTATGGCAACTATGACAAAACCAGAATTACTTTTACTTGATGAACATACAGCAGCTTTAGACCCTAAAACAGCAAAAAAAGTATTAGAATTAACCAATCAAATTATTACAGAAGATAAGCTGACGGCGCTTATGATTACACATAATATGCAAGATGCTTTACGTTTAGGAAATCGCTTGATGATGCTTCATAAAGGTAGAGTGTTAATAGATTTACAGACAGAAGAAAAGAAAAATTTAAAAGTGGCTGATTTACTTAAAATGTTTGAAAAAGCAAGTGGTACAGGTATGACAAATGATAAAATGTTGTTAGGCTAATAAACCTTTTAAAAAATAATTATCTATAATATCAAATTGAAAAAATTTTTGTAGTAGTATTGTAGTGGTGCAATAAAGTAAATTATTATAAAAAATAGCTATATTTAGTAAAGCTTTTTTTAAATAATGTTTTATATAGTCCTATTATGTAAAAGAAAGTGATATTATAGCAAATGAAGTAAATCACAATGTAATACATAAGTGGACAGTAGCAAGTGCCATTACAGCAGGCACACTTCCTGTTGGAGCAGATGCGACTGCATTATTTGCAGAGGAAGTACTGATGGTTGTTAATGTTGCCTCTTTGTTTGGATATTCGATTTCAAGAGAAACGGCAAAACAGACTTTACTTACATACTTACAGGTGCTTTAGGTAATATTGCTGGAACAATGATATTTGTAAGCTTAAATATAGCTTATCCTTTTACTATTCCTGCTAAAATTGCTGTTGCTACTGGAGTAATGGAGGTATTAGGAAATACAACATTTGAATTTTATAGAAATTGCGGAATTTTGTGAAATTTGATTCAATTTTTATTTTTAAAACAATACTACTGCATTATGTTCAATTAGTGTTAAAAAACAAGGAGGGTTTGATTTTAAAACTCTCTTTGTTTTTTTAGTAAAATATAATGAGTAATTAAAAATTTATATTTTTTCAATTAGTATAGAAAAAAGAAAGGTGATTTCAATGTATAAAGACGAACTGATAAAATATATTACAGAAAATTATGGTGTATATGCAGAATTTCCATGGGAAAAATATCCTAATAATATTGTATTCCGCCATAACAATAATAAAAAATGGTTTGTATTAATTATGACTGTTTCAAAGGAAAAATTAGGAATATCGGAATGTGGTTTAATTGATATTATGAATGTAAAATGTGAAACAATTATGGTAAATTCTTTTAGGAAAGAAAAAGGAATTTATGCAGCATACCATATGAATAAAACTAATTGGATTTCTGTTGCACTAGACGATAGTGTAAGTAATGAAAAAGTGAAAACGCTTATAGATATGAGTTTCTGTTTAACATCTCCAAAAATAAAAAAGAATGCTATAAAAAATAATTTTTAAATAAAAGAAGAATATAAATTATAACATCATTATCTAGAATGAAAATTATTGACATTGTAGAAAACATAAAACGATATATAGAAATAGATAATATCAAACGAGCTACTGTTTACTTAAAAAATTAGAATGTGGAGTACTTAACCCATATATTTTAAATTACATATATTACAGCAATATGACAGTAGAAAAAGCTGCAGATAAAGTATTGTTATATAGACCAATTTATTTATAATTTTTTGAATATTAATTTTATAAATGAAAATTTGGATAAATAAAGAAAGCACAGGTAATACTATTAGCATGAAATGAAAAGGAGTTTTTGCAATGAAAATAAATAATTGTAAAACAATTTTAATTGGTGCAATAACAGGCTTTGCAAATGGATTATTTGGTTCAGGAGGGGGAACGATTGTTGTACCTTGTATGGAAAGATTTTTAAATGTAGAAGAACATAAAGCACATGCTACAGCCATTGCCATTATATTGCCATTATCTTTGCTTTCTATTGCTTTTTATATTTGGAAAACAGATGTATTATGGAATGTTGCATTATATGCTTCTCTAGGTGGTGTGATAGGAGGATTTATAGGAGCAAAATTATTGAACAAATTATCTGGAGTTTGGCTGCATAGAATATTTGGTATATTTATGATAGTCGCAGCGATAAGGATGATATTATGATATGGGTGATTGTAATTGGTATTGTATCAGGCATGATTAGTGGTATGGGAATTGGTGGAGGAACAATATTGATTCCAGCATTACTTTTTTTGCAGGATATGAATCAACAACAGGCGCAAGGAATCAATTTAATTTATTTTATTCCAACAGCAGTAATTGCACTGATAACACATATAAAAAATAAAAATATTGAAACAAAAATAGTAAAATCAATCGCATTTACAGGACTTTTGGGAGCAGCAACAGGAGCATTTTTTGCTGTTAGAATGAACGCAGAGCTATTGCGGAAATTTTTTGGCGGATTTTTATTTATTATGGGATTATCAGAAGTATTTCATGGAGTAAAACAGAAAACGAAGAAAGGAAGTAAAAAATATATGAATGATATACAATTTGCAAATATAAAGGCAGAATTTCAAAAGGCAGATTTAGAAGGAAAAATACGTATTTATGTAACAACGGAAGGATTAACTACAAAACAATATAAAGAACTTTTAGGAATGTATCCTATAGGAGAATTGGAAGAACTAGAAAAAGCTTTAGGATAATTCTATTGTTTTTATAAATTTGAGCGTGTTGAAAATATTAACACGCTCAGAATGTTTCTATTTCTTGCTGTTATATTATAAAAATACTGTACTTATTTGCAGTAATGAAAAAAATGATTTCTATTTTTGTAATATCTGGTATAATAGAGTAAAAGAAAGGAGTGCAGCAATGAAATATATTGAGCATTTGTTTGTAGGTGGCAGTGTTCAGGATTTAGATACCATTCTTTATAGTATTCATAAAAATATCCCTGTTTTTCATTTATATTGTATTTGTCTGTTTTATGGCAATCAAAAAAATCATGTAGAAATTATGTCATCTAAAGAGAGTTGTAAAAAGAGATATAAACAAAAAAATTTTGTTGTGATTGGTGTTGCATATGGTAAAACAGAGGCAATAGACTTATTTTGCTATATCATGCAACAAGCAGTAGAAAAGGGTAGTGATATGCAAAAAGCGGAGGAATGGATATTATGAAAGTAATACATATATTAGCAAGCATATTTTGTGTCATAGCATTAATTGCAGTAATATTAATTTCCTCTGTAGATATAGCAATATATGGTAATATAGGATATTTTCAAAAGGAGTATCAAAAATATAATGTACTAAAAAATATAAATATGAATGAAAAGGATTTGCTTTATGTAACAGAAGAGATGATGTCTTACTTAAAAGGAAACAGAAATGATTTACACATAAAAACAACAATAGACAATAAACAGCAAGAGTTTTTTAATCAAAAAGAAATTGCACATATGGAAGATGTAAAAGTTCTTTTTTTGAATGGGATACTTATTAGAAAAATAGGTGTTGTAATTTGTATTGCAGCAATTATATTTTTAACTTTTCAAAATAAAAAGCGATTTTTGTTACTATCTTTAAAAAAGGGTATGATTTCTTTTATTGTCATGATAGGAATATTATCAGCAATCATATCTACGAATTTTACAAAGTATTTTATCATATTTCATAAAATATTTTTTTCTAATAATCTTTGGATATTAAATCCAGATACAGATAGATTGATTAATATTGTACCAGAACCTTTTTTTATAGATACTGCAATACGTATTGCAGCTATTTTTGGAGGTATGATAGTATGTGTGTATATCATTTGCAGCATTTTGTTAAAATTGGAGATAAAAAAGACAGGAGTATAATATGGAATTGCTTGTTATACTATTGAGCATATTGAAAGTAATTGGCTTTATTTTATTAGTAGTATTGGCTTTGATATTGGTAATAGTATTATTGATATTGTTTTCTCCTATTTGTTATCAATTAGCAGGAAATTATACAGAAGAAATAGGAGCAAATTTTGATGTAAAATGGATATTGGGTGCAATACACATTTATGGTGATTATTATAATAAAGATATACGATTTTCTTTACGGCTATTTGGATATTGTGTTTATGGTTCTGATAAAAAGCAGAAAAAAAATAAAAAAGAGATATATACAGAACAAGATACAATAATTAGTGTAAGAAGTAAGCAAGAAGAACAACAAGACAAAGAACAACAACAGAAACAAAGTAGTGAACAATATACACCACAGCAAAATATAGAAATAGAACAAAAGCCAGAAGAAACAACAGTTGAACAAAAAGCAACAGAAAAAGAAGAAAGAAAAAAGAAAGAAACAAAACAAAAACACAACAGAAAAAAAGTAACTAAACCATCAAATAAAAAAAATCAAAATAAACAAAAAAAAGAAAAACAAAATGGAAAGCTAGACAAAAGTTACTTTTTGCATATGGAAAATAAAAAAGAACTATTTCAAGCGATTGGAAAGTTCTGTAAAAGAATGTTAAAAGGGGTTTTGCCAAAACATTGTTATATAAAGGCAACAATAGGAACAGGTGACCCTGCAATAACAGGATATATTTTAGCAGTAGCTGGAGCAGCAAAAATGAAATTTGCAAAGGGACTGCATATTACAGGAGATTTTACACAAAAAATAATAAAAGATGTTATAGTAGAAATAAAGGGAAGAATATTACTAGCATATTTATTATATGCGGTAATGAGATTATTGTTTGTAAAACCAGTTAGAAATATCATAATGGTATTATGGAAAGGATATAGGTGAGAAAAATGGGTAAAGGATTTGATACTTCTTTAAATGTATTATTTGATAAAGTAGAGGATATTGTTTCTACAAAAACAATTATAGGAGATGCGATTACATTAGGAGATTTGACATTACTTCCTCTGATAGAGGTATCTGTTGGTGTAGGAGTAGGCGCAAAAGAAGGTACAAAAGAAGATTCAGCAGGAGGCATGGGTGCAAAAATTACACCAAGTGCAGTATTAGTTATACAAAATGGAAATGTGCAGATGATTAATATTAAAAATCAAGATGCTGTAAATAAATTAATTGATATGGCACCTGGTATTGCATCTAAATTAAATTTTGGTGCTATTTTTGGAAAAAGAAATGAAAAAAAAGAACCACAAGAAGAAGTGAAATTTGAGGAGGAAATTGTAACAGAAGAATAGGATGTGTTGTATTGAAAACGCTTATAAAATATTATGATAAAGATATTTTGAAAAATATTTCTGCTCCTTTAACATTAAAGCCAGAAAAAATGATATTTTTTTATGATAATGGTATACAAGATATGACATGGTTTCATAGCTTAAAAAAATGCTTTAAACATACTATGCCTAATGTGATTATGGAACATATTTCTCTTGATATATTAGACATGGTAGAAATTTATACAAAAACAAAAAAAGCATTGGAAGAAAATGAAGACTGTGCTATGGAGTTTACTGGAGGCAGTGAGTTGATGTTGATTGCTGGGTTTAAAGCAGGGGCAGGAAAGGGGATTCCTCTTTATTACACAGATTTGGTAAAAGGAGTAATATTAGATTTAGCAGAAAATAAACCAATAGCAAATACAGCAAAAATAAAATTAGAACATTTTATGGACGCAAGAGGAGCTTGTTTAATGGGACATTCCCATAAAGAACCTCTTGAGGAAAGATATGAAGATATATTGAATATGTGTGATGTGTTGTTTGCTAATGTTAATAATTGGAAAACAACAAGTAATTTTATACAAATTGTAGCAGCAAGATTTTCTAGTCAAGAAATGCGTATTAAAAGTAGAACACAGGCACTACAAAAAAATGGAAAAAAAGTAATACCAGATAAAAAAATATTATATGCTTTTCAAAAATATGGATTTATAAGAGATTTAAAAATGACACAGGAAAATGTTAGTTTTTGTTTTTCATCGCCAATGGATAAACAATATGTTATTAATTATGGTATTTGGTTAGAACTTTTTGTATATATTCATGCAAAACGTTCTGAAGCATTTGATGATGTATGGCTAGGAGCATTAATTGATTGGAATGCTTATGATGCGTCAAGAATGGCAGGAAATGAAATAGATGTTGTTATTTCTGACCAGTCTATGCCTGTATTTATATCCTGTAAATTAAGAAGTGCAGATACAGCAGCTGTAAATGAATTGATGATTGAGAAAAAAAGGATAGGTGGTTGGTTTTCAAAAGGTATATTGGTTGCATTTGGCAGAGATAAACAGGAAAAAACAGCTACATATTTAAGAGCAAAAGAATTTGGCATTGAGATATTAGATGCAAAAGATATATTAAGTGCTCGTTTTGAACAAACATTGGTAAAAACAATAAAAGAACATGATTTGGTTAGTTTAAAATGGAAAAAGGTGTAAATAATATGGAAAGCATAACAAATAAAAAAAGATTTTTAATAGCAGTATATACAGGATTGTTAATAGGGGTACTTTTAGAATTAAAAGATGGTACTATACATATTACAAATGTAATTGTATATTGTGCAGTATATGTGTTTGCATTTCTTTTGATAGAATGTCTACGATGGTTAGCGAAAAAATATTTTTGATAATTGCTATAATCCAATAAGAAACAATATATAAAAAATATGAAATAAATATTAAAAAATAAGCCTCTTTAAATATGAAATAGAATTTTATTTAAAGAGGTTTTTGTTATAAAAAAACAAAAATAAGGTATTGTATATTTTGCATAAATAAGTATGTTTTATTTTAATAAAAATGCTAAAAATAATAAATGATATTGAGGTATGTAAAAATATGTGGTAAAATTTATAAAATAAAAAGCATATATAAAAAAATATTCGTTTGAAATAGCTAAATGCTATTTTTATATTATATATTTATACATAAGGGGGAATAAGAATATGAAACAATTCTTTAGAAAAAGTATTGCAGCAATTTTAACAGGGGCTATGGTTGCAGCAAGCATGACAATTACAGCTTTTGCAGCAGAAACTGAAGCTCCAACAGAAGTACCAACAAGTGAAGAAGCAACAGAAAATGCTTCTGTATCTGTAGAGGTTACAGAAGTAATAGCAGAAACATCCATTCCAGCAGAAAAAGCAGAAACATCTGTTCCAACAGAAGTAGGCACTTATAAAAAAGTGCAAGAGATTCATGATTGGGGTGCAGCAACATCAAAAGTAATTGTAGCATTAGGAGAATCTGTAAGAAATATTGAAAAAGATGCATTTAAAGTATATGTAACAAGAACAGATGAAAGAGTAGAAGAAAAACCTGTTTTGGAACAAGGTTATAGAAAAGTTACAAGTATTTATGTATCTGATGCAGATGGAAATAAAGTAACGACAGGAGAATATGCAACAATTGAAATGGAAATTGGTCCTAAAGTAACATTAGGCTCTCCATTAAATTATTATGATGGAAGCAATGTTTGGATTGACTGTGATTATATTATTACACAACAAAAAGATATTAAAACAGTAAATGATAAAATTATTTCTGGTTTGGAAATTACAGAAATGAATGATGTTGTTATTCCATTAGTAAATGAATTTGATATTGCTAGTTCTACACAAAATGATGAAAGATTTGGCGAAATTACAATGAGTTATGCTAGTTATGACCCAACAAAAAAATTGAGTAGTGAAACAAAATCAAAATTCCCTTTGATTATATGGCTTCATGGCGGCGGAGAAGGTGGAACAGATGCAACAATTCCTTTGTCTGCAAATAAAGCTTGTAATTTGGCAAGCCCTGAAATTCAAAGATATTTTGGTGGTGCTTATGTATTAGTGCCACAAGCACCTACAAAATGGATGGATGATGGAGTAAATGAAAATACATCTGGAAACTTAAAAACAAATGCAGATTCTATGTATAGTAAAGTATTGATGGATTTAATAAAAGAATATGTAGCAGCAAATGGTAATATAGATGAAAGTCGTATTTATGTTGGTGGATGTTCTAATGGTGGTTTTATGACCATGAGATTGTTATTAGATAATCCAAGATATTTTGCAGCAGCATACTCTGTATGTGAAGGCATGAAAGATGAATTTATTACAGATGAAGATATTGAAAAATTAAAAGGTGAAAATATTTGGTTTGTAACAGCAGCAACAGATACTACATTGCCAGCTCCTATGTATACATTACCAACATATGACAGATTGATTAAAGCAGGTGCTAAAAATGTGCATTTAACATATTTTGAAAGAGTAACAGATACAACAGGAAAATATAAAACAAATGGAAATCCTTATGAATATGATGGACATTGGACATGGACATATGTTTATAATAATTTGGTAGATACTTTAATAGATGGTAAAACAGTAACATTGATGAGTTGGATGGCTAATCAAACAAGATAATAAGCAATCAAAAAAAGTACAAGGCAGAGATGCTTTGTACTTTTGTTTATTAATCAATTTTTATTTTATTAATATTTAAATTTTATTATAAAATAAATTGACATGTTATGTAAAAACAAATAGGTATAAATTTTTATACAAAAATGAAAAGCAGTTATATGGTAGAAAATAATTTTAAAGTAAAAAAATGGTATATTATTTTAACTAAGTTGCATAAAAATATAATGAAAAATAGTGCAATATTTTGTATAGATGTGAAAAATATATAAAGTTATATATAGTGTATTGTATATAATATATAAATAGAAATAGAAAAGGAATATAAAGTATGTACTAGTAAAAAACAGTGATGTAATGTATAATAAATATAACAAAAGGGCTCTGAAAAACGATTGTTTTTATAGTGTAGTATCAAAAAAACAACGGGAAAAGAGAAAGTATTTTGTAATAAACAATGTAGAAAGGGGTGAGGCTGCGAAAGCAGCAGAAAGTATGATTACTACAACTAATTTAAATGAATTATTTCAAATTGTAAATGTGGAACACGGTGAACCTCACCATGTTTTGGGTATGCATGAGGTGGAGCATGATGGAAAAAAATTTGTGGCAGTAAGGGCTTTTGTACCACAAGCAAAAGAAATCGTAGTAGTTGATGATGCCGATAAAGAAAAAACATATCCTATGATGAAAATACATGAAGATGGTTTTTTTGAAGTAATTATGGAAGATAGACAAGAATGGTTTAAATACCAATTATCCCTTACAGATTATGAAGGAAATCATTGGACAACATATGATTCATATTCTTTTGCACCTACTATATCAGAATATGATAGATATCTTTTTGGTGCAGGTAATCACTATAAGATTTTTGAAAAATTAGGAGCACATATAATAACAGTAGATGGAGTGGAAGGGGTTTCTTTTGGTGTTTGGGCACCAAATGCAAAAGCAGTTAGTATCATTGGTAATTTTAATAGTTGGGATAGTAGAAGAAATCCTATGAGAGTATTAGGGGAGTCTGGAATTTGGGAGTTATTTATACCTGGATTAAAAGAATATGACCAATATAAATATCAAATAAAAGATAAATATAATAATGTTTGTGATAAAGCAGACCCATATGCATCTTTTGCACAATTAAGACCAAACACAGCATCAGTAATATATGATAATAGCCGATATACTTGGGGAGATAATGTTTGGTTAGATGAAAGAAGTAGTGAGCATATTTATCAAGGACCTGTTAATATTTATGAGGTACATTTTGGCAGTTGGATGAAAGTGCCAGAAGAAGATAACCGTTCTATGACATATTTAGAGGGTGCTGAAAAGTTAGTTGCTTATGTCAAAAAAATGGGATATACACATATTGAATTATTGCCTGTTGAAGAACATCCATTTGATGGTAGTTGGGGATATCAGGTAACAGGATATTATGCACCAACAAGCCGTTTTGGTACACCAGATGAATTTAAGGCATTTATAGATGCTTGTCATAGAAATGGCATTGGCGTAATATTGGATTGGGTACCAGCCCATTTCCCTAAAGATGCTTTTGGTTTAGCACGATTTGATGGTACAGCCCTTTATGAACATCAAGACCCAAAACAAGGAGAACATCCAGATTGGGGTACATTAATATTTAATTATGGAAGAAATGAAGTTAGAAACTTTTTAATTGCAAATGCAATTTATTGGATTGAAGAATTTCATTTAGATGGTTTAAGAGTAGATGCAGTTGCTTCTATGTTATATTTGGACTATGGTAAAAATGATGGACAATGGGTGCCAAATGAACATGGTGGCAGAGAAAATCTGGAAGCAGAGGAATTTTTAAGACATATGAATTCTGTTATTTTGGGTAGACACCCTGGTGTTATGATGATAGCAGAAGAATCTACTGCTTGGGCAGGTGTAACAAGAAGTGCGAATTATGGTGGACTTGGATTTAGTTTAAAATGGAATATGGGTTGGATGAATGATTATCTTTCTTATGTAAAAAAAGACCCTATTTATAGAAAATATCATCATGATAATTTGACATTTAGTATGGTATATGCTTATACAGAAAACTTTATATTAGTATTATCTCATGATGAAGTGGTACATGGCAAATGTTCTATGATGGAAAAAATGCCTGGTGATTTGTGGCAGAAATTTGCAAATCTTCGTGTAACATATGGCTTTATGTATGGACATCCTGGTAAAAAATTACTATTTATGGGTAGTGAATTTGGACAGTTTGCAGAGTGGAGTGAAGCAAGAAGTCTTGACTGGCATTTGTTAGAATATGAGACACATCAAAAATTACATCAATATATGAATGATTTAAATCATTTGTATTTACAAGAGCCAGCATTGTGGGAAAAAGATTTTGACCCAAGCGGTTTTGAATGGATAGAATGTAATGACAGAGATAGAAGCATTATTGCATTTATTAGAAGAGGTCAAGACCATGCAAAAGAATTAATAATTGTATGTAATTTTACACCAGAAACACATTTTGGATTTAGATTGGGTGTTCCAGTGGCTGGTACTTATGAAGAAATATTTAATAGTGATGATGAAAAATATGGTGGAAGCGGTGTAATTAATAGAAAACCTCTTGTTAGTGATAGAATAGATTGGAATGGCAGACAAAGTAGTATTGAGTTAAAAGTACCTCCTCTTGGAATAACAATATTAAGAAGAACATTACAAAATGACGCACATTAATTTTAAAAAAATTTTTGTAAAGTTTTTATATGTAAAAAGACGGTTTTTTATTGACGTGAATTGTTTTTTTGTGTATAATTCAATAATGTGCTACCTCGAAAAAAATTGTTTTTTTGATGTAGCTTGTAACAAAAGGAATCTCACACCTGGGAGGGAGGGAAATTCATGTCAGAGGTAAAGGTAAAAGAAAATGAATCCTTAGATAGTGCTCTTCGCCGTTTTAAAAGAAGTTGTGCAAAAGACGGCATTATGGGAGAAGTACGCAAGAGAGAACATTACGATAAGCCGAGCGTGAAACGCAAAAAGAAATCTGAAGCGGCTAGAAAACGCAAATTTAAATAATGTTTGATTGCAAAGGAATGATTGTATGGCATTAAAAGAGCAGCTTTTTGAAGACTTGAAAAGTGCTATGAAAGAAAAAGATACAATACGGAAAGATACAGTACAATTAATTCGTTCAGGAATTCTACAAATTGAGAAAGACAATAAAGTAGAACTAGATGACAAAGGTGTAATTGAAGTAATTGCAAAGCAATTAAAGAGTCGTAGAGATTCTTTGCCAGACTTTATAAAAAGTGGTCGTCAAGATTTGGTAGATAAACTGAATAAAGAAATTCAGATATTGTTGAATTACCTTCCAGAGCAGTTAAGTGAGAGTGCAATTCAAAAGGTGATAGAAGAAACGATAGCCGAAATTGGAGCAACATCTATAATGGATTTGGGAAAAGTAATGAAAGCAATTACACCAAAAATAAAAGGTGTTGCAGATGGCAAAGTTGTTAGTAATATTGTAAAAAATATTCTGATGAAATAAAACAAATAAAGTCAGTGTTTTGATAACACTGGCTTTTGTTTTTAACAAAATTTGGAAGAAAATATGTATTTATATTATTGTATTCATACAAAAAATATAAATGTTACTTGGGAAACAAAAGTAATAGAAAAGTATATTGATGAAACAAATATGTTTTTTAAAGAATCAGAAGGAAATTATAAGGGTATTAACTTTTTTTGCTTGATAGGACTTATGAAAGTAAAAAATTGGGATAGTTGGAATAGTGAAAATTATGATTCTCAGCAAACAAATTATATTTCAATTATTACGTCACAACATGATAATGCAGTGATACCAGAACAAACTATAACAATTATGAAAAAATTGTCAGAGCTTTTATGTGAAGATATACTTTTAGATAAATAATGATTGCATTATAAAAAAACTTTATTGTTTTAAAATATAAGACGATTATTTTAATTGTCTTTTTTTATTATAAAAAATTTTTGCTATAAAAAGGTTAATATTGCATAAGTATATAAAAATGGCATTTTTGGGAGGGATTACATTGCATGGAGGAGTATTAAAAAGAAATGTAGTAAATGCATTGGAATTGCCTAAAGAGGTAATATTAAATCTTCCTTTCATTTCATTAACAGGAAAAGAAGAACTAGTTATTGAAAATTATAAAGGCATTATAGAATATAGTGACGAAATTATGCGTGTCAGTACAGCAGTAGGTGTGCTGAGAATAGAAGGCAAGGAATTGCTTTTAAAACAACTGACATCTGAATGTATTGTTGTAACAGGAAATATAAAAGAAATCTCTTTTTTGACATAATATAGATATGAGGTGAAGTAATGTTTTTAGCATTATGGTATTATTTGCATGGATATGTTATGATAACAGTATCTGGTTTTTCTGTAGAACGTTTTGTCAATATGGCAACATTTAGAGGAATTTATTTATGGAATATACAGCCAAAGGGTAGCTCTGTTCAAATGAATGTTTCTGCCAAAGGATATTCTCTTTTAGAAGAATGTGCAGAAAAAACAGGATGCCAATATAATATTATATGTCAATGTGGATTACCTGCATTAATAAAAAAATATAAGAAAAGAAAAATATTAGCTTTTGGTATCCTTTTTTTTATAGCAGCATTATATGCACTATCTTCTTTTATATGGACAATAGAAATAGAAGGAAATGAACGTATTGCAAAAGAAGATGTATTGACAACATGTGAAAATATAGGTATGTCAGCAGGAAAATTAAAATGGAATATGCATACAGATGAAATAACGCAAAAATTATTGGAAACATTTCCAGATATTTCATGGGTAAGTGTATCTATAAAGGGAACAAATGTATTAATAAAAATTGTGGAAACAATACCACAACCAGAAATGATTGATAAAATAACACCAAGTGATTTAATAGCAAAAAAGGATAGCATAATACAAAGTATTACAACAGAAGCAGGAACACCTATTGTGCAATCAGGGGATGTGGTAAAAAAAGGAACATTGCTAATAAGTAGTGAAGTCATTATTGTGGCAGGAGAAGAAGCAGAAGTTGGCAGAGAATATATTCATGCAAGAGGAACAATATTAGGAAAAGTATGGTATACTTTAGAGGAGAGTATTCCTTTGCAGTATACAGAAAAAAGGTATACTGGAGAAGAAAAAAAAGATAAAAGTATTATGATAGGAGATACTATATTAAATGTTATACAACCTAATATGGAGGACAGTGTATATGATAAAGAAAAAACATCTGTAAATCAATTTGCTATAGGAGATTTTAAATTACCTATTGCCTACATACAAGAAACATACAAAGTATATGAAACAATGCAAAAACAAAGAACAGAAGAACAAGCAAAAAAAGAATTAGAAGATAAATTGAAACAAAAAGCAGAAGAAATTGTAGAAGGAGAAATTGAAAATATTGATATAATATATAAAATAGAAGAGAATAATGTTATAGCAACAGCAACAATAACAGCAGTGGAAGAAATCAGCGAAGAACGAAAAAGAGAAGAAAATACTTCATATGAAAATAAGGAGGAGTTATGAGTCAAATAGAAAAAAAATTACAAATAAATAATGAAAATATGATAGCAATATTTGGTCAATATGATAGCAATATTAAAAAAATAGAACAAGCATGTGAAGTGCAAATTGTCAATAGAGGAGATGATATTAAAATAATAGGGGAAGAAAATGAAGTAGTGTATGCAGAAAGTGTATTGCATTCTTTGGAAATATTGGCAAAAAAGGGGGAAGAAATTACAGAACAAAATGTATTATATTTACTTCAAACAAAAGAAGAAAATAATTTAAAAGAAATAGAGAAGGTATATAATGATTTTATATGCATGACAATGAATGGACGTCCAGTAAGACCTAAAACATTGGGACAAAAAAAATATATTGATTTGATTAAAAAAAATACAGTTATATTTGGTGTAGGACCAGCAGGAACAGGTAAAACATATTTAGCTATGGCAATGGCAATTACAGCATTTAAAAATGAAGAAGTTAACAGAATTATATTAACAAGACCAGCTATTGAAGCAGGAGAAAAATTGGGATTTTTACCAGGAGATTTACAACAAAAAGTTGACCCATATTTAAGACCTTTATATGATGCTTTACATGAAATTATGGGTGCAGATACATTTATGAAAAATATGGAAAAGGGATTAATAGAAGTTGCACCTCTTGCATATATGAGAGGACGAACATTAGACAATGCTTTTATTGTATTAGATGAAGCACAAAATACTACACCAGAACAAATGAAAATGTTTTTAACAAGAATAGGATATGGCTCTAAAGCAGTAATTACAGGAGATTTGACACAAATTGACTTAGCAGAAGGAAAGCATTCGGGATTATTAGAAGCTACAAAAATATTATCTGGTATAGAGGATATTGGTATCATTACATTAACAAATAAAGATGTTGTAAGACACCCTCTTGTTCAGAGAATTATACAAGCATATGAAAAATTTGAGAATAGAAAACGGAAGTGAAAGTCATGGAAAATGAGAAAAAAAGGTTTTCAGATGGGAAGTATTTTTCTGTTGTATTATTGTGTATTGGTTTTTTAATTACTATAATTTGTATTGCTACAGGTTCTTATATGCAGACAATGGAAAGCATACAAATAGGCTCTGTAGCAACACAAAGATACGTTGCGTTAAAAGATGAAGTTGATGTAATTGCAACACAAAAGAAAAAAGCAGAAGCTGCTGCAACAGTAGGTCCTTTATATCAACATGATTCTAATATAGAACAGCAGTCCATTTCAGAAATAGAAGGCTTTTTTAAAAGATTGGATGAAATGCAGGGAACATTACGTGCTGGAGAAAGTCTTTCTAATGCTATTAAAAATACATCTTTAAAATTACCTGTTGTATTATCTGTAAGACAGTATAGCGCTTATCAAGCATTAAGTCAACAGGACAAGCTAGGGTTTCAAAAAAGTTGTACTGATATAATAAATGGCATTTATGAGCAAGGAGTAACGGCAGAAGCCGTAGAAAAAAGTAGAGAACAAATCAGTACAAATTTACAACAAACAGCATGGAATGCAGAATTGCAAGAAATGGGTATTGCGATATTAAACAGTGCTTTAAAAGCAAATTTAGTATTAGATACAGATGCTATGGCATTAGCAAGACAAAAAAAAGAAGATGAGGTAGAAGATATTATTATCAAAAAAAATCAAAAAATTGTAGATGAAGGAGAAATTATTACTTCTGAAATTTATCATAAATTGGAGTCTATGAATTTAATTAATACACAAGATGCAGCAGAAACAATAATACCAGTATTAAGCAGTATTATTGTAGTATTATTGATATTTGGTAGTGTATTTTTGTTTTTTTATTCTAGTAATAAAAAATGGCATAGCTTGAAAAAAAATGAAACAGTAATACTTTTTACAATATATATTATTATGGTACTTTTACTAAATGCCATGAGTGAAGTGCCTTATTTTACATTAATTCCTTTAGTGGTATTTCCTATGCTGGTATCATTGTTAATCAGCAGAAGGGTTGCATTACTTTTGAATTGCTTTATTAGTATTATAGGCTGTTTTATATTTAATGGTGAAGTAGAATTTTTATTATATTTTTTATTAACAGGAGAATTCGCTGCATTAATTACAAGATATGCAGAAAAAAGAAAATATGTTTTTCCTGTTGCTGTTTGTATGGCAGCAATTAATTTTGCTTCTATGATGGCTGTAGGGTTGTTTTTTGAAAAGGGGTATTCTCAAGGGCTTTTATTTTCAAGTGCTTATGGAGCAGCAGCAGGATTGATTGCTGTAATATTAGCAATAGGTAGTTTACCATTTTGGGAGGCAATATTTGAAGCAAATACACCTTTAAGACTTTTAGAACTTACAAATCCTAATAATGAACTATTAAGAAGACTTATGATTGAAGCTCCTGGGACATATCATCATAGTTTAATTGTAGCAAATTTAGCAGAAACAGCAGCATATGAAATTGATGCAAATGCAGCGTTAGCAAGGGTGGCATCTTATTATCATGATATTGGGAAATTGAAATATCCTTTATATTTTAGTGAAAATCAAGCAGGAGAAAATCCTCATGATCAAATGGAACCTCATAGCAGTACGCAAATTATTACCGCACATACAACTGCAGGTGTGCAAATGGCAAAAGAAAAGGGATTACCAAAGGCTGTTATTAATATAATACAGGAACATCATGGAAATTCACTTGTAAAATTCTTTTATTATAAGGCTTTAAAACAATATGGATGTGATAATGTAAAGGAAGAAGACTATCGCTATGCTGGACCGATTCCTCAAAGTAGAGAAGCAGCGATTGTTATGATTGCTGATACAGTGGAGGCAGCTGTAAGAAGTATGTTGGGACAAGGAAAGACATTAGATGAGGTAGAAGGATTTATTAAAACATTGATAAAAGACAAATTGGACGATGGACAACTTGATAAAAGTGGGCTTGCCATTTCTGATTTAGAAAGCATTAGAAAATCATTTATAGAAGTATTTAAAGGAATGTATCATAACAGAGTAGCTTATCCTAAAAAGGAAGAAATGGATGAGGCGAAAAAAACAAAGAAGTCAGAACAAGGAGATAATAAGCAATGACAATATATATAGATAATAGAACAACATTTGAATGGGACGAAAAATGGGAAGAAATTATTCATAAAGCAATAAGGACAAGCCTTGATTATGAAGAATTTGAATCAGAATGTGAAATTAGTATTTCCATTGTAACAAATGATGAAATACAGAAATTAAATAAAGAATTTAGAAATATAGATAAAGCAACTGATGTACTCTCTTTTCCTCAGCTTACATTTGAGGAAGAAGAGATTATTGATATCAATGAAAATGATGAAGTTATATTAGGTGATATCGTTATTTCTATTGATAAAGCTAAACAACAATCAGAAGAATATGGACATTCTTTACAAAGAGAAATTGCTTTTTTAACAGTACATAGTATGTTACATTTAATGGGCTATGACCATATGGAAGAACAAGAAGAAAAAGAAATGATTGAAAAACAAAAAGAAATATTGCAGAAAGCAGGATTTATAATATAGTTTGTGGTTATAGTTAAGGGGGTTATACTATGACAGATGAAGCATTAATAGCACAAGCAAAAAAAGCAATGGAAAATGCTTATGTACCATATTCTCATTTTAAAGTAGGAGCTGCATTATTAGATAAAAACGGTGTAGTTTTTATGGGATGTAATATAGAAAATGCTAGTTATGGTGCAACTTGTTGTGCAGAAAGAATAGCTATATTTAAAGCAGTATCAGAAGGAATAAGAGAATTTGAAAGAATTGCTATTGTTTCTAATAGTAATCAATTAACACCACCTTGTGGCATTTGTAGACAAGTACTTTGGGAATTTATGCCAGATGGTGTTGTGATATTGCAAAATGATAAAGAAGAAATCAAAACATATACTATAAAAGAATTATTGCCAGTTGGTTTTACATTGTGAGAGAAGGCATATAGTTATGAAAAAAATATTGAAAAAGAACTGGATAAATCGTTTGATAGAAGGAGAAACCCAAAAGGCAGAGGTAGTTGTTTCTCTTTCAGTGCAAGAGGTAGTAGAGAAATTATGTTTATGGGGAAAATGTGATGGAGCAACAACAGATGTATGCAGTATTTCATTAGAAAATAAACAAGAAGTAATTACAGCAGTACTTTCAAAATATGATGTGACACTTTTAATTGTAGCAAAGCAGTCAGAAGAAGGGACAAAAGTGTATCTTTCAGCAAGTATAAAGGGAGGAAGTATTCGTAATAAGGTAGAAGAATATTTAGGACAAGCAATAGATGCTTTACTGCATTAAAAAATAGAAAAACAATAATATTTATAAGAGAAAAAAGCATTAAAGAATTTGAATCTCTCTCATGATTTTAAATTTTTATGTGAAAGATATGATTAAAAATAATTTTGAGAGGAGTATCAATATATGTATAATGATATTTATATTACACTTTCTCCAGAGGAAGGTGCAGAACTATTACGACAATGGGTAGAAGAAAGAGGAAATTTTATTCGGAAAATAGGTAAAAATATAATTGATAGTTATGTTGTTCATTTTGGAGAAAACAAAAAGGCTATTATTATTGTAATAGAATATTTTACATGGCGCAATAATAATCAAATGACAGCAACAGTGACATTGGATAATACAACAAAATATACAAAAGTACATACTGTAACAGGTGGTAGTAGCCAAGGAATTATTTTTACTTTTGATTATGGAGCAAGGGAATCTCTAGAAACAAATTTAAAATCTATATTTAAACCATATGAAGTAAAGGAAATAAGGTGAAAAAAATGCCAGAGAAAAATTGGGAAACATTAGAAGGTGCTTGTTATTATTGTAAGAAGTGCAGATTATGGGAAACAAGAAATCATGTAGTGATTGGAAAAGGTAACAAAAATGCGGATATTATGTTTATTGGAGAAGGTCCAGGACAACAAGAGGATTTGACAGGAATACCATTTGTAGGACCAGCAGGACAATTATTGGATAAAATGTTGAGGTCAATTAATTTAAGTGTAGAGAATGTATATATTGCAAATATTGTAAAATGTAGACCACCTGGAAATAGAGACCCCCATGAAGATGAGCAAGAAGCATGTTTAAATTACTTACGATATCAACTAAAACTCGTGAAGCCTAAAATTATTGTTTGTCTAGGAAGAATTGCAGGAACAGCAATTATTTCTCCTACATTTAAAATTACAAAACAAAGAGGACAATGGATAGAAAGGAAAGGATATTGGATTACTGCAACATTTCACCCTTCTGCATTATTGAGAGATGAAAGTAAAAAACGTCCTGCATGGGAAGATTTTAAAAGTATACAAAGCAAATTGATAGAATTAAATGAAAATCAAATAGAAAATTAAGGAGGAGTTATTTTGCAAAAAAAATTTCAGTCAGGGTTTGTTTCATTGGTGGGTAGACCAAATGTAGGAAAATCAACATTAATGAATCATTTTATTGGAGAGAAAATTGCAATTATTTCTAACAAACCTCAAACAACAAGAAATAAAATTACAAGCATATTAACAAGACAAAATTTTCAATGTATATTTATTGATACACCAGGTATTCATAAACCAAAGCATAAATTAGGAGAATATATGGTAAAATCAGCAGAAAATGCATTAAATGAAATAGATATTATATTGATGTTAATTGAACCTACAGAAAAAGTACTGGAAAAGGATAAATACGTTATAGAATATTTAAAAAATGTAAAAACACCTGTAATATTGGTAATAAATAAAATTGACACAATAGAAAAACAAAAATTACTTCAGATAATTGACAATTACAGAAGTTTGTACGATTTTGCAGAAGTAGTACCTATATCAGCAATAAAAGGACAAAATACAGAAGAGCTTTTGAAAGTGATACAAAAATATTTACCAGAAGGTCCTCAATATTTTCCAGAAGATATGGTGACAGACCAGCCAGAAAGACAAATTGTTTCTGAAATTATTAGAGAAAAAACGTTGCATTTACTTCAAGATGAAATACCACATGGCATTGCAGTAGAAATTATGTCTATGAAAAAAAGAGCAGACAAGGATTTAGTAGATATACAAGCTACAATATATTGTGAAAAAGAATCTCATAAAGGCATTGTAATAGGAAAACAAGGAAGCATGTTAAAGAAAATTGGTTCTCGCTCTAGAACAGATGTGGAAAGACTATTAGGCTCTCCTATTTATTTACAATTATGGGTAAAAGTAAAAAAAGATTGGAGAGATAGTGACTTTTTATTGAAAAACTTTGGGTATGACAGCAAAAATATATAAATATATTTGATTTTAATGTCGTTTTTTGCCAGTATAAAGAATATAAAATAGGAAAAAGCTAATGCTATAAATGACACAGCACAGAAAAGGGGTTTATGCAAATATGAAACAAATTCTTTATTGGAACAAGTTTGCAGAAAGCGGAAATGTGTTTGATTATTTGAAATATAAACAGGCAGAAAAACGAAAAAGACAAATACAATATGATAATGATATTAATTATCATACTGTCAAAAGAATATAAATTAATATTTTTCAATAAAGGTATTTTGGAAATGTAGGTGTTGCTTTGGGAACAGAATTAATAAGAGGTATTGTTTTAAAAGAAATACCTAAAGGAGAAACAAGCAAACAAATTATTGTGTTAGCAAAGGGATTAGGAAAAATATGGATAACAGCAAAAGGAGCAAGAAAACAAAAAAGTAAATTGCTTGCAGGTACACAATTATTTTGTTATTGTGATTTTCAAGTATATGAAAGTAAAAAATATTATTATGTTAATCAAATTGATATGATAGAAAGTTTCTTTGATTTGCGTTTAGATATAGATAAACTCTCTCAAGCATTTTATATTGTGGATTTAGTAGAAAAAACAGCTTTTATGGGTATGGAACAAGACAATATATTATTATTACTTTTAAAAGCATTACAAATATTGTCTAAAGGAAAATGTCCTCCAGCGCTAGTTAGTCGTGTATTTGAAATGAAATTTTTACAGATAACAGGTGTTATGCCAGATTTGACAGAAAGATGTTGTATTTGTGGAAAAGAAGCAAAACAATATTTCCATATTACTACTGGAGGTATGGTATGTAGTGAGCATATAGGTGGAAGTAGAAAATTGTCATCAGGAGCAAAAAATGCTATGAAGTTTGTGTTTTCTCATAATATAAAAGATGCTTTTCGATTTTCTGTTTCAACAGAAGTAATGAAAGAATTATATAATGTATTGGAGGAGTACATTGCAATACATATCAATATACAGTTAAAAACAAGAAATTTTAATAGAAAAATAGAATTTTAACAAAAAATCCTCCATATAAATAATGGAGGATTTTATCGTTTTTTTAATATATTATTCTAATTTTCTGCCACATTCAGGACAGTATTTAGGTAAGTCATCTCTGGTAGAAAAATGATATCCACAGAAAGGGCAACAGCAAAATACAATTTCTTGTAAAATATTTATAATAACACTGATAATGCCTATTGCTACTAATATGTTTCTAAGTATATGATTTTCATTGATTTGATATGCAATAAAGAGAATAAGTAAACTAACAAATAGTCCATAGCGTGATAGATAATAACTTTTTTTATAGTCCATATTGTTTTTATCTCCTTTTAGCAAATATCATATAGTAGTTATTCCAGCGAACCTTCTCCACCCATAAGAGTAGTTAATTCTGTAATTCGTTCTAATGGAAATGGTGGTTGCGCTAATGGTTTCATAGCAATAGACATAAGTTTCATAGGATTGTCATCGGCAGCAGTTCTATTGGAACAAATTTTACCGCAACGACGACATCTGTGAATGACTGCCCATTCTCCGTTTTTGCGTACCCATACACCAATGGGTTCCATAATACCCCCACAATCTGATTTACGGTCGCCAGGCTGTTCGTCAACATGAATACTGCTAAGACAATTCGGACAATGATTTCGATGATTGCTTCCTGCACCTGCTGAAACAACAAGCCGTCCACATACTTTACATGTAAAACTATCATTACAAGCATGATTTTTGTAGTAACCTTTTTGATAACGTATTCTTTTATTTTCTCTATTCATAGTAATTTCCTCCAAAAAGTATATAAAATATAAAATTCTTTTGGGAGGTTGGGCTGTTTTTAGCAAACCTCCCAGTTTACTACAATAGCCATGTCCTTCTTATTTTTCATATAAATCCTCTCTTTCTATAAGTACCATAAATTTACAGAATACCATTTCTGCATATTGATTATAGCATAATACAATTTATTTTTCTAGTAAAATATCATAGAGAAATCAGCTTTTAAAAAATTTTAATATCTCATAGTATTTTTTTGTTTCAAATGACTATTGGATGTTGCCCACTCTATGTTTCACCACTAAAAAGCTTGACAAAAAACTTTAAATCGCCTATGGCAAACAAAAATTGATTTCCATGAAAATATCAAAAAAAGGTTGACTTTACAAAGAATGCATGATAGAGTATATAAAAATTAAAAAAATATTTTGTTTTTGATAATTTTAAATTGAAAATATAAAATATTATAATAACTGCTATGAAAAAGAGGAGTATTTATGTGAAATTTTGCAGAGAACATTGTGAAATGGTGAAAACAATGTAATGGAGCATAAAGAATGGCGCTTTGGAGCAGATGTTTTGTAAAGAGGACTAAAAATTTTATTTAGTCAAAAAGGGTGGAACCGCGGAAGATTACTTTCGTCCCTTACAGTATTGTAAGGGACGGAAGTTTTTTTATTTTAGAAAGGAGTTTTTATATTATGGCAGAAATTACTATGGAGAAAATTGTAGCATTGGCGAAAAACAGAGGATTTGTATATCCTGGTTCTGAAATTTATGGTGGTTTAGCAAATACATGGGATTATGGTCCTATAGGTGTAGAATTGAAAAACAATGTAAAAAAAGCATGGTGGCGCAAATTTATACAAGAAAGCCCTTATAATGTGGGTGTAGATTGTGCTATACTGATGAATCCTCAAACATGGGTAGCTTCTGGACATGTAGGAGGATTTAGTGACCCTCTTATGGATTGTAAAGAATGCAAAGAAAGATTTAGAGCAGATAAAATTATTGAAGAATATAGAAAAGAAAAAGGCATGGAAGAAGTTAGCATTGATGCTTGGAGCAATGAAGAAATGAAGAAATTTATAGAAGATGAAAAAATAACATGCCCAAGCTGTGGAGCACATAATTTTACAGATATCAGACAGTTTAATTTGATGTTTAAAACATTTCAAGGTGTTACAGAAGATGCAAAAAATACAGTATATTTAAGACCAGAAACGGCACAGGGAATTTTTGTTAATTTTAAAAATGTACAAAGAACAACAAGAAAAAAATTACCTTTTGGTATTGGACAGGTAGGTAAATCATTTAGAAATGAAATTACACCAGGTAATTTTACATTTAGAACAAGAGAATTTGAACAAATGGAATTAGAGTTTTTCTGTAAACCGGGTACAGATTTAGAATGGTTTGAATATTGGAGAAAATACTGCAAAGAATGGTTGTTACATTTAAATATTAAAGAAGAGAATATCCGCTTGCGTGACCATGAAAAAGAAGAACTTTCTCATTACAGTAATGCTACAACAGATATTGAATTTTTGTTCCCATTTGGTTGGGGTGAACTTTGGGGCATTGCAGATAGAACAGACTTTGACTTAACTTGTCATCAGAATGTATCTGGACAGGATATGACATATTTTGACCAAGAAGAAGACAAAAAATATATACCATATTGTATTGAGCCATCATTGGGCGCAGATAGAATGACGCTAGCATTTTTATGTAATGCTTATGATGAAGAAACATTAGAAGATGGAGATACTAGAACTGTATTGCATTTTCACCCAGCAATTGCACCAATTAAAGCAGCAGTTTTGCCTCTTTCTAAAAAATTATCAGAACAGGCAGAAGAAGTTTATGCAATGTTATTAAAAGAATTTCATTGTGATTATGATGATGCAGGTAGTATTGGAAAGCGTTACAGAAGACAAGATGAAATTGGTACACCTTTCTGTATTACATTTGATTTCGATTCATTAGAAGATAATGCAGTAACAATAAGAGATAGAGATACTATGAAACAGGAAAGAGTAAAAATTAATCAGTTAGTGGAATACTTAAAACAAAAAATGGAATTTTAATCAATATACAGTGCATAATGTATAAAAAATTTTATTTTTATAATTTGTATTGTCGCATAATGAAATAGAAAAAAATAAGAAATATTTTGTTAAAAAATAGAATATAAAAAATTGAAATAATTTGTTGTACTTTTTGCTAAAAAGTGGTATATTAATTAAGACAGTGTGAATGGACAACAGTTTATTACAATAAAACAATGTAATTTGTTTTAAACTTTATTCTAACTCACTTATGATGAATTTATTGTTAGGAGGTATTTTTAACATGGGCAAAAAATATGTGTATATGTTTAGCGAAGGAAACGCTACCATGAGAAACCTGTTAGGTGGTAAAGGTGCGAACTTAGCCGAAATGACAAATTTGGGACTGCCAGTTCCTCAAGGTTTTACAATTACAACAGAAGCTTGTACAGAATATAATGAAGGTGGAAAAAAATTTACACCTGAAATGATTGAACAAATTGAAGAAGCTCTTAAAAAATTAGAAGAAATCGCTGGAAAAAAATTAGGCGACCCTGAAGACCCATTGTTAGTATCTGTACGTTCTGGTGCTAGAGCTTCTATGCCTGGTATGATGGACACTGTTTTAAACTTAGGTTTGAATGACGTTTCTGTAAAAGCTCTTGCAAAGAAAACAAACAATGAAAGATTTGCATATGACTCTTATAGAAGATTTATTATGATGTTTGCTGACGTTGTTATTGGTGTATCCAAATCAAAATTTGAAAGATTATTAGATGAATATAAAGAAAATGTTGGCGCAAAATATGATACTGATTTATCAGCAGACCATTTGAAAGAAATCGCAGAAAAATTTAAAGAACTTTACAAAGAAGACCAAGGAAAAGATTTCCCACAAGACCCTAAGGAACAAATGCTTGAAGCTGCAAAAGCGGTATTCCGTTCTTGGGATAACCCTAGAGCATTTGTATACAGAAGAATGAATGATATTCCTTATAGCTGGGGTACTGCTGTAAACGTACAAATGATGGTATTTGGTAACAAAGGTGATACATCTGGTACAGGTGTTGCATTTACAAGAAATGCAGCAACTGGTGAAAAAGCAATGCTTGGTGAATATCTTGTAAATGCACAAGGTGAAGACGTTGTTGCTGGTGTTCGTACACCAAAACCAATTGCACAATTGGAACAAGATATGCCTGAAGTATATAATCAATTTATGGAACTTGCAAATAAATTGGAAAACCATTACAAAGATATGCAGGATATGGAATTTACAGTTGAAGAAGGTAAATTATATTTCTTGCAAACAAGAAACGGCAAAAGAACTGCAAATGCAGCATTGAAAATTGCTGTTGACTTAGTAAATGAAGGACTTATTACAACAGATGAAGCATTAATGAAAGTAGAACCAAAACAACTTGACCAAATTTTGCACCCTGCTTTTGACCAAAAAGCATTAAAAGCTGCGAAAGCAATCGGTAAAGGTTTGCCAGCTTCTCCTGGTGCTGCTGCTGGTAAAGTTTACTTTACAGCAGAAGATGCAAAGGTACATGCTGAAACAGGCGAAAGAGTAATACTTGTTCGTTTGGAAACATCTCCAGAAGATATTGAAGGTATGGTTGCAGCACAAGGTATATTGACAGTTCGTGGTGGTATGACATCTCATGCAGCTGTTGTAGCTCGTGGTATGGGTACTTGCTGTGTATCTGGTTGTGAAGAAATCCGTATGAATGAAGCAGAAAAAACATTCACATTGGGTGGTGCAACAATTAAAGAAGGCGACTATATTTCATTAGATGGTTCCACAGGTAATATTTATAACGAAGATATTCCAACAGTAGACCCTGAAATCTCTGGTGACTTTGCTACATTTATGAAATGGGCAGATGAAAAGAGAAGTTTGAAAGTAAGAACAAATGCTGATACACCAAAAGATGCAAAAGTTGCTATTGATTTTGGTGCAGAAGGTATTGGCTTAACAAGAACAGAGCATATGTTCTTTGAAGGCGAAAGAATTATGAAATTTAGAAAAATGATTCTTTCTGATAGTGTAGAAGAAAGAGTAAAAGCACTTTCTGGTATTGAACCATTCCAGAAAGATGACTTTAAAGGCATTTATGAAGCTATGGGAGAAAGACCAGTAACTATTCGTCTTCTTGACCCACCTTTACATGAATTTATGCCAAATACAGATGAAGAGTTTGAAATATTAGCAAAAGAAACAGGCAAAACTGTAGAAGAATTGAAAATTAAAGCTAGAGGTCTTCATGAATTGAACCCTATGATGGGACATCGTGGATGCCGTTTAGCAGTAAGCTATCCTGAAATTGCAGAAATGCAAACAAGAGCAATTATTGAAGCTGCTATTGAAGTTTCTACAGAAAAAGGTATTGAGATTGTACCTGAAATTATGATTCCTTTGATTGGTGAAATCAAAGAATTGAAATATGTAAAAGAAGTTGTTGTAAAAACAGCAAATAAAGTTATGGAAGAAAAGGGAAAAACTCTTAAATACCTTGTTGGTACAATGATTGAAATTCCTCGTGCAGCTTTGACAGCTGACCAAATTGCATCTGAAGCAGAATTCTTCTCATTTGGTACAAATGACTTGACACAGATGACATATGGTTTATCTCGTGATGATGCTGGTAAAATTTTGGCTGATTATATTGATAAAAATATTTACGAATGTGACCCAACTGCAAGATTGGACAGAACAGGCGTTGGATTATTAATGCAAATGGCAGTAGAAAAAGCAAAACCTGTACGTCCTGACATTCATTTAGGTATTTGTGGCGAACATGGTGGAGATCCATCTTCTGTTGAATTCTGCCATATGATTGGCTTGGACTATGTTTCTTGCTCACCATTCCGTGTACCTATTGCTAGATTGGCAGCAGCACAGGCAGAAATTAGTTTTCCAAGAAAAAAATAATTGGAAGTAGTTGTTACTATGACAATTATTTTATAAAATCTTTCATTCATTCTTGGACGTAGAAGTCTAACAAAAAAATCTCTTGTGATTTTTAAAAATCATGAGGGATTTTTTGCATTAGATGGAATAATATGATATACTTTTTCAAGGAGGGATTTTATGAAAAAATATTATGTTTCGTTTATTTTAACATTAATATTATCTTTATTTATGCTGATGTCGGTATTTGCTTATAATGATGATAATTTATCAAATAACAATCAGTATGATGACTCAATGAAATATTTTGGAGCATTTTTGCCAGAAATTCCTTATAAATATTATGGTGGATATTATTATGATATTGAAAGTGGTGGTGCTTTACATATAAAAATTGTAGATACAACGCCAGAAGGAAAAGATTTGCTGTTATTATTACAAGAACTGAATAAAAAAGCATCTGCTGTAAATGCATTGAATTCTGAAACAGTGTTTGAAGGTGGTGCAGTTTATACATATAGAGAATTGGAAGAAGCGACACATCGTATAGGAAATTTGGAATTAAATGAGAATGGTCATTATGCATGGAAAGAATTTGAATTTGATGAAAAACCAGAATTAATACGTTGGAAAGTTGATATCCGTCAGAATAGCCTTATAATAATAGCAAAAGAATGGAACGAAGTGTCAATGAAAAAGATGTCTGAGTTTTTAGGTATTGAAATAGACCATATCATATTTGAAACTGCAAATTATACAATCGGAGAATTGGAAGAAGCATTAGATAAAGTTGTTGATGCTAAATTACATAAGGATTTAAATGTGCTTGAAATGGGCTTAAGAACAGAAAAAAATAGCATTTATGTGGTAGCTGAAAAATGGGATACTGAGCTAAAGAAAGAAGTAGTAAAAATTTCAGGATTAAAAAAAGAAAATATTATATTTATAATTTATGAAGGAGAAATTGATAGTTCCAATATTGATGAATATGAAACAAAAAGTCGTTTAATAAATGAAGTAAAAGCTGTATTTAAAATATAGTAATTATTTTGTTAACAGTGATGCTATAATAGTTTTGTATTGTTTGAATAATGTAATTATTAAAAAAAATAAAAAAAGTAAAAAAAGTGTTGACAAGCTATGAAAAAAGTGTATAATATATATTCGTAGTCAGAAAAAACAAGCACAAAAAAATAAAATGAAAAAAAGTAAAAAAAGTGCTTGACAAATAAAAAGAGTGATGATAAAATATATCA
>JBCLQL010000007.1:0-181562 GCA_041223565.1 Lachnospiraceae bacterium 46-61
ATATGCTTTAATGTATTTTAAAAATTTTTTCTTTTGTACTGTATTCTAATATAACAGGATTATATTTCTGGCTCATTTCCCAGTACGGAATATACAAACTGCTAAAAAGCTGTCACAAATACCACCGATACGTGTATCATACAGTTGACAAGTCTGCACACGATATTCGCAGTATCCCTCCTTTACAATGCGAGGTACACAATAGTGACTTTCTAAAATTTATGAAATCGCTCCAATACTTTTCTATTTTCCTCCTTTCCTTTTTATTGTATTATCATGGCAAGTTTGCATTCATACTAGAAATCATTTGTATACTGATATAAATAGTTCTCTATTGTTTTTCAAGGTACAGTAAAAAGGTATCACGAAAAACCTTCTTACTATATAGGTAACTTCTCGCCTTTTTTTACCCCCATTTTAAAAAAATTTTTTTAACTTTTTTTCAACGCTTACAACGGAATTGATAACACGGCTAACTCCGCACTTTTCCATTTTTGCAATTTCCGTATAGCTATAACCACAAATGCGGTTTAAGTAAAATCTTCTTTGTTGTGTTTGTGTGCAAGTGCTTACAATTTTCTGAATTTCTTTTAACTGCTCTCTATTGATGCAGTAGTCCTCCAAATTTTCAGCTACTCTTTTCTGATGTACTATGTAATCACTCAATTCTCTATCATCAATATGTTTTCTTCTTTCGTATCTTTGGTGTTCTTGCTCTTTGCTTTCTTCCTGCAAAACTGCATAAACTTCTTCTGATACTTCAACAGTAATCATTTTTCCATTAATATCTTTCATTTTAATTTTCATTCTCTTACCCTCCAAATTTTGAATTTTTTCTGAACTCAAATTTGTATAGGTGGAGAACGACAGTGTTTTTTTAATAAAAAAAAAGACAGGTAAAGCATAAAATTTACTTGTCTTTTGTTTTTACTTCTGTTTTTATTAAAGTAAATATAGTTTATTCTTTTTATTTGACACATTTTGATATAATATATATTTTATAATCCATAAAATTGCGTTAATATTATAAAAAATAATTTATTTTTTACTATAAAAAACAATTATTTTTAATAATTTCGATTTATTTTATATAATATACCATATATTGTGAAAGAATATAAATTTTTTATAATTTGTGACAATAAAATACAAAAAAATAGAATAGTAATTTATACTATTCTACTTAATTTTTTCATAACATTATTTTTAATTTACTTAAATTATTTTATATTTTGAATGATAAAATCTATAACTTCTTCATAAGTTGGCATTTTTCCTTTTCTTGGAATAGTATCTTGAAACGCTTTTTGTTCTGTTGTAGGATTTTTAAAAGCGGTTTCAATAGCTATTTTCATTTCTTGTTTTACTTTTCTAGCAGAAGTGTCGTACTCTAATGCTAGTTCTTTACAAACAATATCAAATTTTCTTTTTGACATATTTATATCATATCTCCTTTTATTTTTATCATTTGTTTAAAAATCGAAATAAAAAAGTTCCCTTATTTGATTTAATTTTTTCCAGTGCAATATCTGATATTTCATCACAATCCCTATGCCAAAAAGGGCGAACACTTCTTGTTATAGCTAAATTAGTAGACAAATATATTAAGAACATAACGCCATATATTTGTACTGCGGTTTTTATGTGCAGTATAATGTTTTTTTGCTGTATTTTTTCTTTTAATCTTTTAAACATTCTAACCACTCCTTTTCAAAAATTTTATAAGTAAATGGTAATATATTGATTGTTTGAGATATGATTGCAATTAAAATAATATTAGCATATACTGTTTTATGAAATATTTGTAATACAGTAGAAACAGCAATTAATATCATCAATATCAATATAGTCATTGCTTTTAATGGAATATATTGTTTTGCTCCAATCGGTCTTGGCTTCATACCTGCTGGTGCATATTTCAATAACAACAAAAAACATATTATATATGTGGCTATTCTTACAACATGATATATATTGATATGTAATGCGAAATAAGTACCTCCTATATAAATTAGAAAACCCCATGCTGCACAACTTATATCATGAGAAAGGTGAATACCAAAAGAATACATTCTCAATGCACCATAAGCACACATACAAACAATAACTGGAAATAACATATTCATCCAATAAGCAATTAAAAATAATAAAACTGTTTTAGGTAAATTCAAAAGCAATATTTCTACACCATTTTTCACTGCAATACATTGCTGAGGTGTTTTATTTTCTAATCCTTCTATAAAAAAATTAGATATTTTATCAATGATTATTTTTATCATAAACACCTCCAATTTCTACCATTTGAATATACACTTCATCAATTATATTTGTTGCAATATTTACATTAGGATATTTCCCTACAATTTCTTTAGCAATGTATAATCCTTTCCCAAAAGATTGTTTTTGTATCTTTACATGATTTGAATGAAGCGAATTACTAATTTTAAAAATCAACTTGTCCTGCATTTTTGTAATGAGTATATGAATCAATCCATTTTTTTGATTTGCGGTTTCTTCTAAAGCATTTTCTATATAAATATTTAATATTTTAAATAAATCTAGCTCATCCATACCTATATTTAATATAGGTTGGTCTAACTCTAATCTAAAATCAATATGATATTGTTCTGCATCAGAAGCACATTGCAAAAGTAAATCTTTTAATAAGGGGTTGCTAATAAAACGAATCATTTCTTTTGTTTTTTGTTCTGAAAGAGATTTTTGAACAGGAAGTATATTTTTTTCTAATGCTGATTTAAAACTTTCTATATCATTTGTTTCTAAATATTTATTACAATACCTTAACAGTCTAACAAAATAATGTTTTAATCTTATAATTTCATCAAAACGATTTTTTTCTATTTTATAAAATTGATTTTTCAATTCATAGTCATAGCATATCGTTTCTAGTTTTTTGATATAACATACTGCAATATATAAGCCAACAATACAAATAACAAAGAAAATGCAAATAACAGCATAGTTTTCTTGTTTTATATCATATAGTAATATAGGCAACAACAATGTAGTAAAAATGAAAAAACACATTAGAAAAATATTGATTATAATAATTCCTTTTCTACTTTTTAATTCTATCTGTAAAACACGACCATTTTGATATTTTATCAGGAATACACTTAATAATAATAGTACACATATGTAGTATGTATTATAAGCAATAGAATGATAATATTCTGTTACTTTATGAAAGCATAAAAATAATATGCTACCAAAAAATAATATATCTATAACAAATAAATTGAAAATAAACAATACAGATAAAATACTTTTTTGAAGTTCCTTTCTTTTTTGATACATCAATAAAACTATAATAGGTATCATGCAGTATAATGATAAAAAGGCATAACGATAGAAAATGAAATTAAAAAATAGGTCTATGCCAAAACAGGAAATAAAAACAGCTCTTTTTTTTATGTCATAATGGGAAAACAATATACTTAGAACAACCGCTTGCACGAAACAATTTATTGCTGTGGTTTTATCCATTGTTCTAACTCCTTTTTGTGTAAGTAGGAATAGTAGCAAACTCTGTTATTTTCTAAAAATATTTGTTTTGTTCGAATATCAATTCGTTTGATTTTATGTTTGTTTACAATATAACTTGCATGACAACGTAAAAATCTATCATCTAATACTTTCATCACTTTAACTAAACTACCCATAAATGTAATCATACCATTACTATACTCTAAACATATCTTTTTACTATTCTTTAATCTTTCAAAAAAGTAAATGTCTTGATATAAAATGCGATTATGCCCTAACATATGATTGTAGCAATAAAAAGAATTTTTAGAAAAATCCATCATAATAGATTGTAATGTTTGAAACAATTCTGTTTTAAAATGTTTTTTAGATTTATAAATAACGTTATATGCGATAAGTTTCAATTCTGTGTTGTACTTTATATATTCAGTATACATTGTCATAAATATGATTTTATCTCTTGGGTTTTTTTCATGAATTGTCTTTGCTAATGAAATGCCCTCTGTTTCATTATCAATTAAAATGTCTAACAGAAAAATATCGAAACTGCTTTTTTGCAATATAAAATTTTTTATTAAAAATGGGTCATCTGATACCAATTTTATAAAAAAATCCGCAGCATAAATTTTGTTAAATTCATCAATTAGCTTTTTACAAAGCATTTGCATTTTATGATTATCCTCAAATATAACGATATTCATTACATTATGCTAAGTTCCTTTGCTATCATTTTTTTACTGATTTCATAATATGGCTTATTGTTTATCAAAAGAAAAAGAGAGGTAGAAAAAGACTGTAGACAATTTTCTAATATTTTTTTAAGTACTTCATCTATATTGTCTGCTGTTATACTGTCTACTGTTAGCTTTTTACAAATCATAAATTCATTTGTTTTATAATATAGCATTTCCAAAAATATCATATCAGAATAATCTAAAAAAATATCATATCGTTTTAGATTTTTTTTGATTGCTTCTTTCCATATGTCTTTTTCTGCTTTATATCGTACATTAGAATTTCCGATTAAATAATCAACTGATACTTGTAAAAAGTTTGCTAATTTCATTAAATCACTTATATTAGGCTGATTTTTTCCACTTTCATAATTTGCGATGGCAGTATATCCATAATTTAGCTTAGAAGCCAATTTTGCTTGTGTGATTTTTCTCTCTTTTCTTAGTTCCTTCAATCTTGTTTTAAAATCCAATAAAAGCTACCTCCATTTATAAAAATCAATTTTAATTTATGTTACATATAATAGTATTATATCATTTTTTTAAGGAAATTTCAATTATAAATTATAAAAATATCCTTTATTATAGGATAAATCTAATAAAACATATTCTATAATAATTAAGAGGTGTTTCGTATGAATTTCAATGATAGAATAGATGGCAATTTTATTCGGGAAAGAATTACACAACTTAGATTACAGAAAAATGTTTCTGAAAGAGAAATGAGCTTAGATATGGGACGAGGACATGGATATATTCATAATATTGTTTCTGGTGCGTCCTTGCCAACTATGGAAAGCTTTTTAGAAATTTGTGAGTATTTTCATGTTACTCCAATGGAATTTTTTGATTACGAACTTTCTAATCCTGTTGATGCAAAAGAAATTTATTATGAATTAAAAAGATTATGTAAAAATGATACTGAGAAACTTTTAAATCTTTTAAAAGTAATGAATCTATCTCATTTTCAGGCTATCATAGATTTTTTAGAAAATTATCGTCTATCTGTGAATCAGCAACAAAAACATAATTTAAAAAAATAATTAATTTTTATAAATAAATTGTATTATTTCATATAGTAAGGAATCATTTATTATGTTTGACTATGAGTTATTCTGTAAAAAATTAACAGCCTTAAGAAAAGCAAAGGGGTATAATAAGTATCAAATGTCTATTCAAGCAAATATTTATTATCAATACTATTGTAATATAGAAAGTGGGAGAGCGATTCCTAATTTTAAGGCTGTTATATCTATTGCTAATGCACTTCATGTTAATTTAAGTGAATTGCTTTCAGAGAGAATAAATGATGATGTAGATATAATAAAGTTAAATATTATATCGAATATTAAAGAAATTGATAATTTATCTTTAATTAACAAGTGTTATGATATATTACTTTTAATAAAAAATAGGGATGTGCAATAATTATGATTGATTATAACAAAGTTGTAGTAGGAAGACAAATTGCATTTTATCGCCAACAAAAACGTTTGACACAAAAACAACTAGCAGAGGCTGTAGGAATGTCTACTAGTTATTTGAGTGAAATAGAATGTGGTAGTGGGTCTGAAAATAGTTCTATTAGTATGAAAAACATTTGTAATATTGCTAAAGTGTTGGAAGTTCCTCTTGATGTGTTAGCTGATACAAATATAGAATATCCAGGTAGTAAATTTCCTATAGCAAATGCTATTTTAAATGAACTACCATCTTTAACGCCAGGACAATTAGAATTATATGATAAGCTCATTTCTATTATTGTTAAATAAGAAATTTTTTAATAAAAAATACTTGTACTTATTTGTAAAACCATAAAAATAAGTATAAGTATTTTTTATTTTTTTATATTTTTTAATGAATATTATTTCAAAAATTTTTTCTAGTATTTTCTTTTTTGTACCTTTTTAATTTGTTTTTGAAATTTCTTTAATTTCTTTTGTTGTTCTTTAGAAATTTTCTTTTTATAATCTTCTGCTATTGGCAAATAATACTTTTTAAATTCTTCCCATAATACTGTTTTATAATTATCGGATACTTCGCCTTTTGTCAAATATTTGCTTTCTTCTATTTCTTTTAATTCTTTTTCAGTAAATTCTTCGGAAGCAGTTTTCACATCTTCATCAAATTCTGGAGAGAAAACCCATTCCCATAGTTCTTCAGCTCTTTTTCTGATTCGTGCCTTTTTTTTTCTATCTTCAATCTTCTCTTTAATCTTCTCTTTTGTCTTTTCTTTAAACACTTTATTCTCCTTATTTATAAATTATAAATTTTAATCCTAATATTTTTATTTCATATTCTGTATCAATTTCTTTTAGAAAGGAAATCTTAAATTTAGTTTATGGCTACTTTTTTGAATATGCAATTTTTAATGACTTAATTATGAATTAAAACAGGTTTTAATCATTATAACCCTAAATTAAAATTTTTACAATAAGATTTTTTTAATTTTTTATGAGGTGCTTTTTATGTTTGATTATATAAATTTTTCAAAAAGTATTAAATTTTATAGAGAAAAGTTAGGATACTCTCAGGAAGTGCTTGCTGAAAAAATTGGGATTGCATACAAATATTTAGGTGATATTGAAAGAGGAGTTTCAAAGCCTTCTGTTACAACAGTAATTAATATATTAAATGTTTTTCATTTAACACTAGAAGAATGCCTAAATAAAGATTCAAAAAATAAAATTATTCCTAAAAATATAAAAATACAAGAAATACTTTACTATGTTAATTCCCTCCATCTAAATGAAAAACAGAAAAAATCTTTACTTAATATCATCAACATTATCAATGAAGGCAGGAATTAAATCATGGAAATAGATAAAGAATTATTTGGTAATAAAATAAAGACATTAAGAGAAAGTAAAAAATGGACACAAAAAGATTTAGGAATAAAAATTGGTGTAGACCAAAGCAATATTACAAAAATGGAAAAAGGTAAAAAATTTATCAGTATGGATACAGCTTATAAAATTATGGAAGTGTTCAATATTTCTTTTGACGATTTATTTGAAGATGTACTAATTGGCTCTCAAAATGCAAAAATAGGTCAAAATAATTTAGATGATTTATTTAGCATTACACTTAAAAATAATTTAAGTGTAATGAGTTTTAAAGATTTAAAAATGATAGAAAAATTAATAAAAGAAGTATGTAATTATCCGCAATCCAGTTTTCAAGAACAAGAACCACCTCAATAAGAAATATAGAAAAAATTTTTAATTGCTTTTTAAAAAAATATATGCTACAATAAAAAAAGAAAAGCACCCACTCCAAAAGTGGATGCCACCGATGAGTTAAATGTCCTTATGGACACCGCCTATCCTGTGGGCTAGACAGGATAGGCATTTTTAATGCTTATTTCTCTTGTCGAAAGGATAATTTCTATTTCAAACAGTTTCAAACAAATTCAAGCGACCTCAAACCATTGATTTTACTACATTTTCAGTCAATCCATTTTAAAATATGCAAAACGACCTCAAGTTATAATGAACAAGCAAAGAACAAATAATGAACAACCACACTAATTACATTATCTATGTTCTATTTCACCAATTCGCTTTTATATGTAAACCTTTTCCAATTATAATATATTTTCGTTTCAACATTTCTCAACATTTTATATTTTATTTTCATTTCAGGTTTTTTCAGGTTTTATTAAGAATTTTTGTTTAAAACACTTTAGTGCTTGTCCGTGTATTTTTCTTATATGGGCATATGCATAGCACATCTCATTAGCAATTACATCTAACTTTTTAAATTCCACATATCTTTTATATAATATATCTATATACTTCCGCCTTTCCAGAGATTGTATTTGTTTAATAATATTATTTTTTATTACAAAATAATCTATAATATATTGATTGACTTCATTTTGCAAATCAAGTAATTTATCCATCATTTTTTCAAAAACAGCTTCGCTTGATGGACTAGTCTGTACCTTTTCCCTTGTATAATCTATGCTTCCTAATGCGCCATTATTGATGATTATATTTAATTCCTTTAATTGTTGTTGTCTTTGTTTTATAATAATATCTATATTTTGAAGTTGCTGCAAATATTCCTTTGCCTCCATAGAGCTACACCTCCATATTGATAATAAAAATGACCTAGCATTACACTAAGTCATTTCATACATCTAACATTAAGATTGATTCAAATAGTATATTGCTTTTGCTTTATTATCCAATACAAAAGCGTCGTAACAAATACGTCCCTCTACTAATACACCACTAATACCTGGAGGGTCTTGGTGTAACTTGTAATCCTCCAGCTTTGTAGGTGCAACAGTAGCAACACTATGACACATCATAAAGCCAAAACCTTCTGGAACTCTATTAGCAGAAACCTTAATTACATTACAGCCATCAATATTGGAAATAACACCCTTCAACCTTAAATCATTGCCGATATTTGTTTCCATAGTAATTTCTTTGCTTTGCTTCATAAGCTGATAAACAGAAGGTGTTACAATAATGCTTCTGCCTGTTTCTGGTACTTCTGCATTATCTAAAGCTGTGGTAGCCTTTACAATTTCACCATATATATTACTTGCTGTTAATGCTACTGTTGCTGTAATACCTGCATTTTGACACATAACATCATATGTATAAGCGTCTACTTCTGGTATTACAACTTGTCTAATTTGTCTAGCTAAAGCTGAAGCGCCTTCAAGCTGATGCGCTGTTTCGTCTGTATCCAACTTATCAATAATAAATGTAAATGAACGGTCTTTCTTCAATATCATTTCTTGTGTAACAGCGTCCAAGCCTTCTACTGCCCCATATCTTGACCAGTTGCCGTTGTCTGCTCCATCTCTATTATAATCATTCATATTAGATACAGATACTTTATAAACCTTTATACTATGTGCACCTGTCCAACTAAAATCCCTATTCGTAACAAGAGACTTTTTACTTTCTTTTGTGAATATTTCATCCACATATGGTAAAAACTTACTTACTAATTCTATAGCCATATTATCCCCCTATCATAATCCCATAGCACTTCTTATTTTATCACTATCACCAAATATTGTTGTTCTCCCTGCACCACTGACAGCTCCTTCTATGCGTGTTGTAATTTTAAATTTTTCATTGATATAGGCATTTAGTGAGATAATACTTTTATTTAATGTTTCTATGTCATCACCTTTTAACACATCAAGTAATGTATCTGGTAAATCATTCTTTTTTAATAGTTCCTTCGCTTGTAACTGAAATTCTCTTTTATTGAGTTCAGCCTCTCTTTTTGCTATATCTGTTTCATTTTTTTGCTTTTCTTCTGCAAGCCTTTTGCTGACAATGCGGTTCAATTCTTCTTGTGTGAATGTTTTTTCGCCTTCTGGCTGTGTTATTTCTTCTGTACATTCTGCAAAATATTGTAATTGTATATTCATTATATTACCTCCTGTTTTACGCCATGGATTGGCTATTTTAAGAACATAGGAGCGGATATATTCCGCCCCTCGTTTAGAATATTGCAAACTAAAAAATGACTAAAAATAAAAAGGCATAGGTCAATAGAGATTTTACTCTATATTTTCCCATGCCTTTATTAGCTTACATTATCAAAATGATACTGCGGTACTTTTCTATACTATTTATTTTATATTATTATATCACGAATAGACAGCACATTCAAGTTATTTCTTCTTTTTTTTCATGATATATATATGGTTGTATTGTTCTCCTTTTACAATTTTGCATTTATGTCCAGCCCTTACAAGAGGCTTAAACATTCTAACAAGTATCTCCTTTTCACTGTCATCTGTAAAACTTGCATTAATTTTGATTGACATTTTACTTTTTCCCCCTTATACTATAAGTGGTTGATGTTTTCCCCTTTTTTTGCTTGGTAGGCAAAGGGGAATTTTTTTGTTTTTTTATTCATACTACAATAGTTCCTTTCAATCATTTAATATCTTATCTAGTTCTTTACAACTCTGTTCAATATAGTCTATAACAATACTATGTAAATCGTATGCCTTTTCAAAATCTGTTATAATACGAGAACTTTTCACACATTCCTCACCAAAATAATTATCGTATAATGCGTCATTTGCAGCCTTTGCTTTGTTTAGCATTCTCATAATATTGAATAATTTCCAATATAATTTACTTGTCATGTCTAATTTACTCATACTATAGCAACTCCTTTTTCTTGTTTATACTATTATCTTTTATTTGCTTTTGCCCATTGCTTTTTATCCATATACACCATACGGAAATATATATCACTTTTTGTTACCCTTACCATTGCAACGTCCTCTACTTCCTGTAGTGAAAGTTGTCCAACTACTTCAATAATACTGTAAACTTTGTAATGTTTTTCTGAAAATGTTTGCTTGATGTGTTTTATTACATCATCATCATTGTGACACATATTATATAATAGCTGTACATTCTTATGACAAGGTTGTCCTGCTTCATTATAATAATCAACAATAAAATTTCTTACATTTATGCCCGCTGCTCCAAGCAGTCGGTAAAAATAATATTTCATACGATAACACCCCTTTCTTTTATATCCACACTTTAATAACTGATTTTCGCTTATGACAAAAATGACAAAAATGACAAATTTTTTGGCTATTCCTTTACACACACACATATATATATTTTTTTTATTTTTCTTATTAACTTTAATATTTTTTATCATTTTTATCATAAAATATATAAAAACCTTGATATTACTGACTTTCTGCTATGACAGTTTTAAAATTTTTTTATCATTTTTCTATCATAAAAGTATCATTTTTATCATAAATTTTCACTATAGTAATAGAATTAAAATGAAAATTTAGCATATAAAACTTGGTTTATGATAGTTTTTAAAAAATTTTTTGTCATAAATTTATCTGATTATAGTATCACATATCATTATTTGGTAAAAAAATATCATTTTCATCTTCCCAAATCATAAAAGCATAATTTTCATAAATATAGCCATCTTTTGTACTCCTTTTTGTTTCAAAGCCTTTTGCTTTCATTTCATCAAAAAATGTTCTTTTTCTGACTCTTGCCCTTTCGTAATATTGACAATACTTATCATACTCCCGAAACATTTCAGCACGCTTGATATTATGCCCTTGCTGTGGTTGTAAGCAATCCGCAATGAATGAGTATACACTATCACCATTTTTATATATCGTTTCTTTTACTCTTTTGCTGTTGTCACTTTCGTGTATATCATGATTGTCTAATACTTTACGCAATCCCTGTACTGCTGTAAATATCCAGAAATCAATTTCTTTTAACATTTTTTCTTTTAAATGAATATCTTTATTTTGTGGCTTTTTATTCATTTCAATCACTCGCAAACGCCTTCTAAATCCATCTGATTTATCATCAACATGAGGAAATCTGTTTGCACTAAAAAGCAATTTCGCATATGGCTTAAAACTGAAACTATCTTTCCCTTTAAATTCTGCCTGTATGCTGTCACCTCCTATAATCTTTTTGAGTTCTGCATCGTCATCTATATTGATTTTAGGAATATCAGCACAAGTATTAATTAACTTTAAAAACAGTTGAGAAGAGAAAAACCTTTGTGTCAGCTTATCCATAGATAGATTTGATATATTTTTCTCTCCTATTACAGCATGAAACATTTCAATTAAAAGACTCTTACCGTTCGCACCTTCCCCCAATAATAGTAAAAATACTTGATATAATATTGTATGTGTTAAGCATACCCCCATATATTGAAAAACTGTTTCAATATCCTGCACATCAAAAGATGTTTTTAAAAACTGTTGAGAGTATGGAAATCTTTCTAAATCTGCCTTTGTAAGACTTGTAAAATTATGTGGTATCTGATTCATACTAAAATATTCTGGTGAATGTGGTAATAATTCCATTGTTTTTACATTTAACATACCATTTTTAAAGTTAACCCAGTAAGCAGGGAATTGATTCAACTCTCCATACTGCTTTTTAATAGATGGCTGTATCAATAATAAATCATATATCCTATTGATAGTACGTGAATTTTGAAAATCTCTATATATCAGACTTTGTATTTTGTACTTCAATATTTCGCCTTTTCTATCCTCTTCATAAACACCATTATGATACAGATATACTACATCAGCTACTTTTATAATGTTTTCTGTACTTATGATATAGTCTACTATTTCCACATCAAACACACCTGTTATTTGCCCTTTGCTATTGAATTTATGGAATCTGTCAAGAGAATGGTCTGATTTTGGCTCTTGTTGTACTGGTGTAGATTGTGGTTGTTGTTCTTGCTGCTTTACCCCTACATGATTAAAGTCCCTTGTTGTTGATGGCTCATATACATTATTACAATCGTCTATAGCTTTTGTAATAGTCATATCTCCATATGTATTGATACCGTGCTTTTCTGTCCATTTCTCACGCATTAAGCCACTTACTCTAAATATCCTATCCATCTGGTCAAAGTCATGCCCTGTCCAAAATGCTAACATATTACAAAATGCGATGTCCGCCTCTGATTGACTTTTGTAATATCCCTGCCAATTACCGCTATACAAATCTAAAAACTTTCTACCGTCTTTACTTCTACCAGCCATATCTATTATTTTATTATCATCTAAACAGATTGCAGGTTGTAATATTTGTTGTTTTGAAGTTTCGTACTTTTTTGTACTAAAGTGCTTTTGATAAAGCTCGTCAATTTCCTGCTGCCTTTCCCCTATCATGGTATAACCTTTTAATACATTTTCTGTAACAGTAAAATATCTGCCACTGTCATACATCTCTAAACCTAAATCGCTGTTTTTTCTTCCTGCTCCTGGTAATTTCCCCTTGCATATAATGTGTATACCTGTACCACTAGGGCTAATTTCTGTATAACTTTGAAATTTAGATACTATGCCTAATGCTAAATTTGACATCATACCTTGTACATCCACACAATGGTCTATATCTATGCCTACATAAGGGGAGTCGCTAAACATAAAGCCTAAACCGCTTATACTCCTGTCTTTCTCCATAAATGATTTTGCTTGCTGATATGTTCCCCATGTTGTACTATCATTACTTTTTGCAGTATTACCCGTTTTGGGGTCTATGGGTATTTTGTTTCTGTGACATACCCAGTTAGAATATCTTTTCATTGCTTGCAATGATTACACCTCCTGCTTTCTAATGCCCTTTTCTGCTTTTGCCACATTCCCAGTTACATCTTGTAAAAACTTGTCTACATCATCTAACTTTAATAATATTCTGCTACCTATTGTAAATGTGGGTATTAAACCATTCTTTATAATTCGTCTGAATGCACTTTCTGTCAATGCTGTTTCGCTGTCTTGCTGTTTTATGTACTCATATGCTTGTTTGATATTTCTTACTCTTGCAATCATATCTTCACCTCTTTGCTTTATATTTGTATTACACTGCTTGGACATTTGTTGCTTACTTTTAGCTAATTTATTGCCTGTTAATTCTCTAGTAGTTCCTTGACATCACAGTCTAATGCCTTGGCTATTTTAATAGCAATATCTACTTTACAACGTTTACCAGCTTTCACCATTGATAGTGTTTGTCTTGATACTCCACTTTCTTGTGATAGCCTTGTAAGGTTTAGCCCTTTTTTAGCCATTGCTACAGCTAATTTGATTTCGTCAAACCTCATATCATTTCACTTCCTTTCATTAGTATTTAAAATTTACATTTTGTATATTTTTATTTTTCGTTTTGTTAATTTATGGCTTTATAGTAATATACATTTTGTTGATTGTCAATACTTTTTTTAAAAAATGTTGATTATTTTTTATTTTTTATTGACGTTTTGTAAATTTTATATTATATTATACTAAGAGGTGAAAAATATAAATGAGCTCATTTAGTAACAAATTAAAACAAATACGAATAGAAAAAGGATTAACTCAAAAAGAATTAGCTAAACTATTAGATGCTTCTCCTGCTGCCTATTCATTATGGGAAAAAGGTGAAAGAGAGCCACGCTTTGAAATATTAAGAAAGCTTTGTAAAATTCTTAATGTTGATATTTCCTATTTAATGGATTGGGACACTTTTGAAAAAGCTGCATATAAAGGAGCAACTAGCGAACCTCAAAAGATAAGTTCAAAGGGGCAAGATTTAAGCAATATTATAGATATCATACAGTCTTTAGGCTTTCATTATGTTGATATTTTAGAAAATGATAAACTAATTATTGCACTTGACAAAGGTGAAGAATTACATCATTTTTTTGTGCCTTTAAATGAAATAAACGATATTATAGCAGATTGTGAAAGTACATTGCGTGATAAATTGGAATTGCTTTTAATAAAAAAAGAAACTGCACATAATAAAAATACTATAAATGAAAAAGCTGATATTAATTAAAATACTTAATATCATTGAATACTAACAAACACACCTGCAGGGGGATATAGTCGGCTTGTGGTTGTTAAGGGGTAGCCCTTATTTCCGTAATACCGTTGAATGGATAAACGGGCAAGATGTTTGCCCTGATGACTTATATTATTTGAGTAAAGCAACTGTTGTAGAGCAATAAAGGATTAAGGGGCGTTGTATTCTACAAGAGGTGTTGTATTCTGCTCCCCCTATAGCACTCTAAACAATGCTTATACAGCTCTAACAATTTGTTACAGCCCTAGACATCAATTCAATGTTGAGCATTAAGGGCTACTGTATTTTAGGGTATCCGTTTAAAACGTAACCCTTTGTTTTTTTAAATTTAGGAAGCAATGCAATTTACCGATTTCAAATCGGAAAATACTTGCCCCAAAATTGGGGGAAATAAACAAAGGCTCGTACTATTTGTACGAGTGGTTTTTTCCAAAAATAGAAAAAAGGGGGCGCTGTTTTATATCCCCCTTAAAGCTACTACAAACAATATTTGTATCCTCCCAATAAGTGAAGGGGTTACCATTTTAGCTACATTGATGTGTTTATAGAACACATACATTAGCTTTTGCTCAATTTACGTATTTCAAATGCTAAAATAAAAAAATGCCCCTGTATTACCAGTACAAGGACATTTTATATAAATTGGGGTATTCTGATACACCCATCACCATAAAAAAGTATATCAGAATACCCCTTATTTTTCTATACCCAATTTTAGAAAATAGGAGGTTTTTTTTTATGGCTACAATCAAAAAAAGAGGCAACAGCTATTTAATTCGTGTATCTTGTGGATATGATATGCAGGGTAAGCAGATTGTACATAGTATGACATGGAAGCCAGAAGCAGGCATGACAGTAAAGCAGATGGAAAAGGAAGTACAAAGACAAGCAGTATTATTTGAAGAAAAATGTAAAAAAGGCTTATATTTAAGCGCTAATATTCGTTTTGCTGATTTTGCTGAAAAGTGGTTTACTGATTATGCAGAAAAGCAGCTAAAAGAAAGCACACTATACCGCCTAAGATACACAATAAAGCAAATTAACCAGGCAATCGGACATATACCACTTGAAAAGTTACAGCCCATACACATCATGCGTTTTTATGATAATTTAGCAGAAGAAGGCATTAAGCACACCGCTGCTTATACTATAAAAGTTGATTTGAAAGCATTGTTAAAAGAAAAAGGCTACACCTACCAGCGCCTAGCAGACGCTACAAAACTTCATATATCCACCATATCCAAAATATGCAATCACCACAATACATACCATAAAACAGCACAAAAGATAGCAGATATTTTAAATTGCAATATAGATGAATTGTTTACCTATCAAACAGAAAAAACAACATTAATGTCTAGTACCATTAGAACATACCATATTGCAATATCGTCAATACTTTCTACCGCTGTACAATGGCAAGTAATTGCCTCTAACCCTTGTGAAAGGCTGAAAGCGCCTAAAATAGACACAAAGGAAAAGAAATACCTTGACGAAAAACAAGCGTTGTATATGCTTGATTGCCTTGCTAATGAGCCTTTACAGTATCAAGCATTATTTACATTGCTTATTTATACTGGTATGCGCAGGGGGGAAGTATTAGGACTAAAATGGAGCGATATTGATTTTAACAATAAGGTTATCACCATACAAAGGGAAGTGCTTTATACAGCAAATAAGGGACTTTTTGAAGATACCCCAAAAACTGCTACATCTAACCGTATCATTAAAGTAGCAGACGAACCACTAAAACTACTAAAAAAACATAAGGCTGAACAAAATATTAGGCGTCTGCAATGTGGTGACCAGTGGCACAATAACAATTATGTATTTCCTAATTGGAATGGTAAGCCTATGTATCCTGCTGCTCTTACTTCTTGGTTTAAGCACTTTTTACAACAATATGACCTACCATCTATTACACTGCATTCTTTAAGGCACACAAATGCTAGTTTGCTAATTGCAAATGGTATTAATATTACTACAGTATCAAAACGGCTAGGACATACAAATACATCTGTTACAGCTAGTATTTATGCTCATGCTATTAAAACGGCTGATGAAATAGCTGCCGATACATTACAAAATATATTTAAAATCAAATAAAGAACAAACAAAGAACAATTTTATTATTTTCAAAAAAGTTAAGCCTTGCAAATGTTGATTTTACAAGGCTTTTTCTATTTATACCTTATTCGCTTTACTCTCTTGTCGAGAAAGGCAAGAAACGCAATGACAAAACCGCCAAAGGTAAATAACAAAGTTAATATACCTATAAACGTTGAAATAATTTCAAAAGCAGTCATACACGTCACCCCCTCTCCTATGTAATGTAAAAAACTAAGAAGTAGGAGGCAGCCACCCTGTCATGGGTACTTTTCTATGGCTTTCGCCATGTTAATACTATATCATTTTCACTTCTTTCTTTCAACATTTTTTTTGCTTTTTATTTTTCATATTATGCTGTTGATTACAAACTTAAAAATTTTATTTTAAAAAAAATAATTAAAATCTTTTTGATTGTTTTTTAAACCAATAAAATAAATTAGAAATAATTGGTATCACTAAAAATCTGCATACAAATATAATTCTACACCGAGTGCAAGCAGGGGAAAGGGATATCCCTTTCCACGCTTGTTGGGGAATGCCCCAAACCCCAAATGCAAATTTTTTTGAAATTTGCAAAACGCCTTCGGCGTGGCTAAGAGCAAAAATGTATTTGTGTCAGCTTTTCTTTTTGCCTTTCTAACAAATGAGGAATATTTTCTATGGCATTATTTATTCTTATGATATTTCCAAAAACATCTTGTCCTAATTCTATTTTATAATTGTTTGCTTGTTTTAGTGTAATTTCAAAATGTTTTCCTTGAAAACCTAATTTCATGTCAAAACCTTTGTAATTCCCTATAGAAAGTGATTGCTCTATAGTTGTAATTGTTTTACAAAGAGAAAGAATTTTTTCTCCAGCTTCTTTTTTTCTGTAAAATTTTTTCCTTGTAATGTCATAAAAAAGTCATTTTCTTGTTTTGTATATTGTTGCAATATATTTGGCAATTTCCCTTCGTATATCCTCGAAGATAATCGGAATAAACGTTTCGGTAACGGTCTGTGTGCCAACATATTCCCAACTGATAATTACTTTCATTTGTGCTTTTGACATAATATGTTTTCTTTTTTTGTTCGCTGTCTTATCCTCACCCATACTCAATTCTTCCTTTCCAGACAGGGCAGCGTTTGAAAATGTCCCCACCCTGCCAATCAGATACAATTAATTTAATTGTCACTATTTACTTCTTTCTACAATACTTTAAGGAGTGCCACTGCTTCATCAGCGGTCAACGTGATTCCCTTGCTGCACTTCCCACGGTTCGGGAAAAAGCTGCGAATGGCATACTCCGGCTCGTTCCCATTCCATGAGATGAAATTGATTTCCTTTGTATAGCCGCTGTTACTCGCAGACAATATGGCGACTTCCTTTACAATCTCATACTGGATTTCTTTTATTTCCTACCTCAATTCTATTTTTTCTTTGCTTGAATACTCCGCATTTACTAACCGAAAAGAAAAGATTAGCGACTGTCCCTGTTCCGTTTTCTCTGCAATTCACGCTCCAAAATTTTGATGATAGCGTCCTCCATATGCTTCAGCATTGTATTCTTCGGAAAATATTTTTTCAGCTTGCTTGTGTTGATTTTCAAGGTTTCTTTCTGGTTTCCCTTTTCTTCGATCATAATTGCAAAGATAGTGTCCATGTCAAGCCGCCCGCTCTAGCTTAGGCTTTTCATACGTTGTGCCTACAAGAGAGAGGGCATTGCTTCTTCACTTTCCATTGTGGCGAATAGATTTTCCTGCTTGTCTCTCTTCAAAAAGCACAACTCCACCACAGGCATGAGAGCGATTTTCCCCTCGTCCACCATCTGAAAAATCGGCGGTATCAGCTCCGTCAAGCGGATGAAACGCTACAATGTCATCCTACCAACACCGAAGCTTCTAGCCACCTTATCGTCCGTCCGCAACCTCGTCCCAATTTGTGACGAGGTTAAGTCTATGCGGAAGCTCTGCCGCTTTATGGCTTCGGATTTCATGTTGTAGGCAAATGTCCGCTCCGATGGCAGAGGCAGGATATTTTCACGCTGTAAGTTACTGTCCACAAGGGTAATGATGGCTCGGTCATGGTCTAAGGGCAGGACAAAAGAGGGTACTGTGTTTATCCCTGCAAGCTCCGAAGCACGGACATGCCGCTGTCCTGTAATAATTTCATATCTGTCTTCGTTCTCTTTCGGGCGTGTGATGATTGGTGTTACAATGCCAAACTCTTTGCTAATTCTGTGAGTATTTCATCCTCCACTAAATAAAACGGGTTGTCAGGAAACGGATATAAATCTGTGGTCTTTAATATCTTAAAATCCTGTTTCTTCATTCACATCCTTACCTTTCTTTTGGTCTGATTCTGCCTGTTTTCTGTAATTCTTCTAATACCTCTGGCGGTATTTTTTTCAATAACCTTTCCGTCTGCTGATTGGTTCTCTGCAATTCAAATATCATCTGGTAGCTTTCTATACCTTTAGTTCCTGCTCATACTTTTCATCGCGCATACGCCCCGCATAGTCGTATTCCTGCCCAATTCTCTCTTTTAGGCTGTCAATATAGGCACTCTGCTTACTGATTTCTTTAGAGAATTTTTCCACGTCTGGAAGCCATGTGGAAAGCAGCTCTAACGCCTTATCTCTTTTCTTCCCTGCATTAAAAGTATTGATGTTGGAGAGGATATTCTGCTTTCCCATACGCTCCGAAATGAAGTCAAGAGCCGTCTGAAATAGGTTTTTTGTTTTTCGGGCGGTAAGTTGTTCATAAATTCGGACGAAGCGGTGATAAGCGTTTTCACCATAATCATGCTGTCCTTCCTCATCTTGTATCCGGCTTCAGCCACCATTTGTTTATCTCTTTCTTGTAGGTGTATCTTGACGGTGCTATGAGTCGAAAAAATCTTTAGATTTTTCTGACCGCAGGGGTGGATTTACGAGCCGAAAAGAGCGAGTAATACCCACACCTGCATTTTGTGTTTACGGGATGTTCTCTCATAGCAATACCAATAAAATATTTTAAAACTCTAATTTTCATAGTATCACTCCTTTTTATCAATATAGCATATTTCTTATATAACTATAAAGCATAAATATCTATTTAATATAAGTATTTGTTATTATATATTTGTTATGCTAAAATAATCCAAAAGAAAGGAGCAAACAAATGAAAAGAAAAATGTGTATTTTACTATCAGTATTCTTTACGATATCAACACTAACAGCTTGCTCAGCAAATCAACAGCAAAATATAGGAAAATATGCCATGAATACAACAAATACAATCAAAACAAATTCTGAAATAAAAATACTTGAAAATGGTTTATCTACTGTGCAATTTAAAGGAGAATACTATTTTGACAAATATATAGAACAAGGAGGAGCTTCTTCAGATAAAGAAGTGATACAATTTTTAAAAGATAATATTTTGTCAAATGCTGATATAGAATTTCAATCAAATATATTTGGTTGTAGCACCATTTCTACATCAGATACAGAGAAAAATAAATTATTTGGCAGAAATTTTGACTGGAATCACTGTAATGCTCTTATCGTACAGTCAAAACCGCCTGTTGGTTATCGTTCCATTTCTACAGTTAATATGGATTTTATACAGACAAGTGCAGGATTTTCATTAGATTTACTACCTGATAACATGAAAACCATTGCTGCCTTGTATGCCCCTTTAGATGGTATGAATGAAAAGGGATTATGTGTTGCAGTTAATATGATTAGCGATAATACAACGATTGAGCAAAATAGCAGTAAACCAGACATTACAACAACAACTGCAATCAGGTTACTGCTTGACAAGGCTGCAAATGTTGATGAGGCAATTACACTACTTCAGCAATATGATATGCATGCCTCTATGGGTATGATGGTACACTTTGCAATATCAGATGCAAGTGGAAAGAGTGTTGCTGTAGAATATATTAATCATGAAATGATAGTTACAGAGACACCTATATTAACAAATTTTTATGTGAGTGAAGGTGAAAAATATGGTATTGGTTCTAAACAGTCCCATGAACGATATGACATATTAACAAAAGCACTTTCTAAGAATCACAATATGACAGTAGAACAAATGAAAAATGCTTTAGACAGTGTTAGCAAAGACAATTTTAATGAATATGAATCTACCGAATGGAGTATCGTTTTTAACCAAACAAGTGGTGAAGTAATCTATTATCATAGAGAAAATTACCAAAATGGATATTCTTTTCATGTAAAGGAGTAGTAATGAAATGAATTACATAAACTTACTTTTGCATTTATATCAATTCAAAAGAAATGCAATGATGACAAGAAAAAATATGGTAGCATTACAACAGAGAAAACTCAGAAAAATATTAAAATATGCCTATCATCATTCAGAATATTACCACAAATCATTTACAAAAGCAGGCATTACATCAAAAAATATAGATACCATATCGCTATCAAAATTTCCTACTATCAACAAAACAACATTCATTCAAAATTTTGACAGTATCGTTACACAAAGAGATTTATCACAGCAAGAATTAACTGATTTTGATAACGACAGCAATAGGGATAAAAAAACGTTCAAAAAGAAATATCATATTGTTCATTCTTCTGGGAGCACAGGAAAACCTGCTTATTTTATATATGATAATCAAGCGTGGGAAGCAATGTTAATCGGTGTGATTAGAGCAGCATTATGGGATATGTCAATGTCTCAAATTTTAAAATATCTTTTTCAAAAACCTCGTATTCTCTACATTGCAGCAACAGATGGGCGTTATGGGGGTGCGATGGTAGTAGGAGATGGCATTAAAGGAGTAAAAGGAAATCAGCTTTTTATAGATATCAATATGCCCTTAAAAGAGTGGATAAAAAAAATAAAACAATTTCAGCCAGATATGATTGTAGGTTACCCTTCTGCTATTAAAATATTAGGAGAACTTGTAGAAAATGGAAAATTAAATGTTAATGTTTTTAGAGTGATTTCCTGTGGAGAGCCTTTAAGTGATAATTTAAGACAATATTTTAAAAAAATATTTCATTCTGATGTGATTAACTTTTATGGGGCAAGTGAATCTCTTGCATTAGGCGTAGAATCTGATTTTGATGAGGGTATGTATTTGTTTGATGATATGAATTATATTGAAATAGAAAATGGTAATATGTATATCACTTCACTTTATAATTATGTGCAGCCATTGATTCGTTATCAGATTACAGACAGACTGAAATTAAAAAATAGTAATGAAAAATATCCTTTCATGAGAGCGGAAAATATTGTTGGCAGAGAAGAAGATATATTATGGTTTGAAAACAAAGGAAAAAAAGAATTTTTACATCCTCTTTCTATAGAAGGTTTTTGCATTGAAGGATTACTTGATTATCAGTTTAGGCAGCTTTCTGATAACTCTTTTGAAATGCTTGCACAAACATCAAACAATAGCAAAAATGCTAATATTAAAACAGAAATGTTATCTCAAATGAAAAAAATATTAAAAGATAAACATTTAGAGTATGTAAATTTTTATGTTCAATTTATAGAAGAAATATTACCAGATAAAAAAACAGGAAAGAAAAAATTGATTGTAAAAGGAGAGTAGAAACATGAAAAAGAAACTAGTATTGTTTGCTGCTTTTGCATTGGTATTTACAGTATCAGCTTGTGGTTCAAAAGAAGAAAAAAATATTACAAATAATGTTGCTATAGAAAATACTAATAATACAGAAGCAATAGAACAAATTCAAGTTCGTTTTGGAGATACAGGAACATCTTTTACATTGCATTTATATGATAATGACACTGCAAAAACAATAGCAAATTTTGTTGGTACAGAGGATTTACGATTACCTATTTATCACTATGATGACTATGATAATTGGGAAGTCATGCAGTATTATGATATTCCTTCAATATATGAAATTCCTCAAAATTCAGAAACTGTTACAGAACAAAAAGCAGGAGAAGTTTATTTTGAAGAAGGAAATCGTATTGTATTATTTTATAAAGATGCAGAAATCAGCAGAGAATATACAAAATTAGGTTATTTTGATGCTTCAGAAGATTTTGTATCAGCAGTAGAAAATAATCCAGTATTAGAAGGCTGGGGCAATAAAATTGTAGTGATTAGTGCTGATAAGAAATAAAAAAGGAGGAATCTGTATGAAAAATTTTTTATTTGCACTTACTATTACAGCATTGGGTGCTATGGGCTGTACTACACATGAAAACTTAACACAACAATCAACACAAGTCGCTCAATATACAGCAGAAAATACACAGGAGAATGCTATGGTAATGATAAAAATTGGCAATATAGATTTTAGTGCAGTATTATACGATAATGCCACAACACAAGAACTTGTAAAGCAATTTCCAGTTACATATACAATGTCAGAACTACATGGAAATGAAAAATATTATTATATGTCAACATCATTTCCTACAAATAATGAACGTCCTGCTACAATAAACAAAGGTGATATTATGCTTTATGGCAACAATTGTATTATGATATTTTATGACACTTTTTCTAATTCTTATAGTTATACAAAACTAGGGTATATTGAAGATACAACAGGACTGGAAGAAGCTGTTGGAAAAGAAAATATTGATGTTCATTTTGAACTGAAATAATACAAATGATAGTTTAAAAAGGGGAGAAAAGTATGAAATTTGCTAAACAAGTAAAAAAACTAAAATGTTATCATTACTATCACATCATAAAATAGTATTATGAAATATAATTCACAAAAGATATGATAATATTGGCTATCTTATTTATAAAATAAAAAAAGAATAATGAGAATGAAAAGGAATAATGAATTGATTTAACATAGTAAAAGAGTTTAAAACAGGAGGAAAAATATTATGAAAAAACAAATTTTTTTAATTATTGTTGCTACTATGCTTGCTTTATCTGCAACAGCGTGTGGTACACAAACACAAGCAACAACGCAACAACCTGCACAATTAGAAAGTTCAGAAAGTGATACATATAAATTGGAGGCGACAAATTTGATTAATTATGGAGAAATGAAAGATAGAACTATTCACACAGAAGAAATTGCAATGACAGAAGAATGGGACAAAGTGTTTCCACTTAGTGATGAGGTAAATCATAAAAAAGTAACATTTACAAATCATTTTGGCATTACATTAGCGGCTGACCTTTACGAACCAAAAGAATATACAGGCAAACTCTCAGCGATTGCTGTTTGTGGTCCATTTGGTGCTGTAAAAGAACAAAGTTCTGGACTATATGCACAGGAAATGGCAAAAAAAGGATTTTTAACCATTGCTTTTGACCCTTCTTTTACAGGAGAAAGCAGCGGTTATCCAAGAGCATTTAACTCTCCTGATATTAATGTAGAAGATTATCAAGCAGCGATTGATTTCCTTTCTACACAGGAAAATGTTGACCCAGAAAAAATAGGAATTATTGGAATTTGTGGCTGGGGTGGTATGGCAGTACAAACTGCAGCACTAGATACCAGAATAAAAGCAACTGCTGCAATCACTATGTATGATATGAGTCGTAATACAGCACTTGGATATTTTGATTCTATTGATGAAAATGGAAGATATGAAACACGTGTTGCATATAATAATCAAAGAACAGAAGCATATAAAAATGGTGTGTATACTGCTGGTGGAGGATTACCAGAACAAGCACCAGAAGATGCCCCTCAATATTTAAAGGATTATATCGACTATTATAAAACAGAAAGAGGGTATCACCCTCGCTGTAGTAATTCTAATGACGGTTGGACAGCTACTGCAAGTGGTTCTCTTATGAATATGCGATTGTTTGAATATGCTCCAGAAATTAGGAGTGCAGTTCTTTTGGTACATGGAGAAAAAGCACACTCTTTGATGTATAGCCAAGAGGCATATAAACTTTTAAAGGGAGATAATAAAGAACTTATGATAATTCCTGAAGCTTCTCATACCGATTTGTATGACCAAATAGATGTGATTCCTTTTGATAAATTAGAAACATTTTTTAAAGATGCTTTTCAATAAATAAAATAAAAACCACTGAATTATGGATGATTCAGTGGTTTTTTGTTTTTATACAATACAAAAAGCAGTAGAAATGTTTTCTACTGCTTTAAAAAATATTTATTTTCTGCTAATAGAAATTACTTTATTTCCCCAGCCTTCTACAACAGGATTTTGTTCTACTGCCGTTTGTAATCCTGTTGTATCTTCTATTGTTCCTATTTTGATATAATTTTCGTCAATGTCTGCATCTTGATAGAACAATATCACTTTATTATCAGCATAATATACTTCTCCAGCCTTTGCGGAAGTTACTCTTGTTAATTTAGTGGGAATTTCATAACGGCTAGGAATTTGATAATACTGCATATATTCATAACCGTCAAAATCATCAAAATGATAGACAGGAAGATTCATTTCAGAGGTTTCAGCAAATGCAGCAAGATAAGAAGCTGTTTCATTATTTTCAAGTATTAATGTAAAAGTATCTGCTCCAAATCTGACTGATAATGCTGTTATATTTCCTTGTTCATTATTTGACTGTTCTGTATTTGTATTTTCTATTGTTAGTTGTTGTTCAGCAGTTTCTTGTTTTGTAATAGTGATTGTTTGATTGTCCCATATAACATCAAAATGAAAGCTTTCTGCTATAAATCGAATAGGTAGCATTGTTCTTCCATTTATAATTACTGGTGCTGTATCCAGTGTAATTGCTGTATCATTCAAATAAGCAGTTGTATTGCCAATAACAAGATGAATACTATCTCCTTGATATGTAAGTGTAATTTCTTGTTTTTCATTGTCCCAGTTTACTGTTCCACCAATTTCTTCTATGATTGTTCTAATAGGAAGTAGTGTACGATTGTTAATAATAACAGGCTCTGAATCAATTTCTTTTTTTATTCCATTTGCTGTCATAGTTTTATTGTTAATTTGAAGAATAAGCGGTGTTTGAGCATATGTGGGTATTGCCGAAAAAAGCATAGCTGATGATAGTACTGCTAATAACATTTTTGGTTTCATTATGTATCACTCCTATTTTATTTTTATATTTTTATTCTATCATAGCTGTTTTTTAATGTCTATTACTTATATTGAATAGATTTTTATGCTTTTTAATTATAAATAGATTTTTTTATTATGCTTTAAAACTATAAATATATATTCAATATAAGTATTTGCTATTTTAACACTTTTTATATAAAATAAAAACATAGAAAAAAGCAAATAGAAAATAAATAATTGTAGAAAGGAAAGATTATCATGACAATATATGTAAACGAAACACATGACGAAGAAAGAGCTTTCTATGGAATAAATGATGCTAAAATTATAAATTGTACCTTTCAAGGTATCGCTGACGGAGAATCTGCTTTCAAAGAAACTTCTAATATTACTGTAGAAAATTGTAATTTTTTATTAAGATATCCTTTTTGGCATACTACAAAAGCTACAATTAATCAAATTAAAATGACAGAAACTTGTCGTGCAGCACTTTGGTATGACAAAGACATTCAAATTAGAAATTCAGAATTAGGTGGTGTAAAGGCATTACGTGAGTGTAACAATGTTACAATTTCAGACTGTAATATCAATTCTATAGAATTTGGTTGGTTTTGCCATAATGTAACAATGCAGAATTGTAAACTTGTATCAGAGTATCCTTTTTTACATTCTTCAGAAATGGAATTTGACAGACTGCATATGACTGCAAAATATTCTTTTCAATATACAGAAAATATTACTTTTCGCAACTGTGAATTAAATACAAAAGACGCTTTTTGGCACAGTAAAAATGTGAAGGTTTATGATAGTGTAATAAAAGGAGAGTACTTGGGTTGGTATTCTGAAAACCTTCATTTGGTACGCTGTAAAATTATAGGTACACAACCTCTCTGCTACGCAAAAGGTCTTATATTGGAAGATTGTGAAATGATAGATTGTGATTTGTCTTTTGAAAAAAGTGATGTAAAAGCCACTATAAATGGAAAAATCACAAGTGTAAAAAATCCAATTTCAGGAGAAATTATTGCAGATTGTATTGGAGAAATTATAATTGAAAATAATTGTGATTGCAACATTGTAACAAAATTAGCCTACTGCTCTTGCTCATGATAAATTATTTTATAAAGGGATTATTAATTGGTGTAATATTTGGTATTCCTGTTGGAGTTGTAGGGATACTTACCATAAAAAGAAGCATTACATATGGTACAATAGCAGGACTTCTATCAGGTATTGGTTGTAGCGTTGTAGATTTGTTTTATTCTTGTATCAGTATTTTTTCATTTACATTAATTTCTAATTTTATGCTTCAATATCAAAATATAATTCGTTTTATAGGTAGTATGTTAGTTATTGCAATGGGGATTGGTATTGTAAATAAAAAGCAACAAATCATTTATAAAAAAGCTGATGTATTAAAAATAATATCCTTTTTTACATCTTCCTTTTTGATTGCAATTACGAATCCTGTAACAATATTCTCTTTTTTGATTGCATTTTCTATATTTGATATTGGAACAGTTTTGAATAAAATACAAGGAATTGTATTAGCAGTAGGAATATTTTGTGGTACTTGTATTTGGTGGTTTATTATTACTATGTTTACTCAAATTTTTAGAAAACGTATTACTGCTACATGGCTGAAATATATCAATTATATATTAGGCATATTGGTTATATTACTTGGTATTATTATAATGATACAAACTATAATAAAATAAATATTTTATCTCTTTTTTTGAATATCATTTTTTGCATTATATATAAAACTTATTATAAAAAATAAGTTCATTTTGTAATAAAATCTAATGAAAAAAGGAAAAAAATATTTTTATATTCTTGAAATTTTATAAAAAAATCTCCATTTTTCTATAACTAAAAAACAGAAACGTATTATGTTTCTGTCGCTATTTATCAAGAAAAAAATCAATATATGCTTTAATATAGAATACCTTTTCCAAATTTGTAAATAATAATTTATTTTTCTACTTTTGAATAAAAAAATAAAGAAGTTTTTGTAGTAAGAAACAAGCAAAAAGAATAAAAATAGTTCTTGCTAGTATAATGCCATTTATAGCAAAAGCATATCCTTTAAATATACCTAAAAATACTTCATCAAAAAAACCTGTATGAAAGCAAAAAACAATTAAAATGATTTGTAGTAAAATTACTAATTTTTTATCTAACATAATAAAATCTTCCTTATATTATATAAATAGACAATATTAGTAAATTTTTTAGAGAGTGTTATTAAATTGATGAATAAAGATATACTAATAACAAAGGAGATGTTATTGGTATGGAATGTAAAAAATGTGAAGCAACAGAACATAGCAAAAATGGATTTATAAAAGGGTATCAAAGATATAAATGTAAAAATTGTGGCTATCAGTTTGTTCCAACTTTACAAAAAGGGTTCGATGAATAAACAAAATTAATGGCATGTTTATTATATATCAATGGATTATCTTTCAGAACAATTGCTTGGTTACTTCACACTTCAGCAACGAGTGTGTTAAGTTGGGTAAGAAAGTTTGCATTACAACATTATGAAAAGCCACAGCCTAACTCAGAAGCTGTGGTAATACAATTAGATGAAATGTGGCACTTCCTACATTTAAAAAAAACGAACTTTGGATATGGAAAGCATATTGTGTTGATACAGCATAGCTCATTGACTGGGAATGTGGCAATCGTGATACCAATATACTTAAAAAGTTACTGAAAAGATTAAAAAAGTGGAATATAAAAATTTATGTTACAGACCAATGGAGACCTTATGCAGAAGTTATTCCAGAAGAGTTTTTATTACAAAGTAAAAAACAAATATACCCTATTGAAAGAAATAACTTTCGTCAAAGACATTGGTTGGCATGATTTAAAAGAAAAACATGTGTTGTATCCCATTCTTTAGATATGGTAGATTTCACCATGGCTCTTTTTGCTAAGTTTCATTGTAATTCCTCTTTTTCATTTCCTTCATTATTTACTTAACACTCTCCTTTTTTTATTTTTTCAATTATCGTTGTAATGCCTGTTTTTTCTGCAAAATAAAGTTGTTTATGAAGCAGTTCTTTTTGCTTTTCTTTTGATAAATGCTGAAAGATATCTTTCAATTCCATATCTTCCATTGGCATTTCTTTTGCCAATTTAAGAATTTGTATATTGAACCATTCTTTCCAAAGAACAGAAAATAATTTTTCACTGTTTGTATAAAGTGCAACTTCTTTAAAACAATCTGGACAAACATAATATTATAATCTGGCAAAGCCATATTTTCCAGCATTTACAACGATAATATCACTACATTCGTACAGCTCTACAAAGGCATCTGCTACATTTTGACAATTATCTCTTTTTTCATCAGTAATATATATTTGATTATTTCGCATTTGACGACATTCCAATTCAAATACATTACCATCTTTCAAAAGAATTTGAAATGTATTTTCTTTATCATTTATTTCAATATCTCTTATTTCCATATTATTTGCCTCATTTAGTAAATCAAAAATTTTGTTTTTAAAACATTTTAAATCTTTTATTTTCTCCTTTCTTTTATATAGTCTAATAGCTTATATTATATATTCTTTTAGAGGTTATTATAATATCTATTTATAATATAGTCTAAAAGTAGATAAAATAAATGCTAATAGCTTATAAGACAGGTGATAAAATGAAACAAAAAGGATTAGGGAAACGTATTAATGAAGTCAGAAAAGACCGAAAACTGACAGCAGAAAAACTTTCAGAATTATGCAATATCAATGCAACCTATCTTCGACAGATTGAAGGTGGTAAAAAAATGCCTAGCCTACCCGTATTCATAACTATTTGTAATATGCTGAAAATTTCCCCTAATTATCTATTACAAGATACATTAACAGATAATGAAATTAGTAAAATTAAGGAACTACAATCATTGTGGGAAAATACATCGCCCTGTCAACAAGAAATTGCTATTACTATGATTGAAGCAGTATTAGAACACCAATTTCTGTAACAAATGTACTCAAAATCTATCAAACATAAATATCAGGGGTGAAAAAGTGGAAGATAATTATGGTCATATAGAAATTCGATTACAAGAACTAATGAAACAAAAAGGATTCAGCAAAAACAAACTATCACACAAAGCAGAAATGAATTGGAAACAGATTGACAATTACTGTACTAATAGTATTACTCGATTAGATATATTTGTATTGTGCAAACTTTGTACTGTATTGGAATGTAAAATAGAAGATTTGTTTGTATTTTATCCTTCCAAAAACAAATAGTTTTATTTTCCAATTTTCTGTATAGGAAAAACAGCAATTTTCTCTTATGATACTGATACGGCTTTTTTATTTTATAGTCTATTAGCTTATGTTATATATTCTTTTAGAACCTATTGCAATATCTATTTGTAATATAGTCTAAAAGTAAACAAAATAAAACTAATAGCTTATGAAATAGGTGATAAAATGAAACAAAAAGGATTAGGGAAACATATTAATGGAGTCAGAAAAGACCGAAAACTAACAGCAGAAAAACTTTCAGAATTATGTAATATCAATGCAACTTATCTCCGACAAATTGAGGGCGGTACAAAAATGCCTAGTTTGCCCATATTTATTACTATCTGCAACGCATTAAAAATCTCTCCTAATTATTTACTGCAAGACATACTGATAGAGAATGAAGTGAGCAAAATCAAAGAACTTATAGAATTATGGGAAAACACATCTCCTAGTCAACAAGAAGTTGCTCTTACTATGATACAAACAGTATTAGAGTACAATATTACTAAATAAAAGGAGTATGATTATGCAATGGTTTTTACAAGACATCAGTATTGGTAACAATCTGAAAACTTTACGCAAAAAATTCGGTTATTCCCAATCAGAATTAGTTGCTAAATTACAACTTATGGGTAGTAATATGTCACGCAGTACCTATTCCAAAATAGAAACAGGTACTCGCAACATAAGGATTAGTGATTTTATTGCTTTAAAACAAATATATGATGTAGATTTTTTAGAATTTTTTATTGGTAGCAGTTCTATTTTCACTACACGATATTTGTTTCATGCACTTCAAATACATCATCTGGTTTTACTTTTAACTGATGTTTGAGATACTTTTGTATATCAAATTTATTTTTTTCATCATAGTCAGACAGTTTTTTATACTGTGGATGTTTTGTAATATCATATTTATTGGAAAAGAAGGGGCGAGCACCTTGTACTTGTAATATATATTTTCCACCGTCCATGACTGTAAGTTCATCTGTAGTCATCAATTCTTTTCCTAATCTTTAATAGTTTAAACCATAGCTTTTTTGATTGCTCCTTGTTTTACTTTCATTACATATATCAATAGTTTCTTTTCCTAGTGTTTCAGAAATTTCTTTTAATGTACTTCTTTCTTTTCCGCCTAAAAATAATACACAAGAACAGTTTCCTATAATAGTTTCAGCATGGTCTTTGTAAATTGCTTTGAGCTAGCTTTGTGTTTGTACAATAATATGTGCTGAAATTTCTCTACTTTTTATCACAGATATTAGATGTTGAAAGTTAGGGATTTTTTGGTTTGCGAACTCGTCCAATAAACAAGTTACAATGAATAGGCAATGCACCACCATATTCTAATGCTTTGTCACATAATGTATTAAACATTTGTGTGTACATCATAGCTGCTATAAAATTGAATGTGACATCTGTATCAGAAACGATAACAAACTTTTATATTGACAAATTTTAATATGTAAATATAATAGTGGTATAGACAGAGCTCAAAGGGAGGTGCCTAAGCTGATTGACGAAAGAAAGATACCAACGGTTTTCAAGGCTTTTTGTGACAAAAACCGTATTGAAATCTTAAAGCAGTTACTAACAGGAGAGAAGTGTGCCTGTGTACTGTTGGATAATCTGCATATTTCACAACCTACATTATCACATCATATGAAGATTCTTTGTGATTCAGGTATTGTGGTTATGCGAAAAGAAGGAAAATGGGCGCATTATTCCATTTCCCCAGAGGGTGCTGCATATGCTTCCGAATGCCTGCTATCCCTTACATCAATCAATAATTCCGGTAAAGATAAGTCATGTTGTGATAAGTAAAAGTATTTGCTTTCTCTCATGACTTTTTAACACAAATATATATTGATATATTTCAATATTTCTATGAATGGAGGTTTGTTATGGAAATACTAAAAACAGGTTGGAATTTTTTTCAAAATGAAATTCTCGGTATGCAATGGTTAAACCGTTTAATCGACGGTCTGCTTAATACCTGCGGTTTAGACACTACTGGAAAAATAGGCGGGAGTGTCCAGTTTTTTCTCTACGATACAATTAAAATTATGGTGCTTTTGGGCGTTCTAATTTTATTTATTTCGTATATTCAGAGTTATTTCCCACCAGAAAGGACAAAGAAAATTCTTGGAAGATTTCATGGTATCAGGGCTAACATGATAGCGGCTCTGCTTGGTACGGTAACACCGTTTTGCTCCTGTTCATCAATACCGCTGTTTATAGGCTTTACAAGTGCCGGATTATCATTGGGCGTAACTTTTTCCTTTCTGATTTCTTCCCCAATGGTTGACCTTGGTTCGCTTGTACTGCTGATGAGTATATTCGGGTGGAAAGTCGCAATAACCTATGTTGTGCTTGGGCTTGTCATTGCCATTGTGGGTGGTACTATGATTGAGAAACTGCGTCTTGATAATTATGTGGAGGAATTTATATGCAGGGGAAATTCCGTTGATGTTGCACAAGAGGAATTGCGCTTCAAAGACCGCATGAAATACGCATGGGAACAGGTTGTATCTACAGCAAAAAAGGTTACACTATATGTTTTGATTGGTGTCTCTATTGGTGCTTTTATCCATAACTGGATACCTGAAGATTTTATTGTGCGTGTTCTCGGAACAGGCAATCCTTTAGGCGTTATTATTGCTACGATTGCGGGTGTTCCTATGTATGCGGATATTTTTGGTACAATCCCGATTGCCGAAGCACTTTTGGCAAAAGGCGCACAACTTGGGGTTGTTCTGTCCTTTATGATGAGCGTAACAACTTTATCCTTACCGTCTATGATTATGCTTCGTAAAGCTGTTAAGCCTAGACTGCTTGCTATTTTTATAGCAATCTGCACTGTTGGTATTATTGTTGTTGGTTATTTCTTCAATGCAATTCAATTTTTACTTGTGTGAGTTGTTTTGAGGTAATAAAAATAAATCAAATTAACGTGGAGGTAAATTTTATTATGATACTATTTGGAAAGAAAAAAGAAGAAGAAAAGAAAACCCCTGCTTGTGCTTGCAATTCCGGCTGTCCTGTGTCCGAAGCAACAAAGATTACAAGCGATTACTGTCCCGAAGTAAAAGACGGCATTTGTTGTATCAAAGTTTTAGGTTCGGGTTGTGCATCCTGTCATGCACTATATGAAAACACAAAGGAAGTTGTTAAGAAAATGGGGCTTTCGGTAAAAGTAGAATATGTAACCGATTTGCAAAAAATTATGGAATATGGCATTATGAGTATGCCTGCCCTTGTTGTAAATGAAAAAGTAGTAGCTATGGGTAAAGTCTTGAAGCCCGCCGATGTTGAAAAACTATTGCACAGATTAGGTTTCTAAAGAATTTTAATGCAAAGGCGGTTGTTAGTAATGGGTTGCCCAAATGTAAAAGAATGTGCTTGTCCGAAAAAGACTTGCACAAACAATGGAAAATGTTGTGCCTGTGTTATCAAGCATAGGGAAACGGACAGTTTACCATACTGTTTATTTCCTGATAACAACGACGATAAAAGCAACAGAAATCACTATGAGGTGTTGAAAAAACGCTTTGAAAGATAAAGGTAGATGGTAGCATGGGAAAATGTTGATGCTAAAATTTAATAACAGTAAAGAAAAGGTGGTTGAAAAGGTCACTGTAGCACTGGCTAACAAAATCAAGTTTGAAGTCATGCGATCTGTTTCCTCTCTCATGTTATCCTTTTCGGGGCTTGAAATCTGGCAACATCAACGGTGGGTGCTTCGGAACGGTATTGATATAAGCCTTACCAGCCTTGAATATGGTACGCTTGTCTTTCTAGCTTCCAACCCAAACAGGGTATTCACACAATCTCAAATCTTTGAAGCTGTTTGGAGCATGGATAGTAATAGCTATCATTCAAGCGTTGTAAATGTGATATATAACCTGCGGAAAAAGATTAAGCCAAACAGTCCCAACTTATCTAAAAACGGTTCTAGGCATTGGTTACAAGTTCAGTGCCGACAATACAGGGAAATGACGGTATACTTCCTGTCATTCCCCTGTTTGATATAGACTATTATTTTATCTGACGTTATTTGGGATTGGTACAGTCGTTAATTATGATCCATTTGAGTTTATCGTGTACGCTCTTGGTACTTGTGTTACTGAAAAGCAATAATACTTCATATGTGGTATTTCCGATTGTCCTTTTAATACATGATGGCTTGTTTGGAAATGTAACATCTTGAATTTCCTGTATAAAATTTTCCTTTCTGTCTGAATATCAAAAACGGGAAAACATAATTGCTTTCCCGTTGTAAATGGTTATAACATCATATCTATATAAAAGATTTTTCTTTTTGCTAAGGTCAGCAACATGGGATTTCCATGTTTTCAGTTTCAGGGCATTGTCTTTCACTAAATGCTCTTTGAGATAACACTCGGCAGTCTGGTACAAAGTTAATGAGGCTTGATTGTTCTCAAAAAATTCGTATTGCTTCTTTAAGTTTAGTCTACATATACGCTTTGCAAATAGGGTGATGTTCCAAATATTTCTCAAATTGGTCTATCAGTTCTTTGCGCTTATGAAGTGGCTTTTCTGTCTGTTTGATTTCCCCATTAGTATTTCTACAAAACTTTTTCATATCCGATGTAACCTCCTGCAACTGCAAAAGGGTAGTGATGTTATTAGCCTGCAAGAAATTAAATGCCTTTGCGTACAGCTTCAAGTCTTGTATTTTTCCATACCAGTTTTGGAGCTTGGCAGATTCTGTTTAGGTTTGGTTAACCAATTCTAAAAGGGTAGGCTGCACTGTTCTATTTATCTGCACCAGACTTTCAATTATCAAAGTATATCAAAGTAATAAATATCCATCATAACTCTAACCAGATTAGGGTAGTTTTTTTATTCATTACTGGGGGCAACCACCATAATGTGGTGACTACTTTCCCTTTATGAATAAAGTATAACACAATAAAATATGTTTTGTAAGGCACTTATTTTATAGCAGGTGCTTTTTTTGTGCAAAATAAGGAGTGTGAAGTATGGCAAAAAATTGAAGAATATGTTGGTAAATAATGTAGATTTGTGTAAACAGGGGACAAATCAAATATAAAAAAGAGTGTCGAGAAGGGAAATTATGTGGATTTGAAAACAAGAAAAAGAATAACAAAAAACAAGAGAACAAAAAAAGTAGAAAAATAAGTTTAAAAAGATAAAGAAACTTTTGAAGAAAATATTACGAAAACCAATAAAAAAATAAAAACAATAAATGAAAATGACAAGAAATAAAACAAAAACAAATAAAATAACACGAGATACAACAGAACAAAAATCATTACTACTACAAAAAGAGTATTTGGAGAAGAAAATGATATCAATGTTTTTTACGAACCAAATGTGGTTAGTGAGATTTACGAATACTAATTTTAATATATAAAATAAAATGAATATAAAAAAGTATTTTGATATAAGTTCATTTAATAATCAATATCAATATTTGTTTGAGAAATGGTATGTAGTTCCAGGAATTTTTTTAACTCCTAACTCAAAATATATTATTGTGGCATATAGTATAGCTTATGTTTATTTTAATTTTAGAAAAAATAATGATAATATCATATTAAAATAATAAACCCCCACTTATAAAAGTGGGGAAGTTCACTTAAATTAAGGAGCTAATACACTACTTGTCGCAAATATTTTTGTTTCTACTACTTTATCATTTACAATTGCGTCATAATAAAATTTAGCTCTGTATTCTTCGCCTCTGTCTACTTTTACAGTACCCTCAAATGGAAAGGCTGCTCTTGAACTTGTTTCAGACTGTTTATCACCATAATCTGACCAACCTTCACCTGGAGTATATTGCTGTATTTGAACACTTACTCTTACTTCATCAGTTCTATTTGTTATTACTACTAAACTAGAAAAATCTAGATAACCATTTCTACTTGATGGTTCTAAATCATAAGTATAACTAGAAAAATATAAGCTAGCACGAGGTTCTATTTCCTTTGTTTCTTTTAATTCTGATTCTATTACATTTTCTTCTTCACTAATTTCTTCTGCAAAAATTGGAATAGATAATATAGATGAAGTTGTTGCTAAAATCAACATGAACATAAATAATTTTTTCATATGTAACCTCCTAATATGTAATATTTTCAATCATATTTTTAGATTCTTCCAAATTACTACAATTTTGTAAAATATAATATATTTCATCTTTTTCCCAAGAAATATAATAACGTCCCATATTTTCTATAATATTGTATATAATATCTTTAAATAAATATATTTCTATTATTTTATTATGTTCGATATTAATTTGTCCACTAGCTTGTTTATCTTTATATATTGAAAAAACAATATTTTCTTCTGTATTTATATTAAGGTATGTTATACTTATATATTTTTCAGATATTACATAATCCTGTAAACGATATTCATTAAATGGTAAATTTATTTTACCAATCTTAATACCATATTCCTTTTCTAAAGTTTCATATTCTCTATCAATTTCTTTTTGAATTTCTTCGATACTCTTATCTGAAATATTTTTTGTTTCTTGAGTGTTACGAATAAAATAATTTACAAAACCAGTTCTACCTGTTATCCCTCCAGCAAAAATAACTATAAAAATAAATACAAAAGAAATATTCATAGCATTTTTGAATATCCTTTTTTTCTTTTGTTTTTGTTTTTTTTCCTCATTTAAAAATTCTTCTGCTATGGGTAAATAATCTTTTTTAAAATTTTCCCAACCTTTTTTTACATCAAATTCTGGTATATTTTTTAATTCTCTTAATTGTGATAACAAAAAAGACAATCTTTCATTTTGTTCTTGACTTAATTTATTTAATTTTTCTTTTTCTTCCAACGCTTCTATTTCTTGCTGTATTTTTTTAATATTTTCTTCCCTTTGTGTTTGTTGCTTTTGAAGTTCTGAAAAATTTTGTATTTTCATTTAACTTACTCCTTCACTTATATATCTAATTTTCTATTTGCTTTGTCACGATTTTTTAAAAATTTTTTTACTTTTTTATGTATTCTATTTCCAAATGAAGTACAAGCACTTTCCTTTATTTGTAATGTTTTTGCAATATCTTTATATGTTTTGTCATTTAGATATCTTTCTTTTACAAATTTAATTTCTCTTTTAGATAATATATCTTCTAATTCTTCAAATAAATAATTTTCATACAACTTCATTTCTTCTATTGGCAAATTTTCTTCTGCTATAGTATCAATGTCAATTTCTCTGCAAAATTTATATTCACCATCTTTTGTTTTGCCTATATATAGTCGAAATTTTTCTCTTTTTATTACATTTTTTAATACTCCTTTTAACCACTCTTTAGGATATTGTGATTGATATAAAGTATCTACTTTTATGCAGGCTATTAAAAACATTTCTTGTATTGCTTCATCTGCTTTATTTTTATCATAATGAAATTCTTTACAAGCAAAATTATATAATTCTTCAACATATAAAGTATATAATTTTTCTAAGAATAATTGTTTTCCATTTTCCATTATAAATTCTAGTCCCTTCTCTGAATATATTTTCCCCAATACTACTTTAAAATTTATTATTGTATTAATATCATATCAAAAATTGTAAATTTTTCAATTACTGAAAATAAAAAAGTATTTTCTATTACAAAAATACTTTTTTTAAAACTCTTGTATCAATTTTTGATTCATTTTATTAGTATATATTTGCTGATTTATTTTTATTATATATAACATTTATACCTACTATAAAATTTTATTTTTTTGATTGTAGAAGTAAAATAGATTTTATTTTTTATTAGATATTTATGAAATGAAAAATAGAAATAATGAGAAGAATATTATGAAAAAATAATGAAAGTGTAACAAAAGAAATTTTGGTATTATAATAAAAACTACAGAAAGTTGTAGTAATGATAAAAAAATAGCAGTTTATTATATTCTCTTTGCTTTTTTCGATATTTATGTGGTGGTATTACAGAAATTGCTCCTTTTCTGTAATACCACTTTTTTCAATATAATACAATAGTTATTACATGAATTTTACTAATGAAACTACATTTTGAGTATATGCCATTTTTTAAAATGATACTTTCGTAAATAGCAAATGAAAAAAATTAACTATTTGGTATTTTGTTGAAAGCCCTCAAGCTTTTGTTTTTTATATTGTAAAAATCTACATTCATCTAGTGCTGTTCTGATTTCTTCCATCATAGTATTAAAAAAATATAAATTATGAAGTACACACAAACGCATAGCAAGCATTTCTTTTGCTTTAAATAAATGGCGAATATATGCTCTGGAATATCTCTGACAGGCTGGACAACCACAACCTTGTTCTATAGGAGTATCGTCCAGTTCATATTTTGCATTTAATAAATTGATTTTACCTGCATTGGTGTATACATGAGCATGACGTCCATTTCTGGAAGGCAATACACAATCAAAAAAGTCAACACCTCTTTCTACAGCTTCAAGTATATTTTCTGGTGTTCCAACACCCATTAAATAAGTAGGTTTATTTTGAGGTAAATAAGGTACAACCTCCTCTAGTATATGATACATTTCTGAATGTGTTTCTCCTACTGCTAGTCCACCTATAGCATAACCATCTAAATCCATATCAGATATTCTTTTTGCGTGTTCAATACGAATATCTTCATAAATTGCACCTTGATTGATACCAAATAGCATTTGTTTTTTGTTTATGGTGTCCTCTTTTTGATTTAATTCATAAAGTGCCTTTTTACAGCGCTCCAACCATCTTGTTGTTCTATCAACAGAATTTTGAACATATTCTTTTTCTGCTGGAATACCAATACATTCATCAAAAGCCATAGCAATTGTAGATGCTAGATTTGACTGTATTTTCATGCTTTCTTCTGGTCCCATAAATATTTTTTTTCCGTCTACATGAGAAGAAAAATAAACACCTTCCTCTTTTATTTTTCTTAAAGAAGTTAATGAAAATACTTGAAATCCTCCTGAATCAGTTAATATAGGTTTTTCCCAAACCATAAATTTATGCAGTCCACCTAATTTTTTTACAATTTCATCTCCTGGGCGTACATGTAAATGATATGTGTTTGACAATTCTACTTGACAATTTACTCTTTCTAAATCTTCAGAAGACACAGCACCTTTTATTGCTGCAATAGTGCCTACATTCATAAAAACAGGCGTTTGTATGATGCCATGGGGAGTATGGAATTCTCCTCTTTTTGCTCTGCCTTCTACTTTTAATAATTTATACATTTTTTTCCTCATTTCTTTAATATATTATTTTTAATACTATACATTTTTTTAATATTTTTTTCAAGTCATATTACCATATCTCTATAAATTCTGATATAATAAAACATAAAACATTATCATAATGAATATAGAAGAAATGGAGAATATTATGTCAAATATCAATATTATTGCTTCTGCAACATTTGGTTTAGAGGCAGTTTTGAAAAGAGAAGTCATTGCTTTAGGTTTTGAAAATATTAAAACATATGATGGTAGAGTAGAATTTACAGGTGATGAGAGTACCATTGCAAAGGCTAATATCTGGCTGAGATGTGCAGGACGTGTTTGGATAAATATGGGACGTTTTAAAGCAGTTACATTTGATGAACTTTTTGAACAAACAAAAGCATTACATTGGGGAGATTGGATACCAGAAGATGGTAAATTTACTGTAGTAGGAAAATCTGTAAAATCTACGCTTTTCAGTGTTTCAGACTGTCAAGCTATTGTGAAAAAAGCAGTTGTGGAAAAATTAAAACAAAAATATCATACAGATTGGTTTGATGAAACAGGAGCAGAATATACTATACAAGTAAGTATATTAAAAGATATTGTTACACTTGCCATTGATACATCTGGCTCGGGGCTTCATAAAAGAGGATACAGAGAAAATGCTATGATTGCACCTTTAAAAGAAACATTAGCATCTGCCATGATACAGCTTAGTTACTGGAAAAAAGATCGTATTCTTTTAGACCCTTTTTGTGGTTCTGGTACGATACCTATTGAAGCTGCTATGATAGCTAGAAATATTGCGCCTGGTTTAAATAGAAAATTTGCTTCCGAAAATTGGCAAAGAATTGGCAAAAAAATATGGAAAGAGGCACGCGTTGAGGCATATAAAGCAATACAATATGATGTGATGCCTGAAATTTATGGTAGTGATATTGATGAAAATACCATTGCTTTAGCGAAACAAAATGCAGAAAAGGCTGGTGTAGATGATTGTATTCATTTTGATGTAAAATCTGCACTTGATTTAAAATTACCAGGAAAATATGGTGTTTTGGTAACAAATCCACCTTATGGTGAAAGGATAGGGGAATTAAAAGAAGTAGAAAATATTTATAGAACTTTAGGAGAGATTATGAAACAAGATAAAACATGGTCTTCTTATATTATTACATCTATGGAGTATTTTGAAAGTCTTTTTGGTAGAAAAGCAGATAAAAAAAGAAAACTATTTAATGGACGTATTAAAACAGACTATTATCAATTTGAAGGTCCACGTCCTCCACGATGAAATAAATAAAATGATAATAAATGTAGTAAAAGTGAATAGATTAGTAAAAAAACATTGTAAAATAGATACAAGCTATCAGATGTACTGATAGCTTGTACTATATAATTACATTATAATATTGTTAATTAATACTTAAACCAGCACTTGCATATCCAGCTATGGTATTGACTAAAGTTAATCCACTTGCCGTTGCTGAAAATACTAACATCAATCGTGTTTGGGCTGTTACTGGAATATTAAGACCTGTAAGAACACCATTTAATAATGTTCCAATAGATAGTACTCCGGTAAGTGATGGTGTCAAATTAATTAGCGTTCCAGCAATAGGAGTAAATATATTGTTTGGTGTTGCAGATTGATATAATTGCGCATTTACCGTAACTGTAGAACCTACTAATGAAAGTGCTGCTGTTGTACTAAAAAATGCACTGAATGAAGTAATAATACCTGCACGTGGAACTTGAAATGCAAAATTAGAGAGTGTTCCGCTGGCGTTTGTGATATCAATGGTAGCGCCTAATGCTGTAAGTCCTGGTGCATTGCTTCCAAATCCAACAAAAGCAGGAATGCCTGCAAGTCCTCCAGCGATTGTTGTTAAAGATACAGGAAGCCCTGATGCAAATGGAATAATAGCACCTGTACCTGCAATACCAGTAGGACCAGTGGGACCGGTAGCGCCAGTAGGACCAATGAGACCATCAGCACCGGTAGGACCAGTAGCGCCAGTAGGACCAATGAGACCATCAGCACCGGTAGGACCAGTAGCGCCAGTAGGACCAATTAAACCATCAGCACCAGTAGGACCAGTAGCTCCAGTAGAACCAGTAGCGCCAGTAGGACCAATTAAACCATCAGCACCGGTAGGACCAGTAGGACCAGTAGGACCGATTAAACCATCAGCGCCGGTAGGACCAGTAGGACCGGTAGCGCCAGTAGGACCAATTAAACCATCAGCGCCGGTAGGACCAGTAGCGCCAGTAGGACCAATTAAACCATCAGCGCCGGTAGGACCAGTAGCGCCAGTAGGACCGATTAAACCATCAGCACCGGTAGGACCAGTAGGACCGGTAGCTCCAGTAGAACCAGTAGCGCCAGTAGGACCAGTAGCGCCAGTAGGACCAGTAGCACCAGTAGGACCGATTAAACCATCAGCACCGGTAGCACCAGTAGCACCAGTAGGACCAGTAGCTCCAGTAGAACCAGTAGCGCCAGTAGGACCAGTAGCGCCAATAGGACCAATTAAACCATCAGCGCCGGTAGGACCGGTAGCGCCAGTAGGACCAATTAAACCATCAGCGCCGGTAGGACCAGTAGCTCCAGTAGGACCGGTAGCGCCAGTAGGACCAATTAAACCATCAGCGCCGGTAGGACCAGTAGGACCGGTAGCTCCAGTAGAACCAGTAGCGCCAGTAGGACCAGTAGGACCCTCATTTCCTGGACAACCTTTTGGTCCTTGCATACCTATTGGACCAGTTACACCTTGTATACCTTGTGGACCAGTTACACCTTGTGGACCCATAAAGCCCATAGGACCAGTGGGACCGGTAGCGCCAGTAGGACCAGTAGGACCGGTAGGACCAATAGGACCTCTATCACCTTTAGGACCTTCACAGCCAGGGTCGCCTTTGGGTCCTACATCACCACGAACTCCTTGTATTCCTTGTATACCTTGTGGACCAGCATAACCTCTTGGACCAGTAGGACCGGTAGGACCCTGTTCTCCATTACAATAATTGTGACATTGATTTTGACACCAATTATAGGGATTATTTTGATTCATATAAAATACATCCTTTCTGATTTTTTATAAAAAGAACTGAAAAAAATGTTCTTTTCTATAATTATTTTATGCTAGTTTGAAATAGTTGTTACTTTGTTATGAAAAAAACAATAAAAAACATACTATATGAATGATATTTATATACTTTGTTAAGTTATGTTTTAAACATATTTCAAAAAATTTATAAAACTAAAATAAGGTAACTAAAATATTGATTTATACTTAGACAAGTAATTATGTGATATGATACATGAAAATGATATACAAAAATTTTTAACTCAAGCTATTTTAGTATAAAGTATACTGTATGAAATGGTATTGTTTAAAATAAAGAAATATGTTTTAAAAATAGTAATAATTATGATATAATGAAAAAATATGAAATAAAGAAAGGAAGATGTTTAATATGGCTGAGAAAAATCCCATTGTTACAATTGAAATGGAAAATAACTCTATTATAAAAATAGAATTATATCCAGAAATTGCACCAAATACTGTAAATAATTTTATTAGTTTAGTACAAAAGGGTTTTTATAATGGTTTAATATTTCATAGAGTCATAAAAGGCTTTATGATACAAGGAGGTTGTCCAGAGGGTACAGGAACAGGTGGTCCTGGTTATCAAATTATTGGAGAATTTGACTATAATGGTATTACAAATACATTGCAGCATGAAGCAGGCGTAATATCTATGGCACGTTCTATGATGCCAAATTCTGCTGGTTCTCAATTTTTTATTATGCATGAAAAAGCACCTCATTTAGATGGACAATATGCAGCTTTTGGAAAGGTAATAGAAGGTATGGATGTTGTAAATACCATTGCAAAAGTAAAAACAGATAGAAATGACAAACCAAAAGAACCACAAATCATGAAAAATGTAACTGTAGAATTATTTGAAGAAAATTACCCAGAACCAGAACATTTTGAGGGTTATTAAAACAATAAACAACGCTGAGTATTGTTATATTCAGCGTTGTTTATGTATAAAAGTAGCAATATAGATTTGATTTGTTCTAAAAAAAGAACAATAAAAGTGAAAAAATACAAAAAAAGTACTTGCATTTCTAAAAGAGGTGTGTTATTATAGTTAAGCAATGAGGGAAAATTAAAAAATATGCGGATGTGGCGGAACTGGCAGACGCGCTGGACTCAAAATCCAGTTATGGTGACATAGTGTGGGTTCGATTCCCACCATCCGCACTGAAAATGGTTTGAATTTTCAAACCATTTTTTTTATGAAAAATAAAAGGGGTTACTATGGAAATAAAAATAATATTAGAAAACAAAAAACAATATATTGATTTGCTTTTATTGGCAGATGAACAAGAATCTATGATTGATGTCTATTTAGAAAGAGGAACAATGTTTGCATTATATGATGAAAATTCTATAAAATGTGTTTGCGTGATTACAAAAGAAGAACAAAATATTTATGAAATAAAAAATTTAGCTGTATGTCCTCAGCACAAAAGACAAGGATATGGTAAATATATGTTAAACTATATTTTTGATTATTATAAAGATGTATGTGATGTTATGATTGTGGGAACAGGTGACAGTACTTTAACCATTCCATTTTATAAAAGCTGTGGTTTTGTGCCATCTCATATTGTTAAAAATTTTTTTATAGAACATTATAATCATGCTATATTTGAATGTGGTAAGCAATTAGTAGATATGATTTATTTAAAAAAATATTTAAAATAAAACAGCCGTTTTTAACGGCTGTCTACAAATAAATATTATAGTTGCTGTAATGATATATAACTTACAGCTAAAACAACATATGTTTTTTCTGCTCCAGTATTATCCTGTTTTTTTATAACATCTAAAGGAATACCAATGGCAGATTCTATAATACTTGCATCTTTCAAATCTTCAATATTTCCTCTGTAATATAATACATAATTTTCATTTGTGTCATTAGAAGCTTCTATATAAACGCCTCGTAATTCGGCAAGACTTTCAGGATTTTCTGTTACAGAAAATGTGGACTGTGCTATGACAGATAAGTCAGAAACAGACATAAATTTATCACCATAATTATCAGGGTTTTTTATAACATTTTGATATGTTATATTTTTATCTATTACATTTGTCAGTTCACCAGAAGATGTTACAGGAAAATAATTTTTTTCTCCTGTAAAAATGGTTCTCGCTTTCTCATTGATTATAAAATCACTTCCGGGCAATGTTTGCAGAAATTCAAAAAATTGTATGGTATTAGGATGCCAGATATCATTGATATAATTACCTTGTTGAATCTGTCCGTTTTGAAAAACAGTTTTTCCTTCACCTTCAAAATGACCATTTGCAAAGGAACCTTCATAGTACCAGCCACTTTGATTTTGATTTTGTGAAACAAATTTACCCTGTCCATGAGGCAAATTATTTTTCATTTCACCAGAATAGATACCTTTCATTTTTCCAAATGTGCAATTTAAAGTAATTTCTTTAACATTTGACATATTTTTTTGTGCTTCAGTTTCAAAGTCAGATGTTACATTCGTTTCTATATGATTATTTTCAGTATTTTGTATAGAAGCCTCTACGTTATTGCAGGCAGAAATTGTAAATAAAAACACAGTGGAAAGAAGTGCTGCAAAATATCTTTTCATAATTGTGTTACCTCCTTAATAAATTGTTATTAAGGCTTATAGTAACATAAAAAGATATATATGAAAAGGGGACAATATCAATTTTAATTAGTTTTAATTTGTTTTTATAAAAATGATATGATTTCTTTAAGAAATTTTTTAATTTTTATTCATAATTTATACAAAATATAGATATATAATAAAAATATACCAAAAATGAATAGTGTAATAAATGCTTATTAATAAATATTATTTTATAAAAAATATATGTAATATATGTGATTAGGAGGAAAGAATATATGAACAAAAAAGAGAAAAAACAAAACAATATAAAAAAACAATCTATATTAAAAAAGAATGATATAAAAAAAGAAAATGAAAAAAAATATGCAGAAGTTAATACTATGATGCTTTTAACATATTATTTAGCAAATGCATAATATAAAATGATACTATAGTATAAAAAATAATTATTTTATGGAATAAGTATAGCAAAATAAAATAAATTCTGATATAATAATATTGAAATTTGATGAATATATCAAATATCCCTTTTATGAAAATACCCTTGTAATTTTTTACAAGGGTATTTTTTTACTTTGATAAATGTTATATTTTTGATAGTTGTTTAATAGTATCTATTTTATATCATATCATAATTATAACTGAATAATTTTTATGTAAAATGTAAAAAAGAGGGCTTTTATATTGAAAAAAATACTATTAGGCTGTAAAATGGTTTGTATAGAGATATAAAAATAAGTGAGGAAGCAGGGGTCGTATGGTTCGATGGTTAGTATTATCTATTATTTGTATAGTATGGGGAATTATTTTGATTATACAGGCAAGAATAGAGATGAAGCAATCTCAAAATCCTAATACGAATACAAATGCAAAACTAAAACAAAAAGTGGAAGAAGGAGAGGAAAAGTTTTCTGGAAGAACATTATATTTCAGTAATGTGCCTTTGCGTGAAAAAGAAGAATGTTGTTTAAGAAAACAATCTATATTTGAAGACATGAATGTCATTGAAAGGGCAGAATGTAAAACAGCAATTTATCGTATTATACGTTTTATTGACAAAATATTTTTAAAAGATGAGAAAGGATTTTTTACAGAAAAGGGAAAAAAAAGGCTTACGATTGCATTAAACAATATTTTAAGTATGCGATATTGTTTTAAGAAGGAACAAGTACAAGAAGATTTAATTACAGTATGTAAGCTATTGCAGTATACACTAGAAAAGGAAGATGTAAGTGGTGTGTTCTATGCGCATCATATATTGAGTGACTTAAATTTTTGGATATTAGACCATCCTTTTGCCAAAGGAGAATTTGAAACATGGGAGAAAAAAATACCAAAACAAAAAGAAACAAGGGTATTTTATGGAATTGCCAAAAGCTGGGAGTATTCTTATCCAAGAGATTTACAGAAAAAAATAAAAAATATTATTTTGCCAGAAGAAGAAGGAATTTTTGATATTAGAGGTCATTTTGCACAAAAGCATATGGAACTAGCACAAACATTTTACACATTAGAAGAATGGCATATACAACAAATGATAGAATATTGTAATGCTATGGAACAAATTTTTAATGAAATCATTAGTTTTAGAGCAGCTGATGTAGATATTGAGCAATTAAATGAAATGGAGCAAGCAATATTTGATAAAAATGGAGCAGTAACAAAAGGTTTACTGAAATATTATAATATGCTTATAATGGAATTAGATAGAACAGAAGGATTTTTACCACAATGTAAATTAAAAACGGATTTTGAAAATATCAAACAAAAAATACAAAATATATATGATAATCAAAGTAATATAGAATATCAAAGTTATATAGAAATATTTGATGCAAGAATGATATTACAAGAAATTAGCCGTTTTGTATTGCCTAGACAGATAGATTGGCATGAAAATTATTTTTATCATGGCGTTACAAATACAATGAGAGAAATACAACAAGACCCCGTTGTGGAAATAGACGGCGTAGAAACTGTTGTAACTGCTGAAAGAGACTTTTTTAATAGAATTATTGTAGAAGAAAAAAATAAAGCAGAAGAAAATCAAAATGAGCAAAATAACACAGAACAAAATGAAAGACGAGAGAGTAGATTTAGAAAAAATAGATTTAGAGAAAATCGGTCATCTATGGAATAATGTAAAACAGAGAAGAATAATTTTTGTTCTTCTCTGTTTTTTTAATAAAATATTTGTAAAACAATATAAAGAAACAATTTTATTTTTTGTTAATCATCAATATCAATGTCCCATTCTAATATCACACCTGTTGCAGCATCAATTTCAAATTCATATTCAATATAGCCTTCTTTCATTTCGCCTTCATATATTAATCTGCCATCTTCTGTATCTATTTTTATTTCCCAAATGATAGCATTAGGAGCTTTTGACAAAGCGATTTGTTTTGCTTGCTCCATTGAAATCATATCAGAGCCTATAGAAGCACTAGGTGTTTGTATAGAAGGTATTTGAACAATGTTTTGTACTGTGTTTTGTGGTATTTGATTTATAATGGGATTTTCAATAAATTTGATTTCTCTTTCTAATATCATACCATTTTCTGGGTTGATTTTATATACTCCTGTAGTATTTGAAGTATAAAAACTAATTTTATATTTTTGCAGTCCATCATCACGGTCTAAATATGTTGTTATAAATTGTGCTTGAGGAATTTCTTTTAATACAATATCTTTTACATTTTGTTCTGTTAAAGCAACTTTTATACTGCCAAAATTGTTTTGTGACTCACTTTCAAAAGAAGTCATTTTTTGTGTTGTTTTGTTAATATCAATTTCATAAAATGTTTGGTCTTTTTGATTATATAGTTTAATTTCAAATTTATTGTAATCTTGTTTTGTATTAAAATATATACTTCCTTCTGGTACATATGATAATGCAATATTTCTTGCTTGTTCTGCTGTTAATGTTACTGCAAATACTTGCATAGTACCCATTACTAATATTATTGCTGTTGCTAACGCCCCTACTACTTTTTTAAAAAAACTCATTTAAAATCCCTCCTTATAAAATTCTTTTATTGTTTTTATCATATCAAAATAATAGGAAAAAATCAATTATTTCATTTGAAAAGTATTATAAAGTTTTTATGATATTTTGTGAATTTTTATACGATAATTACAACAAATGTATAAAAAGTAATGTTTATCGCATTATTTTTAAATTTTGATATTGCAATATTACTATATTTTTGGATATACTAAAATTACAATACAATAATGAAAAGGAGGGTATTTTATTATGAAAAAGTATATTGCAGTGTTGGTATTAATGTTTGCATTTACTGCGTGTAATGCAAATGAATCACAATCAAATGAAGCATTAGAATTTGAACTACAAAATGCTCCTACACCAAGTGCAGTAGATAACAACACTACAACATCATCAGACAATAATACAACAGATATTACAATGACTGATGAAAGTACAATACAAGCAGATGATACAATAAATACAACTGCTGTGAATGCTACAATTGATTTGGCAGCAGTACCTGCTATTACAGCAGAAACGATAGAAAACTATTATAAAAATGTAGGAGAAGAAAAAGCAATTGAGGCAGATATTAAAAAATTAGAATTAGATTTTAAAAGAAGAGCTATAGAATCAGATGCTTTTCAAACACAAAAGGCAGCTTTAAAAGCACAAGAAAATGCTTTAGAATCTCAGATTGACCTTTTAGAAGATAGAATTACTATCAATTTGTCTGAAAATTGGATAGATACAACAGATATGGAGCAAATGATTCAAAAATTACAAGAGGTTGAAATTGCAGAAAAACAGATGGAAATTTCTATTGACCAAGCAGAGCAAGAGTATATAAATAACAATATTATAAGAGAAGATTATATTCAAAAGGTAATAGAACTAGAAAAGGAAAAAGATGTTTTGGATAAACAGGAAGATATTTTAGAGCAGACATTAGAATCATTGGGATGGGATGACTAACGATATTAATAAAATATAGATTGTATATTTTTACAGTTTGTGTTATATTGTTATAGGGTATCTTTATTTTATGATATAGTCCTCGCCTTTTTAGTATTTATATAACTGGTGAGGACTTTTATTATTTTATAAAATATTAATAAGATATGTTTAAAAAGTAATTTCATATTGTTTAGAAATAGATTGTTTCAATATGTAATCCTATTTTTTGACCATATTTTATAGTGTAGTCTGTTCCACCTCCATGTTTTCCATCTGTTACAGCAATTAAAAGAGAGGAGTGTTCTATCATATATCGATTTCTTAAATGATAACAACCTTTTTGATTATCTATTTTTGCTGTCCATATTTCTTTACAATGAGGAAGTAGCTCTGCGATTTCTTTTGAAAATAGTTTTTTTTGATAAGGCAGATAAGCTATTAAACAAATATCTTTGTATTTTTGTTGTAATTCTTTTACCGCTTTTGCAGCTATAATGTCTGCTCCTTCTGCCATTCCAGATATAAATATTTTATATCCTATTTCAATAGCCTTTTGTATAGAATTTTTTAATTTTTCTGTTACAAATGTGATATTTTCATCTGTAATATTTCTGCGTCCTGTAAAACAGCATGTTAATTGTTTTTGTTTTAATATTACTTCTTTTTCTTTCAATTCTTTCATAATATAATTGACTTTTTGTCGCTTTTGTTCTGTCATATTATTCATCTCCTTGATACTTTTTTATTTTATTAGTAATAATATTGATAAAGGGGAAAGTGTTTATAAAAATTTTAGTTACTAAAAAATAAAGTAATAAAATTTTGTCTTTTTGCTCAATTTTTATATTAATATAATAAAATGTGTCATAATTGATACAATAAATATTTTCCATTTTTTATAAGTAACATATTTGATATATAGAATTTACATATTTAGTAGATATATTTGTATATTTTGTAAAAAAATTTGCGTTTTTCTATACTTATTGTATAAAATTATAGCTAATCATATACTTATATAGAATTTATATAATTAGCTGATATAATAAATATATAAAATTTTGGGAGGGACATTATGATTGGTAAACGACTGGCAAAATTGAGAAAAAATGCTTTTTTGACACAAAAGGAACTTGCAAGACAATTAAATTTAACTCTGTATGCCATTTCAGCTTATGAAAATAATCGTAATGAGCCGCCAGATAGTATTAAAATTCTTTTTGCAAAAAAATTTAATGTTTCTATAGATTATTTATTAGGTATGACAGATAATCCAAATGCGTATGAAGATGACCCATATTTTATTCAATTACCTCCTTCTTTTCCATTATCTAAGAAGGAAGAATTGATAAATTATATGAACTATATTATTTATCAATCAAATGAGTCTAAAAACAAAAAAAATTAAAAGTACTCATAATGATAATATATTTACTATAGGCATTGCATATAATGTCGTATTATGACAAATTGTTTTTATTTTAAAACAATAATAAGTATAATATACTTCAAGAAACATAACAATATTATAAAACATTTTTACACTATTTGAAATATAAATATTAAAATTTATACAAAATTTATGATGTAAACACGTATTGATATACAATAACATCATTTTCTTCACTAATTTTGATTAAAATATGTATTTTTTAAATTAGTATTAATAAAAAATATTTTGTAATGTGATGTTAAATATATAGCTATTTTGTGAAGAACAATATATTATGCTTTTCAATATAAAAACCCCCTATCTGTTAAAAGATAGGGGGTTTTTATTATTTTATATGGTGAAACGATTGGTAAACAAATTTATTTATAATCAATTTAAAATAAACCAACCTTTGAAAGATATTTGTCTATTGTTTTTAATTTTTCTTCATTAGAATAACCAACTTTTCTACTAATAAATGCACACAACAATTCACAAGCAAATACAACAGAAACATAAGAATTAAAAAAGGTATTACTGTCTACACTAATTGTTAAAAGCTGTGTGGCATATTGTGCTAATGGAGAACTTGCTTTGTCAGTCAAAAGTAATATTTTTGCACCAGCGTCATATGCCATTTGTGCTGCAAGTAAATCCATTTCAGAATAACGAGGAAAACTAATTGCAATTAAACAGTCATTTTCTGTAATATCAGATAGATGGTCTATTACATTTAATGCGGGATAAGATGTTTCATGTACATTAGGTAACATATGTTTTAGAAGCAAAAGCAACATATCACCTATACCAGAATTTGCACGAGATGCTAATATATATTTATGATGGCTGGATATCAGTGTATCGCTTGCTTGTTCAAAAGCCTGTATATCATTTGTTGTAATCAATGTTTTAATATTTCTTAAAATATTTGAAAAATACGATTCCATAATACTGTTTTGGTCTAGTTTTCCAATACTAAGTTTTAAACGTTCTGAAGGAACAATGATATTTTCGGAGAGGCTGTTAATTCTGTCAGTATATGTTTTTCGTATACTTCTTTGAAAATCCATAAAACCAGAATATCCAAGTGTACGAGCAAAACGAATGACAGATGAATCACTAACATGAAGTCTTTTTGCCATATCAGTTGATGTAATGAAGCATGCCTCTGCAAAGTGGTCTAAAACAAATTCTGCAATAATTTTTTCTTTTTTAGTAAGTCGTATTCCTTTCATTTGGTTTCTTAATTCTTCTGTCATAGTTATCACTCCCAATAGTAAGGATAGTATAAAATTTTTTTATTTGATTATAAAGTGACAATATTATTTTAAAAATAATGAGCTGTTAAGCAATACTATAGTATTGCTATATTGATATTTAACCATAATATAGCATTCTTTTCAATAATAAAAGTATACAAAGCACAAAATTTTTATAAAAAACATTTTTTATATATAAATTTTTGTTAGCACTCTTTACAAGTGAGTGCTAATAGTGTATACTATAACCGTAAAAAATATATAGTGAGTAAAGGAAGTCTTTATTATGATATATCATCATTTTTGGTAGTGAATGTAGAAATTGTATATTTTCCATATATTGTTTTATTGATTTATGTCATATTGAAGGAGGTATATAACTATGAATTTACAAAAATACACACAAAAATCTATTGATGCAATACAAAATACACAGAACATTGCAAGTGAGTATCAAAATCCACAAATAGAACAACAACATTTAGTATATGCACTATTGACACAGCAGGAAGGGTTGATACCACAGCTTTTAATACAAATTGGTGTAAATATGAATGGTATTATAAACAAGTTACAAGAGGAAATTTCAAAATTACCTCATGTTTCAGGTAGTAGAGAAGCTGGAAAAGTTTATATTGCATCAGATATAGACAAAATTTTTACAAAATCTGAAAAATTAGCAGATAGTATGAAAGATGAATATGTATCTGTAGAGCATATATTTTTATCACTTATAACCAGCCCCAATAGTGCTATGAAAAAAGTATTTGAAGAATATAATATTAATAAAACGAATTTTACAAAGGCACTTGTAAAAGTAAGAGGAAATACAAGAGTAACAAGCGACAGCCCCGAATCCACATATGATGCACTGAAAAAATATGGTACAGATTTAGTCGAAAAAGCAAGAAATCAAAAATTAGACCCTGTTATTGGTAGAGATGACGAAATTAGAAATGTTATTCGTATATTATCCAGAAAAACAAAAAATAATCCTGTATTAATAGGAGAGCCTGGCGTTGGTAAAACAGCTATTGCAGAAGGATTAGCACAAAGAATTGTAAAAGAAGATGTTCCTAACAGTTTGAAGGAAAAAACAATATTTTCTCTTGATATGGGTTCTTTAATAGCAGGGGCAAAATTTAGAGGAGAGTTTGAAGAAAGACTAAAAGCAGTATTAAATGAAGTGAAAAAAAGCGATGGCAAAATTATACTTTTTATAGACGAGTTGCATACTATTGTAGGAGCAGGAAAAACAGAAGGTGCTATGGATGCAGGAAATTTATTAAAACCTATGCTTGCAAGGGGAGAGCTGCATTGTATTGGTGCAACAACATTAAATGAATATAAACAATATATTGAAAAAGACCCTGCCCTAGAAAGAAGATTTCAGCCAGTGCTTGTTACAGAGCCAACAGTGGAAGACACCATAGCAATATTGAGAGGATTAAAAGAAAGATATGAAGTATATCATGGTGTAAAAATACAAGACCAAGCAATTATTGCAGCAGCAACTCTTTCTAATAGATATATTTCAGATAGATTTTTGCCTGATAAAGCAATTGATTTAATAGATGAAGCCTGTGCTATGATTAGAACAGAAATTGATTCTATGCCTACAGAATTAGATGTGATACAAAGAAAAATTATACAATACGAAATAGAAGAAGCTGCATTGAAAAAAGAAAATGATAAACTTTCAAAAGAGCATTTGGAAGAAATACAAAAAGAATTAGCAGAAACAAGAGAAGAATTAAATCAATTAAAAGCAAAGTGGGAAAATGAAAAAGCAGATATTAATAGTGTTCAAAAATTAAGAGAACAAATTGAAATGACAAATAGTGAAATTGAATCAGCAGAAAGAAAATATGATTTAAACAAAGCAGCAGAACTAAAATATGGTAAATTACCTCAACTACAAAAAGACTTAGAACAAAAGGAAAAAGAAGCAGAACAAAATAGTACTAAAAAATCCCTTTTGAGGGATAAAGTAACAGAAGAAGAAATAGCCAGAATTATAGAAAGATGGACAAATATACCTGTTTCAAAGCTTATGGAGGGAGAGAAACAAAAACTTATACATTTGGAAGATATATTACATGAAAGAGTAGTAGGACAAGATGAAGCAGTTACAAAAGTTTCAGAGTCCATTATAAGAAGTAGGGCAGGTATACAAAATCCTAATCGTCCAATTGGTTCTTTTTTGTTTTTAGGACCAACAGGTGTAGGTAAAACAGAATTAGCAAAATCACTTGCAGAATGTCTTTTTGATGACGAGAAAAATATCATTCGTATTGATATGACAGAATATATGGAGAAATTTTCTGTATCTCGTTTGATTGGAGCACCTCCAGGATATGTAGGATATGAAGAAGGAGGACAACTTACAGAAGCAGTACGTAGAAAGCCTTATGCTGTTATATTGTTTGATGAAGTAGAAAAAGCACATCCTGATGTATTTAATATATTACTGCAAGTGCTTGATGATGGACATATTACTGATTCTCAAGGAAGAACAGTAGATTTTAAAAATACAATTATTATATTAACATCAAATTTGGGTTCTCATTATCTTTTAGATGGTATTGATGAAAATGGAGAAATTACAAAAGAAGCAGTTAAAAATGTTGATGAACTTTTAAGACAATCATTTCGTCCAGAATTTTTAAATAGATTAGATGAAATTGTATTTTATAAACCATTAACAAAACAGAATATTACAAATATCATAGATTTGATATTAAAAGACTTAAATAGAAGAATGTCAGAAAAACAATTAAGTTGTGAAGTAACAGAAAATGCAAAACATTTGATTATTGAGCAAGCATATGACCCAGTATATGGCGCAAGACCTTTAAAAAGATATGTGCAAAGACATATTGAAACATTGATTGCTAAAAAAATAATACAGGAAGATTTAGAGACAGATACTGTTTTAACAGTAGATGTGGATGATATAGGTAATTTATTTATTAAATAATAATTTTTACTAAGTACAAAAAAATAGTAACTTTTTTATTTTTAAAAAAGTTACTATTTATTATTTATACTGACAATAATAAGAGATTCAAAAAACAGCGGATTTTCCGCTGTTTTTCATTATTATTCTTCTGTTTTTTCTTCTTTTATAGCTTCCTCAGCATTTTCTTCAGCCTGTCTTTTTGATAAACTGATTTTTTTCTGTTCTGCATTAACTTCCAATACTTTTACTTTAATGATTTCTCCAACTTTCAACTCATCTTCTGGTTTTACAACATGTTTATTTGCAATTTGAGAAATATGAACAAGTCCGTCAACACCTGCTTCTAATTCTATAAAAGCACCAAAAGGTACCATACGTACTACTTTTCCTTCTGTAATAGAACCTACAGCATATTTTTCGACTGCTGTTGCCCAAGGATTATTACTGCTGTCTTTCAAAGAAAGTGAAATTTTACCTTTTTCTTTGTCAACATCTAATATAATCACATCAACTTCTTGTCCTTCTTTTAAAATTTCTTTTGGATTTGTAATACGTCCCCAAGACATTTCAGAAATATGAATTAAACCGTCAACACCACCTAAATCTACAAATGCGCCGAAATCTGTAATTCTGCTCACTGTACCTTTTACTTTAGAACCGATGTCTAATTTTTCAAATAATGCTGCTTTTTTCTCCAATATTTCTTTTTCAATTAATGCTTTTCTACCGCCAATAAAACGACGTTTTACTTTGTCCAATTCAATGATATTAAATTCCAACTCTTGACCTTTAAATACATTCAAATCTTCAATAAATTTATTTGAAACCTGAGAAGATGGAATAAATACTCTAATGCCATTTACAAGAGCAATCAAACCGCCTCTAACAACATCTGTAATTTTTCCTGTAATTACTGTTTTGTTTTGATAAGCTGCTTCTACTTCTTCCATACCTTTTTGGTCTTCAATACGTTTTCTGGAAAGAAGAACATTGCCGTCACCATCATTGACACGCACAACAAATACTTCGATTTCATCTCCAGGCTGTAATACTTTGCTAGGAATGACATTTGCATCTCTGCTGTATTCTCCTTTTGGAATAATACCATCAGATTTGTAATTTAAGTTTACGGAAACTTCTTCATTTGAAATGCTTATAACAGTACCTTTTACCACATCTCCAGTATGAAGTGTTGTAAAAGATTCGTTTAACATTTGCTCAAAAGTCAGTTCGTCCTCACTTCCTCCGTTATTTTGTACTGCATCATTTAATGCTTCGCTCATTGTACCAATTACCTCCTTAATGATTGCTGGTGGTGTTGATGCACCAGCAGTTATACCTATTTTATCATTCTTATCAAAAATATTCAACACTAAATTACAAATTGTTTCAATATAATATGTTTTTTTACAATATTTTCTGCAAATTTCGACTAGTTTTTGCGTATTAGAGCTACTTTTGTCACCTATCACAATCATTTTGTCCACATTTTGAGATAATGATACAGCTTCTTGCTGTCTTTCTGCTGTTGCAGAGCAAATTGTGTCAAACACTTCTAATATGAAATTTTTTTGTTTTAAAAGTGTAATCATGTTTTCAAATTTACTTTTACGAAATGTCGTTTGTACAACAACAGTATAGTTTTTATTTTCTTCAGAGTGAAATTGTTCGACCTGTTCTAATTCTCCTAATATTACAGCACTGTTTTCACACCAGCCATTTATACCCTGTACTTCTGGATGAGAAGCATCACCTATAATGATGATTTGCTTATTTTGTTTATAAGCATTTTTAACGATATTATGTATTCTTTTTACAAAAGGACAAGTACCATCTATCATTTGTAGTCCTTTTTTTTCTAATTCATCATAAATATGTTTTCCCACACCATGAGAACGTATCATAACAGTACCTGTTTCAATTTCGCTTAAATCTGTAATAACATAAATCCCTTTTTTTTCTAAATCTGATATGACTTCTTTGTTGTGTATTAAAGGACCATATGTATATATTTTTTTATTTTGCTTATTTTGTTCATAGGCAATGTTTATGGCACGACTAACGCCAAAACAAAAGCCAGCAGATTTTGCTACAATGATTTCTGCCATATTATTAAACCTCTGCTTTCATATCATTGATTTCATTCATTATTTTATTTGTAATTTCATTTAAACTTTCTGTGTTTAATCTTTTTTGTCTGTATTCTTCAAAATATAATGGTTTACCATATACAATTTTCATATTGGAAAAAGGTTTACAGCTTCCACTAATTGCAACAGGTACAACGGGTACATTTGCTTTTATAGCAAACAGTGCAACACCTGCTTTTGCTGCCTTTTCTTCTCCCTCTTTTACCCTTGTACCTTGTGCAAACATTCCAATTACTTTTCCATCTTTTAGTAATTTTACTGCATTTTTAAATGCTGTCATATCTGCTGTGCTTCTGTCAACTGGAAAAGCATACAATGCTTTTAAAAGCCAGCGCATAAATTGATTTTGAAAAAGTTCTTTTTTTGCCATATAATGAACTGCTCTACTACTGTAAATACCCATTGTAACAGGGTCAAAATTACTGCTATGATTTGCGCAAAGTATTACGCCACCTTGTTTTGGTATATTTTCATTTCCTTCTATACTCATACGAAATAATATTTTGTAAAGTATACGCAATACTACTCTTGATATTTTATAAAACATATGACACCCCTAAACGTTTATTTTTTGTTTTATAATATTTAAAATTGTTTGTACTGTTTGTTCAATATCCATATTAGAACTATCTATTTCAATAGCATCTTCTGCTTTTTTTAAAGGATTATATTTTCTATTTTTATCATTTTCATCTCTTTGTATGATTTCATATTCTATACGTTTTTTATCATATTCTTTTCCTAAAAGCATAAGCTCATGACAGCGCCTAATTGTTCTTTGCTCTACACTTGCATTTAAATAGATTTTTATAGTGGCATGAGGAAGTACATTTGTTCCAATATCTCTGCCATCCATAATAACACTATGTCCTTTTGAAAGTTCTCTTTGTATTTGCACTAGCTTTTCACGTACAGCATATATTATAGCAACATCAGATGCTGCTTTTCCTACTTGTTGTGTTCTAATTATTTCTGTTACATCTTCACCATTTAGATATATTGTTTGTTTACCTTCTGATAATGCTATTTCCATATCAATATTTTGTAATGCTTTTTCTATTTCTTCTGCATTGCTTAAATTGATATGATTTTTTAAACAATATAATCCTACTGTTCTATACATAGCACCTGTATCAATATATACAATATTCAGTATTTTTGCAATTTGTTTTGAAACGCTGCTTTTTCCAGAGCCAGCAGGTCCATCAATAGCAATGCTGTATTGTTCCATATTTTCACCCCTTGTAGTTATAAAAATTTCCTTAGGATATTTATTTAGAAGTATGTAAATCAGGACGTAATGCTTTTGCCTTTTCTAAATAGATATGAATTGCATCTTTTTGTTTTTTGTCTACATCACACAATACAGCACATCGAATACATTTTTCTAAACTTCCCTTAACATATAATTCTTGTATACACATCAAAGCAGCTTCAGTAATGCCTATTTCTCTTACTGCAACGGCAGGATATACAGCATCTAAATCTTCTGTCATAGTAAATTGTATTTGAATAATATCGGACAATTCTAATTGATTTTGCTCTATAATCATTTGCATCATATTTTTTGTAGCTTGTAATATTTGTTGTTTATCATTTTGTTCTACTGTAATTGCTCCTCTAATACAAATCATTGTTATCAACTCCTTATATTTTCTGCTGCCGTATAACCTGTTGAAAATGCAATTTGTAAATTAAATCCTCCTGTATAAGCATCTATATCTAATACTTCTCCAGCAAAATATAATCCTTTTATTTTTTTAGATTCCATTGTAGAGGGGTCTATTTCATCTACACAGACACCTCCACAGGTAATTACGGCTTCTTCAAAGCCTCTTGTAGCATAAATAGTAATTGTCATATGTTTTATTTGTTTTATGATTTTTTTTCTTTCTTCTTTTGTAATATCATGTACTTTTTTGTTTTCTGGTATTTCTGTAAGAAAAATAATAACAGGTATCATTTTTTGAGGCAATAAATCATCAAGAGCATTTCTAAAATCTCTATTGCTGTATTTTTGAAAATCACGTAGTATTCTGTTGTCAAGTGCTTTTTCATCTAATGCAGGTTTTAAATCAATTTCAATATAGAAATTTTGATTTTGTAAATCTTTTATAATATGCCTGCTTGCGGTCAATATCATAGGACCAGACACACCAAAGTGTGTAAAAAGCATTTCTCCAAAATCTTTGTATATTGTTTTCCCTTTTTCATTTTTTACACAAATAGCACAATTTTTTAAACTTAATCCCATTAATTGTTGACACCAGTTTTGTTTTGCTTTTAAAGGTACAAGAGAAGGGTAAAGATTTGTAACAGTATGTCCTGCTGATTTTGCCATATTATAGCCGTCTCCTGTAGAGCCTGTGCCTGGATAGCTTAGTCCTCCTGTACATACTATAATAGCATCTGCATATACTTTTTTGTTATTACAAAGCACAATTCCTTTTATACAATTTTGTTCAAAAAGTAATTCTTTCACTGCTGTATTGGTATGAACAATCACATGATTTTGTTTTAAATATTTTTGTAATGCTTTTACTACATCACCTGCTTTGTCGGATACTGGAAATACTCTGTTTCCTCTTTCTGTTTTTGTCTGCAATCCTAATTTATGAAAAAATTGTTTTGTTGCCTGACTGTCTAATGTGTAATATGCACTATACATAAAATAAGGGTTTCCCATAACATTGTTTAAATGGGTATCAATATCGCTGTCATTTGTAATGTTGCATCTACCTTTTCCAGTAATATATATTTTTTTACCTAAACGGTCATTTTTTTCATATAAATGTACTGTATGTCCTTTTTCTGCTGCTCTGCCTGCGGCAACCATACCAGCCGCACCACCACCTATTACAATTACATCTGCCATGTTTTTTCTCCTTGCATTTGTTCCATTGTTTCTAAATGAGCAAAATCATTTAATGTAAACAATACCTTTTTTCCGCTTTCACTGACATCAATAACTGTTATAGAGGTATTGCTCAACCATGTTTTTCTGTAAAATGTTTCATCCATATCCATAAGTGCCATTATCAATACACGAAGTACGCCTCCATGAGATACAATAGCAACATTTTGTCCTTTATGTTTTTCTAAAAGCTCATAAAATCCTTTTGTGGAACGCTCCATAACAGATTGAAAATTGCCCTCACCAGGGAAAGGATATGTAAAAGGGTGTTCATAAAAATCTGTATAACTTTTTCCATATTTTTCAGAAAGCTGCTTTACTGTATAACCTTCCCATTCTCCAAAATTGATTTCTTTAAAATGAACATCTGTAATTACAGGCAGTCCCTTTGCATCTGCCATTGCTTTTGCCGTTTGAATTGCTCTTTGTAGAGGGGAACAATATACAGCATCTAATTTTAAAGCAGTATTTTCAAAACGTTTTCCCAAACATTTTGTTTGCAATTCTCCTTCTTTAGAAAGAGGAATATCTGTCCAGCCTTGATAAATTCCTTTTTTGTTCCATTCAGTTTCACCATGTCTTACTAAATAAAATCTTGTTTTCATATTATTTACCGTCCTATCTATTTTTTTTCATTATAAGACAGTATATAATATGTTTCAATATATTTTTATTGGTTTGTTATACACCCAATGGAAAAATACCATATTAAAAATATGTCTTTATCAAATGGGTACTGCTAAAAATTCTATTAAATCATTTATTATGGTATTTTTAATTAGAATACATTTCATACAATACACGAATTAAGTAATAGAAAATAAATATTATAGTTTTTTCTCATATATAAATTTTAATTTTCTTTTATAGTCTAGTTCCACAAAATCCATAGGTCTTACACATTCCTCTTTTTTTTGAAAATACGCAATACCTGCTGCATGAAGCAAGTGATATACAAACTGAGAACAAAACATAATATTAGGCTGAAAAGAATGTTTCAATAAAAGTCCTGCTGTATTATAAGAATTGCCTTCTCTGTTAATTTGTTCTATTTTTAATATCATATTTCTTTTTTGTTCTGCTGTTGCTGGTAAAGCATACACCATAAAGCAAGCACCTTGTTTATGATAAAAATAAGATGTTTTTTCTACATGCAGTCCTGGAGGAAATCTATTTTGACCATTATTATAACTAACCATTGTTTTCAATTCTTTATCAAAAGCAATGGAAGCATGATTATATTGTTTTTTGGTAAATAAAGAAATTAATTCACTTGCGGGACTTCGTGTATCAGAAAGCACAATATAAACATATCCATTTTCAAGTGTTTGGTATGCTTTTTCAAATATTTCATGAGGTAAACTATTTTGATTGCAGTGTGTTAAAAAGTGATGTCTTGGCAAATCTTTTATAACTTCCTTTAAATTTTGAAATAATGTTGCTTTTTTCATTTCTTTTTGCTGTAATTGTTTACTAATGCTATTTTTTTGCCATAGTATGGATAATGTCATATCAATAACCATACTACAAAATATAATAATATTTTGATTATGCCATATTACTGCAAATATTAGAAATGTTATGATTTGTGTTTGAAACAATTCCTTTAATTGATATTGATACATTATTTTTTCATAACAATACATGATACAGCACCTCCTAATTATAACAATTTGTTATAATTTATAACGACATAAAGATATTATATTTTACAGTATTAATAAATTTGTAAAACTTTCTTTTGATTTTTTTAGAATATATCATTAAAAATAGTATGGTGCATAATATATAAAAATACTATGGTCAAAATCATAAATTTGTATATATTGACAGAATATATTATATCATATATGATAAAAGAAAAGGGCGGTGATAAGTATGAAAAAGAACAATATACGATATATTATAACAGTTTTTATCATGACAATATGTGTGCTAAATACACTTGTTGTTTTTGCCCAAACGGAACAAAATGAAGAGTATAAAAAAGAGCAGCAACAAATACTTAAAAAATGGGCAGAAGGCTATGGAGATTGGGAGAAAAGAATGCAATATATGTCTGAAAATATGAAAAAAGCATATATTGCAGAACAAATAAAAAGAGCAAATGAAAATATGATAAATATGATGCATTATGGTTATATAGAAAATGCTGAATTGTATCATAAATTAGATGTCATTAATTTTAGATTGGAAGATGATAATACTATATATTACACATTAAGAAATCAAAAAGGAAAAGAATATAATCAAGTAGAATATGTCAATATAAAACAACAGAAAGTACAAGATAGTACAATATCGAATGCATATAGTTGGAAAAGCTGGAATGAAAAACAGTATGAAACACCTCAAAATCATATTTATTATCATGGCTATTTACAACAAAAACAAAATATGTATTATCCTCCTGTAATTCATGTAACAGGAGCAGAAAAAATGGATAAAAAATTACTTCCTCTTTTTTTAGACCATATACAATCGGTTTTTGAAGAAGGACATTCTAGTTATTATTTAATAGAGATGTTAAATATTGATATTAGCAATATAAAAATGAAAGACAATATGGCAACAGTTGATTTTACATTGCAGGAAGTGTTAAGAAGATATCCTAAAAATCCAGATACAGTAGGATATATACAAAAAGCAAAGCAAAATGATAATGAGGAATATTTAAAATTATATAGAAAATATTTTATGCCTTTTTATGGAAATTATCATTTGCGTTTTTCAGGTAACAAAGAAAATACAAATAGTTTTCGTATTTATACAGGAGAAATTAATGATAAAGGAAAAGTATTGTATAATTGGGCAATAGAGCAGCAATTCCCAGAAATGGATGCTGATGGTACAAAATGGTATTTTGGCACAATTAATGGTACAAAAGATGACCATGGTAGAGCATTAGTTACAATAAATAGAAAACAATGGAATGCAGATAATAGAAATGCTACAGAACAAAATTATTTTGTAACATCTTATGGTAAACAGATGACATATGCTCTGGAAAAATCAGCAAGTGTTACTTGTATGAATCAAGGAAATATGGAATTAGTAGATACAAAATCCTTTGTAAATGCAGCAGGTAAAACAAGTTTTGGTGCTTCTCGACTATTTTGGTTTAAAATAGAAAATAACCATATTACAGAAATTAATGAATTTGTACAATAAATTGTCAAATTAATATTATTTGAGAAAATACCTTTCTTTAATATAAGAAAGGTATTTTATTAGTGCTTTGGTAATAAATGTTGCAAAGCAGTTTTTAAAAACCACCTGCTCTGTGAATGAAACTAGAGTTTAAGTAAAAGTATTATTTTTGTGGCAAAATAAATGTGTTCAAATCAATATATTTATAAAGAAAGGTTTTTAATCATATAAGAAATATATTGCTTTTTTTGATGGATTTAATATAATAAATGCATGACAATTGTTTGAGTTTGTAGAGGAGGAGTTTAATGAATAAAATAAGTCATTTTATATGGCATACTATAATACTTCTGATGCTTCCTACAAAAGTAAATGCAGCAGAACCATTACCTAATAAAGTGCCAATATTTATAAATGGAAACATTGTAGGATTAGAGTCCTATAACATTGATGGTTATACTTATTTTCGTTTGCGTGATATTGCAGAACAAGTCGGATTTTCTGTGATATGGAATGAAAAAAATCAGCAAATTGAAATTACATCAAATACATCAGATGTAAAAGAAAATATTCCTATTTCTCCTTGGGAATATCAAAAAATGTTAGGTAAAGGAATAGATGTAGACTGGTCAAAGACAAATAAAGGAATAGAATTTTATAATAAAAAAGCTGTAAAAGATTTTAAAGAAGCAGGTGTTTCTCATGTAAGAATCCGTGTTTCGAAAGATGCAAATGAAGAACTATTCCAACATTTAGACACTCAAATAAATGATTGCTTGGAATATGGCTTGATTCCTGTACTTGCTTACCAAGCAGATGATTTAAAAAATAACCCAAATGAAAATAATATTCAAAAAACGATACAATGGTGGAAAACAGTTGCAGAACATTATCAACAATATTCCTCTCTACTCTCTTTTGATTTAGTAATTGAAGTAACAGATGAACTGAACAAACAGCCAAGTATATTAAATGATTTATATGAACAAACAGTAAAGGCAATTCGTAAAACAAATCCTTATAGAATTGTGATGATTTCACCTCGTTTACGTTCTGATCCAGTTTATTTATCAGAATTGAAAATTCCATCTCAACATAATGGTTATATTATGGCAGAATGGCATTTTTATGCTTCTGGTCCAAGCAAAACAAATGAAAGAAAAATTTGGACAACAGGGACTCTAGAGGAAAAAAAATTAATACAAGATAAAATAGATTTTGCTTTGGCATGGCAAGAGAGTACTAATATACCAACATGGGTAGGGGCTTGGATGGCTGGAAATTATAATGATGAAAATGATTATAGTATTGTAGAACAGATAAAGTTTGCTAAATTTGTTGTAGAAAGATTAGAATTTGCGAATATTCCTTTTGCTGTAAATGCAGATACAAAATTTTATCAAAGAGAAACTGGTTTGTGGATAGAAGAAATGTATCCATTATTTGAAGAAATTTTTAAAAATTAAAGATTGGATAATTTGTTATTCCTCATTCTTTTTAAACTTTTATATGTTTGCTCTTGTCTAAATATAGAAGGCATTGTGATTTTTTAAAACTTATGATATACTATAAAGTGCATTTTTAAAAATGTAATCATAAGGGGGGATATTTTTGGAAAAACAAGACATCATTTGTCATATTGACCATACATTGCTTAATCAAACAGCAACATGGGAACAAATACAAAATATTTGTATACAAGCAATCAATCATAAAACAGCATCTGTTTGTATTCCACCATGCTATGTAAAAAAAGCATCTGAGTTTGTAAAGAATCAAATTGCTATTTGTACTGTGGTAGGATTTCCTAATGGATATCATACTACAGAAGTAAAAGTATTTGAAACAGAAAACGCCATTGCAAATGGAGCAGATGAAATTGATATGGTTATCAATTTATGTTGGGTAAAAGATGGTCTTTATGATTTGGTAGAGCAAGAAATTAATGCAGTAAAAAACGCTTGTAAAAATCATATATTAAAAGTGATTGTAGAAACATGCTATTTGACAGAAGAGCAAAAGAAAACACTTTGCCAAATTGTAAGCCGAGCAGGAGCAGATTTTATTAAAACAAGTACAGGCTTTGGCAGTGGTGGTGCTACAATAGAAGATATACAATTATTTTCTGAAAACATAGCAAGCAATGTAAAAATAAAAGCCGCAGGAGGTATAAAAAGCATTGCAGATGCAGAACAATTTTTAAAACTAGGTGCAGAGCGATTGGGTTCTAGTTCTTTATTGGGATTTTTTGAAAAATAATAGCAAAAATAAACGAGTTTTATAAAAAAATACTATTTTTTAAAAATTTACTCTTGTATAGATGCCATGAAAACAATATAATATAAACAGTGTTGTTTTTACATTAATATCAATAAAGACATTTGCGGAGGGCATATGCATTTTATTGATATATCATTTTATTGATATATAAAATATAAATAACAAAAAGGAGATTGAGGGAAAATGAAATTTTTTAAATCAGCAACAGCGATTGCATTGACATTAACAATGGTTATGGGACTTGCAGCTTGTGGAGGTTCTGCTACACCAGATGAAACACAAAAAGATGCACAAGATACACAAGGAGATGCTCCATCTGGTGATGTAAAAACATATAAAATTGCAACAGACACTACATTTGCACCTTTTGAATTTGCAGATGAAAATGGCAATTATGTAGGCATTGATATTGATATTATAAATGCGATTGCAGAAGACCAAGGTTTTGAAGTAGACTTGCAGGTATTAGGATTTAGTGCAGCATTGCAAGCTGTAGAAGCAGGACAAGCTGATGGTATGATTGCAGGTATGAGTATTACAGATGAAAGAAAAGAAAGATATGATTTTTCAGAACCATATTATGATTCAGCCGTTGTTATGGCAGTATCTGCAACAAATGAAGATATTAAATCCTATGAAGACTTAAAAGGTAAAAATGTTGCTGTAAAAGTAGGTACAGAAGGTTTTGCCTTTGCAAACAGTATACAAGACCAATATGATTTTGATATGGTAGTATTTGATGATTCTAATGGTATGTATCAAGATGTTACAGTAGGTAACTCTGTAGCTTGTTTTGAAGATTATCCAGTTATTGCATATGGTATACAACAAGGATTACCATTAAAATTACATGACAAACAAGAAGCAGGTAACTCTTATGGTTTTGCAGTATCCAAAGGCAAAAATGCAGAATTATTACAAAAATTTAATGATGGTTTGGCAAACATTAAAGAAAATGGAAAATATCAAGAAATCGTAGATAGCTACACAAAGTAATCAAGCTAGGAGTAATAGAGTATGAACTTTTATGAGTTTTTTTTACAAAGTTTGCCAAGATTGCTTGAAGGTTTGTCAATTACCCTCCAGCTGACGATACTTTCATTAATTTTTGCCATTATTGTGGGTATGATTTCTTGTTTTTTCAAAATTTCAACTATAAAACCACTAAATTGGGTTGCAACAATTTATTTAAGTGTAATCCGTGGTACTCCGCTTATGGTACAGGCATATTTTTTGTATTTTGGTATTGCTTCTGCATTAAAAATACAAATACCATCTTTTTGGGCTAGTATTATTGTATTAACATTAAATGCAGGTGCATATTTATCAGAAATATTTAGAAGTGGTATTTCTGCAGTCAATAAAGGACAAATGGAGGCAGCTAGAAGTCTTGGTTTGCCTTATCATGTGGCAATGAGTAAAGTTATCATTCCACAAGCAATACGAATTGTAATTCCTTCGGTAGTAAATCAGTTTATTATTACATTAAAAGATACTTCTATCATTTCTGTTATTGGTGTAGGAGAATTGATGAGAGAAGGTACATTGATTGCAAACAGAACATTTAGAGGATTTGAAACATATGGTATGGTTGCGATTGTGTATTTTGTAGTAATTGTAATATTAACAAAAATATCTCAAATCATAGAAAGGAGACTTTCCAATGGTAAAGGTAAAGGCTGAAGGGCTGCAAAAAAGTTTTGGTGATTTAGAAGTATTAAAACATATTGACATGGAAGTACAAGAGGGGGAAGTTGTTTGCTTAATTGGTCCTTCTGGCAGTGGTAAAAGTACATTTTTAAGATGTTTAAATTTTCTGGAAGAACCAACAAGTGGTATAGTAATTGTAGATGATTATAATTTGACAGATAAAAAAGCAGATATTAATAAAATTAGAGAAAACATCGGTATGGTGTTTCAGCAATTTAATTTATTTCCACATTTATCTGTTATAGATAACATTATGCTTGCTCCTGTGGACAGAAAAAAAATGACAAAGGAAGAAGCAAGAAAAAAGGGTATGCAACTTTTAAAAACAGTTGGTTTGGAAGAAAAAGCAGAAGCTTTTCCTGCACAGCTTTCTGGCGGACAGCAACAAAGGGTTGCCATTGCAAGAGCATTAGCAATGCAACCAGATGTTATGCTTTTTGATGAACCAACATCAGCATTAGACCCCGAAATGGTAGGAGAAGTATTAAATGTTATGAAAAAATTAGCAGAACAAGGTATGACAATGATTGTTGTAACGCATGAAATGGGATTTGCAAGAGAAGTTGCAGATAGAGTAGTATTTATGGATGGCGGTTATATTATAGAAGAAGGCACGCCAGAAGAAGTATTCGGAAATCCAAGAAATAAAAGGACACAGGATTTTTTGAATATGGTATTGTAATGATAAAGACTGTCAATTTAATTGACAGTCTTTTCTAATGTATCATAATAGAAAAGTATAATATTTTTAAAAAATGGAATTATATTTGATATATTATATTTATACATAATATATTAAAGATTTATTTACGGGTCATTCATATTTTATTCAAATATGTACAGTATACTCATATTCATAAAAAACAACGACATGTTAAAAAAATAATATTATTAGGAGGGATTCATTATGTTTGAAGAAGATAAAAATAAAATAGATGAACAAAACATAAATGATACAACACAGGATATACAACAAGAAAGAGAACAAAAATGCTATTATCATGAACAAGTGAAAAAAGCAGAAAAACAAAAAAAACCTTGGATAAAATATATTGCAACGTGTTTGATTGTTAGTATAGCAGGCGGAGGTAGTTTTGGTGTTGGTTTGGGTTGGTCACAAAATTATTTTGCAAAACCAGTACCATATGATACAACAGCAGCCCCTATCAGTTCTGCACCTTCTGCAACAGCAGTTTCCAGTACAACAATGAGTAAAAAAGATGTAATTAAAACGGTTATGCCTTCTGTTGTAAGCATATCCACAAGAATATTGGAAAATTCCTATTGGGGTGAAATAGAAGGCTCTGGAGCAGGCAGTGGAATTGTATTTTATGAAGATGATGAAAAGGTTGGTATTGTAACAAACAATCATGTTATACAAGGTGCAACACAGGTATCAGCGATATTTGATACAGATAAAGCAGTAAAAGCAAAAGTAGTTGGAACGGATAAAGATACAGAAATTGCGGTATTAACAGTATTAAAAGAGGATTTGAAAAAATCTGGTGTAGAAAATATTGTTGTAGCAAAATTTGGAAATTCTGATTTAGTAGAAGTCGGTGATGATGTGTATGCAATTGGTAATGCTTTAGGAGAGGGATTGACTGCAACAGATGGTATGATTAGTGCAATTAATAAAGAAATCAATGTACAAGGAAGCACATTAGAAAATGTATTGCAAACAAATGCAGCAATCAATCAAGGTAACAGTGGTGGTCCTTTGATAAATGAAAGAGGAGAAGTAATAGGTGTCAATACAGCAAAATCCGTATCAGGAGGTACAGCAGAAGGTATTGGATATGCTATACCAAGCAATAGTGTCAGTGAAATTGCAGAAATATTGTTAACAAATGGTAGTGTGCCAAAACCTGGTATGGGCATTTATGTAAAAAATGTTTCAACAGAAATGTCTAATTTATATCGTTTACCTATTGGCGTCATTGTAATGCAGGTGATTCCAGGAGAGAATGCAGAAAATGCAGGTATGGAAAAAGGAGATATTATTGTAGAAGTAAATGGCAAAAAAATTATGGATACAGATGATTTATCTAATATATTGAAAGAATTAGAAGTCGGAAAAACAGCAGAAGTTTATGTTGTCAGAAATGGAGATACTTCTTTAAAATTAGATGTTGTAATTGGTGATATGAATAATATGGCAGAATAATATAAAAAAGCCCTTTTTATAATAAAAAAGGGCTTTTTTATTTACAATAAGCAATGTTTTGGGTATAATCTGTAAAAGTGTAATAAAGAAAAGGAAGGGTTATATGATAGAAAGAATTGCAACACCATCACAAACAAAAAAAATTATAGAACAAAATTGTTTTTATTTTAAAAAAAATTTTGGACAAAATTTTTTAATTGATGGTAATATATTAGAAAATATTGCAGAAAGTGCAAATATTACAAAACAAGATTGTGTTTTAGAAATTGGTCCAGGTATTGGCAGTTTAACGCAGGTATTAGCAGAAAAAGCAAAAAAAGTGATTGCGATTGAAATTGATAAGCATTTGATACCAATATTGCAGCAAACAATAGGAGAATATGAAAATGTAGTGATTAAAAATCAAGATATTTTGAAAACAGATGTAGACGCTTTAATACAAAGTGAAAATGATGGAAATGCTGTAAAAGTGGTGGCAAATTTGCCTTATTATATTACAACGCCTATTATTATGGATTTGCTTGAAAATCATAGAAACGTAGAAAGTATTACTGTTATGGTGCAGAAAGAAGTGGCAGAACGTATGCAAGCGAAATTCGGCAGTAAAGACTATGGAGCGCTATCTATTGCAGTACAGTATTATTGTACTGCAAAAATGGATATGGTTGTACCTCCTTCTTGCTTTATGCCAAAGCCGAAAGTATCTTCTGCTGTCATTACACTTCATTTAAGAAAAGAACCTTTATTAAAAGAAGTGAATGAAACATTATTTTTTCATATTGTAAAATGTGCTTTTGGACAAAGAAGAAAAACATTATTAAATAGTCTTTATAATCAATCAAAACTAGGACTTTCTAAACAAATGTTAACACAAGCAATACAAAATGTAGTATTAGATGAAAAGGTAAGAGGAGAGGCATTATCATTAGAGCAGTTTGGACGTTTGACAAATGAAATAGAAAAAATGCAAAAATAGTTCTGTTTTTTACATTGCTTTCATAAAGTTTATAATAGCAAAATAGGCTTTATTTTGGAAGGAATGATAATATGTATAATAGACGATATGATAAATCATTTGTGATGTTAAAACAGGAACTGGGAGGATTTTCACTAGGGCAACAGTCTGCATGGGGAAGCTGTGTTATGGAATTGAAAAATGGAAAAGGACGTTTCACATTTTCAGTACAAGGTTTAAAAAAATTAACAGATGGAAGGCGATATGATGCATTTGTAATAGGGGGAAAAGGCGATGAGATGAAAGGTATTTGCTGTGGCACAGTAGAAGTAGATGCTCATGGAAAAGGAGAATTAAAATGGGAATTTGACCCCGATGCAATAGGAAAAAGCGCTTTTCATGCAGAAGAACTACATACAGTAGCATTGATTGTAAAAGGTGGATATGGTTTAATTGTGCCTTTAGCAGGATATTTTCATGATAAAGTCCAATGGAAAAAGCTATTTCAAGAGGAAAATGATTTGGTAGCAGCAGAAGCAGTATTATTAAAAACGCCTGAAAAGAAATTGACATCTATAAAAGAAAAAAATACAAATAATATTATAAAACAAGAACCAGAACAACCTCAACACCCTGATAATATTGTAAAGGAAGAAAATAAAAGAAATGTTGTTACATTAAAATCGCAAGATTCTCCTTTTCAAAAGAACTTTAAAAATATGCTTTTTCAATTTAAACAGGAATTAGAAAAATTGGAGCAAAATGGTATTATTACAAAACAACAACAGCAAAATATTTTACAGTCAAAAACAAATAACAATACAAAACAACAATCAGAAAATGATATAGTGCAAAAGCAAAATAATACAGAAATAGAGATATCTCAGCAAAAAACAGAACAAAATACTATAATAGAACAAAATAAAGAAATTGCATACATATTGCAGTATAATGACAACATACAGCCTTTTGAACAAGGAAATTGGAAAAGCATTGCATTAGAAGAACTGATTGTGTTGCCCATGAATGCTACAGAAATGATGAAACATTTATTTTACATATTTGCTTATAGAAAATACAAACATTTTATATTACAAAAAACAGGTGAAAAAGAATATATGATAGGTGTACCTGCGCAATATTCTTCTGAAAAAAGGAGAGAAGCGGAACAGCTTTCATTTGAACTATTTCAGCCTTGTGGCAAAGAAGTGATGAAAGAAGGCTGTTATGGATATTGGTTGAGAAAAATTAGAGAGTAATCATATTGAATTATAACATTTATTGTAGTATGATGATATAAAGTGAAAGGAGAGTCTGCTCATAATACTTACTGCAAGCATATCATAAAATATGTTTGCAGTAATATTGTAAAAAATGATATATGACAGTATCGTATTACAGTATGGAGAGTTTGAAAATAAAAACGCCCCTTTATTGTAATGCACAAAAATAATATTGATATTGAGCAGTATGACATCATATGAGAATGAGAAAAAAACATTGGACAGAGCAAGAACTGCAAACAAATCCTTATATTATAAAACAAGCAACAGAAAAAAAAGGAAATTGGTCTGCTTATTTTGAAAATGATAATGATATTTATGTAGAAATTGGATGCGGAAAGGGTAATTTTATAATAGAAAATGCGAAACGTTATACCAATATAAATTTTATAGCATTGGAAAGACAAGCGAGTGTAATTGCAGTAGCAGCAAGAAAAGTTGAAAATTTACCTAATTTGGCTTTGGTTTGTGACAATGCAACTTTATTGAATGATTTGTTTGAAAAGGGAGAAATTAAAAGGATTTATTTGAATTTTAGTGACCCATGGTCTAAAAAAAGATATGCTAAAAGAAGATTGACACATAGAACATTTTTGCAAAGTTATAAAGACATTTTAGGAGAACAAGGAGAAGTTTTTTTCAAAACAGATAATAAACAATTATTTGAATTTTCGTTAAATGAATTTTGTGCAGATAAGTGGGAATTATCTCATATTTGTTTTGACTTGCATAATAGTGAATATGCAGAACAAAATATTATGACAGAATATGAACAAAAGTTTTCTGAAAAGGGTATGCCAATATATCGTTTAGAAGCAAGATATAAAAATTTATAGTGTAAATAAGCACAAGTATTTTAATTAATATAATGGAAAGGAAGTATATTATGAATAAGCAAACATTTGATATGGTATGGAATGAAAAAGCGAAATACAATAGAAAAGATATTTCTTTTTTGGATATAGAACAATCTAAAAAAGCAATACAATTTCATAAAAGCTTTTCAGTCTATCAAAAAACACCTCTTGTTTGTTTAGAAAATATGGCAAAAAAATTAAATGTTAATAGCATTTATGTAAAAGATGAAAGTTATCGCTTTGGGCTAAATGCCTTTAAAGTATTAGGGGCAAGCTATGCTATAGCAAATAAAATTGCTGAAAAAATTGGACAAGATATTACACAGCTTTCTGCAGAATCTATACTTTCAAAGGAAGTAAAACAAAAAACAGGTGATATGACATTTGTAGCAGCAACAGATGGCAATCATGGCAGAAGTGTCGCTTGGACAGCGAAAAAATTGGGTCAAAAATCAGTAATATATATGCCTAAGGGAAGCAGTCAAGAAAGATTACAAAATATTATTGCAGAGGGTGCAGAAGCAGAAATTACAGATAAAAATTATGATGATGCAGTAAGATTAGCCTATCAGCAGTCAAAACAAAAAGGCTGGATAATGGTACAAGATACTGCATGGGAAGGATATGAAGACATTCCAAAATGGATTATGCAAGGATATACTACTATGGCATATGAAATTATGGAACAACTAGAAGGAAAACAAGCACCTACTCATATATTTTTACAGGCAGGTGTAGGAAGTATGGCAGGAGCAGTTACAGGATTTTTTTCAAATATTTATAAAGAGAAAAAACCAATTATTATAATTGTAGAACCTGCAAAAGCCGATTGTTTGTTCAGAACAGCAAAGGCAGATGATGGAAAACTACATAATGTAACAGGGGATATGGATACAATTATGGCAGGGCTTGCTTGTGGTGAACCTTGTTCTATTGGATGGAATGTTTTAAAAGGCTATGCAGATGCTTTTATACGTTGTCCAGAGTATATGGCGGCAGATGGTATGAGAATACTTGCAGCAAATTTGAAAGGAGATACCTCTATTATATCGGGAGAAAGCGGTGCAGCTGGTTTTGGTTGTATGGCAAATATATTGCAGTGTCAAGAACTGGAATCTGTTAAAAATAAATTACAGTTAAATGAACATTCAAATATATTATGTATTAGCACAGAAGGAGATACAGATGCCGAAAATTATAAAAATATCGTTTGGGGCGGAAAATATACAAAATTTGAGTAATATGGAAAATAAAAGGGGAGAATTTATATGAGAAATTTTGATGCTGTGATATTTGATATGGATGGACTGATGGTTGACACAGAAAATATGATTCATAGGAAATTGAATGAAATATTGGGGGAAATGGGATTTCAAGCAGAAAGAGAAATGTTGATAAGTTTAATTGGATTACCTGATTCACAAACAAAAGTAACATTAGAACAAACATTTGGAGAAACATTTCAACATGATTTATTTTTAAAAAAATTACGTGAAAGAAAAAAAATTATGTATCAAAATGAGGAAATTGCTGTAAAAAAAGGACTTTGGGAATTACTGGAATATTTAAAAAAACAAAATATAAAAAATATTGTAGCAACAAGCAGCCCAAGAGAAAATATGAATTTGATACTACAAAAAACAGATATATTGAAATATTTTGAACTTTCTGTTTGTGGAGATGAAATAGAAAAAGGGAAACCTTTTCCAGATATTTTTTTAAAAGCAGTAGAAAAATTAGATGTACCAGCAGAAAGATGTTTGATATTAGAGGATTCTCAAAATGGTATTATTGCAGCAAAAAGGGCAAATATACCAGTGATATTTATAAAGGATTTGGTAACACCAGAAAAGCAATATATGGATACGATTTATGCGCAATGTAATGACTTGTCAGAAGTAATTATGTATTTAAAGTGAAACGGAGGAGCAGTAATGAATGGAAAATTAAAAAATATAGAAAAAGGAGTTATATTAAAATTAAAAGAACAAGTATCTTACCAAAATGGTCAAATTGTAAGTAAAACACTTGTACAAAATGAATCAGTCAGTATGACATTATTTGCTTTTGAAAAAGGGGAAGAAATCAGCACACATGCAGCAGGAGGAGATGCTCTTGTAACAGTGCTGGAGGGTACTGGAAAATTTACCATTAATGGAGAAGAATTTCTGCTGCAACAAGGAGAAAGTATTATTATGCCTAAAGATATACCTCATGCGGTATATGGAGAACAAAGATTTAAAATGCTTTTAAATGTTGTTTTTTAAAATAAGAATTTTTAATAATATTTATAGTGAAAAAGCCCTTTTTTGAAAGGGCTTTTTTGTTTACCCAAAATATTATTTTTGAGTAGTACTACTATTTTTTTTGTAATCTTCATAAAATAAAAAATGATTGTTGTTTATTTTTGCACTATGCTTTAATGCCTTATTTGCACAGCGCAGTAAAGATTGATAGGAATTTCCATCATGAGGATACAAAGAGATGCCAATGTGTGCATTTATAGTATAGTTATTTTCATTATTGCCATATGTTGTATAAAATATTGCATTCATTTTATTGATAGTATGTTCTAGTATTGTTTTTGAAATGATATTAGGTAAATATACAACAATTTTATCATAAGCATAACGAGCTATGATATCTGTTTGATAAAAGTATTTTTTAATTTTTTGTACAATATCATTTAATACCATATCACCTAAAGGAATACCTATTGTATTATAAATATTTTTTAAATTAGATAAATCAATTAAAATAAATGCAGATTGATTTGTTAAAGGGTCTTGTAATGATAAATTGATATACTGTTCTAATGTATTACGATGATATAAATTAGTAATCGCATCTCTTTTTATTTCATTTATGGTAATGCTAGGAGTAAATATAGGCATTAGTTTTCCATAAATAGAAATATGTTTTTTATTATTTTTATTACATAATGTGTAAAATATTAGATAAAACCATTGATATCTGTTTTCACTTGTATAAAGGCGTATTTTTGTTTGCACAATTCCTTTATGATTTTGACAGTATTTTAAAAGAATATAAAAATATTCTTTATCATTATTATGTATTAAAATTGTTTCTCTCAAAGTGTAAAGAGGAAAATAATATGTTTGTTTCACTAAATTAGAAAAAAACAATGTATTTTTTTCTGGTTTATATTCAAACAATATAGGCATAGTGTTTATATGATTTTCTAAATTATGAGGGAAAACAATTTTTCTTTTATGATGATAAGTTTTTGTTTCTGTCATAGAAATATAGCAGTCTTTTAATTGCCTTTTAAAATGTTTATATTGACTATTTTCTATTAGCAATAATGTGCAAATAAAAGTATCGTCCTGTTGTTTTAAAAAATTGCCATAAACATGAACTTTTGTAATAGTATTATCCTTTTTTAGTAAAGTATGCTCTATTTGGAATAAACTTTTTTGTAAGCGATGTTTTGCAATCTCTTTTATAATATATTCTCTTTGTTGCTCTGGGATATAATGAATATAAGAATTTATATTTTGTCTTTGGTAATTTTCAGAAAAAATATTATCGGTAGAAATTAATGAAAAAGAATCATCTGCTGAAATTTGTATTAAGCTAATGCTAGATTTTTTTATAGTATCATTATAATGCTGTATAAGCTCAGCGCTATGATAATAGAAAGGATTTTTTTCATTAGCACATTTTATAGAAGAAGATTCTATATTAGGGGAAATTATAGTGTGCTTATTTGATTTCATAACCATCTCCTTAATATATCTATGAAATGCCGTTTGTGTTATTGTTTAAATTGTACATATTGGCTATTTTACACATTATTTCATAATGGAAATACACAAAATATTCTATCATGTTTTGTGTATTTTTACAACAAAAATTTGCTAAAACAACAAAAAAAATATTAATACTGCTTTGTTGAGAGAAAAAAAATATTGTTATATAATAATGGTAAATGAAACAAAAATAAGCAAAAAGGAGAGAAATGTTTTGACAATAGCGGAAATTGCAAAACTAGCAGGAGTATCCAGTGCAGCAGTATCTCGTTATTTGAATGATGGTTATATTAGTGAAGAAAAAAAACAGAAAATAAAAAAAGTGATTGAACAGACAGGATATAGACCTTCATTGCAAGCACAAACACTGCGTACTAAAAAATCTAAACTAATAGGTATAGTATTACCTAAAATTAATTCAGAAACAATAAGCAGAATTGTAGCAGGTATTAGTCAAATACTTTCTGAAAAGGGATTTCAAATATTGCTTGCTAATACAGAAAATGACACACAAAAGGAATTAGAATACTTAAATGTTTTTCAAAATAATAATGTAGAGGGTATTATATTTATTGCAACACTACTAAACAAAGAACATAAAAATATTATAAAGCAAATAGATGTACCTGTAGTAATAATTGGGCAAAAAGTGGATTACACAAGTTGTATTTATCATAATGATTATTTAGCTGCAAAGCAATTAACCGAAATTATGCTTTATAATGGAAGGAAACAAATTGCTTATATAGGTGTAACAATAAAAGATAAAGCGGCAGGTTTGGAAAGAAAAAAGGGTTATTTAGATGCTTTAAAAACATATCATATAGCAACAAATGAAAATATTATGACAGAAAGTGACTTTTCTATGGAATCTGGTTATGATGCTATGAAAAGAATTTTAGAACAATATGAGCATATAGACGGTGTATTTTGTGCAACCGATTTCATAGCTGTAGGTGCTATGAAATATTTAAAAGAAAAAAAAATTAATGTACCAAATCAAATACAAATTGTAGGAATTGGACATACAAAATTATCAGAAATTATTACTCCAACATTAACTACAGCACATTTTTATTATAAAACAAGTGGACAAGATGGTGCACAAATGCTATTAGATTTATTAAAAGAACAAAAAAAAGTAATAAAAGAAATGAAATTAGGATTTGAAATAATAGAACAACAATCTACAAAACAAATATGAAAAAATAAAACTGCTTTCTATAGAAGGCAGTTTTTGTTATGATTTACAGAAAATAAAATAAATAATTTGTATAAATTGACTCTATACAAATGTATAAAAATAGTTATAATAATATATAACAACTGAAATCGATTTCATAAATTAAATAAAGTGTTTTGATCGTGATAATAAAACATTTATAAAATTTTTATACTTTTAGGAGGGAATGATATGGATTATAAGCAATCAGCAAAAGAAGTTTATGAAAAAATAGGAGGAAAACAAAATTTAATTTCTGCAGCACATTGTGCAACAAGATTAAGACTTGTAATAGCAGACAATGAAAAATGCGATAAAGAAGCAGTAGAAAACATTGATGGTGTAAAAGGTGTATTTTTTGCATCAGGACAGTTACAAATTATATTTGGTACAGGTATTGTAAATAAAGTGTATGATGAATTTATAGCTATTGCTGGTATTACAGCAAGTACAAAAGAAGAAGTCAAAGCAGCAGCAACAGCAAAGACAAATTGGTTTCAAAAAGCAATTAAAACACTAGGAGATATATTTGTACCTATTATACCTGCCATTGTGGCAAGTGGTTTTTTAATGGGTATTATGGAATCGCTTAATTTTATGGTAAATAATGATATAATAAATATTGATACAAGTAGTTCTCTTTATGTTTTTGCTCAGATTTTTAGCAACACAGCGTATACTTTTTTACCAATATTAATTGCATTTAGTGCAGCAAAAGTATTTGGAGGCAATCCCTTTTTAGGTGCAGTAATTGGTATGATAATGATACACCCTAATTTACAAAATGCTTGGACAGTAGCAACAGAGGGAGTATTACAAAAACAAAGCGTGTTTTTTGGATTATATAGTATAGATATGGTGGGATATCAAGGACATGTTATACCAGTTATTATTGCTGCATGGATATTAAGTACCATTGAAAAGAAATTACATAAAATTGTGCCTGCAATGCTGGATTTATTTGTAACACCACTTGTAAGTGTATTTATAACGGCATATTTAACATTAGCAGCAATTGGACCTGTGTTTGTATTGATTGAGAATGGTATATTAGATGGTGTACAATGGTTAATAGCATTACCTTTAGGTATAGGAAGTTTTATAATGGGTACAGCATATGCAACAACGGTAGTATCTGGTATTCATCATATGTATACTGTTATTGATTTGGGACAAATTTCAAAATTTGGTATGACGTATTGGTTGCCTTTGGCTTCTGCGGCAAATGTAGCACAAGGCAGTGCAGCACTTGCAGTAGCATTAAAAACAAAAAATAAAAAATTGAAATCGATGGCATTACCTTCTTCATTAAGTGCATTTATGGGCATTACAGAACCAGCAATATTTGGTGTTAATATGAGATTTTTTAAACCATTTGTTGCAGCATCAATAGGTGGAGGATGTGGTGCATTGTATGCTTCTATTGTAGGATTAGGAGCAACAGGAACAGGTGTTACAGGTATATTTGGTATATTACTTCATTTACATAGACCTATGCAGTATATTATTACATTAGCAATAGCAATAGGTATTTCATTTGTATTAACATGGATAATATGGAAAGAAGATACAGAACAAAAAGAAAACAATGAAGTAATAGCGCAAAATGAACAAAATCAAATGAAACAGAATCAAACAATATCAGAAAGTAAAGTAGTATATAGTCCTATAAAAGGAAAAGTGATACCATTAAATATCGTAAAAGATGAAACATTTGCAGGAGAATATTTAGGAAAGGGTATTGCAATAGAGCCAGAACAAGGAAGAGTAGTTGCACCTTTTGATGGAAAAATAACAGTTGTAATGGATACGAAACACGCTGTTGGTATAACTAGTAACAATGGTATAGAGGTATTAATTCATGTAGGAATGGATACAGTACAATTAAATGGAAAATACTATCAAACTCATGTAAAAATAGATGATGAAGTCAAAAAAGGAGATTTACTTTTGACATTTGAAAAAGAAAATATAATAGCAGAAGGCTATGAAATTACTACACCTGTTGTAATTACAAATACAGCAGATTTTAAGCAAATCAGTGCTTTAACAGATAAACAAGTAGAAGAGGGCGACGAAGTGATAACAATACAATAATAAACTGAGGTGAAAGGTATGAATGCATTACTTCATTATTTTATGAAACAATTAGAACAGACAGAAAAAAATATTTTTTTAGATATAGATAAAGACAAATGGCGGGCAGGGTATCATTTGATGCCCCCCACAGGCTGGCTGAATGACCCAAATGGATTATGTATGTATCAGGGAGAATATCATGTATTTTTTCAGTATTCCCCATTTGATGCAGAAGGTGGATTGAAATTCTGGGGACATTATAAAAGTAAAGATATGATTCACTGGGAATATATGGGTGTTCCTCTTTTTTCAGACCAGCCTTTTGATATACATGGTGTATATTCTGGCAGTGCTTTAATAGAAAATGGAAAAATGTATTTATACTATACAGGTAATGTAAAACTAGAAGGAGACTTTGATTATACTAATACAGGAAGAGAGCCTTATACAATATTAGTAGAAAGTAATGATGGTATTCATTTTGGAACAAAAAAATGTATATTAACACCTAAAGATTATCCTGAAGATTTGACACTTCATATACGTGACCCAAAAGTATGGAAAGAAAATGATATATATTATATGGTATTAGGAGCAAGAGCAAAACAAAACAAAGGAGAAGTTTTATTATATATTTCTTATGATAAAATAAATTGGGAATTGAAAAATATATTAACAACAGAACAAAATTTCGGTTATATGTGGGAATGTCCTGACTTGTTTGAACTAGAGAAGAAAAAAATACTTTCGGTTTCTCCTCAAGGACTACAACAACAACAGAGAAATTATCAAAATATACATCAATCAGGATATTTTTTGTTAAAGGGCGATATGACAAATCAATATACACTTGAAAACTTTACAGAATGGGATAAAGGTTTTGATTTTTATGCACCTCAAACATTTTTAGATGATAAGGGTAGAAGGATATTGATTGCTTGGGCAGGTATACCAGATGAAAAAGGATATGACAATCCCACAGTAAAAAACGGTTGGCAGCATATGCTAACAATGCCTAGAGAATTAAGCTATAAAAATGGAAAAATTTATCAAATACCTGTAGAAGAAATCAAACAACTTAGAACACAGCAAATTGCTGTTGAAAATAATATGAAAGTAGTACCTTCGTTTGAATTACAATATGATAATAAAAGCGGACAAAGTTTTGATATTGAAATAGATAATGATGTTATGATAGCATTTCATAAGCAACAAAAATATTTTGAAGTTTCATTTAAAGGTGCATTAGGTTCAGGAAGAAAAAGCCGCTCTGTAACATTGGAACAATGCCAAAATATACAAATATTTGTTGATAAATCTATATTAGAAATATATATAAATAATGGAGAAGAAGTTTTTACTACAAGATTTTATCCACAAAATGACAAAATTATGTTATACTATCATTGTGACACAAAATATTGTAAAATGTGGCACATGAGTCGTTATACCATAGGGAGGAATGTTGTATGAAAAAATTAATAGCAATAGGAGAAGCATTAATTGATTTTATACCAACAGAAAAAGGTTGCTCATTGGGAGAAGTAGAAACATTTCATCCAGTTACAGGGGGAGCACCAGCAAATGTTTGTGGTGCATATACAAAATTAGGTGGTACTTCTGAAATGATAACACAACTGGGCAATGATGCTTTTGGAGATAAAATCGAAAAGGATTTAAAAGGTTTTGGCATACGAACAGAACATATTATTAGAACAGATGAAGCAAACACTTGTTTAGCATTTGTATCATTAATGGAAGATGGTAATAGAGAATTTTCTTTTTATAGAAAACCTAGTGCTGATATGCTTTTACAAAAACAGGATATCAATGAAAAATGGTTTGAAAATAGTTTTGCATTACATTTTTGTTCTGTTTCATTGGGAGAATATCCTATGAAATATGCACATAAAACAGCAATAGAATATGCAAAAAAAGCTGGTGCTATCATTAGTTTTGACCCTAATATACGTTTACCATTGTGGAATGATCATGAAGCATTAAAAAATACAGTGTTAGAATTTTTGCCTTATGCTGATATTTTAAAAATTTCAGATGAAGAATTAGAATTTATTACAGGATATCAAACCGTAGAACAAGCTAAAGATATTCTGTTCAAAGGTAATGTTAAAATAGTCATTTTTACAAAGGGGGCAGAAGGTGCAGAAGTATATACAAATTGTATGAAAGCAACTTCAGAAGGTAAAAAGGTAAGAGCTTTAGATACAACAGGTGCAGGAGATGCCTTTATTGGTTCATTTTTATATCAGCTTTCTGCTGATGGTATGACATCAGAAGCACTTTCTGATTTATCACAACAAAAAGCAGTAGAATATATGGATTTCTCTAATGCTTATTGTGCCTATAGCGTACAGGGAAAAGGTGCAATTGCTTCTTATGCTACTATGGAAGATATGAAAAAAATGATATAATATATTAATGGTATAAGGGATAAAGAAAAATCTTTATCCCTTTTTTATTTTGATATATTATTTATTTTTTAACAATAAGTGCCAATATATACAGTAAACTACTAGTGTCTATATTAGAATAATTGTTGAAAATCAGTAGAATATGGTGTATGATAATGCTATAATAAGAATAGGAGTTATCCATATCATATACAAAATATAGGAGGAATTATATTGATAAGAAAAATCATTAAAATAGATGAACAACTTTGTAATGGATGTGGTGCTTGTGCAGAGGCATGTCATGAAGGTGCAATTGTTATTCAAAATGGTAAAGCGGTGCTGTTAAGAGATGACTATTGTGATGGATTAGGCAATTGCCTGCCTACTTGTCCTACAAATGCGATTTCTTTTGAAGAAAGGGAGGCAGCACCTTTTAATGAAGAAGCAGTAAAACAATATCAAAATATGGCAGTACATACAAATAGCAAACAAAATATAACAAGTAAATTACAACAATGGCCTATCCAATTAAAATTGGTTGCAGAAAATGCAGAATATTTTTCAAACAATAATTTACTGATAGCAGCAGACTGTACTGCTTATGCATATGGAAATTTTCATAATCATTTTATGAATGGAAAAACAGTAGTAATTGGCTGCACAAAATTAGATATGGTAGACTATTCAGAAAAATTGACAAATATATTTTGTAGTCATGATATCAAAAATGTCACAGTAGTGAGAATGGAAGTACCTTGTTGTGGTGGTATAGAATTTGCTGTAAAAAAGGCAATAGAAAATAGTAAAAAAGAAATTAATTTAAAAGTAGTTGTGATTACAATAAATGGGAATATAAAATCGTAATGTTATAATCATGATAAAAGCCTTGTTTTTCCTATAAAAATAAGGCTTTTTATTTTTGTCACAATAAAAATATAAATTATTATGTGATTTCGGAAAATATGAAAATTTATTTTGATGAAATAGTAGAAAAATAATATATCTAGTGATACAATAGGAAAAGCCTCTTTTATGTATATTGAAATAATATTTTATTAAAATATGGTAGAAATTGTATAATATGGTATAGTAATGATGTAATTTGTTTTTATCATTATGATAATATGTATAAAAAATAATATTATATCATGTAACATATATAGTATGGGGGAATATTATGGATTTAGAACAGCAAAAAAAACTGATATTAAGCGGAAAAATGTATAATGATTTAACTCCAGAATTAATACAAGCAAGACAAAAAGCAGTATTATTAACAAATGAATATAACAATAGCTTTGGACGGCAAGCAGAACAAAGAGAGGCAATATTGAAAAAACTTTTAAAATCAATGGGAAAAGATGTTTATTTTGAGCCTAATTTTAGATGTGAATTTGGATATAATATTACAATAGGAAATCATTTTTATGCAAATTTTGACTGTGTGATGTTAGATGGTGGAGGCATTGAAATAGGAGACAATGTTTTATTTGGACCAAGAGTAGGTATTTATACATCAAATCATGCTATTGATTTTGAAGAACGTATTGTAGGAGGTTGTTATGCTAAAAAGGTAACAATAGGTAATAATGTATGGATTGGTGGAGGGGTTCATATTAATCAAGGTATAAGTATTGGAGACAATACTATTATAGGCTCTGGAAGTGTTATCACAAAAAGTATTCCAGAAAATGTTATTGCGGCAGGTGTGCCTTGTAAAGTGATAAGAAAAATTACGGAACAAGACAAAACAGGGTTTTGTCAATCGTTAGGAGGGCAATATGACATTGAATGACGGAGAAGTTAATGCAGAGTATATTGTAGAAAAATTATATGTGCCAATACATATGGAAAAAAGACTACAAGCATTAGGCATGACTTCAGGGACAAAAGTAATTGTATTAAATAATAAAAGCAGTGGTACATTGATTATAAAAGTAAGAGGCACACGTTTTGCTATTGGAAAAGGTATCTCAAAAAACATAGAAGTAAGGAGGGCTTGGTATGGCTCATGACATTACCATTGGTTTTATAGGCAATCCAAACTGTGGTAAAACAACATTATTTAATGTTTATACAGGAGCAAATTTAAAAGTAGCAAACTGGCCTGGAGTAACAGTAGAAAAAGTAGAAGGAACATTACGAGAACATGACTTAAACATTCGCTTGGTAGACTTGCCTGGTACATATAGTCTGACATCTTACACAATGGAAGAAAAAGTTTCTCGTCAATTTATACTGAGTGATGAAGTGGATATGATTATTGATGTAGTAGACGCTTCTTCGTTAGAAAGAAATTTATATCTAACATTGCAGATTTTGGAATTGGGAAAACCTGTTATTGTTGCATTAAATATGATGGATATTATAGAAAAAAGAGGTATGGAGATTGATATGCACAGACTACCTGAAATGCTTGGTGTACCTGTAATACCTGTCTCAGCAAGAAAAAGACGAGGCATCCATACATTAATGCACGCTGCTGCACATCATTATGATAAAAATGAACCAGAAATATTGATACATAACCATTCTGCAGGAGAACAACAGCAAAAGCATGAAAAATATGTCATGGTGTATAGCGAAGAAATAGAACAAAAAATTGACATGATTATAGAAGAATTAGAACAAAAATATCCAGAATTATATAATAAACGCTGGTATGCTTTAAAACTTTTAGAACAAGACAAAGAAATAACAGAAAAATATAATGTTGATTTGCCAGATGTCATTGACCGCAGTTATGAATCAGATATTATAAATGAAAAATATGATTTTATAGAAGAAATTATAGCAGAGGTATTGTTTCATAAAGCAGAAAGAGAGGCTTTAACAGACCATGCAGACAAATTTTTAACACATAAAGTAGCAAGTATACCGATATTTTTGTTTGTTATGGCATGTGTGTTTTTTTTAACATTTACTGTAGGAGATTGGTTGAAAGGATATTTTGAAATATTAATAGAAGTAGTAAGTAATGGAGCAGCAAATATATTACGGGCAATGAAAGTTAGTACACCTTTAATATCATTGCTTGTAGATGGTATTATTGCAGGTGTGGGAGGAATATTAACATTTTTACCTAATATATTTATATTATTTTTAGCATTAGCATTTTTGGAAGATAGTGGATATATGTCGCGTGTTGCTTATGTTATGGACGGTATTATGGGAAAGTTAGGACTTTCGGGCAGAGCGTTTATACCTATGATATTGGGATTTGGCTGTTCTGTTCCAGCAATTATGGCTTCACGTGCATTAGAACAAAAAAGTGATAGATATAAAATTATGTTGGTAACGCCTTTTATGTCATGCAGTGCAAGACTACCCATTTATATATTATTTTCAAGTATGTTTTTTGGGCATTATGCTATGATTGCCGCTTATTCTATGTATGTAATAGGAATTATAGTAGCATTGATAGCACTATTCTTTATGAAAATGAGAGGAAATAAGGAATTAAAAAATGATTTACTTATAGAGCTACCAGAATATAAAATGCCAAGTGGCAGAACGGTATGGATATATGTTTGGGAAAAAGTAAAAGACTATTTAACAAAAGCAGGTACAACAATATTTATAGCATCTATTATTATGTGGTTCTTGTTAAATTTTGGTACAAGCGGTTATTCTTCTGATATGTCAAATAGTTTTGGTGCATTGATAGGGCATGGATTAGAGCCGTTTTTTGCGCCTATTGGTTTAGGATATTGGCAAATCGCTGTAGCATTGATAGCAGGTATTTCTGCAAAAGAGGTTGTAGTATCAAGCTGCGCTGTATTATTTGCTGTACCAAATATCAATTCTGAAATAGGTATGACAACACTTGCAAGTATATTAAGTAATATGGGTTTTGGTACATTAAATGCATATTGTCTAATGATATTTTGTTTGCTATATGTACCATGTGCCGCAACAATCGCTACAATTAAAAAAGAGTCTGCAAGCTGGAAATGGACAGGACTTTCTGTATTATTTCAAATTGCAGTAGCATGGGGTGTCACATTTGTAGTATATCAAATAGGAAATTTAATATTGTAATTAAATTTATTACAAATATTTTATGTAGTATAAAATGAAGAAAAATTAGGTATACCAGAATAATGGATTCTTTGTTTCCAATGTTACTGTTATGAATATAGTAACCGAAAAGGAAGAAAATGGTTATTCATTTATATGACAAAATCAGATGACACACTTCAAGAAGCGAGAGGACAAGCAAGAAATTTTCATTATCTGATATATTATATCTTACTGATAAGGCACTAGCAGAAGACTGAAGATATTATAATTGTGGAAAGTTAGAATGTAAGTATTAAAAAAATAAAAAACTCTGTAGCATATATTGCTACAGAGTTTTTTATATACATAGAACGATTCTATTTTTAATCTATTTATTCATACAATATGAACAAAAATAATGTCATTATAACAAATTTTTTAACAGAAATAAATATTTCAGTAAAACATTGACATTTGTTTTTATTTAGTATATAGTAATATTTAATAAGAAAATATTTTACTAAAACTGTTTCGGTAACATTTTTTCAGAAAGGAGCCTTATTATGACAATTAAGGATATTGCAAAATTGGCTCAAGTTTCTGTCAGCACTGTTTCAAAAATTTTAAATCATAAAGATGACGACATAGGTGAAGAAACCAGAAAAAAAGTACTTAAAATTGTAAAACAATATCAATATACCCCTTATTCTAAAGTGCGTGAGATTGCTGTAGGACGTTCTTATCTGTTTGCTGTTATATTGCCAGAAAATTTGTATTATAAAGAAGAACTCATTGTCAGTATAGAAAAATATACTGTTTATAATGGTTACAATTTAATGATTTATTTTACAAAAACACAATCAGATGAAATAAAATACATACAAATATTGTCAGGCAAAAATATAGACACAATATTATTGTACCCCATAGCAGAGCAAAAGGAAAGTATAGAACTGCTAGAAAAACAAAAAATACCATATTTAGTATTAACAAAAATGCATCAATTTCCTCAAGCATTGCAGGTTTATGGAAATTATGAAAAAGCAGCATATATAGCAACAAAACATTTGATAAAATACGGACATAGAAAAATAGGATTGCTTTTACATGAGAATAGACACAACAATGACTGTAAAGAGGGATATATGCAGGCATTATTTGAATCAGATATATTGTTTGAACCAGGTAATGTATTTATAGGGCAAGATGAACAGGAAACAGGAAGAATAGGAGCACATCAGTTTATTAATCGCAATCTTTCTGCTGTTGTTTGTGAAAATGAAGTGATTGCTTGTGGAACATATGCTGCTTGTGAAAGACATGCAACAAGAATACCAAAAGATATGTCTATCGTTTGTATTCACACATTGGGATTTTATAAAGCATTACACCCAAAATTGGATATTGTATCTTTAAATTTACATGAAGTGGGAAAACAAGCAATTGAAATGATATTACAAAAAATAGAAAGTAAAAAAGATATTGTTTATCATACAAAAGAAATTAAACCAATATTGATACAAGGAGAAAGTGTTTCTAATCCTTTTGAAAAAGTACATGGTGCTTATCAAAAAATTATAGTGGTAGGTAGTATGAATGTAGATAATATTATCAATGTAGAAAAATTGCCTACAGATGGTGAAACATTGCTTTCTAATCACCTTGCAATATTGCCAGGAGGAAAAGGACTGAATCAAGCAACTTCAACAGGAAAATTAGGTGGACTTGTATATGCTATAGGTAGCTTAGGAAATGACACAGATGGTAAAAAGTTATATCATTGTTTAGTACAAAATGGTGTAAAAACAGAAGGAATTCGTTTTAGTACATCACTTTCTACAGGAAAAGCATATATTAATGTGGCAAAAGATGGAGAAAGTACTATTGTAGTGTATCAAGGAGCAAATGAAGAATTGGACACTTATCAAATACGTCAACATCAAAAATTGTTTCAAAGTGCGCAGTATTGTCTTTTATCATTAGAAATCCCTCAAAAGACAGCAATTTATACTATCAAAATGTGTCATGAAACAGGTGTTTCGGTATTTGTAAAACCAGCTACAATAGAAACATTACAATGTGATATTTTACCATATATTGATTATTTGATACCCAATGAAAAAGAAATCCATAAAATTGTGCCAGGGGATTTTTCAATAGAACAAAAAGCAGAAATGTTATATCAAAGGGGTGTAAAAAATGTCATTGTGACATTAGGCAGCAAAGGCTGTTATATTAGAAACGAACAATATCATCTTTTTTTTGAAGCAGCGCCTTTTGAGCCACAGGATACTACAGGTGCAGCGGATGCTTTTATAAGTGCTTTTGCTGTTGCACTAAGTGAAGGGAAAGATATGATTAATGCAATTGTTTTTGCAACATATGCAGCAGGCATCAGCATTGCAAGGCTAGGAGCGCAGCCTTCTATGCCTGACAGAACAACAATAGATTTGTATCAAACAGAAATTATGGAAAAAGTTTCTATTATGAAACAACGTGTAAATTGCTGTGAAAAGGAGTAGGTATATTATGGGGAATTTATTAGTTGTAGGTAGTTTAAATATGGATACAGTAGTAAATGTATCCAAAATCCCTCAAAGGGGTGAAACAATATTAGGAAAAGAAATTAGCTATATACCTGGAGGAAAGGGAGCAAATCAAGCATATGCTATGGCAAAACTAGGAGCAGATGTTACTATGATTGGCTGTATAGGAGCAGATGCAAATGGTGTAAAATTGATACAAAATTTGCATGCTGTTCATGTAAATACTAAGGCAATACAGGTTTTTGAAAAACAACCTACAGGTACTGCATTTATTACAGTGGAAGAAACAGGAGAAAATAGTATTATTGTAATACCAGGAGCAAATTTTGAATTAAAAAGAGAATGGATAGTGCAGCAGCAGAGTTATATTGATGATTGTGATGTTGTTGTAACACAATTGGAAACACCTATTGATAGTGTTTGTGCTGTTGCAGAACTAGCGAAACAAAAAGGTAAAAAAATGCTTTTAGACCCAGCACCAGCTTGCGAAAACTTGCCAGAATCTCTTTTAAAAAATGTTTCTATATTAAAGCCGAATGAAACAGAATTGCAAATATTAACAGGACAACAAACTGATACAGAACAGCAAATTGTATCTGCTGCAAAAACACTCATTGATAAAGGTGTTGAAAAAGTGGTTGTAACATTAGGAGAAAAGGGTGCTATGCTTGTAACAGAAAATGGATATAAAATGTTTCCATCTAAAAATGTAAAAGCAGTAGATACTACAGCAGCAGGAGATGCATTTACAGCAGGGCTTGCACTCAAGCTATCAGAAGGATGCACTTGTGAGGAGGCAATACAATTTGCTACAAAAGTATCTTCTATTGTAGTAACAAGAAAGGGCGCACAAACATCTATACCAACTTATGAAGAAGTATTGGAAGTATAAATAATTGTTTGAAACATCATGTTATTGCAACTGATTTTATAATAAAAAAGGAGTGTATTACAATGAAAAAGAAATGGACAACAATGTTGTCAGCAGTATTAACAGGTGCTATGATTTTTGGCTTGACAGGTTGTGGCAGCGGAGAAAAAACAAGTGATGCGTCAGAAGGACAAGCAGATAGCGGTAAACCTTCATTTGTATTTGTTTGTACAGGACAATTAGGAGATAAATCTTTTAATGACTCTGCAAATAATGGTGTGACACAAATTGCAGAAGCACTTGGCTGTGAAACAAAAGTGATTGAAGTAGGACGTGACCAAACAAAATGGGAACCTACATTCCAGGACTTGGCAGAAGAAGGGAAATATGATGTCATTATAACAAATGGCTCTAGCTCTTCAGAAGTAATAGAAAAAGTTTCACAGGAATTCCCAGAACAAAAATTTGTTATGTTTGATTCAGAAATAGAAGATGGAAAATATCCTAATGTATATGCTATAAGCTATAAACAAAATGAGGGTTCTTATTTAGCTGGTGCTTTGGCTGCACTTGTTACAACATCTGATATGGAATATGCCAACGAGGACAAAAAAATTGGTTTTGTAGGCGGTTCAGAACACCCTATTATTACAGACTTTTTGGTGGGATATATTGAAGGTGCAAAATCCATAGAGCCAGATATTAAAGTATATGTTTCTTATATTGGTTCATGGGACGATACTGCAAAAGGAAAAGAAACGGCTATTGCACAATATAATCAAGGTGTTGATATTATATTCCCAGCAGCAGAACAGGCTGGTTTAGGTTGTGTTGAAGCAGCAACAGAAATGAATAAATATATCATTGGTGTAGATTCTGACCAAGCAATGCTTTTTAAAGGTACAGATGAAGCAAAAGCAAATGTTATATTGACATCTGTATTAAAAGAAGTAGGCAATTCTCTTGTAAGAATGGCAGAAATGGAAATCAATGGTACAGTGCCTTATGGTGCATATGAAAGCCTTGGTATACAAGAAGGTGGTACAGGCATTGCAATAAATGAATATTATGAGAAAAATGTACCAGAAGAAATTAGAACAAAAGTAAGTGAAGCACAAAATAAAGTGGGACAAGGTGAGGTGCAAATTACTTCTGCATTGGGAGAAGACCAAACAAAAATACAAGCAATTATTGATTCTGTTGCACCATAATATTAATAAAAAAATATATTTGTTTTTGGGCAGCCCCAAGCATTGCTTTGCTTGGGGTTGTGCTAAAATGATAATAGAAAGGAGTATGTTATGGGCAATGAAATATTACGTATGGAACAAATAACCAAAATATATCCTAATGGTGTTATGGCAAACAAAGAAGTCAATCTATTTGTAAATGCTGGAGAAATTCATGCTTTAATGGGAGAAAATGGCGCAGGGAAAAGTACGCTTATGAAAATACTATTTGGTATTGAGCCAAAAGACAGTGGAAAAATATACTTTGAAGGCAAAGAAATCAATACACAAAGTGCAGCAGAAACCATTAAACTGGGTATTGGTATGGTACATCAGCATTTTATGCTTGTGGAATCATTACGTGTTTATGAAAATGTTATATTGGGTATGGAACCTAAAAAAGGATTGTTTACAGATAAAGAAAGTGCTATACAGCTTGTAAAAGATATGGCAAAAAAATATAATTTAAATGTAGACCCTATGTCAAAAGTGTCTGACCTTTCTGTTGGTGTAAAACAAAAAGTAGAGATATTAAAGGTATTGGTAAGAGGAGCAAAACTTTTAATATTGGACGAGCCTACAGCAGTATTGACACCTCAGGAAACAAAAGAATTATTTGAACAACTCATACTATTAAAACAAAATGGACATACCATAATATTTATATCTCATAAAATAAAAGAAGTACGTCAAATTTGTGACAATATTACGGTGTTGCGAGGAGGGCGTTATATAGGTACTATGCCTGTAGCAGATTCTACAGAAGAAGAAATTTCACGTTTTATGGTAGGACGTGATGTTGTATTAAAAGTAAATAAAAATCCTGCAAAATTTGGAGATATACTTTTAGATGTGCAAAATGTAAGTTATATTAATCAAGAAAACAAAAAAGTATTAAACAATGTATCATTTCAGTTAAGAAGAGGGCAAATATTAGGTGTTGCTGGTGTAGAAGGCAATGGACAAAATGAATTAGCAGAGTGTATATTTGGATTTTATAAAAATGTACAGGGAAAAATTATATTTAATAAACAAAATATATTAGAAAAATCAATACATGACATTCGTACACTTGGTATTTCTTATATACCAGAAGACCGTATTAAAACAGGTGTGGCAAAAGATGTTACAATATGGGAAAATTTAGTTTCAGATAGAATAGACAGCAAAGAATTAAAACAAAAAGGGCTTTTGAATGGTAAAAAAATAAGAGATATGGCAAAAAAATTGATTGCTGATTTTGCTATACTCTGTAAAAATGAAGACCAACAAGCAGGTATGCTTTCTGGAGGAAATATGCAAAAAGTAGTTGTTGCAAGAGAGTTTTCTGCAAATCCAGAACTTTTGATTGCCAATCAACCTACAAGAGGTATTGATGTAGGTGCAAATGAATTTATATGGAAAAAAATTGTAGAGCAGAGAGATGATGGCAAAGGTATATTATTGATTTCTGCAGATTTAAACGAGGTTATGGAATTAAGTGACAGCATACTTGTTATGTGTGATGGAGAACCAGTGGCTTATTTTGAAAATAGCAAAGATATTACAGAATATGAATTAGGTATGTATATGCTTGGCATTAAAAAACAAACAGAACAAGAACGGAGGGGAGCATAATGACTATCAAAAAAAATGCAATGACTATTGTAGAAATATTAAGAACAATGGTAGCAATATTTTGTTCTCTTTTAATGGTATTTGCCATTATACTTCTTGTAAGTGACCAACCTGTTTCTGCATTGGGAGATTTTTTAATTGGACCATTAACATCTGTAAGAAGAATGGGAAATGTAATAGAGGCAATGACACCTTTAATATTTACAGGACTTTCTGTTACAATGCTTTATAGAGCTGGACTTTTTAATCTTGCCATGGAGGGTGCATTTTTTATAGGAGCAGTTGCCGCAACGGCAGGCGCATTGCTTTTTGATTTGCCTCCAGTAATCAATTTAGTTGTTGCAATGGCTTTTGCTATGGTAGCAGGAGGCATTGTAACATTTATACCCGCAATATTAAAAGTAAAATGTCATGCAAATGAATTGGTTACTTCATTGATGTTAAATTATGTTTGTTTGTATTTGGGATTATATATTATTACTGCATTTTTTTATGACCCTCAAATGAATTCCAATTATTCTTATATGTTTGCAGATAGTATGGTACTTCCCAAACTATTTTCCAAAACAAGAATTAATACAGGAACAATTATTGCACTGGTAACAGTTTTTGTTGTGTGGCTGATATTAAATAAAACATCATTTGGTTATAAAGTCACATTAGTAGGTAAAAATGATAATATGGCAAAATATTCTGGTATTCATGCAGGTATTGTGATTATAGGTTCTCAGATATTGGGTGGTATGCTTGCAGGATTAGGCGGTTCTGTAGAATTGTTTGGTATGTATCAGAGATTTCAGTATCAAGGATTACCAGGGTATGGTTGGGATGGTGTGTTAATTGCTATTGTGGCAAGGTATCAAGCAAAATATATTCCTTTAGCAGCATTATTTTTAGCCTATTTGCGTATTGGTGCAGATATTATGTCAAGAAATACTGATATTCCTTTTGAAATCGTTAAAATTATACAAGCAATTATGATAGTATTGATATCTGCACAGGCAATATTGAGTAAATACCGCCAGAAACTTGTTGTAAAAGAGGCAAAAGAATTAGAAGAAATGGGGGGAAAAGTATGATTAATGTAATACTTTCTACAGATTTTTTCTTTACTACCATTCGTGTTATGACACCAATATTATTTGCAGCACTTGCTTGTATGGTATTTACAAAAGGCGGTATTGATTCTATTGGAACAGAAGGCATTATGTTAAGCTGTGCATTAGCAGGTCCTTTAGGAAGTTATGTTACAAAAAGTGCTTTAGGTGGTGTGATAATTGCTATGATAATAGGTGCTTTATTATCATGCCTTTTTGGATATGTTACAATATATTTAAAAAGTGAGCCAGTATTAGCTGGTATTGCATTAAATACATTAGCAAGTGGACTCACAATATTTGTTATTTATTATGCTACTGGTGAAAAAGGTTCTACACAAAGTCTTATGAGTCCAACTGTAGCAAATGTGCATATCCCTATATTAAAAGATATTCCTGTATTGGGGGCAGTTTTTTCAGGACATAGTATATTGACTTATTTAGGCATTTTTATCATGATAGTACTTGCCTTTTTTATATATAGAACACCAGCAGGTCTTCGTATACGTTCTGTAGGAGAAAATCCAGAAGCAGCGAAATCTGTAGGTATTAATGTTATAAAATATAAATATATGTCATTGATTATTGCAGGTGCGCTTTGCGGATTGGGTGGTGCATATATGTCTATGAGTTATGTTTCTTTTTTCTCAAAAGAAATGATTGCAGGACGTGGATTTATAGGCATGGCAGCAGAATCTATGGGACGAGGTACACCTTGGGGTGTAACACTTTCTGCACTTTTATTTGGTGCAGCGGATTCTCTTGCAATTAGATTACAACTTTTGCAATTACCTGCACAGTTGATACAAACAATACCCTATGTGATTACCATTATTGCAATTGCGGTATATTCTTATACTCGCTCCGAACAGAAAAAGAAATACTAGTAATTTGATATATAGAAGGAGGTTATATTGTGTCAAAAAAGGCATGGGAATATGAAAGAAATTGGATAGAAAATGCCATACCCCCTACTGTAGAGCAAAATTGTGAACAGGACTGGCTAAGTTATTTGCAAGCAGGGAAAGCATGTGATGAGAAGTTATTTAAAGATTGGTTTAGTGTTGTTCCAGGTTCAAAAGCACCTTGTCATTTGGTTGTTGCCGCAATACAAAGTATGTATAATAGGGGTTATGATGTAACAGAGGCAGAAAAATATATTGAAAGCGGATTACAGGCAGAAAAACAAAAAGATGGCGCAGCAATACAACAAATTACAGCAAAAATATATCATTTATTAAATACAGCAAAAAAAGATGTCCATTCTAGTTATTGGAATTATAAACAATATAGTGTGTGGGAAGATATTGAAAAGGATGTTATATTTGAACTGCAAACAGAAATAGATGTATTTTCAGAGGAATTTGCTGATAAAATAAAACATGGCTGGCTGGGACAGTTAATAGGTGGTGCTTTGGGTACACAGCTAGAGGGATATACATCTGAAAATATTAAAAAGAAATTTGGAGATGTAAAGGGATATTTAAGAGAACCCGAAACATATAATGATGATATTACATATGAAATTGCATTTTTGGAAAGTTTTTGTCAAAAAGGGTATGATATTACATCAGAAGATATTGCAGAACAATGGCTTGCACTCATTTCTGATGGATATTCCGCAGAAGAAATTGCACTAAACAATTTAAGAAAGGGAATTTTCCCTCCTGAAAGCGGTGTATTAGGAAATTATTTTTATGACTGGATAGGTGCACAAATGAGAACAGCAATACATGGTATGGTTGCTCCTGGAAATGCAAAATTAGCAGCAAAACTAGCTGTGTATGATAGTGTAATTTCACATTCTAATAATGGTATGATAGGTGGTATGTTTAATGCTATGTTAGTATCATTGAGTTTTGTGGAAAAAAATGCAAGAACATTATTAGAAAAAACAATAGCATTGTTACCTCAAAAAAGTGAATATGCTTCTGTTGCTATTTTTGCATTAGAACAATGTAAAAAATACCATACATGGCAAGAGGCATGGAAAATTTGTGAAAATCATTTAAAACAATATCATTGGATTCATGCATATCCTAATGTTGCAGCAGAAATTGTTGCATTGTGGTATGGTAATGATGATTTTGATGAAACTTGCTATATTATATGTATGTTAGGGCAGGACGTGGATTGTACTGCTGCACCAATATTAAATGCTCTAGCAATACTCATTGATTTTAATACTATAGACAAACAGAAATATGTGCAACCATTAGGAGAAAATATACATACTATGATGAGAAAAATGCAGAAATTTACGATTTCAGAATTATGTAGTAAAACAGTAAATGCGGTAAGAAATGCATATCAAAAAAGAGGTGTTTGATTATGAAAATATTATTTATAAATGCTTGTGCAAGAAAAGATTCCAGAACATTGGAACTTTGCAGATATTTTTTACAACTGTATAAACAATATCACAATGATGCAGTAATAGAAGAAATTAATATTTGTGAAGAAAAAAATCTTTTGCCTATGAATGAGCAAAAATTGATACAAAGAAATGATTTAATAGCAAAAAAAGACTGGAATCATGAAACAATGAAATATGCTTTACAATGGAATCAAGCAGAAAGAGTTATTATAGGAGCGCCCTATTGGGATTGGAGTTTTCCTTCTGTGCTAAAGATATATATAGAAAATATTATTGTTTCAGAATTAAATTTTGTATTTAGAGAAAATCGTTCTGTGGGATTGTGCAAAGGAGAAAAAATGCTTTATATTACCACAGCAGGAGGAAATGCAGAGCAAAATATGGGCTATGATTATGTAGTGCGTGTTTTGAAAGAATTAGGAGAATATCAAAGCGATTATATACACGCAGATAATTTGGATATAGAAGGTATAGATATTAATGCGATTATACAAAATGCAAAAAGACAAATAGATGAAATGGTAAAAAATTGGTAAATAAAAAGGGCGTCATATTACTTATACTATATGACGTCTTTTATTATGTTTATTCATGCAGTTCTAAAGGTAATCCATCAGGGTCTTTAAAAAAAGTATATTTTTTATTTGTATAATTGTCTATACGTATAGGTTCTGTTTTAATACCCTTTTCATTTAATTCTTTTATGGCATCTTCTATGCAGTCCACATAAAATGCAATATGGCGTAATCCACACGCTTCTGGATAATTAGGTCGTTTGGGACTGTTAGGAATACCAAACAACTCAATTTCGCAGTTGTCTAATTTTAAATCTAGTTTATAATCATTTTTGTCTTTTCTATAGTTTTCACGTAATATACTGAATCCTAATTGATTGACATAAAAATGCTTAGAACGTTGGTAGTCTGAGGCAATAATAGCAATATGATGTATTGCTTTGAAGTTCATAATATCATTCCTTTCTAAATATTTCTATAGTTTCATTTTATTATAATATTTTGTATTTATAAAGTAAATTTTTACATTGTTATTTTTTGTAAAAAGTTTTTTGATGTATATAAAATTTTAATGATAAGTTACTATATTAAAATATTTCAGAATATGCTATGATAAAAAGACATATGAGAAAGGAAGGAATAATATGATAATCAAAATAATTTGTGGTTTTTTTATGGCATTAGCAGATAGTGTGCCAGGAGTATCTGGGGGGACAATAGCGTTTTTGCTAGGACAGTATGATAATTTTATCAATTCATTAAACAATATCATAGCAGGAACAATGAAACAAAAAAAACAAGCAATTCGTTTTTTAGTGCAGCTAATGATAGGGTGGGTAATTGGTTTTATACTTGCTGTACTAATATTAACAACTGTTTTTGAAAAACATATCTATCAAGTTAGTTCATTATTTTTAGGATTTATTGTATTTTCTATACCCATTGTTACAAGAGAAGAAAGAAAAAGTTTTTTGGGACATGGAAAAAATATTATTTATATGATAGTAGGTATACTAGTGGTAGTATTGATTACCTATTTCAATGCGGCAGGAGGAGGGGAAGGTACTAAGGATTTGATACATATGTCTTTTGGCACAGCAATCTATTTATTTGTAGCGGCAATGATTGCTATATCTGCTATGGTATTGCCTGGAATTTCAGGCTCAACATTGCTTTTGATATTTGGATTGTATGTACCTGTTATGAATGCAATAAAAAGTGTATTATCATTCCAAATGGCGGCATTGCCAGTAGTGATTATATTTGGATTAGGTGTATTAACGGGTATTGTAACAGTTGTGCGTGTTGTAAAAATTGCATTGGAAAAATTTCGCTCTCAAACAGTATATACTATTGTAGGACTTATGATAGGTTCTCTGTATGCTATTGTAATGGGTCCAACCACATTAGATATCCCACAGCAAGCTATGAGTATTTCTACATTTCATATATTATTTTTTATCATTGGTGGTGTATTGATAGGAGCATTGCAGATGTTGAAAAAAATGCAGTAATAGAATTTCAATATTTTTTAATAAACGAAAGCGATTCGATAATACGAATCGCTTTTTATATATAATTTATTGATTATTTTTAGTAAAAATATCATTTAATATTGTAATAGCTTCTGATAGTCTTACTTTATCATTTTCTGTAATTTTATTTATAGTATGCAATACATTTTGTATCATATTTTCTCCAGCTTCTTCTAAAAATTGATTGCCTTGTGATGTAATTTTAATATAAACACGCCTACGATTTTGTTTATCGTGCACTCGTTCCACATAATTTTTATTCTCTAAATCATTTATAATGCGAGAAAGATATTGATTTGTTACTTCTAATTTCTCGGCAAGTTCAGACATTGTTAAATGCTGCTGAGAAAAACAGTTTAGAACACAAAGTGTATGAAAAGCATGAGAATTAATACGAATATTGGAAAAAGGAAGTTGATGATTATGAAATGCGTTTCTAATTTCCATTAATACATTACAAAAATCTACAGCTAATTTACGGTTTTCATTTTCATTCATATCAATACCCCTTTTATAGAAATTATATTCTATATTATTATAGTAATGTATTGCTAAAAAGTCAATATTACATGAATAGTTCATATAATATTAATAATTATACTATTGACAATAGTAATATAAGATATTATAGTTTAGTATACAGCATTAATTTATCATTCTGTTTTTAAAATACTTATTTAATGATATCAAACAAATTTTATATGACAGAAAGGAGTATAGTAATTATGATAAAACTATTTAAATATTTAAAAAAATCAAGTGGTTTTATTATTCTAATAGTAATATTATTGCTTTTACAGGCTTATTGTGACCTTTCTTTACCTTCTTATACTTCTAATATTATAGACATTGGAATACAACAAGGAGGTATTGAAAATGCAGTACCGATACAAATTAGTAATCATACTATGGAAAACATAGCACTTTTTTTAACAGAAGAACAAAGAGAATTTGTATCACAATATTATATTGAAGCAGATAACTTATGGATACTGCAAGATGTAGAACCAGAGCAAAAACAAGAGTTAAACACTATATTTTCAAATGTTATGAATGTATTATATTTGATAGAAACAGATAATCCATCTATGGAGCAAATAAAAAAACAAATAGGAGTAGAACAACATCAAAATATAATAGATTTTATAAAAACATTACCAAGTAAACAGCAAAGCGATGTTACAAAAAATATATTAAAACAATTTGAAAATCAACCCGATACAGTAGTAGAGCAATCAGCTATTGCATTTTTAAAACAGGAGTATGCTTTACAAGGTATTGATTTGAATGCACTACAAACACAATACATTATAAAATCAGGTACAAAAATGATAGCATTTGCATTACTTATTATGCTTGCAGGTATAGGTGTAACATTTTTTTCATGCCGTGTTGCTGCAACATTCGGCAAAGATATCAGAGAAAAAGTATTTTCAAAAGTAATTGACTTTTCCAGTGCAGAATTTAATAAATTTTCTACAGCATCATTGATTACAAGAAGTACAAATGATGTTCAACAAGTACAAATGCTTATGATAATGATATTTAGAATAGTACTTTATGCGCCAATATTAGGTATAGGAGGCATTATGATGGTACTTGGTACAAATACCTCTATGGCATGGATTATAGCGGTTGCTGTTGCATTAATATTGATTGTTGTGGGAGGACTTTTTGCTATTGCTATGCCTAAATTTAAGTCTTTACAAGTTTTAATTGATAAATTAAATTTGATTACAAGAGAGATATTAACAGGTATACCAGTTATTAGAGCATTTAGTACAGAACATCATGAAGAACAACGTTTTGAACAAGCAAATAAAATATTAACAAAAACAACACTTTTTGCAAACAGAACAATGACATTTATGATGCCTTCTATGATGCTTGTTATGAATGGTATTTCTGTATTGATTGTATATAAAGGCGGTTATGGTATTGATGCTGGTGCTATGCAAGTAGGAGATTTAATGGCATTTATACAATATACTATGATGATTATTATGTCTTTTTTAATGTTGACAATTATTTCTATTATGATACCAAGGGCAAGTGTTTCTGGTACACGTATCAATGAAGTATTAGAAACAGAAATTACAATACAGGATGCTACAAAAGTAAAATCATGTTTACCAGAACAAGCAGGTATTGTTTGTTTTGAAAATGTATCATTTTGCTATCCAGATGCAGAAGAAAGAGTGATTTCGGATATTAGTTTTACAGCAGAAAAAGGAAAAACTACAGCAATTATAGGCAGCACAGGAAGCGGAAAATCAACACTTATCAATTTAATTCCTCGATTTTTTGATGTAACAGAGGGCAGAATTACGGTAGATGGTGTAGATGTAAGAGAGATTTCTCAAAAAGAATTACGAGAAAAAATAGGATATGTTCCTCAAAAAGGGGTATTGTTTTCGGGTACAATAGAAAGCAATTTGCGCTATGGAAAACAGAACGCTACAGAACAGGAAATTAAAAAAGCAGCAGAAATTGCACAGGCGATTGATTTTATTACAGAAAAAGAAGAAGGTTTTGACTCTCCTATTGCGCAAGGAGGTACAAATGTATCAGGAGGACAAAAACAAAGACTTTCTATTGCAAGAGCAGTCATTAAAAATCCAGAAATATATATATTTGATGATAGTTTCTCTGCATTAGATTATAAAACAGATGTTGTATTGAGAAAGGCATTAAAAAAAGAAACAAAAGATGCTACAACAATTATTGTAGCGCAAAGAATTAGTACAATACTTCATGCAGAACAAATTATTGTATTAGATGAAGGACGTATTGTAGGAAAGGGTACACACAAAGAATTATTAAAAAATTGTGATGTATATAAACAAATTGCATTGTCACAGTTGTCTGAAAAAGAATTGCATGACGAAAAGGAGGAGGCATAATATGAGTGAAAAGAGAACTCCAAGAGGTCCTGCTGGAAGAGGTATGCCAGGAGAAAAAGCAAAAGATTTTAAAGGTAGCATGACAAAGTTAATCATATATATGAAACGATATCATACACCATTGTTTTTTATGTTTTTATTTGCTATAGCTGGCACAATATTTAATATTATAGGTCCTACAATGCTAGGGCACGCTACTACTGAAATATTTAATGGACTGCTTTTAAAAGTAGATGGTATAGGTGGTATTAACTTTGAAAAAATAGCAAATATATTGTTTACACTTATGATATTATATATTGTAAGTGCTTGCTTTTCGTTCATACAAGGCATTATTATGACAGGTATATCAAATGATGTATCTTATACTATGAGAAAAGATATTTCTAAAAAAATAAATAGAATGCCTTTAAAATATTTTGAAAGTAAAACAACAGGAGAAGTGCTTTCTCGTGTAATAAATGATGTGGATACACTACAAATGAGTTTAAATCAAAGTGTGACACAGCTTATTACATCTGTTACAACATTAATAGGTGTATTTATTATGATGCTTCGTATCAATGTAATTATGACAGTATTTGCTTGTTTTATGATACCTACATTTATGATAGTGATTGGATTGATTACAAAACATTCCCAAAAGTATTTTCAACAACAACAGAAATATTTAGGAGAAGTAAATGGACAAATAGAAGAAAGTTATTCTGGACATAATGTTGTAAAAGTATTTAATAAAGAACAACAAACTGTACATGACTTTGAGCAAATTAATCAAAAATTATATGAATCTGCTTGGAAATCACAGTTTTTTTCTGGTATGATGATGCCATTTATGCAGTTTATAGGTAATTTGGGCTATGTTATGGTTGCTTTACTAGGTGGTTATTTAACTATTTTAGGTAAAATACAAGTAGGACAAATACAATCCTTTTTCCAATATATTAGAAACTTTACACAGCCTATGCAGCAAATTGCACAAGTAAGTAATATGTTACAGTCTTCTGCTGCCGCAGCAGAAAGAGTATTTGAATTTTTAGAAGAACAAGAAGAAGACCAAATTGTGGAAAATGCTGTGGATATTACAAAAACAAAAGGTATTGTAGATTTTGAAAATGTACAATTTGGTTATGATGAAGATAAAATGATTATTCATAATTTTTGTTCTCATGTAGGAGAAGGGCAAAAAGTTGCTATTGTTGGTCCAACAGGTGCAGGAAAAACAACAATGATAAAATTGCTTATGCGTTTTTATGATGTTAATAAAGGTAGTATTAAAATAGATGGACATGATTTAAAAGAATTTAACAGAACAGAATTAAGAGAACTTTTTGGAATGGTATTGCAAGATACATGGCTTTTTAGCGACACCATTATGGAAAATATCAGATATGGTAGATTAGATGCTACAGATGAAGAAGTCATTGAAGCAGCAAAAGCTGCTCATGCACACCATTTTATTATGACACAGCCAGAAGGCTATCAAATGGTGTTAAATGAGGAAACAAGCAATATTTCACAAGGACAAAAACAGCTTTTGACAATAGCAAGGGCAATATTAGCAGATAATAAAATTATGATATTAGATGAGGCAACCAGTTCTGTAGATACTAGAACAGAGGTTCAAATTCAAAAAGCAATGGATACTTTAATGAAAGGGCGTACCAGCTTTGTGATTGCGCATAGATTATCTACTATTAAAAATGCAGATTTGATACTGGTTATGAAGGATGGAGATATTATAGAGCAAGGTAATCATCAAACACTTTTAAATCAAAATGGATTTTATGCACAACTGTATAACAGCCAATTTGAAAAAGCAGAAGATATGGAAAGTGTTTCATAATATTGAGAAATATATTTTCAATGTAAAATAATGGAGTTTTATTATAGGAGTGAAAATATGGCAGGTTATAGAGTGTTAGCAATAGAAAGACAATATGGTAGTAGTGGTTTAGCAGTGGGAGAGGGTGTTGCAAAAAAGTTAGGTGTTCGTTGTTATGGACGTGAGATATTAGAGTTAACAGCAAAAAAATTAAATGTAAATGCAGAAAATATAGAGCATATGGAAGAAAATGGACATAAAAGCCTTTTGTATGATTTAGCACTTTTGGCACAGAGTAGTTTTACAGGAAATGGTTTACAGGCAGACAGACAAGTTTTTTTAGAAGAAAGCAACATTATACAAGAACTTACTATAAAAGAAAGGTGTGTGATTGTGGGAAGATGTGCAGCAGGTATATTGCATGAAAGAAAAGATTGTCTGCGTGTATTTATTTATGCTGATTTACCCTACAGAATAAAAACAGCAACACAAAAATATGGCGTTGCTGCTGATATGGCATTAGGTGTATTAAAACGAAATGATAAAAGAAGGGCAGCTTTTTATAAAAATAACACTGAATATATTTGGGATAATTGGAGTGGATATGATTTGTGTTTAAACAGTGGAACATTAGGCATTGAAAAATGTATTGATATGATTGTAAATATTATGGTAGAAAACTAAAATATAGAGTAAAATTTTCACTTGTGAAAATTTTACTCTATATCAATATATATTTGATTTTTATAATGAGTATTATTTTTTAGGCATTTGGTTAATATAATCCATATAACCTATGTTTTCTAATTTTTGTGCTTTTTGCTCTACCATTTCCAATAATTCTGTTTTAAAGTCAATTACTTTTTGAAGTACTTCAGGCTGAAAAGCGCCTATCATTTGAGCAGCTAATATACCAGCATTTTGCGCACCATTTATAGCAACAGTAGCAACGGGTATACCAGGGGGCATTTGACAGATAGAATATAAGGAATCTACACCGCTTAATGTAGATGTTTTTACAGGGACACCTATAACAGGTAATGGTGTAAGTGCTGCTGTCATACCAGGAAGATGTGCCGCACCTCCTGCGCCAGCAATAATTACTTTTAATCCTCTTTCTGCAGCTTTTTTAGCATAATCATACATTCTATCTGGTGTTCTGTGTGCCGAAATGACAGTTAATTCATAAGGAACACATAATTTATCTAATATTTTTGCTGCTTCACTCATAACAGGAAGGTCAGAATCACTTCCCATAATAATACCAACAAGTGCTTGCATAATATACCTCCTTATAGTATTGTTAATTTTTAGTTTGTATGAAATGAATATATGAAATACACAAATAAAATATTTTTTCATCATTATATCATAAAATGTTTTATTTGAACAATTATAATATTGTAATATTAAAATTTTTGTTGCTTGTCAATAGTGTTTGTGGTAAAATGAGTACATTGGTTTTTTGTGTGCTTTTGACATAACATTATGTCGATTCTATTTGATAAAAGCAAAGAAAGGAGCGTGTAAACTATGGACGTTGTAGATGCAGGCAATACAGTGGTAGATGCAGGTACAAATGTAGGAGATAGTTCAGCAATGGCTGTTGTATCAAATTCAGTAAGCACATCTGTATTTATTTTAGCTGTTGTATTAATGATTATAGGTGTTGTATTATGTATCATTATATTATTGCAGTCAAAACGCTCTGCAGGTTTGGGAGCAGTAAGTGCTGCAAGTAGTGCAGATACTTATTGGAGCAAAAATAAAGGCAATTCTATGGAAGGCGCATTGGAGAGATATACAAAAATTGGCGGCGCATTGTTTATGATAATTGCTTTTATTATTAACTTATTGAGCTGACAGTGTACTCAAAGAGCAGTTATATGATTTTTAATTAGTATAGAATATCATTACTGCAAATGCTTATTATAATGATATCTATACTTTAAGGACACAGTTTGTTGTGTCCTTTTTGTCATTTTGTGATATTTTAAATGAATGAAATAGAGAAAGGAAAAAATTATGGAATATGATGATATAGATAAAAATGAAATTATGGAACAAAGAAAATTAAAAGTACAACAATATTTAGAAAGTAAAGAATATATTCCTATGAAAAGAAAAGATATTTGTACTATGTTGAGTGTGCCAAAAGAGGACAGACAATATTTTGAACAAATTATAAATGAACTTTTGGAGGAAGGAAAAGTAGTTGAAACAAAAAAAGGAAAATTGATGTCACCAAAAGCATTAAATATGGAACAAGGTACATTTCTTGCACATTCAAAGGGATTTGGATTTGTAGAAAGAGAGCAGGGAGAGGATATATTTATACCTGCAAGTCAAATTAATGGCGCAATGCATAAAGACAAAGTATTATATCGTATAAGCAAAAAAGAGGAATATGGCAAAAGGGCAGAAGGAGAAATTGTAAAAATATTAAAAAGAGGAAATATAAAAATTGTAGGTACATTTGAACAATGTAAAGGTTTTGGTTTTGTACTTCCTGACAACAAGAAATTAACAAAAGATATTTTTATATCAAAAGAGAATAGTATGGGTGCGGTAACAGGACATAAAGTCGTTGCCGAAATCACAACATATGGCGACGAGACAAAAAATCCAGAAGGGGAAGTAATAGAAATATTGGGACATATTAATGACCCAGGTGTAGATATATTATCAGTAATAAGAGAATATGATTTACCTGTAGATTTTCCAGAAGATGTGTATAAACAAATTGAAAATTTAGAAATGGAAGTATTGCAAAAAGATAGAGAAGGTAGAGAGGATTTTACAGGTTATAAAACTGTAACAATAGATGGGGAAGATGCAAAAGATTTAGATGATGCTATATCATTAGATATATTAGAAAACGGCAATTTTTTATTAGGTGTTCACATTGCAGATGTATCACACTATGTCAAAGAAAATACAGCTCTTGATAAAGAGGCTTATAAAAGAGGAACAAGTGTGTATTTGGTAGATAGAGTGATACCTATGTTGCCTCATAAATTATCAAATGGTATTTGTTCATTAAATCCTCATGAAGATAGACTTGCATTAAGCTGTATTATGGAGATAAATCATAAAGCAGAAGTTGTAAATCATAGGGTAGTAAAGTCTATAATACATTCTGATAAAAGAATGACATATACTGCTGTAAGAGAAGTTTTAGAAGAAAAAACACCAGCATTATTAGAAGAATATGCTGATTTTGTAGATATGCTTGAAAATATGAATCGTTTGCGTATATTACTTTCAGAAAAAAGGAAAAAAAGAGGCTCTGTAAATTTTGATTTACCAGAATCTAAAATTATATTAGATGAAAATGGAAAACCGATAGACATTAAACCTTATGAAAGAAGCATAGCAACAAATATGATAGAGGAATTTATGTTAATATGTAATGAAACAATAGCAGAAGATTTCTTTTGGCAGGAAGCTCCTTTTTTATTTCGTAGTCATGAAATACCTGACGAACAAAAATTACAAAAAATGGAAGATTTTATTAGAAACTTTGGTTATCACTTAAAAGGAAGTAAAGATGATATACACCCTAAAGCAATACAGCAGATATTACTAAAAGCAGAAGGCAAAGACGAGGAGAGAATTATTACAAGAGTAGTATTAAGAAGTATGAAGCAAGCAAGATATACTTCTGAAAACGGAGGACATTTTGGATTAGCAGCAAAATACTATTGCCATTTTACATCTCCTATTAGAAGATATCCAGATTTGCAGATACACAGAATAATAAAATGGATATTAGATGGACAAATGACAGAAAAAAAACAGAAATCATTAAATAAAGTTATGCCTGATGTTGCAAAGCAATGCTCTATGAGAGAAAGAACAGCAGAAGATGCAGAAAGAGCAACAGATGACTTGAAAAAAGCAGAATATATGGCGGATAAAATTGGCATGGAATATGAAGGAATTATTTCTAGTTTAACATCTTGGGGAATTTATGTAGAATTGCCTAATACAGTAGAAGGCATGGTTCCATTGCAAAGTTTAGAAGACGATTTTTATATTTATGATGAAGAAAATATGATTATTTATGGTGAGCACTCAGATAAAAAATATATGTTGGGACAAAAAGTAAATATTATTGTAACAAAGGTAGACATAGAATTGAAAAATATTGATTTTGCATTTTGTGAACAATAAAAATTTGAATATTTTCCATATATGAAATAAGACTCAAAAAAATATTTTTTGCTATAGGAGGAAAAAGTAAAGAAAATGAAAACGAATCAACAAAAAAGCGAAAGAGATAGTTTTAATAGTCGTATTGGTTTTGTATTGGCGTGTATTGGTTCTGCTATAGGTATGGGGAATATTTGGCTTTTTCCTTATAGAGTGGGGCAATATGGAGGTGCAGCATTTTTAATACCATATTTTTTATTTATTGTTGTAATTGGATTTACTGGTGTAATAGGTGAAATGTCCTTTGGACGTGCCATGGGAACAGGTCCTTTGGGAGCATTTCGTAAGGCATCTCAAATGAGAGGCGGAAATTGGGGAGAATGGGTTGGTGTAATACCAGTTGTAGGCTCTTTGGGCATTGCAATAGGCTATTCTGTTGTAGTAGGGTGGATATTACGATTTTTTGTAGGTTCTGTAACAGGCTCTGCATTATCTGGAGAAGCAGAAAGCTATTTTGGCGCACTTGCCGGAAATTTTGGAAGTGTGACATGGCATATCATAGGGCTTGCCATTGTATTTATATGTATGGCTTATGGTATTTCAACAGGTATTGAAAAATTGAATAAAATTATGATACCAGCATTTTTTTTACTTTTTATGATTATGGCTGTACGTATATTTATGCTTGAAAATGCAAAAGATGGTATTATATATATGTTAAAACCGAATTGGGAGATACTTGCGCAGCCTCAAACATGGGTTTATGCATTAGGACAGGCATTTTTTTCATTATCTCTTGCAGGTTCTGGTACAATTGTTTATGGTAGCTATTTAAAAAAGACAGAAGATGTTGTGAAAAGTGCAAAAAATGTTGCATTATTTGACACGCTTGCCTCATTGCTCGCTGTATTTGTAATTATACCAGCTGTGTTTGCATTTGGATTAAATCCTGCGTCTGGACCTCCTTTAATGTTTATTACAATGCCTAAAGTTTTTCAAATGATGCCTATGGGAAGAATATTTGCAATTATATTCTTTTTAGCTGTATTTTGTGCAGCAGTGACTTCTCTTGTCAATCTATTTGAAACACCTGTAGAAGCGTTGCAGGAAAAATTTGGACTTTCCCGTAAAAAGGCAGTTGCTGTAGTTGCAGTGATTGCGGCAGCTGTAGGTGTTTGCATAGAAAGTGGAGATAGTGTTTCTGTATGGATGGATATTGTTTCTATATATATTATACCTTTAGGTGCATTGCTTGCTGCAATTATGTTGTTTTGGGTTTGTGGGAGTAAATTTGCAAGAGAACAGGCACAAATGGGCAGACAAAAGGTCATTGGAAAATGGTTTGAACCTATGACAAAATATGTTTTTGTAGTATTGACATTGTTTGTATATATTATGGGCATTTTTTATAATGGTATTGGATAATCGTGTATATTTGTTTGCAAAGTGTAAAAAATCTGTTATAATAAAGCCTATATAGTATGTGAATAAAATAAGGGGGGACTAGTGTGCCTGAAAAAAAAGAAGATTTTGGACAAATACAAATTGCAGATGAAGTTGTGGCAGTCATTGCAGCTACAGCAGCAATGGAAATAGAAGGCGTACTGAATGCGTCAGCAGCATCTGGTAATGCTTTTGTAGAATTTTTTGGTAAAAAAAGTCAGACAAAAGGAATTAAAGTAAATTCTGATGGCGGAGAATTGACATTGGATATGGATATTGTTGTACTTTTTGGTACAAAAATACAATTTGCAGCAACAGAAGTGCAGAAAAAAGTAAAATCTGCTGTAGAAACCATGACAGGATTATCTGTTGCTATGGTAAATGTAAATGTTTGTGGTATTGTAAAAGAGAAGCAATCTAAAATACCAAAGAACGAAACGGAAGAAGATTAAAAATATGAATACCACTCTTGTGAGTGGTATTTGTAATATAAAGTTATAATATGGGAGGAAGATATGAATCGAAGAAATGCCAGAAAAAATGCCTTTTTTTTAGTATTTCAAATGGATTTTAATAAACAAGACCATTTTGAAGAATTGAAAGAGCTTTTTTTTGACCAACAACAACAAATGGATGAAGATGAAAAGAAATTTATATTAAAAGAGGCAGAAGGCACAAAAGAACATTTAGAAGAAATTGACCAAATGATATCAAAAAAAGCAAAAAAATGGTCTAAAGAAAGAATGTCTAAAGTAGACCTTGCTATATTACGTCTAGCCATTTATGAAATTTATTTTTCTAATGAAATTCCTTATAGTGTAGCAGTAAATGAAGCAGTAGAACTTGCTAAAAAATTCAGTACAGAAGAATCACCCGCTTTTATTAATGGTATATTAGGCAGTATTGTTTCAGAAAAAACACAATAAATACGAGGTGACAATGTGGAAGTAAGAGTATATTCTGTGGGACAAATCAATCGTTATATACGAAATTTATTTGAAAATGATTTTGTATTAAATAGCTTTTGGGTGAAGGGAGAAATATCGAATTTTAAAGCACATACTTCTGGACACTTCTATTTTACATTAAGAGATGCTTCTGCTTCTATACAATGTATTATGTTTCGACAGGAAGCAGAAATGCTTCCTTTTTTGCCGAAAAATGGTATGTTTGTAGCAGTTTGTGGTGCAGTTTCTGTATATGAGAAAACAGGACAGTATCAAATATATACAGAATGGATAGAACCAATAGGCATAGGAAATTTAGCACTTTCGTTTGAGCAATTAAAAGAAAAATTAGCAGCAGAAGGCTTTTTTGACGCAGAATATAAAAGAGAGATTTGTGAATATCCGAAATGTGTTGCTGTGATTACATCGCCTACAGGTGCAGCAGTAAGAGATGTCATAAAAATTATAAAAAGAAGAAACAAGAGTGTTAAAATTGCTATAATTCCTGTATTAGTACAGGGAGAATATGCCGCAGATTCTATTGTAAAAGGGATTAAACTAGCAAATGAATGGGCAAAAGCAGATACCATAATATTGGGGCGAGGCGGCGGCAGTATGGAGGATTTAGCAGCATTTAATGAAGAAAGTGTTGCAAAAGCAATATTTGCTTCTGAAATACCCATTATATCAGCAGTAGGGCATGAAACAGATTTTACCATTGCAGATTTTACAGCAGATTTGAGAGCTTCCACACCCTCAGCAGCAGCAGAAATTGCTGTTAAAAATACAGAACATTTGTCAGAACGTTTGCAGTACACTATAGAAATGTTTCAAAATGCATTTGAAAATAAAATAGCGAAATGTAAAAAAAGGCTAGAAATAGCAATACAACATAGTGTTTTGAAACAACCTTTTACATGGATACAGTACCAAAAAAACAACGTGGAACAAATGCAGAAAACAATACAAAAAGATATGCTATATTGTTTGCAAAAAAAACAAATGCAATATCAATCATTGCGAAAACGTCTGTATGCAGTTTCTCCTTTTGCAGTACTGCAAAGAGGATATGTGTTAGCGAAAAATGAAAAAGGACAAACATTAACTTTGTTGCAAAATATACAAAAAGGAGATAGTGTTATACTCCATTTTCAAGATGGTATTGCAAAGGCAACAATTACAGAAAGGAGCATTTCGGAAAGTGGCAAAGAAAAAATTGACATTTGAACAAGCAATCACAAGATTAGAAGAAATTGTGGATATATTAGAAAGTGAAACACTTTCGTTAGAAGAATCTGTTGCACTATATAAAGAAGGTATGACATTAGCAGATTTTTGTGGACAAAAAATAACAACGGCAGAATCAGAAGTTGTATTATTGCAAAAAAATATTTCTGGAGAAATAGAAGAAACATACTTTGAACCAGAGGAGATGGAATAATAATGAATTGTAAACAAATATTAGAACAAAAGGCAAAACAAATAGATGAATATTTAGAACAGTATTTACATTCAGAAAAAGAATATCCTTCTGTTATATTTGAGGCAATGCGTTATAGTGTTTTTGCAGGAGGAAAGAGATTACGTCCTGTATTATTATTTGCAGCATGTGAAACATTAGGTGGAGATACGAAAAAAGCGATTCCTTTTGCTTGCGCAATAGAAATGATACACAGCTATTCTTTAATACATGACGATTTACCTGCCATGGATAATGATGACTATAGAAGAGGTATGCTTACAAGTCATAAAAAATTTGGAGAAGCTATTGCAATATTGGCAGGAGATGGATTACTCCATCATGCTTTTGAAATTATGACAAATGCTTGTGTAAAATATTGCTCTAATGAAACAGTAAAAGCAATGCAGGCAATAACACATGGTGCTGGTGTTTTTGGTATGCTTTCTGGACAGGTAGTAGATGTTATAAGTGAAGGAAAACAAATTGATGAAAAAACAATGTATTTTATACATAAAAATAAAACAGCAGCAATGTTACAGGGAGCATTAAAAGCAGGTGCGTTATTGGCTGGAGGAACAGAACAACAAGTAAAAATGATGGAACAGGCTGGAGAAAAAATAGGTGTTGCTTTTCAAATTGCAGATGATATATTAGATGTCACAAGTACATTTCAAGAATTAGGAAAACCTGTGCATAGTGATGAGAAAAATGAAAAAAATACATTTGTAACAATGTATGGCATAGAGGCATCACAAAAAATGGTACAAGCACTTTCAGAAGAAGCAATTACTATATTCCAAACATTTGGAGAAAAAGCAGATTTTTTGATAGAACTAACACAATATTTAATGAAACGAAAAAATTAAAATTGAAAGAATTGTGTGAAGTAAATGGGAAAACTTTATTTTACTAATCATAAACAAAATGAAAACAAGGCATACAATAAAAATTGGCAGGTGATACTATGAATTTTAATGAAATATTACACAATAAATCAATTTGGGCAGCAATATTAGCTTGGGCGATTGCGCAGATAATCAAAACAATACTATCATTTGTCAAAAATGATAAATTGGATTTGTCCCGTTTTTATGGTTCGGGAGGTATGCCGAGTTCACATTCTGCATTAGTTATGGCATTGACATTTAGTTTGGGTAAATATTATGGTTTTGATTCTCCTTTTTTTGCTATTAGTATGGTGCTAGCATTAGTAGTAATGTATGATGCAGCAGGAGTAAGAAGAGCAGCAGGAAAACAAGCAGCACTTTTAAATATTTTAATACACAGACAAGGTATTACACCCCAAGAACAATTAAAGGAATTATTAGGACATACACCATTAGAAGTGATTGCAGGTGCAATATTAGGAATTGTTACAGGGTCATTGTTTTAGCAAGAGTATTTTGTATATAAAATTGCATAAAAAACTTTACATTTTATAAATGTAGCTTTACCATTATATGGAGTAAATCATATTAACAAAATATTTATCAAATAAAGGAGGGATATTGTGTTAAATGAAATTGATTTTCCAAAAGATATCAAAAATATGGATGAAAAAGCATTAAAACAACTAGCAAAAGAAATCAGATATTTTTTGATAAAAAGTGTTTCTAAAACAGGGGGACATTTGGCATCTAATTTAGGCGTTGTGGAATTAACATTAGCATTACATTATTGTTTTGATTTGCCTAATGATAAAATTATTTGGGATGTAGGACATCAAGCATATATTCATAAGATATTGACAGGCAGGAAAAAACAATTTTGTAAATTGCGTCAATTAAATGGTTTAAGCGGTTTTCCCAAACCTCATGAAAGTGAATATGATGTATTTGCAGCAGGACACAGTTCGACATCCATTTCTGCAGCATTGGGCATAGCAAAAGCACGAGATTTAAAAGGCAAACAAAATCATGTTATTGCTGTAATAGGTGATGGTGCTATGTCAGGAGGACTTGCTTATGAGGCATTAAACAATGCAGCAAAAGAAAATACTAATTTAATTGTAATATTAAATGATAATGAAATGTCTATATCAAATAATGTGGGTGCTATGTCACGCTATTTAACCCATTTAAGAACAGATTCTGCTTATATTCAAGCAAAAGAAAGTTTTCAAAATTTTTCTAAAAAAATACCTGTTGTAGGAAATATGGCAAATTTTTTATTTGATAAAATGCGTTTAAGTGCAAAATTTTTTTTGCTTCCAGGTATGCTTTTTGAAGAAATGGGCTTTCATTATATTGGACCAATTAATGGGCATAATTTATCAGAATTGAATGAAGTATTTCAAAATGTAAAACAAATGAGAGGTCCTTTGCTTATTCATGTGAAAACAAAAAAAGGAAAAGGTTATCGTTATGCAGAACAACAGCCTAGTAAATATCATGGTGTAGGTAAATTTGATATGAAAACAGGTGAGTTAATTGGTATAACAGATAAAGAAGATTATTCTACTGTATTTGGAAAGAAATTGACAGAATTGGCTGAAAAAAATATAAATATATTAGCATTAACAGCCGCTATGGCATCAGGTACAGGACTTTTAGATTTTCAAAAAAAATTTCCTAAAAGATTTTTTGATGTTGCTATTGCAGAGCAGCATGGTGTGACATTTTCAGCTGGATTGGCTTGTCAAGGAATGATACCTGTTTTTGCTGTGTATTCTACATTTTTACAAAGAGCTTATGACCAAATTGTACATGATGTTTGTATGCAAAAACTACACGTCATATTTGCTATAGATAGAGCAGGTGTTGTAGGCGCAGATGGTGAAACACATCAAGGTGTATTTGACATTGCTTATTTAAGTCATATTCCTAATATGACACTACTTTCTCCTAAAAACAAATGGGAATTGCAGGATATGCTTGATTTTGCTGTACAATATCCCTATACCATAGCAATACGCTACCCAAGAGGAATTGCATCAGAACAATTTGAAAATAATAGGCAACAAATTGTATATGGAAAAAGTGAAGTGATACAAAAAGGTGAAAAAGTAGCATTATTGGCGGAAGGGCATATGACTACTTTTGCTATGGAAGCAGCAGAAAAATTAAAACAGCAAAATATTACTGCACTTGTGGTAAATATGCGTTTTTTGAAACCATTAGATGAGGAAATATTAAAACAAGCAGCAGACTGTTGTGAGTACATTATTACAATAGAAGATGGTGTAAAACAAGGCGGATTTGGCTCTAAAATATTAGAATATTACAGCGAAAATAATATATATGGTGTAAAAGTGATTTGTTTAGGATTTCCAGATAGATATATTGAACAGGGCACACCTCAGGAGCTATATAAACTATATGGTTTAGATGGTGAGGGCATTTATCAAAATATAATAAAAATAATGAGTTTGAAAGGAAAATAGGAATCATAATATGATTGAAAAAGAAAGATTGGATATATTACTAGTTAAAAAAAATATAGCAAAATCCAGAGAACTAGCAAAAGCATATATTATGGCTGGCAGTGTATATGTAGATGGTGTAAAAGAGGAAAAGGCAGGCACAAAAGTAGCTGTAACAGCAGATATTGTTTTAAAACAAAAACAAATGAAATATGTAAGTCGTGGAGGATATAAATTAGAAAAGGCAATAACAGAATTTCAAATTGATTTAAAAGATTGTATTTGTATGGATATTGGTGCATCTACAGGGGGATTTACGGATTGTATGCTTCAAAATGGTGCAAAAAAAGTATATGCTATTGATGTAGGATATGGACAATTTGATTGGAAATTGAGAAATGATAATCGTGTTGTTTGTATGGAAAAAACAAATGTGCGTTATATTACAAATGATGACATTGCAGAGCAGTCAGATTTTGCATCAATAGATGTTTCATTTATTTCATTAACAAAAGTACTTCCAGCGGTTTTTGCTGTACTAAAACAAAAAGCAAAATTAGTTTGTTTGATAAAACCACAATTTGAAGCAGGTAGAGAAAAAGTAGCAAAAAAAGGTGTTGTGAAAGATAAAAACGTTCATAAAGAAGTGATATTGAAAATAATAGATTATGTTTTAGAACAAAATATTGCAGTACACAATATTAGTTATTCTCCTATAAAAGGTCCAGAAGGTAATATCGAATATTTAATATATTTACAAAAAAATGCAGAAGGCATTACAAAAGAAGAAGCATATATTTTGGCAGAAAATGTTGTAAATATTTCCCATAATGCATTAGATTCTGTTAATATAATATAAAATATTCATTTATATCATAATATATGACAGAATAAAATGCGACAGCTAAGGAGGAAAAAACATGAAAAAAGTCGGCATACTGCCTAATATAGAAAAAGACAAAGATTTTATTATAACAAAAAGATTAATAAAACATTTACTTCATAAAAATTGTGAGCCAATGCTTACCAATCAAACAGCAACATTATCTCATTTAGAATTATATGCCCAGGAAGAAGAAGAAATTTATAAAAATGCTGATTTTTTGATTTCGCTAGGAGGGGACGGAACGCTTCTAGGAGTGGGACGACGCAGTGCAAAATACAGCACGCCGATATTAGGCATAAATTTGGGAAATTTAGGGTTTTTGACGGCAGAAGAAAAAGACATTGCAGAATTGGCAATAGATAAAGTATTACAAGGACAGTATACCATAGAAAAAAGAATGATGCTAGAAGCATCTGTTTTTGCAGAACCTAAAAGAATAGAAGGACTTTTAGCATTAAATGATGTTTGTATTACAAGAGGATTTTCTTCTAAAATATTAGAATTTAATATATTTGTTAATATGGAATATGTTGATACATTACGTGCAGATGGTGTGATTATATGTACTCCAACAGGCTCTACAGCATATAATCTTTCAGCTGGAGGACCAATATTAAAAACAGATGCAGAAATTATTGCTATTACACCTATTTGTCCTCATACATTGACAAGCCGCCCGATTATTATATCGGCAAATGATAAAATTACTGTAGAAATATGTAACAGAGGAAAAGAAGATTTTATTATTAGTACAGATGGTCAGCGTTCTATGTCTTTAAAAAGAAGAAATGTAGTACAAGTAAAAAAATCCCAACATTTTACAACTATTATAAAAACAAATCCAGTTAGTTTTTATGATGTATTACGTGAAAAGTTAGGAAGATAAAGGGAGGATTGCAAATTATGAAAGTTGCAAGACATACAAAAATTTTAGAACTGATAGATAATTATGATATCGAAACACAAGAAGAATTGGCAAAAAGATTACAAGAGGCTGGCTTTACAGTAACACAGGCAACAGTATCAAGAGATATTAGAGAAATGCGTTTGACAAAAATTGCAACAACAAAGGGAAAACAAAAATATTCTGTAATATCTGGAACAGATAATGAAATTGCAGAAAGATTGATACGTGTGTTTAAAGAAGCGGTGATAAAAATGGATTATGCACAAAACATGATAGTAATTAAAACGCTGGAAGGTATGGGTATGGCTGTTGGTGTTGCATTAGATAGTATGCAAGAAAATGAAATATTAGGAACAATAGCAGGAGATGATACTGTATTCTGTGCAGTGAAAACACAACAACATGCAGCAGCAATTGTAGAAAAATTGTATAGAATTATACATACTTGAAAATAAATATAAAATAAAAAGCTATTTGTCAAACTTTATTTCAAGAAAGTTTGTAGATGTAGACAGCATCAATAAATAAAAATGCTAAAAGATAAAGTAATTTATTAAAGAGAATATTAGGGAAATTTTTTTCGCTTGTGAAAAGTTTCCCTAACCCACAAACAAAATGATATTGTTTTACTAAAATTTTGAGAATGTTGGGATTAAACTCTGACAATTTTTTGAAAAAATATAACAAAATTTTACATTAAAAAACTTCGTTTTACTAATTACAAACGGAATTTTATATTTTTTTAGTTTTTAGAGAAACAAAAAAACAATAGGAGAAGAAATACAATGTTAGAACATTTACATATTAAAAATGTTGCTCTTATTACAGAAAGTGAAATTGATTTTGAAAGAGGATTAAATATTATTTCAGGAGAAACAGGTGCAGGAAAATCAATGCTTATTGATTCTCTTAATTTTGCATTAGGAGAAAGAACAAGCAGTAATTTTTTAAGAAAAGGAGAAAAAACGGCTACTGTAGAGGCAGTTTTTAGCATACAAGATAAAGCAATATTTGAAAAACTAAAACAAAATGGTATTACAATAGAAGATGATGATAATACAATACTTTTAACTAGAACAATGAATCAATCTGGAAAAACGGTTTGTCGTATTAATGGTTGTGTTGTAACAGCAGGTATGATGAAGGAATGTGCAGAGGGACTTATGGATATTCATGGACAGCATAATCATCAATCTTTGTTAAATACTGCAAAACATATACAAATACTTGACCGTTTTTGTGGCAAAGAACTAGAACAAGAAAAAGAGGCTTTTGATATACAATATAAAAATTTAAAAGAAATTGAGAAAAGTCTAACAGGTATATTACAAGATGAAAAACAAAGAGCAAAAAAAATTGATTTTTTGCAGTTTCAAATAGACGAAATTAGCGAAGCTAAATTGCGTATAGGAGAAGAAGAAGAGTTATTAGAAAGAAAAAATATACTTGTCAATGCAGAAAAAGTTAAAAATTTAACAGAAAATAGTTTGATTTTGTTATATCATGGTACAGAAGTAGAACATTCTGCAATAGACCAGCTTTCTAAAGCATTACAGTATATAGAGGATTTGGCGAAATATGATGATACAGCAAATAATATTTATGAAGTACTAAATTCTGTATATGCGCAAATGGACGATGCTATAAGAGATTTAAAGCACTATGATGACAATATATCACAACAACCAGAACAATTGGAAGAAATAGAACAAAGAATACAGTTAATATATCATTTAAAAAAGAAGTATGGAAGCAGTGTAGAAGAAATACTCCAATTTTATGAATCAGCAGTAAAAGAGCTGGAATATTTATATAATAGTGAACAAATGACACAAAAATTGACTAAAAAAAAGGAAAAACTAGAAAAAGAATTATTTCAGCAAGCGGAAAAGTTAAGTAATATTAGAAAAAGTAAAGCACAACAAATACAAAAAGAAATTGAAAAGCAGTTACAAGATTTAGAAATGAAACATGGACGTTTTGCTATTTCTATAGAAGACAAAAAAGAAATATCATCTATTGGTAAAGATAAAGTTGAGTTTTTAATTTCTGCAAATGCAGGAGAAGAATTAAAACCACTTTCTAAAATTGCTTCAGGCGGTGAAATGTCAAGAGTAATGCTTGCATTAAAAACCATATTGGCAAAAGCAGATAATATAGAACTTTTTATATTCGATGAAATTGATACGGGTGTCAGCGGCAGGACGGCACAAAAAGTAGCTGAAAAAATGGCTTTTATTGCAAAAACACATCAAATAATTTGTATTACTCATTTGCCCCAAATTGCAGCTATGGGGGACAATCATTTTTTAATTGAAAAAAATACAGAACAACAAAAAACAGTTACAACAATTACAACATTAGACAATAAACATTCTATTTATGAAATTGCGAGACTGATAGGAGGTGCAAAAATGACAGAGGCAACATGGACAGCCGCAAAAGAATTGAAGGAACAAGCAAATATATATAAAAAAAGTTAAATATACCCCTGTCTAATAATAGACGGGGGTATATTTATAAATCTTGAAAATTTTGAGTTAAATTATTTATTTGACTCTTTTTTTGATTGTTCACTTACTTCATATTGTGCGGTAGGTTCTGCAGCATACAAAGATTCATATTCTCTTTGTCCTGGCATACCATAAATTGCTGTTTGCTGTTTTTTAGCTTCTGATTTCATATTTCCTTCTTCTGGACGAGCAACCAGCCACTCCATAAAAAATAAAAGTTCGTTTATTTTTTTAGGAGATAATTTAGCGTAATAACGACGTACTTCGTTAAATTCATTAGAATTATCTTCTCTAATATAAGGATAACGAATATCATTTACTCCCAGTAAATAGTCCATTGAAACATTAAATATCGCTGCAATTTTTTTCAAATCTTCAATAGAAGGATTATTCCTTCCAGACTCATAATTTGCTATGGCTGTATAGCCATAATTAAGCATTTGACCTAAAGTAACTTGCGTCATCTTTTTTTCTTTTCGTAGCATTTTTAATCGGTCTTTAAATAACATAAGATTCACCTCTTATCATTTTTTTGCATAGTATAGTAGTGTACATTACAACAGTTACAACTTGGAGTATTTACTGATACTGAATGTTTCAATCCGTATTACTCCATTATTGTATTTGAAAAATATTTCTACGGGAATATGATATCACAATGTTGAAAAAATTTTTTTAAAAGACAGTATGTTTGTGAAGTATTTAGAGTGAATATTTACTTTTTTGTATGCTTTTGTATTATTATGGATAAATTAGATAAATATAAAAAATATTGACAGTAAAAAAGGAACATGATATTATTATTCTATAATTCAGATATGAATAGTATGATATATATTGTAATAATAAAAATTATGAAAGGAAGTATGTTTTATGAAAACAAATATATATTTTGATAATGCGGCAACAACACCAGTAAGAAAAGAAGTATATGACGAAATATTACCTTATTTTACAGAATACTATGGTAATGCTTCTAGTGTATATGCTATTGCAAGAGAAAGTAAAAAAGCATTAGAAAAGGCAAGAGAACAAGTAGCAAAAGCATTAAATGCAGATATAGATGAAATTTATTTTACAGCAGGCGGTTCTGAAAGTGATAATTTTGCATTAAAAGGTATTGCAGAAGCAATGGAAAAAAAGGGAAAACATATTATTACGACACAAATAGAACATCATGCCATACTGCACGCTTGTGAATACTTACAACAAAGAGGTTTTGAAATTACTTATTTGCCAGTAGACGAATATGGTAAAATTAGTTTAGAAGAATTAAAAGAGGCAATTCGTAATGATACTATATTGATATCTGTTATGTTTGCTAATAATGAAATTGGAACAATACAGCCTATAAAGGAAATTGGTGCAATTGCAAAACAAAAAGGAATTTATTTCCATACAGATGCTGTGCAGGCAGTGGGTCATGTTAAAATAGATGTAAAAGAAATGAATATTGATTTACTTTCATTATCTGGGCATAAAATATGTGCACCAAAAGGTATAGGAGCAATTTATATAAAAAAGGGTGTTATTATTAACCCGTTGATTCATGGAGGTGCACAAGAAAAAAGACGTCGTGCAGGTACAGAAAATATAGCAGGCATTGTGGGACTTGGTAAAGCAATCGAGTTAGCGAATGAAGAAATAGAACAAAATATAACAAAAGTAAGTGCTTTAAGAGATAAATTAATAAATGGTATATTAGAAAAAATACCATATAGTAAATTAAATGGACACCCAACGGATAGATTACCAGGAAACTGTAATATTTCATTTGAATTTATAGAAGGAGAATCTATGCTGCTGCTTTTGGATAGTAAAGGTATTGCAGCATCAAGTGGTTCTGCTTGTACTTCAGGTTCTTTAGACCCTTCCCATGTACTTTTAGCAATAGGATTACCTCATGAAAAGGCACATGGCTCATTACGTATGACATTAGAGCATTATAATACAGAAAAAGAAGTAGATATTGTATTACAGGAATTGCCTATGATTGTTTCAAAATTGCGTGATATGTCACCATTATATGAAACATTTTTAAAACAACAAAAGTAAAATACAACAAACAATTTATATAGAAAGTAATATTTAGGAATATACGAAGGAGATAGAAAATATGGAATACAGTGAAAAAGTTATGGAACATTTTATGAATCCAAGAAATGTAGGGGAAATGGAAAATCCAAGCGGCGTAGGTACAGTAGGTAATGCAAAATGTGGCGATATTATGAAAGTATACATTGATGTGGAAAACGGCATAATAAAAGATGCAAAGTTTAAAACATTTGGTTGTGGTGCAGCAATTGCAACAAGTTCTATGGCAACAGAATTAGTAAAAGGAAAAAGTATAGAACAGGCACTTGAAATTACAAATAAAGCTGTTATGGAGGCATTAGATGGATTACCTCCTGTAAAAGTACATTGTTCATGTTTGGCAGAGGAAGCACTTCATGCTGCGCTATGGGATTATGCACAAAAAAATCATATTGTGATAAAAGGTTTAAAAAAACCTGTAGAAGATATAGAACAGTTGCATAATCATTTATAAATGTGATACAAAAATTTTTGTTATAAAAAAACGAATGAATTTAAACACTATATAGTAAAAAGACTGTTGTAGAAATACAACAGTTTTTTTTGTGCGATTTATTTAAGACATTTAAAATATTTATAATAAAACAATATCGTCTTTTTACAAATTCTATTATATTATAGCTTGATTTTAGAACAAATTTGCTATAAAATAGACAATAGTAAACAAATGGTGGAATAACAAAGAAAGGACGAAACATTATGAAAATTTTTATTGATACTGCAAATGTAGAACATATTAGAGAGGCAAATGATTTAGGTGTAATTTGTGGTGTTACAACAAATCCTTCTTTAATAGCAAAAGAGGGCAGAGATTTTGTAGAAGTTGTAAAAGAGATTACAACAATAGTAGATGGTCCTATCAGTGCAGAGGTTATCAGCTTAGAACATGAAGGTATGGTAAAAGAAGCAAGAGAATTGGTAAAAATACATAAAAATATTGTTATCAAAATTCCTATGACATTGGAAGGATTAAAAGCAGTAAAAATATTGTCAGCAGAAGGCATTAAAACAAATGTAACATTAATATTTTCTGCAACACAAGCACTTCTTGCAGCAAGAGCAGGAGCAACATATGTTAGCCCTTTCCTTGGCAGAGTAGACGATATTGGAACAGAAGGCATGAACTTAATTGAAGAAATTGTTGATATATTCAGCATACATAACATTACTACAGAAATTATTGCAGCAAGTATTAGAAATCCTCTCCATGTTATCAATGCTGCAAGATTAGGTTGCCATATTGCAACAATACCTTATAATGTAATCATACAAATGGCAAAACATCCTTTGACAGATATTGGTATTGAAAGATTTTTGAAAGATTGGGAAACTGTTCCTAAAAAATAAGTCATAAAAAAATAATATATTCATGAGCAATCAGTATTTGATTTGAAATATACTAACAGGAGGAATATCATGAATCAAATAGAACAATTATCAGTAAATACCATTCGTTTTCTTTCTGCTGAAGCAATACAAAAAGCAAACAGTGGTCACCCTGGATTACCACTAGGTGCAGCTCCTGCTGCATATGCTCTTTGGGCAAAAGAAATGAAACATAATCCAGCAAATCCAGATTGGGTAGATAGAGATAGATTTATATTATCAGCAGGACATGGCTCTGCTATGTTATATTCTTTACTTCATTTATTTGGATATGGTTTGACAATAGAGGATTTAAAACAGTTCCGCCAAAATGATTCTTTGACACCAGGACATCCAGAATATGGATTGACAAAAGGTGTTGAAATTACAACAGGTCCTTTAGGACAAGGTATTGCTAATGCAGTTGGCTTTGCACTTGCTGAAAAACATTTAGCAGCAAAATTTAATACACCTGAGTACAATATTGTAGACCATTATACATTTGTAATGTGTGGTGATGGTTGTTTGATGGAAGGTGTTTCAGCAGAAGCAGCTTCACTTGCAGCAACAATGGGATTATCTAAATTGATATTACTTTATGATTCCAATAATATTACAATAGAAGGTAATACTGATATTGCTTTTACAGAAGATGTATTAAAACGTTTTGAAGCATATGGCTGGCATACACAAGAAGTGAAAGATGGTACAGACATTGATGCCATTGCAAAAGCAATTGAACAAGCAAAGTCAGAAACAACAAAGCCTTCTATTATCAAAATAGATACTATTATTGGCTATGGAGCACCAAACAAACAAGGTAAAGCATCTGCACATGGAGAGCCTTTAGGAGAAGATGAAATTAAAGCAGCAAAACAATCACTTGGTTGGACAGAAACAGAAGCATTTGCTGTACCAAAAGAAGTAACAGAACATATGAAAACATTGCAGTTAGAAGGAGCAGAAAAAGAACAGCAATGGCATGAAATGTTTGAACAATATAAAAAAGCATATCCAGAATTGGCAAAACAATGGGATATTTGGTACAGTGATACATTACCAGTAGATTTATTGAACGATGAAGATTATTGGACATATGAAGGTGATATTGCAACAAGAGCATCTTCTGAAAAAGTATTGCAAAAATTGTCTAAAGCAATACCTAATTTAATAGGTGGTTCTGCAGATTTAGCACCTTCTAATAAATCTGTTATGAAAGACAGAGAATATTATTCTTGTGAAAATGCAACAGGTTCTAACATTCATTTTGGTATTAGAGAATTTGCTATGACAGCAATGGCAAACGGTATTGCTGCTCATGGTGGTTTAAGACCATATATTGCAGGATTTTTTGTATTTAGTGATTATATGAAATCTGGTTTAAGAATGAGTGCACTTATGGAATTGCCTGTAATCAGCATTATGACACACGATAGTATAGGTGTAGGAGAAGATGGTCCAACACATCAGCCTATAGAGCATTTAGCAGCATTGAGAAGTATGCCAAATTATACTGTGTTCCGTCCTTGTGATACAAGAGAAACTGCGGCAGGCTGGCTTGTAGGGCTTACAAAAACAACATCTCCTACCGCATTGGTATTGACAAGACAAAATTTGCCATTATTAAATGGTACAGGGAAAAATGCTTTAAAAGGCGCATATATATTAAGAGATTGTCAAGGAACACCAGATGTATTACTTATGGCAAGTGGCTCTGAAGTAGAATTGATATATAAAGCATATGATGTACTTGCAGAAAAAGGTATAAAGGCAAGAGTAATTAGTATGCCAAGTTTTGAATTGTTTGAACAGCAATCGAAAGAATATCAGCAAAGTGTTATACCAAATGAAATTAGAAATAGAGTTGCAGTAGAAGCAGCAAGTTCATTTGGTTGGCATAAATATGTTGGATTAGATGGCGAAATCATTAGTATAGACCGTTTTGGTGCATCTGCTCCAGCAGGTACATTGTTTAAACAGTTTGGTTTTACAGTAGAAAATGTAGTAGAAAAAGCATTAAAAGTGGTAGATAAATAATATAAATATGAAAAATAGGCTTTTAGTATAACTAGAAGCCTATTTTTTAAAATATTGCTATGATAAATATTTTATTTGCAATAAGAAAAACTTTGCTTTACTAATTTTTAATAAATTATAATAAAATAAGAACAAGGGAGAAATACAACATGAGAACATTTATAGCAATTCCCCTAAAAGACGATATGAAACAAACACTGTTTGATATACAACAGCAATGTCGTCAAAGAAGTAAAAGAGGAAATTTTACAGAAAAAGAAAATTTTCATATGACATTACATTTTTTAGGGGAAACTACAACAGAAGATATAGAAGACTTAAAACAAGCAATTTATGAAACAGCAGTCAGAAACAAGGCATTTACATTAACATTAGACAAAATTGGTGTTTTTCAAAGAGATGAAAAAGGTGTTGTTTGGGTAGGTACAGAACAAAATAAAATGCTTTTTCGATTGTTTGAAAGTTTGCAAAGAGGCTTAACAAAACAAGGTTTTGCAAGAGAAAAGAAAAAATTGAGTCCACATATTACATTAGCAAGGGAATTTGTGCCTTATGGTTCTTTTATACAAATGCAAAAGTCCGTGGTTGTAGAACAAAAACAAATAGAAGTAGATTGCATGACATTGTTTGAAAGTGTCAGAATGGGGAGAAAACTGCTATATAAGCCTATTTTTACAGAAATGCTTTTAAAAAAATAATATATCATATATATGAACAAAAACAACACAAATATATTCAAATAATTAGATGATATTTTATAAATCATATCATAATAATTATGATTTTTATTGCATTTTTTTCAAAACACTATAGCAATTTTTGTGAAAATCATGTATAATGTGAATAGGTTTACAAGGAAAGCGATTTTCTGTATGCAGCAGATGAACAGAATAGAGTTTTCCGAGTTTTTTTGCAAATATTGCAGAAACTTTTTTTGTTTGTCGAAGGAGGACATTTTATGGATTTTAGTTTATCAAAAAAACATTTGTTGCTGAAAGATTTGTACAAAAAATTTGCTGAGGAAGAAGTAAAACCATTAGCAGAAGAATTAGACGAGCAGGAACGTTTTCCTGTGGAAACAGTAAAAAAATTGGCTAGATATGGATTTATGGGTATTCCTTTTCCAAAAGAGTATGGCGGTTCTGGTGCAGATAATTTAGCATATTCTATTGCAGTAGAAGAACTGGGCAAAGTATGTGCTACAACAGCAGTTGTTGTTTCTGCACATACATCATTGTGCTGTCAGCCAATATTCCAATTTGGTACAGAAGAACAAAAACAAAAATATTTAGTACCATTGGCAAAAGGTGAAAAATTGGGTGCTTTCGGTTTAACAGAGCCTAGTGCTGGAACAGATGCTTCTATGCAGCAAACAAAGGCAGTATTAGACGGTGACGAATATGTATTAAACGGTACAAAAATATTTATTACAAATGGAGAATATGCAGATATTTATGTTGTAATTGCTATGACAGATATATCAAAAGGTACAAGAGGCATATCTGCTTTTATTGTTGAAAAAGGTACACCTGGTTTTTCATTTGGTAAAAAAGAGAGAAAAATGGGTATTAGAGGTTCTGCAACTTGTGAATTAGTATTTGAAAACTGTCGTATTCCAAAACAGAACATATTAGGAAAAGAAGGACAGGGCTTTAAAGTTGCTATGCAGACATTGGATTCTGGACGTATTGGTATTGCATCTCAAGCATTGGGTATTGCAGAAGGTGCTATGGACGAATGTATTAAATACGTTATGGAAAGAAAACAATTCCGTAAAAAAATTGGTCAGTTCCAAAATACACAGTTTGAGTTAGCAGATATGGCTGCAAAAGTAGAAGCTGTAAAATTGCTTGTATATGAAGCAGCTTGTGAAAAAGATGCTCATAGACCTTATAGCCATTTATCTTCTATGGCAAAATACTTAGCAGGTAGTACAGCAAGTGACGTAACAAGAAGATGTTTGCAGTTGTTCGGTGGATATGGATATACTAGAGAATATCCTATTGAAAGAATGATGAGAGATGCAAAAATCACAGAAATTTATGAAGGTACATCAGAAGTACAAAAAATTGTTATTGCAAACTGGCTGAAATTGAAATAATATCATAACAAAAGACTGTTGTAGTAATACAACAGTCTTTTGTGTTACCAAGTAAGCCAGCCATAAGTACGATAATCTCTATTTCTAGGTTTATAATAGACTTCATGATATAGATTTTGTTTTAACATTCTGCGAAATTTTCTGTTTGTTATTTTGCGAATGTATTTTTTTTCTTTTTTAAACCAATGCCCTGTTAAACGATGATGTCTAAAATCTTGAAATGCTTTTTCTCTGGGATTTCCTCTATATTGTTTTTGTGCATACACTTTTTTGATAATTTTTTTGTGTTGCTGTTCTTCCCAGTGTAAAATTTGTTTTTGTTTCATATCCTTTCATCAGTATGGGCTTTAGATTTACATTATAATGTATTTACTCCATACTTAGAAAGGTGTCATTCTTTCTATCATCAAAATTCTCCTTATTATTTTTTATGGTTTTCCTTTTTAAATTTTTTCTTTTTGACAGAATAGCCAAAACTACCTAGTTTTTCTCCTAATGTATAATAACAACCATGAGAATAACAAATAGGATTTGTTTTATTAAAATGAAATTTTCCATTTGCATCTAAATATTCATCACTTACAGAAACATTCACCACTTCTGCTAAAAACATATCATGTGTACCAAGAGGAATGATATTTTTGACACGACATTCTATATTGACAGGACTTTCGTATAGTATAGGAGCAGAAACTTTTTGTCCTTTTACAGCAGTGAGGTGCATTTCATCAAATTTATCAATGTCTTTACCACTTTTTACACCACAGTAATCACAAGCAAAAGCTAATTTTTTTGTAACTAAATTAATAACAAATTCTTTTGATTGTTTTATCATATCATAAGAATGACGAGAATGACGTAAAGAAATATATGTCATAGGAGGGTCACTATTTATTGTACCAGTCCATGCAACAGTAATAATATTTTTTTCTCCTTCCATACTACCGCAGGATACCATTACTACAGGAACAGGATAAAGTACCGTTCCTGGTTTCCAATTTTGTTTTGCCATGCTGAGAACTCCTTTCTATGTAAAAATAGCTGTAAATAATAGTATACAAAAAAATAGAATTTGTAAAGAAAAAAATGTTGTCATACTATTTATTTTTATGTATGATATAAAAAGTCAAATATTATATAACGTTTGATAAATTATAAAAGATATAGGTGTATAAGTGATGAATTTACCACAACAATATATTGAAAATATGAAACAGCTTTTAGGTGAAAATGAATATCAGCAATATTTGCAGTCTTTTGAGCAGAAAAAACATACTGGACTACGAATCAATACATTAAAATGGAGTACACAGGAATTTTTATCAAAAAAAATATTTGATGTGGAATGTGTACCATGGTGTAAAGAAGGTTTTTATTGTAATGAAGAAATCCGTCCAGCAAAACATCCTTATTATGCTTCAGGGCTATATTATATACAAGAACCAAGTGCTATGTCATCTGCTGCAATGCTACCCATAAATAAAGAGGATTGTGTACTAGATATTTGTGCCGCTCCTGGGGGAAAAAGTACACAGCTAGGAGCAAAATTAGGACAAACAGGTGTATTGGTGTGCAATGACATCAGCGCAGGCAGAACAAAGGCACTTTTAAAAAATATAGAACTTTTTGGCATAACAAACACTATTGTAATGAGTGAAACACCTCAAAAACTATCAAAATATTTTAAAAATTATTTTGATAAGATATTAATAGATGCACCTTGTTCTGGTGAAGGTATGTTCCGCAAAGACAGTGATATGGTAAAAAACTGGAATAATGATTTGATATCACATTGTATACAGCAACAAAAAGAAATACTACAATATTCTGCTGATATGTTAAAACCAGGAGGAATGTTATTGTATTCTACCTGCACATTTTCTATAGAAGAAAACGAAAATATTATAAAACATTTTTTGCAATATCATAATGAATTTCATATTGTACCTATACAAAAAGAATGGGGATTTCAGAATGGTATTGGAGATGAAACGTTACAATGTTGTGCAAGATTATTTCCTCATAAATTAAAAGGAGAAGGGCATTTTTTAGCATTACTTCAAAAACAATACACACAATATGATACAACATTAGAAATGGAAACAGAACAAATAGATAAAAGAATTTCTCTTTTTTATGAATTTGAAAAACAGATGTTAAATGTAAATTGGCAAAAGGGAAAGGGAATTTATAAAATATATGGTGATGATTTATGTTATATACCTGAAAATGTTCCAATGTTAAAAGGATTGAGAGTATTAAGAAGTGGTTTACAATTGGGAACATTTAAAAAAAATAGATTTGAACCTTCTCAAGCATTTGCCTGTGCATTAAATAAAAAAGATGTAAAATGCTGTATTGATTTTTCATTGAGTGATAATAGAGTAATACGTTATTTAAAAGGAGAAAGTATTGATGTAGAAAATCAAAAAGATGGTTGGTGCATTGTTTGTGTAGATGGATATACATTAGGTTGGGGAAAAGTACAAAAAGGACGTTTAAAAAATAAATATGCTGTAAATTGGAAATGGGAATAATATTGAAAAATATGTATTTATAAATAAAGTGTCTAAAATAAAAAGATATAATTTTTATTCATATTTTGCATTAGTAAAAGAGAATTACTAGAAAATAAAAATAATGTTAACATTTGACTAGTATCCATGCACTTCGCCATTGTTCTTTTTTGAATATGTAATGTGACTATCTGTTAAGTTGTAGCTATTATCATAGCACACAATATTACATATTTGAATAATAAAAACTTTAGAAATATTATGATGACAAAAAATTATTTTATAATATAAACAAAAATATAATATTAAATTAACCCAACAAATAACAAGGGGGGGAATGATATGCCTTTTTTACCTGTCACAATGGAAGAAGTAAAACAAAGGGGCTGGGAGCAATTAGATTTTGTATATATTTGTGGTGATGCTTATGTTGACCATCCTTCTTTTGGAGCAGCAATTATATGCAGAACACTAGAAAGTAAAGGCTATAAAGTAGGTATGATAGCACAGCCAGATTGGAATAATAAACAGGATTTTATGAAATTAGGAGAACCGAAACTTGCATTTTTAATAAGCAGTGGTAATATTGATTCTATGGTAAATCATTATACTGTGGCAAAAAAAAGAAGACAAAAAGACGCTTATTCTCCAGGAGGAAAAGCAGGACTTCGTCCCGACAGAGCGGATATTGTATATAGCAACAAGTTAAGAGAAATATATAAAAAAACCCCTATAATATTAGGAGGAATTGAAGCAAGTTTAAGACGACTGTCACATTATGATTATTGGGATAATAAAGTTAGACGTTCTATACTGTTGGATTCTGGTGCAGATTTAGTATTGTATGGTATGGGAGAACATCAAATTGTGGAATTAGCAGAGGCATTGGAAAGTGATATTCCTATTGAAGAAATTACATTTATAAAAGGTTCTGTATACAAAACAAAACAAGCTGAAAGAGCATTTGATGCAATACGTTTGCCTGATTATAATAATGTTGTGCAGTCTAAAAAGAAATTTGCAGAAAGCTTTTTGATACAATATCAAAATACAGATGCCATTACAGCGAAAACACTGATAGAAAAATATAATGAATGGTATGTCGTACAAAATCCTCCTTCTATGCCATTACAGACAGCAGAATTGGATACAGTATATTCTCTCAATTATATGAGAACATACCACACTATGTATGAAGAATATGGTGGTATTCCAGCGATAGAAGAAGTCAAATTCAGTTTGATAAGTAATAGAGGTTGTTTCGGTAATTGTAATTTTTGTGCTTTAGCTTTTCATCAAGGCAGAGTAGTGACAGCAAGAAGTCACGCTTCTATATTGCAGGAGGCACAAAAAATGGTTTGGGAAACGGATTTCAAGGGATATATACATGATGTAGGAGGTCCTACTGCAAACTTTAGACAAGCAGCTTGTGAAAAACAAATGACAAAAGGTGCTTGCAAACAAAAACAATGTTTGTTCCCTAAAAAATGTGAAAATTTGAATGTAGACCACAAAGATTATGTGAAACTATTAAGAAAATTAAGAGAAATACCGAAAGTAAAAAAGGTGTTTATACGTTCGGGTATACGATATGATTATTTAATATATGATAAAGACCAGACATTTTTTGAAGAACTTTGTAAGTATCATGTAAGCGGTCAACTAAAAGTTGCGCCAGAACACGTTTCTCCTAAAGTTTTGGCGAAAATGGGAAAACCTACAAGGGAAGTATATGACAGATTTGTAAAGCGTTATTATGAAATTAATAAAAAGATAAATAAAGAGCAATATTTAGTACCCTATTTAATGAGTAGTCACCCTGGAAGTGATTTACACGCTGCTATTGAATTGGCGGAATATTTGAGAGATATTGGACATCAGCCAGAACAAGTACAGGATTTTTATCCTACACCAGGAACACTTTCTACAGCAATGTATTATACAGAATTAGACCCATTTACTATGGAAAAAGTTTATGTAGCAAAAACACCTCATGAAAAGGCAATGCAAAGAGCATTGATACAATATAAAGCACCTCAAAATTATAACTTAGTGTTAGAGGCACTCAAAAAGGCACACAGAGAAGATTTAATAGGATATGATAAACATTGTTTGATACGTCCAGTACCACCATACTATAATGATATGCATAAAGGGGCAAAGTCAGACCGTTCCAAAATGAACGATAGTACAAGCAGTAAAAAAAATTTTGCTAAAAAACAAAAACAGTATCAAACAGAACATAAAAAGAAAACAATTAGAAATGTGCATAAAAAGAAAATAAAATAATGTAAAAAAATTGACATTTATGAAGGTAATGATATAATAAATTTGCATTTGTAAAAATAATAGTTTTTGAAAAAAATTTGATAATATTCTATTCAAAAAAATTTTAATAAAAGACTTTAAATTTTATAAACGCAATAAACAAAACAGGAGGAAGAAATAGCATGAAATATATTGGAACAAGAGATGAAACAATAAAAGCAACTGCATCACAAGCAATATTAAAAGGAATTTGCCCAGATGGGGGACTTTTTGTACCTAGTAGAATACCTAAAATGAATAAATTATTATCAGATTTATCAAAACTTAGTTATCAAGAATTAGCTTATGAAGTATTAAGATTATATTTAACAGACTTTACAGAACAGGAATTAAAATATTGTATAAATAATGCTTATGACAGCAAATTTGACACACAACAGATTGTACCTCTTGTAAAAAAAGGCGATGCTTTGTTTTTAGAATTGTTCCATGGTAAAACACTTGCATTTAAAGATATGGCACTGTCTATATTGCCTTATTTCATGAAAATAGCAGCAAAAAAGAACGGTATTGATAAAGAAATAGTAATATTGACAGCAACATCAGGAGATACAGGAAAAGCAGCATTAGAGGGTTTTGCAAATGTAGAAGGTACAAAAATTGTAGTATTTTTTCCAGAAGATGGTGTAAGTCCTGTGCAAAAACTTCAAATGACAACACAGGAAGGAGAAAATACTTGTGTTGTGGGTATCAAAGGTAATTTCGATGATGCGCAATCTGCTGTAAAGAGCATATTTACAGACAAAGAACTCTCACAAAAATTAGAACAAAAAGGCTATATTTTTTCCTCTGCAAATTCCATAAATATTGGCAGACTTGTTCCTCAAATTGTATATTATTTTTATGCTTATTTACAGGCTGCTAAGCAGGGCGAAATTGCATTAGGAGATACATTAAATTTTACAGTGCCAACTGGTAATTTTGGCGATATATTGGCGGGATATTATGCGAAATGTATGGGCTTACCTGTCAATCATTTTGTATGTGCTTCTAATGACAATAAAGTACTCTATGACTTTTTTAGAACGGGAAAATATAATAAAAATAGAGAATTTCATGTAACAATTTCTCCTTCTATGGATATATTGATATCAAGTAATTTAGAACGCTTTTTATGTCACATTATGGGACAACAAAAAACAAAAGAATGTATGACAAAATTGCAGAATGAAGGCAATTATAAAGTGGAAATTGTTCAAAATGATGAAATTTCTGGAGAATATGCTACAGAACAGGAAACATATAATGCTATTAAACAAGTATATGAACAAACAGGATATGTTTGCGATACCCATACAGCAGTAGCATATGCAGCATATCAAAAATATAAAAACAGAACAGATGATAATACGCCTATGGTAATTGTATCAACAGCAAGCCCTTATAAATTTACAAAAGATGTTATGGTGGCATTAGATGAAAATAATCAAAATGAAGATGCTTTTGCATTAATGAAAAAGCTACAAAAAGTATCGGGTGTGACAATACCTACAGTCATACAAGGTATTGAAAAAAGAAAAGTTGTTCACACCCATGTTTGCGAAAAAAATGATATAAAACAATTTGTTTCAAATTATTTACTGAAATAAGCGATAAAATGTTATAGGGAAAACGATAGTATAAAATATTGTTTTCCCCTATTACATTATGCAGAATATGATATTATTTTTTTGTTGTTTTTACTATTATATTTAAGGAATATCTATAAAACGAGGCTGCTGTTTTTCAAATATTGTGAATGCTTTAAAACCAGCATGACGTAAAAGTGTATAAGCATCTTTTATATAAGAGGCTACATATTCTGGAGAATGTGCATCAGAACCGATTGTAACAATTTCTCCTCCTAATTCTTTATAACGCTTTATAATTTCAATTTTAGGATGTATGTAACCCAAGCCATATTTTATACCAGATGTATTTAATTCTATTCCTTTATCTTTTTTAATAAGCAGTTTTAATATTTCGTCAATGATTTCTCTAAATTCTGAAACATTCAAATTTCTATTATCATAGTCACCATAACGATTTACATAGTCCATATGTCCATAAACATTAAAACAGTCATATATCTTAACATTGTTGTATAAATCCTCAAAATATTCTAAATAAGCATTATGCTGTGTTTTTCCATTGTAAAAGTAATTACCATATAATTCCAATCCTTTTACACAATGTGTAGAACCAATTACAAAATCAAATATACCATTTTTATAAAAATCATCTGTTTCTTTTTTGACATGAGCCTGTAAGCCAAATTCAACACCTTTGCGAATGATAATTTTGCCATCATATTTTTGTTTCATATCATTTATTTTTGCTGTATAGGCATCATAATCCAATAAAAATGGAAATTCTGGGTCAGGATATTGATAGTCTAGGTGGTCTGTTATGGCAATTTCTTTCAATCCTAATGATATTGCTTTTTCAATTATACTTTCCATAGTAGCATCACTATCAGAAGAATAATTTGTGTGCATATGATAATCAGAATAAATCATTTTTTTATAACTCCTTTCGTTTGTTGTTTTATATTATTATAAAACTGCATTGGCATATTGAAAAGTTCTTTGTCAAACTTTTGTACAAAAAATTCGTTTTTCCAATACCAAAAAAGATATCATTTAATGATTTTTCAAATATTCTTTTGCAGCTTTTTCTGCTTGTGCTATGCCTATATGATATGCTCTAACTGTTTTTTGTTCACATTCTTTAATTACTTTTTCAAAATAGTTTTTCATCATTTCTTCACCAGTTGGCTGGTCTGGTTCTGTTACAATTTTACTTGCATCTATTTTCGCTAATTCTGGTACAACATCTAATGATGAAAACATAATACTACGTATATCCGATGTTGTATACTGTTTCATATGTTCTAAATTATATTTTGCAACAAATGCTTCTGGTTTTACTGCACTTAATATTGTCATAAATATAAAACCTACCACAAACAAATATTGATACAATCTATATTGTTTATGATATATGGCATATACAACACCTGCCATACTCACAGCAAGCAGTGCAAGAAACCAAAATACATATACCCTTAATACTGTCATATGGTATGCTTTTACATATAACATCATACGATAAAAAGAAGATGCTATCATAATAACATTACAAATAGAAACAGCTGTTAATATGCCATTTAATATATTGTGCTTTCTAAATTTCCAGTTACATATAATTACCATTAAAAAGTTAATGACACTTACAAAAAATAATTCAAAGAATCCCTTTCTGGCATAACTAGAGTAGGTATATCCTTCTGGCAAATTTCCCTTACCTATAAATAAATACCATATCTGTATACCACAAAACAATAAATATACTATGAGTAGTACACTTGTAAATGTAATAGCGATGATAGGCTCTATTTGTATAGTTTGTTTTGTAGTTGTGGATAATTCTTTTCTTGCCAGCGATGCCATAAAACAATAAAATATCCAATAGCCCAATACAAATAAAAATGTAACAGCAATGATATTAGGAGGATAAAATAGATTACCTACTAGTTTTACTATCATATTTGCAAAAACGCTATCTGCTGACATAAGCATTGCTATAATAACCAATGTAAAAGGCAATGCGATACCTAACCCTAATATCACATAAAGCCATTTTTGATTTTGATTTTCTTTTTTTCTCATTTGTTGTATAAAATGTTCTATGGGTTGAAATAAACTTGCAATACCTCCAAACAACAATAAAAACAAATTATAAATGTATGTTTTAAATCCCCATGCTGTATCAGTATACATTTGATGGAACATCATAACAATAAAAAGAAGAAGTATTATTTTCTTTTGCCAAAAATGTAAAAAACTTTGGTCTGTCCACAACATCAATCCGTTCATTAACACAATCATAATGACATAATATAGGGTATTTTTTTTCATTGTAATATCCCATTGTTTTAATATGGCAAAACAACAAGCCATTTCTCCTAATGATGATACAAATACCCCTAATCCTGTATCTATTTTATATGTTCCCAAAACATAAAAAAATGCAAAACAAATACAAGTCATAACAAAACGCCAATAATTTTGTGATATTTTTTGCTGACATATTGTTTCTTTGGGTTTTGGGGGCAATTCCTGCTGTTTATTTTGTTCTAATGTTATTTGTTGTTGCTGATTTTCTAAATTTTGTTGTTCTTCCATGTTCATTCCTCCTCTATAAATTCTAATATATCTCCTGGCTGACAATGCAGTGCAGTGCAAATGCTTTCTAATGTAGAAAATCGTATTGCTTTTGCTTTATTATTTTTTAATATGGATAAATTTGCCATAGTGATATCAACTTCTTTTGCAAGTTCTGTTAGTCCCATTTTTCTTTGTGCCATAACTACATCTAAATTTACACGTATTCCCATGTTTTCCCTCCTATATTGTCAAGTCATTTTCTTGTTTATAATTAACGGCTTGCTGAAATACTTTTGAAAGCACAAAGCTAAATAATCCTGCTATAAAAAATATAATAATAATAATAACAGTAGAAGGAGTAATGATATAAAATAATCTTACCATTGTGGCAAAAGAAATAATAATACTGTAGTATCCCATTTTTTTAAGGCTGCTAACATTTTGCTGTATAAAACAGTTTTGTTGTAATACTGTTTGAAACATTTTTCTTAATTCTGCTATTATCATAACGGCAAAAACGCCTGTTATAAAAAATAATATACACATTTGTATATAATGGGTTTGAAATATGGCATACCATTCTCCCATATGTTTTAATAATATAGGTATACTGATACAAGTGACACATCCACCATAATACATGATATCCAATAACCATTTTACATATTGTTCTAAATTATTTTGTTTCATATGATTCCCTCCTGCTTATAATTTCCATTACTATAACACAATGTTTTTTGTTTTTCAATATATTTTTATTGTTTTTCAATAAATATTTTATTTTTATCAATAAAAGGCTTATTTTGTAATTGTAAAAAGTGTGTAAGTATGCTAGTATGAAAAACAGTAAAATATGATTTTATATAAAGGATGAGTATAATATGAATGAAAATAATGAAGAAACAAAAGTAATTGTTACAATAAATGGTAATGAAAATAATAACGAAGCGGATAAAAAGACTGTTGTAGTAGGTATGTCGGGGGGAGTAGATAGCTCTGTGGCAGCATATTTATTAAAACAACAAGGCTATACTGTAATAGGTGTCACAATGCAGGTATTGCCTCCAGAACCTATACAACAACAGGAGCAAAATGGAGGTTGTTGTGGACTTTCTGCAATAGAGGAGGCAAGACGTATAGCATTTAAATTAGATATTCCTCATTATGTTATGAATTTTAGAGAGGTATTTCAAAAAAATGTAATAGATTATTTTGTATCAGAATATCAAAAAGGACGTACGCCTAACCCTTGTATTGCCTGCAATCGCTATGTAAAATGGGAGGCACTTTTGCAAAATAGTAAAAAAATAGGTGCAGATTTCATTGCTACGGGACATTATGCGGAAATTGTAAAACACCCCAAAACACAACGCTATACTTTAAAATGCCGTGATGAAAATAAAAAAGACCAAACATATGTGCTTTATAATTTAACACAAGAGCAACTACAATATACTTTAATGCCAATAGGAGGCTCTCAAAAGGAAGTAATTAGAAAAATAGCGGAGCAAATAGATATCAATATTTCTAAAAAGCCAGATAGTCAAGAAATTTGTTTTATACCAGATAATGATTACAGTGGATTTATACAAAGAGAAACAGCAAAAACATATCCAGTAGGTAATTTTGTTGATTTAGATGGTAATGTATTGGGAAAACATAAAGGAATTATTTATTATACTGTAGGGCAAAGAAAAGGTTTAGGCATTGCTTTTGGTAAGCCTATGTATGTTTATAGTATTGATGCTGAGAAAAATGAAGTAGTGTTGTGTGAAAATGATGCTTTGTTTCAAAAAACGGTTTATGCAGATAAATTAAATTTTATGGGTATTGAAAAAATAGAAAATGGTATGAGATTACAAGGAAAAATACGCTATCATCATAATAAAGCATGGTGTACTGTGTTTATGAAAAATGAATCTGAATTGATGTGCGTGTTTGATGAGCCTCAAAGAGCAGTGACGCCAGGACAGGCATTGGTTTTGTATGATGGAGAATATGTTGCTTGTGGGGGTACAATAAAATAAATGAAAAAACTGCGTTTGCAAAAATAAAGTTTTTTGTCAAACTTTCTGGGGGGAAAGTTTGTAGGTGCGGACAACGTTCGTAATCATGTAATATATAAAAAATAAACCATACATTTTATTATTAAAGGAACTTTTTTCACTTGTGAAAAGTACCCCAAGCATCTTTTAGACGCTTCCCCTTCAAAAATACGCTTGGGGTATGAAGACAATGGGGATGTTGCCCCCACTTTCCCTACCAACTTTTGAAAAAGTTGGACAAAGCTTTTATGGAAAAACTACGTTTTCCCGATTGCAAATGAAATGAAATTATGATTTTTTTCAATATTTTGTCATAGCGAAACTTTTTATATAATTTCAGTATTATAATGGTTTTACGAAAAACTATTTTTTACAAAAGAAAAAAAGATAAAATAAATAAACAAGTGGATTATGTCTAACAAAGAACAATTTTTTTTACTATGTGGTGTTAGTGATAAACGCATGACAGATGAAGAATTAAAAACTATGTGGAAATTTTTACTATCAGATAGAGAATTTGAAGTATTATTTACAGTTTTTTAATGGTATACTATGAAAGAATTATTTCAACAATATCTTGTTAAAACATTTGAGGGCATGGCACGCAAACTCCTATGAGCCTTTAAAAAGGCTTGCCCCAAACTTTAAAGGAAATTTTATTATAAATGAAAAAATAAAATGCAATAATTGTATAAAACGTTATGAAATGGGAAACACTTTTTATACAGAATGAAAGAATGAAAAAATGCATTTGTGCAATATGTTTAAAAATATAATGATATGATTGTGAAATTTATTACAATATTTTGCTAATAAAGTCGAAAAAAATACTTGCCAACAAATGATTTTTCATGTATACTGAATTACGTTGTGACATACGAGCGAAGATACAGAAGGTTGCGGCATACAACAAACATTATGTATGCAGGTTTTTCTGAGGAGCGATGTCCAGTTCAAGAAACCGGGCGACATGGTCACTGTACTGAATATAGGAAAAAGGCTTTTCTCTTAGGGGGAAAGTTTGCGTATCTTACGTTGCAGATACGTCCGAATGAGTGTGCAGTCACCGCTTGTCGTGCTGAAGTTCAATAGTGCGAAAAGGAGGGGACTTTTTTTATGGCTAACCCAAAAATAAGAATCAGTCTAAAAGCGTACGATCATAAATTGATCGACCAGTCCGCAGCTCAAATTATAGAGACTGCAAAGAAAACAGGTGCTCAGGTAAGCGGACCTATTCCGTTGCCAACAAAAAAGGAAGTTGTGACAATATTAAGAGCAGTTCACAAATACAAAGATTCCAGAGAACAATTTGAAATGAGAACACATAAAAGACTGATTGATATTATATCACCAAGCCCAAAAACAGCAGATGCTTTAAGCAGACTGGATTTACCAGCTGGTGTAGATATCGTATTAAAAGTAATGAAATAATAGCAGCAAAAAAAGTCAATAATCGTATAAGCGATTGTTTGTACAGGGCAAATGCCCACAATGCTTTTATATAAAGCAATATATCATTATAATATGATATGTTTAAATGGCTAAATGAGGCTAGTATGATTACGTTTTCTTTTTAGAAAATGCAATCCGCTGTAGAAAATCAGGAGGTACAATACTATGAAAAAAGCAATTATTGCTAAAAAAGTGGGAATGACACAAGTTTTCACAGAAAAAGGCACATTAATACCAGTTACAGTTTTAGAGGCTGGTCCTTGTGTGGTAATACAGAAAAAAACAATGGAAAATGATGGATATGAAGCAATACAAGTAGGTTATACAGACGCAAAACCAAAACACGTTACAAAACCTATGAAAGGTCATTTTGACAAAGCTGGTGTGACAGCAAAAAAATATTTAAAAGAGTTCAAATTAGAAGACATTAGTGCATATGAAATCGGTGCTGAAATCAAAGCTGATGTGTTTGCAGCAGGCGATAAAGTAGATGTTAGTGGTGTTTCTAAAGGTAAAGGATTCCAAAGTACAATCAAAAGATATAATGCACAAAGAGGACCTATGGGACATGGTTCTAAATCTCACAGAGTTGTAGGTTCTATGAGTTCTGGTACAACACCAGGTAGAGTTAAAAAGAACAAAAAAATGCCTGGACATATGGGAAGCGTAAAAGTAACTATACAAAATATAGAGGTTGTTCGTGCAGACGCTGAAAAGAATTTACTTTTAGTAAAAGGTGCAGTTCCTGGACCAAAGGGAGCAGTACTTGTAATAAAAGACAGCGTAAAGGCTTAATTTACTTTGCGAAAGGAGGAACAAAACAATGGCAAATGTTGCAGTAATGAATATGAACGGCGAAAACGTTGGCAGTATAGAGCTGAATGACGCTGTTTTCGGAATAGAAGCAAATGAACACGTAATGCATTTAGCAGTTGTACAGTATCTTGCAAATCAAAGACAAGGTACACAAAGTGCAAAAACTCGTGCCGAAGTAAGAGGCGGCGGCAGAAAACCTTGGCGTCAAAAAGGTACAGGTAGAGCAAGACAAGGTTCTACACGTTCTCCACAATGGACAGGCGGTGGCGTTGTATTCGCTCCAAAGCCAAGAGATTATTCTTTTAAATTAAACAGAAAAGTAAAAAGACTTGCATTACAGTCTGCACTTTCTTGTAAAGTTGCAGAAAACAAAATTATTGTGTTAGACGAATTAACATTAAATGAAATCAAAACAAAAGAAATGGTTAAAGTTTTGGAAAATATTAAATGTGGTAAAGCATTGATTGTTATGGACGGTTCTAACAAAAATGTAATACTTTCAGCAAGAAATATTCCAGATGTAAAAACAGCATCTGTAAATACAATCAATGTATATGATTTGTTAAAATACAACACATTGGTAGTAACAAAAGACGCAGTAGCAAAAATTGAGGAGGTGTACGCATAATGGCAGATTTAAAATATTATGACATTATTCAAAAACCAGTCATAACAGAAAAAAGTATGTCTATATTGGAAGAAAAAAAATATACTTTTTTGGTACACCCAGATGCAACAAAAGCACAGGTAAAAGAGGCTGTTGAAAAAATGTTTGACGGCGCAAAAGTAGAATCTGTTAACACTATGAATTACAGCGGCAAACCAAAAAGACGTGGTATGATATGGGGAAAAACAGCAAAAAGAAAAAAAGCAATTGTGAAATTGACAGCAGATAGTAAAGATATTGAAATTTTCCAAGGAATGTAATAAAGAGTAACATACAGTAATCTGTGTAGATAAATTGATAACACACTGAAAGGAGTGGAAAAGGTGGCTATTAAAAGATATAAACCATATACACCGTCCAGAAGACACATGACAGTGTCTGCATTTGATGAAATTACAAAATCAACTCCTGAAAAATCACTGGTAGTTCATATCAAAAAAAATTCAGGTAGAAATAATCAAGGTAAAATCACTGTACGTCATAAAGGTGGCGGCGCAAAAATCAAATATAGAATGATTGATTTTAAAAGAAATAAAGATGGTATACCAGCAAAAGTTGCAGGTATTGAATATGACCCAAATAGAACAGCAAACATTGCATTAATTGTTTATGCTGATGGTGCAAAATCCTATATATTAGCTCCTGTTGGATTAAAAGTAGGAGATACTGTTATGAATGGTCCAGAGGCAGAAGTTAGAGTAGGTAATGCATTGCCTATGAGAGCAATTCCTGTTGGTGCAAATATTCATAATATTGAAATGAAACCAGGAAAAGGCGGACAGCTTGTTCGTTCTGCTGGAAATGTTGCACAGCTTATGGCAAAAGAAGGAAAATATGCTACAGTAAAATTACCATCTGGTGAAATGAGATTATTACCTTTAGATTGTAGAGCAACAATCGGTCAAGTTGGAAATATTGACCATGAATTAGTTCATATTGGTAAAGCAGGTAGAAAACGTCACATGGGTATTCGTCCAACAGTACGTGGTTCTGTTATGAACCCTAACGACCACCCTCACGGCGGTGGTGAAGGTAGAGCACCTATCGGTCGTCCATCACCAATGACACCTTGGGGCAAACCAGCAATGGGTTATAAAACACGTAAAAAACACAAAGCTTCCAATAAATATATTATACGTCGTAGAAACGGCTGATAACTTGGCACAAAAATGTGCTTAATATCACAAAGGAGGATAATAAATAATGAGTAGATCATTAAAAAAAGGACCATTTGCTGATGAACACCTTTTGAAAAAAATTGATGCAATGAATGCATCTGGTGAAAAAAGCGTTATCAAAACATGGTCACGTCGTTCCACAATATTCCCAGATATGATAGGTCATACTATTGCAGTACATGACGGAAGAAAACATGTACCAGTATATATTACAGAAGATATGGTTGGTCATAAATTAGGTGAATTTGCATTGACAAGAACATATAGAGGTCATGGAAAAGACGCAGAAAAGAAATCAAGGGTTCGTTAATTGATATAGATACTGGAAGGAGGTTTGGTTCATGGCAAAGGGACATAGAAGCCAAATTAAAAAACAGAGAAATTTGGATAATAAAGAAAAAAGACCACACGCATCTGCTAAGTATGTTGGCATTCCAGCCACAAAAGCGAAAATTGTGTTAGACCAAATTAAAGGCAAAGATGTTGCTACAGCAGCGGCATTGCTGCAATATTCTCCAAGATATGCAGCAGAAATTATTGCAAAAATATTGAAATCCGCAGTAGCAAATGCAGAAAATAATTTGGGTATGGATATCAGCAAATTATATGTTGAAGAAGTAAGCGCAAATCAAGGTCCTACAATGAAAAGAATTCGTCCAAGAGCGCAGGGCAGAGCATATAGAATACTGAAAAGATCAAGTCATATATCCATAATCCTCAATGAGAGATAAGGAGGTTAATAATGGGACAGAAAGTAAATCCACATGGATTAAGAGTGGGAATTATAAAAGACTGGGATACAAAGTGGTATGCTGAAAAAGAATTTGCAAACTACTTAGTAGAAGATGTTAAAATTAGAAAATTTATTAAAAAGAAATTATATTCTTCAGGCATTTCTAAAATTGCTATTGAAAGAACAGCAGAAAAGGTAAAAATCACTGTTTTCACAGCAAAACCAGGTATTGTAATTGGTAGAAATGGTCAAGCGATTGAAGAATTAAAAGGTCAAGTACAAAAATTGACAAAACATAAAGTTGCAATTAACATTGAAGAAATTAAAAGACCAGAATTGGATGCACAGCTTGTTGCAGAAAACATTGCACAGCAGTTGGAAAACCGTGTAACATTCCGTAGAGCAATGAAACAAGCAATGGGTAGAACAATGAAATTTGGTGCAAAAGGTATCAAAACTGCTGTTTCCGGACGTTTAGGCGGTGCAGATATGGCACGTGGCGAAAGCTATCATGAGGGTACTATTCCACTTCAAACATTGCGTGCAGACATTGACTATGGTTTTGCAGAAGCAGATACAACATACGGCAAATTGGGCGTAAAAGTTTGGATATATAAAGGAGAGGTACTTCCTGTAAAAGCAGCAAATAAGGAAGGAGGCGCTAAATAATATGTTAATGCCTAAAAGAGTAAAAAGACGTAAACAAATGAGAGGACGTTTAAAAGGCAAAGCGATGAGAGGTAACAAAATCACATATGGAGATTTTGGTATTCAAGCATGTGAGCCAAGCTGGATTACATCAAACCAGATTGAAGCAGCACGTATCGCTATGACAAGATATATCAAACGTGGTGGTAATGTATGGATTAAAATTTTCCCAGACAAACCAATCACAGCAAAACCTGCTGAAACTCGTATGGGTTCTGGTAAAGGTTCACCAGAATACTGGGTAGCAGTTGTTAAACCAGGCAGAATTATGTTTGAAATCGGTGGCGTTGCAGAAGAAACAGCAAGAGAAGCGTTAAGACTTGCGATTCATAAACTGCCAATCAAATGTAAAATCGTTTCTCGTGCAGAGCAACAGGCGGAAATGGAAGGTGATCAGCAGTGAGAGCAAAAGGCTACGTGAATGAATTAGTTGGAAAATCAGCGGACGAATTGAAAAACGACCTTGTTTCTGCAAAAAAAGAATTGTTTAACCTGAGATTTCAGAATGCAACAAACCAGTTGGACAATACTGCAAGAATTAAGGAAGTTCGCAAAAATATAGCAAGAATACAAACAGTAATTACACAAAAACAAAAAGCGGCTGAATAATCAGTACGTGTGAAATGCGAAAGGAGGCACACCTCGTGGAAGAAAGAAATCTTCGCAAAACAAGAATAGGCAAAGTTGTCAGCGATAAAATGGATAAAACCATTGTAGTAGCTGTGGAAGATAAAGTAAAACATCCATTATACGGTAAAATCGTAAACAGAACTTATAAATTAAAAGCACATGACGAAAATAACGAATGTGGCATAGGTGACCGTGTAAAAGTAATGGAAACAAGACCATTATCAAAAGATAAAAGATGGAGACTTGTTCAGATTATGGAAAAAGCAAAATAATACTGTTACGGGAGGAGGCATATACTATGGTTCAACAAGAAACCAGATTGAAGGTAGCAGATAATTCAGGTGCAAAAGAACTTCTCTGTATCAGAGTGCTTGGAGGTTCTACAAGAAGATATGCAGGTGTTGGTGACATTATCGTTGCTTCTGTTAAAGATGCAACACCCGGCGGTGTTGTAAAAAAAGGTGATGTAGTAAAAGCAGTTGTGGTAAGAACAGTAAACTCTGTTGGCAGACCAGACGGTAGCTACATTAGATTTGATGAAAATGCAGCAGTAATTATTAAAGATGATAAAAACCCAAGAGGAACACGTATATTTGGACCTGTTGCAAGAGAACTGAGAGAAAAACAATTCATGAAAATATTATCTTTAGCACCAGAAGTATTGTAATAGGAGGTGTGTCAAGTGGCGAAAATGAAATTAAAAAGCGGCGATAAAGTAGTTGTAATTGCTGGAAAAGATAAAGGTAAAGAAGGAAAAATACTCAAAGTAGACCCAAAAAGCAATAGAGTCATTGTTGAAGGCGTGAATATGGTTTCTAAACATGTAAAACCAAACCCAATGAATCAGCAGGGCGGTATTATTAAAAAAGAAAATTATATTCATGTGTCCAATGTAATGTATTTGCATAACGGCAAAGCTACAAGAATTGGAACAATGATAAAAGATGGCAAAAAAGTAAGAATTGCGAAAAAAACAGGAGAAGTAATTGACTAATATGTGAAAGGAGGGTAACAATGAGTAGTAGATTAAGAGGTTTCTATAATGATGAAATCGTGCCAGAAATGACTAAGAAATTTTCTTATAAAAATAAATTAGCAGTACCAAAAATTGAAAAAATCATTATCAACATGGGTGTTGGTGAAGCAAAAGATAATGCAAAGGTATTAGATGGTGCAGTAAAGGATTTAACAATTATATCTGGACAAAAACCAATTATTACAAAAGCAAAAAAATCTGTTGCAGCATTTAAGCTTCGTGAAGGTATGCCTATAGGTTGTAAAGTAACATTGAGAGGCGACAGAATGTATGAATTTGCAGACAGATTGATTAACATTGCACTGCCTCGTGTACGTGACTTTCATGGTGTAAAAGCAAATTCATTTGATGGACGTGGCAATTATACAATGGGTATTAAAGAACAGTTAATCTTCCCTGAAATTGAGTATGATAAAGTAGATAAAATCAGAGGTATGGATATTATATTCGTTACAACTGCAAAAACAGACGAAGAAGCAAGAGAATTATTGAGATTATTCGGAATGCCATTCGCAAAATAATAGGGAGGGACAATAATGGCTAAAAAATCAATGGTCGTAAAGCAACAGAGAAAACCAAAGTTTTCCACAAGAGCGTACACACGTTGCAGAGTTTGCGGCAGACCCCACGCTGTATTAAAAAAATTTGGAATTTGCCGTATTTGCTTCCGTGAATTAGCATATAAAGGACAGATTCCTGGCGTTAAAAAAGCAAGCTGGTAAAGGGAAAGGAGGATTTCACATGTCAATGAGCGACCCAATCGCAGATATGCTTACAAGAATCAGAAATGGAAACACAGCAAAACATGATACAGTTGATGTACCTTCTTCAAAAATGAAGAAAGCAATCGCTGATATATTAATTGCTGAAGGATATATCAAAGGCTATGAAGTGATAGAAGATGGTGTAAAAGCAACAATTCGTATCACATTGAAATATGGAAAAGATAAAAATGAAAAAGTTATTACAGGATTAAAAAGAATTTCAAAACCAGGACTTAGAGTATTTGCTGGAAAAGAAGAACTTCCTAGAGTGTTAGGTGGACTTGGCACAGCAATCATTTCTACAAGTAAAGGTTTAATGACAGATAAACAAGCAAGAAAAGCTGGCGTTGGTGGCGAAGTAATTGCTTTTATATGGTAAAGAGTATAATAGGAGGTGCAGACCATGTCACGTATTGGTAAACTGCCTATTGATATTCCAGCAGGAGTGGAAATCAAAATCGGCGAAGGAAACCATATTACAGTAAAAGGACCAAAGGGAACTTTGGAACGTAAATTGGCTGATGACATGAACATCGCAATGGAAAATGGACAAATCACAGTAACAAGACCTAGTGATTTGAAAAGACATAGAGCATTACATGGATTAACAAGAACATTAATTTATAATATGGTTATTGGTGTAACACAAGGATATGAAAAAGTTCTTGAAATTAATGGTGTTGGCTATAGAGCAGCAAAATCAGGCAAAAAATTGACATTGACATTGGGTTATTCTCATCCAGTGGAAATGATAGACCCAGAAGGCATTGAAACAGTGCTGGAAGGACAAAATAAAATCACTGTAAAAGGTATTGACAAAGAAAAAGTTGGACAGTTTGCAGCAGAAATCAGAACAAAAAGACCACCTGAACCATATAAAGGTAAAGGTATTAAATATGCTGATGAGCATATCAGAAGAAAAGTTGGTAAGACCGGTAAGAAATAATTTTATTATGGCTGCATAATCATGTTTCTTTAAAAATATTGAGAGCAACACCCTCAAATCTATTCCTTTTCTGAATAAAAAGGAAGTGAAAGAACTTTAAATTATGCTTACGAAAATACAATTATTTATATCGGAAAGTGACTAATTGAAAAGGAGTGAATCCAAATGATTAATAAGCCATCACGTGCTGCTGCTCGTATCAAACGTCATTACAGAATTCGTAATAAAGTAAATGGCACAGCACAACAACCAAGACTGGCTGTATTTCGTTCTAATAAACATATTTATGCACAAATTATTGATGATGTAGCACAAAACACAATTTGCGCAGCATCTACAATGGAATCAGACATTGCAAGCAAAGTAGCACACACATCTACAGTAGAAGCAGCAAAAGTAGTTGGGGAAGCGATTGCAAAAAAAGCAATGGACAAAGGTATCAAAGAAGTTGTATTTGATAGAGGCGGATTTGTATATCACGGAAAAATTCAGGCATTGGCTGACGCAGCAAGAGAAGCCGGCTTGCAATTCTAAAGCAAGGAGGAAGACAAATTGAAAAGAATTGATCCAAGTACATTAGACCTTCAGGATAAAGTCGTTACAATCAACCGTGTTACAAAGGTTGTAAAAGGCGGACGTACTTTCAGATTTGCTGCATTAGTTGTAGTTGGCGACGGCAACGGACACGTTGGCTGCGGACTTGGCAAAGCGGCAGAAATTCCAGACGCTATTCGTAAAGGCAAAGAAGATGCTATGAAAAATATTGTAACAGTAGCAAGAAATGAAGTTGATAGTATATATCATGGAACAACAGGAAAATTCGGCAGTGCAAGCGTATTACTTATGCCAGCTGCAGAAGGTACTGGTATTATTGCAGGTGGTCCTGCACGTGCTGTATTAGAATTGGCAGGTATTCGTAATATCAGAACAAAATCATTAGGTTCTAATAACAAACGTAATGTTGTTAGCGCAACGATTGAAGGTTTATCCAGAGTAACAACACCAGAAGCTGTTGCAAAACTTCGTGGCGTAACAGTAGAAGAACTCTTGAGTTAAGGAGGAATGAACGGTGGCTGAAATTAAAATCACATTAGTGAAATCAACAATCGGAGCAATACCAAAGCATAAAAAAACAGTGCAAGCTTTAGGTTTAAAGAAACTCCACAGCAGTAAAATCCATCAAGACAACGTGGCAATCCGTGGTATGGTAAAACAGGTAAGTCACCTTGTAAAAGTGGAAGAAATGTAATTAAAAAGAATAAAGGAGGTGCCAAAATGAACTTAAGCGAATTGAAATCCGCAGAAGGTTCCAGACAAAATAACTGGAGAAAAGGCAGAGGTCATGGCAGCGGAAATGGCAAAACAGCTGGCAGAGGTCATAAAGGACAGGGAGCACGTTCTGGTTCTGGCGGAAAAGTAGGATTTGAAGGTGGACAAATGCCTTTATATAGAAGACTTCCTAAGAGAGGTTTTAAATGTAGAAATTCTAAAGAAATCGTTACAGTAAATTTAAGTTTATTAAATGAAAGATTTGAAAATGATGCAGTAATTGATATTGATGCTTTAAAAGCTGTTGGTTTAATCAGCAATCCAAGAGATGGAGTAAAAATTCTTGGCGTTGGAGAGCTTGATAAAAAGCTTACAATTAAAGTACAGCAGTTCAGCAAATCTGCCGTAGAGAAAATTGAAGCTGCCGGCGGAAAAGCAGAGGTGATTTAAATTGTTCAACGTTTTCATCAACGCTTGGAAAGTAAAAGAAATCCGCAATAAAATACTTTATACATTGATGATATTTGCGATTGTCAGACTAGGTACAATTATTGCGATACCAGGAATTGATGTAATGGGAGTGAAAGAGGCACAGCAGTCAGCAGGTTTAGGAACACTTTATAGTATGATTGCTGGAGGCGCAAATTCTCAATGGTCAATATTTGCAATGGGTATTGGTCCTTATATTACATCATCTATTATTATGCAGTTATTGACGATTGCTATACCAAAATTGGAGCAAATGTCAAAAGAGGGAGAAGAAGGACGAAAAAAAGTACAATCTTATAGCAGATATTTAACAGTTGTGCTTGCATTATTGCAGGGACTTGGTGTAACATATAGTTATAAGGGCTTGTTTGTAGCAGATAGTATGTTGCTGTATGCTAGTTCTGTTATTACATTAATAACAGGTTCTACATTTATCATGTGGCTGGGAGAACAAATTTCAGCAAAAGGCATTGGTAATGGTTCTTCTATGATTATCTTTATAAACATTGTTTCCAGTTTGCCTGTTGCGGTAAAAAGTATGTATGATATGGCAGCAGGTTCTGGCGCAAAAGGTGTTGGAACAGTAGCGGGTATACTTGTCATACTTTTGATAGTATTGGTATTTATTGTGTATTTAAATGACGGAGAAAGAAGATTGCCTGTGCAATATTCTTCTAAAATGGCAGGAAGAAAACAAGTCGGTGGAAGAAGTACATTCATGCCGATTAAAGTAAATACTTCTGGTGTAATTTCTATCATTTTTGCGATTTCTTTGTTACAGTTTCCAGAACAAATTGGTCAATTTATACCAAATAAAGGTGAAACGTTTACAAAGGTAATCGAAACACTTCGTATGACAAATCCTGTCGGAGCGTGTTTATATGTTGTACTGATTATATTATTTACTTACTTCTATACTTCAATAGTAATTAATCCAAATCAGATAGCAGTAAATATGAAAAAAAGCGGCGGATTTATCCCAGGAATTAGACCAGGGCAGCCAACAAGCGATTATATTACAAGAGTAGTAAGCCGTATTACATTGGTAGGAGCAATATGCTATGCAATATTGGCTATGGCACCAGTGGTAATGCAATGGATATTTAAAGTAAACGTTGGTTTTGGTGGTACAACATTGATTATCGTGGTTGGCGTTGCTTTAGACATTGTAAAGGCATTGGAATCCCAGTTGCTTATGCGGCATTATAAAGGATTTTTAGGACATTGATGTTTTGACCTTTTGGAAATGCCACGCATTTCTAAAAGGTTGTATAGGTAGGAAGACGTAGAAGGGAGAGAAAACCGTATGAAATTAGTATTGATTGGCGCACCGGCGGCAGGAAAAGGAACACAAGCAAGAAAATTGATTGACCGTTTTCAATTAGCATATATTTCAACAGGGGATATGTTAAGAGAAGAAGTCAGCCGTGGTACTGATTTAGGAAATCAAGCAAAAAGCATTATGGCAAGCGGCGGTTTAGTACCAGATGAATTGATTATTTCTATTGTAAATGAAAGAATCAAACAGGACGATTGCAAAAATGGTTTTATATTAGACGGTTTCCCTCGTACCACAGTGCAGGCAGAAAAGTTGGATGAAATGGTAAAATTGGATAAAGCAGTTTATATCAATGCACCAGATGATGTGATGTTAGAAAGAATTACAGCAAGAGAAACCTGCCCAAAATGTGGCGCTTCTTACAACAAAATATCACTTCCATCTAAAAAAGCAGGCATTTGCGATGTATGTGGTGAAGGACTCACACAAAGAAAAGATGATACATTAGAGGCAGGAAAAGCTCGTCTTGCTACATTCCATGAGCAGTCCGAGCCATTGGTAGAGTATTATAATAAACAAGGCATATTGTTTGAAGTAGATGGTATGTTAGGTGTAGAAGAAATTTCTAAAGTGATTATAGCAGAATTAGAGGCATAAGCATGGCAATTTATATCAAAACAAGAGAACAAATCGAAAAAATGAAAATAGCAGGAGCAATACTTGCTAGATTGGATGATGTACTCAAAAAAGAGATTAAGCCAGGTGTGACAACAAAAGAATTAGATATAATCGCAGAAGATTATATTAGAAGTCAAGGGGCTATACCATCTTTTAAAGGATATGGAGGATTTCCTGCTTCTATATGCACATCTGTGAATGATGAAATTGTTCATGGTATTCCAAGCGAAAGAATATTAAAACAAGGCGATATTATCAGCATAGATATGGGTAGCTATATAGGTGGATTTCATGGAGATGCAGCAAGAACATATGCTGTGGGAGAAATTACACCAGAAGCGCAAAAACTGATTGATGTTACAAAACAATGTTTTTTTGAAGGAATACAATATGCTAAAAAAGGATGCTATTTAAATGAAATTGGTACTGCAATACAAAAATATGCAGAGCAAAATGGTTTTTCCGTTGTGAGGGAATATGTAGGGCATGGTATAGGAAGAAAACTTCATGAAGACCCTTCTGTGGCAAACTACAAAGAACTGAGCAAAGGTGTAGCGTTGAAAGAAGGCATGACACTTGCTATAGAGCCAATGATAAATATGGGTTCTCATAAATTAAAAGTATTAAAAGACGGCTGGACAGCAGTGACAAAAGATGGTCTTTATGCAGCGCATTATGAAAATACAGTAGTAATTACGAATGGAGAACCAGAGATTCTCACATTACTGCCATAAGAGGTGATGACAATGGAATATGAAACCGGACAGATTGTTTATTCAAAAAGTGGTCATGACAAAGGCGGAATATTTGTAATTTTGTCTGTTGAAGGAGAGTATGTATATCTGGCAAATGGAAAAAACCGCAGTTTGGAAAAACCCAAAAGAAAAAAGATAAAACATATACAGCCGACAAAATTTGTCAGCAGCTCTTTGCAGCAAAAACTCAATCAAAAAAGCTATCTGCTGAATGCTGATATTGTAAAAGTTTTGAGGGAATATAGTAGAAGTAAAGGAGGTTTCTAGGTTTTGTCAAAAGATGACGTAATTGAAGTAGAAGGAACTGTATTAGAAAAATTACCTAACGCAATGTTTCAGGTAGAATTAGAAAATGGGCATCAAATATTAGCTCATATTTCTGGTAAACTTCGTATGAATTTTATTAGAATACTACCAGGAGATAAAGTATTAGTGGAAATGTCACCATATGATTTAACAAAAGGAAGAATCATTTGGAGAGCAAAATAAGGAAGGAGCGATTCACAATGAAAGTAAGACCATCTGTAAAACCGATGTGTGAAAAATGTAGAATTATCAAAAGAAAAGGTCGTGTAATGGTCATTTGTGAAAATCCAAAACATAAACAAAAACAAGGCTGATAATCTATGTATGGTGGTGGAAGGGTCAGCAATCCTTACCAATACCGGAAAAGAAAATCCGTCATGTGTAATGAAGGAGTATACAGTTAATAGTGGAGACAGCTGATAGATGACGGTCTATTTTCTCCATTTGTAATACCCAACGTTACTAGCATAATAGAGATAATAATAAACGATAGTTGTATATATAAATAGTATATATTTTTTCAGGAGGTGTAATTGATACATGGCACGTATTGCTGGTGTAGACTTACCAAGAGAGAAACGAGTTGAAATTGGCTTAACATATGTATATGGTATTGGACGCCCAAGCTCTAACAGAATATTAAAAGAGGCAGGCGTTAATCCAGACACAAGAGTAAGAGATTTAACAGACGAGGAAGTATCTCGTATTAGAGATGTCATTGACCGTTCTCAAAAAGTAGAAGGTGATTTAAGACGTGAAATCGCTTTAAATATCAAACGTCTGATTGAAATTGGTTGTTATAGAGGCATTCGTCACAGAAAAGGTCTTCCTGTAAGAGGACAAAAAACAAAAACAAATGCAAGAACAAGAAAAGGTCCAAGAAAAACAGTAGCGAATAAGAAGAAATAATCATATTTCGTAAGGAGGTTTGAGTGTAAAATGGCAAAAAAAGCAGTAAAAAAGACAACGACACGTAGACGCCGTGACAAAAGACGTGTAGAACGTGGTCAGGCACATATTCAGTCTACTTTTAATAATACAATCGTTACAATTACAGACGCCGCAGGAAATGCACTTTCCTGGGCAAGTGCAGGACAGTTAGGTTTTAGAGGCTCAAGAAAATCTACACCATATGCTGCACAACAGGCAGCAGATACAGCTGCAAAAGCTGCATCTGATTATGGTTTAAAAACAGTTGAAGTTTTTGTAAAAGGTCCTGGTTCTGGACGTGAAGCTGCAATCCGTGCATTGCAGGCAGCAGGTCTTGATGTAACACTTATCAAAGACGTGACACCAGTACCACATAATGGTTGTAGACCACCAAAACGCAGAAGAGTATAATTCTAAAGTCTAACAGGAGGTGCTATAAGAAATGGCAAGAGATAGAGTTCCGGTATTAAAAAGATGCAGGTCTTTAAATTTAGACCCTATCTTTTTAGGAATTGATAAAAAATCCAAAAAACAAAACCAAAAAGCTGGCAAAAAAATGAGTGAATATGGTTTACAGTTAAGAGAAAAACAAAAAGCTAAATTTATATATGGTGTATTAGAAAAACAATTCAGAGGATACTACGCAAAAGCAGAACAGATTGCAAAAAAAGAAGGTATTCCTGGTGAAAACCTGCTTATGATTCTTGAATTGAGATTAGATAATGTTATGTTCAGATTAGGATATGGCAGAACAAGAAAAGAATCCAGACAAATTGTACGTCATAAACACGTATTGGTAAATGGAAAACCAGTTGATATTCCATCTTATCAGGTAAAAGTTGGCGATACAATAGAAATTAAAGAAAAATATAAATCTATGCAAAGATATAAAGATGTTTTGGAAGTAACTAGTGCAAGAATTGTACCAGAATGGTTGTCTGCAAACCATGATGCATTAAGCGGTACAGTATTGTCCAAACCTCAAAGAACACAAATTGATGTGCCTGTTGAGGAAACACTGATTGTCGAATTGTACTCCAAATAATAAAAACATAAGTCAATTAATCAGATTATTAAAAATATTAATGATGTTGCTCTCAAAATTCTATTATATCTTTTTTAAAAACATAGTTTTTATTTAAAAGGTATTTGCATCTTTCTTATTTAAAGAAGGAAGTGAGGACTTTGAGGGCAAGACACATAGTATTTTAATAAACTGAATTATTATGTTACAGTTTTGCTGTAGCAAACTATCATAAAAGAGGGAGGTTTGCATGAGTGTTTGAATTTGAAAAACCTCGCATTGAAATTGATAAAATGGCACCAGATGGAACATATGGCAAATTTGTTGTAGAGCCTTTGGAAAGAGGCTATGGCACAACTTTAGGCAATTCATTAAGAAGAATATTGCTTTCTTCTTTACCTGGTGCAGCAGTAAGTAATGTAAAAATAGATGGTGTGCTTCACGAATTTAGTATTATTCCTGGAGTCAAAGAAGATGTAACAGAAATTATATTAAATTTGAAAGGTCTTGCAATTAAAAACACAAGCGAAGGCAACGAACCAAAAATTGCATACATTGATGTAGAGGGCGAATGTGAAGTAACGGGTGCTGATTTGAAATCTGATAGTGATATTGAAATTATGAATCCAGAACATCACATTGCAACATTGAGTGGTGGTGCAAATACACGTTTATCTATGGAAATTACCATAAATAAAGGACGTGGTTATATTGGCAGTGATAAAAACAAAAGAGATGACCAGCCTATTGGTATGCTTCCTGTTGATAGTATTTTTACACCAGTGACAAGAGTAAACTTTTTAGTAGAAAATACTCGTGTTGGTCAAATTACCGACTATGATAAATTGACATTGGAAGTTTGGACAAATGGAACAATTGCGCCAGACGATGCAGTAAGTTATGGTGCAAAAATATTAAATGAGCATTTGAATCTTTTCATTGATTTGTCTGATAATGCTAAAAATACAGAAATTATGGTAGAAAAAGAGGAAGGCAAAAAAGAAAAAGTGCTTGAAATGAGCATTGAAGAACTTGACCTTTCTGTGCGTTCTTATAACTGTTTAAAACGTGCGGGCATAAATACTGTAGAAGATTTGGCAAACAAAACAGAGGAAGAAATGATGAAAGTAAGAAATCTGGGACGCAAGTCTTTGGAAGAAGTGCTTAACAAAATGGCAGAATTAGGCTTGGCTTTACGCCCAAGCGATGAATGATGAATTTTGTAAATTCTGTAAAATTGCTCAATTATATATAGATGTAAAGACAATATTGTAAATATAATTAGAAGACATTTGCAAAGAGGATATAGATATGTCAGAAGAATTTGTTTCTATCGTACAGATAAATGACCTTTTTACAGATAATTACAATCAAAATGTAAATAGAAAACAAAATATCAAAAAAGAAAAAGTGCTTAAAATGGGTATTGAAGAACTTGACTTAGAAGTTCGTTCTTATAATTGCTTAAAACGTGCAGATATTCACACAATAGAAGATTTAGTTAATAAAACAGAAAAAGAAATTATAAAAGTGAAATATCTGGAAAAAAGGTCTTTAGAAGAAATTCAATATCAATTAGCAAAATTGGGCTTGGCTTTACGCTCAAGCCATGGATAATAGTATTCTGCAAAATTACGAAAAAACGTAATACCAAAGAGTTGTTTTTTCGGGTTCAGTTTTGCAGGCGATAACAAGGAGGATACAGATTATGCACGCATCTGGTTATAGAAAACTTGGACGCACATCATCACAAAGAAAAGCTCTTTTAAGAAACCAGGTAACAAATTTATTGTATCATGGTAAAATCAAAACAACTGAAACAAGAGCAAAAGAAGTGAGAAGAATTGCTGAAAAGCTGATTACATTGGCTATAAAAGAAAAAGATAACTTTGAAGAAGTAGAAGTTATGGCAAAAGTTGCTAAAAAAGATGCCAATGGCAAAAGAGTAAAAGAAATCGTGGATGGTAAAAAAGTGACTGTTTATGAAGAAAAGAAAAAAACAATCAAAAAAGATAAACCTTCCAGATTGAATGCAAGACGTAAAATATTAAGTGAACTTTACCCTGTTACAGAAGTACCAAAAGATGGTAAAAAGAAAAGAAGTCTTACTAAAAAAGTAGATATGGCTGCAAAACTTTTTGACGAAATCGCTCCAAAATATGCTGACCGTAAAGGCGGATATACCAGAATGATTAAAATTGGTATGAGAAAAGGCGATGGCGCACCAGAAGTAATTATTGAATTAGTATAATGATAAAGCCCTAGCGTATTGCTGGGGTTTTTGCTTTTGGGAGGAATGACAATGAAAAAATTGATTTGTTTGATATTATCACTATGTATATTATGCAATATACCTATTATACAAATATTTGCAGAACAAATAGAACAAAATACTATAAAATGGCATAATATTACATTGACACCATCTCCTTATACAGAAAAGGATTTTGATAATAGCGATGCTGTAACATTACGTACAGAATACAGTAAATATAATTATGATGTGGAAAATATTACATATATTTTTCAAAACAATACAGCAATGAGTCCGACATTTGGAATTGATACAGAATTAGAAATCTATTTAAATGAACAATGGTATCAAATACCGTTACATAGGAGCATTGATGATGTAGGATTTACATTAAATGCAAAATCAGAAGCAAAAAATATGTTTGAGTGGAATATAGAAGATTATGATTTATCAGAAGGAAAATATCGTATGATAAAAGAATTAAGTGATATGCAGTATGGTAAAATGGGAGCATTTGGTAAAAAGAAATATTATGCAGTATTTGAAATAAAAAATCTTACTGCTGACAAAAGTATACCACAACATACCATTATATGGAATGATATGGAATTAAAATCAACAAAATATAGTAAACAAGATTTTGACAGAAGCAATGATGTGGAATTTTATATACAACATACTATATATGATAAAAACATCAAGAGAATTGCATATATGATTGAAAATCATACAGCATTAGAACTAAATTATAGTTATCATGATGAATTAGAGGTATTTTTAAATGGAGAATGGTATGGCATACCCCTTCACAGAGATATAGATGATACAGCAATGACATTACATGCAAATGGAAAAATAGGAGATGTATTTTACTGGAATATAGAAGATTATGATTTACCAGAAGGAAAATATCGTATAATAAAAGCATTAAACGATTTTGTAGGCGGTGTAGCAGGGGAATTTGGAAAAAGAAGGTATTATGCAGTATTTGAAATAGGAGATTCTCAGTATACAAATGATACACCTTATGGTTATGATAAATTGGAGCATTTGCCAAAAGAGTATACACAACAAATGGCAATCAAAAATGATGATGTGGTATTGATAGAAGGAGGAAAATCGATAAATACAGGAAATATACAGTATTTTATGGAAGATGTTGCATTAGGTTTGCCTTCTTTTTTGAGAATAACAAGATATTTAAAAAACGGTGATGTGGTAATAACAGATTTGGAATATACAAACTGGGGAGACGCTTGGACAAAGGGTTTCGGATATGAATATTATTATACTTGTGACAGCACAAGAACAAAAGATAATACTGGTATTACTACAGAGGTATATCCCTATATTATTACAGATGGAAATAATGCTTATTTAAGTCATTGGACAAGTTGGGAAAGTAAAAAAAATTATCAAGGAGAATCAGTAAAATATTTATTTTCAAAATCAAATGGACAGCCTGTAGAAAATGCTATAAAACAAATAGAAAATGATATGAAAGAACGTATGAATAGACAGAGTGCAGAATATAAAATGTTAAAAAGAGGAAAAGAGTATCATGATTGTGATACATTTTATTTTAGAAAAGATGAAAGCACAGAATATATTTTGCAAATGGAAAGAAATAAAGGACGAAAAAATCCTCAAATTACAGATATAAAATGGTATGATGAAGGAAGGTTTTTGATAAAATTGGTTTCAGATGATAAAAAACAGTGCTATAGTGTGTTATATGATATACGTTATAAAAGTATAACAGAATGTTAGAAAAATTTTTGCGACTAGTAAAACAAAATATTATTAGTCGCAAATTTTTTTATAAAATATTTAATAATGATAATAAAATGTTTTTGTTTTTTCATTCCAATAATATGGAACAGTATTATTATAGCATATTGCAATAATAGCATATTTTACAGGAACATACAATACACCTTCTTTAATTTCTACATTAACAGGCATTTGAATAGTATCTGTAATTGCTTTAGGGGAATAATCTTTATTATATTCATCAAAAATTTGCACTATATTTGATTGATTTTGAAATATAGCATTTCTTTTATAAAAAACTGTTGCATATTGATTTTCTGCATTCCATTTCAAGCGATTTGATATATCATAAGGATAATGATATCTATAACTAAAACAATAATTACTGCCCATATAAAGCGCTTCCACTAAAGAATATAATGGTACCATAAGTGTATCGTTTTTAATATAGGAATTTCCTTTCATATCAAATTTTATGTCGTTTAATATATAATAATTTTGATTTGCTGGAAAAGCAAGCCGTCCCTCAAAACGATAATCATAACAATATACACCAATACAATTATCTTGCATCCAAAAGTATTTATTTAATACAATATTATTTTTGCTGTATTCTGAAAACATATTTTCAGGTAATGTGTTCAAAACAGATATAGAAAGTGTGCTTTCTCTTTTTGTAAATTTGTCGTCATGCGCACGATTAGTCAATATAGCAATATTTGTAATGGTAATTTCAGAAGGTTCTGTACTTTGTTTTTCAATATTGATTTTTATGATATTACGATTTCCAGAAGCAGATGCAACTACATCACCTAATGTAGTATCACAGTTCATTTCTTTTAATAATGTGCCATCATCTATGTGTAAATATATTGTAGTATCTTGTTTTAATATTCCTGGAGCACTTTCTTTTATTTTGATATAAGGAGGATAGACACAAGCAGAATCATAAACAGAAAAAGCACCTTTTGTAGATATCGTAATAGTACCCGTAGGATAAGGAATCTCTGTTGATGTAATTTGTGATGCTATGTAATTATCCATATATTCTTCATATTTTCTTTCATTAGGTAAATAGTATATACCTTTTTCCGTTTCTTCTTTGTAGAGATAGTCAGGAATTTCTTCATTTTGTTGTTCAGCAAATACTATATTTGTAAAAAGAAATATAAATATACAGAAAAAAGAATAAAAACGTATTTTTTTCATATTATCACTCCTTTTGTTACAAAATAAAAATACATTATCAATACAGTATATTATTAGTATAACATAATATGGTATTGATATTGATACAATATGGAAATTGTAATATAGTTTTAATATATAAGTGTTTTCTACGAGAAAATCAACTTTTAAAAAATTTTAATATCTTGTAGTATTTTTTATTTAAAATGACTATTGGGCGCTACCCAAAACCTGCAAGCTTTTTTGAAAAAAAGCTTGACAAAAAACTTTAAATTGCCTACGGTGAACAAAAATTGATTTGCGTGTGTTTTCTATGAAAATGATTGCTTTTTCAAATAGAATACATTATACTATTTCTAGCTGTGAGCATATTGCCATAGACTACAATAACAGGCGGTGGAAATATGGAAATGATAAAAGCCGATAATCTGTCTTATGAATACATTAAAATAACAGAGACAGAAAAAGGCACAAAACAAGAAAACATATTAGCATTAAATCATGTTAATCTATCCATTGAACAAGGGAGTTTTGTTGCAGTATTGGGACATAATGGCTCTGGAAAATCCACATTTGCAAAACATATCAATGCTTTGGTGCGTCCCACAGAGGGTGTATTGTGGGTAAATGGATATGATACAAAAAATGAAGAATTGATTTGGGACATTAGGCAAAGTGCAGGTATGGTATTTCAGAATCCAGATAATCAATTAGTAGCTACAGTAGTAGAAGAAGATATTGCTTTTGGTCCTGAAAATATGGGTATACCTTCTGAAGAAATACGAAAAAGAGTAGATGAAGCACTACAAGCAGTAGGTATGTTAGAATATAAAGAACATAGTCCATCAAAACTATCAGGAGGGCAGAAACAAAGAATTGCCATTGCGGGTGTGCTTGCTATGAAACCTAAATGCATTGTTTTTGATGAACCTACAGCAATGTTAGACCCAGTGGGCAGAAAAGACGTTATGGAAACCATATTGCGCCTAAATAAACAAGAAGGCATAACAATTATATTAATAACACACTATATGGATGAGGCGGTACAAGCTGAAAAAGTGTTTGTAATAGATGATGGTAATATTGTGCTGGAAGGAACGCCAAAACAGGTATTTCCTCAGGTAGAAACATTAAAAAGATATGGATTGGATGTACCTCAGGTGACAGAAACGGCTTATGAACTGAAAAAAATGGGTATAGAAATATCACAGGATATTTTGACTATAGAAGAAATGGTAGGTGCGATATGTCAATTAAAATCAACCATTTAAAGCACGTCTACAATGCAGGCACAATATTTGAAAAAATTGCTTTACAAGATATTAACATTACAATACAAACGGGAGAGTTTATAGGGCTGATAGGTCATACAGGCTCCGGAAAATCTACATTGATACAGCATTTGAATGGCACGATTTCTCCCACAGAAGGAGAAATATTGCTTGATGATGAAAATATACACAAAGATAAAGCAAAGTTGAGAAAAGTTAGACAAAGGATAGGACTTGCTTTTCAATATCCAGAGCATCAGCTTTTTGAAATGACAGTATATAAAGATGTTGCTTTTGGTCCAAGTAATATGAAACTTTCAGAACAGGAAATTGACAAAAGGGTAAGAGAGGCATTACAGACAGTAGGGCTTTCTGAAAATGTATATGAAAAATCTCCTTTTGAATTATCAGGGGGACAAAAAAGGCGTGTAGCAATCGCTGGAGTGCTTGCCATGAATCCAGAGGTATTGATATTGGACGAGCCAACCGCAGGATTAGACCCAAAAGGCAGAGACGAAATATTATATGCTATTAAAAAGCTACATGAAAAAAGAGGTATCACAATTATACTAGTATCTCACAGTATGGAAGATGTGGCAAAATTAGCAGACAGGCTGATTGTTATGGAAAAAGGTTGTGTAGCAATGACAGGCACACCAAAAGAAGTATTTGCACGAGTAGAGGAATTAGAGAAAATAGGACTTGCTGCGCCTCAAATTAGTTATGTTTTAGCCGAATTAAAACAAAAAGGATATGACTTGCCTAATGATATTTATACAGTAGAGGAAGCTGTGAAAGCGTTATATACATTATTAAAAGGGGAGGAAAAATCATGATTAGAGATATTACAATAGGACAATATTATCCTGTGAACTCTCCTATACATCGTATGGACGCAAGAGTGAAATTAATTATTACATTCTTGTTTATTGTGACATTGTTTACAGTAAATACATTTTTAGGCTATTTATTTGTAGTGCTGTGTATGGCAGCAGTGATTAAAACGTCAAAAGTACCTTTGAAATTTATGTTAAAAGGTATTAAAGGAATATTTATTATTATTGCTTTTACAGCATTTATAAATGTTTTTATGACAAGAGGAGAAAATATATTATTTGAATGGGGTATATTTACTGTTACAACAGAGGGTATACTGATAGCAATTAAAATGTGTATCAGGCTTGTATTACTTGTGATAGGTTCTTCTATATTGACATTAACAACAACGCCTATACAATTAACAGATGCCATAGAATATATATTGCGTCCTTTTAAAAAAATAGGTGTACCAGCGCATGAAATTGCTATGATGATGACCATTGCGCTCCGTTTTATTCCTACGCTTTTAGACGAAACAGATAAAATTATGAAAGCACAGCAGGCAAGAGGAGCAGATTTTGACAGTGGCAATCTTTTACAAAAAGCAAAAAGTTTAATACCAATATTAGTGCCATTATTTATATCTGCGTTCCGTCGTGCTGATGAATTGGCTATGGCTATGGAGGCAAGATGTTATCATGGTGATGAAAATAGAACACGTATGAATGTTATGGTATTAAAGCAGTCAGATTATAAAGCGATTGTAATATTGGTAGCATATTGTATTGTATTAATAGCATTACGTTATGCAGCAATACGATATTTTATAATATAAGTGGTGATAGTATGAAAAAAAGAATATTATTTACCATTGCTTATGATGGCACAGAATATGCAGGGTGGCAAAAACAAAAATATGATGGTGTGAAAACAGTACAAGGAACATTAGAATATGCCTGTAAAAAGTTGTTTGGACAGCAATGTATAGAAGTAATTGGAGCAAGTAGAACGGATGCAGGTGTACATGCTATGGGACAAAGAGCGATAATTGATGTTGAAACACCTATACCTGTAAAAAAAATTCCTTTTGCTATACGTTCTTTATTGCCAGATGATATTGTAATAAGAAATGCAGAAGAAGTAACTGAAAATTTTCACCCTAGATATGACTGTATAAAAAAAACATATTGTTATACGTTTTATATTGACGAATTTCAAAATCCTATGTTTAGAAAATATAGTGTATTTGTTCCTCAAATATTGGATATACTTGCTATGAAACAAGCTGCAAAGTTTTTGATAGGAAAACATGATTTTAAATGTTTTTGTGCTTCAGGGAGCAATGTAAGCAGTACTGTCAGAACAATATTTGACTGTAATATAGAACAAAAAGGGAATTTTGTAACAATTACCATTACAGGAGATGGATTTTTATATAATATGGTGAGAATTATAGCAGGAACATTACTTGATGTGGGAAAAGGTAATAAAAATCCCGAAGATATGATTGTTATAATACAAAGCAAAGACAGAACAAAAGCAGGCATGACAGCACCAGCAAAAGCATTGACATTACTTGAAATTTATTATTGACAATTATGTATTTTTGTAATATAATGATTAACGTTGTATTGATTTGACTTTAGAGCCTTTTGGCTTTAAATATATGTTTCACAGTGGGACTCAATAAGTTATGCTTTGTCATAATGGAGATTATGTGTTGCTGTTTCCCATAGCAGTGCATAAAGTCAACGAGTCAAAAGTATATTAAGGGAGGTAAAATACTATGAGAACAACATACATAGCGAAAATCGCTGATGTAGAAAGAAAATGGTATGTTGTAGATGCAACAGACAAAACATTAGGACGTTTGGCATCTGAAATCGCAACCATTTTGAGAGGAAAAAACAAACCAATGTATGCACCAAATATTGATGCAGGTGACTATGTTATTGTTATCAATGCAGAAAAAGTAGCAGTAACAGGCAAAAAATTAGACCAAAAGGTATACACACATCATAGTGGTTATGTTGGTGGTTTAAAAACAATTACACTTAAACAACAATTAGAGAAAAAACCAGAAGAAGTGTTGAAACACGCTGTAAAAGGTATGCTTCCTAAAAACGCTCTGGGCAGAAAAATGTTCAGCAAACTTCATGTTTATGCTGGTCCAGAACACGCACACGCAGCACAAAAACCAGAAGTATTGGAATTGAAATTTTAATAGGAGGAGGAAGCAAATATGGCAGCAGCTAGATATTATGGTACAGGTAGAAGAAAATCTTCCGTTGCAAGAGTATATTTAATGCCAGGTAGCGGTAAAATTACAATCAATAAAAGAGATATTGATGAATATTTTGGTATGGAAACATTAAAATTGATTGTACGTCAGCCATTAGAATTAACAGAAACAACAGCAAAATTTGATGTACTTGTAAATGTATATGGCGGTGGCTTTACAGGACAAGCAGGTGCTATTAGACATGGTATTTCAAGAGCATTGTTGGAAGCAGACGCAGATTATAGACCAGCTTTGAAAAAAGCGGGCTATTTGACTCGTGACCCAAGAATGAAAGAAAGAAAGAAATACGGACTCAAAGCGGCTCGTCGCGCTCCGCAGTTCAGCAAGCGTTAAATTTTATCAAAATGCCTCAAAAAGCCCGGAAAACCTTGATTTTCCGGGCTTTTGCTTTTGATAGAGTTTGATGTGAACTGACGCAATGAAACCCATTTTGACCCATTTTGCCAGGGCTAAATATAGGACAACCACCCCCAAAACAGGAGTAAAGGGCTAAATTATAGGACAACTTTCGGGTGATTTTCGCCCTCTCAGGGAGTAGTTTTTCATTTCCGGTAAAGGGCGTTTTCTCTTTGAAATGCTTTAACTGAATTTAACCTAATTTGAAAAAAAGTAAATAAGTTTATCGCCAAGCACTCAGTATTTTTTGCTGGGTGCTTTTTGCATTTCCAGGAAACTGTATTCCGGGATCAGAAAAAGCCGTCACTTTTCAATTTATGAAGTGGCGGCTTTTTCTATTTCCAGAAGCAACCACAACGAATTAGAAACGAGGTGATTATCTTGAACACGCAAATCATCGCCATAGCCAACCAAAAGGGAGGTGTGGGCAAGACCACAACCTGTGCCAACTTAGGGATAGGACTGGCGCAGGTCGGAAAGAAAGTGCTTCTCATTGACGGGGACCCGCAAGGGAGCCTGACCATCAGCCTGGGCAATCCCCAGCCGGATAAGCTGCCCTTTACCCTCTCTGACGCGATGGGCCGTATCCTGACCGATCAGCCGGTCCGCCCCGGCGAGGGGATTCTGCACCACCCGGAGGGCGTGAACCTGATGCCAGCGGATATTCAGCTGTCCGGCATGGAGGTATCGCTGGTAAACGCTATGAGCCGGGAAACGATTCTGCGGCAATACCTGGACACCGTAAAGGGGCAGTATTCCCATATCCTCATAGACTGCCAGCCTTCCTTGGGTATGCTTACCGTCAACGCCCTGGCCGCTGCCAACCGGATTATAATTCCCGTCCAGGCGGAGTATCTGCCCGCCAAAGGGCTGGAACAGCTGCTCTCTACGGTGAGCAAGGTCAAGCGGCAGATCAACCCGAAACTGCAAATAGACGGTATTCTGCTGACGATGGTGGATAACCGCACCAACTTCGCCAAAGAGATTGCCGCCCTGCTGCGGGAAACCTACGGCAGCAAAATCAAGGTGTTCGGAACCGAGATTCCCCATTCTGTCCGGGCAAAGGAAATCAGCGCGGAGGGCAAGAGCATTTTCGCCCATGACCCAAGCGGCAAAGTAGCGGAGGGCTACGCAAATCTGACCAAGGAGGTGTTGAAACTTGAAAAGCAGCGCGAAAAAAGTAGAGCTGGCATCGGTCGATGATCTGTTTTCCACCGAGGAAAGCCGCGCCGATGCGGGGCGGGAAAAGGTGGTAGAAATCCCTTTAAGCGAGCTGCACTCGTTCAAGGGCCACCCTTTCAAAGTCAAAGATGATGATGCCATGATGGAAACAGCGGACAGCATCCGGCAGTACGGCGTTCTGGTTCCTGCTATCGCCCGTCCTGACCCGGAGGGCGGCTATGAGCTGGTAGCCGGACACAGGAGGCATCGGGCCAGCGAACTGGCAGAGAAAGAAACTATGCCGGTGATTGTCCAGGATTTGGACGATGACGCCGCCACGATTATCATGGTTGACAGCAACTTGCAGCGGGAAAGCCTGCTCCCCAGCGAGAGGGCTTTCGCCTACAAAATGAAGTTGGAGGCTATGAAAAGGCAAGCAGGCAGACCAACTAAAGAAAATCTGTCCCAAGTTGGGACACAAAAACGATCAGATCAATTACTGGCCGATCAGGTAGGCCAAAGCCGCAATCAAATTCAGCGGTATATCCGCCTGACCGAGTTGATTCCCGAACTGCTGAACATGGTGGACGAAAAGAAAATTGCCCTAAACCCTGCCTATGAGCTGTCCTTTCTCAAAAAAGAAGAACAGACACAGCTTCTGGACGCTATGGACAGCGAACAGGCTACCCCCTCTCTTTCCCAGGCCCAGCGGCTCAAAAAATTCAGTCAGGAGGGGCATTTATCCATAGATGTAATGCGGGCGATTATGGGCGAGGAAAAGAAAAGCGATTTAGACAAAGTGAGCTTTTCTTCTGACACGCTCCGCAAGTATTTCCCCAAGAGCTACACTCCTGCCCGGATGCAGGAAACCATCATCAAACTGCTGGAACAGTGGCAGAAAAAGCGCCAGAGAGATCAGGAACGCTGAAAGGAGTGCCTATGAGAGATCACGTTGCCAGGGAGTTAAAGGGCCACAACATACTGGCTGTGGAACGGTTTGAGGATAAGACCCGCTGGATGGTCGAGTTTTCCGTTCTGCGGTCCCATACCGCCTATGGCGCACCCGGCGATGAAATGCGCCTGTTTCTGGACGAGGACGGGTATCAGGCCGTTCTCGCCAGCCAAACATGCCGGGACATCAAAATCAAACGGTATGCCCGCGTCATTGAGGGGCATATCCTGGACTTCAAACCCAAAAAGAAACGTCACCCGTAAACCCGACAAATTGAGAGGAAGGAATGAGTATGTGTACCGTTAAGGAAATCAGAGAAGCCATCCGGGAGGACTGCCGCTCCCAGCGCAACATGGAAACCATTGAGATTGACCGGATTTTTCAAAGCCTGACGTTTCCGCAGTTAGAGAGCCTGTTTGACAAGCCGCCTATGCCGCCGGTTTCGCACCGGTACAGGAAGAAGTCAGCCAGCAAATGAGCGCCACAATCTTTTTTATAGGATTGTGGCTTTTTTCATGCCCTGGGAAACGAAAGGAGTGCAGAAAATGGCCGTTTTTCGCGTAGAACGCACACAGGGATACACCGTTATGAGCAACTATCATCTGCGGGACAAGAGCCTGAGCCTGAAAGCAAAGGGCCTGCTGTCCCAAATGCTCTCGCTGCCGGAGGATTGGGACTATACCCTTTCCGGTCTGGCTGTTATCAACCGGGAAAGCAAGGACGCCATCCGCTCCGCTGTCAAGGAGTTGGAAAAGTCCGGGTACATCAAACGCCGCCAGACCACCGATGCAGGCGACAAGTTCAGCGCCAACGAGTATGTGATTTACGAGCGTCTGGTAATAGAAGAACCGTTGTTGGAAAAACTGTTGTCGGGTTTTCCGACAACGGATAATCCGTCAAAGGGAAAACCGTCAACGGAAAATCCAACGCAAATAAATATAGAGAAATCAAATACCCAAAAATCAATTACTGACGGATAAATTATCGATTTCATTCCCTTCCGGGAAACGGCGGCAAAGCCACCGGAACCGAAGCGAAGGGAAACGATGTCACTGACAGAGATGGAAAATTATCGGGAGTTGATTTTGGAGAATATCGAGTATGACTGCCTCAAACAGCGGTTTGGAACCTATCGGGAGGACTTGGAGGAGATTGTGGAGCTGCTGGTGGAAACGGTCTGCGCGAAGCGTAAGACTACCTGTGGATGCAGGAATTTTTATATGTTGTGACAACTGCTCTAAGGTCAGTCCCTTTTCCACACGCAGGTCTTTCAGGCGTTCCTGAATACTTAATTGTGTTTTCATTGATAATTCTCCCCTTTACAAAAACAGAATACCACATTAACTGGAGAATTCCTACTATATTTTTCCAGCATGATAGAAATTTTCTGTTTGGGGGCAGGTTTCTGACATGATGGATATACGGGAAAGCAAGCTGTTTTGTTGGATAATGGCAGTACAATTAAATGACTGTCCAAGCTGATATAAACCGCCAAGACCAATTTCAAAGTGATTTGAGCGCCAATACAATACTGGACGATACAGCGCCGACAAGGGTTGCCTGTCAGGAAACAGCAAGGGAAGAACAGCAGAACAAATGAAACAGCCCGATTATGGGTGGAAAATTTAGTACCGACAGGGTACTGTTAAATAAATTTGGCACCAGAGAAAGGAGTATGGAATGAAGTTATCAAGATATGAACAGGAAGTTGTTATCAATCTGAATGCAGATGAGGACGAAGCAACGGTTTACACAGCAAATCCGGCATGGATGCGGAAAATGGATAAACTGCATAAGGAGTTTCCAAATGTAATCCGGTTAAAGTCATGGACAGAAGTAAGCAAGACATATGTTTTACCAAAAAATCTTATCCAGATTGGAAAACCGAGGACATTAAGTGAAGCACAGCTTAGGCATTTACAGGATTTGAGGGACAGGACATAAATTTTCCTAAAATGATATAAATGAAAGTGCGGTTTAAAATGTAATAAGCTGAAAAATAAACAGGTGTAGCCAAACAAAGGAGAGGATATTCAGTATATGGATGCCCTTTTTTGTATGTCTGTATTTTATCCAATATTAACAGCGTTACAGGCAGGGAGGAAGTGAAAAAATGAGTGAGAGTAACAGACACGCAGAGATGTGATTGATGCGGAATTGCAGAAAACAAAAGCAGAGCTTGTCATCGCAAAACACAGGGAAGCGAAGTTGCGGAACCAGATAAAGGGCATGACGGAGAAGGAACGCCGACATCGCAATATTGTGTGGGGAAGCCACTTTGAATATCTTCTCAGGGAAAAGCTGAATGTTTCAAAAGAACAGCTTGCCACATTTGATGATGACAGCGTAAAAAATATTCTAAATATCCTGTTTTCGGATTTGTCTTTCCGTCAAACCATGCAGAATATTTTAGCTGAAAAATCTACACAACAATCCCCGAAGGAATAGAATTATCAGCCGTAACGTGGCGGGGGGGCTTATAAAACTTTGTGGGCAGATAAAGGCTGCTCTTTCGCCTTTATCTGAACGCAAAGTTCACTAAAGGGTAGGGCGCAAGCCCGTAGGGGAATTGTCGTTTCCCCTGTTTTCTGCCGTAAGGCAGAAAAAGCCCCGCAGGGCGCACACACGCGAAGCGTGTATAAATGCGCCCTTGTCAAACGTAGCTACGCTACGTTTTTCCATCGGGGATAGAATATGTGCAGAAGGAGGGAGATACCGATAAGCACGAAAATGATACACCTTAACGCAAAAATAATCAGCAGGGGCGGAGAAAAACCGCAGTCGGCTGTTGCTTCCGCCGCATACCGGAGCGCAACAAAAATTTACTGCGAATATGATGGGGAGATAAAAGATTTTTCAAGGAAAGGTCATGTGATATATTCCGAAATCCTCTTACCGGAATATGCGCCGAAGGAATTTGCTGACCGTTCCGTTTTATGGAACGCTGTTGAAAATTTTGAGAAAGGGAGCAGGGCGCAGCTTTCGAGGGAAATCGAATTTTCACTGCCCTGTGAACTTGATGCGGATGAGAGGTTACAAGCTGCCAAGAAACTTGCAGAATTTTTCAGGGATAAGGGAATGGTGGTTGACATGAATCTGCACAGTCCTGACCATGAGAACCCAAACCCGCACTGTCACCTTATGCTTACCATGTGCCCGTTCCAAAAAGACGGGACTTTTTTAGAAAAGAAATGCTGGCGGGAATATGACCTTGATAAAAACGGTCAGAAAATCCCTACAAAGAAAGGAAATGATTATAAGTCACATAAGGTTTACGCTACTGATTGGGACGACAGGGGAAACGTGGAAAAATGGCGTGCATTGTGGGCAGATATTGAAACTGAATTTTATAAGAAGAACGGCTATGAGATTACAGCGGAACATCGTTCTTTTGAAAGACAGGGAATAGACCTTCTGCCGACAATCCATATGGGTGCGGCAGTGACCGCAATGGAGCGCAAAGGCATTCAAACCGAAGTCGGCAGCATGAACAGGGAGATTAAAAAAATCAATGCCCTTATTTTATCCAGCATGGAGAACATAGAGCATCTGACAGATAAGATTGCTTTCCTTGAAAAAGAGAAAAAAGCGATTGCACAGGATAAAGAAAAAGAATTACCCGTACAGGAAAAGAAAGAGGATTCTTTAATTGCAGTCCTGATGGAATGGCAGCAAAACCGCAGCGCATTTATTCAGGACAATAATATCCGGCAGCGCACAGACACAAAAACGGGCAACATAAAAGATTTTTCATCTATGGTCGCGTTTCTCCAGTCACATAAGATTGAAACGCTTGAGGATTTGCAGAAGCTGGCAGAGGACACAAAAAAACAGCGGAGTGACAATATTTACAACCAGCATGAGTTAAATGCAAAGCTGAAAAAGATGTCCAACATCATTGACGTCTACCATGCCTACAAACTATATGCGGAATACCTGAAAAAGTATGAAAGTCTTTCTGGCAGGCAGAAACAGTCTTATTATGACAGGAATGCAGATAAGATAGATACTGCACTCTCCTACTGTACAGGACTGAAAAATATGAGTGGTACGGATAAGCTGCTCCCCAAAACGTGGAAAAAGGAACTTGAAGAACTGAAAGCGGAAAGTGCAAAGATAAAACACGATTTAGCAGAAAATGATGCCGTTCTTGGGGAACTTGCGGAGATTGCGGACAAAGTGGCAATGGTACAGAGAACAAAAACAAAACAGAATGAAATACTTCCCAATCTTGGGGAGAAAAAAAGAGTAAAAAAGGAAAGGGGCAATTATGGCAGAGAATAAGAAATATTACTTCCTTAAACTCAAGGAAGATTTTTTTGACCAGCGTGAGATTGTAGTGTTAGAAGGCTCAAAGGACGGTGTCTTATATGTGAATATCCTGCTCAAGCTGTATTTAAAATCATTGCAGCATAACGGGAAACTGCTCTTGAATGAGATGACGCCGCTTTCAGCGGAAATGATCGTACTGCTCACAAGGCATGAGACAGGAACGGTAGAGAGGGAGATGCGGGCATTCATGCAGTTTGGGCTTGTGGAAGTATTGGAAGATAATACTTTTTATATGCCAGAAATTGAGGAAATAACCGGAAAAGGCTCGTCTGACGGGGAACGCAAGGCAAGATACCACAGACAGAAAGTGGAAGGCAGCACACCGTTTTTGATGGATAACAATACAGGCATGGGACAAAACTGGGACAATGTCCCACCTGTGTCCCAATTTTGTCCACCAAAGATTAGAGATAAGAGTATAGAGAATAGAGCTTATATAAAAGAGAGTGGTAGAGAAAAGGACACGCCCCCGCCCGTAAAGGAGAAAAACGGAATCAACCTCTATGGCAGATATGGAAATGTCAGTCTTACGGATAAAGAACTGGAAACGTTGCAAGCCGACTTTCCGGCAGATTATCAGTCAATGATAGAGCATCTGTCGGAATATATGGCTTACAGCGGAAAAACATATAAAAACCATTTAGCCATTATGGAGTGCTGGAAAAAAGAGGATATGAAGAAAGAACAGGTAAAGGAGAACGTGTATTCTTATAACGGCAGTTTTAAGGAGGGTGACAGTTTATGATTGAAGTGGTTGTTGATGAAGTCATGAGGGCACTGGAAAAAGCCACAAATGAGGGAATGAGGGCTGCTGATGATTATACGGATGCTGATACTGGATTATTGATGTGCGGACAGTGTCGTACAAAAAAGCAGAAAAAAATATCATTCTTGGGAGAGGAACGCATTGTCGGCTGTCTGTGCAGATGTGCGGCGGAGAAACTGGAAAAAGAACGTGAGGAATACAGGGTAAAGGAAGAACTTCTGAATATACAGAAGATGAAAAGTGCGGAATTGCAGGACAGGACATTTTATAACTATACCTTTGACCGCTGTGATGCGTCACGGGAAAACGCCATCTACGTCAAAGCGGTATGTGGAACATTTTTCAGAAATGGTGCAGACAGGGCAGGGACTTTTGTTTTGGGGGAATGTCGGGACAGGCAAGACATTCCTTGCAGGGTGTATTGCAAATGCGCTGTTAGAGCAGAAAATCCCTGTACTGATGACAAGTTTTCCGAAAATATTAAATGCACTCGGCGGTCTTTACAGTTCGGAGCGGAATGAGTACCTTGCAAGCCTGAACCGATACACGCTGCTCGTGATTGACGATATGGGGATTGAGAGGGAAAGCCAGTATACGGTTGAAACAATTTATACGGTCATTGATGAACGGTACAAGTCCGGCAAGCTGTTCATCATCACAACGAACATTCAGCTTGATGCGCTGAAAAATCCGCAGGACGTAGAACACGCAAGGATTTATGACCGCATCATGGAACGGTGTATGCCTGTTTATTTCGGCAGCAGGAATTACCGCTCTGAACTGGGGCAGGAAAACAGGGATGCAGCGAAAAAAGTACTGACAGGAGCAAAAAATACAGAGTGATGTCCGGCATTGGGGAATAGGTATCTTCAATACTGTTTTTATGCAGATTTATCTTTCTTTATTGGGAGATAAAACAGTTTGAAATATGACAGGCAGAATAATGACCGCAGAAAGGACAGGGTTAATTTTATGGTCGCAGACAGGGAAATAAAAAAAGAAACAAAGGGGCAGACAAGATTTGTCGTGACGAGGGAGTTTGGCGGCACACAGACTGTGCAGCAGGCTTTTGAACAGCTTATAGAGAAAAAGACGGAGGAACACATCTCAAAAAAGAGGGATAAGCAGGCTGTTTAAGCCGTATTATTGAAAAAAATGTTGAAATAAGGGCGGGGGCATGGTAATATAATTGTATCGTATCCCTGTTCATAAAGGAGAGAACCTATGAACAGGAAAAACAATTCTAAGATTACCAGTCCAATGATTATTGCCCTTTATTGCAGATTATCTCTTGAAGATGGCAAGGACAATGAGAGCATGAGCATCAGCAACCAAAAGTTACTGTTGAAAGATTATGCAGAAAAGAACGGTATGTTCAATTGCGAGTTCTATGTGGACGACGGTTTCACAGGACGGAACTTCAACCGTCCAGCATTCCAGCGCATGATAAACGATATTGAAGCAGGAAGGATAAGCTGTGTGATTACCAAAGACCTTTCAAGGCTTGGACGTAACTATATTGAATCCGGCAGCTATATGGAAGTATTTTTCCCAAAGCATAATGTACGCTACATAGCTATTGCGGATAATTACGACAGCCTGAACAAGCAGGAAATGGACATAGCGCCGTTTAAGAATATCCTGAATGATATGTACAGCAGGGATATTTCAAAGAAAGTGCTTGCAGGTCGCATGACACGCTCAAGGCAGGGAAAATTCTGCGGAGGACAGCCGCCTTTAGGTCTGATGCGTGATCCTGACGACAACGGGCATCTTATCATTGATCCGGAAACTGCACCAATTATCAGACGGATATTTGACCTTGCACTTGACGGATTTGGAAACATGAAAATATGCAAGGTTTTGATGGAAGAACGAATACCGATTACAAGAATGCAGACGGGAACGGACTGTGACGTGAATTATTACGCTTGGAGTGGTTCACGCATATCAGCCATTTTGAGGAATCCATTTTACAAGGGCGCTCACGTTGTCTGTAAGACGCATCAGAAAGGCATATGCTCCAACACTTACAACATCATTCCGAGGGAGCAGAGGAAAGTCATAGAGGACTGCCACGAAGCCATTATCCCTAAAGCGGAGTGGGATAAGGTTCAGCAGCTTATAGACCGCAGACCGCCGATTATGAAAGGGAATAGCTGTCCGTATTATAATATTTTTCATGGCATTGTCTACTGTACCACCTGTAGGAAGTCCATGCAGGTACGTTATGAAAAAGTCGGGAGGACGGACAAAGACCGCCGGACAGGGAAAGAGAGTGAGCCGATAGACAAGGCATATTATATCTGCCAGACCTATAACCGTTTAGGGAGAAATGCCTGCACAAGCCACAAAACCGAAGCGAGGGATTTATATAACTTTGTGCTTTCGGACATACAGGAAGTTGCGGCTATGGCATTATAAGGATAAAGAAGCGTTTTATGGCAGGTTGAGTAAAAGAATGGAAAAACAGTACCTTGCAGATACGGATAGTCTGAAAAAGGAGTATGAGAATCTTGCACAGCGCAATCAGGAGATAGATGATACTTTTATCAGCTTGTATGCGGATAAGGCAAAGGGTATACTTACGGAAAAGCGTTTTTTGAAGCTGACGGACGCAATGGAAAAGGAACAAGAAAGCAATCAAAACCGTATACAGAAAATAGCGGCGCTTATCAGCGAGGAGGAACATTCAGAGGGCGATGTGCAGATGTTTATGGGGGAAATCAGGCGTTATGCTGCCATTACAGAACTTGACGAAACGGTGTTAAACCGCTTGATTAACCGCATACTGATTGGAGAACCTAAGAAAGTGGACAGGGTAAAGACACAGGAAGTTCGGATTGTCTATAATTTTGTCGGGGAGTTGTAGAATGGAAGCCTTTTTTCATATTCTCCATGTTATTTTATACATTAAAACGACGAAACATTAAAGGAACAGAAAAGCAGGTAAAGTAAAATTATGAATGCCCTGATAACTCAAATATTATCAGGGCATTTCATGAAGATTGCTTTAATTATCTTACATTTTCGCTTGTCACCGTTCTGCTAATATAAAGGATAGTCAGTACGGTTTTCTGCTATTTGCATAAGATCCATATTTCTGTCAATATTCTTGGCAACAAGCATATCTTCCATATGGATTTGAAATATCACTGCCATTCTGTATAAGTTGTCGATGGAAGGCAGCGTCTGTCCTTTAATCCATCTGTAAATGGATTGCGGACATGCTAAATTTAAAAAACATTGAATGTCTTTCACAGTACACCCGTTTTTTATGAAAATGTAATGCAATTTCTTACCTGTTTGAACCATATTCAGTGACGTGTATATGCTGCTTGTGGCAAATTGTTTTACTGGAGCTGTCCACTCTGGTGTCTGCTTACAATTTGAAAAACAGTATATATTTTGAGCGACGGTATCAGGTTTTTCATTGAAGGATTCTTTGGTTATTATCTGAATTTCCATTTATATCCTTTCTTTCTCGATTATTTCTTGCAAGACAGAAACGCACAGGGTATAATAATCCTGTGGTCTGTTTTCTTGCAGACACATGGATTAGGTGGTGTGTTTCTTTGCGGAAGAACACCACCTGTTTTATTTTTGGCAATGATAATCACTTTTTGTTGTCCGTTAAAGAAATATGTTCTGTTCCGTGAAAATTTCCGCTGGCATCAGAACACCTAACCGAAAACCACGCTCAAATTTTTTCTGCTCATCATAACAGCTTTCTTCAAAAAGAGTGTCAATTAATTCCGTCAACATCTCTTTTTCTTCATCATTCAGCTTCTCTGCTAACTTATCTTGGAGTTGGCTTCCCCTGTCACATAGTCTCTTTTGTTTGGGGCTTCGTCTTTCCGTTCCACTATCAGCACGAAGCTGGTCAGTCAAAAATGCTTCCAAAATTTTTCCCATTTTGTATCCCTCCTTTCCGCTTTTGGGAAAATTTCTCAAAAAATTTTTACATTGCATTCTGCTCTTAGAAATACAAATATGCACTTATAAAAATAAATATTACACTATAAAGTATAGATAGTCAATATTGTAATTGTATTGTAGTGTGTAGAATTGCATTTTGGTTTGATTTTCTGTACTAAAAAGTATATAATTACTCAAAAAGAATGAGGTGTAGAAAATGGGAATGGCTTTAAAAATACGGACAATTCTTTTAGAACGAAATATGTCTATTAAAGAGTTAAGTGATAAATTGGGTTATAAAGGTACAAATCTTTATAATAAACTTAGGAGAGATAATCTAACCGAAAAAGAACTGCGTGAAATTGCTGATATTCTAAACTGCGATTATGATGGTATTTTTACTTTCAGAGATACTGGAAAACAGGTCTGATCGCCATTTTGCTTAAACAAGCAGCTACGAGGAATAATGTTGTGATGAAGATATTGAATAACTTGACAAATTGTTAAGGAGAAAACAGGGGAGACAGATGTATCTTAAGACAGAAGAAATATGCAAGGCAATCAGACAGGGAAATGATGTTACGGAAAACATTGCCCAAATCGAGCCACAGTTAAAGCATTACTATAAAGAACGTAGAAAAGCATTGCAAGAAAGCAGCTTTAATTGTGCAAATGACAGCATTTTACATGCATGGGATGCGTTGTATGATGTGAGTGCCAGCGTAAGGAAGTACTGGGATACAGTTTATCCGATCTTTGAAAAACCGGAGGGCAGATATGGGGCGGTTCTCCGCTTTATTAATACGAGAGAGAGATTTTTGGGTATTCCCCATGCGGAAAGTGTCCGTATCTTAAGAAAGATTGGCTGGACATCAGCGGATATCATGGCAGCTTATTTATGGAATCGTTTTAGATGTGATGAACTTACTTTATCCCCGGATGCGGTAGCTGAGGCTGTGCAGGATGATATGGCTACGGCATTGCGTTTGATGGAAAAGAAAGGTTATGACCTGTTTTCCAACGGCTATGATATATACAAGAATTTTGAGTGGATTGATTTCATGTATTTTTTTATAGAATATCAGGATCGCACTTTTCTGACGACACAGCACAAAAGCAAACGTCTATGCAAGTATTGTTTAGAGGTATTGAAAAAATTGGAGAATGGTCTGGCAGAGCCGGAAAAAGTTTCAGAATGGGCGGATCTTCCTGATTTTTCTATCTTTGAGGGTATTACATTGGCACAGCAGCACCTGATGAAATCTGCTGCAGGGCAGCATCTGAAGAAAGGAAACGATAATAACGGTTATTACGTGCTGTCCTATCATTTGGTGGATGAGGAGCATGGTTATGGGGCAGAGTTTCGCTTTAACGGTTTTAATAAAGGACCTGAATACTACAATGAAGAAAAAATCTCATGGGGTGTATATTTTTATCGCTATCATTATCTTATGTTATTTGATCATGTTCCGGAGAGCTGGCGGTGTAGTCCCACAAAGTTACCAGAAGATTTTGTGAAAAAGGCATTCTATTCCTTTTATAAACTGGCAGGATTAGAAAAGAAGAAATAAACTTTTTCGATTGTGGAATGTTATTCGAACAATCACCACCATTAACAGCAACACTAAGCAGGAAAGCAAATAATACACTATATAACAGAAAACAACCAAGAGAGTAGAGATTCGGGAGAGTCCCTGTTTTTTTGTGCGCAAAATTCAACTCATCACTTGAAAATGTTGCATAGATAACAAGGCATAATATATCTGCCAGACTTATAACCGTTTGGGTAAAAATGTCTGCATAAGTTTATCGAAGTGAGGGATTTATATAATCTTGTGTTTTCGGATATATAAAAATTTGCGGCTATGCACTAAAAGACAAAGAAGTGTTTTATGGCAGGTGGAGCAGTAGAATGGAAAAACAATATCTTATGGATAAGATAGTCTGAAAATGGAATATGAGAGTCTTTACAGCGCAATCAGGAGATCGATGATACTTTTATCAGTCTGTATGCGGATAAGGCAAAGGGCATACTTACGGAAAAGCGTTTTCTGAAGCTGACGGATGCAATGGAAAAGGAACAGGAAAGCAACCAGAGCCGTATGCAGGAAATAGCAGCACTTATCAGCAAGAAAGAACATTCAGAGGGCGATGTGCAGATGTTTATGGTGAAATCAGGTGTTATGCTACTGTTACGGAACTTGACGAAACAGTGTTAAAACGACTGATTAATCGCATACTGATAGGCGATCCTAAGAAAGTGGATGGGGTAAAGACACAGGAAGTGCGGATTGTATATAATTTTGTTGGAGAACTGTAAAATTATAGAACAATGTGCTGTACAACTGATAAGTGATAACAATGAAAGCAGGGATTCAAGAGAGTCCCTGCTTTTATTAGAAAACATACATTTAAGTACACTATATGGAAATATATGAAAAATTGTGTTAAGATAATAGTGTTAAAACGATTGGATAAATCATTATTGGTAAACCAGATGTCATTAAAGGGACAAAATTATAGATGAAGTGGAATTTGGCAAATAAAAAAGAGTAATAGTTCACTTTAACAATATGAAGGGACAATATGTGATGAATAAAGAATTTCTAAATGCATTAATTAAAGATCGTGAAGAAAGTGCAAATATGCTTGAAAAACCTTCGATGAAAGGGATAAAAAGCAGTGTTGTTGATAAATATACAGAGCAGGCACATTTTATTTATGAATTGTTGCAAAATGCTGATGATACGAAAGCGTTATACGCGAGGTTTAAATTGTATCATGACAAGCTTGTGTTTGCGCATAATGGTGAAAGACATTTCTCGGTGTCATCACCTGACAATGAAGAACAGGATAAGGAAAGCGGAACGTTGGGGGATGTCAATGCAATCCTGTCGATAGGAAATTCATCGAAAACATCAGAAAATACAATTGGCAAGTTTGGGGTTGGATTTAAAGCGGTGTTTCAATATACGGCAACTCCTTCTGTTTATGATCCTGAAATCCGATTCAGGATTGAGCGGTTTATTGTTCCTGCACTCTTGGAATCTGATTATCCTGACAGGAAAGCAGAAGAAACACTTTTTGTGTTCCCGTTTGACCATAATGTTAATACTCCAGAAAAAGCGTTTGAAGCAATATCAGATAAATTATCTTCTTTGGTGAATCCGTTATTGTTTTTATCACATTTAAAACAAATTGATTTTGAGATTGATGATACGAAGGGAAGTTATCAAAAAGAAATTGTGAAATGTGATAACTTTGATGATACAAAAGCAGAGTGTATCACTCTTTCCAAAAAAATTGATGACAGTTGTGAAAAAGAGAAACTTTGGCTGTTTTCACGAACTGATGAAAATAATGGGAGCTATTCTGTCGGATTTTTCCTTGACGAGAATGGAAGGCTTTGTCCTGTCCAACAATATGCATATTGTTTTTTCCCAACAAGAGAAACAACAGGACTGAATTTCATTATTCATGCCCCGTTTCTTCTTACGGATAGTCGCGAAGGCATCAAAAAGGGAAATGAGCATAATAAGAAAATGATTGATTTGCTTGCCATGCTTGCGGCAGACAGTCTTGTGTACTTGAGGGATATTGGCAATAAAGAGGATATTCGACTTATTGATGATAATATTATGAATATTGTTCCTGTCAAATCACTTCATGAAAGAAATTGGCTTGGAAGTATTGTGAGGAAATCTGAATTTGAACCGTTTTATGAAAAAATACTGAATGTATTCAAGTCAGAAGAAATTATACCTGCGAAGAAAGCTTATACGTTTGCCCAAAATGCTTATTGGGCATTTAATCGTGAAATTGCTTCAGTTTTTGATGAAGAAGCATTGCAAGCATTGACGAACAATTCAGAAGCACATTGGGTGTTTACAACATTAACAGGGAGAGAAAGTCAGTATAGGGATTATATTGATGAAATTATTAATAAAAAGTGGGTTAATGAAGATAAGATTCGAGAGTGGGTAAATCCTGATTTTATTAAAAGCCGTTCTATTGAATGGCTTTCGGAATTTTATAATTGGATTGATAAAACAAACGACAGAATAAAAAAGTTTTGTATATTGCGGATTTTTCTCGACAGCAAAGGAAACGCAGTGCCAGCGTATGATCAGGAAGGGAAGCTTGTGTTGTTTCTTCCTGCTGATGAAGATAATGATTATATAACAGTAAATGAAAAACTATTGGAAAACAAAGATACAAAGGCATTTCTAACCGATACAATCAGGATTACAAAACCAGCGTTAAAGAATGAAATATATAATAAGATTCTTCCGAAATTTAAGAAGGGTGGCTCGTTTAATTCAAGAGCTGATTTCAAAAAACTTTTTGAATATTATATGAATGAATGTCCGCAGGTGGAACAGGACAACTATATTTCCGAATTACAAAATTATCAAATTGTACGTTATTCAACGGCTGATAAGACAGGATGTTATAGAGGAAATCCTAAGACGGGTTATATATATTTTCCCTCAGAAGAACTGAAAGAATATTTTCAAGTGAAACCTTCTACAAAGTTTGTGGAACTTGATGACTATATAGAGCTTGTCGGGAAAGAAAATGGAAAGCTTCTTCGTTCATTTCTTATCGAATTAGGAGTATCACAAGAGATACAAATAATTGATAAACCAATAGCCAGATGGGAAGCAGAGAACAGAAAACAATGGAAGTGGCATCGTTCAAATGGTGAAGATGAATGGAGCGAAAAAGTTATTGACGGATGTTCTGAAAATATATGTTTGATTTTAGATTTAAAGAATACAGGCAAATCTGTATTCTTTTGGAATACAATAATTGCTTTTATAGATAGTAAAAAAATTGATTTGAATGAAAAATTGAAAGGAAAACATAGATATCATTGGTATCAGTGGTATAGCGAGAAGTTTGAATCTATTAATGTTTCCGAACTTCGTAATTCAAAATGGTTATGCACAAAGTCAGGAGAATTTGTCAGTCCTTCTGAAACGTATGTTGATGCTCTCGCAGATGGATATGATACGTCAAGTCTGGCGGCAAAGCAGTTTATTAGTTTTCTTAAAATGCCGTTTGAAAACCCTGAACTTAGTAGACTATCTCAAGAGCAAAGGGAAGATATTGAACTTGCTCGCAAATTGAAAGAAATTGGAGTTTCGGCTGAAAATATGGATGAAGCACTTGCTATACTAACTAAGCATCTGCAATCTAATCAATCATTTGGAAGTTCGCAGGAGGAGTTGACTGATTATAGAAACCATTCAAATATTTTGCATGAAGAAAATGCGGTTGAAAGTGGGAATAAAAGTCATGCCAGAACCCCGCTAAATCCCCAAAATATAAATGATACAATGGATGCTGATGATGTGGATTCCGATGAATATATACCGAAAACCATTGACTATCAGAAGAAAATAGAACGGGCGAAATCAAAAAGAGATGCGGAACTAGATCTGATTGAAAAAATGGAGGAACTTCAGCAAAAAGCTTTGAACGCCCAGCGTTATACATATCAATGGTTTCAAACGCTATTGGAACTTGAAACATTAAACAGCGGCGAAAATTATAGCAACAGTCGGGAAGTTTCCATAAGCTTTGGAAAAACAGAACAAGAATCTTCAACGAATCGTACACTGATTTTAAAGCAGCCGTCATGTTACATTCCTCGTTTTATGGAAGAACTTGCTGATATTCCATTGCTGCTTGTATTTGAGGACGAAACAAAAAAACTGCCGATAGAAGTGATGAATATTAAATCATATACGCTCAGAGTGAAGTTGAAACCAAATGTTGATATAAGCAATATTGATCTTTCAGCAGTAAAGGAAGCAAGGATAACCGCTCAAAATCCTGTATTTCTTCTTGAAGAGTTAAAAAAACAATTTGCGAAACTAAATTTTGACGATGATTATGATATGCAGAGTAATCTTTGCAATAATATTGACTTTATTTTTGGACCGCCCGGAACAGGAAAGACCACGTATCTTGTCAATGAAATCATTATACCAAAAATGAGACAGGAAGAGGATGTTAAAATTCTTGTGCTGACACCTACGAATAAAGCAGCAGATGTAATAATAAGAAAAATACAAGAAGTAATGCAGAACGATGCTTCTTATTTGGACTGGCTTGTGCGATTTGGAGGAACAGACGATGAAGAAATAGAAAAAGCGGGAATATATAAAGAGAAAACGTTTGACATAAGGCAGTTAAGCAGAAGCGTTACGGTAACTACAATAGACCGTTTTCCATATGATTTTTTTATGACTGATGGGGAACGACACTATATAAGAAACCAGAAATGGGATTATATTATTTTTGATGAAGCTTCAATGGTTCCATTGATAAAAATAATATATCCGTTGTATCATAGAACGCCCCAAAAATTTATCATTGCAGGAGACCCTTTTCAAATAGAACCGGTGGTAGCCCTTGATATGTGGAAAGGTGAAAATATTTATTCAATGGTAAAATTGGAGTCTTTTGCTAACCCTGCAACCATTCCTCATAAGTATGATGTAAAACTTCTTACAACACAATATAGAAGTATACCAATAATAGGGGAACTATTCAGTAAGCTCACATATGATGGGATATTGGAGCATTACCGTAAGGATGAAAGTATACCAAGTTTGAATATCGAAAATTGTATTGAAATAAAGCCGCTTAATATTATTAAATTTCCAGTCAGTAAATATGAAAGCATTTATCGTTCCAAGCGGCTTGGCGGCACTACGCCTTATCAAGTGTATTCAGCTCTTTTTACATATGAGTTTACAATATGGCTTGCTTCAATAATTAGCAAAAGTATTACAACCGAAAAATTTAGTATTGGTGTTATTGCAGCATACAAGGCGCAGGCTGACTTGATAGACAGACTTATCTCTTCAGCTAAAATTCCTGATAACATATCAGTTCAAACTGGAACGATACATGGTTTTCAGGGTGACGAATGCGAGATAATTGTAGCTGTTTACAATCCGCCTCCCTCTATTTCTGATTCAAAGGAGATGTTTTTAAATAAGAAGAATATTATAAATGTTTCTGTTAGTAGAGCAAGGAACTACCTTTTTGTGATTATGCCTGATGATAAAACGGAAAATGTGAATAATCTTTTTCTGATTAAGCGAATGGAGCAATACATAAAAGATTCAGAAATGTATATGGAGTATGATTCACATTTCATAGAGCAAATAATGTTTGGGGATTCCCATTATCTCGAAGATCATTCCTTTTCGACAAGTCATCAAAGTGTTAATGTTTATGGTATTCCCGAGCAAAAATATGAAATACGAAGCGAGGAAGATGCGATAGACATTCAGATACATTAGAAAATGATTTTGACATTATTTTTATCCTTTGGTTTCGTCATGTAACTAAAAAACAGTAGTTAATATGAGCAGAGATTCGAGAGAATCCCTGCTTTTTTGTGTGCAAAATTCAATTCATCACTTGACAATGTTGCATAGAGCTGATGAGCCAGGTGTAATGGGGGAGAAAGAATGGCAAAAAAAGAGTGCGAGAAAAATATTTAAAAAGCGGGAAATGCAGGAATGGCAAGGGATTGTGAGAAAAAACAAAAAATAATTGACATTTTTGGTGGACGGGGGAAAAGGGAAAAATAAGAGAGAAAAAGGAAAGTTAAAAAGATAAAGAGAATTTTTTAACTTTTTTTTTAACTTGTTTAAAAGCTAGTAGAATCAATGTTTAACAGTTTTTTAAAAGAGAAAAAACAAGGCAAAGCACTGGAAGAAAAAGGAAAATATTGCGGAACTAATATTGCGGAACCAGCTATTTTGTTCCGCAATCGGAAAAGCTAGTAAAATCAAAGGGTTGAGAGAGTGGGAAGAGGAAAAGCAAAAAAATGGTTCAACAAGAATAGCAAAGTGTAAAAATAAAAAAGAGTGAAAAATAGTTCAGTGTACTATTGAGATGAAGAAAAAACCGTTTATATTATGATTTTTATTATTTTCATCACAATTATTATAGCAACATTTATTATACACAAGTTCCATTATAACACTGATACAATCGTTGTTGTGGTTGTAATTGCTTTAGCCATTATGGGTTTTAGCTGGTACATTTCTGCTACAGAGAAAGTAAAAAGAATAGTAAAAGACTTTACAAGTAATGTTTCTGAAGGTATTCCCAGACAGGTAAAAGTTTATGACATCAATGAAGAACTGATAGAAGAACATTCGACATAGAGACAAACCATAACAACTACATATTATTTGATGATAAAAGCGGTTTACGCCACATTATTTACTTTACAACAGGAGCAGTTTACAAGTAATATTTCTGAAGGTATTCCCAGACAGGTAAAAGTTTATGACATCAATGAAGAGCTGATAGAAGAACATTCGACATAGAGACAAACCATAAAACTACATATTATTTGATGATGAAAGCAGTTTACGCTACATTATTTACTTTACAACAGGAGCAGTTTACAAGTAATATTTCTGAAGGTATTCCCAGACAGGTAAAAGTTTATGA
>JBCLQL010000007.1:181662-185578 GCA_041223565.1 Lachnospiraceae bacterium 46-61
CATCAATGAAGAGCTGATAGAAGAACATTTGACATAGAGACAAACCATAAAACTACATATTATTTGATGATGAAAGCAGTTTATGCCACATTATTTACTTTACAACAGGAACCGTTATGATTGATGAGCTGGAGCAGTAAAAAGTAATGGCTATTCTATTAAAAAAGGGGTGAAGTTATGCAGATAAATCAATTTATAATGATATGTTTGATAGTAATAACAATAGTGACAGTTGTAATATTTATGATAAATGTTGTAAGTAGTTTAACAGAGTGGATAATGGGCATAGTGACAATTATTTTTACTGCTATTTTTACTATAATAGTAAGTACAGCTTTGTTTTATAGTGAGTGTTGTAATTGGACTGCTTTCATGTGTAGCATTTCCAATAGGCAGTTTAATAGTTTATTTAAAGAAGAAGTTCAGGAAGAAAAAAAGGAAAACTTAAAATAATTGAGAGTGTTAAGTAAATAATGAAGGAAATGAAAAAGAGGAATTACAATGAAACTTAGCAAAAAGAGCCATGGTGAAATCTACCATATCTAAAGAACAGAATACAACACATGTTTTTCTTTTAAATCGTGCAAACCAATGTCTTTGACGAAAGTTATTTTTTTCAATAGGGTATATTTGTTTTTTACTTTGTAATAAAAACTTTTCTGGAATAACTTCTGCATAAGATTTCCATTGGTCCGTAACATAAATTTTTACATTCCACTTTTTTAATCTTTTCAGTAACTTTTTAAGTGTATTGGTATCACGATTGCCGCATTCCCAGTCAATGAGCTGTGCTGTATCAACACAATATGCTTTCCATATCCAAAGTTTGTTTTTTTTAAATGTAAGAAGTGCCACATTTCATCTAATTGTATTACCACAGCTTCTGAGTTAGACTGTGGCTTTTCATAATGTTGTAATACAAACTTTCTTACCCAACTTAACACACTTGTTGCTGAAGTGTGAAGTAAACGAGCAATTGTTCTGAAAGATAATCCATTGATATATAATAAACATGCCGTTAACTTTGTTTGTTCATCGAACCCCTTTTGTAAAGTTGGAACAAACTGATAGCCACAATTTTTACATTTATATCTTTGATGCCCTTTTATAAATCCATTTTTGCTATGTTCTGTTGCTCCACATTTTTTACATTCCATACCAATAACATCTCCTTTGTTATTAGTATGTCTTTATTCATCAATTTAATAACACTCTCAAATAATTAAAGGCTGTTTATATAAGAAATAACAGTATGTATTCATGCAATGTAACAAAAAAATAAAAATGAATGTGTTTAATGAAAGAATGTAAAAGTAAAACAATTAAGTCACAGATACATAAACACAAATTATCTTATATTTGGCTAATTAATCAGCTAAGAATGAGGGGAATTACTACAGATAAAACAGAAATGAGTTCTGTCATTGCAGGAAATAGAAAAGGTGCAAAAGCAAAAAAATCATTCAATGTTCATTAAAAATTTTAAGTGATTATGAGAAAGGTAAGGTGCTTGTAGAAAATAATATAAAACAATGAAAGATTGTTAAAAAATGCGACAGTGTGTCCAAACAGTGTAACAAGAAATAGAAAACAATGGGAGGTAAAAATAATGTGGATTTCAAGAAAAAGATGGGAAAACATGTAGAAAAGAATGGCTGACATTGAAAAACAAGTTCAACAACAGCCATTAAAAATATTTAGTATTCTATATGGTCAGTGGCATAAACACATGACAAAATCAGGCGGTACTAATCATTCGAGCTTTCAGAACCACAAAAAACAATCTGGTCAGAAGGTTTAGTAGTTCATTTAAAGAAAAAGTTCAGAAAAGAAAAAGAGTAATACGGATATTGATGAAGAACTTAGTGCTGTATCAGCAAGCAATAAAAAACAGAAAGATTAAAAAAAGATTAAAAATAAAAAATGAACTGACAAAAATAAAAAGGAGGTGTCTATATATCAATAAGAAGGCAAAAAAGTAAACTGATAGAGAGGAAGAAGGCAGAAATTTATTCCTGCCTATCTTGTAAAGAAGAAATGGTTGTTTGTTGAAGGCTAAAAAGTTCTTGCATTTGATGGATAGAACATATTTGAAATTCTGGATTTAATTTTTCAAATATATCTAAAGCCAATTTAGTATTTAAAGATGTATTATCTATTTTGGATTTTTCTTGAAAGTCTATACCTAATAAGTAATCAGCGTCAATATTTAGTATATCTATAATTTTTTTTATTTTTAGAATATCTGGTTCACGATTTCCTTTTTCATATCCTGTTAAAGTAGATTTTGCAATACCAATTAAAGAAGCAAGTTGTTCTTGCGTATAACCTTTTTCTTTTCTAGCTAGAGCAAGTCTTTCACCAAAAGTCATAATAAAAACCTCCTTATTTTATTATGTATTATATAAAACAGAATACAGATATGTCAATAAATAAAAGTTGCATTTTGAAAACTTTTTTTTACAAAAAGTATTGATAAGGTTGCAAAATGGGACTATTCTATATATAGGGGTCGCGAAATGAAAACAAAGAAGGAGTGATTTATATGTTTAGAAATTTAGATGCAGAGCAGAAACGTTTCGGACTTACAAATTCAGATGTTGCTGAAATTTTGGGAATATCCAGATATACCTATGAAAAAAAGAAAAAAACAGGAAATTTTAACCGAGCACAAGTTGTTTTACTATTAAATTTATTTGAATGTAAATTTGAGTATTTATTTGCAGAAAATACTGCAAGTTAAAATATACTATTTGTTTAAGTAATATGTGTCCAAGCGGTGTAACAAAAAATAAAAAAATGAAAGGAAGATAACAAATTAGTGTATTACAAGTAATTGAGCAAAGAGAAATATTAGGAAAGCAGTTAATAATGTATGGAGATTTTGAAGAACCATTGTTTTTAGCGAAAGAAGTTGCAAGTTGGATTGATTATTCAGAAAGTAATGTTTCAAAGATGTTATCTAATATAGATGATTATGAAAAAACCACTCGTACAATTATTACGAGCGGTTCAAATTATCAAACTCAAGCATGGTTCTTAACAGAACATGGATTATATGAAGTTTTGATGCAAAGCAGGAAACCTATTGCAAAGCAATTTAAAAAAGAAATAAAAACGCTATTGAAAAATATCAGAAAAAGAATGTTTTTACCAAAGTACATAGAGAAAGCAAATCAATACAGCATACAAGACATTGTGAAGGAAGCAATATGCCAAGTTGTCCCAATCATTATACAAGAATTGGAGGACAAGGCAGAAAAAACAAAACAAGCAGAAAGAGAGTTCGAGAAACTGGAGATAAAAGTAAAAAAGAGAATAGAATGATTAATGTGTTCTGGAAAACATACTTATTCGGATATTTCAAAGATATTGGCTGCAGATGGCATTGAACTATCCCCTGCAACAATATGCTTTTATGCGGAAAGTATGGGGATTATGGAGTAAAGTGTCAAAGCGGTGCAACAAAAATAGCAACAGTGTCCAAGTGGTGTAGTAAAAAGAAACGGAGCAAAAGAGAATGGAAAAATATTATTTTTATAATGATAAGCTGATACAGGAAATACGCAAAATCATAGAGAAAAACAACCACAGCAACAAGGAACGCAACATGATTGTAATTATAGAAAATAAAAACAACAATGGCTCAATTTTAACCAATAAACATATCAAGAGAAATGTGGCAATGTCTTTATTAATATCAACGTTCTGCAATATTTTATATCATGAAAAAGCAGATTTCGTTACGCTTGAAATGGTTGCGGAACACTGCAAAAAAAATATTCTTTATGTTTTAGAAGAAATACAAAGACAAGAAGAAAGACAATAAAGTGGTATAAAAAAAGGCAGAAAGAAATCATTCTGCCTTTTATATTAGTGGGTATTTTTTTGCATTTCTAATAATTGTAGTATTTGA
>JBCLQL010000008.1:0-173247 GCA_041223565.1 Lachnospiraceae bacterium 46-61
GAGATTGCGAGATTCGAACTCGCGACCCCCTGCTTGCAAGGCAGGTGCTCTCCCAACTGAGCTAAACCCCCATTTACATTACATAAATACTATGCAATGATACATTTTGATATTATATCAGAAAACATTACAAAAATCAATCATTTTTTGTTTTTTATTTTCTTTATTTTATTTCTTTCAAAACACTGCCTGAATATATTAACACGCATACAATATTTTGTCAACATATTTTTTTATTTTTTATGCAAATATTTTTAATACCATCATTAAAAGCAAATTATGATGATATAAAAACGCTGTCACATAGCTTTTTTCAAGCAAAGTAAAAAACTGTTGAAACACTTCATTATAATAAAAAAACACTAATACTATACCTACAAACCATACTATCAGTATACCTTTTGCACCACCAATAGCAAGTCCACACATTCTATTTACTGTACTAATAACAGGAAGTTTTGAAACAATATTTAATGCACCTAAAAACAATTTCATTATAACATACAAAATTATTGCTGCTAAAACCACACTTATGACATTCAAACAAATATTTGCAAAATAACTTGCTATATAATCCTGTAATTTTTCTGTTTGAAATAAAGAATGTACCACAGAATTATTATTTTCAAGTAACGCACTTTTTAAAAAATCTGGTATATTCATTTGGTCAATGAATGTAGTTTGAGATAGTTCTGTCTTTTCTTCTAATAGATTACCTAAATTCAATCCTTCATATACATTTTTTTTAAAAAAATCAAATAGAGTCGTCTTTCTTAAAAATTTACTACAAACTGGTGATATCATTTTTGCTCCAAAAAAAGAAACTACTACGGGTAGAAAGCCAAGACAAGCATATATAAATCCTTTTCTATATCCCATTATTGCAGGTACTGTAATCACTAATATAACAATCAAATCCATTATCCATATCATACTTACATTTTCCAAAATGCATCACTCTCTCTATAAAATTTTGCTTGTATAAAAACTATAAAAGTAATCATTTATTCTTTAATTGTATTTACTTAGTATAATTTTAACAATAAGAAATGCTAAGGGAACTTTTTTTATTTATGAAAAGTTCCCTCAATTTTATCTAATTAATGCTACTGATTTTACTCACCTTGCTGATTTTCTTCTTTTTCATCACTTTTTTGCTGATTTTGGTCATTTTGTTGTTGTGTTTCATTATTTTCTTCATTTATTGCATTATTTTGTTCATTTTGGTTCTTCTGCTCATTTTCTTCATTTTGTTCATCATTTTGCTCTTCTTGTTGTTTGTTATCTTCATCATCTTTTTGTTTTTGTATTACTTTTTCTGTATTTTGTGCTTTTTGTTTTTCTTCTTTCACAGCAGTATCTTGACTTACTCTATCCATATTTAATATTACGGCAGTATCATTTGATACAAACAACACATTATTGACATTTTCCATAAGCAAAACATCTGTCATATCTTTTGTCGCTGTGTACTCCCAAAATGCTCTACCACCTATTTTCAATCCATAATATGTTTTACTGCATCCTATTATTGTTCCCGTTTGATTACAATTTAAATATGTTACGCTATCTTTTGCTTGAAAATCTGCAATTTCTTTTCCATCACCATTTATCCAGCTTACATTACCTACCTTTCTGCTATTTTTTCCTGAAATTGCAGAACCATAGGCAATAACAATATATTTTTTCTTCTCTACTCCAATATAGTTAATATGATTCGTTAATTCTATATTCCATTTTTCTTTTCCATCACTTCCTATAGCATATAATCCCCTATCAGATGCCACAATTAAATTCCCATTATCTAAGTAAAATATTTTGGGTATCAGTTCATTTGTTTTAATAACAGATGCAAACATACTTTCACTAAAATTTCTACCTTCCGATTCATTTACATAAAAAAAGTTTATACTTCCCACAGGCTCTACATCTGTTGTATCTAAATAACTAATTGCAAATATTCTATTATCATCTGAAATATCCATAGAAAAAGGATATACTCCTGTTTCTCCTTCCTGTCTCACAATTAATTGTGTACCAGTATTATTATAAACCATAATACTGTATACTTCTTTATCTTTTGTAATGATACCCAAGTAACCATTACGATTTAATGCAAAATACAATATATTTCCTGTCACCTGAACAGTATAGACTGGACCCGATTCATTATATACTTTTGCAGTTTTTCCTGCTAAATCTCCTACTGCATAATATCCTCCTTCCTCTATGAGTTCTGGTGCAGCCATAGTAAATGTATCATTCCATTTTTGGTCACCCATACCATTCATATATTTCACACCATCTTTTGTACACATTAAAAATCTTTTACCCTTTGTAGCAAATAATGTTCCGCCTGCCGATAATGTGACACTATTTTTTTCTGTTGCTTGTTCTGTTGGATTTTCTGCTGTATCTGTATTTTTCTGTGTTTTTTCCTGCAAAGAAGAAATGATTGTATTAATTTTTCCTTCTCCATAAAATGTATCTACATAATATAGTCCACAGCTTCCTCCTATAATTAAAGCAAGCAAAAATACAATAATAATATATTTATTTTTTTTCTTTTTGACTATTTTCTTTTCTTCCTCCAATATGATTCTCCTTTACTGCAATCAATCATTTTTTACAAACAACACAACATATTATACTCCAAAGCATAAAATTCGTATAGATATAACTTTGTATAAATTCCATTTCACATTGCAAAATAAAGGGGCGAACAACTTATTATTGTTCAGCCCCTTTTATTTATTTTCTATTATTATTTAAAATTACGCTTTTATCAATTTATCATAAAGAGCAATATATTTTCCTGCGGAATTTGCCCAAGAGTAATTACAGTCCATAGCATTTCCGACTACATTTGCCCATTCTTGAGGACCCATATGATATACATTTAATGCTTCATGGAATGCCCAAAGCAGACCATTACCATCATAGCTTTCAAATACAAAGCCATTACCTTGTTTTGTTTCTACACTATAATGACTAATAGTATCAGCCAATCCTCCTGTTTTTCTAACAATAGGTACTGTACCATATCTCAAGCTAAACATCTGACCTAAACCACATGGCTCAAAAAAGGAAGGCATCATAAACAAATCACTAGACGCATATATTCTTTGTGCTAATGTATCATCAAATAATATATTTGCACTCATTTTTCCAGGATATTGCTGTGCCATACTCTTAAAGATATATTCATATCTGCTTTCTCCTGTACCCAAAAGCACGAATTGTATATCTTCCTTCATAATTTCACTAAACACCTGTGTCAAAATATCTAATCCTTTTTGGTCAGCTAATCTTGTAATCATGCCAATCATAGGCACATCTCTTTGCTCCAGTCCCAAATATTTCTGTAACTCTCTTTTATTTTCTTTTTTCAGTTCAATACTATTTCTATCAAAATTTGTTGTCAAACGGCTGTCTGTTGCTGGGTCATTTGCTACATAATCAATGCCATTTATAATACCACTTAAATGCTCTTTTCTGCTTCTTAACACACCATCCATACCATAGCCATATTGTGGTGTTTGTATTTCTTCTGCATACGTATTACTTACTGTACTGATATGGTCTGCATACATCAATCCCATTTTCATATAGCTAACATTGCCGTAAAATTCAGCGTTACCATTATCAAAACACCAATTTGGCACGCCTAATAAATCCATTGTTTCTCTACCAAACACACCTTGATATTGCAAGTTATGTATGGTATACAATGTTTTAATTCTAGAATAAAATACCATTTTGCTGTAAGATTCTTTCAAAAGCATACAAATTGGACCTGTTTGCCAGTCATTGCAATGTATAATGTCTGGATAATAGTCTATCATTGAAAGCATATGCAGTACTGCTTTACAGAAAAATGCAAAACGTTCGTTGTCATCCCCATAACCATAAAGTCCTTCTCTGCCAAAATAAAAATCATTTTCTATAAAGTACACAGGAAATGTGCCAGTATTTTTTCTTAAAATTTTTGCTTCCTGTGTTCTCCAGGCAAGATTTACGAAGAAAGAACCTAAGTATTCGACATCTTGCAAATGTTCTTCTTTTATCGTTGCATATTTAGGAAGTACCACTCTTACGTCAACATCTGCTTCTTGTAATGCTTTTGGTAATGACCCTACAACGTCCCCCAATCCACCGCTTTTTGCATAAGGCGCTGCTTCAGAAGAAACTAGCAATATTTTACGTCTTTCACTTGCCACTCATAACCACCCTTTCATAATTATTGATGCTGTTACTATCATGATATCCACTAATACCAATATTGAAAACATAGCATGACACCAACTACACCATATGATTTGACACATTTGTTTATATTAAATTTTACTACAAAATACCACTTTCCTGCAAGTAATAATATTAACAAAATTAAATAATCTGTTACAAAATTTCTTTTTTTGGCTTATAGTATGAAATTTTCGTGTTATAATAGTTCTGACAATACAGCAAAATATGGTTTGTCATACAATATTGTATCTCATTTTACACAGAAAGGAAGATTTTTATGGACAAATTACCCAAAAGAACGGAAATCAATACAAATTTTGCATGGCATTTAGAAGATATTTACAGTAGTACAGAAATATGGGAAAAAGATTTTGCAGTTTCTCAAAAAAATATTGATGATTTACGCAATTTTTCTGGGAAAATTAGCACATCTGCACAAAATTTATTAGACTGTCTTAATAAAAATAATGAAGCCAGTTTGATAATAGAAAAACTTTATGTATATGCTTTTATGCATTTTCATGAAGATAGTACAAATACAGTATACCAACAACTTTCTTCTAAAGCAGAAAATATTATGATACAATATTCTGCTGCAACTGCTTTTATTGTTCCTGAAATACTCACCATGTCAGAGCAAGCAATACAAAACATCATAAATCAAAATGATTTTAAAGTATATCGTCATTTCTTAGAAAATATATTGCGTCAAAAACAACATATATTATCTGCACAGCAAGAAGAATTTTTTGCACAAGCAAGTGAAATTGGTGGTGCTCCTCAAACAATATTTACCATGCTGAATGATGCTGACATGAAATTTGCTGTTATAAAAAATGAAAAAGGCGAAAATGTAGAATTGACAAAAGGACGTTATACTTCCTTTTTAGAAAATAAAAATCGTCGTGTACGTAAAGACGCATTTGAGGCACTATATGACAGCTATTTAAAACAAAAAAATACCATTGCTGCTACTTATTGTGCTAGTGTAAAAAGTGATGTATTTTTTGCAAAAGCAAGAAATTACACTTCTTCACTTTCTGCTGCATTAGAAGACGATAATATACCTGTTGCTGTTTATGATAATTTAATCGAAACAGTACATCAATATTTACCTCTTATGCACCGCTATGTTGCATTAAGAAAAAAATTGCTTGGTTTAGATGATATTCATATGTATGATTTGTATGTTCCTATTGTTGCCGAAGCAGATAAAAAAATATCTTATGATGAGGCAAAACAGACCGTATATAAAGCATTACAAATATTAGGAAAAAACTACACACAAGCATTGCAAAAAGGTTTTGACAGTGGCTGGATAGATGTTTATGAAAATGAAGGTAAAAGGAGTGGCGCTTATTCCTGGGGCGTTTATGGAGTACATCCTTATGTACTTTTAAATCATAATGATAATATCAATAGTATGTTTACACTTGCTCATGAAATGGGTCATGCACTTCATAGCTATTTTACATGGCAAAAACAGCCTTATATTTATGGCGGACATAAAATATTTGTTGCAGAAGTTGCGTCTACGTGCAATGAGGCATTACTTATGCATTATCTTCTACAAAATACAAATGATATCGCTTATAAAAAGTATCTCATTAATTATTATATGGAGCAATTTAGGGGTACATTATTCCGTCAAACAATGTTTGCTGAATTTGAAAAAATTACACATGAAATGATAGAAAAAGGCGAACCTCTTACTTGTGAAAATATGAGTGAAATTTATTATCATTTGAATAAACAATATTTTGGCGATGATATTGTAATTGATGAGCAAATTGCTATAGAATGGGCAAGAATACCTCACTTTTATAATGCTTTTTATGTTTATCAGTATGCTACAGGCTATAGTGCTGCAATCGCTCTATCTGAACAAATTATAAAGCAAGGACAGCCAGCTATTGACCGTTATTTAGATTTTCTCTCAAAAGGTAATTCTGAATATTCCATTGATTTGTTGAAAGGTGCTGGTGTGGATATGACAAGTACAGAACCTATAAAAAATGCTATGAAAGTATTTGAAGATTTGTTAAATCAAATGGAAAGTTTATCATAATTAGTATAAATATCAAAATTTTTTATTAAATATTTCTTTTAGGGAAAACTTTTTATCAAATAAAAGTTTTCCCTTTAATTTTTCATTTATTAAATACACCTCATAATATTTTTTTCTGTTCTATTTTAATAGAAAGTTTAAGAGAAAGCATATAAAGCAATATGGGTATCATTATCATAGCAGCTATAATGATTATAGTATTATTTTCACAAAATATATTTCCTATTACACTACCGCACCCTATAACAAGCATTGCTATTAATGCAAATATTGCTATGAGATATAATCTAGCCTGCTCCACACCACAATGATATATTAAAGGAAACGATATTGATTGCATAACAGGTACAAAACATACTACACCTATTTGTAATAATAGATATTCTTTTTCAGGTATTTCATTTATTATAAATAACTGAAACAGCATAATTAATACATATATTAATATGCAACATCCAAATACTATTGCACCAAATAAATATCTACTAAATACTGCTGTTTTTTTGCTTATAGGGAAGGCATATTGATATTCATTCCATTTGCTATAATTATCATAATTAAATGGTATCATTGAAAAATTGCTTCCTACCATTATTGCAATAATTGCCATAGATGAAAAAGTATCATTTTTGCTGAAACTAAATATAATAAAAAACAGTACAGAAAATAGTATTGTTTTCCACATTTTTTTAATATAAATAATATCTTTCCATACAAGTCCTGCCATAATTGCACACCTCTTCTAATTATATAAATAATATAAAATTCCTTATACATTAATAAAACAAATTTTCATACTAAACATTAAATATTTTTTCATGCTTTATACATTATGGTAAAATACCATAATATCTTCTAAGCTAGCATTATTAATTATTGCACCATCATATTTTCTCAAAAAGGTCTTTTTATCTTCCACAAATACCTCATATCCAAAAGTATTTTCTCTAAAACTAATATAATCATTTTTATCAATTTCTTTAAAATCATTTTTAGAAAAACAAGCAATACCATACTTTTCTAATATTTCATCTTTATTTTTATAAAATATCATATTTCCTTTTTCAATCAATGTAATATAATCTGCTATTTTTTCCAAATCTTCTGTAATATGTGTGGAAAGCAGCACAGAATGATATTCATTCTCTACAAATTGTTGTAATATATCTCTCATTTCTTGTCTTGCCACAGGGTCAATACCATTCATAGGTTCATCCAATATTAATATTTCTGCTTCATGACTTAATGCAGACGCAATTGCAATTTTCTTTTTCATGCCCATAGAAAAACTTTTTATATTTTTATTTATAGGTATAGAGAATTTTTCCAGATAATCAAAATATATCTTTTCATCCCAATGTTGATATAATTTTGATGTTATTTGATTAATTTCTTTAGGAGTAAACATATCATAAAATATATTTTCATCTGGTACAAATCCAATTTTTTGTTTAATTTGTTCTTCTTGTTTTACACTATCTAATCCCAATATTTTAATTTCACCACTACTTAAAGAAATTAAATTTAAGGCTAATTTAATTAGTGTTGTTTTACCAGAGCCATTTTCTCCTATCAATCCCATAATACTGCCTTGCTCCAAATTCATTGTAACAGGTTGTAAATGAAATAAATCAAATCTTTTTTCTGCTCCATTCCATTCTATACTATTCTTCATATGTTTCATCTCCATATAATATTTTTACAATGTCCAATAATTCCTGTAATGAAATGCCATTTAACTGTGCTTGTTTCACAACATATTGTATATTTTTCTCTATTTCTTTGAGTTGCTCCTCTTTGATACGTTCTACATTTTTTTTTGCTACAAAACTACCTTTGCCCATAACCGTTACAATAAATCCTGCATTTTCTAATTCCTCATAAGCTCTTTTTGTGGTAATAACACTGATTCTTAATTCTTTTGCTAATGTCCTCATAGAAGGAAGTGTCTCTCCTTCCTTTAGTTCACCATTCATAATATTTTTTTTAATCTGCATCATAATTTGTTCATATATTGGTATTGAAGATGTATTACTTATAATAATATCCACTATTTCCCTCCTATCAAATGTATATATTGTATATATACACTATATCATTATATATACATATTGTCAATAGCTTATCTTATTGTAAACTAATTTTTAATTTATAGTTGACAATTAAAGCGGAATCATATTATACTGTTACCATTACATAAAGAAAGGAGAAGACATTTTGATATGTCTAAAACAATTATGAAAACAAAAACGATAACACTTGTAGGATTATTTACAGCACTGCTTTGTATTGCTGGTCCTCTTTCTGTACCCATACCCATCAGTCCTGTACCTCTTTCACTTGCTACACTAGTTATTTATTTTTCTTCCAATATCATTGGCTATAAAAAGGGTTTGCTTTGCTGTTTCATTTATATTATGATAGGTTTAGCTGGTATACCAGTTTTTTCGGGCTTTTCTGCTGGCATATCAAAATTAGCTGGACCTACAGGAGGTTATTTAATAGGTTATTTTTTCATTGCATTTTTCACAGGCTTTTTTGCAGATAAGTTTCCACAATCTAGAAAATTACAGCTTTTGGGCATGATATTAGGTAGTATTTGTTTACAATTTTTAGGCACATTGTGGCTTGCTATATTGACAAATACCACACTTTTACAAGCCTCATTTTCTGCTGTAATACCATTTTTGCCAAATGATATTTTAAAAATTGTGATTACGATTACACTTGCTCCTATCATAAAAAAACATATATCACAAATTTCAATTTAATAAAAAAAGCCATTATATCAATGGCTCTAACTTGTTAATAAATTTATTTTTAATTCTATAAAAAAGGTTGGAGAACTTTTTAAAAATGAAAAAGTTCTCCTTATTCTAAAAATAAATTGCTCTATTTATTATAGATTTCATCCGCCCTCACAAAATTTGTTTTTATTCACATAATTGTTATTTTCATTTTACAGTACAAACGCTTTTGCGATATTAAAAAACACTACAAGCGCAATACTATCCACAATAGTAGAAATCAAAGGACCAGCCATAATAGCAGGGTCAAACTTCATAATTTTTGCAAATATAGGAAGCAAACAACCTACACATTTCGCTACTACTACAACAAGGCACATACTAACAGACACCGTCAAATCTACCAAAAGTGTTGTTCCCTTACTAAACAATGTCAATCTTAGCATATTAATACCACCTAGTAATATACCACATATAATACCTACTCTTAATTCTTTCCAAATAACTTTTAATATGTCCTTTGTTTCAATCTCTCCCAATGCCATACCTCTAATAATAATTGTAGATGCTTGAGAACCTGCATTTCCTCCTGTCCCTGTTAATGTCGGTATAAAACTAGAGAGTATTACAGCCGCACTTAAAAGTGATTCATAACCGCTTATAATGACTGCTGAAATCGTACCTGAAAGCATAAGCACACAAAGCCATACAATTCTATTTTTTGCCAAGTCAAATACACTTGTTTTTAAATATTCTTCATCAGAAGGTAGCAATGCTGCCATTTTTTCAATGTCTTCTGTTGTTTCTTGTTCTATAACGTCAACAATATCATCGACTGTAATAATTCCTACCATACGATTTTCTTTATCTACAACAGGCAATGATATCCAATTATATTTTTTAAATATATTTGCAATATCCTCTTGGTCATCTAATGTATTCACTGCAACAACATCATCTTCCATCAAATCTTTTATCATTACATCATCTTCTGCCAATATCAGTCTTCTTAAAGGTACAACGCCCAAGAGTAATTTTCTTTCATCCAAAACATAACAAGTATATATTGTTTCTTTATCCAATCCTGTTTTTCTCAAATAGCGCATTGCCCTTTCTACTGTCATAGTTTCTCTTAACTGAACAAACTCTATTGTCATAATACTTCCTGCTGAATTCTCAGGATAATTTAAAAACTGATTTATCAATTTTCTTGTTGCTGTATCTGTATTGCGTAATACCTTATTTACTAAATTTGCTGGTGCTTCTGAAAGGAAATCTACTGTATCATCTAAAAACATTTCATCTACTATATTTCTTACTTCATTATCTGTAATAGATTGTACAATATGTTCTTGTGTATCTGAATCCATATAAGAAAATGCTTCTGCTGCACTATCTTTTGTAAGTAGACGAAATAAAAACAACTGTTTTTCTCCTGAAAGTTCTTCAAACAGTTCTGCAATATTTGCTGGATTTTCTTCATTTAATTCTTTTTTCAATGTAATATAATTTCCCTGCTCCATAAGCTGTATAAGCATTTGCTGATTTTTTTCCATTTCTTCCATAGTTATCACCCTACCCTTATTTTCTGCACAAAAACAAACCTTCAGGCACACTCCCAAAGGCATACAGGGTTTTGGAAAAATTATATTATTATACTATTGCGACCAAATACCCAGCATAAATTGTTTCGTGTACTATTATGATATTGTTTATTCGAGTCAATGCCATCACTGCTCCTCGGACTGCTGCCTTCCATATTGGTCGCCTCCTTTTTCATTTATATCTTTCACTAAAACGATTCTATCAAATTTACTTTTGACATTAGTATATTCTTTTACAAAAATTCCGTCAAGTATTGTTTTTCAAAAAGCATAGCATTGTAAAATACTTTATATGATTTCTATTTTGCTATATCTGTTCTTTTTTTGTATTTCACTGCATAAACTAGCTAAAAACACAGGAGGATACCATATGCAGATACCATATGTCAAATATCTAAAAACAAAAAATCAAGATACATTACTTGTCTATTTTGAGCGAAATACATTATTTTTTAAAATTGGCACTCAATCTGGTTGGTCACACCCTCAAATTATAGCAGACCAAGTAAATCCTGCTTTTGCTTTAAGCCAGTACAATGGAGAAGTGTTTTTGCTTTATAGCACACGCTTAGGAGAATTATATTTAATAAAAACAAAAGACTTTGCACAATGGGATAGAAAACAAATTTCTATAGAAAAAAGGGATTTAAGTCAAACAAAATTTTTTATGATACCTGACCAAAATGCATTACATCTTTTTTATCATCTGCCTACAGAAACAACAGGTATCCATGCACTTATTTATACTGTATTTCGTAATGGAAAATGGGAAAAGCCTTGTCAGATTGACCGTTTTTTGCCCTTTGGACAAACACCCTTTTTAACTGGAAAAAGACATCAAAGGCATATACTTCTTTATTATCGTACTGCACGAAATATTATTACTGTAAGAGAAATGCTTCTTTCTCCATCCACTATAGGCAGTATGTACCCTATTATACAAACTCCTTATCCTTGTTCTGACTTGTCTATTATACAAGATAGAGAAAGAATACATTTACTTTATATTGTAAAAGGTCTTTTTCGCAGTCAAGTGATATATCAATATAAGCAATCTTCCTCTATCAGTGCGCCACGTATATTATGGGAAAGTAGTTCTTGTGAACAATGTTTAATATTTCAGCAAAACCAAAAATTACAATTATTATGGATTGCAAATGGTCAGCCTTATTGTTGTGAATCTTTAAACAATGGCAATAGTTTCAGTCCTATAGAGCAATATACTGCATTATTTCCTTATCATTGTATCAAGGGTGAATTTATGTCAGAAGAAAACACAATATTGAATACTTCTGAAGCATTTGGTGATGCACAAAACGGCTATCAAATTGCTGTTTTTACATCAGCAACACCCTCTATTACACTTTTAACAAACGATATTATAGCAGCTTCTAAAGAACATCCAGAATCTATTGATGATCTTTCCACTTTTTCTATGACAAATAGTCAAAAAATAGAAGAATTAACAAAACTACTAATACATAGAGGAGAAGAAATTGCAAATCTAAATATGCGCTGGAGAGAAAAACACAACCAAGCAGAAGCCGAAAAACAAAATTTAACATTGCAAGTGGCATCATTGGAATTAGAAAACCAAGCATTAAAAGAACGTATTGCTATATTAGAATCACTCCAATGTGATATTGAAAAACAAAATAATAATGAAAAGCAAAACGAAAATAATACAGAAAATGAAACAGAAAATAATATATCATCACAGCAAAATGATACTGATGAACAGCCACAAAATATGCAGCCAGAAATATCTTCTTCTCTATTTGAACAAAATGAGCAGCCGCCTCTTGAGCTATAAATACATATTAAATATTGATACATTTCATTTATAAAAAAGTTATACCCTCAAATAATTACATAGAGGGTATTTGTTTTTATTAGTAATAAACAAATATATATTAATTTTTCAAATATTATTTTTTATAAAATGTTAGTAATACCCTCACCTATATGGGTAGAGGGTATTTTATTTCTGATACAATCATTTTTATACTTCTTCTGATATCAAAATACTATTTATTTTATTTGCAAATGCCTGTATTTTATATTCTTCTATAGTAGAAAAATTTGTTTTTCCATCTAATTGTATTAATTTTCCTTTTAAATATGCTTGATTTTTAGTTGCAACTTTTAGTAACTTTTTTTCAACAGAAGTCATTTTATTATACTGAAAAAATCCTCCTATCGATGCAATACAAGCTGCATGATTTACTAAATCTCTTGTAAAACTATTTAGAGCATACCCCTTAATTTGATTATAAATTTCTGTCATACAACAAAAACAAATACCAAAATGCCTTTCTAATAATTCTTGTTGATACTTTTTTCCAAATTTTTTTACATATTTTGGGACATCACCTGCATAAATAGAACTAAATATTACTACTTTATGATATTTTGAAAAATCCACTTCTTTTGTTTCCTTTAAATCAACACAATCCACTTTCCCATCAAGCATTTTTGCCAATATAGGTACATTTTGTTTTGTTGCGCCATATTTTGAGGCATAAGCTAATAAAGTATACAATGCCTTTTCCTCCTTTTGTTATTTTATATTTTCTAACATTAACATAAAAAATATTATTGTGTTTTTTTGTAATCTATTTATAATTTGTTTTTTTCAATCAAATCTTCTGTTAATACTGCAATATCACCTATTACTTCTATACAATCCTGTCTATGTGCAGAAATAGCACAGCAATTTAATGATTCGTATTTATCATGAAACAATACAAACAACTGCATACGTAATGTTTTTGCTTTTTCTTCTGAAAACAAAAGTCCAAACAAAAGCACCGCACCTACTAAAGCACAACAAATACTTCCCACACCAAAACCACTACTCACAGCACAGCAACTTTGTTCTGCCTCTTCAGGCAAATCTATACCATATTTTTCTGCACCTGCTTTTAATATTACAAAAGAGCAGTTATAGCCTTTTTCATGATAGTATAATGCTTTTTGTTTCATATAATTACACCTCCCTAATATTTGCACTTTGTTTATCATATGGACAAATATCATGGGAGGTTACATTTCATCATTCTTTTTCTGTTGTAATTTTTGTTGCTACAGGACGAATTTTCTTTTTATCCCATGTAGACTCTTTGCTACGAATCCATAAAAATGCCAATGCTGTAAAAAGCAATCCCATACCAAATGATAATACTTCTCTATTTATGGCAATATATGAATATAAAATATAGTACCCTAGTACAATTCCTATTATAAGTGCTATCATAGGAATACCATACATAATAAGCACAGCTTTTATAAAACTATTATTTCGTAGTTCCATAATTACCCAATCGCCTACTTTAGCATTACATTCATTGTCTGCTTCAATAATCATTTCTTCTTTTTTCATACCAGCCAAACAAGCACGACATTGTCCACAAGCCTCTGTTCTTGTCATTTGTATTACAGCTAAATGGTCTTTTGTGTTAATGACTAAGCCTCTTTCACCCATTTTTTTCCGCCTTTCTAGCATTTGTATGCAAATTGATAGTATATACTATATTTGTAATATATTTTTATGTTTATATTATCGTAATTTATTTTAACATAAATCCTAGTAAAAAAAAAGGATTTTATATTTGTAAAAAATAAAGTGTTATTGTAAATATAATGAAACTTTTTATAAAACTTTCTATTATTTTATTTTTTTTAATATTATGAGAAATATACCAAACTAGTGCTAAACAAATTAATAAAAGTATACAAATATTCTTTCTATCAAAAAAAGGAAATACTAAAATCAATCCAAATAAACTAAATATCATACAAAAGCAAGCAGGTGTAACATAAATTTCTTTGTTTGTTTTATAATATAGATAAAGTAAAAAGCAGCCTACTAATAAAAAAAGTATAGTACTTAATATCTGTCTATAAATCATAGGTAGCTCTGTATGTGCTATGTAAAACAAAAATAGTAAAAAGCAACACCAAAATGCCCATACTTTTCTTTTTTTATAAAAAAGTAAAAGCAATGCACACTCTAATATAATAATTGATATATTTTCCTTTTTAATAAATTCATTGTAATACATAATAAAAAAGCAAACAAAAAACAGCAGCATTATTATGATTAAAAACTTCTTATTTCTTTTTTCAAGCATATATTTCATTTCTCCTCTGCTGTTTTTGTTCTGCTCATTTTAATTATAATGGATTGTTACTACTGTTTATAGTAGATTGCTTTTTTCTTTCATAAATTCTTACAGCAAATGTTTTAATCAATGCTCCACATGGCACAGCAACAATCATACCTAATATACCAAATAGACCACCAAATACTGTAAGAGATATTATTACAAATGCAGGGTGCAGTTCTACACTTTTTCCTACTACTTTAGGCACTATCAATATACTATCTACCTGTTGTAATACAAGTACAATAATTACTGCATACAGTGCCCTTATAGGCTCTCCACTCAAAAGCCCCATAGCAACAGAAAGCAAAAACGCCATTACTGCACCTACATAAGGTATTAAATTAGAAAATCCAGACAATATACCTATCATAATCGCATAAGGTATTTTTGCTATTGTAAAACTAATGCTAATCAATATCGCCATAATGAATGCATCTGTCATTTGTCCTGTAATATAACCAGAAAATGTACTTGTTACCAATCTGCAAAAATCCTTTATGATATATGCATTTTTTTTACTAAAGAATACATTTACTATATTTTTGCAACAATATAGTATTTTTTCTTTTTCTTCTAAAATATAAAATGCAATGGTTAATCCTAATACTAAATTAATTGCCCAGCTTCCTGCTTTTGAAACAGAATTTGCTACACTCATAACACTTGCTTGAAGCAATTCAGAAATATTAGTTGTCCAACCTGAAAGTATACCCTCTACATTTTGAAACATACCATATTCTGCTAGTTTTACACTAATCAAAACAAAAAAATCACTAAAATCTTGTATATAAGCATTAATTTTGTCTGCTAACGATGTAATATCTGTTGAGCCAATTTTCAGAACAGCATATTGTATTGCACCATAAACAATAAGTAGACATAATATATAGACTGTTGCTGTACCTCTTTTTCTTGTAGGAAATGTTTTATATGTTGTAGGTGTGTATTTCTCCCACTTTTTTTGAAAAAAATCTACCATAGGATTCATCAAAAATGAAAATATTAATGCTACTAATACAGGTGCAAATACAGAAATCATTTTTGATGTAGTAGCAAATACAATTCTTTTTACAGATGACAAATTACCTGCAATACCAGCCAATATATATATTAATAATACTGTAAATACTACATGAAACGATATTTTTAAATATTGTTTATCCCAAGGTAGTTTCATATTATTTTCCTTTCTTTATCAATTTTTATAAGCAATTACTTTTAACAAAAATTCCCATATTTTTATAATAGAATCAATATCTGCTTTTTCATCTGGAGAATGTGCTCCTGTAATATTAGGTCCAAATGAAACCATATCAATATCTTTTAATTTGCCACTAAATATACCACATTCTAATCCTGCATGCACAGATGTAATTACCAATTCTTGTTTGTATAATTCTTTATATATTTGTTGACATACCTTACAAATATGAGATTCTTTTTTTGCAGGCCATTCAGGATATTCTCCTGTTACTTTTGTTTCTGCTCCTGTCAGCTTTGCAATAATATCTATTTTTTGTGTTATAAATCTTTGTTTACTTGCAACAGAACTTCTAATAGCATTGCAAAATATAATATGTTGTTCTTCTGTTTTTACTGCGCCAATATTGCTAGAGCTTTCTACTAAATCGGTATAAGTATCCATTGTTTCTATACCATAAGGCAATAAAAGTAATATAGAAATCAATTTTTTAACAGTATCCTTTGAAAAACATTCTCCTACTTTTTCTGTCATAGGTAATAATGAAACAGAAATATTATTTTCTGACTGCTTATATTCATTACACAACGCTTTATTTAATAATGTCATCATTTTTTTAATTGCTTCTACATCATCTAATTTTAATAAAAGCACTGTTTCTGCCTCTCGTGGTATAGCATTATCTTTTTCTCCACCTAAAATACTGCATATTCTAATATCATATACGTTAAAAATTTGCAAAAGTATTCTTCCCATCAATTTATTTGCATTTGCTCTTTGCAAATGAATATCTGTTCCAGAATGACCACCCTTTAATCCTGTTATTTTTAATAAATAAGGTATACCCCATTCAGGTGTTTCTTCCCATACAATTGGAAGTAAAACATTTGTTTTATTTCCTCCACAGCAGCTAATTACTAATTCTCCTTGTTCTTCAGAATCCAGATTAATAAATATTTTTCCCTTTAAATCGCTTGCATCAAATTCTTTTGCACCTCCCATACCTATTTCTTCTTCTGTTGTAAATATTGCCTCTATATCTGGATGAGCAATATTTTCTGCATCTAATATAGCAAGCATATATGCTACACCAATACCATTGTCTGCACCTAGTGTTGTTCCATCTGCTTTTATTTTTCCATCTTCTATTATCAATTTCAAACCATCTTTTTCAAAATCATGTTCTACATTACCATTTTTTTCACATACCATATCAATATGCGCCTGTAATATTATCGTTGGTTTTGATTCATATCCTTGTGTTGCTTTCTTTTTTATCAATACATTATTTTGTTCATCTTGTTTGTAATAAAGTCCTCTTTTTTCAGCAAAATGAACAATATAATCACTTAATTTTTTTTCATTTCTACTTCCATGAGGGATACTACAAATTTCTTCAAAAAAATAAAATACTGATTTTGGTTCTAAACTTTCTAATACGCCCATATTTTCACCTTCCTATATTTACGAATTATAACCGTTTCTATTTTATCACATACCTATCTATTTTACTGCAATTATTTTAATAAAACTATTTTTTCTGTAAAAAAATACATTATACAAAAATCATTAGCAAAACAAAAAAAGAATTTTTCAAAAATGAAAAAATTCTCTTTAAAAATACTTATTTAAATACTCTTAATAGAAAGATTGACTAATGAAATTTAACTTATTCACTTTAATTAGCAAATATAAATTATATATTATTTTAAATAAATGTGTTTATTCATTTAAAAATATTTTTTCAGCATCTCATCTGCTGTAGCATTACCTTGCTTTGCTGCCCTTTGATACCATTTTTTTGCAGTTTCCATATTTTTGCTTATTCCTCCCAAACCTAATCTATAAAAATGACCCATTTGTACTTGAGAAATATGAAATCCTTTTTCTGCTGCTTTTTGATACCATTGAAAAGCTAAAAACTCATTTTTTTGAATTCCTATACCATTTTTATAGCAATAGGCAAGATTATTTTGTGCAACAGTATGTCCTAAAACTGCTGCTTTATAATACCATTGAAATCTATCTTTTTCACTTTTTTCTACATCATATGTACCATTTTCATATATTTTTGCTAATTCAAACATAGCATAACTATTATCTTTTTCTGCTAATTGTTTCATAATATCTGTATGAACACTTTTTACATTAGAATCATGCTGTTTATTCGTATACTTATTATAAAAAGCAATATATTCATTTAAGCTAAGTGTTTTTTGAGAAAATTCATCTAATTGATGTGTTTTTTGAGGTAATTCGTTTTCATTCAACATAAAATAGGAATAAATACTCAATATATTAACAGGATTTTTTATTCTGTTTTCTCTGCTTACATCAATAAATCTCCATGCTTCATCATAATAAACTACATTCCACGTATGATTTTTGATACGAGAATTTATTGTAAAACATGGTATATTTGCCTCTTGACACATCATTTTAAACGCTGCTGCATATCCAGAACAAACTGCTTTTTTATGTGCAAAAACACCATTTGCACAAAAAGCATATATATTTTCATCATTAATGACAGTTGCAGTTTTTGCTGTTTGTGTATCAAATTCTGTATGAAACACAATCCAGTCATGTATTGCTGTTATTTTTTCTAATTCTGTCATATTTTCGTTTAATATACTTTTATTAATTTCTTTTGATTTTTGTATAGAATGTTCATGATTTTGATTTTTTCTTGTTTCTATCCATAGTTGTTGATTTTTAATATTTGATTTCACATTTAGTCTTTCTGGTATCACAGAATATACATATAAATAAATTCTTTGTACACTAACAATATTCAAATCTACTTTTATTTTTGTTTCTGGTACTCCGTTATAATAATTTTCAATTAACTGCTCTGCAACTTCCATTTCTATCATATTAACATCTTGTTGTAGTATTGTTTTTGCAAATATAACACTATTAAATTGTAATATAAATATAAAAAATAGTATCAAAAGTTTTTTCATAATTTTCCTCCTTTATTTATTATTTAAATTTTACATTGTATAACTGTATTTATAATATCAATTACATCAAATCATCTTTCGTAATCGCTATGGAAGGATAATGCTCTAATGTTGTTAAATCTGTATCTAAAGGAACACAATACAACATATAAATATTTTCTGTATCATTTTTTATATATTCTTGCAATTTTTGTTTTGATATACCAGCATCGTAACTAATAAATACTACAGACACTACACCTACCTTTTCATTTTCCATACTTTCTATACTTCCCTTACATATTAAATTTATCAAAATATATTCTCCTTTTATCACAATGAAATTATTTTATTATTATATTACAAAAACCTCTATGGATTTCTCCATAGAGGTTTTTTGAAGTCTGTGAACGCTGTACTTCCTTTTTGAATTTTTTTAAATCATAAATTATACTAAACCTTGAGCCATCATAGCAGATGCAACTTTTTTGAAACCTGCAATGTTAGCGCCTGCAACTAAGTCATAACCTAAGCCATATTCTTCAGCTGCTTCAGCAGATACTTTATGGATATTTTTCATAATACCTTTTAATTTTTCATCAACTTCTTCTGCTTCCCAGCTATATCTCATGGAGTTCTGGCTCATTTCAAGAGCAGAAACAGCAACGCCACCAGCATTAACTGCTTTAGAAGGTGCAACGATTACGCCAGGTTGGTTTTGAGCATATTCAAGAGCTTCATTTGTTGTAGGCATATTAGCAACTTCAATATAGTATTTTGTACCATTGCCAATGATTTTTTTGATTTCATCCATAGTAATTTCGTTTTGTGTTGCACAAGGCATAGCAATGTCAACTTTTTCGCCCCAAGGTTTTGTTTTTGCAACAAATTTGCAGCCAAATTTATCAGCATAGTCTTGAGCTCTGTCACGTCCAGAAACTCTCATTTCTACTAAATAATCAATTTTTTCTTTTGTTACAACACCATCTGGGTCATAAACATATCCGTCTGGACCAGAAATTGTAACAACTTTGCCACCTAATTCAGCAACTTTTTGGCAAACACCCCAAGCAACATTACCAAATCCAGATATAGCAACTGTTTTGCCTTCAAATGTGTCGCCTTCATGTTTTAATACTTCATTTACATAATATGTAGCACCAAATCCTGTAGCTTCTGGTCTAATTAAAGAACCACCAAATTCAAAGTTTTTACCTGTTAATACACCATTTTCCCAGCAGCCTTTAATTCTTTTATATTGTCCATATAAGTAACCAATTTCTCTACCACCAACACCGATGTCACCAGCAGGAACGTCTACGTCTGGACCAATGTGTCTGTAAAGTTCTGTCATGAAAGCTTGGCAGAATCTCATGATTTCTGCATCGCTCTTACCACGTGGGTCAAAGTCAGAACCACCTTTACCACCACCGATTGGCAAACCTGTTAAGCTGTTTTTGAAAATTTGTTCAAAACCAAGGAATTTAACAATACCAATGTATACAGATGGATGGAAACGAAGACCACCTTTGTAAGGTCCAATAGCGCTGCTAAATTGTACTCTAAATCCACGGTTTACATTTACTTTTCCTGCATCATCTACCCATGTTACTCTGAAGGAAACTGCTCTTTCTGGTTCAACTAATCTTTCTAACAATCCGCTTGCTTCATATTCTGGATGTTTTTCGATTACTTGTTCCAAAGATTTAAAAACTTCTTCTACTGTCTGAATAAATTCAGGTTCTCCATTATTTCTTACTTTTACTTGTTCAATAACTCTTTCCATGTAAGCGTTCATAATTAATTTTTGACCTCCTACGTCTTAAAAAAATATTAATATAAATTTGGGGTTAATATTTTGAACTACCCTTTCGATTATAAATTATAACAAAAAGGCTTCCTGTTTTCACAGGCATAAAATCGGACAAGTTCCTGCCCTATTTGTTTTTTCAAAAAGGAAGTTCTTTCGTCGTTCCTTCCGGCAAATGATGAACAGAAAACAATATGATTTGTCACTATATTGTTGTGCATACCATACGATTTTCTGTTTTCTGTTTTTTATTATATCACATATTTTAGTATAGTGCATTATTTTTTTGCAGTTTTTCATTTATTTTTGTACAATAATTTCTGCTTTTTTTTATACAAAATGACGTTTTATATTTTTTTTGTAATTTTTTCTATATTTAACTTTATATTTTTTAAAATAGTTAAAAAGAAAAATACATTTTATAACTAATTTTTACAACAATAGTAATTTATTTGTGCCTAAAAAATACAAAAAATGGAAAAGTTCATTTTCCTATTTGTATGTATTGCTTACACTACTATTATAGTATATATTTGTCATACAACATAAATTATATTTTAATACACTATTTAAAATAGGGATATCTCTTTCGATATCCCTACACTATATATTTTTAGTAATCTTCTTTGTCAAACATTTTTTTAGATGATAATTCTGCTCCTCTTTTTCCTTCTGTCAAAAATTCTATATATTGTCCTGTACCTATTGCCACACAAGAAACAGAATCCTCTGCTACAATAGCATTAATACCTGTTGTACTTGTAATCAGCTTGTCCAAGCCATACAAAAGGCTACCTCCTCCTGTCATAACAATGCCTCTATCAGCAATGTCAGATGCAAGTTCTGGAGGTGTTTTTTCAAGTACATTATGAACGGACTCACAAATTGCTGTAACAGACTCTCTCAATGCGTCATGCATTTCATCTGATGTTACAGTAATGTTTTTAGGTAATCCTGTAATTAAATTTCTTCCTCTTACATCCAAACTAACTGGTACACTTCTTTCATATGCAGTACCGATTTTAATTTTTAAATCTTCTGCTGTTCTTTCTCCTATCAGTACATTATGTTTTTTCCTCATATATTTTATAATAGCATCATCAAAATTATCTCCTGCAATTTTTAGTGATGTACTTACAACAGTGCCCCCTAATGATATAACCGCAATATCTGTTGTACCGCCGCCAATATCTACAACCATACTACCATGTGCTTTTGATATATCAATACCAGAGCCTATTGCGGCAGCAATAGGTTCTTCAATAATATGCACACGTCTTGCGCCTGCTTGTCTTGTTGCGTCTTCTACTGCACGTCTTTCCACTTCTGTTACACTGCTTGGCACACAAACAGCTATTGTTGGCTTTACAAAAGAACGCTTTCCTATTGCTTTCTGTATAAAATACTTTAACATTTTTTCTGTAATTTCGTAATTTGATATTACACCTTCTCTTAAGGGTCTGATTGCTACAATATTACCAGGTGTTCTTCCCAGCATACGACGTGCCTCTTCCCCTACAGATAATATTGTATTAGTGTCTCTATCTATTGCTACAACAGATGGCTCTCTAATTACAATTCCTTGTCCCTTGATATATACCAACACAGTTGCTGTTCCTAAATCAATTCCTATATTTTCACCAAACCCCATAAAATTCAGCATTGACATTCTCCTTTTAATACTATCTATATTTTATATGCCATTATTGACATATTTTTTATTTCATTATACCTCATATCATTATAACCAATGCTGAAACAGAAAGAAAGTCATTTCTCACTTTTTCTTTTTCTTTTTAATGACAAAATATAAAAATATAGTACAATACTCTATATAATATGATATAAATGATTTCATTATATATTATGCTATATTAAATATGGAACAAAAATAAAAGTAATACCAATGTTATAAGCATCAGTATTACTTTATATTTATTATTTTATTTCTTGTTTTAATATATCAATCGCCTTTTGAAGTTGTGTATCTTTTTCTTCTGGAATGGTAACAGAATATTGATATTCTTCAGGCAATTCTACTTCATAATCTGGTGTAATGCCTACACCATGTATACATACACCTTTTGGTGTATAATATTTTTGTATTGTAATTTTTAATGCAGAGCCATCTCTTAAAAAATACAGCCCTTGTACAAGACCTTTTCCAAATGTCTGTGTACCAACCAATTTTCCTGCACCCATATCCTGTACAGCACCAGCCATAATTTCAGAAGAACTTGCACTATATTCATTTACTAGCAATATTAAAGGCACATCTACACAATTTTTATCTGAAACAGTATCTTCTCTATTGCCTTGTTTATCTATTGTATATACTAGTGTACCTTCTGGTACAAGTTCATCTGTTATATCAGAAACCACATTCACCAGTCCACCTAAATTATTTCTTAAATCAATTACAAGTCCTTTCATATTTTGCTTTTTCATATCTTTATATATTTTCATAAACTGCTCATATGTTTTCTCTTTAAAACTTGTTATTTTAATATAGGCGATATCATTTTCAAGCATTTTGCCCTTCACGGTAGTAGTTTCAATTTGTGCTCTTATCAATTCTATTTCTAATGTTTCCCCTGTACTTGCTCTAAATAATGTAAGCGTTACTTTTGTACCTTCTTTTCCTTTAAATTTATTTTGTATTTCCTGCGTATCCATAGGAGAAATATTTTCTCCATTAATTTTTGTAATTTTGTCATTTGGACGTATACCTGCTTTTTGTGCTGGAGAATCTTCAATAGGTGCTGCAACAATAATATTACCATCCACTGGGTCTTTTGTATATTCAATACCAATTCCTACAAATTCTCCTGTTGCATCATCCATAAAATTCTGCAAACTGTCCTTTGGAATATAAGATGTATAGGGATCACCTAATCCTGCTACCAGTCCTGCATACATCATTTCCTCCATATCCTTTTTGTCTGCTTCTTCCACATAATAATTATCTATATATCTTTGTATAGTTTTTATTTTTGTATCTACAGACATATTACCCGTAACAAATCCTTGTGCAATAGAAACACCTTTTCCTCCTGTCACACATAATGCAATAGCAATAACACCTGATAAAAACCCTTTTGCAAAATCCTTTTTTTCCAAATTTCTCGCCTCACTTTATACTTTGTTTCTCCTCTTTTGTATACTATGGTCAAAAATAGTATAATATGCTATAAAAGCAAGAGTACTTAAAATACAATTTACAAAAAGGGGATTCACTTTTGTGATTCCCCTTAACACACTGAAAAATATTATCTATACACCAAGATATGACGCTGGGCTAGTATGCTTTCCATTTTTTCTAACTTCAAAATGACAATGAGGACCTGTAGAATTTCCTGTACTACCACATTTTGCAACTACTTGCCCCTTTGTTACTTGTTGTCCTACAGATACGTTTAATTTTGAATTATGTCCATATAATGTTACTAGTCCACTACCATGGTTAATCATAACAGTATATCCAAATCCATTTACATAGCCTGCTGTAATTACAGTGCCATCTGCAGCAGCTACAATGTTAGAGCCAGTAGGTGCTGGTATATCATACCCTGTGTGGAATTCTCTTCCACTACCTATTGGTCTATTTCTATAACCATATCCACTGCTTATGTAAGAACGTCCAGGAACAGGCCAAGCAAACTGTCCTCCTGTATATGTCACATTTCCCATAGCTGCACCACCACCAAATGATGATGATGTTTTACTGCTGGTTTTGCTTTGATTTTGTGCTGCTGCTTGTGCTGCTCTTCTTTTTGCTTCTTCTGCTGCTTTTCTGTTTGCCTCATTAATAAGGCGTTCTACTTCTGCACTTGCTTGTTCCCAAGATGCTAATTCTTCTTCATATTTTTTTGCGTCCATGCGATATTGTTCAGATGCTTTTTGTTTCTCTGCTAATTTTTTTTCTAAATCATCACTTTTTTGTTTTTGCTGTGTTACTAAAACAGCAACTTCATCACGTTCTATTGTAATTTCTTTTTCCTTTACTTCAATAATACTTTGGTTCCTTTTTAATTCTTCCAATGTATTTTTATCATAATCCATAATTTGGTGTATATATTCCGCTCGACTAATCATATCTGTAATACTTTCTGCCTGCATAATTGCCTTTAAATACCCTACAGAACCATTTTCATGTATAAATTTTACTCTTTGGCGGAATGTACTCATTTGACTTTCTTTTTTTTGTGTTGCTTCTGCTAAGTCTTTTTGTGCTTGCTCTAAATTTTTTTGTGTTTCTTCTAGTCTGCTGTTGACTCTTTCTAATTCGTCCTGTGCTTCTGCTACACTTTTATCTAACTGTGCAATTTCTTCTGTAATTGTTTTTTGTTTTTGCTGTGTTTGCTGCAAGGCGTTCTGTGCATTTTTTTTATTTTGCTGATATTGATTCTTCTCCTGTTGTAATTGGTTAATTGTTTTTGCCCCCAACACCTGATAGCAAGGCTGAAAAAGACAAACAACAAGTAAACAGCTCATCATACATTTTATTCTTTTTTTCATAAAAAACGCCTTCCTTTATTTTTCATACCTTTAAATGTTTTCTAATAGATGTCACACTGCCTATCACACCAAGCAAAATACCAAATACTAACGCAAATGGCAACAATATGGAAAAAATTTCACTACTATCTCGAAATGTAACCATGTTTTTAATAATTGGAAAAAAATCATAAATCATACTAATAGACTTTGCATAAGCTGGCCATGCAATCAACATAGGTATTAAAGCTCCCAATAATCCTATTAACACGCCTTCTATAATAAAAGGCCAGCGTATAAACCAGTCTGTTGCACCAACATATTTCATAATATTAATTTCTGTTTTTCTTGTAAATACAGAAATTTTAATTGTATTTACTATAATTACTACAGATATGATGACTAATATGGCAATAACTATAATACCTATTACTGTAATAATTGTATTAATTTTAATCAGTACCTCTGTTTCAGAATGAGCATCTTTTATATTTTCTAAGTCGCCTCTTTGTTTTATCTCATTCAATTTTTGCAATACAGGCTGCTGATTTTGAATATCATCAATAGAAATATTAAAAGAATTTGAAAGAGGATTATTTTCTCCTTCTAATCCTGCCAATATATCATCTGCATCCAATTCCTTTTTCAAATCTTCTAATGCTGCATCTGGAGAAACATATTCTACCTCTGAAACATGTTCTATACTTTCAATTTCTTTTTTGACATTTTCTACTTGCTCTGCTGTTGCATTACTTGGCATAAATGCTGCAATACCAATACTATCCTCCAGTTGTGACAACATATACTGCAAATTATTTACCATACAATAAGAAAAAGACATAATCAATATACAAGCTGCTACTGTTGCCATAGATGCAACTGTCATCAATCTATTTTTTAATAAGCCTGTAAAACTTTCTTTAAAATAGTATCTAATTGAACTCGGTTTCATCTCCATAACCACCTTTTTGAATATCTCGAATCACTTGTCCTCGTCTTAATGTCACAACTCTTTTCTGCATCATATCAACTATATCTTTTGCATGAGTTGCCATGACAATTGTTGTACCTCGTCTGTTGATATCTTCCAGCAAATCCATAATATCCCATGCTGTACTTGGGTCTAAATTTCCTGTTGGTTCATCGCAAATCAATATTGGTGGATTATTTACAATCGCTCTTGCTAATGCTGTTCTTTGCTGCTCTCCTCCAGAAAGCTGACTAGGGTAGCTTCTTGATTTTTTTGCCAATCCCACAAGAGAAAGTACTGCTGGAACGTTTCGTCGTATCTGTTTAGAAGGTGCTTCAATTACCTGCATAGCAAACGCAACATTTTCATATACTGTTTTGTTTGGCAATAAACGAAAGTCTTGAAATACAACACCAAGGTTTCTTCTTAAATAAGGTACTTTTTCTCTGGGTAAATCATTTGTTATAACATTATTGATTGTAATTTTTCCTTCTGTTGGGTCTAATTCTTTTAAAAGCAATTTGATTAATGTAGATTTACCAGAACCGCTAGAACCAACAAAAAATACAAACTCACCTTTGTTTATGTGTATAGAAATATCTCTTACACCTGCCGAACCATTTGGATATACTTTTGATACGTGTTCTATATTTATCAAAAAAATCTTCCTCTCCTGTTTCTTGGGCAAAAGTTAAATATGTTTGTAAATTTATTTTACAAATTTACTGTTTTGTGGTATTTTATACGAAACAACATTAGTAAATATTTTTACCCTATAAGTAATACTACTGATGTCTTATAAAATATCAGCTTGTCCTTTTATTGTCCTTTTTTAATACATACTATTACTGATTCTACCATATTTACATCATTTCTCGCTTAAAAATTATAGCATAGACAAAGGGTAGGTGCAATCCCCTACCCCCTGTATTTTATAAACTTTTTTAAATTAATCAAATTTAAAACTTTTAAATAAATTTTTTATATAATATTGTCAAAAATTCATATATTATTAATATGACATTTTATCCATATAAATCATATATTTACTTACCATCAATGTAATTTTAAATATAATGGCATCATCAAAATTGCGCAAATCTAGTCCTGTCATTTTTTGCAGTTTGTCTAAACGATATACTAATGTATTTCTATGAATATAAAGCTGTCGAGAAGTTTCAGAAACATTCAAATTATTTTCAAAAAATTTATTTACTGTTGCTAATGTTTCATCATCAAAATCATCTATTGTTAAACCATGTAATACTTCCTTTATAAACATTCTACATAATGGCAACGGCAATTGATAAATTAAGCGCCCTATTCCTAATCTTTCATAATTTACAATATGCTTTTCTGTTTCAAATATTTTACCTACTTCTAAAGCCATTTTTGCTTCTTTATAAGAACGAGAAACATCTTTTAAATCACTCACAACAGTGCCAATAGAAATAAATACTTTGCTATTCATTTCTATATTCAACATATCAGCTATTGTTTTTGCTATTTTTTCAATGTCGTCCATATTTTCTTTTTCTCTTAGTTCTTTTACTAGTATAATACTTTTTTCATCTACAGCTGTTACAAAATCTTTTGTTTTTGCTGGAAAAATACTTCTTACAATTTCTACTACATTCATTTCTTTATCAATATTTGTTTCTATTAAATAAACAATTCTGCGAATGTTATTTTCAATATGAAGTTTTTTTGCTCTGCTGTAAATATCTACTAAAAGCAAATTATCCAAAAGCAGATTTTTAATAAAATTATCTTTATCATATCTTTCTTTATATGCTACTAAAAGGCTTTGTATTTGAAAAGCAGCTATTTTCCCAATTTTATAGCCTTCTTCATCTTCTCCCTTTACTTGTATCACATATTCTGGTACCCCATTATCATAAATTTTAAAATACTGATATCCCAGTATTAATTGACTTTCTGCTTGAGAACTTACAAAATTTTCTACTGTTTCAATCTGTCTTCCTATCATATTTTCTTCTGTTGTTGCAATTACTTTTCCTTCTTTTTCTACAACACTCAGTTCTTTTCTTGTAATGTTCTTTAACCCGTCAATAGTATTCTGCAAAATCTGATTTGAAATCATTATCCTCACCTCGAAATTGTATGTGTACTGTCCTTTACGTGTCATTTTGTTTTGTATATGAAACGTACGCCGAATCCTTTTTAAATACGAGTCTCTTTTGTTCATTTCATTGTCATAACAAAAATAATATTATTCCTCTAGTTACTATTTTATACTAAAATACCAAAAAAATAAAGAGAAATTTAAAAAAAATATACAATTTTTCTATTACACTATATTTATAAAAATATTTTCATTTTGTCGTATTTTTTTTGAAAAAATTATCTATAAATCTCATAAAATACTATTTTCTTTTTATAAAAAAATAGTATTGTTTTACTATAAAATAAAAATTATTCATTATTTTATAGATTTATAACAATTTTTAGAATCAAAATAAATAATTATTTTTATAGAATAACCATAAAAATATACCATTTTTTTCTAATGTTATTTTATAATATCTTACAACATTATATACTCTTTTTTACATATCTACGTATTTCAAGCTATTTTTTAAAATATATTATATATAATATTGTCGTACATTTCGTTACTTTTTAATATTTTTTGATTTTCCATTTTTTATGTTGTTAAAAATGTCTTTATAACTTTTTCCATTTTTTATATCATTTTCACTTAAATATCATAACAAAAATTGTCACTTTGTCAATATCTTTTTTACTTATTTGTAAATAATGGTGTTATTGTTGTCATAAATAAAAAAAGTATAATTTATTTTTTGTTTATTTTTATACTTACTGGTAATAAAGCACAATAAAAAATGATTCATATTATTGTATATATTTATTTTTTGTATAAAAAACAGCGTTTTTATTTTTTATAAAAACGCTGCTTTTATTAAGAATTATTGTTTAATTTACCATACTTTTTCCATTTCTTCCATTTTATTTATACATAATTGAAACATTTTGATTTTTTCTTCTAATGCTATTTTTTCATCTGGTGTTGCAGTATTATCTTGTTCTACCATTTTTGTCAAATCTAAAGAACGCTTTAACCATTTTTTATAAGTTTCCCAACTTTCTTTTCCATCATCAATAATCGTAACGTTTGAAAATCCTTTTCTATTCATTTCTTTTGCCAAAATTTCTGCCTGTTCCATTGATTTAGCCTGTTCATAAACAAAATAATTTCCTTTTTCATCGCCATTACCATTTTTATCTAAATATCTTATTTCTATCATATTCTGTCCTCCTAATATATAAAAAGCTTTTCTACACTATTACTATCATAGCTACTTTTTATAAAAATTGCAATATATTTGCAAAGTTTACAATATATTATAATATTATTTAAAAATCTATTGTTTTTTTTATATCATTGTTATATGATAAGCAAAATATAGATACTTTTAATTTTTTTATACAAAAAATATTTGTATTTTATTGTAATCATATTATAATAGAACCAATTTTTTAAATGAGGAGATATTTACTATGAAAGTAAAAGGTATTTTATTCACAATTATATCTGCTACATTATTTGGATGTGCTCCAGCTATCGTACAAAAAATATATTCCTATGGTGCAACTCCAGAAACAACAACATTTTTTCGTAACTTTTTTGCAGTACCTATTACATTTATTATTATACTTTTACAAAAATGCAGTTTTCGTATTACAAAAAAACAGCTTTTCTCTATTGCTGTTATTTCTTGTGGAGGTCTTGGCTGTGCTACATTAACATTAGTTTCCTCTTATCCTTTTATTGGTACAAGTATGGCAACAACACTACATTTTTTGTATCCTGTATTTGTGGCACTAATTTGTTTTATATTCTTCAAAGAAAAACTTGTAAAAACAAAAATAGTAGCATTGATATTATCTATTATAGGTATTTTATTTTTCTTCCAAAAAGGTGAAAATAGCAATCATATCTATTTAGGTATTTTTTTAAGTGTGTTGTCAGGTTTAGCAAATGCATTTTATATGGTAGGCATAGACAAATTTAATTTAAGAGAAATACCTTCCATGGTATTAACATTTTTTATTTCTTTATTTGCAGCAATAGGATTGCTACTTTTTGGGGTTTGTACAAATCGTATACATTTTAATTTACCTCATCAAGCCTACTTTTTTATGTTTTTAAACAGTATATTAATTGCATTTGTTGCTATTGCTTTACTTCAAATTGGTATTAAATATCTAAATGCTACAATGGCAGCAATGCTTAGTCTTTTTGAACCTGTTACAAGTAATATTATTGGTGTACTTTTTATGGGAGAAGATATGACAATAAAAAAAGTAATAGGTAGTATAATTATATTAGGTTCTGCTATGCTTATTGTATTAATCGACCAACGACCTAATCATGAAGTGGAGCAAAAACAATTATATGAAACGATTCAAAAAGAGTTTCATTAATACATACAACTCCTCTAAAAAGAGGAGTTGTAATCTTTATAATTCATATATTTCTGTTATTATCCATTTTTCTCCTATTTTTGTAAATTCTAATATTTCCTTGTGGTCAAAATTATTAAAATACAAAAAGTCAACTGTTACATAATATTTATCATTTTTTTGTTCTAAAAATTTTCCGCTATGTGTATGACATACAACTGCTCCATATCCTCTGCTGCCACGACGCAGATATAAATTTCCATTATATTCTAAAAAATCATTATGGAACCATTTATTTATAACATTCTCTGTCATATAATTCTTCAAATATTGTCGTACTTCTTCATTAGTTTTAAAATTATGTACGTAATAATAAGAACTGTTTGTTGGGTCTTCAAAATAATCTCCCTTTGGTGCTTCTTCTTTTACATTATAAAGTATAATAGGCTGCCCACTGCCATCATCATATTGTTGCTCACTTTGATAAACTCCAGCATATTCTTCATTAAAATCTACATCTGCACAAAACATTTCTTCCACACATTCACTCAATGCTTGTATATTTGGCATTACTTTACTCAAAAAAACATGATTTTGTTTACTTCCCAATTTATGACCCATTGTTTTAGTATTTTCATTAGAAAGTGTTACAGTTGCTGTTTTAGTGTCCCATACCACAGTATAACCAAATTCTTCTGCAACATATTTAATTGGAATAAATGCTGTTTTTGTATCCACATCATATATAGAAATGCAGTCTGCCATACCAAACCATTCTCCTTGACCTGTTACATTTCCATTACTATCAGATGTTTCTAAATATACCCAATAAGCTAATTCTCCACATCGAAATGAAACTTGGTATAATGTTAAAAATTCCTTTCCATCATCAAAAAAGTCATCATAAAAAGCACCATTATTAACATCATACCTTTTCGAAAAAGTTATGATATTCTTTTCTTCATTATATACCACTTCTGCTTCAATTGCTTCCGCAATTTCTTTTATGGGTACAACAGTACGATTATCTCTGCTAAAAATATAAGGTTTACTTTGTTCAAACTCTACTTTTTTACCATTCACTATAATATTGATTTCATCAGCAGCATATACTGTTGTCATAAAACAAAAAAGCAATAATATTGTTATCATACTAATTATACATTTTTTCATATTTTACTTCCTCACTTTTTTATATAAATAAAGAGTGTTGAACAACAACACTCTTTAAATTATCACTTTATATTATTTGCTATTTGATAATAGTTTAGCATTTTTTCATAAATAGAACGAGTTTGTTCTTCATCTCCCCATGATAATGGGTCATCTGCATAACCAAGTATGCAAAACGGTTGTTTATCTTGTATATTTCCTGGAAGGCTCTTCCACAACAAATACATTTTATTTGAAAATTGTTTTATATTGGTACAACATTCATAATATTTTTTTAATATTTTCATAAGGAATTTTCCAAATTGTTCATAATTTATATTTTTATAGTTAATATGTGTACAAATATAAATAATTGCTTCATTAATATTCGTTTCCCATTCTAATTCTAAAAATATTTCATTTCCTATATCTTTTAAAAATAATTCATTTAATTTTTTTTGATATATTTCTTCTGTTATAATATTTTGATAAAGTAAAATAGCACATGCTAACAGTTCCTCCATAATATCATAACTTTTCTATCGTTTCCATAATATAGTCAGCAACTTGTGCAGATGTTGCACCATTTGAGCGACCTGTTGTATATACTTTTCTTTCTGTTTGTGTACAAATATCAAGTGCTTTATCTAGTTTATCTGCTTCTGCTTGAAAACCAATATGTGACAACAGCATAACAACTGCTCTAATCACACTACAAGGGTCTGCATAAATGTCTCTTCCTTCTGCTACCATTCTTGGAGCAGAACCATGTATTGCCTCAAACATAGCATATTTTTTACCAATATTTGCACTGCCTGCTGTACCAACGCCCCCTTGAAATTCTGCTGCTTCATCTGTAATAATATCACCATAAAGATTAGGCAATACTACTACTTGAAACTGTTGACGACGTTTTTCGTCCACTAATTTCGCAGTCATAATATCAACATACCAGTCATCTGCCTCAATTCCTTGATATTCTTTTGCAATATTATAAAACACCTCCAAAAACTTGCCGTCTGTTGCTTTTATAATATTTGCTTTTGTTACAGCAGTTACTTTTGTTTTTTTATTTTTTTTAGCATATTCAAATGCTGCTCTGATAATTCTTTCTGTACCTTCTTGTGTTGCCACTGTAAAATCAATATTAATATCTTCATTCACAGCAAAACCCTTACTACCTAATGTATAAGCGCCTTCTGTATTTTCTCTATAAAATACCCAATCAATACCTTGTTCTGGTACTTTTACTGGTCTAACATTAGCAAACAAATCCAATTCTTTTCTCATTGCTACATTAGCACTTTCAATATTTGGCCATGGGTCACCTGCTCTTGGTGTTGTAGTAGGTCCTTTTAATATGACATCACATTGCTTTAATTCTGCTACAATATTATCTGGTATCGCCTTCATTGCCTCTACTCTTTTTTCTATTGTCAAATCATTTATCATTTTAAAAACTACTTTACCACTTGCCACAGCATCTTTTAATAAAAATTCCATAATTCTTTTTGCTTGTGCTGTAATTGCAGGACCAATACCATCACCACCTGCAATACCTATTACAATTTGCTGTTTTGATTGATAATCCACAAAATCTTTTTGTTGTTTCATTCTTTCTACTCTTGCCATTTGTTCTTCTAATAATTGTCCAAAGCGTTCTTTGGCTTTTTCAATTTGCTGATTCATTATACTGTTCCTCCTTAATAATTTTCATTTTGCTTATCAGCTTTTTGTTCCATTGCTCTTAATGTTACACGTTCTAATTCTTCATCCGTAATCACTGTTACACGACCCTCATTATATTGTTCATTTACCCATTGATATACTATATTAACAACATCATCTGTTTTAGAAACAGCTGCTTGTCCTTTTAAGTGAAAATATGTATTTATCCAATGAGCAATGCCACTTGTACCAGATGTATTTGAAATAGCAATTCTAACAGGTCTGTCTAACAATTTATCAGTATCAAATATATTATAAATTTCTTCATTTTTCAATATACCATCTGCATGAATACCTGCTCTTGTCACATTAAAATTTTTACCTACAAAAGGTGTCATAGGTGGTATGGTATATCCTAATTCTTTTTCATAATATTCTGCAATTTCCGTAATTACTCTTGTATCCATACCATTTAATGTACCTCTAATTTGGGCATATTCCATAATCATAGCCTCTAAAGGTGTATTTCCTGTTCTTTCTCCTATCCCTAACAAAGAGCAATTTACAGTACTTGCTCCATAAAGCCATGCATAAGACGCATTATTTACTGCCCTATAAAAATCGTTATGTCCATGCCATTCCAAAAGGTTTGCAGGTACACCAGCATGATGTCTTAAGCCATATATGATACCTGGAACACTTCTAGGCAATACTGCACCAGGATAAGTGATTCCATAGCCTAATGTATCACAAGCTCTAATTTTAACAGGTACTCCTGTTTCTTCCATTAAATTCATAAGCTCCATAGCAAAGGGAACAACAAAACCATAAAAATCTGCTCTTGTAATATCTTCAAAATGGCATCTTGGACGTACACCTGTTTCAATGCACTCTCTTACAATACCAATATAATGTCCTACGGCTTGATGACGTGTCATGTGCATTTTATGAAAAATATGGTAATCGGAACAACTTACCAAAACGCCTGTTTCTTTTAGTCCCAATTCTTTTACTAATTGGAAATCTTTTTTTGACGCTCTTATCCAGCTTGTAATTTCTGGAAATTCATATCCCTTTTCTAAACATTTATATACTGCTTCTTGGTCTTTTCTTGTATATAAAAAAAACTCACTCATACGAATGACACCATTTTTACCTGATAGTCTGTGTATCATATCAAAAATTTCTGTAATTTGTTTTACTGTATAAGGCTCCCTTGACTGTTGTCCATCTCGAAATGTTGTATCTGTAATCCATAACTCATTGGGAACATCCATAGGAACAATTCTATAGTTAAATACTACTTTAGGTATTTCTGAATAGGGAAAATATTCTCGAAATAAATTAGGGTCTTTTACATCTTGCAAAGGATATGGTTGAAAAGCACTTTCCAATAAATTCGTTTTATCACTATATTTAAAATTATTTCTAAACATTTCTTACCTCCTATACTTTTGCTGTTATCCGATTTTATTTCGTATAAATATTCATTGTATACCATAATACCATAAAAATCGAAACTACATTTTTTTATTTTACACTACATTATAACATTCGTCAATATTGCCTTCTGAAATTTTTATGTTGTTATGTTATTGCAAAACTGCACTATTTGTTTTTTGTTCAATACCATTTGTCGCTGTGATAAATACATTTTTTGCATATTTTTTGCATAATTCAATTATTATTCAAATATAATATTGTTTTGATATTTATGTTTTGCATATAATTTACTATACTAATTACCATACATTCAAAAATTTCCTCTATATTCTATCTAATTTATCCAAAATTCTAAACATTATAATGTTTGTATATTCATGTCTTTTGTTGGAAACATTAAAAAATCAATCTTTTCTTAATAAGGTTGAATATATGCTTTTTTCACTTTTTCAAAAGTATCATAAATTCATCATAATAATTTTAAATATCTCTTAATTACATCAAAAGTATTACTTTCAAATTCCAATATTGTAAATTTCTATAATTTTTTTGACTTATGTATTTTTTCACACACTCCTATATAGATTTATTACAAATACATTGTATAAAACAATACTATTTTATTCCAGATTCACTATATTATCTACTGATTAAAATTACTTATTAGAAATCTATTGAAGTGATTGAATATCATACTTATATTATGCATATACTGAAATATAGTAAAAATGTTTCTATATCATATAAGGAGGAATATTATGTATTCTATATATAACCGTTCTATTCCTATTTCTTTTCAAAATACACTTTATTGTGGAACAGAATCAAAACAAAGTAATACAGAACAAATACAACAGACAAATACAGCAAATATTTCAGAAAACCATAACTGCTTTTATATCGCATTGCTTTTGCTTTTTTTATTAGATTGCGTTTCTTTACCATAGTTGCAAAAAATGAATATAAAAAATTTTCAAAACAGCGTGTCACATCATAGACACGCTAAAATTTTGTAAAATAAAAAGGCACTGATACTGATGTAAACAAGTTCATGCTGTATCGTGTCTTTATTGATTACATAATAACTATTATTTATTATATCATTATCATAACATTTTGAAAAGTGAAAATATTTTTATTTATGTGTCTACTACCTAAACAGGCAGCAGACACATCTATTTTTTATACTTTACATTATAATTTTCCCATTATTTTTAACATTTGTACTGCCTTTTGAAACTGCATTTTTTCTTCATTTTCAAGGCTTTCTTCCATAGCAGTAATTAATGCCATTCTTTCTGCTGGTGCAATAGCATTTCCTCCTGTCAATTTTTGACCATATATTTGTAAAAGCTCTAAAAGCTCCATAGGTTCTTTACCTTTTGCCTTCTGTGCTAATTCCTGCAATATTGCAACTTTTTGTTTTCCAAGTTTTTGAAATTCTGGTCTTTGTAAAAAAGTTTCATTCATGATATTTCTTCCTTCCATTCCATAATGTTTTTCATATCCATTGCTTTCATAACAAAATCTATTTTTTGCTTTTCCTCACTTGTCAAATACGGACGAAGTGCCTGCAATAAATTTCTTTTTCTTATTTTGACATCGTTTTTCTGTTTACTTCTAGCCTCCAATGTTTCTCCCCATTCTCCTTGTAATACTCTTTTCATCTCTAGTAATATTACAATTACGTATAAATATTTTTGGTATTCTCTGTCTAAAAAAGGAATAGAAGCATATATCATATTTTCTTCTTTTGTTCTTGCAAAAAGTTTGATGTCTTCTTTTGATGTTAATGTATTTTTTGATTTTGTAAAATTATCTTTTTTCCAATTTTCTTTTTCACTATGTATATTTTCCTCTGTACCAAAAAATTGTTGCATCTTTTTTGCTGTTTCCATCATTTTTAACAATTCTGATTCTTTTGGTGATTGCTGTCCCATAAGCTGAGAAATCAATTTCATTTTTTGTATCGTTTCCTCATCTTTTTTTTCCATTTGTATCCCCCTTTTGTTCTACTCCCTTTTTCATACTATGCTATGTCTTTTAAAAAAATAACTAAAAAACAATTCCCAAAAAAACTTATATTTCATATTCTATATAGAAAGACAGAAAAGGAGTTTTATATATGCCACATTATGCTGATAAACAAGCTATTAATGAACATTCCGTACTTTCTGCATGTATGGATACAGCAAAACATATCATTCATAAAAAAGAAAATCTAGCATATAAAGGGAAAAACATTGGCATTGCTATATTAGATACTGGTATTTCTCCTGTAGAAGATTTTCTTTTACCATATAATAGAATTGTCGCTTTTCGTGATTTTGTGGGAAATAAAATCACTCCCTATGATGACAATGGTCACGGCACACATATGACGTGTTTGAAATCAAAACTTATTTTTAAATATATATTTACATATTCCAATGTATTACAATATCATTTTCATTTTGATTACAAGCAATTTCTATATAGTCTACAAAACTATTTAAAATTTCATAGTTTAGATGAGTAAATGCCATACTGTTTTCTATTATTTTATAAAAATCATTTTTTGAAATAAACATATCTATCTCTTGTTTTACAAATTGCTCCAGTTCATCATCTCTAATAGAGTTATGTTGGCATTGTTTTCCTTTACTTCTTGAAAATACTTGACAATATAAATAAGAAATTCCATTTCTTCCCAATACACGAAACATTTTATTTTTACAATATTTACAGAATACCTTTCCAGAAAATAAATAAATATTTTTTTCAATATTTGCTTTATGTTTTGTTTCATATCTGTTTTGTTTTTGCAATTTTTGAACTAAATCAAAATCATATTTATCAATAATTGCCTCATGCATATTCTTAACAACAATCCATTGATTTTTTGGAACAGCCACTACTTTTTTGCTTTTATAATTTAATTTTTTTTCTCTTCCTTGTACAACAGAGCCTATATAAACTTCATTTTTCAGCATTTTTTTAATAGTAGATGCAGACCAAAATCCATAGCCTTCTCCCATATTTTTTTGAAAACTGGTATGTGAAAATGTTTTAAACTGATTTTTTTTATAAACAGAAGGAGGAGCAATACTTTGCTCATAAAGCATATTTCTAATTTTTTGTACTCCATACCCTTCTAAATACCACTGAAATATTTTTTTTACAACATTAGCTGCTTTTTCATCAACAATCAATTTATGATGGTCATAAGGGTCTTTTAAATATCCATAAGGAGGAAAAGCTCCCAAATATTGCCCTTGTTCCATCTTATTTTTATAAACACTTTTAATATTTTCAGATAAATCTTCACAATACCATTCATTTACAAGTCCATTGATTTGTCTTGTTTTTTTATTACCTTTTACATTTGTATCTGCATTATCTACAACACCAATAAAGCGAATACCCATAATACTAAAAAAACCATGAATATATTTTTCTACACACTCCATATCTCTTGTAAATCGGGATTGCGTTTTACAAATAATCGTATTAAAACGACCTTTTTGTGCATCTTGTATCATTTTGTTAAAATTAGGTCTGTCATTATCAAGCCCAGAATAATTTTCATCACTATATACTTTATATATTTCAAAACCATTTTTTAATGCAAAATCTGTTAATATCATTTTTTGATTTTGTATACTTTCACTGTATTCTTTCTCTTTTGTATTATGTTCATACTCTTTAGATAATCTACAATATAGTGCTGCTTTGCTCATATATTCACTCCCCTATTATCATTAACTTGTTTTATTTTATTTTGAGTGATAATAGTATATATTTTATAATATATTTTATAAAATTATGATATTATTTTTGCTAATATTTTGACAAACAACAAAAAAATATGTATGATATTTATATATAAAATCAAGTTATCATTAAAGGGGGATTATTATGAAATATCATTTCAAAAAGGCTTTTACTGCTTTTATATTAGCTGGAGCAATGCTGTTTAACTCTTTACCTGTTTTTGCTGCTTCTTCTACTGTTGCAGAAGATATGCAATATTTAAATTCCTATTTTCAAATAGGTAGTATTTCTGAAACTGTTACAGCAGAAGAATTTTGTTCCGCATTAGAAAAAATCAGTGATACAGAACTTACTTACAACACAGAATATACAGGTATGGTACAGCTTTTACAGCCTATATTACAAGCAGCAGGCATGGAAGAATTGGCACTTACATTTCCAGAACAAAAATATTCTAAAATACTATCTCAACACAACATTAAACTTTCACTAGATACTACTACATCACAATATGCCTCTTGCGCACTTACAACAGGCTTAATAGAGCCAAAAGATTTAACAAGTACAACAATCTCAAAAGCACAAGCTATACGTGTTTTAACAGCCGTTGCTGATGCCATAGGACAAGGTAGAAATTTTTTAGGCTATTCTAGTGATGCTAATATTTACAGCAAACTAACAAATACATGGAATTCTTTTGAAATATTTAGTGATGAAGTATTAGACGACATTGGAAGTAAAGCAGTACAAAATAAAATTACAACAGGATATAATTTAAAAAAACAAAGTTATGATGCTCGTTTTGTACCAGAATTAACATTACGTTATGGACATGATGACATTAAACACGCCAATCAAATTATTGGGCTTTTACAAAGTGAAGGTATCGTTGCAAAGATACAATTAGAGCCTAAAGTATCTATATATGAATATCTTCTTGACTGGGGTCCTGTTCCAGAGCCAGAACCTAGATATGAAGTAAAACAATTTAGTGATGATTTATATTTAGTTTATGCTGTTGAATATGATTTAGCATTAGAATTTGAATCTACAGCAGATAAATCAAAATTTGATACTTTAATATTAAAATATGCTAAAAAAAGCGGTGAAAATGCAGATGCAGAAGGCTTGCTTTATGGCTCTTGGTGGCAACCTCTTTATACATCTACCACACCTATGACAGGTAACTACAGAAAAATAGTAGATAATATTATTACAAATGGAGAATATAGTATTCATCCATTCTGTTTAGATAGTAATGCTGCTAATGTAAAACAACAATTAAAAGAACTAAATCCTTCTATTAATGTTACACAAAAAACATTATGGTGTGATGAACCATTTTACCGTTATTTATCTGGAAATGATTATCAATAATCAAATTTACTAATGTCTGATAAAAACATGTATTATTTCAAATACTTGAAAGTGCTTTTTTATTTATAAAAAGCACTTTCTATTTTTATAAAAATCTTATCAACTATACATAAATACATCATTTTTAATAAATTTTTCATAAAAATCCATGAAATTTATCATTTTTTTTGTTCAACATATTGACAAGTATTTAATGACGTGTTAGGCTTTTAATATAAACATCATTTCTGTTTGTTCTAAACAGAAATCAATATACATAAAATCCTATTTTGCCGCCGCAGAACATAGTTAAGGAGCGTTTATATGAGTAAAAAGATAACACTTGTAGACCAAATTTATTTAAACATCAAAGAGGACATTGGCAATAAGGTACTTTTCCCAGGTCAAAAAATTAATGTAAAAGAATTAAGTCGGAAATATGAAGTGAGTGATACCCCAGTCAAACAAGCTCTCAACCGCTTAATATCTGACCATATGGTGATTAGTGTACCAAATAAAGGTATGAGTGTACGTCATGTTTCTCTCGAAGAATTAGACGAAATTTTCGATATGCGTCTAATGATGGATTTGTATTTTATGAAAGATATACTTTCCACATTTAGTTATAACAAAATATTACAAGAACAAATGCGCAAAAATATAGAAGAACACAGTGCCTTGGTACAAAATAAAAATGGAGATACCCCATATAAAAGCAGTACATATTATAGTTTTGACAATGCTTTCCATGAATTATACTTAACAGGAAGCGGTAATCAAAAAGTCATTGAAACATTTCGTAATCTAAACCCTTTCATGTATTCCAGTTACACATATATGCAGCAGCCTCATTTAAGAGACGTAGAATGCATAGAAGAACATCAAGCCATATTTGATGCAATATTCAAACAAGACCCTGCCGAACTAAAAGCAGCAATCGAAAATCATATATTAAATTCCAAAAAAACAATGCATCTTATATTTAAAGTAAATCAAATATTATAATATTTATTTTATGCCCGTGACACACGTCACGGGCATTGTTTGTGGAAATGGTTATGCCTCTGGCGGAAAATATCAAGGAATTGCTCCTCAAAGCAATATTATTTCTATTAAAATATTAGACAAATATGGTCAAGGAAATTCTGCACAAGCAATTACAGGTTTAAGATGGATAATGGACAACGCAATGAAATATAATATAAGAGTGGTAAATCTTTCTATAGGCACAAATGACAGAAAAATCAATATCCCCCTTATGGAAGCTGTTAACAAACTATGGGCAAGAGGTATCACTGTTGTAGCAGCTGCTGGCAATCCAGATAGCAGAAGGAATTTTCAGCCTTCTCCTGCCATCAGTCCCCGCATCATTACAGTAGGCGCTTGGGAAGATCGTCGTTTTTTCTATCAAGCACAAAATACTCCTGTTTTTTTTCGCAGGAATATGACACCTTTGCCTGATATTTGGGCGCCTGGAGAAAATATTGTTTCCACTTTGTCACCAGACTATGATTTTGCATTGCAAAACAGAGATACGACAAAAATTGTAGAAAAATATTATATCAAAATGAGCGGTACTTCTATGGCAACTCCTATGGTGAGTGGCGCTGCTGCATTACTTTTAGAAAAATATCCCCATCTTTCTCCCGACCAAATTAAGCGTCGTATTATTTTATCTGCACAATATGGTAATACGCAAACAGAAAAAGGGTTATTAAATATCAACGCATGTCTTGCATAATATTTTATAGAAAAGAGGTTATGCTATGGAAAAAAATGATATCTACGAATTAAGTCAGCTTTTAGGTAATCAAAATGGTTTGGAAAATGATTTTTCTCAAATTATAACAACATTAAAAGATACACTACAAAAAAAATATATACAAAAGTTGCATACTACAGCAAGTGAAAGACAAAATGCTGTTATAGAACACCCTCCAAGAGAAGTTACTCTTCTTCATGCCATGAAAGCTTTCACAAATGATATTGGTAAACAGCAAATGGATAATATGATACAAGCATTGCTTTTTTTGCAGACAATACAAAATGTTGGTCAAGATGTTTCTTTGTTATTGGCAAACAAAGAACAGACATTGCAGGCGATGGGAGCAGACCAATCCTCTGCACCGATACAGTTTGATAGCAGTACACGTATGACAGGACTACTTATTACATTGGCACTTGCAAATGTTATTTAAAAAAACAAAAAAGTATGGAGAATTTCTCTATACTTTTTTTGTTTATAATTGTATTATTATGTTTATTTATTGACATATTTGTTATAAAATGTTACAATATATGATATTTTATAAATATACTACTTATCCAAGGAGGTGATACAATATATGTCAAATTATCTTTACCAGTTTTTCCCAAATGGCTGTTATGATGCTTTATTGTTATATTGGTACAACATTATAGAAAGAGTTATAATGAAAAGAGAAAGATTTTCAAAATTTGATATTTCATCTATTGAAGAAGAATATCATAGCTATTTACCTCAAGAAAAATTTCAATACTATTTAAAAACAGGAATTGACATGATAAAAGAAGGCTTATCTTCTCCAGAATATGTTAAAGCTGTCTTTTCCGTTTTTTATGCAGAAGTGATAACAGATTATAATAAACTCTGTATTGGTGAACTTATCGTATTAAGAAATTTACTGGTTGCTTTAATTCATTTGGATTTAGATGCTTATTGGTATATTGTTATGAATTTTTCTTCTTCTGAAACAAACCAAATTATCAGTACTCGTATTATGAATTATAAAAAAAATTCTCAAAAATAAATTCAAAAATATAAAATTTATTATAAAGGAGAGATTTCATTGATTTATTTTTTTAAAAGAAGTTTTATAAGTTTTGTTTTATGTTTTGTATTAGCCTTTTCAACTACTGTTTTCGCAAATGATATATATGCTCCCTCTACTCCTGAAGAAAGAGCAAATTTGTCAGATACAGTTGAATTTACAATAGAAATTCCCGTTAAAGAAAGAGCATCAAATGGAGTAACAATTGTACCAATAAAATGTAATGCTAAATTTGTTAGTAAGATACTTATATATGTTACTGTTTTAAATGAATCACCTACAGTTCCATTGGAGGATGTTGAATTAACTGTATGGACATGGGATCAATATGGAAATGAAACTGGTACATTAGACCATAAATCTTTAGGTCCTTTAGGTTGCTTATTATCATTTGTGCAACCAGTTCAGGTAGATCCAAGTACTTTGGAGGCTGCTATAAGAGTTGATGCTATAACTGTAGATGGTGCATCTGGTTATACTCTTAAAAAAATTATAAGACAACAGTATTTAAAAAATTACATTTTTGAATTTATATAAAAATCCTCTTTTTGAATAATAAAGAGGATTTTTCATTATATTATTGTTTTTCTTACATTTTTTGCTTTGATATTACTTAAAGCTTTTACTTGCTATTATTGTAATAGATACAGTACTTAAACTAAAAAAATAAACGAAATATAATAAACTTGCTCATTACGAACAAGTCTTATTTTTATCACTTTTTCAACAATTTATCTGCTACATATAAGCCATTTGCGGCTGCTTGTGACAATGAACGAGTAAATCCTGCTCCATCTCCCACAGCATAAATATCTTTACAGCCTTCTAATTCAAAATCATTTGTGTTCGGTCTTGCGGAATAATATTTACACTCAATACCATAAAGCAATGTATCAAAATTTGCTGTACCTGGTGCAATCGCATCCAAAGCATGAAGTGTTTCAATAATATTATCTAGCTGTCTTTTTGGTATACAAAGGCTCAAATCACCTGCTACAGCATTCATTGTAGGACGTGTGGTAGACTGTGCAATTCTTTTTGCATCCGAACGTCTTCCTCTTTCCAAATCTCCCAATCTTTGTACCAATACACTGCCACCACTAATTAAATTGGCAAGACTTGCTACATATCTTGCATATTCAATAGGATTTTTAAAAGGCTCTGTAAATCGTATTGTGGAAAGCAATGCAAAATTAGAATTTTCTGTCTTTCTTTCTAAATCTCTGTAAGAATGTCCATTTACAGTTAAAACACCATCTGTATTTTCTGTTACAACATTACCTCTTTCATTAAAGCAAAACATTCTTGTGGTATCGCCATATCTTTTACTTCTATACCAAATTTTAGGCTCATATATTTTTTTAGAAAAATGTTCCCATATCATAGAAGGCAGTTCTACTCTTACACCAATATCCACCTGATTATTTTTTAATGGTATATCATTTTCTGTACACCAGTTTGAAAAAAATCGGCTACCAGCTCTTCCTACTGCAAATATAATCACATCTACTTTTATTACTGTTTCTTTTCCTTGATTTACTGTTGTAATTTGTTTTGTATTTTTATCAATTTTATAAGCAAATGTATCTGTTGCAATATCACATTTCTGTTTTAATGCTTCTATCATTTTTTTCATTGTATCAAAATTACTGTCTGTTCCCAAATGTTTTAGCTGTGCCTGACTCATATGCAAATCATGTTGTAAACAAATTTTTTTCAATTCGTTATCAGGTTGAAAACGTTCTGTTGTTGCACCAAACTGCACAAGCATTTTATCAGCTTGCTCAATATAATCAATTACCACAGAAGGCTCTAAAAATTCTGTAAGCCACCCACCATATTCTGTTGATATTACATATTTTCCATCAGAAAAAGCACCTGCACCTGCCATACCTTCCATAATAGCACAAGACTTACATTTTATACATTTGTCTGTTTTTTTTGCTACAATAGGACATATTCTTTTTTCAATGTCATGCCCTTTTTCTAATATTACTACATTTAATTCTGGCTTTTTTTCAGTCAACCGATATGCGGTCATAATGCCACCAATACCACCGCCAATAATTGCCACATCATATTGCTTTTTTAATTCCATATTTGGAGTACCTCCTTTATATAATAAAAAGGACATAACATATCATTGCTATGCCCCTTTTATTTTTTATTTTAATTATTTGTCTTTTAAATAAGCATTAATATCTGAAATTAATTTATCTGCATTCATACCATGTACCATACTTGCTTCTGCTAATGATTCTCCTGCAGAAGAAGGGCATCCCACACAGTGCATACCATTCTGCATTAATATCGCTGCAATTCCTTTGTCCATCATCAATGCTTCTCCAATTAATGTATCTTTCGTTACTTCTGCCATTTTTATTTCCTCCTTAAATATCAGCTTTATACTTAGCTATAAAATTATTGTTTGTTTTTATTATATATCATATACCATAAAAAAGAAAGTCAATTTATTCTATCAACTTAAAGCCTTTATAATAACGGAATATTACTTTTCCTAACATTTTATCCTTTTCTACATAAGTATTATCCCAAAATCTAGCATCCTCTGAATCATTCCTATTATCGCCCATCATAAAATAACAACCTTCTGGTATTTCATATGGACCAAAATCTCCTATCGGTTTATCTTTCAAATAATTCTCTGGTAAAGGTTGTCGACTGTCGTTAATATATACTCGTCCTTTTTTAATTTCCAATTTTTCTCCAGGTAGACCAATCACTCTTTTTACATACAATGTTTTGCCTGTAGGGTCATCGGGAAAATGAAATACTACCACATCTCCCCTATCTGGTTCTGTAAAAATATAAGATAAACGAAATGCTACAATACGATCATTTGTCATAATAGTGTTTTCCATAGAGCCAGAAGGAACTTCCGCATTTACAATAATAAATGTATTAATTCCTGCAGCTAAAAGTAATGCTAATACTATCGTTTTTACCCAACTAACAATCTCTTTTGCTATTTCTGTTTTATTTAGTTTCATTTTCTCTCCTCAACAGAAAATACAGAATATTAAGTTCATCAAATATATTTATAATCACCCATTATATAATATATGGGTGATTATATTATTTTTTATTATATAGATTCATCTGTTATATTGTCATTACTATATTATAAATTTTTTAACACAGATGATTTTTTGACATACTTAACTAGTTTATTCTGATTTCTTTTCTTCTTCCTCATCTTCTTCTTCCCAATTTCCATTTTCTCCAAAAGCATTTTTTAAAAATGATTCCATATCATCAATTTGTTGTAACTGTGATTGCATATCTTTTATATTTTTATCTGCTTTTTTTAAATAATCACTTTGATTTTCTTCTGATTGCTCTTCATCTTGCTCAGCATTTACATTTTGTTCTTGTTCACATTCTATTTTTTCTTTTTTCATATCTTCTCTTAATTCTTTTACTTTACCAATAAATTCCTTTGTTTCTGTAGCTTTTTCTCTTACATGTTCTTGTATCAATTCTGCTTTATCTGTTAAATTAGAAAATAGTTTTGTTACAACTCCCTTTTTATTTTCTTGTTGTTGTTCTTCATATACTGTTTCTTCTGTTTGTTGCTGTGGTTGCTCAGAATCAGCATATTCTGTATATTCCATATCATCAGTATCATCCATATCCTGCTGTTCTTCTTCTTTTGCTTTTGCTCTTTTTTCACGCAGTTTATCTGCATATGTTTTAGCATCATCAGCAATTACACAAGCCTTTTCTGTCATCTTTTCAGCAACATTTTTTACTTTTGGCTCTAACTTTTCAGCCTGTTTTCCTACTGCTTTTGCAAATGTATTAATTGCACTACCTGCTTTATTTAATGCTTGATTTACTACATCATTCACACCTTCTCTTTCTGGTGTTTTTGCTGTGCCATTTAAAGCCAAAAGCAATCTTTCTGCTTCTTGCGCTGTAATAATTCCCTTTTCCAACATATTCAATATGGACATTCTTTCTTTTTTCATATCGTATCCTCCTTGTTTTTGTTGCTTTTTCAATATAATATAATCTTCGGGTCTTTTTTGTGCTTTTCCAAAATAATACAATATGCTTTTTACAATTCTTTCTGAAGCGTTTCCATCACCAAAAGGATTTTTAGCTTTTGCCATTTGCTCATATTGTTGTTTATCATGTAGTAATGTATAGGCAAAACGATATACATCTTGTTCTTTTGTCCCAGCCAATTTTAATGTACCAGCATCAATACCTTCTGGACGCTCTGTTACATTACGTAATACTAAAACTGGTTTTCCCATAGAAGGAACTTCTTCTTGTAGCCCTCCACTGTCTGTCATAACAAAATAAGAACGATACATTAAATTATGCATATCTTTTAAATCCAATGGCTCTAGCAAATGAATACGAGAATGATTTCCCAATATTGTATGCACTGTTTCTGAAACGGCTGGGTTTTTATGAACAGCATATACTACTTCTACATCTTGATGTTCTTCTACAATCCTTTTTACTGCTCTACAAATATTTTCTAATGGCTGTTCTATATTTTCTCTTCTATGCGCTGTCATAGCTATAATTCTTTTATGCTCAAAATCAATATGATTCAATTCTTCTACTGTAAAATGATAATTTTGTTCTATTGTAGTTTGCAGTACATCAATCACTGTATTTCCTGTCACAAATATAGTATCTGGATTCACATTTTCTTTTAAAAGATGTTCTTTTGCCAATGCTGTTGGTGCAAAATGCAAATCTGTTAATTGGCTTGTTAAACAACGGTTGATTTCTTCTGGAAACGGCTGATATTTGTCATATGTTCTAAGTCCTGCCTCCACATGTCCCACTTTAATTTGATTATAATATGCTCCTAATGCACCCGAAAATGTTGTTGTAGTATCTCCATGTACTAATACCAAATCTGGCTTTACTTGCTGCATCACATCACTTAATCCATTTAGTGCTTTTGTTGTAATACTTGCTAATGTTTGTCTTTGTTGCATAATATTCAAGTCATATTGTGGATGCAAATCAAATATTTCAAGTACTTGATCAAGCATTTCTCTATGTTGTGCTGTTACACAAACAATACTTTCTATTCCTTCTGTTTGTTCTAATTTTTTAATAAGAGGTGCCATTTTAATTGCTTCTGGACGTGTTCCAAAAACACTCATCACCTTTATATTATCCATAACATTCTCCTTATTTTACAACATTTGTTAATGTACCTATGCCTTCAATTTCACATTTTACTTCATCGCCAATTTTTAAGAAATTAGGAGGTACAAATCCCATGCCTACACCCGCCGGTGTACCCATAGCAATAATTGTACCTGCCTGTAATGTCATACCTTGAGAAAGCTCACTTACAACATGAGCAATACCAAATATCAATAAATCCGTTGTACTATTCTGTCTAAGTTCTCCATTGACATAAGATTTAATTGCTAATGCTGGAGGATTTTGAAAATCATCTTTTGTAACAATACATGGACCTATCGGTGTAAAACCATCAAGACTTTTTCCAAAATACCACTGTTTATGTGAAGTCTGCAAATTTCTTGCGCTTACATCATTCAATATAGTATATCCAAATACATATTCAAAAACATCTTTTTCAGAAACATTTTTTGCATCTTTTCCAATTACAACAGCTAATTCTACTTCATAATCAAGGCTTTCTACAATATCAAAATGTCCTTGAATTGGTTCTCCGTCTGCAACAGCTTCATTTACTCTTTTTGAAAAATAAATTGCTTTAGGACGTTCTCCTCCAAATGCTTCCTCTTTATATCTAGCAGATTCTTCAGCGTGTGCCATATAGTTAATACCAAGGCATATAACATCTTGTTTTGGACGAGGAATAGGTGCTTTCAATTGAACATTATTAAAAGAAATTCCTTTTTCTGTTTTAGAAAGTGTTTCAATTTGTTTTTGTTTTTCTTCTGACCAGTTTTCAATTAATGTCTGCATATCCTTTTCTGGTAATGGTATGATATTTTTTTTATCATAAGATAATACACCAATCTGTTCTTTTCGTTCATATACATATGTAAAAAGTTTCACAATCAAAACCTCCCTTTTTTGTTGATACAAAATTGTTCTTTCATTATATTAGCACAAAAATAGTAATTAGAAAAGCCTTTCATAATCAAAAGGAATTTTATGGAATATAGTATTAATAAAAATATATTTATAAATATACCAAATAACGCACAAAAACAGTATTATTTTTGATATATTTTTTATAATTATGCACAAATAACGAATAATATACAAATAATTTATCAAAAAGCATTGATTATTTTAAAATACTTGTGTATAATAACGAAAGTAATTAGCAAACTTGTAAAATGTTTACAGTCAAAACTGTAAAATAGAGGAGGAAATATAATTATGAAAGAGAAAATCGTACTTGCATATTCTGGCGGTCTTGACACAACTGTTATTATTCCTTGGTTAAAAGAAAATTATAATGATGCTGAAGTCATTGCTGTTTGTGGTAATGTGGGACAAGGCAAAGAAACAGAAGGTCTAGAAGAAAGAGCTTTAAAAACTGGTGCAAGCAAGCTTTATATTGAAGATATTACAGAAGAATTTATTACAGATGCTATTTATCCTTGTGTAAAAGCAAATGCAGTTTATGAAGGCAAATACCTTTTAGGTACTTCTATGGCACGTCCTATTATTGCTAAAAGACTTGTTGAAATTGCAAAAAAAGAAGGAGCAACAGCAATTTGTCATGGTGCAACAGGAAAAGGTAACGACCAAGTTCGTTTTGAATTAACTGTCAAAGCACTTGCTCCAGAATTAAAAATTATTGCTCCTTGGAGATTAGATACATGGAAAATGAGCAGTCGTGAAGATGAAATTGCTTATTTAGAGGAAAGGGGCATGGAAATACCTGTTAAAAAAGATGACAGTTACAGTCGTGACAGAAATATATGGCATTTAAGTCATGAAGGTTTAGAATTAGAAGACCCTGCAAATGAGCCAGATTACAAACATATTTTACAATTAGGTGTTTCTCCTGAAGATGCACCAGATACACCAGAATATGTAACACTTGATTTTGATAAAGGTATCTGTGTAGCAGTAAATGGTGAAAAACTTTCTCCTGTAGCACTTTTAACAAAATTAAATGAAATCGGTGGAAAAAATGGTATTGGTATTGCAGATATCTGCGAAAATCGTGTTGTTGGTATGAAATCTCGTGGTGTGTATGAAACACCAGGTGGTACAATATTGTATTATGCACATAGAGAATTAGAATATCTTTGTACAGACAAAAAAACTCAGGCATTTAATGAAATTGCTAGCAATAAATTTACAGAATTGGTATATAGTGGAGAATGGTATACACCATTACGTGAAGCACTTTCTTCATATTTTGATAGCGTAAATGAAACTGTAACAGGACAAGTAAAGCTGAAATTATATAAAGGTAATATTATGCCTGCTGGTTCTACTTCTCCTTACTCCCTTTATAACGAATCTATGGCTAGCTTTACAACAGGCGAATTATACAATCATAAAGATGCTGACGGATTTATCAATCTTTTTGGTTTGCCATTAAAAGTGCGTGCTATGATGATGCAGTCAAATAAAAATAAATAATTAATTGTGAAATAATATAAAGTGTCATAAAAACCTTGAGGTTGTTTTGCCAATATCCTTGAGGTTTTTATTTTAGAAAAAGAAAGGAGTTTATTTATGAAACTTTGGGGTGGTAGATTTACAAAATCTACAGACAGTTTTACAGACCATTTTCATTCTTCTATTTCTTTTGACCAACGTCTTTATAAAGAAGATATTACAGGTAGCATTGCCCATGCTGCTATGTTAGGAAAACAAGGTATTATATCACAGCAAGATGCTGAATTGATACAAAAAACATTAAAAGAGATATTGCAGGATATTGAAAATGGTTCTGTTTCATTTGATGAAAAAGCAGAAGATATTCATATGAATATTGAAACAATATTAATAGAACGTATTGGAGATGTAGGAAAACGATTGCATACAGGAAGAAGCCGCAACGACCAAGTTGCATTAGATACTCGTATGTATGTAAAAACAGAAATCAAACAAATACAATACTTATTAAAAAATACTATGACAGTATTAAATAGTATTGCACAAAACAATATTGATACCATTATGCCAGGATATACTCATTTACAAAGAGCACAGCCTATTACATTTGCTCATCATATACTTGCCTATGTGGAAATGTTCAAAAGAGATTATGACCGTTTAACAGACACATACAAACGTACCAATAGTATGCCTCTTGGTTCAGGAGCTTTGGCAACAACAACATACCCCCTTGATAGAAATTTTGTTGCAGAACAGTTAGATTTTGATACGATTACATTAAATAGTATGGATGGTGTAAGCGACAGAGATTTCTGTATAGAATTAGCGTCTGCACTTTCTATGATTATGATGCATTTGAGTCGTTTTTGTGAGGAGATTATACTCTGGAGCAGTCATGAATTTCATTTTATTGAATTAGATGACGCTTATTCTACAGGCTCTAGCATTATGCCACAGAAAAAAAACCCTGACATGGCTGAGTTAATACGTGGTAAAACAGGACGTGTATATGGCAATTTAATAGGATTGTTAACAACAATGAAAGGGCTTCCTCTTGCCTACAATAAAGATATGCAGGAAGATAAAGAAGCTATATTTTCTGCTGTAGATACTGTAAAAATGTGTTTGCCTGTATTTACTGCTATGATAGATACTATGACAGTAAATAAACAAAATATGTATACTGCTACAAAAGGTGGCTTTACAAATGCTACAGATGCTGCAGACTGGCTTGTTAAAAATGGTATTCCTTTTAGAGATGCTCATGCTATTATTGGTCAGCTTGTACTCTATTGTATTAACCATAATACAAATTTAGATGATTTATCATTAAAAGAATATCAAGCCATTTCTCCTGTATTCAATGAAACAGTATACGATGCCATTAAAGTAGAAAAATGTGTTGCTACTAGAAATGTAGAAGGTGGTCCTTCTAAAGAATATATTCAAAAATTGATTGCTCTCAACAACGACTATTTTAAAACAATATAATATAAAAAGCCTTATTCCCTAAAAAGGTATAAGGTTTTTTTATTTTTTGTGTAGAAATAACTTTTATATTTTCTGTAAACTGCATATTTTTTTATTACTTTATTACAAATTTAAAACTAGTTTTGTTTACCACTTTATGTTACAATTTATACACGCAAATTAAATAATAATATGTCATAGGAGGAAAATAAAATGTGTTCTACTAAAGCAGAAAATGAAATGTGGTTAGCAAGCTTTACAGAATTAGGTATGCTTCATATAGAAAATAAAATAGACCCTAAAAAATCATTTGAAATCAATTTATTTAAAAGTCCACAACATTATCAATATTTGCGTGCAGAATGGTCGCTAATACCACAAGTGTTTTTAACTCCTAACTCAAAATATGTTATTGCAACATATGGTATAGGCTATGTTTATTTTATACTTCTTTCAGAAAAAAGAATTGAAAAATTTTTTCGACTGTTTTCATGTGTTAACTATGAAGATAATTCATTTAAAGAAATAGATACCTGTTGTTACTATGATGAACTAACACAAGTGGATTTTAGCAATACGGGACGTTATGTAGCTATTCGTGTTAGAGGAGATTATGACCCTCAGTGTGCTGACGGACTAGAAGTAATATTTACTCCAGTGTATTTTAGAAGTATTTTTATCATTGACCTTTTAAATTTGGAACTATGTTTTTATGAAGACTACAACAATGTGCAATCAGAGTATAAAAATTTAGCATCTATCGCTTTTAGTCCTAATGACGACTACATTGCAATGGGAGCATTAGGTACAATTGTAAAAGTATTCTGTATTACAAGTGGAGAATGTCTTGGAGAATTTTCTTCTCTTGTATGGATTAGTGATTCTTGTGGAATAAAAGATTGTCCTCTCATTTCCTTTTTAGATGAAAATAATTTTGTATATGTCAATAAAGATAGTGACATTATAAAAGTTAGTTTACAACAAAACGGACAGTTTGTACAATCAGGAATAATAAAAACTGCTGTGCCTCATTCTCATGCAGCTGATGAAGAGCTATATGATAAATGGAAATATATCAAAAAAATAGAAATAAAAGAAAATAAAATACTATGCTATTTTGTTGGCTTTATGAATTATCAACAACAAAAAACATTTAAACTATATTTTGACGACATCAATCAAAACTAAAAAACACTCTAATATAAAAAAGCCATAAAAGCACTACACAAAAGTTACTTTTTGGCTTTTCTTTTTTTATTTTTTTCGAAATACATTTCTAACAATATTTTTTCCTAAGTCTTTTACTGTATCTAATCCCATACTGTTTTGTTTAGAACGATTACACGTTTTACACATACATTGCAAATTTAAAATATTATCACTTCCTCCTCTACTTTGAGGAATAATATGGTCAATATCTACATCAGATTTGCGAAGCTTTTTACCACATCTAACACAAATATACCAACCATGATTAGATTTATTTTTATCAAAATAAATTTCTCTATATCCCATGTAAATGCCTCTTTTCTCAATATATTTATAAGAAACATTATACTCTATAGGAAATCATCATACAACAAAATTCGCCAATTTTTAATATAAAATCAGCAAATTATTACAATACTTATATCACTAAATTGTTTGAAGCCATTTTATCATCTTTTCATTATTATCTATGCCTGCAATACATACTTCCATTCTTTCTAGCATAGCAGGCGAAACACAAACACGTCTTTTATTATAATATTCATTACAAAGAGAAAGAAATTTTTCAGGATATATAAACAATGCTAAAAGTATTTTTTTATCCTGAAAAGATAAAGTATTTTCAGATACATAAGCATGAAACATTTTTTCTATTACTTCAATATCCCACTGTTGTTTTTTTAAATATCTTCTAAAATACATAGCTAAATCTACCATATTACTATCATATGTGCATTTTGAAAATCCTGTCACAAGTAAATTACCTTTTTCATCTTGTCTAATATTCTCTCCCTTAAAAGCATTATGACAAATTGTTTTTTGTTTAGATATTATTTCAATAGCTTTTTCATAATCTGATTCCAAAAACAATTTTTTAGACTGTTCTATTTTCTCCATATAATAAGCAAATTTTTGCTTTATCATCAAATCTAAAGAGGTATAACTGCCTTGTCTTTCAATTCTTTTTTTAATCTTCAAGAGTTCGATTCTTCTTTTTTCACATATTTCTAAGCGATTTCTTGCTGTAAAATATCCTACTGTACTATTTAATCCTTTTATTTTATTGTGTAACCTTCCTAACAGTTTTGCTCCTGTCACAAATGTTTGTTTATCTTCTTCTTCCAAATGCTGTGTTTCTAATGCCTTTTCTGCAACATAATCATTTTCTTCCCATGTATAATAGGGTAATGACATTTGTGTCATGATAAACCGATTAATATGATGAAATCCCTTTTGATACAAATATTCTTTAATATCATGTTCAAATAATATGCGTTTTTTTTGAGAATTACTTTTACGTATTTCAAGCAATCCTATATCCGTTTTGCAGAGGTATCCTGTGCGAATTCTATTTCCGCCCAAAAAACGCAGTCCATATCCTTCCCATAATATTTTTTCATAGTTATCTTCCATTTTTCTCCCCCCGCACTAGTGCTGTATATCATTTTATAATTATATTTTATCAATTTATATAAAAATACATATATTTTTATAATATGAATCAAGCACTTGGAATATAACTTATTTTAATTTCTGTTTTACAATATCAATCAATATTTCTTTTTTATTTTTTTCTGGATTTCTATGAACTATATCTAATAAAAAAGAAAGCATATTTCCAACTTCTTTTCCTTTTTTCATACCTTGTTTTATTAAATCTTCCCCTGTAACCTTTAATGATTTTAATGTAATGCAATCTTCTCTTTGCAATATAGTACACAAATATTTTTTTAATATTTCTATATTTTTCTTTTGCTGTATTTCTTGTATCAAAAGCAACTTTTGTAATTGTTCTATATTAATTTCATTTGCTTTTTTACGTAATGCATATTCTTCTAAAGCAATATCACATTTTAAATTTTTTAAAAGTATTGTAACTTTTTTAATAGTATCATTATCAAATTTTAAATATTTTAAAAATTCTTCACATTGCTTTGTGGTCATATATTGTAAAAATATTGTCCATCGTATAATCCTATCAAAAGGTGCTTTTTTTAATTGATTTATTACTTCTTCTCCATAAATTTCCATTTGTTCTGATAATAATGGATATACTTCATTTAAAAGTCCTGATTTCCAAATTTTATCTATTTTTTCTAAATAATGAGAAAGTAATATTTTTTCCAGTTCATCATGTATTCTTTCTACACTAATTTTTTGTATTAGATTTTTTTGTTGTTGTAACGCCTGATAAGTATTTTTTTCTATTTCAAATCCTAATTGTACTGAAAAACGTAATGCCCTTAACATTCTTAATGCGTCCTCTTGAAAACGTTCTTCCGGATTTCCTACACCTCGTATTATCTTTTGATTTAAGTCTTCTTGACCTAAAAAGTAATCTTTTATACCTTCTTTTGGATGGTATGCTATAGCATTGATTGTAAAATCCCTTCTTTGTAAATCTTCTTTTAAACTTTTTGTAAATATCACCTCATTAGGATGACGACAATCATCATATTCCTTTTCAATACGATATGTTGTTACTTCATAATGTTCCCCCTTCCAACATACTGTTATTGTTCCATGCTGCAATCCAGTATCATATGTTTTACTAAAAATTTTTTTTACTTGTTGTGGTTCTGCTGATGTTGTAATGTCCCAATCTTGAGGTATTCTTTTTAATAAGCAATCTCTTACACACCCTCCTACAATATAAGCGTCAAAATTTGCATCATTCAGTTTTTGTAATATTTCTTCTGCTTTTTTGGGAATTATCAAATTCATATTGTTTTATCACACCTTTACTATATCTTTATATTCGTTAAAAAAGGAGTCTATAGAATAGACTCCTTATATTGTCAAAAAATTTCTTTATCAAATCATTTTATATAATGGGGAATAATAACATTTTATTGTTGTGACTTAATATGTTCAGCTACTTTTACATCTTCTCTTTGTATGTGGTTTAAAAGCCAACCACCTACACTTGTATTTACTTTACTTATTAACGCAATATTAGGACCTTCTTTTTGTAATTGCATAGATAATTCTCTTACAGCTTTTTTAAATTCTTCATGATATCTTTTATGATTTGTATAATCTGGATAACGATATTGTAATTGCAGTTTTTCTTCATCAGAAAAATGCTTTTCCGTATAATCATATAAAAATTTCATAGTTTTTGTAATTTCTTCTCTGCCTTTTCTGGAAGAACAAGCCTGTAATAAATCATTGATAGCTGTAATCAACTGTTTATGCTGTTGGTCAATCATCATGTTTCCTGTTTCTAACTTTTTATCCCATAAAAAAGCCATATTATGTATCCTCCTTAATTTTTCATGTTTATATTATTTTGTTATTTTATTCTATACTTATTTTAAATACAATGCAATAGATTTTAATAAATTTTATCAAATTATTATTATCATTTACAAATTATTATTACAAATATCAAAATAATTAATATAATTCTATTATAAATAATACATATTTTTTATTATAGTATCAAAAATAAAACTTCTATCAATATAATATACTACTAATGTTGAATAAACTGATACATACTATTACTTTTTTTAAAATTTTTATTGACAAATACTTCTTTTTACGATATGATATTTTTCAGTTAATTACATATGCACCTTTAGCTCAGTTGGTAGAGCAACTGACTCTTAATCAGTGGGTCTAGGGTTCGAGCCCCTAAAGGTGCATTTTGAAAAGCGGAGTTTTGTGACATTTGTCATGGGGTTCCGTTTTTTTCATTTTTATGCTCAAAAAATAGCAAAATATTAGGCTTTTTTCATTCTTGCCCAAAATACAAATTCATTTCATATACTAATCACATTATAATTCTCTTTTTAATAGCAGAAAATGTTAATAAATATATAAAAACCAAATTTGCAAGAGCGTTATTTGGTATTTTAAAAAAAACTCAGGCAAATACCCCATAAAATGAAAATATATTCCTCTTCAAGATTTTACATCATTACTAAACATTCATTGGTCACAATCCATATCAAATATCGACAAGCAGCTTTATAAAAAATATAATCTTTCTAATACAGAAATTAACTTTATTGAGACAAATGTAAAAGAGATGGAATAAATGCAAAAACCTAATATAAATACAGCAAAGAACGTTAAACCAATGATTTATACATATACCACTCCTGAAATTGCAAGACATAATAGGTAGACAAAAATTGGTTATACAGAATATGATGTTAAAAAACGTATCAAACAACAAACCCATACAACAAATGTAAATTGGAATTTGGAATGGTAAGGAAGTACTATTTTTGATGATGGTTCTGGTGAACGCTATATAGATAAAGATTTTCATATGTATCTTAGAAAATCTGGCATTGAGTAGAAAAAAATAAAGATTGGTTTCATATCACTGGACAAGAATCAAAAATAAAATTTTATGATTTTAAAGCAAATCATGGTGTATTGCAGAATTTATCAACTGTTATTCTAGTAAAGAACAAAAAAATGCTGTTGAACAGACCCATTACTTATAAAAATAAAATGAAACAAATTTTTGATATCACTTTATTATTTCAAATTCAAAAAATGTTTTACTATTTATAATTCTTGACTATCCTATTCTAAAATGTGTCTTATTTCATGTATTGTTATTAAATCATTATAAACTTATTGTATTAATTTATCCATCAACTTAATTTTCTTGTTAGTAACAATATACTTGAGCGAAACTTTTGCTCATAAAAATATATGAAAAGAAAACTATTAATCAGTGATTCTAGTCTTCATCCCTCTAAAGGTATATTCTAAAAAACGGAATTTTGTAACAATGATTATATAGTTTTATTTTTTAATTTTTAAACTGAAAAATAATAATATCTTTTTTTATTTTATTATAAGCATATACAATAATCAAATAATATTCTTTGGCTAAAAAAAGTTTTATTCTTTTTTCAAAGTTGTAACACAAACCTATTAGAAGACATAATATAATTATAAATAACAATAATTATTATTTTAAATAGTCCCTAATAAAAACAATTAAAATATGACTATTTATTATATCTTTTTTACAAAAAGACAAAAAATATCATTTATTTAATATATTATTGTATAAAAATGATATATTATATTACTATTTTTCAATAAATTTTTTTGTTATATTTGACTTAGCAATTTATTAAAAATTCCTTTTAAAAATTTCAAAAATATGGCATAATGTTTATAAGAAAAAAGGAGGGATAGCAAATATATAATGCCTATAAAATATAGGTTTTCTAAAAAATTAATATTATTTCAATTAAATATCCTATTTCTATAAATTTTCCATATTTACCATAGTACAATTTATTTAAATTGTACTATATATTTGCAAAATATTTAAAAAATTTGTAAAACGACTAATTTTATAAAAACGATATAAAAATTAAAGTAACATTTATTAAAAGTTAATAAAAATAATAAACCAGATATAAAATTTTTTACAAAAATTTTATAAAAAATTAGTTTTAATTGTAGTAAAGGGGGATTTATATGTATAATCAATTGGTGTGGGATGAAAAATATAATATTGGAGTAGATATTATTGATAAAGAACACCAAAGACTTTTTAGAATTATAAATAAACTTTTTGCATTTGAAGAAGAGGAAAAGAAAAGTCAATGGGCATGTTTAGAAGGAATAAAATACTTTAAAGAGCATGCTATGAAGCATTTTCAAGATGAAGAAAAATATATGGCATCTATTGATTATAAAGATTTTAAAACACACAAATACATACATACAGAATTTAGAGAAAATACACTTCCAGCACTAGAAGAAGAATTAAAATTTACAAACTACTCTGCTGATGCGATTGACCATTTTCTAGGCGTCTGCACAGGTTGGCTAATAGGTCATACATTAACGGAAGATATGGCTATTATAGGAGAAAAAACAAGCAAATGGACAAACCGTTTATTAGGTGAAGATCATACTGCTATTAAAAAGACAATTATTCAGCTTCTATATAATATGTTTCATTTAGAATCACAAGCAATCAGCGAAACATATAGTGGAGAAAGATTTGGCAAAGCTATTTATTATCGTTTGCTTTATACTACAAAAGAAGATGATAAAAAGTGGGAAATTTTTTTGGTTTTTGAAGAACAACTTCTCATTAATACTGTTGGAAAAATTATGGGAATCACATCCAACAAATTGGATACTATGCTAATCAATGCTACTAGATATACTGCACAGCAATTTGTAAGGAGAGTTATGAAGCACTTACCATCTGCTGAATTATATGAAATGTCAGAAGAAAATCTATTAACTTATGAACAATTTAGAGAACTATTTGAAAGGCAAAATCCACAAGTTAGCCTATTATTCAATACTGGAGCAGGATATTTTTCATATTGTGTAATTGCACCACATTTACTTCAAAACAGTACTGTTACTCCAATTGATACAAATAATGCAATGGCTGAAATCGCAAGATATCTTTCAGAAAAAGAGGAAAGTGAAAATGAAGCAAGACAAATACCAATTCAAATAAATAGTGCTATGACAGAAATTGAAAAATGCTTTGCAAAAAAAGAATTAGAAGAAAGAAAAGCCAGTCAAAAGCCTGTAAATCACATTAACAATGCAATGGCTGAAATCGAAAAATTCTTTGTAGAAAGAGAAAATGGTCAAATTAAAACGAATGATGTTATGGCTAATATTGAAAAGCACTTTGTGCAAAGTGAAAATATTCAAAAACCAATTCAGACAAGCCATATTATAGCAGAAATTGAAAAGTATCTTTCCAAAAGAGAAGCAAATCAAAAACCAATTCAAACAAGTGATATCATAGCAGAAATTGAAAAATATTTCAATCAAAAAAATAGTAATACAAATCAAATCAAAACAAGTGAAATAAAAGAACATTCAAAAAAACAGCAAGAAATACAAAAACCTAAAGTACTTGTAGTAGACGATTCTATTACAATACGACATGGTATAAAAGAATTATTAAATAAAGATTATGATGTTTCACTTGTCAAATCTGGCTTATCAGCAATGCAAATGATTATATTAAACAAACCAGATTTAATTTTATTAGATTATGAAATGCCGGTATGTGATGGACAGCAAATGCTTGCTATGCTTCGTTCAGAAGAAGAATTTGCAGATATTCCTGTGATTTTTTTAACTTCTAAAACCGACCAAGAAAGTGTTAGAAAAGTAATATCATTAAAACCAGAAGGATATTTATCAAAATATCTAAAACTTTCTGATATTAAGCAGAAAATTGATAATTATTTTGAAAGCAAAAAATTAAACACAAATACTATTAAAACAAATACTACATTATTTAAAGATAAAGAATATCTTACTATAGAAACACAAAAATATAAAAAAGATGGAACACAAAAACCTAAGGTACTTGTAGTAGACGATTCTATTACAGTTAGACAAGGTATTAAAAATTTGCTGAACAATCATTATGATGTTTCACTTGTTCAGTCTGTTCTTTCTGCAATTGGTTCTATTACACTAGATAAGCCTGATTTAATATTATTGGATTATGAAATGCCAGTATGTGATGGACAGCAAATGCTTGCTATGCTTCGTTCAGAAGAAGAATTTGCAAATATTCCTGTGATTTTTTTGACCTCTAAAACCGATCATGAAAGCGTTAGAAAGGTAGTATCATTAAAACCAGAAGGATATTTGTCAAAATTTTTAAAACCAGAAGATATTAAACAAAAAATTGATAATTATTTTGAAAAGAAAAGAGCTTAATACTTTTTTATGTATTATAAACTGTTTCAATAATAGTTATAAATAAATTTATATATTGCCATAATAAGAAATGAACTTTTATAGTACAAGCTATAAAAGTTCATTTTTCATGTTAATATAATTATTATATTTCTATACTTTGACAGCTTTCACGAACAATTAAAGAATGTGGAACAATAATTTTAGTAGCAAGCAAATTAGGATGTTCAATATGATTAATTAACTGTGATGCTGCCTCTATACCTAATTGATGAGAATTTACATCAATAGATGTTAACTGTGGTGATGTAATACGTGCAAACAATGAATTATTAAAAGAAACAATAGACAAATCTTTTGGTATAAAAAGACCTTTTTGAGCACAAACTTGTTCTAATGCAACAGCTAAAATATCATCACTTGCAACAACAGCAGTAGGAGGGTCTTTTTGTTCCAACAAAGCATTAAAATATTCATTATTATCCATAGAAAGTCTATCAATTTCAAGACAATAGTTAGGATTAAACTCTAAACCATATTGCGCTAATGCAAATTGATAACCAGATTTTCTATCAGCAGAAAAATACATATTACTTTCTGTTCCCACATAAGCAATTCTGCGATGTCCCAAAGAATAAAGGTATTCTGTTGCTTCTTGTCCTGCTAAAAAATTATCATTATCAATATAAATTGTTTGATTTACAAACTGTTTTGCTTTCCCAATCAAAACATACAGTAATCCCTCATTATAGAGATAATCAATGATATCATCATCCTGTTTAGAATAAAGTACAATAAATCCTCCCATTCTTTCATCTTTTACCAAAGTTTGTATTGCTCCCAATATTTCTTCCTCATCCTGTCCTGTCACAACTGTACTGACATATCCACGTCCATTACAAAATTGACTAATACCACGAATTGCCTCCAAATAAAATGAATTTTCATAAACATCTCTTGAAGATGGAGGAAGAATAATGCTAATAATCTGGGACATTTGTTCAGCATGAGTATTAGATGTAATATTAGGTTCATATCCTAACTGCGCCATAGCATAACGCACTTTTTCTTTTGTTTCTCTGCTAATAGAAGAATGGTCTTTACAAGTCCTAGATACTGTAGAAGGAGATACTCCAGCCAATGCAGCAACATCTCTAATTGTAACAGCCATAAATTACACTCCCTTTCTTCATTTTATAATATTTAAAATAAAATTCATATGATTTTATTAAAAAATCAAATACATTTCATGTTTGTTATCCATTATAAAAAAAAGGGGTATAAAAGTCAACAAAACTATATCATTCAAAATAGATTTTACATAATGCCCTATTACTATAAAAAATTATTTATTATTTCTGCAAAGCAATGATTATTTAATAGATAAGCTATTGTTATATTGCATAAAATAATGATTATACAATTATATATTATGTAGAAAATAGTTTAATTGGTAAAATTTTCATTGCATTTTATTGATATATGGTATATATTAATGTTGCGCAAATAAATACGCAATATTATGCAAATTATATATTATATTTCATTTTAATTGCATATATATTGCATAAGCTATTATATTATAACAATTATAATTTATATATCAAAGAAAGGGAGGATTATTATGGCTAGTACAACAAACCAAAGTGGTAAAATTTCAATTATTGCTCCTTTATCTGGAGAAATTGTTGCATTGGAAAAAGTGCCAGACCCTGTTTTTGCAGAAAAAATTGTAGGAGATGGCATTGCAATATTACCTGAAAATGGTAAAATTTACAGTCCAATCAATGGAAAATTGGTTTCTGTTGCTGCAACAAAGCATGCTTTTGGTTTTCAGTCAGAGGAGGGACTGGAAATATTGATACACTTTGGGCTGGAAACAGTAGGACTAAATGGAGAAGGCTTTACAATACATAAACAAGAGGGCTCTGATGTAAAAATAGGTGATTTAATAGCAGAAGTTGATGTCGATTTTATAAAAAGCAAAAATTTACCTACTATTACACCTGTGCTAATATGTGCTGGATTAGATGATAAAGCAATGGAAACTGCATCTGGTAAAGTAGAAGCTAGCAAAGATGCTGTACTTTTTGTAACAGAGAACATACAGCAAGCTGCAACTACTTCTATATCAGAACCAATTCCTGTATCTGTGTCTCAGACAGAACCTGAAAAGAAACCTGTTAAAAAGAAAGCAATTATTGACTTTGATTTCCTTCAAAAATTAGGCAAAGTACTTATGACAGTTATTGCAGTTATGCCCGCAGCAGGCTTAATGCTCAGTTTAGGAAAATTAATACAAATGGCTGGAGCAGATATTAATTTTATATATTTAATAGGTAGTACTATGGAAAATATAGGTTGGGCAATTATAGGTAATTTACACATTTTGTTTGCAGCTGCAATTGGTGGTTCTTGGGCAAAAGAAAGAGCAGGCGGTGCATTTGCGGCAGTTATTGCTTTTATATTGATTAACCGTATTACAGGCGCGGCATTTGGTGTAACAGAAGCAATGTTATCAGAAACAGGCGCAATAGTACATTCTATATTCGGACAAGAAATGTTAGTTGAAAACTATTTTACTTCTATATTAGGTGCTCCTGCATTAAATATGGGTGTATTTGTAGGTATTATTGCCGGTTTTGTTGGTGGTGTTGTTTATAATAAATACTATAACTTTAGAAAATTGCCTGATGCTTTATCTTTCTTTAATGGAAAACGTTTTGTACCTTTAGCTGTTATTGCATATTCTACAGTTATTTCTATTATTATGATAATTGTATGGCCAGTAGTACAGTCTGGAATTAATGCATTTGGTATTTGGATTGCAAATTCTTCTTCTACCTCACCAGTATTAGCACCATTTATTTATGGAACATTAGAACGTTTGTTATTACCTTTTGGTTTGCACCATATGCTTACAATACCTATGAACTATACTGCATTTGGTGGAACTTATGTAATGCAGACAGGCTTAAACGCTGGTTCAGAAGTATTCGGTCAAGACCCTCTTTGGCTAGCTTGGGTAACAGACTTAATCAATTTTAAAGATGCAGGAGATATGACAAGTTATACTAATTTAATTACCACAGTAACGCCAGCTCGTTTTAAAGTGGGTCAAATGATTGGTGCAACAGGTTTACTTATGGGTATTGCACTTGCTATGTATCGTAGAGTGGATAAAGATAAACAACACAATTATCGTTCCATGTTTTTCTCTACAGTATTAGCTGTATTTTTAACAGGCGTTACAGAACCTTTAGAATTTATGTTTATGTTCTGTGCCTTGCCTCTTTATGTTGTTTATGCAATATTACAAGGCTGTGCTTTTGCTATGGCTGGTATTTTTGATTTACGTTTACATTCTTTTGGAAACTTAGAATTTTTAACTCGTGTTCCTATGTCATTAAAAGCTGGTTTAGGTGGTGACATTATTCACTTTATTATTTGTTGTGTTGTATTCTTAATAATTGGTTATGTTGTTGCTTATTTTATGATAGGAAAATTCCAATTTGCTACACCAGGTAGGCTTGGAAACTATTCTGACGAATCAGACGAAAGCGCAGAAGGAAATGCAGGAGCGTCCTCTACAAACAAAGGTGATGGAAATAGTCAGCCAGAACGTATTATTGCACTGTTAGGCGGACGTGAAAATATTGTATTAGTTGATGCTTGTATGACTCGCTTGAGAGTAACAGTAAAAGACCCTTCTAAAGTAGCAGATACACCTGCATGGAGAGCAGAAGGTGCAAAAGGATTAGTAAAAAAAGATACTGGCATACAAGCAATTTATGGTCCAAAAGCAGACGTATTAAAATCTGACATTAATGATATATTATAAAAAATATAAAAGAGTTTGTTCCCAAATGATAATTCATAATCATTTGGGAACAGCATATCTATTTTTATTTTATTGATAAACTGATATTTAATAAAGAGAAAGGGCGAATTGCTATGAAACTTTTAACACTAAATACACATAGTTTACAAGAAGAAAATTATCCCCAAAAACTGGAGCAATTTGTTGAAATAATATGTCAGGAAAAGCCAGACATCATTGCTTTACAAGAAGTCAATCAGTCTATCAATGCCCCTATTGCAGAACAAAAGTTATTAAAAGGATATGTATATAGTGATAATAATAGAATATCTATTAGACAAGATAATCATGCAGCACAAGTTGCTTTTCGTCTACATGAATGTGGTATTAATTGCTCTTGGACATGGATTTCTGCCAAAATAGGATATGATATTTATGATGAAGGAATTGCTATATTATGCCTAAATGGTGAAATTACAGCAACAGAAAGTTTCTTTATAAGTGATTGCCAAAATTACCATTATTGGAAAACACGCAAAGTATTGGGAGTGCAAATAAGCAATTGTGAACATTGGTTTTATACAGTACATATGGGTTGGTGGAAAGATGAAGAAGAACCATTTTTAGCGCAGTGGAAGCGTTTTCAAAATGAATTAAAAAAACATCCTAACACAACAATATGGATTATGGGCGATTTTAATAGTCCTGCCGAAACAAAAGAGCAAGGTTATGACACTATCAAAAATGCTGGTTGGTATGATACCTATTATATTGCAGAACAGAAAGACAACGGTATTACAGTAGAAGGCAGTATTGATGGCTGGAAAGACAATAAACACAATGAACAAAATTTAAAAGGCATGAGAATGGACCATATTTGGTGCAATCAATCTGTCCCAATAAAATATTCTCATGTTATGTTTAATGGTACAAAACAACCAAAAATTTCAGACCATTTTGGTGTATGTATCGAAACAAAATAATAAAACATAATATTACAACAGGCATTGATTGCTATATTGCATAATAATAGTAGCAATGTTTTCATAATAGAAAGAAGGAATATTTATGAATAGAGCTGCAGGAATATTACTTCCTATTACAAGTCTACCTTCAAAATATGGTATTGGTTGCTTTTCAAAAAGCGCTTATGATTTTGTAGATTGGCTGAAACAAGCTGGACAAACATACTGGCAAATACTTCCTATTTGTCCTACAAGCTATGGTGATTCTCCTTATCAATCTTTTTCTACATTTGCTGGAAACCCTTATTTTATCAGCTTAGAGGCTTTAATTACAGAAGGTGTCTTGACAAGAGAAGAATGTGAATCTATAGATTTTGGAAATCAAGCAGATGATATTGACTATGAAAAAATATATAATAATCGTTATATATTATTGCGAAAAGCATACGAACGTAGTAATATCACACAGAATGAAAATTATTTACGTTTTGTAAATGAAAATAATTGGTGGCTTTCAGATTATGCATTGTTTATGGCAGTAAAAGAAAGATTTGGTGGTGTAGAATGGACACAATGGGCAGAAGATATTCGTTTACGCTGGGGATTTGCCATAGATTATTATAGAAAAGAATTATATTTTGAAATTGAATTCCAGCAATATATGCAATTTAAATTTTTTGAGCAATGGTATTGTTTAAAACGCTATGCTAATGAAAGAGGTATAAAAATTGTTGGTGATATTCCTATTTATGTAGCAATGGATAGTGCAGATACATGGGCACACCCTGAACTTTTTCAACTTAATGAGCAAAATATTCCTTATGCAGTAGCAGGCTGCCCTCCAGATGGTTTTTCTGCTGATGGTCAGCTTTGGGGAAATCCTCTTTATCGCTGGGAATATCATAAAAATACAGGTTATGATTGGTGGGTATCTCGATTAGCATATTGTTTTCGCTTATATGATGTAGTTCGTATTGACCATTTTAGAGGATTTGATGAATATTTTTCCATTCCTTATGGTGCAAAATCGGCAAAAACCGGACACTGGGAAAAAGGTCCAGGTATAGAATTGTTTCGCTGTATAGAACAGCGTCTTGGCTGGCATGAAGTTATTGCAGAAGATTTGGGGTATGTAACAGACTCTGTTCGTCGCCTTGTTCAAGAAAGTGGATTTTCTGGAATGAAAGTATTAGAATTTGCATTCGATTCAAGAGATTCTGGTTCTGCAAATGACTATTTACCTCATAATTATATAGAAAACTGTGTAGCGTATACTGGTACACATGATAATGAAACTATTGTAGGCTGGTTTGACTCTATAACAAAAGAAGAACAAGAATTGGCAAGAAACTATTTATGTGACCATTATACACCAAAAAAATATTTGTATAAATCATTCATATCATTGGTAATGGGAAGCAGGGCAAAAACTTGCATTATACCTTTACAGGATTATATGGGTTGTGATAATAAAAGTCGCATCAATCGACCTTCTACTGTCGGCACAAATTGGAGATGGAGATTGACAAAACAAGATTTATCTTATGAACTACAACAAGAAATATTGTCTTTTACAAAACGGTATGGACGTATGAATTGGCAATAACATTATTTTATTTATTTGATATCAAATAATATTATTATTTTTTTAATATAGATAGCACAGTTATTTTGCTTTTAAAACTGATTGTATTATTATCAAATATTTGACAATATTATAAAGTTAAAAAAAGGGATATTGTACATACAATATCCCTAGATTTATAATAAAATTTTTTTCTATAGACTTCTTTTATAAACTAATTTGATTAGAAAATAAACTTTATTTTTTCAAACACAATATTTTTATTGTGGCATATCTGGACGATTTCCTAGCCTTCTTCCATCCATACTAATATCTACACCACTTGCCCTTTCATTTGGCTGTATAATAACAGATACTCTTTGGTGTCCTCCCCATTCAAAACTATAAGATTCTCCTGATGTTTGTCCTATGAATGTTTTCCAATTTATATCCATTTTAATATCAGGGTCACAATATCCCTCTCCTATCCAGCAAACTACAGCATCAGGGTCAACTACAATAGTATTGCCTGTTTGCACATTACTTAATACAATAGGGTTTCCATCTACTAATATTGCTACATAGGAATTTGAACCCATACCAGTCAATGTAGAAGTGGCAAGTCCTTTTTGAGATATTACACCACAGCCTATAAAACGTACATCATATTTACATTCTGGTGTAAATGCAAGTATATTTTCAGATTCAATAGAGAGTACTTCTCCCATTTCCAATTGATATACAATAACATGTTGCCCATGATTTGCATAATAAGTAGTACTATTTCCCATCATTGTTACTTTCATAAGGGGAAGATTTTCTCCTGTTATACGACGCATAAAAGATCCCAATAATGCCTGTCCTCTATTTTGTTGAGGTCCAAGAAGTAATTTTTCAAATTTATAATTTTTATATCCTGTATTTTCCCCACATATAAAAGCTCCTGCTTTTACAATTAAAGTATCATTTCCTGTGCAGGTTACTTTTAATGCTAACTCATTTACTGTTTCAAATTTTAACATAGTTTCCTCCTCTTTACACTACCTCTACACCATATAATTCACATAAACCAGCCAAATCCTTTGCTACACCATTTCCTACAGCATTAAACTTCCATATTCCTTTATGTATATATAACTCTCCTATCATCATAGAAATAACATTTGTATAATATTCTGTCATAACAAAACTAACAAGTTCATGATTTTGCTGATTCATGATTCTAACGTAAGCATCTTTTATCATTCCAAAATGTAACTGTTTTTCAAATGCTTCATTAATTGTTAGCACAAAAACAATTTTTTGTATTTTTTTTTCTATATTATTAAAATTAATTCGTATTTTTTGTCGGTCTGTATTGCTTTTAGGCATAAATTCTATACTTTTATCTGGGCTAGTTGTTTGTCCATAAAATACAAACCAGTCATCTCCTAATACCTTTTCATTTTCTCCTAATAAAAACGCAGATACATCTACATCACACATTTTATTTGCAGTATTCCACCCCAAACAAACTTCTATTGTAGAAAGTGGTATTGTAGAAAGCACAATTTTTTGACCTTTTTGTATATTATTGTATAATTTGGGAACTGCTTTGTAGGGACATATTATATTTTCACTTTGCTGCATTAGGGGCATAGTATCTGTTCGTTTTTTATATTCATATGATTTCATAACAGATTGTATATTATTTTTATTTTTTGTCTCTTGGCAATTTATTGTATTAACAGATATTATTGAGTTTTTATTTATAGCAGATTTTGTTGCCATATTTATATTTATCATGTTACACTCCTTAACCAATACTTTTATATTCACTATTTTATTATATATAAAAAATAAAAACTGTTTATTGATAGTATCAATTTATTATACACCTTTGTTATAGTATTTTCTACAAACATTTATCAAAATTTATATATTATTACTAATTAGTATATTGTAATATATTATTTTATATTTACTAGCACGTTGGTATTCAAATATTTACTATTTTTGTTGAAAACAATACAAAAAAAGCCTTTATTATATTTCTAATTTTTCATTTTTTTTATTTCTATAAAATCCTGCATAAAATAAAAATATATAAAAATTTATTTTGTATAGGTTAAACAAAATAAAAAATATATAAAATGTTTTGTATGACAACAAAAGGTAAAAACGCTATTTTTTGAGTATTTACAAGCATTTCAGCCAATTTTTTTAGGAACTATTCCCACTTGTATTTTATTGTATTTTCATACATAATAAATTACAGAAATCAGTTGTAAATCAGCAGATTTTGGGGAAAGTCTGCTGTAACCTTTTGGGGATTACAATTTGATACACAGGCGCTGCTTGTCATTACAATCAGAGCCGACTCCTTTATTTTTGCCTTGTTCATAATAGGCGGTTTACAGTTTTAAAGCACAGAATATATTCTGTGCTTTTTCTATATCTTCAATAATTATAGTAGAAAATGGTACTTATTAAATAATATTCAATATTAAAAATAATCTCCATTTAAATAATCATTATAGTCTTGAAATGCTTCTTCTTCTGCATCATCTAACAAATACATAAAACAATTTGTAATAATATCACACCATGCTAAAATATGCTTTGTTTGTTCTTCTGTCAACAAATGATTACTACCCAACATGCCATATGGTGATGTCCATGCTCTTGTCAAATTCACAATACTTACAATATCTGCTACAATATTTTTGTCAATAATAGGTGCCATAATTTCATATTTCAATACTTCTAAACATTCCATTACATCATAAAAATTTTCATATCTCAATTCTCCACAAAATGGTCGTAAACTTCCTAAAAAGCCATTTTTCCATTTTACATTATCAATATCATTATTCCTTGCTGAATGAAACGATAATCTTTCTTTTGCCTCTTTTATATCCATATCTATTCACCTCAAATTTATTTAACTATGTAGAATAAAAACACTTATGAAATAACTTTTACAATACTATACAGCTTCTTTAAGCTACTCTAAAAATATATTGACAACATTTTATATTTATAGTATACTGACTAAGATATAAATATCATGCGGACGTGGCGGAATTGGCAGACGCGCAAGATTCAGATTCTTGTCCCATTATGGCGGTGCAGGTTCAAGTCCTGTCGTCCGCAGTGTATAACCCTTGAACAATACAAGGGTTATTTTTGTATACAAAAATAATATTGTTAGAAAGAGGAGTATCTATTATGAAATACTTTTTAAATGAACATCTTTATTGGATTAGAAAGCCAAAGCAATTTTATATAGATAATCAAATAATCAAAATTATTACTGAACCAAAAACAGATTTATGGCAGCGTACTTATTATGGTTTTCAAAATGATAATGCCCCAATACTACAAACCAAAACATCAGAAAAATTCTTTTCATTTATCATTAAAACGCAATTTGAAAGTAAATGTCGTTTTGACCAATGTGGTATAATTATATATATTGATAGTGAAAATTGGATAAAAGCATCTATTGAATATGAAAATAGCCAATTTCAAAGGTTAGGAAGTGTTGTAACAAATCATGGTTATTCTGACTGGGCTACAACAGATATTCCCTCTTCTATAAAAGAAATGTGGTATAGATTAAGTAGAAGAGAAAGTGACTATTGTATTGAATACAGTATAGATGGAAAACATTTTCAGCAAATGCGTATATGTCATATGTTAGAAGGATATAAAGAAATATCATTCGGTATTTATGCTTGTAGCCCTGAAAATTCTTCTTTTCAAGCAACATTTTCTGATTTATTTATTACAGAATGTAAATGGGAAACACATAAATAAAGTGACTGCTTTTATAACAAAGTATATAAAAATACTGTATTGGCAGACTGAAATGTACTATAAAATAGATTTCAGTCTGCCTCATTTATAGTCAAACCATATTATAAAAATATAGGTACTAATATTGGTACAATCATAGTAAGAGAAACACCACTCACAAACGCCATTACAGCAATCGTAGCATTTGTATTTCTTGAAATAATAGCAAGTGTAGTATCCATTGCAGTTGCCCCTCCTGGAGCAATGGCACAATAATAATTAATATGCTTTGCAATAAAAGGAACACTAACAAATGTTAACATTTCCCTCATTACATTTGCTAAAAATGAAATTGTACCTCCTGTAGTATTTCCTGCTTTTGTGAGCAATATTCCTGAAAGACTGTACCATCCCATACCAGAAGAAATAGCAAGACACTCTTTTAATGTATGAGGAAAAAACAAAGATACTACACCTCCTCCCAAAAGGGAGCCAACTGCTACACCAAAAGGTATCAACAATATTTTAAAACCTAATTTTTTAATTTGAACAAAAACTTGTTTATTTAATCCCATATCAATTCCTACACAAAAAAGTAGCAACCATAAAAGTAAAGTAGACATTTTTTCTACAAATATACCATCTATAGCACTTCCAGCAAAAGCTCCTGTCACAATGCCACAAATAAGCGTTATCAATATTACAATACTCATTTTTTATCCTCCCTAAAAAAAATACGAGCAATCACATATACTACAGCAACACTACCTATACAAACTGCTACTGCAAATATAAATGCTGTCCCTCCTAATGTAGGAAGTTGTGTAAATATTGTTTTATCCATACCAATACTCATACCCATAACAAATATTAAAAGCAGTAAAAAGACAGTTTGTAACTTTGTATTCAATACTATCATTTTTTCACTTAAAATTTTTTTATATCCAATTAAAAAACCCAATAATAAACTAATCAATATATTTATCATAATAAAAACCTTTCTCATATTTTATAATATATTTTTTATTGCAATTCTTCCCACTTTTGATAAAGTTCTTCCAGTAATTGTTCTAATATTGTCTTCTGTTCAAATAATTCTTGTGCTTTATTAAAATCTGAACTTACTTGTTCAAGCATAACATTTAACTGCTCTATTTTTTGTTCTGTTTGTTCTATTTCATTTTCCACACGATTTATTTTTGCTGCTGCTTTCCTTTGTTCTGACTGTATTTGCTTTTGTTTTATCCAATCTACTTTACCTTCCGAAGTAGTAGTAGTATTTATTCGACTTGTTTCTGTTTGTTTTTCATATTGTTGCAACTGTATTTCTTCTTTTTTTTCTAAATAATATTGATAATCTCCTAAATACTGATTGACTCCCATAGGTGTTAGTTCTAATATTCTTTGTGCTGTTCTATTGATAAAATATCTATCATGAGAAATATAAATTACAGTTCCTTCATAACAATTTAATGCATCTTCCAATATTTCTTTAGAATACATATCTAAATGGTTTGTAGGCTCATCTAGCATAATTAAATTGGCATTAGAAAGCATAATCTTGGCAAGAGAAACACGTCCCTTTTCTCCGCCACTTAATGAAGAAATATTTTTATAAATATTATCTCCTGTAAAAACAAATGCTGCCAAAGCATTTCTAATTTTTCCATTATCCATAGTAGGATATGTATCTGCAATTTCTTGAAATATTGTTTTCGTTTCATCTAGTTGTTGTTGTTCCTGGTCATAATATCCAATATGAACATTTGTTCCAATACTAATTTCTCCTTTACTTTGGTGTACTTTTCCTAACAATATTTTAAAAAGCGTACTTTTTCCGACTCCATTTGCGCCAATAATGGCAACTTTTTCTCCCCTTTTCACTTCAAAACTAACATTTTGAAATAATGGTGAGTCCTCATCAAATGCTTTTTTTAAGTTTTCCACCTTTATTACATCATTTCCACTTATCACCTTTGGAGTTAAACGCAAACGCATTTTTGCAGGTAAATTTTCTGGTTTTTCTAATTTTTCCATACGCTGTAATGCTTTTTCTCTGCTTTCTGCCCTTTTAATAGACTTTTCTCTATTAAAGGCACGTAACGTTTTAATAACATCTTGCTGACGTTTTATCTCTTTTTGCTGTATATCATAAGCCTTTTGTTGTATCTCTCTATTAATATTTTTTTGTTTGCTATAAAAAGTATAATTCCCTTCATATACATAAGACTTTTTATTTTCCACTTCTATTACTTTTGTTACAATTTTATCTAAAAAATATCTGTCATGAGAAATCAAAAGTACTGTACCAGAATATCCCTTTAAAAAATCTTCCAACCATTGTATAGATGCAATATCCAAATGATTCGTTGGCTCATCTAAAAGCAATATATCTGGTTTAGAAAGCAAAAGTTTACTCAAATATACCCTTGTTTTTTGTCCTCCTGAAAGCTGACAAATGGGTGTATTGTAATCTTCTTCCAAAAATCCTAGTCCTTTTAATATACCTTTTATACGACTTTCATAACCATAACTGTCATTGTGCTCAAATTTCTGTTGTGCCTGAGCATATTTTTCCATATAGTCAGACAACTCTTTTCCTTCTAAGCATGACATTTTGTTTTCCATTTCACGAAGATTTTGTTCTTCATAACGTACTTTTTCAAATACATTCATCATTTCTTCTAATATTGTCGTCTGTGTATCAATTTGCTGATTCTGTGCTAAATAGCCTATTGAAGTTTCCTTTTTTAAATAAAATTCCCCTCCATCAGCATTTATTTCTCCTGTTAATATTTTAAACAATGTTGTCTTTCCAGCTCCATTTACTCCTACAATCGCCGCTTTTTCCTTCTGTTCTAAATGAAATGTAATGTTATCTAATACGATATTGACACCAAATGTTTTTTGAATTTCTTTACAAGCTAATATCATTACGAAATCCTCCTATAAAAATACAATTACCATAGTATCATATCAGAAAATATTATAAAATAAAAGACTTATCGTTGACAATAAAATAACAATAGTGCTATACTGAAATTACGTCAAAGCGGAGAGGATTTGGTTATTATGGACAATGAAAAGAAAGTTTCAATGGCAGTTATCAATAGATTGCCTAGATATTTCCGCTATTTAGGGGATTTGCTAGAAAGCGACATCACAAGAATTTCTTCTAAAGAGCTTAGTGTAAAAATGAATATTACAGCTTCCCAAATCCGTCAGGACTTAAATAACTTTGGTGGATTTGGACAACAAGGCTATGGCTACAATGTAGAATATCTCTACAATGAAATTAAAAAAATATTAGGTTTAGACCGTGTTTATCACTTAATTGTTGTAGGTGGTGGAAACATAGGTCAGGCACTTGTCAATTATGCCAGCTTTGAAAAACGTGGTTTTGTCATAAAAGCTGTTTTTGATGTCAACCCTCGTTTGATTGGTATGACCATAAGAGGCGTAGAAGTATATGATATTGATAAAATGGAGGAATTTATAAAAAATAATGATATTGATGTAGCAATACTTACATTACCTCGTTCCCAAGCTGCAAAAGTTGCAAACGACTTAGCAAAATGGGGTATAAAAGGTATGTGGAATTTTAGTCATGTAGATTTACAAGTACCAGATGATATTATTGTTGAAAATGTTCATTTAACAGATAGTTTAATGACACTACTTTATAAAATCAATGAGATGTATTCAGAAGAATCGGATTTTCAGCAAATGCATCAAGGATTGCCTATTAAACCTATCAAAATGGAAGACATAGAAGAAGATGGAGAAACTTAAAATGTGTAAAAATAGTAAAATATATACAGCATAAGGGTATATTCCTTATGCTGTATATTTTCCCTATACCTTTTTTAGATGTTTAAGTTTGCAGCTTTATCAATACACTTATTATGCCAATTATAAAAATATGAAAAAGATATAAAATATATTCTTTTTTAAAAACCATTATCTCCCATCAATATAATGCCATTTTTTTCTGCAGCAATTCTATGTTTTACTAGTCTTTCATACAAATCTTCATGCTCTTGGAATTTACTATCTGGGAGAGTATGTATTCCAATTACTACTTTCCATTTTCCACTTACCTTTATCATAAAAAAATTACTTATTTTATTATTTTCATCTGTATTTATACCATCTTCCAGTTTAGGGTCTACGAAAATAGTAAATTCATATAATTCATCATCTATTTTTTGTTTGCCTTTCAATTTATATTCATCTATAGTTAAAACGGAATAATAAGATTTTACAGCATGTTCCCAGTCATGTAATTTTTCAGAATATATCATATTATATATTTCATCTATATTTCTTTGTTCTGGTGTATTATTTTTTATAGTACCCCAAAACATATTTGCTGCATATTCTGGCGAATGTTTATAATAGCCAAAATAATAAGCAATACTTCCTATTATCATAATTATTAAAACAATCATACAAAATATTTTATACTTTTTTAATTTTTCTATTATCATAATTATCTAATCTCCTATCTTTAATCATAATAAAATAAAAAAAGAACAATAAAAATGAAAATATTGTTCTTTTTTTACTTACTATTTTACCAATCTATATATTCATCAAAATGTACTGTCCCATAAGCCAATCCGCTTCCAGTAGTATGCTGTACATAACCATATTGTAGTTGTCCAAAATCTACACGATCATCTAGAGCTAAATCAGTACTACCACCATAATAAGAGCTAAATGAAGAATATACGTTTCTTTTAAAACTACCACCACTTATTGGATAACCAATACCTACTTCTAGACTACAAACACTACTACTTGCATCCGTATCAGGTCTAACAGTAACATGAATTGCCTTTGTTTCTATATCATTTGGGTCAAAATATTTACCACTAGATACTGTTGTAACACGTTCTCCCTTAGCCAAAGATTTATAGTTCATAACAAACAGCCTATTTAAACTATCCATTCTAGGAGTAACTTCTGAATCATCATCAACAGTAAGTTTTTCATCACTTACATCAATAATTTCTACATCTGCATCAGATAAATCTTCCGCATGTATCATAGACATATTTCCCGTAACCATCATAGCAGACATCAATACCATTACAATACCATTAAAAATTTCTTTTTCATAAAAATCCTCCTTAATTTTAAATAGATTAGATTTATAAATCTGCAAATACTATACAACGAATGGAATAAATAGACAATATTCACACTTAATAAATTTTTTTTTCATTTTTATTTATAATTCGTCATGTTTTTGCGTGACAAATCACTTTTACCAAAAATGTACTAATATATCATAAAAAAAAATTGTAATATTGTATAACTAATATATATTACATAATTTTATTAATATTATATTTAAAAAATTTTGAATTATAGCAAAACAAAAGAACGTTAAATACTCAACGTTCTTTTGTTTTTAACAGTTTATATACACCCAAAATTTATGATTATTGTTGTTGTATTACATCTTTTGCTTTTTGAAGTGCTTCTTCTATTTTAGAGGTATCTTTTCCACCTGCTTGTGCCATATTTGGACGTCCGCCACCGCCACCACCACAGCAAACTGCTGCTGCTTTTACAATATTTCCTGCGTGTATTCCTTTTTTTACAACATCATCTGTTGCCATAGCAATCAAATTTACTTTATCCCCTTTTCCGCTTGCCAATACAATAACACCAGAACCTAATTTTATTTTTAACTGGTCACCCATTGTTTTAAGCGTATTGGCGTCTGCATCTTTTATATTTGCACAAATCACAGCAATATCATTAATTTGCTGTTTTTGTGATAATATTTCTTCTACTGCACCTCCAGCCAATTTAGATTTTAATTTTTCTATTTCTTTTGCTGATTCTTTTTGTTCTGAAACAATTTGCTCCACTCTATATACAACATTTTCAGCATTTGCTTTTACTGCCTTACAAATCTGTTTTATCTGTTCTTCTTGTGACTGATAATATTTTAATGCTTCTGTACCTGTCAATGCTTCAATTCTTCTTACACCTGCTGCAATACCATTTTCAGATATAATTTTAAATGTACCTACTTGTGCAGTATTTGTCAAATGTGCACCGCCACAAAGTTCAATACTAAAATCACCCATTGTTACCACTCTTACAACATCACCATATTTTTCGCCAAACAGTGCCATCGCTCCCATTTGCCTTGCATCTTCAATAGATTTTTGACAAGTATTGATTTCTAAACTTTCAAATATTTTTTCATTTACAATATCTTCTACTTCTTTTAATTCTTGTTCCGTTAATGCTGTAAAATGAGTAAAGTCAAAACGAAGTCTTTCTGCACTGACATAAGAACCAGCCTGCTCTACATGAGTACCTAAAACAGTTCTTAATGCCTTTTGCAAAAGATGTGTTGCGCTATGATTTCTTGAAGTTGCCATTCTCAATGCCATATCAATTTTTGCACAAGCAGTATCTCCTACAATAATACTACCCTCTTTTACTACACCAATATGAGCAATTTTTCCTCCTACTACTTTAATACAATCTGTAATTTCTACTATACCACTTTGTGTTTGAATGCTACCATGGTCACCTACTTGTCCACCGCTTTCTGCATAAAATGGTGTTTTATCCAAAAATACAGAAACATCATCACCTGCACAAGCATTTTGTGCAACTTCATCATTTGTCACCAGTGCAATTATATTTGCGTCTGCTACTTCCTTTATATTATATCCTGCAAATGTTGTTTCCATATTTACATCTAACTGATTATAAACATTTTCATCAGCACCCATAAATGTACTTTCACTTCTTGCTGCTCTTGCTCTTTGTTTTTGCTGTTTCATTTCTTCTACAAAAGCATTTTCATCTAATCCAAATCCTTCTTCTTCCAATATTTCTTTTGTCAAATCAATAGGAAAACCATAAGTATCATACAGGCGGAATGATTTTTCTCCAGACATTACTGTTTGTCCTTCTTTTTTCATTTCTGCAATATCTGCTTTTAATAATTCCATACCTTTATCAATCGTTTTATAAAAGCTATTTTCTTCTATTGTCAATATTTTTAATATATAATCTTTTTTATCTATTAATTCTGGATAAGCATCACCAGAATTTGCAATCACTGTTTTACTTAATTCTGCTAAAAATTCTCCTTTTATACCTAACAATTTTCCATGACGTGCTGCACGTCTTAACAAACGGCGAAGTACATAACCCCTGCCCTCATTAGAAGGTAATACACCATCTGCTGTCATAACTGTTACAGAACGGATATGGTCTGTAATTACTCTTATTGAAACATCTATCTTTTTGCTTTTTCCATATTCTACATTTGCAATTTCACATACTTTTTTAATAATATTCTGAACAGTATCTACATCAAATATAGAATCCACTCCCTGCATAATTGTTGCCATTCTTTCCAGTCCCATGCCAGTATCCACATTTTTTTGTGCTAAAGGTGTATATGTGCCATCTTCATTTTTATCGAATTGTGTTAATACCAGATTCCAAAATTCCATATATCTGTCACAATCACATCCTACACCACAAGTAGGGCTATCACAGCCATATTCTTCTCCTCTATCATAATAAATTTCTGTGCAAGGACCACAAGGACCTAAGCCATGCTCCCAAAAATTATCTTCTTTTCCTAGTCTTGTAATTCTGTCCTCAGGTAAACCTACTACATTATGCCAAATATCATAAGATTCATCGTCATCTAAATATACTGTAACATGAAGTTTATCCTCTGGAATTTCAAGTACTTTTGTAACAAATTCCCATGACCATGGTATAATTTCATTTTTAAAATAATCTCCAAATGAAAAGTCTCCTAACATTTCAAAAAATGTACCATGACGAGCTGTTTTTCCAACATTTTCAATATCGCCTGTACGAATACATTTTTGGCAAGTAGTTACTCTTTTCCTTGGTGGTGTCTCCTGTCCCGTAAAATACGCTTTCATGGGTGCCATACCTGAATTAATTAAAAGCAAACTATTGTCATTATGTGGTACAACAGAAAAACTTTGTAAACGTAAATGGTCTTTACTTTCAAAAAATGAAAGAAATTTTTCTCTGATTTCATTAACACCTAATTTTTGCATATAATTTCCTCCTTAAAATATATCAGTTTTATATTGTAATCATGATTGCATATTATTATAAAATAAGTAACAACAATATTTATAATAAAAAACGCCCCTTGACCATATGGTCAGGGACGGGAAATTTCTCGTGGTACCACCCTTGTTATGCAAAGCATCACTCAATACCTTTAACGCAGGTTTTACGTCAGGACATACTTTATTTTTTCCGCCCTGCTGTCAACAATTTCTGTAAAAAAGACTGCTTCCACAAATCATGCACAAAACGCTTCCACCTTTTCGTTTTTCTCTAAAGAGCTGTATTTTTGTGTACTCCTTCTTTTTATAACATTTTTCTTTTAGACTAAAAAATTTATTAAATAATCTGATTTCTATTTTTATAAATTATATATTTGCTGTATACTGTTGTCAAGGGGCATTTTGCAGTATTTTATCAATCATACAAGCAATTTTTTTCATCCCCTCCTCCATTTCTCTTTGTTTTACATTTGAAAAACAAATTCTTATACTCTGTCGTTCTATTTTCCCCATATAATACTGACTGCTTGGCGATACAATAACATTTTGTGCAATCAACATTTTACAAAGTTCTTCTGCTTTTACATTAGTAGGTAAATCCAGCCAAAGGCTAATTCCTCCATTTGGCAATAAAAAATCAACCTTTCCTTGTAAATGCTTTTTTACAGCACTTACAGCCATGCGATATTGTTCTCCACCATATTTTCTCATAATAGCACTATGATATTGCCAACCATATTTTCTTAAATAATATTCTACCCCTTTCTGTAAAAAACCAGACGTTGAAATATCTGTTGTATATTTTGCAGATTGTACACTTTCCAATAATTTTTTAGGTAAAAGCATAAAACCCATACGTAGCCCTGGCATAAGTATTTTTGAAAAGCTTTTAATATAAATCACTTTATTTTTATAATCTAATGCTTTTAAAGGAACTATTTTTTCTCCTCCATAATAAAAATCATAAAGGTTGTCATCTTCTATAATATAAAAATGATACTTTTCAGCAAGTTCCAAAAGTTTTCTTTTTTTGTTCATACTATAAGAAATACCTGTAGGTGTTTGAAAATAAGCCATAATATATAAAAAGCGAGGGTGATATACTTTTAATAGATTTTCTAATTCTATCATATTAATGCCATCTTGCTCCATACTGACTGTAATAACATTTCCTCCCCTTGACAAAAATGCACCACAAGCACCATAAAACGTTGGTTTTTCTGTAAATATTATATCTCCATAATTTACAAGCGCTTTTGATATAATATCAATTCCTTGTTGTGCACCTGATATAATTTGTATATTATCTGCAGTAGTATGTATGCTATATTCTTGTAAATATTGACAAATGATTTGTCTCAAAGGCAAATATCCCATACTATCTAAATACCCAAAAGCATTTCCTTTTTCTCTTTCCAAAACAGTATAAAATGCATCTTTAAATTCATCAACTGGAAACAAATGCTGAGGCATAGAAGTATCTACAAAATTTATTGCACCTTCCATACACATTTGCTTTGCAAAAGTTTTTGTTTTATTCAAAACAATCGGTTTTTCTATTTGCTCTATAGGTAATGGTGCAACATAAGTACCACTACCCACCAAAGAATAAACTACTCTTTTTTGTTCTAAATATTTATATGCTGCAACTACTGTTACTGCATTAACATGAAGCTTTGATGCCATATGACGAATAGGAGGAAGCTTACTATTTGCTGACAATACTCCTTGCTCTATCATACGACAAAGCCCTTCTGCTAACTGCTGATATAAAGGCAATTCTGATTTTTTGTCTATAATAATAGAATAAAAGGAATCTTTATCCATATAATCACCACCATATAATTTATACATTTGCTTTTTATATTAAAACAAATATCATCTAAATAGTCATCTTTTTTATACTTTCAACGATAAAATAAAGTATGTTTTTCTGTTATAGGCAATATATTAATTTGAAATAAAAGATATTCCCTTAATATTTCTTCTTCATTTCCTATTTCTGCTGTTTAAAATTCTGCTGATTGCTGCATATTGTGAGATAATATTTGTTTTTGTATCATTGTCATTGATAATTCCAAATTATGCACTTCTAAGTTTTTTTCAGTATATCATATCATATTTTAAAAATTCACTCATTCACAACAATATGTTAAGCAATTATGATATCAAACACTATATTGTTTTATTTTTTGTACAACAAATGGATTTTATTTTTTTTATTTACAATAAATTATCAATTTGTTATAAATTATCATTTACTTTTTGTCATAATAATAGTAAACTGTTACTATAACATACAATTTGCATGCGAAATATTTTGATAGAGTATTTTCTCTTAATAATAGCAATTATAGCAATGACAAAAAAGTGTTTTCGTAATTAATTTGTCAAACAAACGAAAATGCTGTATTTTTATGAAAAAGTCAAATGTTATTTGTAAATTCATTATTTACTATAACAATACAGACAATTACCATATTTACCAAATATATAACATATAAATATGGTATCATTCTCAATATTATAAATTATTATAAGCTGGGAATCATTCATGTCTGATAAATATTCTGCATTTTTTCTGAAAAAGTAGTTGAGAAGTACTCCATTTTGTATTAAAATAAATTTTGCACTTGTATGATTTATAGCAAAATTGCATTACTCTAACAGTCAAAATTGACCAAAAAAATCTATTGAACAGAGGGGGATACTATGCAAGCTTTAACGTTCAAACGTGGAGTTCACCCACCAGATGGCAAAGCACTTTCTGCAGAACAGCCTATTAAAGTGATACTCCCAAAAGAAAATTCAGAATTGTTTTTCCCTATGTCCCAGCACATAGGTGCACCCTGCGAACCATTGGTTGCCGTTGGCGACTATGTAAAAGTGGGACAAAAAATTGCAGAATCACCTGCTTTTATGTCTTCTCCTATATTTTCCAGTATTTCTGGTGAAGTAGTAGACATTCGTCCTATGCTTGTTCCAGGTGGTAACATGGTAAAATCCATTGTTATTAAAAACGATGCAAAAATGGTAGAAGTAGAAGGATTAAATCAAACTCATGATTACACACAAATGAGTAATGAAGAAATTCTAAACTGTATCAAAAATGCTGGTGTTGTTGGTTTGGGTGGTGCTGGGTTTCCAACACATGTAAAATTAAACCCTCCCAAAGACCAAAAAATTGACTACATACTGATTAACGCAGCAGAATGTGAACCTTATTTAACTTGTGACTATCGTATTATGTTGGAAGAATCCGAAAGAGTAGTTAGAGGATTACAAATTATGCTGAAATTGCACCCTGACGCAAAAGGCGTTATTGGCATTGAAATGAATAAACCAAAAGCAATTGAGGCAATGACAAAAGCATGTGAGGGCATTTCAAACATTACAGTACAGCCTCTTGTAACAAAATTCCCACAAGGCTCAGAAAAACACTTAATTTACTCTATTACAAAAAGAGAAGTAAAATCTGGCGCTTTGCCTGCAAGTGCTGGTTGTATTGTTGACAACGTAGATACTGTTGTAGCAATAGAAAGAGCTTTGTTTAGAGGAAGACCTCTTATGAGAAGAATTATGACAATTACAGGCGGTGCTGTAAAAAATCCAGGCAATTACAAAATCAGAATTGGCATGACAATGAGAGATATTGTAGAACAAATCGGTGGCTTTAAAGAAGAAAATCCTCCTGCAAAATTGATTGCTGGTGGTCCTATGATGGGTCCTACACTCTTTACACTTGATGTTGCAACAGTAAAAACATCTTCTGGTTTATTATGCTTTACAGCTGAAGAGGCATTTATACCAGAAGAAAGAAATTGTATTCGCTGTGCAAAATGTGTTGACCATTGTCCAATGGGCTTAATGCCTTTTATGCTGAACCAATTTGCAATTCGTGGCGATGGTGAAAACTTTGTAAAACATCATGGTTTAGATTGTATCGAATGCGGAAGCTGTTCATTTGAATGTCCTGCAAAACGTCAGTTGGCACAATCTATTCGTGCAACAAAGAAAATTGAAGCTGGTAAAAAAGCAGCGGCAGCCGCAAAAGCAAGAGCAGAAGCAGAAGCCGCAAAAGCAAAAAGTTAATACAGAAGGGGGATAAATGAAAATGGATAAATTTATAGTATCAGGTACCCCTCATGTCCGTTCTAAGGACTCTATACAGGGCATTATGCGTGATGTGTTAATCGGATTGACTCCCGCAGCATTGATGGGTATTTATGTATTTGGGCTGAACGCTTTGGTAATTATGGTGCTTTCCATAGCCTCAGCAATGTTTTTTGAATATTTATATCAAAAATTGATGAAAAAACCTATTACCATTACAGATTTAAGTGCAGCCGTAACAGGTTTGCTTTTAGCAATGAATATGCCTGCATCTGCTCCTTATTGGATGCCTATTGTTGGTAGTGCTTTCGCTATTATCATTGCAAAACAGCTTTTTGGTGGTTTAGGTCAAAACTTTATTAACCCTGCATTGGCAGCAAGAGCATTTTTATTAGCTTCTTATCCAACAGCTATGACAACATGGCCAGCACCTGCTGGAGTAGATGCTGTAACAGTAGCAACTCCTCTTGCTTTATTAAAAGCAGGCGAAATTACAACAGCAACAAGTAGCGATATGATGAATGCACTTGTTGGTACTGTTGGTGGTTGTATTGGTGAAACAAGTGCTATCGCTTTAATTATAGGCGGTGTTTATTTAATCGTAAGACATGTAATCAGTTGGAGAATACCTGTTGTTTATATTGCAACTGTATTTATATTAACAGCTTTAATCGGCAGAAATGGGGTCAGAATTCCTCAATATGAAATTTTTGTTGGTGGTTTAATGTTAGGTGCATTCTTTATGGCAACAGACTATGCATCTTCTCCTGTTACACCTTTAGGACAAATCATTATGGCTTTAGGTTGTGGTTTGCTTACAACATTAATTCGTATATTTGGCGGTTATCCAGAAGGTGTTTCTTACTCTATATTAATTATGAATCTTTGTGTTCCTTTGATTGACCGTTTCACAGAACCTAAGATATTTGGTGCTTTGGAGGTGAAAAAATCATGAAGGAAATTGTAAAACCAGCAGTGGTATTATTAATTATTACAGCTGTTGCAGCTATGCTTTTAGGTATCGTTTCTGAAACAACAAAAGCTGCTATTGCAGAACAATCTGCAAAAACAGAAGCAGCAGCTATGGCAGCCGTTATGCCTGATGAAGGTGTTGAATTTGAAACCCTTTATGATACTGCAAACGGTGACACAATAGAAGGTACTATCAAAAAAGTTGCAAAAGCAACAAAAGGTGGCGAAACAATCGGTTTCGTTTTAACAACTGCTCCAAGTGGTTTTGGTGGTGAAGTATCTACTATGGTTGGTGTTGATGTTAATGGTGTTGTAACAGGATTAAGAGTATTATCTCACGCTGAAACACCTGGGCTTGGTGCATTAGCTACATCACCTGATTTTTATGAACAATTTGTAGGAGCAGAAAGTCCTATACAAGTAACAAAAGATGGTGGCGAAATTGTTCCTATTACAAGTGCTACAATTACTTCCAGAGCTGTTTCTAATGGTGCAAACGAAGCAGTAGAATGGGTAAATGCAAACGGAGGTGCTAATTAATGGGCAATCCAGTTAAAATTATTAAAAATGGTATTATTGATGAAAATCCAACATTCGCACAAGTTATTGGTATGTGTCCTACACTTGCTGTTACCAGTTCTGCTATAAATGGCATTGGTATGGGACTTTCCACAGCGGCTGTTTTGATTTGTTCAAACTTTTTTATATCTATATTAAGAAAAGTGATTCCAGATAAAGTTAGAATTCCTTGCTTTATCGTTGTTATTGCAACATTCGTTACTATTATACAGTTTTTGTTACAGGCTTATTTACCTGAATTAAATGCATCATTGGGTCTTTATATTCCTTTGATTGTTGTTAACTGTTTAATATTGGCAAGAGCAGAGGCATACGCTTCTAAAAATTCTCCTATCGATTCTATATTTGATGGTATTGGTATGGGACTTGGTTTTACAATAGCACTTGGTTTCTTAGGTCTTGTACGTGAGTTTATTGGTGCAGGTACATTATTTAATGTTGTTGTATTGCCAGATGCTTTCCCAAAAACATTGTTATTTGTTATGGCACCTGGTGCTTTCTTTACACTTGGCTGCTTAATGGCATTGTTAAATTATTTTAGAAATAAGAAAAAAGCATAAGGAGGGGGAAAATAAATGAATCTGATATTGTTAGTATTAGCTGGTATTTTCGTAAATAACTACGTTTTATCACAGTTTTTAGGTATCTGCCCTTTCCTTGGTGTTTCCAAAAAGGTAGAAACTGCAACTGGTATGGGTGTTGCCGTAATATTCGTTATTACAATCGCTTGTGCTGCTGCATATATGGTTTATAACTTTATATTAGTAAAATTACATATTGAATATCTTTATAACATTGCTTTCATATTGGTTATTGCTGCATTAGTGCAGTTTGTAGAGATGTTCTTAAAAAAATCCTCACCTTCTCTGTATCAGGCACTTGGTGTATTCTTACCTTTGATTACAACAAACTGTGCAGTATTAGGTGTTGCAGTTGTTAATATGCAAAAAGGTTATAACTTTATTGAAGCAATATTAAACGGTATCGGTGGTGCAGCAGGTTTTGCACTTGCTATTATATTATTTGCTGGTATTCGTGAAAGAATAGAATTTAATGATACACCAAAAGCATTTGATGGTTTCCCTTTGGCACTTGTTACAGCAGGTATTATGTCAATTGCCTTTTTGGGATTCCAGGGCTTAATCAAACTTTAAACAAGGAGTGTGACAAAAATGGACATTATGAATATTATTAACCCAATCATAAGCATTGGCGGCTTGGGTGTTGTTCTTGGCGCAGGCCTTGGTTATGCTGGTAAATTGTTTGCTGTAGAAGAAGACCCAAAACTTGGAGAAGTACTTGAAGCATTACCTGGTGCAAACTGTGGTGGTTGCGGTTTTCCTGGTTGTGGTGGTTGTGCAGCAGCAATTGTTGCAGGTACAGCTCCAGTAAATGCTTGTCCTGTTGGCGGCGCAGCTGTTGCTGAAAAAATTGGTTCTATTATGGGTATAGAAGCAGGTTCAGCAGAACCAACAGCAGCTTTTGTAAAATGTCAAGGTACTTGTGACATAGCAAAAGAAAAGTATACTTATTTTGGTTTAGATGATTGTACTATGGCAATGCAATTAGCTGGTGGTGGTGCAAAAAGCTGCACATATGGCTGCCTTGGTTTAGGAAGCTGTAAAAAAGCTTGTGCATTTGGCGCTATAGAAATTGTAAATGGTATTGCTGTAATTGATAAAGATAAATGTGTTTCTTGTGGCAAATGTGTTTCTACTTGTCCAAAACATATTATCGAATTACTTCCTGTTAAAAAGAAAGTAAAAGTGCAATGTTCTTCTAAAGATATGGGCAAAAATGTAAATGCTGTATGTTCTGCAGGCTGTATTGCTTGTAAAATTTGCGAAAAGAATTGTCCTTTTGATGCAATACATGTAGTTGATAATTTAGCAGTTATTGATTATGATAAATGTAAAGCTTGTGGTATTTGCGCAAATAAATGCCCTAAAGGAGTTTTAACTGGTAAAAAACCTGCTGCTCCAAAAGCAGATACTCCAAAACCAGAAGAAAAAAGCGAATAATTTTTAAAAAGCCTGCCTTTATAGCAGGCTTTTTTTCTTTTAACAATAAAGAAAGGACAATTTTTATGAATAAAAATCATACTATTCCAAAACAACATTCATTAGTTTCTAAAATAGCTTATTTTATTAGTATTATAATGATTTTTTCTATTTCAGTTATATTTTTGTCCAATTACATTACAACAAAAAAACTGATTACTACTTCAATGGAACAAAACATACAATATACTTTAGATTATTATGAAAAATCTATTAATGATTGGATTTCTCTTAGAATTGCACAAATTGACAGTGTGGGAAATACTATTCTTTCTATTCCATTAGAAAAACGTAATCGTGACCACATTTTTCAGCTTGTAGAACAATCCACAAAATATGGTGCTGATTTTGGTGTAGTATCTGATTATGTTGTCTTAACAACAGGAGAAATGATATCTGGTGATGGTTGGATACCTGATGAAGATTTTAATGCTCTTGAAAGAGACTATTATGCTAATACCATACAAAAAGATGGTCTTTATGTTTCTACTCCTTATATTGATGCTACAGACCAGTCTACTACTGTTATTACAATTGCTATGCCCTTAAAAAATGATAATGGTGAGCTTTATGGTATTGTCGCACGTGATTTATCTATTAATACTGTAAAAGATATGGTAAATAATTATCATAGTTCAGATGGTTCTTATTTATATTTATTAGATAATCAAAACAATATTCTATTTCATCAAAATACAAATTATCAAACAACCGATAACAATACAACAAATATACAAGACTTTACAGAATTATATTTTCTAAATGATATTGCAAACAATAATAGCATACAATTAAAAAAAGATTATGATGGAAAAGAAAAATATTTTATTGCAGAAAAAGAACAAAATACAAATTGGACAATAGGCTTTGTTTACCCTAAAAGTATTATATCGAAACAATTATTAAAGCAAGTATTTATCAATTTATGTGTATTTATTATAGCTTTAGTAATTTCCATAACATTATCTATTAAAATGCTTTATAATCGTTTACAACCATTAAAAGATATTATAAATATGGCTAAAGAAATAGAACAAGGAAATTTAAACACTTCTGTTATATTAAAACAAAATGATGAAATTGGTATATTAGCTAACACATTTGCAAATACAGCACACTATTTAAATGATATGATAACGGAAATTTCTTCTATATTAACTCAAATTTCTAATAATAATTTGAATATCCACACTAAACAAAATTATTATGGTGAATTTGCTCAGATTGAAACTGCTTTTTATTATATTACACAAAACATGAATAATATGATACATCAAATTACACATTCTTCTTTTCATGTTTCTTCTAGCGCAGCAGAACTTTCTAGTAATGCAAATCTTTTAAATCAAAGTGCAACAGAACAGTCAGAACAAATTGAAATACTTGTAAATCATATTCATGAAATTGCAGAAAATATAAAATATTCTTCCGAACAATGTCAATCCGCTAGTGACTTAACTGTATCTATGGGAAAAAAATTAAATGAAAATAATCATCAAATGAAAAAAATGATTTCTGCTATGTCCGATATTCAAAATTCTTCACAAGAAATTGAAAAAATTATTAAAACCATTGAAGATATAGCATTTCAAACAAATATACTTTCACTTAATGCTTCTATTGAAGCAGCAAGAGCTGGTTCTGCTGGAAAAGGCTTTGCAGTTGTAGCAGATGAAGTACGAAACCTAGCAAAAAAGAGTGCAGATGCTGCAAAAAATACCGCAACACTAATTCAAAATTCCATTACTGATGTTAATTGTGGTGTTTCTATTGCAGATACAACAGCACAATCTTTAAATGAAACATTAGAAGATGCACATTCTGTTGTAAATAAAATTGCACTTGTGACAGAATCCTCTATTTCTCAATCTACAGATATAGAGGAAATAGCAGCTAATATTAAACAGATTTCACATATTATACAAACAAGTTCTACAACTGCCCAAAAATGTGCTGAAACAAGTAAAGAACTTTCTAATGAATCGCAAATTATGAAAAATCTTGTAAATCAATTTCAAACAATAGATAAATTATAATAATTTAGATTATCAAACATATTGCTAACAAAATATCTATCTAATTTACATGATATATACTTTTTATATATTTTTTTGCAAAATTGACTTGCATTTCAAAAAAATATGATATAATCTTATAGTAGTAAATTGATTTATAAATCCTAAAGAGGTGCGACCATGTTACAAAAATTAATATTAGCGACAAATCTTTTTTCTAGAGCCAATTTATTAAAACAGCTATCTGTTCCTTTTGAAGAACTATTTTGTGAAATTGAAGAAAAAGATGTTGAAATTGATAATGAATATTCTCCATATGAATGGGTAAAATCTATTTCAGCAACAAAAGCTATGTCTGTTTTAGACAGAGTGGAAGGAGAGGCAATTATACTTGGTGTAGATACTGTTGTTACAGATTTCGGAAGAATACTACATCGTCCTAAAAATAAACAAGATGCTGTTGCCATGCTTAAAAAATTGCAAGGACGCAAACACACAACATATACTGGTTTAACTGTAATATATCATCATGCAGATGGTTCTTACGAAATGGACAGTTATGTAGATGGTGTAGATGTTTATATGCATCATCTTTCAGATAAATTAATTGATGCTTATACAGACACAGACGAACCTTATGACAGACCTGGAGGTTATTCTATAAGCGGAAAAGGTGCTCTTTTAATTGAAAATATCTATGGTGATTATTATGCACTTGCAGGTTTACCCCTTCGTCTTTTAAACAAATCTTTATTAAAACACAACATTGACATTATAGATTTTTGGATTAAACCATAATAAACATCATTCTTGACGGTTCGTATCTATTTACAACCGTCTTTTTTCATCTTTATGAAATATTGGTAATATTCTCTCTCCTTTAAACAGCAAACATTTATCAATGTTATAAAATACAGTTATGATATACCAAATACATTCATAAATTTTTAATTTATATACTTAACCATTACTATCTATTTTCGTTAAATTTTTAAGATAAATTTAATAATACTATTTGCTTTAAAATGTTATTATTGAAATACAGTAAAAAAAGCGGTATGATTACAAGTAGCTATTTATCATAACACAATACAAATATTTTTGACCATACTTTTATAAATATTGTATGTACTATAATATATTTAGTGCTCATAACAAAAATTGATAAATACATTTTATTTTTCATATGGATTACCTTTGATAATTGTAAATATATTGTATACTAAATAAAAATATTTTGCTTAGTTTTAGTAAAATTGAAAATACTATTTTATATGATATCTAATGAGAGGAGAAAAAAATTATGTTTTCAAAAGACATGGGAATTGATTTAGGGACTGCAAACACCCTTGTATATATGCCTGGAAAAGGAATTGTTGTAAATGAACCTTCTGTTGTAGCAATTAATTTACAAACAAAAGAAGTACTTGCTGTAGGCAATGAGGCAAAAGATATGATTGGTAGAACACCTGGAAACATTGTAGCGATACGCCCTATGAAAGATGGTGTGATTGCAGATTTTGATACAACACAAGCTATGCTCAGATATTTTATTAATAAAGCGTGTCCTCGTTCTATGTTTGGTCCAAAACCGAGAGTTGTTGTTTGTGTTCCCTCTGGTGTAACAGAAGTAGAAAAAAGAGCAGTATTAGAAGCAGCTGTCTCTGCTGGTGCAAAAGATAAAGATACTTATTTAATTGAAGAACCTATGGCCGCATCTATAGGTGCAGGACTTCCAGTAGAAGAACCTACAGGTAGTATGATTGTAGATATTGGTGGTGGTACAAGTGAAGTCGCTGTAATATCATTAGGTGGCATTGTTACAAGCACTTCATTACGTATTGCTGGAGATGAATTAGATAACTATATTGTAAATTATATTAAAAAAGAATTTAATCTTGCTATAGGTGATAGAACCGCAGAAGAAATCAAAATTGGGATAGGCTGTGTATATCCTACTGATGATATTAGAGAAATGAATGTGCGAGGACGTGACCTGCTTTCTGGGCTTCCTAAAACAGTTGTGGTAACATCTACAGAAATTATGGAGGCATTACATGAACCAGTTTATTCTATTATTGATACCATAAAACAAACCTTGGAGGCTACTCCTCCTGAATTAGCCGCAGATGTTATGGAAAGTGGTATCACATTAACAGGTGGAGGCGCTTTATTAAGAGGATTGGATTATTTAATTTCTGAAGAAACAGGTATGCCTGTGCATATAGGCAACGAACCTTTAAATTGTGTTGTTACAGGTACTGGGCTTGTATTAGAACATATTGACACATTAAAGGCAGTATTAATTTCACCAAGAAAAATAAGATTTTAATAGTATATAAGGAGCAGGTATTGTGGAATTTTTTGAAGAACACAAAAAACAAATTATGTTAGCTGTCACTGCTATATTATTTGTTGCAATACTTGTCACATATGGTAAAAAAACAAATGCCACTTTTGTAGAAAATGCACTTGGTTTTGTAATTACCCCTGTACAGGATTTGACAACAAATGTTGGAAATTGGTTTGGCAGTAAAATTGATTGGATACGTAATAAAGATAATTTAGCAGAAGAAAATAAGCAGTTAAAAGAACAAATTGCATTATTGGAATCAGAAAATAAACGTTTAAAAAGATATAACATAGAAAACCAAAAACTAGCCGAATTATTAAAAATTTCTCAAAAATATGCAGATTATAACACAACTGGTACACAAATTATTGCAAAAGACCCTGGAAACTGGTATGATATTTTTTTAATCAATAAAGGTACAAATGATGGATTAGAAGCAAATATGGTTTTAACTTCCTCAAATGGTTTAGTAGGAAAAATTATAGAAAGTGGTACAAATTATTCTAAAGCACAATCAATATTAGACAGTAGAAGTTCTGTTCCTGCAATGAGTATACGTACAGAAGATTTAGGTGTTGTAAAAGGAGAATATTCTCTTATGAACAGTGGTCTTTGTCGTATGGAATATATTGATTCTGAGGCTGAAATTATGGAAGGTGACGAAATTGTCACCTCTCACCTCAGCGATGTCTATCCTTCTGGCATTACAATAGGTAGAGTAAAGGAAATTAAAACAGATGCAAATGGATTGACAAAATATGCTATTATAGAGCCTTATGTTGATTTTAAGCATTTGGATACCCTTTTAGTAATAGGTGAAAATATACAGGAGGAAAAATAATGAGAATATTTATTACTGCTGTATATATTATTATTAACTTTTTAATACAATCTACTATATTACACTATATTGAAATACGAGGAGTAATTCCAAATACTACAATTATATTAGTAGTTTCTTATGCCCTTTTAAGAGGCAGTACAGAAGGTGCTATTGTAGGATTTTTTACAGGATTATTGCAAGATATTTTTTTTGGTACATCAATTGGTTATTTTGCATTATTTAATACCATTACAGGTTATCTTTTTGGTAGAGGCAATCATAATTTTTACAGAGAAAACTATATTTTGCCTATGATGTTATGTGCTATTGCTGTTTTATTATATGAAACAATGATATATATTACTAGTTTTCTTTTTAGAGGACAATTAAATATTATATATATATTGGTAAATACAATATTACCAGAAACAGTATATTCCTGTATATTTACCATTCCTCTATATCGTATTTTATTTGGTACAAATGAGTGGCTAGAATTAAAAGAAAAATATAAATATAGATTATTTTAAAGGCTTCCCCTTTTTATGGAGGACGTTTTATGAACAAATTTCAAGAAAAAATACAAGAATTTTCAAAAAACAGAATTTTTATATTAATTTGCAGTATTACTGTACTTTTTTCAATATTAATCTTTCGATTATTTTTGTTGCAAATTATACATGGCGAAGAATATGAACAAAAATTGACAACAAGTATATTAAGAGAAGTAAAATTGCCTGCTTCTCGTGGCACAATATATGACCGCTATGGGCGTCCTCTTGCTGTCAATCATGTTGCATATTCTATACAAATTGATAACAGTATTACACTTGATTTATCAGGATATAAACCAAAGCTTGTTATGGATTTTATAGAATATATGAAACAAAAAAATATGACATTAACAGATACATTACCTATATCAAATATAAAGCCTTATACATTTACATTTAAAACATTACAAGAAGAACAAGACTGGAAACAACAACATGGCATTCCTAAAAATATGATAGAATGTTCTGCCGAAGAAGTACTTACTTATTTTGCAAATGAGCTTGCCATTCCTTCTTATTTTTCAGAAGAAGAAAAAAGAAGTGCTATTTCTTTTTATATCTCTGTTGATGATAGAAATATCATGGTATTGTCATTATTAAAAATACTAGACCAAAATAATGAAACATTAGTAGACGATTTGCCAATTACACAACAACAACCTTATAGCTTTTTATTTAATGATAATAAGGGAAAAGAACTTTCTTGGAAAACCACTGTTGATATGAAAACAGAACAACAGCAAGCATACGATGCATCACAAACTATTGATTATTTACAAAATTATTTTGATATTCCAAAAGAATTACCTTCTGATATTGTAAGAAAAGCAATTGGTATACGTTATGCTATGTTTTTAGAACGTTTTTATCGTTATCAGCCTGTTACTATATCATTAGATGTTTCTACTAAAACACTTGCTAATGTAGAAGAAATGAATGATATATTTCCTTGTATTACAGTAGGTACAGATTCTTTAAGGGATTACCCTATGGGAAAATATTTCGCTCATATTATAGGATATACCAGAAAAATGACAGATACCAATTATGATATTTATAAAGATGATGTTGATGAAGAAGGTAATAAAATATATTCTATGACCGATGTTGTGGGGCAGTCTGGTATAGAATCCATATTTGAAAGGGAACTAAATGGTAAAGATGGAAAAATGGTTGTAGAAGTTGATAACGTCGGAAGACGTATGAATACTATAGAATCTCAGAATCCTATTTCTGGACAAGACATTTTTTTAACATTAGATAGTCGACTCCAAAAATCTGCTTATGATGCATTAGAAAATGTATTAAAAGATGTCATCAAAAGAAAACTGAATGGTGGTGGCACAACACTACAAGAATTATTTAGTCGTATGTTATCAGATAATAGTATTTCTATTGATAAAATATGTAATGCAACAGAGGGAGAACAATATATTTTATATCAAAAAATACTAGAACAGGATACTACATTTGAATTAACAGAATTAACAGAAGAAGAAAGAAAAGCAGGAAAAGTAAACCCAAGAGATTTTGCATTGCAAGTATTGACATCAGCTATAGATAAAGGTGAAATTACACCAAGACAATTAATATTAGTGTTAATTGAGCAAGGAAAAATTTCAGCAGATACAGAATATTTAGTAGGTATTCAAAATGGTATTATTTCTCCTTTACAAGTAATTAATGATAAATTAGATTCTGGAGAATTGACACCAGGTGATACTAACTTAGACCCTTGTACAGGCTCTGTTGTAATTTCTCGTGTAGATTCTGGAGAACTTCTTAGTTGCGTCACATATCCATCTTATGATACAAATGAGTTCTCAAACAACTTTAACAACAGTTATTATATTGATTTAACGCATAGAAAGGATACAACACCTCTTGTTAATAGACCTATGTCAGAAAGAAAAGCTCCTGGTTCTACATTTAAAATGATACCCGCTCTTGTTGGACTAGAAACAGGGTTGATTACACCAAATAGTACAATAAATGATTTAGGGTATTTTACTAAAGCGGGTAAGCCTTACCCAAAATGTTGGATTTATGGTAGTAGCGGTGGTAGACATGGAGCTATCAATGTAGCTCATGCTTTAGAAGTATCTTGTAACTATTTCTTTTATGAACTTGCTTATCGTCTTGGAAATGCTTCTGAAAAAACAACAGCACAAGGTATTGCTACATTAAATGAATATATGGCAGCATTTGGCTTAAATGATTATACAGGGGTAGAAATAGGTGAAAGTTCTCCTATGATGGCAACACCTACAAATAAAGAACGTTCTATACGTGCTATCAATCCAAATGCATCAGAATCTCAAGTACAATGGACAGATGCAGATTCTATACGTACCTATATTGGACAGTCTGTAAATAACTATGCTCCTATCCATATGACAAAATATATTGCTACGTTAGCGAATGGTGGCACAAGATATAAAATGCATATGGTATCAAAATTAGTAAATGCTGATGGTACTACAGCACAGCAATTTGATGAAGTAGTAGAAAATATATTGGAATTACAACAACAAAATTTAGATATTGTATACCAAGGTATGCTTCTTGTTACATCTGGACAAAAAGGGACATTGCGTACAATATTTAATAACTTTCCTATACAAGTTGCAGCAAAATCTGGTACGGCAGAAGAAGATAAATCAAGAAGTTCTCATAGCTGGTTTGTTTGCTTTGCGCCTTATGATGACCCACAAATCGCAATTACAGTACTATTGCCTTATGGAGAAATATCTGGTGCACCTGCTGCTGTTATTGCAAGAGAAATTATAAGAGATTATATGGGATTAAATTATGAGCCTGAAAATCATTATATGGAAAATATATTAGCTGAATAATTATTTTTCATTTTTAGTAAAACACTAAAATTTTACAAGAAATGGTAGTATTTTTGTGGGTTTCCACCCAAACCCACAAATTTTTTAAAAAAGCTTTAAAAAAAACTTTATATATTGCGAATATTATTTTATGATTATATCATATAAAATCATACTAAATAAAGTCGCAAAATTATTGGGGGATAGTAATTATGAATCAAGAAAATTACGTCATGTTTAAGGGTACAAAAGATGGTATTAATATTTTATTATATGAAGATATTTCTTTTACAGAACTAGAATCACTTTTTGAAAAAAAAGTAATAGAATCTGCTAAATTTTTTGAGGGTGTAAAAACTTCTATAGGTTTTCAAGGCAGATTACTCTCTCAAGAAGAAGAAAAAACACTTTTAGACATTTTATCTAAACATACAACAATGAACATTACATTTATAAGAGATATCAAAAAAAATCAAAATCTACAATGTATACCAGAAGATGTTACATTGCCTGAAGATTTACAGCAACATTATATTACAAAATATCATAAGGGTTCTGTACGTTCTGGACAATGTCTTACATTTGATGGTAGTGTTGTTGTCATAGGAGATGTCAACCCTGGTGGAGAAGTAAAAGCCTCTGGTAATATTATTATATTGGGGCAATTAAAAGGAATGGCTCATGCTGGCTGTAATGGCATGACAGATGCATTTGTTTCTGCATTATATATGATACCAGTGCAACTTCGTATTGCAGATATCATTACACGATTTCCTGAAGAAAACAAAAAAGGACCAAAACCACCAGAATTTGCTTATGTAGAGGAAGGGCAAATTTATGTTATGCCTCTTGCTTGAAGAGGAGAGCTTCGTAAACAAAGTCAAAAACGTAGTCATATGCTGCTTCAAAAAGCAATGGCTTTTCATTATCTTTCAGGTTTACAGCATATTAAAAATGTATGGAAAAAGTAAAGACTTTATGCGAAGCTTGGGGACCTCTCCATAGCAACATTTTTATTATTTAGACAATTCATTTCTATTTTTTATTGATTCATAAATAGCATAATTATGATTACTGTCGTTTTTTGCGATAGCAAATCATAATTTGCTAAAAAAAAAGAGTGCAAAATGGTAATACTTTTGTTAATATATAAGTATACAAACTATTTTTATATTAATATGAAAAACAAATCGAAAATTTATTTGTTTTAGACTCAGATTGTCGAAATACAAATAATATTATATAAAATATTTTTTGCAGAATTTATCAATACACAAAAACTTTTTTATATTTTGTTTATTATAAAAAGCTGCTAAAATTATAAATAACCGCAATAGCGGAAAAAGTGAATTCCAGAACTAGGGGGAACAATACATGAGTGAAGTTATCGTAATAACAAGTGGAAAAGGCGGTGTTGGTAAAACAACCACCAGTGCAAATATTGGTTGCGGACTTGCACTAACTGGTAAAAAAGTTGCACTTGTAGACGCAGATATTGGACTGAGAAATTTAGACGTCGTTATGGGACTGGAAAACCGCATTGTTTATGATTTAGTTGATGTGGTGGAAGGTAATTGTCGGCTGAAACAAGCCTTAATCAAAGATAAACGATATAATAGCTTATTTTTATTACCTGCTGCTCAAACTAGAGATAAAGATGCTGTTTCTCCTGAGCAAATGCAAAAACTTTGCGAAAATTTAAAAGAAGAAGAATTTGATTATATTATTATAGACTGTCCTGCTGGCATTGAGCAAGGTTTTAAAAATGCTATTGCTGGTGCAGATAGAGCAATTGTTATTACAACACCAGAAGTATCTGCTGTAAGAGATGCTGACAGAATTATAGGGCTTTTAGAGGCAAGCGGATTAAATGACCCTACATTAATACTTAATAGACTTCGTGTAGATATGGTAAAACGTGGCGATATGATGAGCATTGACGATGTTACAGAAATACTTGCTATTGAAATATTAGGTGTTGTTCCAGATGATGAAAGCATTGTTGTTGCTGCAAATAAAGGTGAACCTGCTGTAACAGACCCTGAATCTTTTGCAGGACAAGCCTATCGTAATATTGTAAAAAGAATACAAGGAGAAGATGTTCCTATTATGCGCTTTGAAAAAGATGCAGGACTTTTTAATAAACTTTTCAAAAATATGTTTCGTCGTTAAATAAAGGATGTGATTTTTCAATGGATTTTCTTAACTTTTTTAAAAAGAAGGACAGCACCGCATCAAAAAATGTAGCAAAAGATAGATTAAAACTAGTGCTTGTTCATGACCGTGTAAATTGTTCTTCTCAAATATTAGAAATGCTAAAAACGGATATTATAAAAGTCATATCTAACTACATGGAAATTGACGAAGAAGAATTAGATATTCAAATTACACAAACGCAATCTGATGATAATACAGGTACAGTGCCTGTACTTTATGCTAATATTCCTATCAAAAGTATGCGTAAAGTAAATCAAGATTAAGGCATTTTAAATACATATCATATTTTTTATATATTTTACATACAAATAATACTTTTTATACATTTGTTCAAAATCATCAATTTACTTTAATTACTTTGAGCAATGCATTTTTCAATATTTTTTGATATGCTAATAATAATGATTATATATTTGTATTTTTGCAGACCGAATTATTTTTTCGGTCTGTATTGTTTTATGTTTTATATAGAGTTATTTTTGTATAGGAGGTTTATTTTATGAATATAAAAAAACAATTTTCTAATTTAGATTTTTTATTAATTACTGCTATTTGTATATTATCTATATTTGGTATTATATGTATTGGTAGTGCTACACATATCAATTTAGGAGCAGACCCTAGTAACTTTTATAAACAAATTGCATGGTTTGCTATAGGAATCGTTTTAATGCTGATTGCTGCTATTGTTGATTATGAATCTATTTCACAATTTTATGTACTTTTTTATATTTTAAATATACTATTACTACTTGCTGTATTAGTTTTAGGAACAAATGTAAAAGGTGCTACTCGTTGGATTGCTATTGGTCCTGTTAATGTGCAGCCTTCTGAATTCGCAAAATTGATTATGATATTTTTTTTGGCAAAATTTCTAACAAAAAAACAAGAGCAAATTAATCATATTCCTACACTTTTGTTGATATGTACTACTGTAGCAATTCCTGTTATTTTAATACAAAAACAGCCTTCTCTTTCTGCTAGTCTTGTATTACTTGCTATATTGTGCATTACACTGTTTGTAGCAGGTATTGATTTTAAAATTATAAGATTGGTATTATATATTTTAATACCTACTGTAGCATTTGTATTATGGGATGTCAGTCGTGAAATACCATTAATTATGGATAAAATATTAAAACCTCACCAATTTACAAGAATATTAACATTTGTTGACCCTAGTCGAGACATGAGTTCTTATTATCAAACAGAAAAAGCAATCAATGCGATTGGTGCAGGACAACTTCATGGAAAAGGACTTTATCAAGGCACATTAAATCAATTAAGCTATTTGCCTGAACCCCATAATGATTTTATTTTTTCTGTAATTGGTGAAGAATTTGGATTTATAGGTTGTGTAATAGTGTTGTTGTTGTTGCTTTTTATCATATTTCGTTGTATATTAATAGCAGTATCCATTCGTGATTTATTTAGTCAGCTTATTGTAGTAGGCGTTGCTGGTATGATTGCTTTTCAAACATTTGTTAATGTAGGAGTTGCGACAGGTATTATGCCAAATACAGGTATGTCTTTACCATTTGTTAGTTATGGTGGTAGTTCTATGTGGACAAATATGGCTGCAATTGGCTTAGTATTAAATATTGGTATGAAACGTTCTAAATCGCTTTTTGAAGGGTAATATAGGGCAAAATCCGAATGAAAAAGATATGGAGAAAAAACTTCTGCAATGCAAAAAATAATTGTGGATAATACCGATACGTTAGTCGGGAATTTATGCCTATCAAATGTATCAATAATTGTGATGTAGTTTCACAAAAGCATATACATTAAAACAGGAATGAAACATAAAATTTTATATTATTTTTATAAACTTTTATCACTTTTCAATAACGAAATTACTTCCAAATATTTATATTGATTGAAACGTGCAAAAGGTGATAAATAAAATGTTCTTTATAAGAATATTTCACACAAAAGAAAAAACAATAAACGCAGTCCACAGCGTTGCATATCTAAAGATATGACAAAAAAGGAAAGGAGAAAATTACTGTAAAATTTGTGGCATTATAATAAGCATATTTTATTTTTTTATAAATACTGCTTTTTATAATTTTTCAGTAATGGTTTAAATTATGAATATTGCTTTAATTGCACATGACAACAAAAAAAAATTGATGGAAAATCTTTGTATTGCGTACCGTCATATACTTTGTAAACATGATTTATATGCTACTGGTACAACTGGTCGTCTTGTAGAAGAAACAGCAAATCTTATGGTTCATAAATATTTAGCAGGTCCTTTAGGCGGTGAGCAACAACTTGGTGCACAAGTAGCAAGTGATGATATTGACTTGGTGATTTTCTTAAGAGACCCTATTGCTCAAAAAAATTATGAGCCTGATATTAGCTCCATATTACGTCTTTGTGATATGCATAATATTCCTCTTGCTAGCAATTTAGCTACAGCAGAAATATTGCTTCTTGCTTTAGACAGAGGAGATTTGGATTGGAGAAACGTGGTGAAATAATATGTCTTTGTATGTAAAAATATTACTTATCTATACACTCATTATAAACATTATATTGTTTTTTACAATGGGATTTGACAAACATTGTGCTGTAAAAGGAAAATGGCGTGTTCCTGAATCTACTCTTTTTATATTAGCACTTTTGGGTGGTAGTATAGGTGGCTTTATTTCTATGAAGGTATTTCATCATAAAACAAAAAAATGGTATTTTTATGTCATTTTTATATTGGCTTTGTTTTTCCAAATTGCCTTATTAATATTGTTTTTTTCCCAATCAAAAACATTTTTTCTACTTCCAAAAGCGACTAATGACAACATCATGACATGGATATAATACAAGCCCCTTATGATATTCATAAGGGGTTCTATCTTTATTTGTATATTTTATTTTACGCCAAATACATGTCGTCCTATTGATGTTGTGATAGGTACAGACCATATCCATCGACTTGTTGCTGTAGCAGGATTCCAATAATATAATGCACCATTCGTAGGGTCCCATCCATTTAAAGCATCCTGTGCAGCACGAAATGCTGTATCATTAGGTGTTAAAGTAATTTGACCATCTCTTACTGCATCAAATGCACCTCTTTGATATACTACCTCTGCAATAGAATTTGGAAAATCTTCACTGGATACTCTATTCAATATGACTGCGCCTACTGCTACCTGTCCTTCATAAGGTTCTCCTCTAGCTTCTCCATGTATCGCTGAGGCAAGTAAATATAAATCTTCATCAATATCACTTTGTCCTGTTTGACCAACACCACTACTGCCTGTTCCAGAAGAAATACCTAATGCACGTAGTGTAGCCGTTCCAGCAATACCATCTGCTGTTAGTCCATTATCTCTTTGAAATGATACAATTGCATTATAAGTACCTGTACCATAAATACCATCTACATTTCCTGTATAATATCCTCTATTTTTTAGAGCTTGCTGTACATCTCTTACAAGCTGTCCCCTTGTTCCCCACGAAACATAAGAAAGCGTTGTAACTATTTGTTGCTGACTTTTATAATAGTATACTGTCGATGCTGTTGTAATAACACAACATATTAAAAAAATAATTTTAACTATTTTACTTTTCATAGTATCACTCCGAAGCTATATGATATTGATTGTATATTTTATTATGATTGTTTTTTTTCTTGCCACCATTCTACAATTTTAAATTTCACATTTGTATTGATTTCATTTTCTGTATTGTTAATCACAGAAATTTCTTCTTCTGTTAAAGTATACTGTAAGCGAATTTTACTTTCCTCTGTTATTTCTGAATAAGCAACATCAACATAACATAGAGGAGGATATACAACACACCACCAATTTTGACCCTCCCCTTTTCCAATTTCAACACGTAATGCATCATATACACCTGCAGGGAATGATAAATCACCATATTGTTTTAATGGAAATACCGTTTTTTCCAAATAGACTTTTACATCATAATCATAACCTCGTTTTTGTATTTCATTTAATGCTATTTGTTCTATTCTGTCAAAATTATTTTTCAAAAATAATTTCGTTTGCTCTTTTGTATGATATTCCCCTAATTGTTGTCCTAAATCTTTTAATATAGCGTCTCTTACTGCTAATTTTAAATTTTGGTCATATTCTGCATCGCTGTTTGCTAAAACATGAAAACGTACTACTTTTGATGCAATGCCACTTTGTATATAGTCAGAATATATTCTTGTTGCTACTATAATACAAAATGCAAATAATATCAGTGTAAAAACACAAGCATACAATATATTTTTTTTCTCCATTTTTAATATATATTTCGCTCTATAATATGTATATGCTAATCCTTTCATATTTTCACCCTCTTTTTTGATTTGATATGAAAAGGATTACCATAATATAAAAAGTTATACACCTATTTTAAAAATATTAATCTACAACACCTATTGTTCTAATTTTAACAGAAACAGAAACATCAAAATGCATATTTTGTATCATTTCATTTGCATCTGTTCCATAATTATTATAAAGCTCAAAATTTTTCTTTTTTAATTCTGATGCAATATCAAATATATCTTTTTTATAATTTTTTTGTGCTAATGCTATTGTATTTTCTATTTCTGATTTTATGATGATTTCAAATACATTTTCTAATTCTGTTAAAGAATGACTATCAAATATACTTTTACTTTCTAAACTACTCCCTTCCGCACTGCCTTCTACAAAAAGCTGTATATTGCAAAATAGTTCATCATTTTGTTCTGAAAAATGTAATTCACTTTTATTTTTGTATATCCACATAGGAATAGTGTTATTTTTCCATATTCCGTCTATTACAGCACCTTTTCCCATTCCTTGAAGTAATAATACCCCTTCCTCTTGTTTGCCTGTTAAACTGCCAATAAATGTATAATTGCTTATAGCAATTCCACCACCTATTTTAATTCCTTGTTCTGTTGTTTCAATTTTAGGCAATATACTGCTACCACCACTACTTCTAATCTCTCTCAAAAATGTTTCTAAATCCAATTTTCTTGTAACTGCTACATCTTGTGCTGTATTCTTATAAAAGTCCCATATAAAAAGCCCTGTAGAAGCATCTGCCTCTAATATAGCATCAATACATTCTTTTGCTGTTCCTTCTGTACCCAACAATATAATTTTTCCAGAAATATCTTGATTTCTTTCTAATTCATCCAATACAGACTGTAAATATTCTTTTTCCTGAAGTAATTCTTTTCCTAATACTACTGTTTTAAGCTGTCCTAAATAAACCTGTCTGCTACTATAAGTATCTGCTTGTCTTATAGCTGTAGCAATAGTATCTCCTTTTACTATAATCCCTTTTTCTGGTGCTTCACTGCTGCTGCTTTCTTCTCCGCTGTTCATAGAGGAAAGTTGTGCAGGTGCTAATGTAATAAGATAGCGATTATCATCTGTACTTTTATCAATACCCATTGTAATAATATAGCTTCTATCTTCCATCTCTTTATTGTCCCAACAGCCAGAAAGGAAACAAACTGTTAAAAATAATATACATTGCTTTATCCATTTCATGTCTGTTTTCCTCCTTTTATGCTGTCTAATATTAAAAGTACAATAGGTAGTATCAAAATATAAAACGTACCTCCATATAATTTTAATTTTTCCATATAATCATATACATTTGCTACATTTTGAGGTAATACTGCCACTAAAAATATCATAATCATAACAAATATTATCCATTTTCTTGCTGGTATTTTTTTATTTTTATTGTGTTGTATTCTTTCAAATATAATTGTTACGAAAAAGAGTGCTGCACTTACTGATGCAAATATAGAAGCTACCCAAAACCAGAGCATAAATATATCTTGCCTATCTAAAAAAGACCCTGGCATTTGCAAAGAATCCATCATCTGTAATACAGGAAATAATTTATTAGTAACAGAATATTCCCCAAAAACAGCAATAGTTAAAAGTGTAATTAATGTCATAAAAAATGCTATGGCAATACCTGCCTCTAATACACCCTTTTTTGCTTTTTGAGGGTACTGTAAATAAGGAAATACTAAAAACAATAATTCTAATCCTTGAAAGGAAAGTATTGTTTTCCAAGTACCTCTTGTAATTTGAGAAGTGTTATGCCTCATAACAGGACGTAAATTGCTATAATCTGCTGTAAATATTGCTAATATCATTAATATCAAAAAAGGTACAAACACAAATACAAATAATATCTCTCCTGTTCTTGCACGACATTCATAGCCTATAGCAGACACATATGCACAAATAAATAGCATAGCAAGTGCTGTTATAAAAATGGGTGTACGAAACAACATAGATTGTCCTATCATTTCACAAAATATACGTAATTCTAATCCTGCCCCTATTATAATTTTAATTGCTAATGCAAAAGAAATTAATATTCCTATAGGGCGAGAAAGCAATATTTGAGAAAGTTCTACTATTGTTTTATTTGTATGGCGTTGTCCTAATGTTGTAAAAACAAGTGTAAAAACTGCCATAACTGCACTACCCAAAAGTACTGTAATCCAGCCATCATTTCCAGCTGAATTTACAGTTTGTCTGGGCAGTGTTACAACAGCTGTTCCAAACAAATCTAATATTAATAATGCTTGTAATTGTCTAATAGAAATTTTATCATTTTCGGAAAACATTATATTTTGCCTCCCTTTTCTCTTTGTCTATGTCTATCATTAGAAAAAATAGGTCTTTTTTTCATAAACCATAGTGGCAACCGAAATATACTATCTTCTAAATCATTATAATGATTTACTGATGCGGAACAAAAAGGATATAAAAATGGTATATGAAAACTTTTTAAACTTGCCATATGAATAAGCATTAATATTAATGCAAGCCAAAAACCATATAGCCCTAAAAATGCTGAAAATATTAATACAATATATTTTGTTAGTCGCAATCCCGAAACCAATGCAATATTAGGAATAACAAATGTACAAATTCCTGTTAATGCTGAAACAATTACTACACTTGGACTAACAATACCTGCTTCTACAGCCGCCTGACCTATAATAATTCCTCCTACAATGCCTATTGTAGAACTTACAGGGGAAGGAAGTCTGATTCCTGCTTCTCTTAGCAATTCAAAGGCTAATTCCATTATTAATATCTCTCCTACTGCAGGAAATGGAATGTTTTGTCTTGTTTCTGCTATTTTAAGTGCTAAATTTGTAGGAAGCATAGACGGGTGAAATACAGTTAATGCAATATAAAGTCCTGGTAACGCTACTGCTAAAAATCCTGCACAATATCTTATTAGTCTGATAAAGCTCATTATTTCCCATCTGTCATAATAGTCTTCAGCTGCTTGAAAAAATACATTTAATGTAGCTGGTGCCATCACAACAAAAGGTGTATTATCTATAACAATCACAACTCTACCCTCTAATAATGCAGAAGCAGCTTTATCAGGACGTTCTGTCATTTGTAATTGTGGAAAAGGAGAAAGCCATCTATTTTCTAATAATTGGTCAATATATCCACTATCTAATATCACATCAATATCAATTTGATTAATTCTACATTCTACTTCTTGCAGTATTTCTTTTCTTACAATATCTTCCATATATAATATTGCAATATCTGTTTTACTTCTTTTTCCTACTTTTGTTCTTTTTACTTTTAATTTTGTATCTCTTATCCTTCTTCTTATTAATACAATATTAGTTGCTCCTATTTCTGTAAAAGCATCCTTTGGTCCTTGTACAACTACTTCTGTTTTTGCTTCACTAACCCCACGAGAAGGAAAACCTTTTGTAGAGGCTTGTAATCCAATGTCATTTCCATCCATAAGTAATATGGTATCTCCCAAAAGTACCGCATCAAATATTTCTTGAAATGTTTCTACTTCATTCATTTCTCCTATAGCAATAACTTCTTCATTCAGTCTTTTGAGCATACCTTCTTTTTTTCCGTCAATACGACAGCGATTCATAATATTTGTTAATATGGATTCTTCTATAGCACTACCATTTACAATATTATCTGTATATATCATATATACAGCAATGTCTTTCTTTTCTCCTACGAAAAAACGCCTTTTTACAATGTCTTCACAATCTTGAAAAGCATTTTCTATTATTGTAATATTTTTTTCTAAATTTTTTGAAATTTGTTCCAACAAGCATCACCTACTTTTTATACTTTTTATTAGCTTTTGCCAAATTACTAAAAATATGTAAGTTTTCCAAAAAAAAAGGACAAGAATATCTATCTTGTCCTTTTTTTCATATTATTATAATATTATTTTTAACTTGCACTACCTAACACACAAGTATTATCAAATGTAAACATAAGTAAATCATGATTTAATGTATTTTCTAAAAGGCTATTTTCAATACTATCAACTGCTAATGCTGCTTGTTTCAATGTAATTTCAGTAACATTTCCCACATTATAATTTACATTTACTTTTTCTAAATCAGATTTTGCTTTTTCTAAATCTGTCAACAGATTTTTTCTCATAGATTCTAATTGCTGTAATTGTATATATGCCTCTCTAATACTTTTTTCTTTACTCTCTTTAGCATTTTTATAATCCCTTGCGGTATTAGTTGCTTCCAATTCACTTGTTCTATGCTCAGAACCAGTTGTACCTAATGATATTGTTTTTGCTGAAAATTCCGCATTTTCCACTGCAATTTGCTGCATCTGTAAAGATTGGTCAGTAGAAAGTTTTCTACTTACATACATATCAATACTCATATTCATTTCAAGAGGTGCATATTCTACATCATTAATAATTTCATATCTATCTTCTGGTGCAATACCAATCAAATCATTTAATGCAATATATGCATTATCAATACTCATTTGTAATTGTCTAATTTGTTCTGCCATTTGTTGCGTTTCTCTATTTAAATCTTCTAAATCTTTTTTGCTCATCATGCCTACTTGATTTTTCAATGTAGCCTGTGCCAAAAGTTGTCTTTGCAAATCATAATTTTTTTTCAACAATTCCAATTTACTTTGATTCAATGTAATTGTAGAAAAAGAATTTTTCACTGCGGCACGAATACCAATTTTTGTAACATCCTCTGTAATTTCCGAAATACGATAACTTGCATCCAGAGAATGAATACTACTTAAATAAGCCAATCTTTGTGCGCTCAGCACAACCAACTGAGAAGAACTACCAGGACGCACATCTCCCATAAACATATCTTCTCTATTTTTCAATGTTACATCAATTTGGTCAGCAATCTTTTTCAAAGAGGAATCGCTTTTAATTGCCATATCAACAGCAGTTTCATAGTCTAATACTTTAATGTCTAATGTTTCATCTTTTTTTTCTGCACCAAAAACCATATTACCCATCAAAACGCTTACACAAAGCACTGCTGCAATGATTTTAGAAACAGATAAAAAACATTTTTTCATTTTTCACCACACCTTATTTTTTAAAATCAATTCTAATATCCTCAATAGTATCACCCGAATCATCATTTACACGCATTTGAAATTCCAATGTACCTTTAGAGTAATCATGGTCCACGCCATCAAATAATATATAGCCTTCTCGTTCTTCTTCTTTTCTAATAGTTTCGTCCCAATTATCATCCCAACGACCGCCGCCACTACTAGACACATCATATTCCACGCCGTCTAATGTCAATTTTGCATCATAAGGCATTAAACTTACTTTACTAATATCTGTATTTTCTACAGTCAAATATGTTCTTGTTCTTTTTTTGCCTCCACCGTCTTTGTCGTCCATCATAATTGTTCTCAAAGCAATTTTATATCCGTCTCTATAAACCGTTACAGGCAGTTTATTATAAACCACATAATCTGGGTCATCACTTTGGTCTACATAAACAATTTTTTCAATTTCTTTTTCCACCACTTTTTCTATGACTTCAGGTTCTGGAGATACAATTTCAACACGTTTTGTAACAGGGTCAAAAGCAATTTGACAATCCAGAGAATCAGCAACGAATCGAACAGGCACATAAATATAGCCATTATAATTTACTACAGGCTGATTAGATGGAGAGCCAACCACTTTACCATCAATATCAAATAAAACATCAGGCATAAGTTGAGCCTGTACGACCTTATAAATACCTGCAAAAACAGGTGTTGTTGCCATACACATAGCGCCTGCGGCAAATCCCATTAAAACAGCTTTCCAGCTTTTCATATTAATTCCTCCCTTCATAGTTCTTTTTCATTATACGACTTTTATTGTATATAGTCTTCAATAATTCAAAAATTTTTAATAGTAAATATTTCCAAACTTTTTTTGAAAAACAAATCAAGGCGGTGACATACGTCACCGCCCCAATTTTATTTTATTTCACTGAACTTTTTTTTCAAATTAGTTCAATTGAGCTGTCTGTGTTGTAGAATCCCAAGAGATTTGGCTATCAGACAATCCTAATGCATATCCAAGGTCTCTCAATGGTAAGAATACACGACCATCTTTGTTTTCTGGAGCTGCATTCAATGCTGTAGATACACCATTCAAGTTAAGAACTTTGCTTCCAACTGTCATGGAGAATACTCTCTGACCAAATCCGATTGTACATGTCTTTGTAGCGTCATCCCATCTTACTGTTGCGATTTCGTTCAAAGCTTCTACTACGGCTCTAACTGGTAACATTGTGTAACCATCATTGTTGATGTATGCTGGAGGGCAAGCGCCGCCTTGCATTTCACTCAATTTGATTTCTTTTGTTCCAGCTGTGATAACATCTCCGCCTACAGGTACAACGATTTTTGTTGTAAATGTAGCATCGTCTTTATCACGACCTGCTGTTACGATTTTTACAAAGTCATCCATTACAGTAACTTTTTGTGTTTCAAATACGTTAGCAAAGTCATCGCCATCTTTGTCGTAGTTGTTCATGAAGAATTCGTTTTTAGCTTCACCGAATACTTTCAATTTGTAGTTACCTGCTGCAAGACTTCTGTCCATGTATAATGACAATCCAGAAATTTTGATTTCTGCAGGTGTTTTGGAGCTTCTGCTGCTAACTTTTACAGACAATACGCCATCGTTTACATCAAGATAATTTCCATCATATTTGTCAAGTTTCATGTCGCCATTTACAACTTCAGCTTTAGCGCCACTTTCGAAGCTCATTCTTTCGCCTTCCAAATTGATAATGTCATCTTTAGCCCATAATCCAGCTTCTGGCTCTACCAATGTGATGTCAGCGATTTCTGTGTTTCTATAGTCAATTTTCAATTCATTTACAGCTGTTCTAACTTCAATAGGAGCTTTAACAGTTGCAACTGTTGCGCTTACATTTTTGTCAGCAACACCAGGTCCACCCAATGTCATAACAACATCGCCTGTGAAGTCTGCTTCTGCAGATACGTGTACGCTGAATTCAATTTTTCTCTTTCTGTCTTTGTTTGTACCGGAAGCATCTGGCAAATCTTTACCACTAATAGTAATCTTTGTACCATTGTCATTCAATGTCATAGCTGCTTTAACATCGCTTTCGCTTCCTGCAAAGTTGTATACTTTGAAGTCTTCTGTTACATTATCAATACTATCTGGTGCAGCGCCTCTCTTGCCGCTATCGTCTACGAATTCAACACCTTCTGGTAATGTGATTTCCATTTTTCTATTATCAATGAAAGAGTTAGCAACTGTTTCTTCAATTGTTACTTTCAATGTTTGGTTGTCATATTTGCTGTTAGCCATTGTACCAGCATAGATAACTGGAAGGTCTTTGTCTTCTGCTGTTAATTTAACGCCGAAGTCTTCGTAGTTACCAATTTTGATTGTTTGTTTGCTTGTGCCGCCACCGCTTACTGTGATAGAAGCTTCATCACCGAAATCTGCGCCGTCTTCAACAATTTTCAAACCTTGAATTCTATATTGTGTAGCTTTTGTGGATTTTGCTGTGCCTTTTACACGAAGGTAAATTTCATCAGCTTCATCGCCAGGTGCAAATGCTACGTAGTTGTTGTCGCTATCTTTTTTCAATACTTCAACATCTGTGCCACCGTCACCAGTGATTCTTGTTACTTTAACGCCATCTTTGTCAGCTTTCATTTTGAAATCGCCATTGATACGTAAAGAAATAATTTTTCCTGGTTCGATTGTGCCAGCAACGAGTTCTTCTAAGTACAAGTTTTTGATTTCATCATCATCATAGAAGTTTTGTACTTTTTCGATGCTCAATTCTGTGTCACCATCAGCTGTTTTAGCAAATGTTTTGCCTTGGCTTGTAAATTCGGAGTCAAGAGAATCAATAGATACGCTTGCAACACCGCCTGTTGTTCTTACGAACAAAGGAATGCTCAATACATCGCCATCTTTAAATCTGTAGCCACTTGTTTTTACAACAACTCTGCTGTCAGATTTCTTTGTGATTTCAACTTTCAATGTTTCTTCGCCAACTGCAACATCATAAGCAGCAGCAACTACACCTTTCAAGCTAATATATTTAATTCCTAAATCACTTGCTAATGCAGTATTACCGCTACTTGGTCCAGTAATAGTGCCACCATAAGTTGTATCAGTAGCACTAGTATTAAAAGCTAAGCTATAGTCTTCTTTTAATATAAAGTCTACACCATTTGCAGCACCGCCTACAGCTACCAATTTTTCTCCGGCTGTATTTCTTGTTGCCAATGCTGTATCAAATGCTGTTTTTGTTTCTGCAATAGCTGCTACTGCTGTATCATATGCTGCTTTCTTTCTATCATACTCAGCTTTTAAAGTTGTTACTTCAGCACTCTTTGCATTATAAGTTGCTTCAAATTCTGCTATCTTATTATCAACATCAGTAGTAATAACTGAACCATTAGCTACACTTGCTCCTGCTGTTCTTAATTTTTCTACAGCATCATTCAAAGCTTTATCTACTTCAGCTGCCCATTTTTTATTATCATTATAAACTGCTAATTCATCTACTTTATCTTTATATGCTTTAGCTGCACTTTCACCTGCTGTATTTAATACCAAAGGACCGTTAGCTCCAGTATTAGCTGCATTCCATTCTGCTTGTGCATCTGCTAAAACATCAGTAGTACATGCAACAGTATCTCCATTTTGATCTTCCCAGTACGTAAAAGCGCCACTAGTTGCTGCATATTTGCCAGTAGTTGTAGAATCATTTGGATTTGGCAAAACACTTGGATCTGGTGCTGCTGCTGTTGTACTTGTATATCTATCAGTCTGAGTATCGTCATAAGCTTGTTTATAAGCTGCTTCAAGTGCAGGTATTTGATCTTTTAATGCTAATGCATCATCCATAGCTTTTTTTGCATCATCACGTTCTGTTTCTGCTTGTGCCAAGCTAGCTGCTGCAGCATTCATAGCGTCTTGTGCATCTGTTATAGTAGTATTTAAAACATCAACATATGCTTCAGCTGCTTTTTTCAATGCTGTTGCTGCATCTACATAAGCTGCTTGTAATTTACCTAAATCTTCATTTGTAGCAGGAGGTGTTGTTGTATCTGTTGATGTTCCATCTACTGGTTTAAATTTAATACCATCTTCGCCTGCCATATATTCTTCTGTTTCAATGAATAATATATCACCATCATCTTTTCTTTCTAGCCATTCAGCATTTTCTAATGCCAATTCAAATGTTTGTTCATCATATTTGAAATCTGTTGTTGCTTCCAGCAAGATGTATGGTACTTCTCTTGTTGTCAAACTTGCGTCTGCGTCTGCCACTTTTTTAGGATAAAATTCTGTGTTAGCTGTTACTCTTATGTTAGAGTGAGAAGCTGTCAAATCACTTGCTGCAAATGCTGTAGCAGGTACCATGCTGAGTGCCATAGAAGCTGCTAAAGCAAATGAAATAAACTTTTTCATGTCGTTAGTTCCTCCTTTTAATTATAAAACCATTTGTTTGTTGTTTTCGTGTAGAGTATTTTTTAATTAGGCTTATTGCCAAAGCCCCCCAAAGGGTCGCCCCCCTGATACAAGTTGAATTATAGCATTGTTATTTTTTTTCGTCAATACTTATCAACTAAGTGTAACAGTACTGTAATATTTCAAATCCTATTTTGCACTTGGCGTACTTCCGACGCCCCCCGGTATACAGCCTGTTACGTTTCAGCTTGTTTTCCCCTTTGCTGAACACATTATAACCGATACCTTTTTTCTATGCAATAGTTTTGCTCATCTTGTAACATAACTGTAAACTTGCTGTAACTTTTGTAATGTTCTTGTGCCTTTCTTCCTTTATTAATAATAAAAATTAATATCATACGCTTTATTAGTGTGTACACTCTCTATAAACCTCCCCCCTTTTTTCTAAAGCACAAATAAAATAACAAAAATGTATTTTTTCAGAGTTTTGTTTTGCTTTTCAAAAGTGTATATAACTTCATATTGCTTTTTATAAATAAAAGCATAAAAAAAGACATTTCATAATGAAATGTCTTTTTTGTACTTTTTATGAAAAATAAGATAGATGATTATTATGGCTAGTTATTTCCCTGAAGCCTAATAAAAGGGAAGACAAAATGCTTTTAATATTCATACGTTAATAGGGATAAAGCTAAATATAGCTTTAAAGTTAAGTATCATTTGTAATACGTTACAATATTATCAATAATCATCTATCTATATTAATATATAATACCACTTTTACCTCACATTGTAAAGTACTCTTTTAATATTTTTTAAATTTTTTTAAAAATTTTTTTCCAAAAAAAGCCATACAATAAATTTTGTATAAATTTTGCAGTTTTACAAATACTATTGTCAAAAAATATAATACAAATAAGCGGTGCTTTACTGCCGCTATTAAATAGGAGGAAACTATCATGAAAGCAACAGGTATTGTTAGAAGAATTGATGATTTAGGTAGAGTTGTAATACCTAAAGAAATCAGAAGAACATTGAGAATTCGAGAGGGCGACCCCTTAGAAATATTTACAGATAGAGAAGGCGAAATTATATTAAAAAAATATTCTCCTATTGGAGAATTGGGAGCTTTTGCTCGTGAATATGCCGAATCATTAGCACAAACTGCTGGGCATCTCACTTGCATTGTAGACAAAGACCAAATTATTGCTGTTTCAGGAGGCAGTAAAAAAGAGTTTTTTGAAAAACATATCAGTGGCGAATTGGAGCAATGCATTAATCAGAGAACTACTGTCATTGCAGATAGAAAAGAAAATACTTTTGTTCCTATGTTAGAAGATAACGAAACCGAAAATTATAATTATCAGCTCATCACACCAATTATATCAGAAGGCGATGCCATGGGTGCTGTTATATTTCTTTCACAAGACAAAAAAATGGGCGAGCTAGAAGGCAAATTAGCACAATCCGCCGCCGGATTTTTAGGCAAACAAATGGAGCAATAATTTTTGTACAGAGTCATACAAATATGGCTCTGTTTTTTTGTTGCAAAATTATGTTAGCTTTTCTTTGACAGAATCTAGCACATACCTTATAATACACCTATACAATACTTTTTTTATAATTGTTTATTTAAATATCCACTAAATTATTAAATATTAAAGAGTAAGGAGTGTATTATTTCATGAAACATTTTGATAGTAATGTAGAATATATTAAGTATCTTGTAAATAAAGAAATCGCCTCTCGTTTCTTTCAAGGTACTCTTTCAGAACAAGACGATTCCTATCAAGATATTGCAAAATCAATTATACCTGGTCCAAAAGCAATATTTCGCTGTTGTATTTATAAAGAGCGTCACATTATTGAAGACCGTGTCAGTCTTGCATTAAATCCAGCAAAAGATGATAGAGTAATCAATGTTTTAGATTCTGCTTGTGATGAATGTCCTATTGACCGTTTTGTTGTTACAGAGGCATGTCGTGGTTGTCTTGGACACAAATGTCAAGAAGTTTGTCCAAAGCATGCTATCACAATTGTGAATCATCGTTCTTATATCAATCAAGAAATTTGTATTGAATGTGGTAGATGTAAAGAAGTTTGTCCTTTTAATGCCATAAGTGAGGTAAAACGTCCTTGTGTTCGTGCCTGTCCTGTAAGTGCAGTTTCTGTAGACGACAACCGTAAATCAGAAATTGACCATAATAAATGTGTTTCTTGTGGTTCTTGTGTATATCAATGTCCTTTTGGTGCGATTGTAGACAAAACATTTATAAAAGATGCACTTTCATTGATTAAAAATTCTTGGAACAATACTAGTTACAAAGTATTTGCTGTTGTTGCACCAGCAATCGCTAGTCAGTTCCCAGAATATAAACTTGGACAAGTATTTACTGCTATTAAAAATTTAGGTTTTTATGACATTGCAGAGGCTGCGCTTGGTGCAGATATGGTTTCTCTTTATGAAGCAAAAGAATTTGCAGAAACAATAGAAGAAAAGGGCTGGAAAACTTCTTCTTGTTGTCCTGCTTTTGTTGACTTTGTAAAACGTCATTATCCACAGTTGATGCCTCATGTATCCACTGCTGTTTCTCCTATGGTTGCTGTTTCCAGAATGATTAAATATCAGCATCCAGATGCTAAAATTATATTTATAGGTCCTTGTACAGCTAAAAAAGTTGAAATTAAACAAAATGATATTAAAGATGCTATTGATATTGTATTAACATTTGAAGAATTACAATCTGTATTAGATGCTAGAAATATTAATATTGGTACATTAGAAGAAATGCCTCTTGGAAATTCTTCTTATTATGGTAGAGTATTTGGCAGAACTGGTGGTGTAACAGAGGGTGTTATTCAGGCAAAAGAAATTCAAAATATTGATGTTGAGATACATCCTGTACGTTGTAATGGTTTAGATGAATGTGCAAAAGCATTACGTCTTGCTTCTGTAGGCAAATTGAATGGCAATTTTATAGAAGGTATGGCATGTAAAAATGGCTGTACTGGTGGTGCTTCTTCTATGTGTCATACAACAAAAGGGATTAATGATGTTACACAATATGGTAAATCTGCTACTTCTGCAAACAGTTTAGAGGCATTAGGCGATTTCGACCTTTCACTCATTAATATGGAAAGAGATTATGACAATGCATAATTACATAGCAATGTTGTTCACTTCATTGTAATACAATAATAGAAAATGGAGGAACTGCAATAGTTCCTTCATTTTTTATTCAACATAATAAGGAAAGGAGAAACTGCAAAATAAAATGTATTTATATTTTACTAAATACTATTAGCATTTTAAGCAGTTAAACGATTATGAAAAACATAAAAAAAATTATTTTCGGTATTTTATTTACTTTACTTTTTGGCATTACGGCTTGTTCCAATAATTCAACTTCATCAACAAATCCTGCAGACAATGCAAATAGCTCTCCTATTTCTGTTGCCGTTTTAAAAGGACCAACAGGTATTGGTGCTGTAAAATTAATGGATTCTACTGATTTATCAAATGAATATATATTTGAAGTTTCTTCAGCACCTGATGAAGTTATGGCAAAACTGATAAATGGTGGTGTAGATATTGCAGCATTACCTACTAATGTGGCTGCTGCTGTTTATAACAAGTCAGAGCAAGAAATCTCTATTGCTGCCATAAATACATTAGGCGTTTTACATATTTTAGAACGTGGTGACACAATACAATCTGTTTCTGATTTAGAAGGCAAAACAATTTATGCTACAGGACAAGGCTCTACTCCAGAATATGTTTTAAATTATATTCTACAAAAAAACAATATTCAAAATGTAACAATAGAATATATGGCAGAACATGCAGAACTTGCTGCTGCTTTATTAGCTGGGGATGTCAACATTGCACTTTTGCCAGAGCCTAATGTTACAGCTGTTTTGCTCAAAGATAGTACAATACATCAGGCACTTGATTTAACAGAAGAATGGAATACCACACAACTAACAAATTCATTAATGCCATCACAGCTTGCTATGGGCTGTATTGTAGCAAGAAAAGATTTTATACAAAACAATACAGATGCATTTGAAAACTTTTTAAAGGAATATGAAGAATCTGTCAACTATGTAAATAACAATGTTAGTGAGGCTGCTGAATTAGTACAAAAATATGGTATTATGGATTCTGCCACTGCTGCTGAAAAAGCAATTCCTAATTGTAATATTGTTTTTATTGCTCATGATGAAATGAAAAATGCATTACAAGGTTTTTATCAAATATTATTTGAAGCAAATCCAAAATCCATAGGGGGCGCATTGCCTAATGAAGATTTTTACTACACAAAATAAAAAGCTGATTTCCAAAGCAGCCATACTGATTGTATGGCTGTTATTTTGGCAAATTTTATTTATCATTGTAAAAAAGCAAATACTCATACCTTCTCCTATCAGTGTTGTCAAAACGTTTTTTTATATTTGTTTCAAATTATCTTTTTGGTTTACAATATTTCATTCTTTTATACGTATATTAATAGGGTATTTATTTTCTGTTTTTTTAGGCATTTTATTTGCAGTACTTTGTCATCACAATAAAATATTATATCAATTTTTTTCTCCAGCAATACAAGTAATGAAAGCAACACCTGTTGCCTCTTTTAGTATTATTGTACTTTTATGGATACAAACCGATTTTGTACCTGTTGTAATATCTTTTTTAATGGTATTTCCTTTGATATGGATAAATATTAGTATAGGTATACAGCAAACAGAAAAACAATATCTGGAAATGGCAAAAGTATATGGCTTTTCTACTTTTAAAACTTGTCGATATATTTATATTCCTTCTGTTTTGCCTTATTTTATATCTGCTTGTCATGCAGGTATTGGTATGGCATGGAAAGCGGGTATAGCTGCAGAAGTGATATGTACTCCCAATATTTCTGTAGGTAAAAAAATTTATGAAACAAAGATTTATTTAGAAACAGCAGAATTATTTGTATGGACAATATGCGCTATATTACTTAGTATTCTTTTAGAAAAAATCTTTTTAAAATTATTGTATTATATCAGTAGAAAGATAGGTATTTCATATGAAAACAAAAACAATACTACAATTTGAAAATGTAACATTTCATTATGATAAAATAATATTGCAACAATTTTGTTGTTCTTTTACAGAAAAAGGTATTTATTGTATATTAGGCAAAAGTGGCTGTGGCAAAACTACTTTTTTAAAACTCATAAGCGGATTATTAATACCTCAGCATGGTACAATTACTCATAATGCAAAAAAAATATCATTTCTTTTTCAAGAAAATAGACTTTTACCTTGGCTTACTATATTGGATAATATACTTACAGTAAACAAAGATAAAGAGTATTGTTTGCATATATTAGAACAGTTAGATTTATTTGATATAGAAAAGAAATCACCTCATGAACTTAGTGGTGGTATGCTACGCCGTGTTGCACTAGCAAAAGCACTTGCTTATAATGGGGATATTTTTCTTTTAGATGAACCTTTTACTGGTATTGATATAGAAAGAAAACAAAAAATAATACCATTTTTACAAAAAAAATTACTTGATAAAATTTGTATTGTTATCACTCATAATATAGAAGAAGCAAATGTATTTTCTTCTCATTTATATGAATTACAAAAACATGGTTTAACAAAAATCAAAAAATGATATTTTTTAATGTCATTATGTAAATCATTTTTTCTTATCATATTCATTCATACTTTGAAAATATCTTGCTTTTTCTTTTACAATAGTTATAATAAAAAATAGTAAATTTACAATACAAAAGGGGATTTTTATGGGTATATTATCGTTACTACCATTTTTTCAACAAAACAGAGGTGATAAAAATATGATTGTAATTGTAGGATTAGGAAATCCTGGTAAAGAATATGATAAAACCAAACATAATGTAGGATTTTGGGTTATTGACCAGTTAGCAAAAGAATATAATATTGATGTAACAAAATTTAAACATAAAGCACTTATAGGCGATGGTGTGATAGCAGGTAAAAAAGTACTTCTTGTAAAACCACAAACTTATATGAATTTAAGTGGTGAAAGCGTTAGAGAAATACTAAAATTTTATAAAATTCCCATAGAACAATTTTATGTAATATATGATGATACTAGTCTACCTCTTAGTAATGTACGCATTAGAGAAAAGGGAAGTGCTGGAGGACATAATGGTATCAAAAATATCATTACACATTTAAATACAGATGTATTTGTTCGTATTAAAGTAGGCATTGGAGAAAAGCCAAATGGCTGGGATTTAGCAGATTATGTGCTTGCTAAATTTTCAAAAGATGATGAACCTCTTATATTAAGTGGTGTTGAAAAAGCTTGTCATGCTATAGAAATACTTTTAACAAAAGGTATTTTAGAAGCAATGAATCAAACAAATCAAAAATTAAAAAAAGAAAATAAAAAATCAAAACCTTCTAATATAAACGAGGTGATTTCTTGAATACCCTTTTTGAACCCTTATTAGAATTACAGCAATATCAATATATGCTTGAAAATATTCGTAATCATAACACTCCTATACTTGCCTCTGGTATTATTGACGTTCAGCAAACACATATGATTGCTGGAATCTGTCATCATTTACAGCGTCCTGCTGTTATACTAACATACAGCGAATTAAGAGCAAGACAGATTTATGAAAATCTTTCCTTTTTTCGTAAAGATACTTTTTTTTATCCAGCAAAAGATTTACTTTTTTATAACGCTGATGTGCATAGTCAAGCAATTACTTGTCAGCGCTTTTCTATACTAAATCGTTATATCACAGGTCAGCAAACAATACTTGTACTTTCTATAGAAGCATTGCTTGACAAAATGCCTACAAAAGAAACTTTTTCTTCATTTATATTAGAATTAAAAGAAGGAGATATTGTAGATAGCAAAAATTTATTAGAGCAACTTTTATTAATGGGATATGAAAGAACAGAATTAGTAGAATCTGTAGGGCAGTTTGCAATAAGAGGAGGTATTATAGACATTTATTCTCCTACAGCAGAGCAAACATTTCGTATTGAACTTTGGGACAATGAAATTGATTCTATTCGTCTTGTAAATACAAATACACAACGTTCTACTCAAAAAGTAAAAAGTATATCTATTTTTCCTATGAGAGAGTTAGTATTTGATAAAGAACTAGCAAAAACTGCTATACAAAAAATAGAAAAAGAATATCAAACAACATTACAAAAATTAAAAAAAAATGGTTTTACAGAGTATGCAGAGCGCTTAAAAGAAACAATAGAGCAAATAATATATGCACTTAAAAATGGGCAAAGCCATAACAACATCAATAATTATATATCCTATTTTTATGAAAATACAGTCAGTCTTTTAAGTTATATACCTGAAGATACTCTTTTATTTTTTGAAGAACCTGATAAAATACAGCAGCATATGGACACCATTTTTACAGAATATAGCGAAAGTATGAAAGAGCGTATAGAAAAAGGTTATATACTTCCTACACAAGGAAATATTCTTTTTGATTATATTCATATTTTAAAAGAGGCTTCTCGCTTTTCTGAAATTCTTATTACAACTATATCTCAAAAAGCCCCTTGTTTTTCTGTAAAAGATACCTTTTTCTTTTCTGTCAAATCTGCTCCTGCATTTCAAAAAAGAATTGATCTATTTTGTAATGAAATTATAATGTTAAAAAAATTAAACTATCGTATTATTATATTAGCTGGTGGACGTACTCGCTGTGAAAGAATAGTAAAAGAATTACAAGAAAGAGGCATTATTTCATTTTTTTGTGAAACATTGAAAAATGCTTCTTCTTTATCGAAAGGTAGTATTATGGTAGTATCAGGCAGACTAACGCAGGGCTTTGCTTATCAAGATATTGGTTTTGCTGTATTTTCTGATAAAGAATTTTTTGGAGAAGTAAAGACAAAAAAAAGAGGCAAAAAAGAAAAAAAAGGTACTATAATAGAAAGTTTTACAGATTTAAAACTGGGTGATTATGTTGTACACGACAATCATGGTATTGGCATTTTTCAAGGGCTTGAAAAAATTACTGTAGATGGTATTAATAAAGATTATATGAAAATATCTTATGCAAATGGTGGAAATCTTTTTGTACCTGTCAATCAAATGAATTTAATACAAAAATATATTGGTAGTCAGGGTGCTGCTCCCAAATTGAATAAATTGGGAGGACAAGAATGGGGTAAAGCAAAAACAAAAGCTCGTTCTGCTATAAAAATATTAGCACAGGATTTAGTTGCACTTTATGCTAAAAGAGCAGATGCAAAAGGTTTTGTATATTCTAAAGACACACTATGGCAAAAAGAATTTGAAGAAGGATTTCCTTTTGAAGAAACAGAAGACCAATTAGACGCTATTGAAGATGTAAAAAGAGATATGGAAAATGGCAAAGTAATGGATAGATTAATATGTGGTGACGTAGGATATGGCAAAACAGAGGTTGCTATAAGAGCTGCTTTTAAAGCAATACAAGATAGCAAACAAGTGGCTTATTTAGTACCCACTACTATACTTGCACAACAACATTATAATACATTTTTGCAAAGAATGTCTAGCTATCCTATCAAAATAGGATTGCTTTCTCGTTTTCGTACACCTAAACAACAAAAAGAAACATTAGAAGGCTTAAAAAATGGTATTGTAGATATTGTTATTGGTACACACAGAATTTTGTCAAAAGACATTTGTTTTAAAGATTTAGGATTAATCATTATAGATGAAGAACAACGTTTTGGTGTAGGTCATAAAGAAAAATTAAAATCTTTTCGTGAAAATGTAAATGTACTAACATTAACCGCAACACCTATTCCTCGTACATTGCATATGAGTCTTTCTGGTATTCGTGATATGAGCATATTAGAAGAACCTCCTCAAGAACGCTATCCTATACAAACATATGTATTAGAAAGCAATCCAGCATTTGTAAAAGAGGCAATTCATAGAGAACTAGCAAGAGGTGGACAGGTATATTATTTATTTAATCGTGTACAAAACATTGCTGAAGAAACATTACGTTTACAAAAATTAGTACCTGAAGCAAAAATCAGTTATGCACATGGTCAAATGACAGAAAGAGAGCTAGAAAATATCATGTCTGAATTTATAGAAGGACAAATTGATGTTTTGGTATGTACAACTATTATTGAAACAGGACTTGACATTTCAAATACTAACACTATTATTATACAAGATGCTGACCGTATGGGACTTTCACAGCTTTATCAATTAAGAGGACGTGTTGGTCGTTCTAATAGAATGGCTTACGCTTATTTAATGTATCATAGAGATAAAGTATTACAGGAAACAGCAGAAAAGCGATTGCAAACAATAAGAGAATTTACAGAATTTGGCTCTGGTTTTAAAATCGCTATGAGAGATTTAGAAATCAGAGGTGCTGGCAATCTTTTAGGTGCAGAACAACATGGACATATGGAAGCAATAGGCTATGATATGTATTGTCGTCTTTTAGAATCAGAAATACAAAATATGAAAGGAGAGCCTAAACAGGAGTATTTTGAAACCACTATAGATTTAAATATTAACGCATATATTCCTGATTTTTATATTAAAAACCAGCAGCAAAGAATGGAAATGTATAAAAAAATCTCTGTCATATCTAGTCAATCTGATTATTATAATATACAAGAAGAATTGGAAGACAGATATGGAAACTTACCTAAAAGTGTGCAGTCACTTTTAGATATTGTACTTTTAAAAGCATATGCTCATGATTTAGGTGTACTCTCTATTACACAAAAAAGCAATAATATACTATTACAGTTAAAAGCAGATGCAAATATAGAACCAGAACATATTACCTCACTAATTGCTAATGGAAAAGGGAAATATCTTTTTACTGCTGGTGCATCTCCTTATATTACGATACTAATGAAAAAGGAGGAAAAAGAAAGTATTATATTGAGCAATATTAAAATATTATTACAATCATTGAAATGCTAGGATTTTTTATTTTTCTAGTGTATAATAAAAATTATAATACAATATCAATATTGTTACATTACTATTCGTCACTATTATTATAAACAATACACTATATTATGGAGTAGGTGTATACATGAAAAATTTAAAATCAATATTTGTCATGCTTTTTTGTTTATTATTGATTACAATAGCTGGGTGTTCCAAATCAATTCCTAAAGAAGATATTATTGCAACAATCAATGGCAAGGCAATTTCTAAATCAGAATATATGTTATATTTATATGAAGCAACAAAAGATTTTAATGCCATTGGCGGTGATGACATATGGGAAACAGATTTTGATGGACAATCTGCTGAAGATGTTGTAAAAGAAAGAGCTTTTGTTACAATGCTTCATGTAAAAGTTACATCAGAAAAAGCAAATAAATATCAAGTTTCTCTTTCTAATGAAGAAAAAACTTCAGCAAAAATAGATGGAGATGCAGAACTTAATTCTATGACAGAAGAACAAAAAAACATCATTTCTATTTCTGACCAAGATATGTATAAAATCATGGAGGATACATTACTTTATAAAAAAGTAATAGAAGCTGTAACAAAAAATTATCAGCCTTCCGAAACGGAATTTCATGCTTATTTTGAACAGAATAAAGAAACACAAAGAGCAGCATATACAGAATATACTATAAGCAATATACTTGTATCAGACCAGCAAACAGCACAACAAATATCACAACGTTTAAAAGAAGGAGAAGATTTTCAAACATTACTACAAGAGTATCCATCAGATACTCAACAAAATCAAAACAGCGGTGTTATGGAAACATATAAAAATCGTTTAGATTCTGCTTTTGATATGGATTTTAATTTAGAGCAAGGACAAATTAGTGAACCTATTTCTACAGCTGAAGGATATTTTGTGATTCGTGTTGATAAAAAATCTGTTCCTAATGATACTCAATTAAAAGAAATTATGAGAGCAGAATATACAACAGCTATGAAACAAAAAGTATTTACAGATGAATTAAATCAATGGATTTCAGATATAGAAATCGAAAGACATGATGCTGTATGGAACAGTGTTGAAATGATACCGTAAATCATATAGACAAAGGGGTGATAACCATGAGGCTATGTATTGTATTTACTGAAATAGTTTAAATATAACTATTTCAGTAAAGGAGAATATAAATAATGAGATTAAGTGGCACAGTGTTTTCTAATATACTTGAAAAGGACACAGGTATTACTATTATTACACCAAATAATTTATTAAATCAAAAACAATATAAAGTGGCTTATGTATTGCATGGATTATGTGGAAACAATAAAACATGGATAGATTACTCTATGTTATCTGTATATGCTATGGAAGGAAATACTATCTATATATTGCCTGATGCAGAAAGAAGCTTTTATTGTAATCAATATTTTGATTATATCACAGAGGAATTACCTTTAATTTGTAAAAATATATTTTCTATTTCTTCTCACAGAGATGATACTATTATATTAGGTAGTTCTATGGGAGGATATGGTGCTTTATTATGTGCCTTATCTAAGCCACAACAATATGGTATTTGTGGTGCCTTTTCCTCTTGCTGTTTATTACTAAAACAAGGGCTTTATGATATGAAACAAAATAGTGCAAAATATCAGCAGCAATTTGGAAAACAACTAATCAATGATTTTATTACTATATTTGGAGAATCGTTCACTTGGAAATCTGAACTTGATATATTAGAAAATGCAAAAAAAGTAAAAGAGCAAAATAAATTGCCTCAAATTTATTTAACTTGTGGTACAAATGATGCTTTCTATAAAGACCATTTACATTTTTGTAGTGAACTAAAAAATAGAAATATACCCTTTTCATTTGAACAATGGAATGCGCAACATGATTTTATATATTTTGATGAAGCTATCAAAAAAATGATTACAAAATATTCTTTATAAAACTATATTACACAAAATTCCTCAAAATAATATTTGAGGAATTTTTTATAAATTTAATATCTACAAAATTCTAAATTCAAAAGCAAATACAAAAAAGGGGAATTTCTATGAAAGTAAAATATTTTTTCATTTACATTGTATGTTTTGTTTTAACATCATCATATTTATTTACAAATGCTTATGCAGCAAACTCTGCAATTTATATATTACAATCTAAAATGCAAACAACAATAGAGCAAAATACACATACTGTAACATTACAACTTACAGAACCATCAAAATTAGGAGACAAATATTCTTGTCTGATTATATCTGAATCTGGTCAATTAGCTCCTAGCCTTTGCTTATTCAATTTATCGCCTCCAAATTCAAAAGTATTTGGAAAAGATACCAAAATAACTATGGTACAACATGCTATAGACTTAGAAAAAATTTGTAAGAAGTTTCACATAAATGGCAAAACCTGTAATAATCTTTTAGAAAACAATATTCCTATTACCATTCATTATTATTATCAAAGTGATATTGAAAATTCTTATCCTATTATACTCTGTCCATATTATAACATTTTCTTTACGCAGCAAAATATTATAATATGTACATCATATATTGCAAAAATATTTATAGAAAATGTTATTTAAAATAGTTATCAAATTTATTAGCCTGTCAAAAATAATTTTGACAGGCTAATTTATATCTATTATCTATCTTCAAACCCATTTGGATGATTTTTATGCCATTGCCATGCAGAATCAATTATCTTTTCTAATGTATTATACTGTGGCTGCCATCCTAATTCTTTTATAATTTTTTCAGAAGAAGCAATTAATATGGATGGGTCACCTGCTCGTCTTGGCTCTACTTTTTCTGGAATTTCTTTTCCTGTTACTTTCCTTGTCATTTCAATAACTTCTTTTACAGAAAAACCTTTTCCATTCCCTAAATTATAAGTACGACTTTTGTTTTCTTCCACTGTTTTTTCTAAAGAAAGAATATGTGCATTCGCTAAATCTGTTACATGAATATAATCTCTAATACAAGTACCATCTTCTGTTGGATAATCATCTCCAAATACACCTATAAATTCTCTTTTTTCTAATGCTACCTGTAATATAATAGGAATTAAATGACTTTCTGGAAAATGATCTTCTCCTATTGTACCACTTTTATGCGCACCTGCTGCATTAAAATAGCGTAATACAGAATATTTTATACCATATGCCTCATCAAACCAACGAAGTATTTTTTCTACACAAAGTTTAGATTCTCCATAAGGATTAGTAGGTAATGTTCTATCACTTTCTAATATAGGAATATTTTCTGGTTCTCCATAAGTTGCAGCTGTAGAAGAAAATACAATATATTTTACATTATGTTCTCTCATTTTACTTAAAAGGCTTAATGTACCTCCTACATTATTTTCAAAATATTTTGCTGGTTCTTTTATACTCTCTCCTACAAGAGAATATGCTGCAAAATCAATCACAGCATCTATATTATGCTTTGTAAAAACATCTTCTAAAAAAGCACTATCTGAAATATTACCTATACAAAGAGCTGCTCTTTCATCTACTGCTTTTTTATGTCCTGTTTCTAAACTATCCACTACAACTACTTCATACTCTTTATCTAATAATTCTTTTACTGTATGACTCCCAATATAGCCAGCACCGCCACAAACTAAAATTTTCATAAAACATTCCTCCTATTCATTTTGAATAATTTTTAAAACTTCATTTACCCCATCTGAAAGATGGCTATTTTCCATATTTTTAATATATTTTTGTCTGTTCTCATACAATACACGAACTGCTTTTTCTAAAGAAATATATGTCATATCTTCTTCTTGTAGCACCATTGAAAAACCTTGCTTTTCAAAAGACTGTGCATTTAATATTTGGTCACCTCTACTTGCCTTTGCAGAAAGAGGTATCAAAAGATTTGGCTTTTTTAAAGCTAAAAATTCAGATATAGAATTACTTCCTGCCCTAGAAATAATTACATCTGACATAGCAAAAATATGAGGAAGTTCTTCTGATAAATATTCAAATTGTTTATATCCTTTTTTGTTTTCTAATTTTTTATCAAAATTTCCTTTTCCACAAATATGCACTAACTGAAAATCATTTAAAAGTGTTGATAAAGCACCCCTTAATTGCACATTAATTTTTACAGAACCTAAACTTCCTCCCATCATCATAATAATAGGTTTTTGCTCTGTAAATCCACAAATTTTCAATCCTTTTTCCTTTTTTCCCTCAAATAATTCTTTTCGTATAGGTGTTCCTGTATTTATACCTTTTCCTTTTGTAATATATTCTAATGTTTCAGGAAATGTAGTACAAACTTTTTTTGCAAAAGGCATAGCAATACGATTTGCTAATCCTGGAGTCATATCAGACTCATGTATAATTACAGGCACTTTATTAAATTTTGCCCCCAATACCACTGGTACAGCAACAAAACCACCTTTAGAAAAAACAATATCTGGTTTTATTTTTTTTATCAATGCAGTTGCTTCCTTTATACCAGAAACAACACGAAATACATCTGAAATATTTTTAGCAGAAAGATATCTTCTTAATTTACCTGTTGGAATACCATAATAAGTAATGTTTGTCTTTTCAATCAGTCCCTTTTCCATGCCTTGTTCAGAACCAATATATATAATATCATAGCCTTGCTGTTTTAATGCTGGTATCAATGCCAAATTTGGCGTTACATGACCTGCTGTTCCTCCACCTGTCAACACTATTTTTTTCACCTAACAGCTCACTCCCATTTATTTTTATATCACATTAAATTATTTTTTATATAGATTCCTTTTTTATCATATCAAAAAAAGTTTGTAATATCCATATAAATTTTACATTTATTAATAAAAAAATCTATACTGCAAAATTTGATATATTTTAGCAAATTGAACAATATATCAAAACAATAATGTGGTTTGTTTTTAGCAATTTTTTATTTTTTATTGCATATGATAGCATTAAAAAAGTATTGTAAAGGAGTTTAGCCATGTATCCATATCGTTCTAGCACAAATATTTATCAAAAAAATACTTCTATAAATACAAGGGAAACAAATGTTTCTGTTACAAAAAATGATTTAAAACAAGACAAACGTCTTTTAGAATTATTAGAAATCGCTCAGCAGGAAACAATGCAGTCACTATCTACTTTTGATGCTTTAATCAAAAATACAGCATTGCAGCAAGATGTTGAAACATTACGTAATGCCTATTTAGATGAAGTAAAACATTTAAAACAACTACAAGAAATCTCATATAATATTTCAGGCAAACATAGCACACAACCAGAACAAACAGAACAGACTTCTACCACTAAAATAAACACAGAAAATATTTCTTGCGAAATAGAAAAAGCATTACATCAAGAAATGGAACAAACAGACTTTTTTAGGGAATTGCTTATTGCTATTCCTGAAATAGATTTAAGAGATATACTCTTTGAAATTATAACAGATAAACAAGATCATTGTATTCGCCTTTGTTTTCTTTTCTCAAAATATCAATAGTCAAAAATACTTTTCCATGTTATACTATAAAATAAAAGTTAACTGGAAAAGGAGTGTTTTTTTATGAGTGATTGTATATTTTGCAATATTGTATCTGGAGCATTTGCCTCAGCCACATTGTATGAAAATGATGAATTTAAAGTAATATTAGACCGTTTTCCTGCCAATGAAGGACACGTATTAGTTCTTTTAAAGCAGCACGTTCCCAATATATTTGAATTAGAGCCAGAAGTTGGAGGACGTTTATTTACATTAGCTATTCAAATCGCTCAAGTAATGAAAAAAACATTAGGTTTAGAATATATGAATGTTATGCAAAATAATGGCAGTGTTGCAGGTCAAACAGTAGACCATTTTCATATGCATCTTATTCCTCGTTATGAAAATGATGGTATTCAAATAGCTTATAAACCTCTCGATTTAACAGATACACAAATAGAAGTAATGCGTCAAAAAATTTCTTCTGGCATAAAATAAAACAATAAAATATAGCTTTTATTTAAAACTTTTTACACCTCTCTTTGTATATATTCAAAGAGGGGCTTTTTATTATAATATATTTTATAGTAATAACCATAAAATACATTGTAAAGTTTATACAATAATTAAAAAAAATAAAGCAATTTTTCTTAAAATAGTGTAAAATAAATATAAGAAAGAAATGTCAAAAGTATAACATACTTTCTTAATTACATTAAATAAAGGAGTTTTTAGTTATGAAGAAAAAACTATTAGCTTGTATGTTATGTGCATTTGTATTCACTTATATTCCTATCACATCTTATACAGGTAGCACTAAAACAGTTTTTGCAGTAAATTCCGCATTTACTACTATTTATTTAGAAACAAGCAATGTAAAAGAATTTACAGGTTTTACTAATTTAAGTGTTTTTCGCATAAAAGATGAAAGTGGTGTCGCAACACAAAAAGATACTATATATTCTTTAAAATTAAATAATGGTTTTATATTTCAAAATAAACCAGAAATTGTAACATCAGGAAAATATCAAGACAAAGTTCAATTTGAAATTGATTATCAAAATCCTGCTATTGCTTACATAACAATACAAAAACAAACAGACGATAGTGATGGCACAATAGAATTTCATAATTTAGATGTTACTCCCAGTGAAACTTCAGAAATAGATAAAGATGTTATATTATCTTTAAGCGGAAATAATACATATGATACTATAAAAGTAGGTACATATAAAGAATCCCCTTCCTCTTATAAATCAGAAATTAAAATAAAAACATTAGAGGGTAGCAAAAAACCTTCTGCTACAGGCATAGCCTCTCCCGGAAAAAAATTACAAATACGCATTGATGATGAAGAATATGGAGATATTACTGTAGCAGAAGATGGTACATGGAACTATATATTTCCTTATAAATCTTCTTATTTAGAAGAGGGAACACATACATTCTCAATAGGATATTTACAAGGTAAAAATACATTATTTGCTACTGTTTCACAGGAATTTGAAATACTACCAGAAGTACCAAAAACAACAGCAACCGTTACATTTACAGTAGGAAAAAATACATATACTTATGAAGATAAAACTGGTTATTTAGAATCACCACCTTTTATAGACAGTAATGGTAGAACACTTCTACCATTAAGAGCCGTTGCAGGTACACTTGGTATAGATGCACAAAATATTCAATGGGATAATATTAATCAAATTATTACAATACTGATACCTAAAAATGAAATAAGTCAATATCAAAAAGCAATTCGTTACGAAATAGGCTCTCGTACGATTACTATTGATGGTACTACACAGGAAATGGATACTGCACCAGTGATACAAAATGGTATTACATTTTTACCTTTACGTCCTTTACTAAACTCTTTAGGTATTTCAGACGATAATATAACATGGGACGCAGATACTTATACTGTTTCTTATGAAGCGGAAAAAATAAATTCATAATATCATATTAATAAATATAGTAAAATTTTTTATTTTTTAAGGAGGTTTTTATCACATGAAAAAAGCACTTGAATATTTTAAAAATGATTTGCAATCAATTCAAAACGCAGGTACTGCAAAAGAAGAGCGTATTATTACAACACCTCAAAAATCACGTATTGATACAACAGCTAAAAAACAAGTTGTTAATATGTGTGCAAATAATTATTTAGGACTTTCTGATAACAGTGAATTAATTGCTGCTGCAAAAGACAGCTATGATAAATGGGGATTTGGTTTAAGCTCTGTTCGTTTTATATGTGGCACACAGCAAATTCATAAAACATTAGAAGACCGCATTAGTAAATTTTTAGGTATGGAAGATACGATATTATATTCTTCTTGTTTTGATGCAAATGGAGGATTATTTGAGTCTTTACTAAATGAGGAAGATGTCATTATTTCTGACGAATTAAATCATGCTAGTATTATTGATGGTGTACGCCTTTGCAAAGCAAAAAAAATGCGTTATAAAAATAATGATATGAATGCATTAAAAGATTGTTTGGAACAGTCAAAAGAAGCACGTATTCGTTTAATTGCTACAGATGGTGTATTTTCTATGGACGGCTTTATTGCTAATTTAAAAGGTATTTGCGACTTAGCAGAACAATACGATGCCCTTGTTATGGTAGATGATAGTCATGCAGTAGGATTTATGGGTGAACATGGTAGAGGAACACCAGAATACTGTGGTGTCATGGGTAGAGTTGATATTTTAACTGGTACTTTTGGAAAAGCATTAGGTGGTGCTTCTGGTGGATACACCAGTGCAAAAAAAGAAATTGTAGACTTACTTCGTCAGCGTTCTCGCCCTTACCTTTTTTCAAATACTGTAGCACCTGCTATATGTGCTGCTACTATTAAGACAATCGATTTATTAGAACAATCTACAGCATTACGTGATAAAGTACATGAAAATACTGTTTATTTTCGTCAAAAAATGAGCAGTTTAGGTTTTGATATTCCAGAAGGTTCTCACGCTATTGTACCTGTTATGCTTTATGATGCAAAAGTAGCAAAAGAATTTGCTACTCGTATGTTAGAATTAGGTGTCTATGTTATAGGCTTTTCTTATCCTGTTGTTCCAATGGGAAAGGCAAGAGTTCGTACACAAATCTCTGCTGGACATACTAAAGAAGATTTAGATTTTGCAGTAGAATGTTTTGCAAAAGTAAAAAAAGAAATGGGATTATAAAAACTTTTATCTATAATCATTGCCTTCATTGGTACTTAATAAAATGATATTATCATAAACACAGAAAAAGTATTCTGATAAGAATAGTTTTTCTTTTGAAGCATAATCTTGTTTATTTAATATGAAAACAGAAAAATATCTATATTTAAATATACTTTGTAATGAGTAAGGGGAAACTTTTTTTCATTTATAAAAAGTTTCCCTTTACAAAATCATATTAATATAACAGAATCTAACATACAGCAAGGAGAGCTTTTATGAATAGGGTTTTAAAATGGATACTCGCTATAATTGGTATTTTGTTATCAACATTTTCATTATATACTATTTATATCAGCGGAAAGCCTGTTTTTGATTCTTATAACACTATTGGCTGGATAGGATTTGCACTAGGATTTTGTATTTTAATGGCACTTTTATATTATCTAAGTGTTAAAGTTGGTATTGCTTATACTATCATTTTACTTTTGCTTTTACTTTTTATGATAATCTGGGATAAATTACAATCAAATCATATACAAGAGCAAAATATTAGTCAAATTACAAAAGATATTTCTTCACAAAAAAATACTTCTGATGAAACAGAACAATTATATGAAAATGGTAACATTGTAATATCACATCCTTACGACCATTTAATTAGTTTACAATGGGGTACTCTCAATCAAGTAGATATGGATTTAATGTTAATTAGCCCGCAAGACAATGTTATAATTAATTTTAGTACTCCTAAATATTCCATAGATGCTTTTAATAGTATCTGGTTAGATTATGATTATCAAATGCAGCAAAATATTGCTACAAAGGAAATTATTTCTATACTTGGTATGGAAGACAAAACATTTTCTATTATTGCCATGAATTATAATGGTGAAAAATTAGAACACGATGTTATTGTTAATGTATTGCTATCAGATGGAACAACGACAACATATACAATACCTGCTGAACATTTTAATGATGATACAAATTGTGTGTATGTTTGTGATATTATTTTGAAAACAAATGAAATTATAGAAGTTATGAAAGATTTTGATTCTGGGGAAATATAAAAACATTTTAAACAATTCAAAATAAAGGGGAAGTTTATATGAGAATTGACCATATTGCCATTTACACAAAAAAATTAGATCGTTTAAAATTATTTTATGAATATTATTTTGGTGGTATTTCAAATGCAAAATATAAAAATAAAACTACTGGTTTAGAAACTTATTTTATATCATTTCAAGATGGTAGTCGCTTAGAAATCATGACTCGTCCTGTAATGGATAATAATAGTAAAGAACTATTTCATATGGGCTATATTCATATTGCATTTTCTGTTGGTTCCATTGAAAATGTAAATATGCTTACTCAAAAATTAGAAGAAGATGGTTATACTATTATTAGCTATCCTCGTACAACAGGGGATGGTTATTATGAAAGCTGTGTGTTAGATCCAGATGGTAATCAAATTGAAATTATAGCATAATAGATAAAGAGGTGATTTCATGGCTTTTACTGTCATTGATATGGAAAATTGGGAAAGAAAAGACCATTATCAATATTATATTAATTTAGTGAAAGCAAAATATACTGTAACAGCAGAAATTGATGTTACAAAATTAGTATCTGAAATAAAACATAAAAGTTTAAAATTTTATCCTACTTTTTTATATGTTATTATACATAATATCAATCAAAATAAAGAATTTCGTATGGCTTATAATGAAGCAGGTGAGTTAGGTTATTGGGATATTTGCCATCCTTCCTATACTATTTTTCATAATGATGATAAAACATTTTCTGATATTTGGTCAGAATATCATTCTTCTTTTCCTATTTTTTATAACAATGTTATAAAGGATATGAAGCAATATCAAAATATAAAAGGAATCAAAACAAAACCTCGAACAGGACAAAATTATTGCCCTATTTCTTGTGTTCCTTGGCTTTCTTTCACTAGTATCAGTTATGATACATTTACAGAAAACAAAATGCTTTTACCAATTATCGTTTTTGGTAAATATCATAAACATCATAATAAAATTACATTACCTTTTTCTATATTTGTTAATCATGCTGTTGCTGATGGCTATCATACTTGTAAGCTAATACAAGATATACAATATTTTAGTAATCATTTAGATTGGATTTACATTAGTTAATACAATATTGTAAAAATCTAATAATCAAATTTATTGCTTTTCTTTTATAACTATGATAAAGTTTTACATTATGGAATATAACAAACAGGAGGAAACAAAATATGTGTGGTATTTGTGGTTTTACTGGTACATTAGCAAATGCAGATGATGTATTAGATAATATGATGAATAAAATAGTGCATAGAGGTCCAGACAGCGGTGGAAAACATATTGATGAAAATGTAGCATTAGGCTTTCGTCGTTTAAGCATTATAGACTTAGACCATGGTTCACAGCCTATGTATAATGAAACAGATGATATTGTTGTAACATTTAATGGTGAAATTTATAACTATCAATCGTTGCGGGAAAACTTAATTAACAAAGGACATATATTTAAAAATGATTCTGATACAGAAGTATTACTTCATGCTTATGAAGAATATGGTGAAGATATGCTGAATCAATTAAGAGGTATGTTTGCATTTGTTATTTGGGACAGCAAAAAGGAATTACTTTTCGGAGCAAGAGACTTTTTTGGAATTAAACCTTTTTATTATACTATTATTGATGGTAATATTGTATATGGTTCTGAAATTAAAAGTATATTAGAATATCCTCATTTTAAAAAGGAAGTCAATACAGAAGCATTAGAAAATTACTTAACATTTCAATACTCTGTATTACCTGAAACATTTTTTAAAGGTGTTTATAAACTGATGCCTTCTCACTGTTTCACATTCCAAAATGGTACTATGAATATAAAACGTTACTGGGAGCCAACATTTGATGCAGATAACAGCAAAACATTAGAACAATTTGTAAACGAAATTGATGCTGCAATGCAGGATTCTATTAAAAAGCATAAAATTAGTGATGTAGAAGTTGGTTCTTTTCTTTCTAGTGGTGTAGACTCTAGTTATGTTGCTGCTTGTTTTCATGGTGATAAAACATTTACAGTAGGATTTGATTATGAAAAATATAATGAAATTGATTATGCAAAAGCATTATCCAAAAAAATCAATATTGATAATTATAGTAAACTAATTACAACACAAGAATACTGGGAAGCTATTCCTAAAGTGCAATACCACATGGACGAACCTTTAGCAGACCCTTCTGCTATTGCATTATATTTTGTTAGTCAAACTGCTTCAAAATATGTTAAAGTTGCTCTTTCTGGAGAGGGTGCAGACGAATTTTTTGGTGGCTATAATATTTATAGAGAACCTCATGACTTGCTCCCTATTACACGCCTTCCAAAACCAGTCAAAAAAATACTGGGGGGCATTGCAAAGGCAATTCCTTTTCATGTAAAAGGTAAAAACTATATTATTCGTGGCAGTAAAGAATTACAAGAACGTTTTATAGGAAATGCCTTTATGTTTCAGGAATCAGAAAGAGAAAAATTACTAAAACATCCTACAAGACATTATCATCATACGAAAATTACTAAACCTCTTTATGATAAAGTAAAACATTTAGATGATGTTACAAAAATGCAGTATATAGACATCAATCTTTGGTTAATAGGCGATATTTTACTAAAAGCAGATAAAATGAGCTGTGCACACTCTCTTGAGGTTAGAGTACCATTTTTAGATAAAGAAGTATTTAAAGTAGCAAGAACATTGCCCACAAAATTTAAAGTAAACAAAGAAAATACAAAATATGCTATGCGTATTGCTTCTCATCGCTATTTACCAGATATGGTTGCTGAAAAGAAAAAATTAGGTTTCCCTGTGCCAATTCGTGTTTGGCTGAAAGAGGACAAGTATTATAATATTATAAAAACTGCCTTCACAAGTAAAACAGCACAAACCTATTTTAAAACAAATGAAATTGTAAAATTTTTAGATGAACATAAAGCAGGCAAAGCAGATAACAGCAGAAAAATATGGACAATATATATGTTTTTAGTTTGGCATAAACAATTTTTTGAAACAGCAGCTTAAATATTGATATAAAAAATTCTGTTTTTTCAATAATTTTTCGTTTAGCTTTTTCTCAAAAAAATGAGCAGTACAGATATAAAATCTGTACTGCTTTTTTAATTTAAACAAAATAAATATTTTTATATTTTATAGAAATTTTGGTATTTTCAAGCTTTAAGCTTTTTTAATCTTCCATATCATCTGTATAACTAAAGTCAATAGGAGCTTGCGCAGCTACAATTTCTAAAACTTCTGCCATAAATGACATCAATTGCTTTTCACTTTCCCAAAATCCCATACCATCTGGGTCTAATGCAACCTCACTATATGCCTTGCTTAAGTCTTCTTCTTCTTTTAAAGCTACAAATTCCCCTTGTCTTCTTCTTAATCCTTGATTCAGCTGCAACTTTTTTAATTCATCAATTTTTTGTTTTAAATTTGGCTTGTTTTCCACTCTTTTTTTATAGTATAAATAGGATTGGTATAAATCAGATTGATATACTTTTTCCCCTAATTCCATTGCCATCTTTTTTATATTATCCAAAACCTATACCTCCATAATAATGGGCAAAATCATAGGACTGCGTTTTGTTCTTTGCCATAAATAATTTTTTAATGTGTCTTTAATCAGCCCTTTAATATAACTCCAGCCTGTAATGTGCTTTTCCTCACATTTTATCAACGCTTCCTTAACAACGCCCTTTGCTTCCTCCATCAAGTCTTCTGCTTCCCTTACATAAACAAAACCTCTTGAAATAATATCTGGTCCTGCTACAATCATACCGCTTTCTTTTTCCATTGTTACAACAACTACCATTAGTCCATCTTGTGATAAATGTTTTCTATCTCTCAATACAATATTACCTACATCCCCCACACCAAGACCATCTACCATAACCTGTCCTACTGGTATCGTTCCACTAATTTTTGCATCATTTTTAGAAATCTCAAGAACATCTCCTGTTTTCATTAAAAATATATTTTTTTTATCCATGCCCATAGAAATTGCTAAATCTCTATGACTGGTTAAATGCATAAATTCACCATGTACTGGCATAAAATATTGTGGTTTCGTTAATGCAAGCATTAATTTCAATTCTTCTTGTCGCGCATGTCCTGAAACATGAATATCTGCCATACCTTCATATACCACATTAGCACCTTTTTTCAAAAGCTCATTAATTACACGAGAAATATTTTTTTCATTTCCAGGTATAGAAGAGGCACTGATAATAATTTTATCATCTGGCTTTACAGAAACCTGTCTATGTTCTGCTGATGCAATTCTGGACAATGCTGACATTGTTTCTCCTTGACTTCCTGTTGTGATAATTACAAGCTGTTCATCTTTAAAATTACGAATTTCTGAAATATCTATCAATATACCTGCTGGTATATTCAAATACCCTAATTCAGAAGATGTTTTGACTGCATTTATCATACTTCTACCAATAATTGCAACTTTTCTTCCAAATGTTTTAGCAGAATTAATAATCTGCTGTATTCTATGAATATTAGAAGAAAATGTTGCTACCATAATACGATTTTTAGGCGTTTCTTCAAATAGTCTATCAAATACAGCTCCTACTGATTTTTCAGACATTGTAAAACCTTTTCTTTCTGCATTTGTACTATCACTCATAAGCAAAAGTACACCCTGTTTACCTAATTCTGCAAATCGATGAATATCCATAATGTCTCCATCAATAGGAGTATAATCTACTTTAAAATCTCCTGTGTGTATCACTACACCTAATGGTGTTGTAATTGCCAACGCTACAGCATCTGCTATAGAATGATTTGTGTGTATAAATTCTACCTTCATTTGTCCTAATTTTACAGATTCTCCTGGAACAACTGTATGACATACCACTTGATTTAATAATTCATGTTCTTTGAGCTTATTTTCTAAAAGTCCTAATGTTAATAGTGTACCAAATATTGGCACGTTCAATTCTTTTAATACATATGGCAAAGCTCCAATATGGTCTTCATGACCATGCGTCAATACAATTCCTCTCACTTTTTCTGCATTTTTTGTCAAATATGAAACATCAGGTATTACTAAATCTATACCTAGCATATCATCTTCCGGAAACGCAAGCCCACAGTCAATTACAATAATATCATTATTATATTCTAATAATGTCATATTTTTTCCTATTTCTTCTAGACCACCTAATGCCATTACTTTCAACTTTTGTTTTTTTGTTGCCAAAAAACACACCTCCTTTTTAATTTTTATTGACTTCAAAAGGAGCTGATATAAAAATTTTTTGTCTACAAAATCAAAGAATTATTATAAAAAACGATTGTTTAGAGTAAAAAATCTGAAAAAACTATATTATGATAAATTATTTTAATACATTGTATACACCATATTTTAGCATTATATATATTTTTTTCCAGTAAAATCTACAGGCGGAACCCTCGTTTTATTATATTCACTTCAAATAATACATCTATTTATTTTTGTACTAGTCTATTTTATTTTTTGACATACTACAAAAAATTTATTTTTATTTCTTCTCTTTTATATAAAAAAGAAAATGCCGCCAAAAAACAGCATTGATTTTTTATAAAAACAAAACTGTTTTCTCCTTTCATTTTATTTTTATTTATTTTTTTACATCTGCTCACTTTTACCGTTCTTTTGTTATAAAAATAGTATGCCATACAAATGCTTTTTCTAAACTTATCAAATATAAAAACTATTTTCAATTTTTTAGAAAATACAACAGAAAAAGAGCAGTTCATTTTATTTTTGTAAAAATGGCATACTGTCTTTATTATGCTTTACAAAAATGATACTGCTTTTCACATTTTGTACCACACTTTTTATAGTAATAGAAAACGAATCTCCTGTTTTCTTTGAACGCTTTTTAATCTATTCTGACGTCATATTCTCCTTCTCTCTCCGCAAATAACGCAGAAACTCTTTGAAATTCTTCATCTTCTTCTACCCATTCATATGTGACATCGTCTGCACCAATAGAAATTTCTTTTAATATAATAGCGTCTGCTTCTTCTTCGTCCATTAAGCTACTTTCCATAACTAAAAGATACCTATTACCTCCACTTGCCACATTATCAATAATTACAAATTCTGTTTCTATACCATTTTCATCTTCCATAGAAACAATTTCAAATTCTTGTTCCAAATCTTCATCAAATTGATTTGACATAATACACCTCAACATTTTTCATTTTGCTTTCTATCTAAATAGCCTTGCAATATATGCACTGCTGCCATTTTGTCTATTACATTTTTTCTTTTCTTACGACTCATATCTGCCTCCAAAAGGCTTCTTTCTGCCGCCATAGTGCTCATTCTTTCATCCCAAAGTATAATAGTAATATTGGGAAATGCCTTTTCTAGATGTTTTTGAAATATCTTTGTTTTTTCACATCTTTTTCCTTCTGTATTATCCATATTCTTAGGATAACCTAATACAATAGTATCCACTTCATATTCTTTTATCCATTCTGCAATTTTTAAAATACTTTTTTTATATTCTGTATCAGTAGCTCTTTTAATAACCTCTAAACCTTGTGCAGTCCAGCCAAAACCATCACTTACTGCAACTCCAATTGTTTTATCTCCATAATCTAGTCCAAGTGTTCTCATAATCCATTCTTTTCTAAATAATTATTTACAAGTTCTTCTAGTAATTCATCTCTTTCCAATTTACGAATTAAAGAACGTGCATTTTTATGACTTGTAATATAAGTTGGGTCGCCAGAAAGAATATAACCTACAATTTGATTTACAGGATTATATCCTTTTTCTTTTAATGCCTCGCTTACATTTAATAATATATTTTTTGCTTCATTTTGTACTTCTTTATCTACACTATCAAAAAACTGTGTTTCATGTAAATTATCCATGTCTTATCACTCTCCCTTTTATATATTTTTTATATTTCCGAACTACAAGCTCTCTTGTTTCATAATAATATAAATTCAAAGATTATGCAAATAAAATTTATAGAATAAAATTTACAGTTTTGTTACAACACCCTGTGCAAGTTCCCCTTTTTGACTAATAATGCTTGTTTTTATCATTTTATTAGTTATATTCTGATTACTTTGTGTATGCACCTTAATATAATTTGTTGTATGCCCTTCATATATATTTTGCTCTATTTGCCTTTCGTAAAGTACTTTCATTTCTTTTCCTATAAATTGACTCAAAAACGACTCTGTCATTTGTTGACTTAATGCAATCATTTTTTGACTTCTTTCGTTTTTTATGCTGTTAGAAATTTGTCCAGACATTGTTGCTGCTGGTGTTCCTTTTTTTGGTGAGTAAGGAAACACATGTATTTTTGAAAACATCATTTCTTTAGCAAATTGATAGCTACTTAAAAAATCTTCTTCTGTTTCATTAGGAAAGCCTACAATCATATCTGTTGTAATAGCAACAGAAGGCATATATTCCCTTAATATATTTACTGCTTGGCGATATTTTTCTGTATCATACTTTCTGTTCATAGCATACAATGTTTTATCACAGCCACTTTGTAAAGACAAATGAAAGTGGTCACAAACCTTAGGCAATTTAGATAATGTTTCTACAAATTCCTTTGTTACAATATTAGGCTCAATAGAGCTAAATCGTATTCTTTCAATTCCTCCTATATCATGTACTTTTTTTATCATTTCAAGTAATGTTATGTTTTTTAAATCTTTTCCATAAGATGCTACATGTATTCCTGCTAATATTATTTCTTGAAATCCATTTTCTGATAAGCGTATTACTTCTGAAAGTACATCTTCTGGCTTTCTACTTCTGATAGGACCTCTTGCATAAGGTATAATGCAGTAAGAACAAAATTGGCTACAACCATCTTGTATCTTTAAATATGCTCTTGTTCTATTTTCCAATTTCTGTATTGATAAGTTTTCAAATTCTCTTTCTTGCATAATTTGAGAAACATAATTTTGTGTTTGTTCATTTTTATTATAGTTTTCTACTAGTTTCAAAATTCGTTTTCTATCTTTTGTACCCACTACAATATTTACACCATCTATTGCCAAAATTTCATTAGGTGCGGTTTGTGCATAACAACCAGCTACAACAACAATACTATCTGGATTTTGTCTTTTCACTTTACGAATAAGCTGTCTGGATTTTTTATCACCAAAATTAGTTACTGTACATGTATTAATAATATATACATCTGCTGACTGCTCCATATCTACTATTGTATAACCTTTTTGTTCAAATAGTTCTGCTATTGCTTCACTTTCATATTGATTTACTTTGCAGCCTAATGCATGGCTTGCTACTGTTTTCATTTTTTCACCTCAAATATTGACGAACTTTTTAATTTGTGCTACAACAGCTCCTTCATTATTATTACCTGCAACATAATTAGCATATTTTTTTACCCCTTGTTCTGAATGTACCATAGCAAAACTATATTTTGCTTGCTGCAACATTTCTATATCATTATAATTATCACCAAAAGTCATTGTTTCCTCTGAAGTAATATTCCATTTTTTCTGTAATATTTTAATTGCATTCCCCTTTGACACACCTTTGTTAACAATGTCAATACAATCAAAACCGGAAACGGCAATTTCAACTTTTCCTTTTAATATCTTTTCTAATATAGGAAAGCTATATCCACTTGCACCCTGGGGGTCTACTAATGAAACTTTAATAATATCCTCTTTGATATCATCAAAATGATTGATTAATTTTATATTATAATGAAATTTAGGAGAGGCTAATGTATTGTAACATTCTAAATACGGTGTATAACAACAATGTTTACCACAATATAATATTCCTACATTATCTAATTTCTTAATTTCTTTTGTTATAAAATCAATCAATTCTTTTGACATGACACTAGAATAAATTTCCTCTCCATTATGTACTACATAAGCGCCATTTTCTGCTAGTATCGTAACATCTTCTAAATAATGCTCAAATGATTTTTCTAAACTAGGGCGTTGTCTGCCACTTGCTGCCACAAAATGAATATTTTTTTCCTTCATTTTAGGAAGCAATTCATATATTTCACTATCAATTTCTTTATTATCTTTTAATAATGTACCATCCATATCCGTTGCAATTAATTTAATCATATTAAAAAATCCTTCTCCTTCATTATTGTATTTTTAAAAATAAAGGCAATAATTTCATAGCAATTTTAACATCTTTGCCAGAAATCCATACTACATATTGTCTTAATTTATCCCATTTTTTCTTTCTTGTCAAAGGTAGACTACAAATTTCTTCTATCTCTCCCAATTTTTCAATTACTTCTTCCTTTTCTATTGAAGAAATTCCTTCCATCATACCAATGCTCAAACGAACTGCTGTAAAATCCATTTCTGTTATAATAATATCTTTTTCCTTTTCTTGTTTTAAATATAAATCTAATAAACCATCGTTACTATAATGATTTTGCTGAAATAATTTTATTCTTTCTATTAGTAAAGAAATATTTTTACGGCAAATTTCCACCTGTTGTTCTATTTTTTGATAAGCACTTAAAACTTCAATATCTTCTGCAAAACCATTAATTTTATCAATATAATGACTAATCAACATTAAAAAAAGGGCTTCCATTGCATCTTTATCATTATAAAATTGTGTCCAAACAATATTATAATACTCAAAATCTTTTTGAATCATTTCCTGCAAATTTTGTTGTTCCTTCATAAAAAACCGCCCCCTTTTTTACTTTTATAGTAACATCAATATAATGAACATAATAGAATGTATATATTATCATATCAAATGCTTTTTATTATGTCAATTTTAAGTCAAACCTTTATATCCAATGTAAATTTATTGATTATACCATCAATATCTTTACAAATAAAATTTTTTGACAAACAAAAGCTCTGAATTTTTCAGAGCCTTTATTTTTACATGTTACTATTATCTTTTTCTTTTTTTCGGTCTTTTTATATGTTTTTCTTTTTCTGGTGAAAATTCTGTTTTCTGCTCTATGACAACTGTTTGTTGTTCTTTTTGTTCTATAACAGTCTCTTGCTGTTGTTCTGAAACAGAATCTTGTTGTTGCTCTTTTACTTCTGGTATTCTATTAAATAACTCTGATAAATAACGTAAACCATTTGCATCATCATCATTTAATTGAGATAATTCAAAACGGAATTGCCAATTACCTGCTGATGTACTTGGTACATTCATACGATGACTACTATCTAAACGCAGAACATCTTGTATAGGGAATATAGCAAACACTGCTGAAGAACTCATAGCAAGGCGAATCATATCCCATGCAATATCATTACCACTAATGTTCATATACCGACGTACATGGTCTTTTTCATGTTCTGTACCATTTGTATACCATCCTATTGTAGTATCATTATCATGTGTTCCCGTATATACTACTGTATTAGATTCATAATTATGTGGCAAATAATCATTTTTACTATCATCATTAAAAGCAAAATGGAGTATTCTCATTCCTGGGAAACCTAATTTTTTTCTTAACTGTCTTACATCATCTGTAATAATACCTAAGTCTTCTGCAATAATAGGCAAATCTCCTAATTCCTTTTTAATAGCAGAAAATAACTTTTCGCTAGGACCCTTTCGCCATTCTCCTTTTGTTGCATCTCTGTCGCCAAAAGGAACTGCCCAAAAACTTTCAAAACCTCTAAAATGGTCAATACGAAGAATATCTACCATATTTAATGTATAACGTATTCTGCTAATCCACCATTGATAGCCTGTTTTTTCATGTTCCTCCCAATTATAAAGAGGATTTCCCCAAAGCTGACCTGTTTCACTAAAATAATCTGGTGGAACACCTGCCACTAATGTAGGATATCCCTTTTCATCTATATAATAATTTTTAGGATTTGCCCATGTATCTGCACTATCATAAGCCACAAATATAGGAATATCTCCTATAATTTTAATATTCTTTTCATTAGCATATTTTTTTAATGCTTCCCATTGACAGAAAAATTCAAATTGTAAAAATTTATATCTATCTATAGCAGATGCCAATTTCCTTTTCCACTTTTCTAATGCACCATACTCTCTATTCACTAATTCTTCTGGCCATGTACTCCAAACTGAGCCAAAATAATAATCTTTTTGTAAATTTTTTGGCAGCTTTTTAGCAGTTTTTTCCTCAAAAGCGAAAAACTCATTTGAAAAACCTGCCTCTTGCCTTTCTGCAATAAAATAGTCTTTTAAAGAGGCAAATAAAGCATAATCTTCTAGCCAAAAACTATTTTTATCACAAAACTTTTGAAATTCTACTTGGTCTGCTGTAAAAGCCTTTTTCTGAAAACGACGATATGCCTTTTCAAATAGTCCTTTTTTAAAAGGAATCGCATTACCATAATCTGTTTTTTTACATGAAAAACCAGGTGCAAATTCCACATCTATTTCTTCTAGGTATCCCTTTTTATACAATATTTCAGGACTAATAAATAATGTATTTCCAGCAAATGTAGAAAAACTTTGATAAGGAGAATCTCCAAAACTAGTTGGTCCTAACGGCAATACCTGCCAAATGTGTTGTCCCGCTTTTTCTAAATAGTCTACAAATTTATATGCATTTGGTCCGAAATCACCTATGCCAAATTTACTAGGCAAGCTGGAGGGATGAAGTAATATACCACTGCTTCGTTGAAAATTCATAATACCACCCTTTTTCTTTTGGATTTGTTTGACAACTTATAATTTTATTATATCGGAAAATTTGCTATTTTTCTACCCTTTTATTTAGCAAAATAAAAATGATTTGGCTATTTTTTGCCAAAATGGTAAATTTATTGTCGTATGAAAAAGCATTTCATGTAGAAAATAAATTTGTAATCAATTTGATAAAGCTGTTTGTAATCAATATTTAATTACAAATTTGTTTTACAAATGAAATACAAACGTTTAATTTTATAAAGGCTATATTATTTTTGCTAAAATCATATTACAGTATACTACAAATTATATTTCATAATGTATTATGATGAAATATAATACTGGTAAGGAGGATTTTTATGAAAAAGGTTCCTATATTTACAATAACTGCAATACTTTCATTAATGTTTGGTATTACGGCATGTGGCGAAAAGGTATCTAATAATTTAGGTGGTGCAACACGAGGAAATAATGCTTATGACTATAATTATGATTATAGTGGTATGCGTACCGATGGAGAAAACATGTTAAATCGTTTTGGTATCAATAATACAAATGGTGCTGGTTATTGGGATTATTATGGAATTACAAATGGTAGTGCTAATGATAGTATGAGAAATGATATTGCAAATACAAATAATTATAATGCTTCTGCACCTACAGCACCTTTACTACAAGGCACATCTTATAATGCATCATTAGATAGTGCAACAGTAGCAAATTAAATATTGTTTCAAAAAGTGTCATTTGTTCAGCGGAAAATATTATTTTCCGCTGAATATTAATATTATAAAGCTCCCTCTAATTTTAAAAGAAATTCCTTTTTATCTATTCCACTATAATAGCCTGTTAATTTTCCATTTGCTCCAATTACTCTATGGCAAGGAATAACAATAGCAATTGGATTATTATGGTTTGCATTTCCCACTGCTCTAGCAGCTTTACATTGTCCAATCTCTTTTGCTATTTCTTTATAGCAACGTGTTTGACCATAAGGAATATTTTGTAATGCTTTCCATACCTTTTTTTGAAATATCGTCCCTTTTGGTGCAATAGGTAATGAAAAATTTTGTCTTTTCCCCTCAAAATATTCTAATATTTGCTGCTCTGCCATTTCTAAAAGTATTGTTTTTTTAATTGGTATTTCTAAAAATTTTTTCATAGTACTAAAACCAATATGGCTGATTTTATTTTCATTTTCAATTAATATCATAGTTCCTAAATCTGTTTCTATTTCATATCTATAATTCACTTCTACATTCTTCTTTCTTTACTTTTCACACAATCATTTTATTATTTTAAATTATTTTTAAATTTATAAACATATTTAACATATCAACCAAAAAAGTGATACAATAAATATTAGTATATGATAAAATACTATAAAATACAACAAAATATTAAGGAGGAATGATAATGCTTGGAACAATTACAAATTGTTGTACTATATTAGCTGGCAGTGTAATAGGCGCTACATTACACAAAGGAATTAAACAAGAATATCAAGACACTATGATGAATGGTTTAGGGTTGGCAGCACTCTCATTAGGAATTAGTAATTTTGCAAAAGCCATGCCAAACAGTCAATACCCAGTTTTATTTATATTTAGTATGGCATTTGGTGGTCTTATCGGTTCTATCATAGACTTGGATGGAAAATTTCAAAATCTTGCTAAAAAAGTATCTACTGGAAATTTAGCGCAAGGGCTTACAACAGCTGTTCTTTTATTTTGTATTGGAACAATGTCTATATTAGGTCCTATAGAAAGTGCTTTAAATGGAAATAATACACTCTTATTTACAAATGCTATGTTAGATGGTGTTACTTCTATGATACTTGCCTCTAACTTTGGCATTGGTATTGCACTTTCTGCTGTAATACTTTTTTTATGGCAAGGTAGTATTTACCTTTTAGCACAATTTATAGGTGGCTTTATGACAGATAGTTTAATGACAGAAATTTCTATTGTGGGTGGTATACTAATTATGAGTTCCGCACTTGGTATATTAAATATTAAAAGCATTAAAACATTAAATTTACTTCCTGCATTGCTTGTACCAGCATTATATGTAGGAATTACTTCTGTATTGCTTTAAATTATGTGTATTTTTTTATGCAATTTGCTTTCTCTATTGCAGTATATCATTGTTTCTTGTATAATGGAAAATATCAAAATAAATCACTATTCATTGTTAAATATAGTAAGGAGAGAGGGACTATGACAGCAAAAACGCATGGTTATATTACAAAAGAAATTGAATTAGAGCAAATTTATCAGTTTATATTAAAATGGTTTGACCCCTCCGCTAAAGTCAACCGCTATGAAAATAAAAACGGCGAAAATAATGAAATGGCTGTTTACTTCACATACAAGGGGGAAGAACGTCGTTTATTTGCTATTGTTTATAAAAGTACAAAATTTTCTAAAACAGGACAAAAAGAAAGACAAATATTTTTAGATTTAGGTTACTGGGGTTCTAGTGTTGAAATTATGAAATCTATTATTTCTAATTTTTCCGGTTATTTAGATGAAAATGACTGTGACGATGAAGACCCTTATTTCATTGCAGAACATCCAGAAGGTATTATGCCTAATGTTATTAAAATTACACGTTCTGAATTAAACAAAAGATTAGGCGGTACTGTTGTTATTATTGATGAAGACTAAATAATACATAAAAAAGAAGCAATATTATAATAATAATCATTGCTTCTTTTTTACATTACTATTTTTTTTCCTGCATTTCTTTCATTTTTAAACTCATTTTTTCGCCAAATGTTTTTTTCTTTTTATTTGCTAAATTCGTTCCCTGCACCTTTACAATATAAATTCCTGCTAATTCAACTTTTACATTCTTTTTTACTGGTATAATTTCAAAAACAGATTTATCACACATTAAATTTACAATCTGTGGTCCTACTTTCGCCTTTACCAAAGGCATTTTTCTCATTTTTGCTGTTTTAGGCATTTGCTCATATACAGCTTTTGTCATGTTTGTAGGAGATGGTTTTTCCATTTTTTTGTCTATTACAAAAATTTGTGTCAAAACCTTATTTTGTTCAATAAAGTCTTGTGCTTGTACCATTTTCCCCATATTTTTACGATTAAAATAATACAATACTGCAAGCGCAATAATAATGATAATAAGCACTATAAATAATATATCAAATAGCACAATCGTTCCTCCTCTTTCATTATGTTTTTTTAATATAAAGCAGTTGTTTCTATTTTAACATTGTTTTTTATTTTAGGAAATAGAAAATAAAAATTTTTTATTTTAAATTTTATAAATGTTGTCAAAATAAAGAGGAAAAAACAAAAAAAATACGTTATAATAATAAAGTAGCATTTTTGATAGGATAATATTTTCAATTTTTGACCATATTTTCATATGATTTCAATAAAATACAACCTATTATATTATCAAATACTTATAATACATTATCATAAATTTCATATTTTTATAGAGGTGATAAAATGACATTTATTGATTTTTTACCATTTTTGTTAACAGGAATTTTTATATTGAATGTTATTTTTGCAGGGCTTGTTGTATTTTTTGAAAGACGAAAACCAGCAAGCAGTTGGGCATGGCTTCTTGTATTATTTTTCATCCCTTTTTTTGGATTTATCATTTATATGGTATTTGGAAGAAACAGTAAAAGAGAAAAAATGTTTATACAAAAAGAAAAATATGATACAGAAGTATATTATCGTTATTTGCTATTCAATGATACTTCTCTTGATACATTTCGTTCTCAAAAAAAAATAATTGAAAAAAAACAAGAATATATTGTACAGGAAAATCTAGATGATTTAATTTCTCTCCATATCAATGCAGGAAGTTGGGTTACAACAAATAACACATTAAAACACTTTATAGATGGAAATAGTAAATTTGATGCTTTAATAAATGATATACGTCAAGCAAAAAAATTTATACACATGGAATATTATATATTAAGAGGAGATGATTTAGGTAAAAAAATTGTGCATGAACTTGCATTAAAAGCCAAAGAAGGTGTGGAAATTCGTTTACTTTATGATGGTATGGGATGTAGCAGCCTTCCTCGTAACTTTTTTCAGGAATTAGAACAAAATGGAGGATATGCAATTGCATTTTTACCTCGTTTTATTGTTCGTTTAAATTATCGTGACCATAGAAAAATTTGCATTATAGATGGTGAAATTGGCTATATTGGTGGTTTTAATATAGGTAATGAATATTTAGGTATTGTAAAAAGATATGGCGCATGGCGTGACACTCATTTGAGAATACAAGGAGATGCTATAGACCAGCTTCAAATTAGATTTATGATGGATTGGAATTTCATTACTGCTTATGCTCCTATTTCATTAAAGAAATTATATTTTCCAAGCAGAGAACAAATAGATGGTATCAAAATGCAAATTATATCCAGTGGTCCTGATACAGTTTGGAAAAATATATGGAATGGTTACTTTAAAATGATGAATGAAGCAGAAAAGCATATCTATATTGAGACGCCTTATTTTGTTCCTGATGATGGTATATTAGAGGCACTTCGTGTCGCAGCACTTTCTGGCATTGATGTTCGTATTATTATACCTGGAAATCCTGACCACTTTTTTGTTTATTGGGCAAGTATGTCTTATTTAGGAGAACTTTTAGAGGCTGGTGTTCGCTGCTATCAATATGAAAAAGGATTTATTCATACAAAAGCAGTATTTGTTGATGGAAAAATTTGCTCTATTGGTACAGCAAATATGGATATACGCAGTTTTGACTTGAATTTTGAAATCAATGCCTTTCTATATGACGAACAAACAACAACATTGTTAGAGCAAGACTTTTTAAATGATTTAGATAATTGTGTAGAAATCACAAAAGAATGGTATATCAAAAGAAAATGGTGGTTTCGTGTTAAAGAATCCATTTCTCGTTTGATCTCTCCTATGTTATAAATTTCAATAGTAAAAATAGTAAATGACTATCAATATAATTGATTACTAAAATTATGCTTATCACAAATTATTCATTTAAGGAGAAAAATTATGGACAAAAGTTATACAGAACAACAACAAATTGGTTATTTTGAAGTAGATAGCAATTTATTTTTAACACCCTCTGCTCTTGTATTTCATCTGCAGGATACAGCAATTAGACATTCAGCAAATTTAGGATATACTTTAGATTATATGGCAGAAAACCATAGAGGGTGGGCTGTAATAAATTGGCATATTATAATAGACCATATGCCTAAATGTGGTGAAACAATAAAAATCGTAACATGGAGCAGTAAATGCCGTCGTATGCAAGCAGAACGTTCTTATATTCTTTATGACCAATATGGCGCTGTTTCTGCTTATATTGCTTCTCGATGGATATTTATGGATTTAGAGGAAAGAAAGCCAACCACTATAAGCAATGAAATGGAACAAAAATATGGTAATACAGAAATCACTGCAATTGAAAATGAAAAGTACAAACTGCCAAAATTACAACATGATGATACAATTATTGAAAGAACATTTATTGTAACTAGAAGAGACACCGATAATAACGGACATACCAATAATGTTAAGTATATCGAATGGGCAATTGATGATATACCTGATGATATTTATAATACCATGACTATTTCAGATATTCGTGTTGTATATCGTAAAGAATGCTATAAAGGCGATGCTGTAACATCAAAATGTTGTGTGCATACATTAGAAAATGGTATAAAAGAAGTTATTTCTTTTTTTGAAGATGGAGCAAACAATGGTACTTTATTTGCGGAAGTGGTAACGCAGTGGAAAAATAATGTTGCTTTGTAGTTGTAAGCAATATCTGTGATGGTAAGTATAGTATCCATATACATTTTGCAGCCATGGTATTAAATGTTAAAAAAGAAATTGCAGTACAGCAATCACATAATGCAAAAAGAATTAAACCAGTAATATATATTTTATTGCATTTTTGAGTAAATGAAGTAACAATATGAAACAAAAAAGTAATACTATAACAAATTACAGCTGTATATAATGGCAAAAAACTAAATAAAATTCCAAAAGGTAGCAACAATATCATACATTGTTGTTGTCTTTTTTGATATTCAAAAAAAGGAATCATTTGACACAAGTAAAATAAATGTACTACTATAAAAAAAGCAATTCCTAATGTATACCATGATGTAAATAGCAACAAAAAATCGCAAAATATCGTATAGCATAATATCATTTTTTTAAAATAATTAGCACTTAAAAATAATAATATCATAGATAAAAATTTAAAATAACTGCTTGTTATACCTTTTATATAATATATTCCAAAGTCTATTGCTATAAACATTATCATACAAATTATAATACAGAAAAATAAGTATTTTTGTTTCAATAGTATCACCTCTATAAAACAATACCCAAAAAGCATTATTTCATACCAAATGATATTATAAAAATACTAATTTTATACCTTCCTTTTTATAAAATAAATAAAAGCCCCCTATTTTAATATAGGGGGGTAGTATTATTTACTTTCATTAATTACAGTCAGAATATAATGTAAATCTATCTCTACCTTTATTTTTAGAAACATATAATGCTGTATCTGCTTTCTCTAATAGCGTTTGATAATCTGAAGCATCTTGAGGATAAAATGCTGCACCTACACTACCTGTTATATTCCAAGAGGTATCTCCTCTCTGATATTTCTCTCGGAATACTTCTAATAATTGTTGCAATTTTTTTCTTAAATCTTGTTCTGTACAAACATTTTTTAAAAATACAACAAATTCATCTCCACCATATCTTGCAATAACGTCTTCAGATTCTCTAAAAAATCCTTTTAGTCTTTTTGCTACTGTAAGCAACACATCATCACCTATGGCATGACCTAGTGTATCATTTACTTTTTTAAAATAATCCACATCCATAAATATTAATGCACCTTTTGTATTTTCTTCTAATAAAGCCAATACTTTTTCTCTAAATATAGCTCTATTGTATAATCCTGTTAAAGGATCTCTTCTTGCCTTTTCTCTCCATGTTGTTGCCTCACTTTGCATTTGGCGTAAAGCATTGATATTTACCAATGTTCCAGCTACTTTTAAACACTGCTTTTTATTTTCATCCCATAAAGGATTACAATGTATTTCAAACCATTCATAAGAACCGTTTATTGTTAAAAAGCGAAGTTGTGCTTTAATACTAATATTGTCTATCATACATTGATTATAAATATTTTTTAATATATTCATATCTCCTTGAAATACAATATTAGATTGTAAAAGCCATTGTTTAAAATTTTCATAACATATTTTCATGCCAATTTGACTTTTAATTGCCTCTGAAAATACAATTTTATCGTCCTTTATATGGTATTGAAATGAAATATTTTTATAATATTGTTCATCTGCTGCTTCGTCAATAAATTCAAAATGGTCGTGATTATTATCATATACTAATATTCTATGGTTTGAGCCAGCAATATTTTTATGATATTTTTCTTTTACTTCTTCTAATTGTAAACGCATTTCAATATAGTTCGTAATATCTATCATAACAAATAAATATACAGGTATTCCATTTTCTACACTAAATTCATTGCCTTCCAAATGAACCCACATAATTTCTTCTCTGGCATCCAACATTCTTAATTCCATTTTAAAACGACTGTGTCGTTGTATCATTTTATCAAATTCCCTTTGTGCTATTTTTCTATCTATACCATAAATACTAGAAAAAAATCCTGCTCCTGTTGTTTTTCCAAACATTTCAAAAAAATAATCATTTACCTCTAATATCGTTAATCTCTCATCTAATCGTATTTTTGCCACGCCTCCAGGTAAACTATTAAATGTTGCCTTCTGTTCTATCTCTAATCGTTTTCTTTCTGAAGTATCCAATAATATACCATAATATACAGGATAACCAGACTGTTCTCCTATAAACATCCCCTGTAATTGAAACCAATGTACCATACCATTTTTCATTTTTCTAGGCGCTTCCCATAAAAGAGGTTCTCTATTTTTTCCATTCTCTATAGCAGTTTGAATATATTTTCTTCTTTCTGTTTCCTCTAACCAAGGCAATACTTTTCCTTTTAAACCATAATATTCTTTTTCATCCATACAAAGCAGTTCAAAATACTGAGGACTACCTTCAAGCAAATAAATATCTTCTTCTGTTATCAGATATTTTCCACTTGCACCTCTCATACTAGAATGCGTAAATTCTAATTGTAGTTGTTGTTCTTTTTCTTTATGCTTGCTTTCAGTAATATCTCTTACCAATATAATACTTAATACTTCTTTACTATATGTACTTTCTAACAAAAAACATCCACAGGAAAACCATTTCTTCTCTTTTTCAAAATATAAATCTAATAATACCTTTTTTTCTCCATTTCGAAAGCTCTCTAAAAGATTTTCTATTGAAAATATAGAACGCCAATTTTTTTTATTATTTTTCTCTAACTTTTTTTCTATATTATCAAATAATACCTGTGTCTTTCCCTTTTCAGGTAAATCAATTATACCCCCATTATGAAACACAACATATTCATCTTTACTCAAATTATTTACTACTGTTATTTCATACACTTGAGATAGTGCATGTGTCAGCCATCTTTTGGCAATCTCAGATTCTTTTTCTTCTTCTGTAGCAATATGAGGTGACATTGTAATAACAAAGGCTGGTGTAATTCCTTGCCATAATATACTCATAGCACATATATCAATGATTTCATTAGTTGATTCACTATATACTATTGTTTTATTATATTTTTTATCCTCTATATTTTTTATGGGGCAATTTTCACATTTTCCTTTCCAGAGACCATGACAAATCATATTCTTTTGAAATTCAGGATTAATTTCTTTTGCTTTTCTATTAAGATATAATATTTTTTCATCTCGTTGTCTTATTACAACAACGCTTGTGTCCCCCAAAACATCTAATAATTCTTCTATATTCATTACTGTTTGCATAATACTGTAAAACCTCCCTTCTACTACACTACTGTAAATATTCCCTTCTCTATATCATATAAAACCATATTTTATTTCAAATTAGAAAACCATATAGCATATGTATTACTATAAAATTTTCTAGTTTCTTTTTTAATTAACAATAATATAAGGATACTATAAAATCATTTTTTTATCATTTCATAGTTATTACTAAAAAATAATATAATTTTTACTCAATCTATAAAATTATAACACATATTTAATATTGTTTTTATAAAATATTGATAATAATTTTTCATTTACAAAAAAAATAATATGATATCTTAATTATTTAATAAAACAAATATACATACAACATAAAAAATATTTTTTATATTAATAATAATAAACTAAAAGAAATACAAATTTTGCTGCTATTTGATAAATTATTATTTATTATATCATAGTCAAAAGACTTGATTCAATGTCAATGTTACATTTTCTTTTACTTTTTATATCTGACACAGATAAAAATATAGAAAAACAGACAAATATTATATATTATAATATTTGTCTGCCCTTCATTCTTTACAGTTCTAACAAATCATCAACTGCATCTTCTACAACATTTTCGGCTTTTCTTGCCATGTGTTTGCCTTTTTTCATTATTTTATTTCCTTTTTTTTTGATGGATTGATAATGTTTTTGGTCTTGCAGCAAGCAACCTATTCCAATCGCTGTCATCAAACCACCTGTTACAATACCCATTGTAAAGCTTTTCATTGGATACCACTCCTTTACAGCAGAAAAAGTTTTTTGACGCACTGCATTTTATAAAACGACAAAATATTTGCTACTGTAATATTTAGTATAACAAAAGTGATTTTTTTTATACTGGAAATAAAATCTAAACATTATTTTTCTAAAGCATGTATAAAAAGTCCGCTTCTTAATTTAGGCTCAAACCATGTAGATTTTGGGGGCATTGTTCTATTTTCATCTGCTACACTCATCAATTCTTCCATAGATGTTGGATACATAGAAAAAGCAATTTTCATATCACCACTATCCACTTTTTGCTGTAATGCCTCTAGTCCTCTTATTCCTCCTATAAAGTCAATTCTTTTATCAGTTCTAGGATCACCTATAGCAAGTATTGGTTCTAACACTTCTTTTTGAAGTATAGAAACATCTAAAGCAGCAACAATATCTTTTTGTATGATATTCTTTTTTGTAGTCAATAAATACCATGTTTGACCCAAATACATACCAAATTGATGGCGTTGTTTTGGGCTACAGCATCCTTTTTCTTGATATAATTCTATTTCAAACTTTTCACCTATTTTTTCTAAAAATTCTTTTTCTGTTAAACCATTCAAATCTTTTACTACTCTATTATAATCCATAATATATAATTCATCATCAGAAAATAATACAGAAAGATAATAATTAAATTCTTCTTCTCCTGTATAATTTGGTTTGCTTTGTCTACGTTTTAGTCCCACCTTTACAGCAGAAGCATTTCTATGATGCCCATCTGCAATATAAAGATTTGGTATTTTTTCAAATAGAGCTATTAATTCTGAAATATTCTTTTCATCAGAAATTAGCCAAACTTTATGTCCAATACCATCTTCTGAGACAAAATCATAAACTGCTTTTTGCTCTTTCATAACAGTATGTAATATGGATTTTATTTGTTCATTTTTATGATATGCTAAAAAAATAGGACCCGTATTTGCATTTAATATGTCTACATGATGTATTCTATCTGCTTCTTTGTCTGCTCTTGTTAATTCATGTTTTTTAATTGTATTATTTAAATATTCATCTATAGAAGTACATACTACAAGCCCTGTTTGACTTTTTCCATTCATGGTTAAACAATAAATATAAAACAAAGGATTCTCATCTTGTATCATAATGCCATTTCTTATCATATTTTCCATATTTTGTCTTGCTTTTTGATATACTTCTTCATGATATAAGTCAATAGAAGGGTCTAAATCTATTTCTGCTTTATCTATATGAAGAAAAGAATATGGATTATCTTTTACCATTTCTCTTGCTTCTTCGCTATTCATAACATCATAAGGCAAAGCTGCTACTTTTTCTGCTTTTTCTGCTATTGGACGGATTGCTCGAAAAGGTCTTATAATTGCCAAGAAAATCTCCCCTTTAATATAATACTCTTACTTTTATCACACTCTTAATGTTATATAAATCCTGTACAAGTTCTTTTTCTTTTCCATTTAAACTATCACATACAATAATATTATATGCTAAATTTCCTTTGCTTTTATTTATCATATTATCAATATTGACACTGTATTTTGTAAACACAGCACCCAATTGTCCAATCATATTAACAATATTTCTATGAGAAATTACAACTCTAGGTTTACCAGAATAATCAATATAACAATTAGGGAAATTTACAGAATATTTAATATTACCATATTTTAAATATTCTCTAATTGCCACTGCCGCCATCATAGCACAGTTTTCTTCTGATTCTGGTGTAGATGCTCCCAAATGTGGTGTAACCACTACTTTATCAATACCTAACACCTCTTTGCTTGGAAAATCTACAATATATTTTGATATAATTCCCTCATTAATAGCACACTTTAGTGCTTTTGTATCTACTAATTCACCTCTTGCAAAATTCATAAGACGTGCGCCTCTTTTTGTTGCTGCAAACAAATCTTTATTAAATGTATGTTTTGTTTTATTATTTAAAGGAATATGCAGTGTAATATAGTCACTTTGACTTACAACTTCTTCTAATGTAGATGCATGTTTCACACTAGAAGATAAATGCCATGCAGATTCTATTGATAAATAAGGGTCATATCCTATTACTTCCATACCCAAATCCAAAGCTGCATTTGCTACCAATACACCTATTGCCCCTAAACCAATTACACCTAATTTCTTACCAGATATTTCTGGACCTATAAATTGCTTTTTACCAGCCTCTGCGTCTTTTTCTACATTATCACTATTTATTAATGTTTGTGTCCAATTTGCTCCCTCAATAACTTTTCTGGAAGAAACCAAAAGCCCTGTCAATACTAATTCTTTTACAGCATTTGCATTTGCTCCAGGAGTATTAAATACTGGTATTCCCCTTTCTGTACATTTTTCAATAGGAATATTATTTGTACCAGCACCAGCTCTTGCTACTGCCAACAAATTTTCAGATAAAGCCATATTGTGCATATCAAAACTTCTTACAATAATACCATCTGGATTTTCTTCTGTATCAGAAATAATAAATTCTGATGCAGGCAATTTTTTTAATCCTATGTGAGAAATTTGATTTAATGTTCTAATATTATACATGATATTATTTCTCCTTATTTGTTTTCTTTCTCAAATTGCTCCATTAATTTTACAAGTGATTTAATGCCCTCTATAGGCATAGCATTATATATACTTGCTCTCATACCACCTACTGTTCTATGTCCCTTCAAATTCATAAAACCTTTACTTTCTGCCTCTGCAATAAACTTTTTATTTAACTCTTCTGTTGGTAGAATAAATGGCACATTCATCAAAGAACGGTCTTTTTTTACAACAGTACCTTTAAATAATTTAGAATTATCTAAAAAATCATAAAGTACAGATGCTTTCTGTTCATTTATTTTTTGTAATTCTTTTACGCCTCCTTGTTGCTTTACCCAATCAAATACAAGTCCCATAAAATAAATACCATATGTAGGAGGTGTATTATATAATGAATCATGTTTTGCATGAATATCATAGCGCAACATTGTCGGCGTAAATTCCATAGCATTCCCTAATAAATCTTCTCTGATAATTACTACTGTTACACCAGCTGGACCCAAATTTTTTTGTGCACCTGCATAAAGTAGACCAAATTTTGTAATATCAATTTCTTGTGATAATATGCTGGAAGACATATCTCCTACTAAAGGAACACTACCTGTATCAGGTAATGTAGTATATCTTGTACCATAAATGGTATTATTTAATGTAATATAAAAATAATCTGCTTTCGCATCAAATTTACTTTTATCTAAATCAGGTATTCTATCAAATATTGTATCTTCTGAAGAGGCAACAATATTTACTTCTCCATATTTTTGTGCTTCTTGTATTGCTTTTGTTGCCCATTGTCCTGTTTTTACATAATCTGCTTTATGATTTTTATTCATCAAATTCATAGGAATCATTGCAAATTGTGTAGAACCGCCTCCTTGTAGAAATAGCACTTTATAATTGTCTGGTATTTGCATCAACTCTCTCAATGTGTTTTCTGTATGATACAATATTTCTTCAAAATCTTTTGAACGATGACTCATTTCCATAACAGACATACCACTATTACCATAACAAATAAATTCCCTCTGTGCTTTTTCCAACACTTCTACAGGAAGCATAGACGGACCTGCGGAAAAATTATAAACTCTATTCATTTTGTTAAACCTCCCTATGATTTCAAAATGATGATATTATGAATGAAAAAAATGCCTTCTCTTTTAAAAAGAAGGCATTATATTCTGATACCCCTTTAATAAAGTTAAAAAAATTGCTTTTTTCTTTATTAAAAAATTATAACATATGATAGAAACACGTCAACCATTCTACTGTTTTTTATAAAAGACAGAACTGTTTTTCGTGATTTTGCAATGTTTTTTTTAAAATAATCTCAATTTATTGTCATTTTTCACAATACATTTGTCTCTGATAGAAATACAAATTATATATTACTTGATATTTCCTTAATACCCAAATATTTACAAATTGCTTTATAATACGCATTTGCTGATAATTTACAACCTGTTTCGCTTCCAAATTGCTCAATATCTTGCTGATTTGTCACAAAACACTGCTCTACTAATACAGAAGGACATTTTACATTTTCTATCATACCAAAAGACTGCTGGGCATATACCATAGTATCTGATATTTCTTTTATTGATTTTTGTGTATTGCCATTTTTGTCTGTCACATAATACGCATATCTGACACCATTTTCTCCTCTCAAATGGTTTCCTGCCTCTGCCATACTTTCTGCAATACATACTGCAAAATAATAACTAATTTCATGATTATATCGTCCTGGTGGAGAAGGATAACATTCAAATCCTCTTGCTGTTCCAGTGGGGTCAGAATTTCCATGTATAGAAAGTATCAAATCTGGTCTTTGTTTTAATAATATCTCTTTTCTTTTTGTAATTCCTATATCTTCTCCATTTTTACGAGAACGAACTACTTTAAAACGGCCATCTTTTTCTAATAACTCCTGTAAAAAATCTGCAGTTTTTTCTGTCAATTCCACTTCTTCTATATATCCTATTGCACCAACATCTTCTCCTCCGTGTCCTGCATCTAATCCTATAGTATATGGTTTTTGTTCTTCTTTTCTTAAAAATAAAACAAAGCCAAAAATAATTGCTAAAATAATTAAAAATAACAACAGCAATATTTTAATTATTTTTTTTCTTCTCTTTCTTCTCATTCTTCTTTTTTTTCTTATTTCTGCATTGCTTTCTGATTGCACACACATACGCCTCCCACTGTTTTTATCATACTACAAAACAGAAAAAAGAAAAAGTATACTTCTATTTCTATTTTATTAAATATTTCTTAATGTGTTCATTCTATTGTTTCAAATACTATCCATTTACCATCCATATTCACTTCTATATTTTTATCTATATACTGATAGCCATAACCCTTTCCAAAATTAGACTGATTATTTTTATTTGGTGTTTTTGTTTGTTCTACTGTCGAAGTAATTTCTCCGTCCATTACACCGCATCTAGTACCAAATTCACTTTCTTTTCCTTCACTGTAATAATATTTATCATCTACCCTAATTATAAGAACATTTTGCTGTTGTTTTATTTCTTTAATGTCATTTGAAAATTGTCCATAAGCTATCAATGCTAAAAATAATATTGTAATACATTTTGCCATACTATACATTCTCCTTTTTTATAATATAAGACGATTTATTTTCCCAATATGTTCCTATATTTAAAATGTCTATATTAAAAAATTTCACTTTTCTATTGACAAACAAAAAAAAATGATTAAAATAAATAACAATAATATATATTAAAACATTGACCAAGAGTAAGTACACAATAAAAACTGCTTTCAGAAAGTTGGTGGCAGATGTGAACCAATACAGTTTTATTGTTGGAATGGGCTTGTGAGTAGGAGCTGAAAGTTCTTTTTTGAATTAGTATGTAACTCGGGTTCTCCCGTTATAGAGAATACTGTATGTTTGTACGGTATGAGTGGGTTGTTTTATAACCAATAGAGGTGGCACCACGTAATATAAGTGTATATTACGCCCTCTGCATATAAATTATGCAGAGGGCTTTTTATATTTCTATCATATTATTTTTTATATTAGAATAGGAGAAATGATTATGTCGAAAAATATTCCTAACAGAATTTTATTAACAGAAAATGAGCTTCCAAAACAATGGTATAATGTTCGCGCTGATATGCCTGAACAGCATGACCCTTTTATCAATCCTGCAACAATGAAACCTGCTGTAAAAGAAGATTTTTATCCTATATTTGCAGAAGAACTTTGCAAACAGGAATTTTCAACAGAACGTTATATTGATATTCCAGAAGAAGTACAGGCATATTATAAAATGTACAGACCTTCTCCACTACACAGAGCTTATGCATTAGAAAAAGCATTAGATACTCCTGCAAGAATTTATTATAAATATGAAGGAAGCAATACCTCAGGCAGTCACAAATTAAATTCTGCTATTGCACAAGTTTATTATAATAAACAGCAAGGTATTTCCCATATTACAACAGAAACTGGCGCAGGACAATGGGGTACTGCTCTTGCTATGGCTTGTTCTTTTTACAATATTCCTCTTGATGTCTATATGGTAAAAATTAGTACAGAACAAAAACCATACAGAAAAGCAGTTATTGAAACATATGGAGCAAATGTTGTTCCAAGCCCAAGTAATACTACAAAAGTTGGTAGAGAAATATTATCACAAGACCCTAATTGTACTGGCTCTCTTGGTACAGCAATCAGCGAAGCGGTAGAGAAAGCTATTTCTACACCAAATACCAAATACGCTCTTGGCTCTGTATTAAATCAAGTACTATTACATCAATCTATCATTGGTGCAGAATCAAAATTGCAAATGGAAAAAATAGACGAATATCCTGATATTATTATAGGTTGTGCAGGTGGTGGCTCTAATTTAGGCGGATTAATATCTGATTTCATGAAAGATAAATTAATAGGAAAGGCAAATCCTTACTTTATTGCAGTAGAGCCAGCAGCTTGTCCTTCTCTTTCTCGTGGCAAATATGCATATGATTTTTGTGATACAGGTCATGTAACACCTCTTGCAAAAATGTATACATTAGGTAGTGGTTTTATTCCTTCTTCTATACACGCAGGTGGTTTACGTTATCATGGTATGTCACCAATTGTATCTAAATTATATCATGATGGTTACATTGATGAAGCAAGAGCATTATTTCAAAATCATATATTTGATGCTGCAACATTATTTGCAAAAACAGAATCTATATTGCCAGCTCCAGAGTCTGCTCATGCTATTGCAGCAGCAATTGATGAAGCAAAAAAATGTAAAGAATCTGGAGAATCTAAAACAATATTGTTTGGATTAACAGGAAATGGTGCTTATGATTTAGCAGCATATATGAATTACAAATCTGGAAATATGCAGGATTATTCTCCAACGGATGAAGAATTAGAAAATGGTTTTGCTACATTACCAAAAATCTCAGGAATACAATAATAAAATATAAAAAAACACTTGTATTTTTTATATTATTATGATATCATTTATTTCTGTAAGTTAAAAATCCTTGCTCTTTTTTTATAAAAGGGCCATTGTCCAAAAGGAGGTGTAATCATGAATAAATACGAATTAGCATTAGTTTTAAGTCCAACATTGGATGAAGAAACAAAAGCAGCCGAAGTTGCAAAAGTACAGGCTTTATTAGAGAGATTTGATGCTAAAATTGAAAAAGTTGATGACTGGGGTAAAAGAAAACTTGCTTACGAAATTAAAAAAGTAAATGAAGGTTTCTTTAGCTTTACAACTTTTGAAGCTCCAGCAACTGCTCCAGCAGAAATCGAAAGCCGTATACGTATTATGGAAAATGTTCTTCGTTATCTTATTGTTCGTAAAGAAGCATAATATTACTATAAAAAGTCAAAAAACAGAAATAAATAATTCGTTTATTGGTTTTACGTAACGGAGGCGTTTTATGAATAAAGTAATTTTAATGGGCAGATTAACACAAAATCCAGAAGTACGGTATTCTCAAGCTGCCGAGCCTCTGGCTGTTGCTCGATATACATTAGCAGTAAATAAAAGATTTAAACGTCAAGGTGAACCTGATGCAGACTTTATCAATTGCGTTTCTTTTGGAAAAGCAGCAGAGTTTGCAGAAAAATATTATAAAAAAGGTCAAATGGTCAGCATCGTTGGTAGACTTCAAGTACGTTCTTGGGAGGACCAAAACGGTCAAAAACGTTGGAGTACTGATGTTGTGGTAGAGGAACAATATTTTGCAGAAAGCAAAACAGCTTTTGAAAGTCGTATGGGTGCAAACGGAAGCATGGGTGAGGCTACATCAGCCCCTGCTCCTACAAGACCAGCACCTCAGCCAACACCAAGTGTTGCAGATGGATTTTATCCTATTGATGAAAGTATTGAAGACGATGATGATTTGCCCTTCTAATATCAAAAAAGGAGGATATATAACATGATTCAGAAAAAACGTGGACGTAGAAAAAAACGTGTTTGTGCGTCTTGTGCAGATAAAGTAACAACAATTGATTACAAAGATATCAGCAAATTAAGAAGATATGTTTCTGAAAGAGGCAAAATTCTTCCAAGAAGAATTACAGGCAACTGTGCAAAACATCAAAGAGCTTTAACAACAGCAATTAAAAGAGCAAGACACGTTGCATTAATGCCTTATACACAAGATTAATAAAAAAGCATTGAAATTTTTAAAATTTCAATGCTTTTTTATTAATCTTCCAATTCGTTTGTTTGTATCTACTGACTATTTTGGACTTTGAAACTTATAATTATACTGAAATTGTATATTTCCACTTTGTCAGAACTAATAAAATCCCTAACAATAACAATGTATCATTTTTAATATTGTTCTTTACTTCAGTAATATTCGAAACATATCATTGTTCATAGTTTATAATAATCCATGCATACTTATAAGTGTAAAAAACAACTTCTAAAATCAATGCTATTTTTTCGTTATTCTTATCTTCTTTATAATAATGACTTTTATTATTAGACAAAGTACTAGCAATATAAGCGTAAATAATCCTTGTGTTAGAATGCTGGTATACCAAGGAGCTGAATGCATGAAATATAAATTTGGATATTTTCGAAAATGCCAATATCTATATAACCCTGAGCCAATGAACACACCAGTAAAAGAACCCATAATAATATTTAATATTTGATTTATCTTCTTTTTCATAATTCTTTTTTCCTTAAATACTAATTTATTTTATATCATACTTAATTGCATATTTCAATACAAACAAATATACATAAAAATATATACGTATTTCATTAGTCATAATTAGATAAACTGAGACTTATTAATCCAATAATAACATTGTCATATATTTTTACTTTTTTCAACATAATTTATTTGAATATTATTTATTATTGTTTATAGTTCTCTTTACTTTTCTGATATAGCTGCCATTATTTTACTATTGACAAACTATATCAAAAAGTTAAGTAATATTACTATTTACTGCAATTTTTCGCTAATCAATTTTGCTAATTTTTCTGCTTCTTTTTGCATTACTTCTAAATCTTTTCCTTCTATCATAACACGTACAAGAGGTTCTGTTCCTGAAGTACGAATTAATACTCTGCCTTCTCCATTAAATTTATCATTTAAATTTTCAATAGCCTGTTTAATTTCTGGTACTCTCATATAATCATTTTTTTTACTATTATTTACTTTTGCATTTACAAGTACTTGAGGCATTGTCTCCATCATATTAGCCAATTCAGATGCCTTTTTGCCTGTTTTTTTCATAACAGTTAAAAACTGTATTGCAGTCAATATGCCATCTCCTGTTGTATTATAATCCAAAAATATAATATGTCCTGACTGCTCTCCACCTAAATTATAATTTTTTTCAATCATTCTTTCTAAAACATATCTATCGCCTACATTTGTTTGTTCAATTTGTATACCTTGTTTTTTTGCTAATAAAGATAAACCCATATTAGACATAATTGTTGCAACAATAGTATCATTTTTCAATATATTTTGCTGCTTCATTGCCATACCGCATATAGCAAGTATTTTATCTCCATCAATCAACTGACCATTTTCATCTACCGCAAGACATCTATCTGCATCGCCATCAAATGCAAAACCTACATCCGCATGATTTTCTTTTACAAAAGCACATAAATCCTGCATATGAGTAGAGCCACAGTTTTCATTAATATTTGTACCATCTGGTTCATTATGTATAATGCAAATACGTGCTTTTAAATTTAATAAAGAAATAGGTGCTGCCTTATAAGAAGAACCATTCGCACAATCAATTGCCACTTTAATACCCTCAAAAGTCATATCTGTTGACTGTTGCAAAAAAGAAATATAATCTTCCAAAGCATCTTCTGCAATAGATTTTACACCAATATTTTTTCCTATTGGCTGTGGTAAAGTATCCATACCATGAAACATAATATTTTCTATTTCTTCCTCCAATTCATCACGCAGTTTATAGCCTAAATGATTAAAAAATTTAATTCCATTATATTCTACTGGATTATGAGAAGCAGAAATCATAACGCCTGCATCTAATTTATATTTTCTTACTAAATAGGCAACAGCGGGTGTTGGTACAATTCCCACTTGTACAGCTTCTGCTCCTACAGAGCAAATCCCTGCTACAAGAGCAGATTCTAACATATCTCCCGAAATTCTAGTATCTAATCCTACCAATATTCTTGGTGTATGCTTTGTTTCTTTTGTCAAGACATATGCTCCTGCTCTACCTAAATTATACGCTTGTGTACCGGTGAGTTCTGTATTCGCAATTCCTCTAACACCGTCTGTACCAAACAAAATTCCCATAATTTGTTTCCTCCTAAAAAACATTGTTTATTCTTCTGATATTGATGGCTGTTCTGTTTCTGTTATTACTTGGTCTGTTTCTTCATTTTCTTCTGGTATATCTGTTTGTTGTTCTTTTTCTGATATTGTTATAGTAATTTCAGGTGCTTCTCCTACTAATGTAACACCTTCTGGCAAATCAATTTTTAATGCAACAGTATGCTCTCCTATTACTAAATCTGTTACATCTACTGTAATAGGAATACTTCCTGTTGTAATAGTTGCTAATGCTTTTGCTGAACCTGTTAATTGTAAAGAAATACTATCCTCCGAAAGTATATATTCATTTATTTCTTGTTGTGCTCCTTCCATTTCAATTGATGCGCTTTGTACTGTAATTTGTTGATTTTCTTGCTCTTTAATTATTACAGAAACTTCTGCTTCTAAAGGAGTATCATTACTTAGCATAGTACCATCTGGTAATATTTCATTCAATAATACAGATTCTGTTATTGTAGTTGTAGCATTTGTTACGTCTACAGCTGGAAGTGTAACTGCTTGTAAATGATTTAAAACTTCCTCACTGCCTGCAATATTAATAGCTTTAGGTGACCATATCATTTCTGTAACTTCATATCCTTCTGCTGGAACACCTTCTGTAGTTGCTCTCAAATTTACCATTTTATTTTTTTGTACACCTATAGAAACATGAACTTTTGTTATATCCATTGTAACGCCTTCTACCTGTTTACCGTTCTCATCATAAGCAATCGGTTCTGCTGTAACAACAACATCTTCTGACGCTTGTTGTAATTCTACATTTACCTGTACTGTTTTTACATGATTAATAATAGATGCTGCTCCTGAAATTTGGACAGAGGAAGGAGAAATTTGAGGTTGTAATGTTGTATATCCATTTCCAGCTTCTCCATTAATACGAACATTAATTGGTATTCTCTTTGCTGCCAATTTTTCTACTATAATTTCTGCTTTTTCAGGAGATTGACTAACAATTTCGAATCCTGTACCTGCACTGTCTGGTAATAAAAATGAAACATCTAATGGTACAGTATCACCAGATTTTACATTTTCTAATTTACTAAAATCCACTACAGCCTTAATATTATTTTTATATTGTGTCAATCTATCTAATGCTGTTCTTTGTGCCTTTATTTTTGCAGATACTTTCATATTTTCTATTTGACTCTTATTTAATACTGTCAATCCTTGTTGTGTTAATGCATCTATATTTTTCATTGTTATAGTTTGTGTATATATTCTTGTTGTTACTGGATGTTCTATATTGATTACCATAAACCATAATGCAATAGCAATAACAAGTGAAAGTAATTTCCAGCCAATATCTTTCATAATTTTCTCTTGTAACTTCTTCATTTTGCTTGCCTTCCTTTCCATAATACCAATTTCCTTTTGGTAGATTTTGTCGAACCAGAAAGCATTTTTCGCAAAGAATCTATTGTAACATTGCGATAAAGTGTACCACCTTGTGCCATAGATATTGCACCTGTTTCTTCAGAAACAACAATCACATAAGCATCAGAAACTTCGCTTGCTCCTATTGCAGCTCTATGTCTTGTGCCTAGTTCCATACTAATATCATTACTTTCTGTTAAAGGCAAAAAACAAGTTGCTGCCGCCACACGATTGTTTCGTATAATGACAGCTCCATCATGAAGTGGCGTATTATGTTCAAATATATTAATTAAAAGTTGACTAGAAACAATAGCATCAATAGGAATTCCTGTTCTTTCCAAATCCCCTAATGGTACATCTTGTTCCAATAATATCAATGCACCTGTTTTTACAGCTGCCATTTTATCTGCTGCTTTTAATATTTCATCAATAGTACGATTTGCTATTTTTTCATTATTCTCATCAGAGTCTACTTTTCCTAAATTACTGAAAAAGAAAAATGCTTTTCCCTTTCCTAATTCCTCTAGTGCCTTTCTCAACTCAGGCTGAAATACAACAATTACTGCAATAATACCCACAGAAATTGTATTGGTTAATATCCACATAATTGTATTTAAATGCAAAAGAGCCGCCACTGCTGCAAAAACAAATATCACTAATATTCCTTTAAATAGTGCCCATGCTCTTGTTTCTTTAATCCAAAACACTATTTTATAAATAAGATAGGCAACAATTAAAATATCCAACAAGTCAAAAATACCCACTGTCGGACGCATAAAATCTGTAATACCTAAATCACCAAAAAAACTTTTTATCCATTCCATAAATATTTTTCACCCTATCCGACTATTTTTAAAATATATATTTTTATGCTCTATCAATATATGAAACAACACTTATCAACATTCCTTCCCATTATACCATAAAAAAACGATAATGTTATAAAATATAAAAGTGTTTTGTAAAAAATATTTTTATAATATGGATAATTTATAATAAGCTGAACACTTTTTATATAGAATAAAATATTTGCAAATTGGACAAAATTAAAATTACTATGAAATATATTTTTTATTAAAATATCCAATTACTATACAACATAAAAAGCATAACAAAAAAAATTGTCTAAAAAAATATTGACAATCTACAGTATATTGGAATAAAATATAGATATATTATAAATTTTTTTGTTAAATAATATAAAAATATAAAAAACAAAGGAGTATATCTATGGATTATAAAAATCTTATATTAGCTACAAAGTCCGTCAGGGAATATAAAAAAGATATAATTGATACTCAAAAATTAAAAGAACTAAAAGATTATGCCCAAAACTGTACCAAAATAGATGATAATATTGAAATTGAAATACGAATATTATCTAACAACGATGTTTATATTGCTTTAGATGGCATTGCTGGCTATAATGGCAATATGATAGATGCTCCACATTATGTTCTTATTCTTTCTGAAAATAAAAACTATTCCATTGAAAATGCAGGTTATGTTGGAGAAAATATAATATTAAAAGCAACAGACATGGGTATATCTTCTTGTTGGATTACATTTTCTGATGGTAAGGCTATTAAAGAACGCTTATCAATACTTTCTGAAAAAGAAATTGTTGCATTGATTGCATTAGGATATGATGCTAATGCTCCAAAAAAAGGAGCAGCTATCTCCTTAGAAAGTAGTAAAATTGGGTTAGATGAAATGGTTTATATTGATACATGGGGAAATGGTGCAGATGCTTCTATATTAGAAGAAAGAGGACTTTTAGAAGCTTTTGCCTTTTCAAAATTAGCACCATCTTCACTCAATCAACAACCTTGGAGATTCCTTTTAACAGGTGGAAAAGCAATACTTGCTATTAAAAAAGATAAAAATACTTATGAACAAAAAATTGATAGTGGGATTATTATGCTTTTCTTCCAATTAATGGTTAGTGCTACATTATTTGATTTAAAATGGAAATTAGAATCTCCTGCTGATTCTTTAACTATTCCAGAAGAATTTGAAATTGTTGCATATTGTATGATATAATAATATAATAAATATAATAATCATTAGAAAGGTGGATATATTATTATGAAAAAATATGAATGTGAAGTATGTGGTTATATTTATGACCCAGCAGTAGGTGACCCAGAACATAATATTGCACCTGGCACCCCTTTTGAAAAACTTCCTGATGATTGGGAATGTCCTCTTTGTAATGTTGGCAAAGACCAATTTAAAGAAATATAATAATTATAATAATAAAATCAAAAAACCTTCTATAATAAATTATAGAAGGTTTTTCTTTTTATCCTTTTATACTAATATCAAAAGACGCTTTTTTAATAGAATGTATTCTTCTTCTTTTTTCTTTTTGTTCTGCCTCCACTTTATACATTGTTTTATTTGCACCAGCAAGCATCAGCTTAATTCTATTTAATTGATTTACTTCGCTTGCACCAGGATCATAGTCTATTGCCACGATATTAGAAAGAGGATATTTCCTTCTTAGCTCCTTTATTACTCCTTTTCCAACCACATGATTAGGCAAACAGCCAAATGGTTGCGTACAAACAATATTATTTACTCCAGAACGTATCAACTCCAGCATTTCTGCTGTCAAAAACCAGCCTTCTCCTGTTTGATTACAAAGAGATACAATTGATTCAGCATATTTTCCCAAAGCTCTAATATTATCAGGAGCATGAAATCTTTTACTTGCTGCTAATGCTTTTATCATTGGTTTTTGATAAAATTCTATTACTTCTATGGCAATATCATTTAATAATTTACCTTTTAAAGACCCACCTAAATATTTTCTTTTTTGTGCTGCATTATAACAACTATATAAACCAAATCCTAATAAATCTGGTACAACTGCCTCTGCACCTTCTGCTTCTAATAATCCTACAATATCATTATTTGCAGTTGGATGGAATTTTACAAGTATTTCTCCTACTACACCGACTTTAGGTTTTATCTCGTTTGTAATTTCTAATGCATCAAAATCACGCACAATATTTTCTATGTTTTTGCAATATGTTTTCCAGCTTTCTTTCACAATATCTTTTTTTACTTTTTCGTTCCAATATTCATATAATGTACTTGCAGAATTTTTAAATTTTTCATATGGACGTACTCTATAAAGTACCCTCATAAGCAAATCGCCATATACAAAACCTTTCAGCATTTTATGTATTAACTTTGGTGATAATTGAAATCCTGGATTTTTCTCTAACCCTCCTGCACTGATGGAAATAACAGGAATATGAGGCATACCTGCATTTTCTAATGCCTTTCTTATAAAGTTAATATAGTTTGTAGCACGACAACCACCACCTGTTTGAGAAATTAAAACAGCTGTTTTGTTTAAATCATAGTTTCCAGAATTTAAACCATTTATAAGCTGTCCTACTACAATCAAAGCTGGATAACAAGCATCATTATTTACATATTTTAATCCTGTGTCAATAGCATTTTTATCCATAGCCGGCATAATATCTAAATGGTAGCCACTGCTTCTAAATACTTCTTTTAATATATCAAAATGAATTGGTGACATCTGAGGGCAAAGTATTGTATAATCTTTTCTCATTTCTTTTGTAAACACAACCCTTTTTAATGAAGCATCTCCCTTATGTAGTTTAATTTGCTTTTCTGTTCTATCTTCTATTGCTGCAATTAATGAACGAATTCTAATTCTAGCTGCTCCTAAATTATTTACTTCATCAATTTTTAATGAAGTATATATTTTCCCTGCTTTTATCAATATATTTTTTACTTCATCTGTTGTTACAGCGTCTAAACCACAGCCAAAAGAATTTAGTTGTACATATTCTAGATTTTGCTGTGTTTTCACAAAAGCTGCTGCTTCATATAATCTGGAATGATATGTCCATTGGTCACGTACTACCATAGGACGTTCTACTTTTCCTAAATGTGCTACACTATCTTCTGTTAATACAGCAATATGATATCCTGCTATCAATTCTGGTATACCATGATTAATTTCAGGGTCTACATGATAAGGACGTCCACCTAAAACAATACCTATCATATTATTCTCTTTAATATATTGTAATGTTTCAATACCTTTATTATGTATATCCTCTCTAAATCTTCCCCATTCTTTCCATGCTTCTTCTACAGCAGATACAATTTCTTTTGCAGATAAGCCAAATGGTCTACATTCCTGTATCAATCTTTTTGCTAATGCTGTTTTATCTCCCATAGATAAAAATGGATTTAAAAATTTAATATTTTGCTCTCTCAAATCTTCTACATTATTTTTAATATTTTCAGAATATGATGTTACTATAGGACAATTATAATTATTATCAGATTCTGTGATATCTCGTCTTTCATATACAACACTCGGATAAAATATAAAACGCACTCCTGATGATATCAAACTCATAATATGACCATGTACCAATTTTGCAGGATAACAAGCGGATTCACTTGGTATAGACTCAATACCTTTTTCATATACTGCTTTATTGGAATAAGGAGAAAGTTCTACTCTAAAACCTAATTTTGTAAAAAATGTAAACCAAAATGGATACTCTTCCCACATATTTAATACACGAGGAATCCCCACTACACCTCGAGGTGCTTTTTCTAATTCTAAAGGAATATAATATTCAAATAATCTTTTTCTTTTATATTCGTATAAATTAGGTGCATTGTTTTCTCCTTTTTCTTTTCCTAAACCTCTTTCACAACGATTTCCTGTTATAAATCTTCTACCGTTTGAAAAATGATTGATTGTTAAAAGGCAATGATTGGTACAACCTTGGCATCTTGTTAATGTAGATTTCATTTCAAGTCCATTCATTTCTTCTTTAGAAATTAATGTTGTTTGATAACCTTCTTTATATTTTTCTCGTGCTATCAAACTTGCTCCAAATGCTCCCATAATACCTGAAATATCAGGTCTTACTGCTTCTCTTCCACTTATAATTTCAAAACTTTTTAATACTGCATCATTATAGAATGTACCTCCTTGCACAACAATGCTTTTTCCTATTGCTTTAGGGTCTGCAATTTTAATTACTTTCAGCAAAGCATTTTTAATGACAGAATATGCTAAACCAGCAGAAATATCTGCTACTTCTGCTCCTTCTTTCTGTGCTTGTTTTACACGAGAATTCATAAATACAGTACACCTTGAACCCAAATCAATAGGATTTTTTGCTAAAAGTGCTACTTTTGCAAATTCTGATACAGTATAATTCAATGACTTCGCAAATGTTTCTATAAAGGAGCCACAGCCAGAAGAACAAGCCTCATTCAACTGTACGCTATCAATTACATTATTTTTAATTCTAATACATTTCATATCTTGTCCACCAATGTCTAATATAAAATCAACATCTGGTTTAAAAAAGCTTGCTGCTTTATAATGTGCAACGGTTTCAATATATCCTAAATCAATCATTAATGCTTCCTTAATCAAGCCTTCTCCATAACCTGTTACACAAGAATTTCTTATTTTCACATCTTTAGGCATTCTTTCATACAATTCATTTAAACTCTTTATAATTACCTTTAAAGGGTTTCCTTCATTACTTCCATAATAAGAATACAATAAACCTCCTGTTTCAGAAACAAGAGCAACTTTTGTTGTAGTAGAGCCTGCGTCTATACCTAAAAAGGCATCTCCCTTATATTTAGATAAATCAATTTTTTCAACTTTTTCTTTGTCATGTCTTTGTTGAAATAATTCATATGCCTTTTGATTTTCAAAAAGAGGTTCTAAACGATTTACCTCCATTTCTAATTCTTCGCCATGAGATATATTTTCTAGTAATAATGGAAATGTCATTTGTTTTGCATTTTGTTCATTTGATAAAGCTGTACCATAAGCTGCAAATAAATGAGAATTCTCTGGCAATAAAGCGGTTTCTTCTGTCAATTTTAATGTTTCTATAAATCTTTTACGCAATTCAGATAAAAAGTGTAGAGGACCTCCTAAAAATGTAATATATCCCCTAATTGGTTTACCACAAGCAAGACCACTAATCGTTTGATTCACAACCGCTTGAAATATAGATACTGCTAAATCTTCTTTTGCTGCCCCTTCATTGATTAAAGGTTGTATATCCGTTTTTGCAAATACACCACAACGAGAAGCAATAGGATAAATGACTTCATGTTTTTTTGCTAATTCATTTAAGCCACTAGCATCTGTTTGCAAAAGACTAGCCATTTGGTCAATAAAAGAACCTGTACCTCCAGCACAAACTCCATTCATTCTTTGTTCTATGCCATTTGAAAAATAAATAATTTTAGCATCTTCTCCGCCCAATTCGATAGCAACATCTGTTTTAGGTGCTGCTGTTTCAATCGCCTTTGCTGTTGCAACTACTTCCTGTATAAAAGGAATATCTAATGATGTTGCAATAGAAACTCCTCCACTTCCTGTCAGCATAGCACAAAAAGAAACATCTCCTAATTTTTCATATGCTTCTTTTAGCAATTTTATCATTGTTTTTTTAATTTCTGAAAAATGTCTTTCATATTTACTAAATAATATATCATTTTTATTATCAATTACAACTACCTTTACTGTTGTTGAACCAATATCTATACCCATTTTAAGACATTGTTTTTGCATATAAATATCCTCCTCTATTTGCATATTCATCCTGAGATGTCACTTTTATTTCTTTCCATATTGCTTGAAAAGTACTCTCCCATTTTTCTTTTGTATCAATACTATTATCTAATATATGTAAAGCAATCATACCATCTTTTAATGCCATCATAGTTGTTGCATAAGCATCTGTATCAATTTTTGCTGAAATAATTTTTTGTTTTTTTCCTTCATCTAATAAATTTTTTAGTAAAAGACGTTGTTCTCGGCTGCATTCACAACTTTTCTTTGCTAAATAAACATATTTTTTAATTCCTTCATATATTAAAAATTGTATTTCTCTAAAGGGAATAATCTCTCCTGTTTTCGTAATTAGCTTTGGCATAAACGTATAACAAAAGTGTATACTTTTAAATATATCAAGTTCCTTTTGTTCACTTTTCCATTCTTCTAATGCTTTTATACTACTTTCTAAATAAGGATACAAATACATTACAATAACATCATATATTAAATCCTCTTTACTTTTAAAATAATGATAAAAACAGCCTTTTGTTACATTTGCTTCTCTTATGATTTCATTCGTAGAAACACCAGTAAAACCATTTTTTAAAAATAATTGAAATGCTGTTTCCAATATATTTTTTTTCATTGTAATAGAATTTCCTCCTTTTCTAAATATTTTAGAACAAACCAACTAGTCGGTTTTCAGATATTATTATAATAAAAAAATAATAAAATTCAATAGAATTGACTGTGAAGATATTGTTAAAACTTTTTATCGTTTTATTTTCTATTATTCATTTTATGAAAATAAATTTTATTTTTATGTTCACTTTGTGCTTTTATTAATAATAGATATACTAAAATAAATTTCACTTTATTATAAAATAGAACAAATTTAATATTAAAAACTTATCATATATATACTATTTACATTAAAATTTTTTTCATATAAAAAAGAATCATGAATTTAAAAAAACATGATTCTTATAAAAAACTAATATTCATTTTTATATCATTTTCAATCTCAAAATTCGCAAGAAACAATTAATATAAAATTCTAGTTTTACCTCTTATAAACCTATCATTATTTATATCGTTCAAAAGATAAATATCTTGTTCCTTGAAAACACAACTTTCCTGTATCTCCTTCAGCTAATAGTCCATATTCTGAATTATCTACAGAAAATTCCATTCTATCACCACTTTCAAACTGAAAGGTAATATAATAATTCGATATATTATGATAACTATGTATTCTTATTATATTGTTTGCATTTGCATGTTTATGATAAAATATTCTTTTCGATACAATAGTTGCAGAAACGGTAAGCTGTGGAGAATGATTATTTTTATTCCATATCATAATACTTTTTAAAATAGTTATTATAATAATTATAAAAACAATTATAAAGCCAATCATGACAACAAGAGGAAGAATAGAAAACATTGTATAAAATCCACTAAACACCATAATATCGACCTCATAAAATCTTATATCAGTATTTTTTATAAATGTTTAAATAAAAAAAATGGGAGTTACAGGGCTCGAACCTGTGACCCTCTGCTTGTAAGGCAGATGCTCTCCCAGCTGAGCTAAACTCCCATATAAACGACTCAGAAGGGGCTCGAACCCTCGACCTCCGGCGTGACAGGCCGGCGCTCTAACCAACTGAGCTACTGAGCCATATGAAATTTTAATATAAAGTGGGTCTTCAGGGACTCGAACCCGGGACCGTCCGGTTATGAGCCGGATGCTCTAACCAACTGAGCTAAAGACCCATAGAAATACTTTATTAAAAGCCGATGAACGGACTCGAACCGTTAACCTGCTGATTACAAGTCAGCTGCTCTGCCAATTGAGCCACATCGGCATAATTCTAGCAACCACTTACTTTCCCAGGCAGTCCCCCGCCAAGTATCATCAGCCGTTTATGTCTTAACCGTCGTGTTCGGAATGGGTACGGGTGTGTCCCATAAACGCATCGTCACTAGAAATTTAAATGACCCGACCGGGAATCGAACCCGGGTTACAGCCGTGAAAGGGCCGTGTCTTAACCGCTTGACCATCGGGCCTTACTTTTACTCCCCGAGTAGGATTCGAACCTACGACCCTCCGGTTAACAGCCGGATGCTCTACCGCTGAGCTATCGAGGATTAATCTCCAGCCACCACTTACTTTCCCAAGCAGTCCCCCACTAAGTATCATCAGCCGTTTGTGTCTTAACCGTCGTGTTCGGAATGGGTACGGGTGTGCCCCACAAACGTATCGTCACTGGAAGTTTCTTACCTTTTTATTCGGGTTCTTACACCCTCAAAACTGAACACAAGATATATTATAGCCATACTCTCTACCTTTGTCAATACTTTTTTTACTTTTTTCTTCTACTTTTTTTTCTTTGGTCAAGCCCTCGGTCTATTAGTATTGGTCAGCTTAATACATTACTGTACTTACACCTCCAACCTATCTACCTTGTC
>JBCLQL010000009.1:0-90307 GCA_041223565.1 Lachnospiraceae bacterium 46-61
GGGTTCCCGAGTGGCCAAAGGGGGCAGACTGTAAATCTGTTGCGATAGCTTCGAAGGTTCGAATCCTTCCCCATCCATTTATGATTATGCTGTCGATAATATCGACGGCTTTTTTTGTATTGGGAGGGTTTCTATGTATCAAGAATTTTTTATTATGGCTGATGAATGTGAATTGATAAAAATAAAGCAAATGCTGAATGATAAACAAATTCCATATAAAATAAAAACAACTCATAATACCCTTAGAATGTCAACACCATTAAATACATTATTTTATAGAAATAGAAAAAATTATTATAGTATTTTTGTAAAAGAGAAATATGCTCAACAGGCGAGAAAAATAATAGAAGGATAATTGATATATATTTTATTTGAATATCATTAACATTTTTTTACTATTTTTTAATTGCGTTTTACTTTTTATTTCATTTTTGTTTTGTATGATATGTGTTATAGAAAACAAATATAAAATAGAAAGAAGGAATCAATATGAAAAAGAAATTTGCTATGATATTTGCAACAGGTATGGCACTGACTTTAACAATAGGCTGTAATGTATTTGCTTCAGAAACAACTGTAGAAACAACAAAGCAATATAGAAATTATAGAGAAAAAGTGGAGGATACAGAAAAATCAAAACAACAATTTGATATGGCAAAAGTAACAGAAGTCAATGGAGATACATTAGTTGTAAAATTGGCTGAAAAACCAGAAATACCAGAAGGCGAAGAGGGCGAAAGACCAGAAAGACCACCAATGCTAGAAGGTGAAGAAGGTGAAAGACCAGAAAGACCACCAATGTTAGAAGGTGAGGAAGGTCAAAGACCAGAAAGACCACCAATGTCAGAAGGTGAGGAAGGTCAAAGACCAGAAAGACCACCAATGTCAGAAGGTGAGGAAGGTCAAAGACCAAGACATAATAATAAATTGATGAAAGAAATGAATTTTGATGAACAAGAAATTGAAATAGCATTATCTGAAGATGTTGAAATTCATATAGGTGGCGGAGAACAAGGAACGATAAACGACATTCAGTCAGATAATGTTATTAAAATTTATTATGCTGAAGACGGCGAAACAGTGGAAAGTATATTTATTAGAGAATAAATACATATTTATGATAAAAAAGAGATGTCTACATAGACATCTCTTTTAAAATTCTATTAATATAAGTATGTGCGGAATTTCTTGCTTTAAAAGGCATATAAAAAGTTTATTATTTTCGCTATCCCAGCAAGTACGAATATTTTTGCAAAAATAGGGAAGATATTCTTTTGGAAAAAATGTATCTGTATCAATAGTATGTAATTTTAAACATTGTTCAATATCTTGTTGTGTTTCATATGTTGTATAATTTTTATATTTTATAATATCTTTTCCACCATTTAAAAGTGCCTCTATTATCATAGAAAGTAAAAAAGAATTTGTAGAATTAGAACAGCAACACCATTCAAAAAAATCATCATCTACTGTTATGTATATAGGAGGGTCAGGTAATTTTAAATCTTCATATAATATACCTGCATGAAATACGCCTTGATTTTCATACCATATCACTAAATAATTTTTTGTTATAGTGTGCCATGCCTCTTTGGGCAGTTGAGATAATATATAATAAGGATTCTTTTTTTCTTTTTCAGATAAATGGTAATGCTTCCATTCTTCTTTCATATCACATATATTTTCAGATATAATATCATATGAAAAAGTAATTTCTTCTGGAAACAATATGTGATGTAAAAAATCGTTTATTTTTGCATTACCGCTATGAATTAAGAAATTTCTGTAAACAGTTGGTATTTTTATATTTAAATACGATTCTGATTTTTTAACTGCCTCCTCTGAAATTCCCAAATGATTAGGCATATTACTATATAATACAGCAATAAATTCTTCAGCACTAATATGATATTTTTTATTAGACATGAATACCACTCCTTAAATATAAAAATATAGAGTTAGGCAAAATTTATCAATAACAAACAATATTTTTTGATAATAGCATAAAAATATCATGATATATGACGAAAACAAATATATTGTTTCTTTTAGGCTGAAAAAATATGCTTTTGTTTCTCTCTAGCAAAAATAAAGTAAGCAACTTGGTTTTAAAATTTTATTTAAAAAAGTTACTTACTAAATCAAAATATCATAAATTTGTTACAAATTTTGCCTTTTCAAAGTCATCTTTATGTACATAAATAATGTATTGACTAATACATTCCTTATCTAAGTCAACTGTTCCTAAACCAGGAGCACTCGGAGTAATCTCATTTACAGTATATGGTATATGATATTGCACAAGAGATTCTCTAATTTTTGACTGCCGTTCAATGGAAAATGTAATACAAAGTTCTTTACGATTCAGTACTGTCAACATAACTACCCCTCCTCTGAGAAGCTCTTTTTGTTTTAGTATATCATGTTCCTGATAAAAACAATATCATTATTTTGAAAAAAGAATAGAAAAAATTTAGAATTGTTTTTGTGCGAGTTTACTTGAAATACTATAATAATGTTAGTATTTTATAATAATGTAAAAATTAAGCTATCAGTATTGTTAAAAATTACATATTTGTAAAAGTGTATGTGTATCATATACAGATTTGATGTTTCAAAATATAATAAAAATCATATTTTATACTTTTTTAATGTAAAAAACGAACTACTGCTATAGTAATAAGTATGCAGCCAGAAAATGCTGTCCAAATATTTTCTTTTATATTACAACAATATTTGAAACGTTTTCCAATATCAATACCTATACTTAAAAATATCATTTGAAATATAGATGTAAATAAAGGAAGCATAATAATAGAAATGTGAGATGCTCCTGCACCAATACCTGCCCCTATAGAATCAATAGAAAGTATTAACCCCAAACTAAGCCCCTCTTTTGCATCAATATGTGAAGAATGGTCTTTGTCACAATGACAGGGATTGCGTAACATTTCCATAGAAGTATTACTTTGTTTTTTTTGAAAACTTTGATAAAAAAGCCATATACCCATAAAAAGTAATATCAATATGCCAATATTATTTGCCATTTGTTCAGTAAAAAATAATGTCATATGATTTCCTATCCATATAAAAACACCCATAAATATCATAGATTCTAAAACTATAATACATTTTGTAAATAATGGTGTAGAAATATTTCTAAAACCATACGATAAACCAATACCAAGGGCATCTATGCTGAGAGAAAGAGCAAGCAGCACAATAATCAACATGACATACACCTCCTATTGTTTATGATATGTTAGAGGAATATTTTTGAAACTTGTTTCATATAGTGAAAAAAAGAATATAAAAGAATTTTGCCAGCAAAATGTAAATTTTTTTATATAAAAATGATAAGAGCAAATGAAAAAATTTTTATGATAACAAAAGAAAGGGTGGTATTATGAATTGCTGGGAGAAAACTCCTCATGAAATTGAAGAAATGTTAGGGACAAGCATAAAAAAAGGGCTTTCGTCAGATGTGGCAGAAAAAAGATTACAGCAACAAGGTAAAAACACATTGCATTATGACAAAAATAAAAAAGGATTTTTATACCGATTTTTTGCACAGCTAAATGATTTTATGGTAATTGTATTGATATCTGCATCTGTTGTTTCTTTTGCAGTTTCTTATATTAATGGAGAAAAGGATTTTATGGATTCTGCAATTATATTACTGATTGTATGTGTAAATGCTATATTAGGCATGATACAAGAAAGTAAAGCAGAAAAAGCATTAGAGGCATTAAAAAAGCTTTCTGCACCAAAGGCAAGAGTATTGAGAGATGGCAAAACAATGGAAATAGAAGCAGAAGATGTAGTTGTTGGAGATGTGCTGCTTTTGGAAGCAGGAGATTATGTTTGTGCAGATGCTAGACTTGTTGATACAACAAGCCTAAAAGCAGAAGAAAGTGCAATTACAGGAGAATCTGTTGCAGTGGAAAAGTATGCAAACAAAATATACAATGAACATACTTCTTTAGGTGATAGAAAAAATATGGTATTATGTTCTTCTTATATTACATATGGCAGAGCAAAAGCGATTGTAACAGCAACTGCATTAGAAACAGAAGTAGGGCATATTGCTAAAATGATAGCAGAAGAAAAAGAAAGTCAAACACCTTTACAGAAAAAATTAGGACAAACAGGCAAAATATTAGGCATAGGAGCATTAGTAATATGCCTTGTCATATTTTGTATGGGATTATTCAGAAAAGCAGAACCTTTTGAAATGTTTATGACTTCTGTTAGTTTAGCTGTTGCAGCAATACCAGAAGGATTACCTGCTATTGTTACAATTGTACTTGCTATTGGTATGCAAAGAATGTCAAAAAAAAATACCATTATTAGAAGACTACCTGCCGTGGAAACATTAGGAGGAGCAAGTGTTATTTGCTCTGATAAAACAGGTACATTAACACAAAATAAAATGAAAGCAGTAAAAGTAACAGATTATAAAGGAATACAACAAGGAAAAAGTAAAATGAATATACTTTCACTTGCATGTTTATGTAACGATTGCAGAAAAGAAGGAAGTTTGATTATAGGAGAACCCACAGAAGTAGCTTTAGCAGAAGCATTAGAGGAAATTGGAGAAAATTTTATACATTTAAAACAACAACATAAAAGAACAGGAGAAATACCATTTTCATCTGAAAGAAAATTGATGACAACAGTACATAAAATGTCTGATGGTAGTTTTTTATCTATTACAAAAGGCGCACCTGATATACTAATGAATAAATGTAGTCATTGTATGGAACATGATAATACTGTAATATTTTCAGAAACAAAAAAAGGACAAGCAAAAAAAATAAATGGAGAACTTGCAGAGCAAGCATTGAGAGTGATAGCAGTGGCTTTTAAAAAATGGGATAAAAAACCAAATGCTATGGAGCAAAAAATATTAGAAAAAGAATTGACATTTGCAGGTATGATAGGTATGATAGACCCTCCTAGACCAGAAGTAAAACAAGCGGTTGCTGTATGTAAAAAAGCAGGTATTAAAGCAGTAATGATTACAGGCGACCATGTTTTAACAGCAAAGGCGATTGCACAGGAATTGGGTATTTATCAAAATAATGATAAGTGTATGACTGGTGAAGAATTGCAAAAAATATCTGATGAAGCATTAGCAGAAAAAATCAATCAGTATTCTGTTTTTGCAAGAGTTTCTCCAGAACATAAAGTTAGAATTGTAAAAGCATTTCAAAATCAAGGCAATGTTGTTGCTATGACAGGCGATGGTGTAAATGATGCACCAGCATTAAAAACAGCAGATATTGGTTGTGCTATGGGTAAAAATGGCACGGAAGTTGCAAAAGGTGCAGCAGATATGATATTAACAGATGATAATTTTGCTACTATTGTGGAGGCTGTAAAAGAGGGACGAGGAATATATGATAATATTAAAAAGGCAGTTCATTTTTTGCTTTCCAGTAATATAGGAGAAATTATTACAATATTTGCAGCAATGTGTTTTGGTTGGGCAACACCTCTTTTACCTATACAGCTTTTATGGGTAAATTTGGTGACAGACTCTTTGCCAGCGATTGCATTAGGATTAGACCCTAGTGAAAAAGATATTATGGAAAGAAAACCAGAAAATAGTAAAAAAAGTATGTTTTCTGATGGTGTAGGAAGTAGAATTGCATTAGAAGGTTGTATGATAGGTATGCTAGCACTTTTGGCTTTTGCTATAGGACATATTTATTTTGATGAAGCAGAACAGCATATTATAGGCAGAACAATGGCTTTTGCTGTATTGAGTATTTCTCAGTTAGTACATGCTTTTAATATGAGAACAGAACATTCTATATTTTCAATATCACTTTTTAGTAATGTGTATTTAGTAGGAGCTTTTTTGATAGGTGTGTTGTTACAAGCAGGTGTTATTATGATACCAGTATTATCTACCATATTTAAAGTACAATGTTTGAATACTATAGAATGGGGAATTGTTGCACTTTTGGCTTTTGTTCCTATTGTGGTGGTGGAATTGGAAAAATGGAAAGATAGAATATTTATAAAAAAAGAAAAATAAACATTTATGATATAAAGTAGATATGAAAAATATTGCTTTTAAAATATTATAAATAAAAAATAACATAACAAAAGCGAAGGACGACAAAACCTTCGCTTTTGTGGTATAATAAACAATATAACAAAAAAGGGAGTGAACAAATATGGCAGAACCATTTTTTATAAAAAATAGAGAAAAATTATTTTCTAAATTAGAACAAAATAGTGTAGTTGTACTTTTTGCAGGAAATGCACCTACCAAAAGAGGAGATGAAAAATATCCTTTTTCACCAGATAGAAATTTTTATTATGTAAGTGGCATTGACAAACAAAATTGTATATTATTTTTTGCCAAAAATGATAATGAAGTGACTCTTTATATTGAAAGAGATAATGGTATACTACAAAAGTGGGTGGGAGCAAATATTACAGAAGAACAAGCAAAACAAATATCAGGTATACAAAATATACGATATATTGACCAATTTGAACAAGATTTCGCAGAATATATTTTTAAAAATAATGTACAAATATGCTATATGGATATGGAGTGTAGAGAGTATGGCAATATGACACCTGCATTACAATATGCTGAAAAAGTAAAAAAATATTTTCCTGCTGTAATACAAAAAAATATTTATACTATATTTGAAGAATTAAGAGAGATAAAAGAACAATATGAAATTGATTTGATACAGCAAGCAATTGATATTACAATAAAAGGTATAGAATGTATGATGAAAAATGCAAAACCTGATATGATGGAATATGAAATTGAGGCTTATTTTGATTTTGTATTAAAACAAAATGGTGTACATCAAAAAGCATTTCAAAGTATTGCAGCATCAGGTAAAAATGGTACAATACTGCATTATATGGAAAATAACAGCAAAACAAAATCTGGTGATTTGATACTTTTCGATGTAGGTGCGCAAAAAGACTGGTATAATGGTGATATATCAAGAACATTTCCTGTGAATGGAAAATTTACACAAAAGCAAAAAATGGTTTATAATATTGTTTTGGAAGGACAAAAAAAAGTAATAGAGGCAATTAAGCCTGGTGTGCCTTTTACTCGTTTAAATGAAATATTAAAAGAACATTATTTTGAGGAATTGCAAAAATTAGGTATTGTAAAAACGATGGAAGATGTTTCAAAATATTATTATCATGGTGTGAGCCATTATTTAGGGGCAGAAACACACGATATAGGAAATAGACAAAAATTATTACAACAAAATATGGTTTTGACAGTAGAACCAGGATTATATATTGAAGAGTGGGATATTGGTATACGTATAGAAGATAATGTTGTTGTAACAGAAAATGGCTGTCATGTACTGTCTGAAAAGATGATAAAAACAGTAGAAGAAATTGAGGAATTTATGGCAAAAAAATAAGAATGAAACAAAAAATTTAAAATTTGTTAGCAGAGTAATATAATGAAGTTTTTTATAAAAACTTATCAGACATAAGTCACTGCATACTATTTCGTTGGGAGGGAAAAAGGCATCACTTATGTCTGATGAGTTTTTTAACAAATTAAATTAATTATGATTTGCAATTAGGACATTTACCATAAAATATAAGCTGTTCTGATTCTAATGAAAAATCTGTTAATTTTGAAGCATAATGACGAAGTTCTTCAAAAGCGTCAGCAGGAAGGTCTACTACCTTTCCACAGCAAGTACAAACAGCATGAGGATGCCTTTTTATAACAGCATCATATCTTGCGCTTGCCTCACCAACATTTAACTCTTGTACTAATCCAGAAGATTTAAAAAGATACAATGTTTTATAAACTGTTGCCAAGCTCAATGTAGGATTTGTTGGCTCTAATGTACGATAAATCATTTCTGCATTAGGGTGTTGGTCTGTATGAGAAAGCATAGTATATATGGCAATTCTTTGAGGAGTTACTTTCAGTCCCTTTGCTCTTAAAATGTTTGTAGTATCCTTCATAAAAAATGCTCCTTAAATAATAATTATTGTTATTTAATAATAATATATAAAGAATATTGTGTCAATAGTATTTTGTGGAAAAAATAGATGTATACCAAAATAATTTTAGAATATAGGAGAATAAAAAGATATGAATATTGTATTATTAGAACCTGAAATACCTCAAAATGCAGGTAATATAGCTAGAACCTGTGCTGCAACAAAATCTACATTACATTTGATAAAGCCATTAGGATTTTCTGTAGATGATAAATATTTAAAAAGAGCAGGATTAGATTATTGGAATTTGTTAGATATTTATTATTATGATAATTTTGATGATTTTTTAAAAAAAAATAATAATGCTATAATAATTATGGCAACTACAAAGTCGAAAAAATTATATACAGATATACAATATCATCAAAATGATTATATTATGTTTGGAAAAGAAAGTGCAGGAATACCAGAAGAAATATTGCTTCAATATCCTCAAACATCTGTAAGAATTCCTATGTTTGAGCAAGCAAGAAGTTTAAATTTGTCAAATGCTGTTGCTGTAATGCTTTATGAGGCATTACGACAGCAAAATTTTGAAGGATTATTAAAACAAGGACAGCTTCATAGACATACATGGTAAAAATATCTTTATAATATGGTTGTAATGTGGTATTATGAACAATAAATATTTTTTACATTTCTATGATAAAACAATATAAAAAAAGGGGTGTTTATAGTATGCTACAAAAAGCAATGAAATATTTAAAATTGGGACAAACTGCATTAAACTTTGTTCCCAAAACAAAAAATGTATATGGTGTACTAAAACGCTTTTTGTCTAAAAATAAAAAGAAACAAAAACAAAAAAAGAACAAAAAAAGAATATGGAAAAGTGTATTTTACAATATGAAAAAAATAATTATTGTAATAAAAGAATACTGTATTTATATAAATAAAATATTTTTGATATTGAAAGAGAGATAGTAATGAAAATATATGAAAGTTTTTCAGAACAACAAACAAAAGAAATAGCACGATTGCTAGGAGAACAGTCAAAAGCAGGTGAAATATACTGTTTAAATGGTGATTTAGGTGTAGGCAAAACAATTTTTACAAAGGGATTTGCACAAGCACTTGGTATAAAAGAGGAAGAAGTGACAAGCCCTACATTTACTATTGTAAATGAATATCAAGGTAAATTACCTTTTTATCATTTTGATGTTTATCGTATAGGAAGTATAGATGAAATGGAATATACAGGATATGAAGAGTATTTTTTTGGAAAAGGAGTTTGTATTGTAGAATGGTCAGAACTTATAAAAGAATTGCTCCCTAATACTGTTATTAATATTACTATACAAAAAGATTATACAAAAAATGAATGTTATCGCAAAATTGTAATAGAGGGGGGAGAATATGAAAATATTAGCGATTGATACAGCAGGACAAACAGCTTCTGCGGCAGTATTGCATGACGATATACTACTTGTAGAATATACTATGAATTATCATATGACACATTCTCAGACAATTATGCCTATGATAGAGCAAATTTGTAATATGATAAAATTAAATAAAAATGAAATAGATTATATTGCCTGCTCCTGTGGTCCAGGTTCTTTTACTGGTTTGCGTATTGGTGCAGCAACGGCAAAAGGGCTTGCATTAGGATTAGACATTTCTGTTGTTGCCGTTCCCACATTAGATGCTTTAGCATATAATATATTTGATACCACTGCTATAATATGCCCTATTATGGACGCAAGAAGACAGCAGGTATATACTGCTTTTTATCAATGGGATGAAGGCGAATTTTGTAGAATAACAGAATATGATGCTTTACCTATACAGTCCGTTATTGAAAAAGCAAAAAGTTATCAGAAAAAAGTGGTGTTTTTAGGTGATGGTGTTACAGTCCATAAAGAATTGCTTTTACAACAAAAAAATTTTGTATTTTCGCCTATAAACAACAATTTACAAAGAGCTGCATCTGTTGGAGCATTAGCTATAAAACAGATTGCTAAAGGTAATGTAATAAAGGGTAGTGAATTAGAACTAATTTATTTGAGAAAACCACAAGCTGAAAGGGAAAGAGAACAAAAAGAAAATATGAAAAAATAATATTTTTCATAGTAAAGATTTTATAAAATAAATAAAGTGAATGCAAGAAAAAGGAGAAAAATATGCTGGAAATATTACCCATGACAGAAGAGCATATTGATGCAGTATTGCATATTGAAGAAAGTTGTTTTGCAATACCATGGACAAAAGCAGATTTTGAAAGAGAAATGACACAAAATCAATTTGCAATATATCGTATTGCAGTATTAGATGGAAAAATAGTAGGATATGCTGGTATGTGGCATATTGTGACAGAGGGACATATTACGAATGTTGCAGTATTGCCAGAATATCACAGACAAGGTATAGGCAATGCATTAATAGAAGAAATAATTGCTATTGCAGAACAAAAAGAAATGATAGGTATAACTCTAGAGGTTCGTATTAGTAATATTGCTGCACAAAAGTTATATACAAAATATGGATTTCGCCCAGAGGGATTCCGAAAAAATTATTATAAAGATACAAAAGAAGATGCTATTATTATGTGGAAGTATTTCCCTATATATGAAAATTATGAACAAATAAAATAAATAGAAATATTTAATTATAAAAGGAGGCTTGTTGCTATGCCGCAGACAAAAGAATTGAATTATAAACAACTAAAAAATATCTGCTATCCTTCTGATTTTTCTTTTCAAACCACAGAAGAAATATCATCATTGGACGGTGGTGTAATTGGTCAAGAAAGGGCAGTAAAAGCCTTCGATTTTGGATTAACTGTAAAAATGCAAGGATATAATATATTTATGACAGGTCCTTCTGGTACAGGAAAAACAACGTATGCTAAAATTAGTACCAGAAAAATTGCTGCAACAGAATCAGTACCTTATGACTGGTGTTATGTATATCATTTTCAAAATCCAAGAACGCCTCTTGCACTGCGATTTATGGCGGGTATGGGAAAGCAGTTTCAAGAAGATATGGAAGAACTGGTAGAAATATTTAAAACAGAAATACAAAAAGCATTTCGCTCTGAAGATTATGAAAAAGAAAAAAGTGTCATTGTAAAAAAATTTGATGAAAAAAAAGATGTCTGTATGAAAGAAATGTCTGATATGGCAAAAGAAAATGGTTTTCAGCTTCGTTCATCTAATTCGGGCATTTATTTTATGCCTATTATAGACGGCAAAACAATTAATGAAGAAGAATATGATAAATTGGATGAAGAACAGCAGGAAGCAATAGATAAGGCATCTAATGTTGTGCAGGAAAAAGCAGGCACAATTATGAGAGATTTAAGAGAATTGGAAAAAGAATGTAAAAAAGAAACAGATGGTTTAGATTATAAAATAGGTATGTTTGCAATAGGGCATCATGTCAATTCTGTGCAGGAAAAGTATAAAGAATATCCTCGTGTGATTTCCTATATTAATGATGTTAAAGAAGATGTTTTAGAAAATATTAGCCAGTTTTTTGAAGAGGAAGAAGAAGTTGATGAAAGTATTGCCTCTCTTTTGCCTATGTTTTCAAAAAAAAGTTCTGAGGATATTACACAGAAATATAAAGTCAATTTGATTGTAGACCATTCTGAAACAGAAGGCGCACCTGTTGTAGTTCATTTTAATCCTACGTATTATAACTTAGTAGGAGAGGTAGAATATGACAGCGAATTTGGTAATCTCACTACTGATTTTATGAAAATAAAAGCTGGATTATTCCATAAAGCAAATGGAGGATATTTAATATTGCAAGCACAAGATATATTATCTAATTCACAATCTTGGGAGGCAATACGTAGAGTCATTAAAACAAGAGAAATTGCTATGGATAATTTGAGAGAACAAATGGGAGCGATTGTTGCGCCTGTACTGAAACCAGAACCTATACCAGCAGATATTAAAATTATATTGATAGGTAGTGAATATTATTATGAAATTTTAAGTGAATTTGATGATGAATTTGATAAATTTTTTAAAATCAAAGCAGAATTTGATTATGAAATGAAAAGAAATGATGAAAATATTATGAAATTGGCACAATTTATAAAAGGTTTTTCTGAAAAAGAAAAAACTGCTCCGTTTACAGTAGATGCTGTTTGTGCCATAATAGAATATTCCTCCAGAACGGCAGAAAGACAGGACAAATTAAGCACACGATTTAATCGTTTGACAGAAGTAATGGGAGAAGCTGCTACATGGGCAAAATTGTCAGGAGATATTATTATCAATGCCAAACATATTAAAAAGGCTATAGAAGAAAAAGAGCAAAGATTAAAAATGTATGAGGAAAAACTTGGAGAAATGCTTGACGAAGAAGTGATTATGATTGATACAGAAGGTAGTAAAGTTGGTCAAATCAATGGGCTGGCTGTGTTGGATATGGGAAGTTATGCTTTTGGAAATCCTTCTCGTATTACTGCTACAACATATATGGGAGAATCAGGTATTATCAATATTGAAAAAGAGGCACAGCTTAGTGGACAGACACATGATAAAGGTATACAAATATTAACAGGATTTTTGGGTCAGACTTATGCTCAAGAGTTTCCACTTTCACTTTCTTGTCGTGTATGTTTTGAACAAAATTATAATGGCATTGATGGAGATAGTGCATCTAGTACAGAATTATATTGTATATTGTCCAGCTTGTCAGAAGTTCCAATTAGACAGGATTTAGCTGTAACAGGCTCTATTAATCAAAGAGGAGAAATACAAGCAATAGGTGGTGTAACATATAAAATAGAGGGATTCTTTGATTTATGTAAAAAAAGAGGATTAACAGGTACACAAGGTGTTATTATACCTGTTACAAATGTAAAAGACCTTGTGTTGAAAGATGAAGTAGTAGATGCTGTTAAAAAAGGAGCGTTTCATATTTATGCTATATCTAAATTGGAAGAAGGTATTGAGCTACTTATGGGAATGCCAGCAGGAAAAAGAAATAAAAATGGTAAATATCCTTCTGATACCATACATGGTAAAGTGATGAAAAAATTAAAAGCATATTATAAAGGAACTTCTGGAGAAAAATTAGAAAAGTAAAAAATAATTTTATATAAGTTTTTTATGAAATTATAATAAATATGAGTGAAAATATAAAATAAAAAAGAATGTAATGTAATATGACATTACATTCTTTTTTTATGATATGCAAAATGATGTTATATTTAAGATTTGTTAAAAAATTTTAATGTAATATTTTCCACAATATTGCATTTTTTTGGTATACTAATTTACAGAAAAATATTAGGAGGAAATACGAATGAATAGAAAGTGGAACAAACTGCTTTGCACAACACTGGTAAGCGTTTTGCTTTTGAAAAATATACAGGTTTATGCTAATGTTGTAAAAATGCGTTTACTTTATGATGAGAAAATGCATAATTATGAAGCAGAAAGTATTAACATTACTATTAATGGTACAATATTGCCACCAGAGGATATGCCACCTATTGTGCTTTACGATAGAACATTGGTACCAGCAAGAGCTGTTTTTGAGGCATTGGGAGCAGAAGTAGCATGGAATGAGTTAAGCCAAGAGGTGTATGTTAGAAAACAAAATGATATTATTGTATTGAAAGCTGACCAAAATACAGCAACAAAAAATGGCACTACATTTACTATGGATGTGCCTGCAAAAGTAGTAAATGAAAGAACAATGATACCCGTTAGAGCAGTTTCTGAGGCATTAGGATGTACAGTGACATGGAATGAAAATACAAGAGTAGTGGCTATTGATGAAATAATAGAACCACAAGAGTCAGATGAAATAATTGATGAAAATCAAAATGATAATGAAAATAGTGATGGCGAAAATGATGATAATGAACATGATAGCAAATATGACAATGAACATGATGACAATAAAATAACTGAAGTAAATAAAAAAGAATATGCCTCAGGTGGTACAGGAAACATACCTAAAAGAAATATTGGTGTAACACATATTAATATACCAGAAAATAAAAATGATAAACAAATATTTTCTATAGCTGCATCAAATGAAATTGCAAAATTTCAACAAATAGAAAGTGATAATGATGAAATTGTAATTGATATTTATTATGCACAAAAAGAAATATTAACAGATGATATTGAAGTAGAAACAAGTGACATTGTAAATAATATTGTGTCTTTGCAGTATGATGAGCATGATATTACTATTACAAGAATTATATTCAAATTAAAAGAACAATATCAATATGATATAGAATTAAATGATGATGAAAATGGTATTATAGTTTATTTTGGGAAAAAAGAAAATAACAATAATACAAATAATAACAATAATATAAACAATAATAATACAAATAATGATAATATAAATAATAGTACAAATAATAGTGCAAATACAAATATTACTACAAATACAAATCAGACAAATAAAGTAAAAAATGTATATTATGAAAGTGCAAGAAAGGCGATTGCACTATCAAAAATGGAATTGTTTGCAGCAGATAATGTTGCATATATTGATGATTATATTAATAAAAAGTATCAAGTAATACTTCCAGGAGATTATAGTAATATTTATGGTAGTGGTACAATGACACTACATACAGATGAACTGGTTTCTGTTACAGTAAGTCAAGAGGAAGGCAAAACAGCATTTACATTTGAACAAAATGGTATTAATGCATTTACAGTAACAGAAGATGCAAATTATTATTATATTAATGTAAAAAATCCCAAAGAGGTTTATGATAAAATAGTAGTATTAGATGCAGGACATGGTGGAAGTGACCCTGGAACAAGTGGAAACGGTTTAAAAGAAAAAGATATAACAATAGCGATTGTTCAAAAATTGTATCAAAAACTGCAAAGTACGACAAAGGTAAAAACATATGTCACACGTATAGGAGATACATATCCTGCTAATGTTGAAAGAGCAACTATGGCAAATGATATAGGAGATGTTTTTATTTCTATACATATGAATTCTGCAAACCCTAATCCTACACCAAATGGTACAGAAGTATTATTCATTACACATGAAACAGATGTAGCAGGAAAATTGACAAGTAAAGATGTTGCAACCATATTGCTAAAAAATGTAGTAAATGCATTAGGGACAAATAATAGAGGTTTAAAATATGATACACCTGAACAGAAAAATTTAATTGTGTTAAATAGAACGGTTGTTCCTGCTGTTATTGTAGAAACATTGTTTTTATCCAATCCTGGAGATGCATTGAAAATTTCAAATGAGTTGTATCAAGAAAAAGCTGCACAAGCAATATACGATAGTATTATGGAAATTGCTGATAATTATAATTGGAGATAATGTTATATCATAAAAATGGTTAAATAATAGGAATTTGATAAAATAAAGAAGGCATGAAAAAATTTTTCCATGCCTTTGATATTTTCTATCAAAAATATGGTTTCTATCACAAAAGATTGTGAAGCACTATCCAAAACTTTTATAATAAGACTTTGTTTTTATTATTATAAATAAAGTATTATGTTGCTTTTTATGATATAAAAATTAAATTTATTACAATTTTATTTCATATTTCGGTTTGTTTTTACAAAGTATGTTTTTTTTGTTATACTGAAAAAGACAGTAAAACATATAGGGAGGAAAAATAAAATATGTATAAAAATTGTAAAAGATTATTAGCAGTAATAATGTTTTGCTCTATGTTTTTAAACAATATCAATGTATATGCTGCTATGGTAGATATGAATTTATATTATAATAATAAAATGCATCGCTATTATGCTGAAGAAGTTACAATTGAAATTAACAGTGAGAAAATGCCTGTAGAAGATATGCCACCTATTATATTAGAAGATAGAACACTTGTTCCGGCAAGAGCAGTGTTTGAAACAATGGGTGCTGAAGTGGCATGGAATGCAGATAGAAAAGAGGTCTATGTTAGAAAAGAAAGTGATGTTGTAGTATTGAAAATTGATAATAAAACAGGCAGTAAAAATGGTGAAGATTTTGTTATGGATGTGCCTGCAAAAATTGTAAATGATAGAACAATGATACCTGTAAGAGCAGTGTCTGAGGCATTAGGCTGTGTAGTAGACTGGGATGCAAAAACAAGAGTAATTAGTATTGATGAAGCAATAGAACCACAAGAGCCAGATGAAATAATTGATGATAATGAAGAAATAGAAGAAGATACCAATACAAATACTAACACTAACACAAATACAAATACTAATACAAATACCAATACTAATACAAATACTAATACAAACACAAATACAAATACAAATACTAATACTAATACAAATACTAATACAAACACAAATACAAATACAAATACAAATGGTATTGTTAATAGTGGAATTGTACCTACAGAAAACAGTAAAGTGACAAGTGTTACTGTACCTGAAAGTGAAAATAGTCAACAGATATTTACAATTAACACATCTGCAAATATAGAAAAATACCAAAATTTATATGTGGATGATACAAGAATTGTATTGGATATTTATTATGCTGAAAAAAATTTAAAAAGTGATAATATGACTGTGCAAACAAGTCCTTTTGTATCAGCAGTGCGTTCTGCACAACATGATGTAGATGGTGTTGCAGTGACAAGAGTGGTATTAGATTTAAAAGCACCTGTAAAATATCATATAGCACAAAGTCAAGATAAAAAAGGTTTAATTGTTTCATTTCAAGAAAGTATTGTACAAAGTATGATAGCAACAAACAGTGGTACTACAGATACGATACAGATTCAAGCAAATGCACCTATTGCAGCAAATGTTAGTACACTTTCTAGCCCAAATAGAGTTGTGATTGATATACCATATGCAACGTCAAATTTAGAGCCTAATTTATCTGCGCAGGGATTGAGTCAAGTATTGGCAATACGTAGTAGTATGTATGAAGAGAAAACTGTTCGTGTAGTATTAGAGATAAAAGATACTGCGGAATATGAAGTAATGCAAAGTGGAAATGGTATTATTGTAACAGTAAAAAAATCTACATTGGAAAATATTTCTTATGATGCTTCTAAAAAAGCATTAGTGTTGCAAAAAGTAAATACATTTGATATCAATAGTGTCATACATACAGATAATTATTTAAAAAATCAGTATAAAGTAGCACTACCAGGAGATTTTACAAATATATATGGATATGGTACAATGAAATTACCTTATGAGGGAATACCTAGTGTAACAGTAGAAAATATAGGCGGAAAAACAACATTTTCATTTTTAGAAAATAAAATTAGAGCATATACTATAACAGAAGATAGCAATTACTATTATATCAATATTAAAAATCCCAAAGAGGTATATGATAAAGTGGTTTTGTTAGACGCTGGACATGGTGGAAATGACCCTGGAACAAGTGGCAACGGATTAAATGAAAAAGATATGACATTGTCTATTGTTAATAAAGCATATGCATTGCTTCAAAATACAAATAAAGTAAAAGTATATTTAACAAGAAATGATGATAGCAGACCAGAAAACAGACATAGGGCAAATACAGCAAATGATATGGCTGATATTTTAATTTCAATACATATGAATTCAGCAAGCCCAAATCCTTCTCCAAATGGTACAGAAGTACTTTTTATAACACATTCAAATGATGTACAAGGAAGACTTACAAGCCAAATTGTGGCAACAACATTGCTTCAAAAAACAGTAAATGCATTGTCTACTAATAACAGAGGACTAAAATATGATACACAACATCAGAAAAATTTGATATTATTAAATTCTACTGTTGTGCCTTCTGTCATTGTAGAAACATTGTTTTTATCTAATCCAGGAGATGCTTTGAAAATTTCAAATACTGCAAATCATGATAAAATGGCGCAAGCAATTTATGATGGCATTATAGAATTGGCTGACAAGTATACATGGAGATAATATGAAAAAGCGTGTCGATTTTTCGACACGCTTTTATTTCTGATTTTATTATTTCCATGTAATGTTGCTTGTATTTCCCATATCAAATACTTTTTCTTGTTTTAAATAATCTCTTGCAATATCTAATGCTTCACCAAATCGCTGGAAGTGTACGATTTCTCTTTCTCTTAAAAAACGTAAAGGTGCTAATACCTCTGGGTCATCTGTCAAATCAATTAAATATTCGTAAGTGCTTCTTGCTTTTTGTTCTGCTGCCATGTCTTCATATAAGTCTGTGATAGGGTCACCTTTGGATTGGAGGGCAAGTGCTGAAAATGGTACACCAGATGCGGCAGAAGGATAAACGCCCAAGCCATGATTTACATAATAGCTATCTAAACCACTGTCAATAATTTGTTGTTTTGTAAGTCCTTTTGTTAATTGATGCACGATTGTTCCCATCATTTCTACATGAGCAAATTCTTTTGCTCTTTTATGTTATCAATGAGTGTAAAGCGGTATTTTAGGATATAACACAATTTCAAAATCATCAGGATTATTGTGCCATCTCCCATTTTTATTTTTAATGTATATTACTTTTTCAAGCACTTCTTTTAACATATCATTTTTTGATTTTGTTGTACATAGTGTATTATAAACAGATAATAAATGTTCCACTTTTGGTATAATGTCATTTTGATTTTGCTGATATATAGTATGTTTGTCAATATCATTTTTCAGCATTTGCAAATTTTGTTTTGTATTTTCAATTTTTTGATATAATAAACGAGAACGCTCTAAAAAAACATCTGTATTATATATACCTTGTTCTAAAAGTGTATGTGTATTGTCTAATTGATTATGAAGTGTGTCAAGTTCTTTTTCTGCTTTTTGATAAGCAGTTTTTTTAATTTGTATTTGATTGTATTGTTTTGGTAGACTTTCTATATTCCATTGCAATTTGTATTGTTGTAACCATTGTTCAAGAGAATTTAAAATATGTTTTTCTACAAAATGTAATGCGCTACTGATATTATCGCAATATGTTGTGGTACACATAAGCACATCGGATTGATTACTAGAATAAGGACGACGTACCATATTATGACCGCATTTTCCACATACAACAATACCAGCTAAAGGATTTTTTACAATATTATGTTCTGCAATAGGGTGAGGTGGGTTTTGCTTTAGATATTGCTGAGCAGATTCAAATGTTGTTTTACTGATAATAGGTATGTGCAGTCCATTTGTGATAGTACATTGTTGTGTATTGTTACAAGGACGACTATAGACAATTTGACCATTTATTACTTTTTTAACAGCAGGACGAAAATTCCAACGAATTTTACCAATATATACAGGATTTGTTAATATATCTCTTATCACAGAGACATTCCATTTTTTACCTGTTTTTGAAGGAATATTCATGCTATTTAATCTTCTTGCTATAAGAGAAATGCCTAACCTTTTGTTACTGTTTTGCTTTTGTTCTCCTAATGTATACCATTCAAATATTGCTTTGACAATTTCCGCTTCTTCTGGAATTTGCTGTAATGTCCAACCTTTTTGTTTTTCCAGTCGTATACGTTCATAGCCATAAGGTGGTTTACTTGCTATGTATTTTCCTTCTTTTACAGAAGCAAGCCTACCATTTTGTAAACGCCTGTTTATTGTTTTATATTCCCTTCTTGACATAAATAATCCAAATTCAAAATATTCCTCATCAAATTCATTATTGGGGTCGTATGTTTTAAAAGGCGTAATAATTTTGGTATTGCTGTATTTAAATGCTTGTGCCATAATACCTTGGTCTATTGTGTCGCCTCTTGCAAGACGTTCAATTTCCATAACAAGTACACCATCCCATTTGCATTGTTCCACTTCTTGTAGCATATGCTGCATAACAGGGCGTGCAGCTATGGTTTCACCAGATACAATTTCTTTGTAAATTTCAGTAATGTTTAAATGCATTTTATTTGCTAATTCAAGTAATATTTTTTGATGCCTTGAAAGTGTTTCTCCTTCTCCTCTTGCTTCTGCTTCAGCGTCTGAACGAGATTTCCTTAAATATAAACAATATTGCATTTCTGTCACTTCCTTTTATTTTATCATATGATGAAATAAATAAAATTATCAAAAATAAAATAACACTAATGTTATTATAGGGCTGTTTTTGATGTTTTAAAACAAAAGTAAAGCAGTCAGATGTGCCAAGAGTATATACTACTTAAACGAAAAAAATTGCAATAAATAGGAATATACAAGTAGTTTATTTGGTAGCAAAGGTATTAGGCTACATTTTGAGTGATTTGCATTATTAAAGAAGAATAAAGTGCAATATGATGTCAAAGCAGTATAACAACAATTAATAAATTAAAGTAATTGAATTGTATGATAGGAAGTTCTTCATTGTGGTATATGAATTGGAATAGTACAAATTGTATTCAAAATATAATGTTGTAGGAGGTGCTAGTTTATGAAAGAAAATGTGATACCACACATTGTAAAGGAATTCAATATTGGAAATACAAAAGTAAAAATAGCAGATAACTATTGTAAAGATAAATCAAAAGAAGAAGTAGACAAAATATTGAAAAGAATTGCAATCATAGCGTTGCAAGATTATAGAGCAAATAAATGTCAGAAAGAATGAATATATGTTACAGTGCAAATTTGGAATTGTAAAAATCAATTAAAAAATAATTTTGACTTTTGGTACAAAATATCAAACTTAAATTATAATTTTCATCTTTTTGTGTTATAATGCTTATACTTACATTTGAACAAAATGAGCCAAAAAAATCATCAATATTGATGTAATAAGTAAAATCTGTATTGCTTTTTATTGAAAAAAAGAATTAGCTTAATATTATAAAATATTTATAAATTATTTGGAGGTTAGGTATGAACAAACAACAATTAGCATCAAAGATTTGGGAATCAGCAAATAAAATGCGCTCTAAAATCGAAGCAAATGAATATAAAGATTACATATTAGGATTTATTTTTTATAAATTTTTATCTGAAAAAGAAGTTAAGTATCTTAAAGAAAACGATTGGACAGATGAATATCTTTCTGAACTAACTGAAAAAGATATTGAAACAGTGGAAAGTCTTCAGAGAAATTTAGGATATTTTATATCTTATGAAAATCTTTTTTCGACTTGGCTTGAGAAAGGTAGAGATTTCAGTGTACAAGATGTTCGTGATGCACTTTCTGCATTTAGTCGTCTTATTAACAATACACATAAAAAGGTTTTTGAGGGTATATTTGATACATTACAAACAGGTCTTTCAAAACTTGGAGATAGCTCTGCTTCACAGTCAAAAGCAATTAGTGACCTTATCCATTTAATAAAAGATATTCCAATGGATGGAAAACAAGACTATGATGTTCTTGGATTTATATATGAGTATCTTATTAGTATGTTTGCAGCCAATGCTGGAAAGAAAGCTGGAGAATTCTATACTCCACATGAAGTTTCGTTACTTATGTCTGAAATTATTGCTGACTACTTAAAAGATAGAACAGAAATTAAAATTTATGACCCAACAAGTGGTTCAGGTTCTTTACTGATTAACATAGGTAAAAGTGTTTCAAAATTTATTGAAAACGAGAACAACATCAAATATTACGCTCAGGAGTTAAAACAAAATACATACAATTTAACTCGTATGAATTTGGTAATGCGTGGCATTCTTCCTGATAATATTGTTACACGCAATGGAGATACTTTGGAAGACGACTGGCCATTTTTTTATGAAAATGACCCAATTGGAACTTATGACCCTCTTTATGTGGATGCTGTTGTTTCAAATCCTCCTTATTCTCAACCTTGGAATCCAACGGATAAAGAAACAGACCCACGTTATACACGTTTTGGACTTGCTCCAAAGGGAAAAGCAGACTATGCTTTTTTACTTCATGACCTTTTTCATATTAAGAGTGATGGTATTATGACTATCGTTTTACCACATGGTGTATTGTTTCGTGGCGGAGAAGAAGGAGAAATTCGTAAAAATTTGATTGAACAAAATCATATTGATGCGATTATTGGATTACCAGCGAATATTTTCTTTGGTACAGGTATCCCTACTATCATTATGGTGCTGAGACAAAAAAGAGCAAATACCGATATATTGATTGTTGATGCTTCAAAAGGTTTTATTAAAGTTGGTAAGAATAATAAACTTCGTGCTTCCGATATAAAGAGAATTGTAGATGTTGTTACTAAACGTGAAAATGTAGAAAAGTTTTCAAAAGTTGTAAGCAGAGATGAAATTAGAAATAATGAATATAACCTAAATATTCCAAGATATGTTGACTCATCTGAAACTACTGAGTCTTGGGATATTTATGCCTCTATGTTTGGTGGAATTCCTTTGTCTGAAATTGAACAACTTCACAAATATTGGTTAGCATTTCCATGCTTGAAAAATAGTTTGTTTGAAAACACATCATCAAACTATTGTAAATTAAAAGTAGATGATGTGAAAAAGGCTATTCAAGAACATAGTGACGTGCAATCATTTGAAAATGATTTCAAAACCGCATTTGATGGATTTGATGACTATTTGAATAATGAATTAATTGAAAAAATGAGTACACTGAATATTTCTAAAACAGAAGCCATACTCGCAAATAATATTTTTGACCATTTAAAAAACATTCCTTTGATTGATAAATATGAAGCATATCAATTACTTGATGATAATTGGACAAGTATTGCAGTTGATTTAGAAATCATTCAAACAGAGGGTTTTGATGCCATAAAGAAAGTAAATCCAAATATGATTTTGAAAAAACAAGGTGGAAAAGAACAAGAAGTTCAATATGGTTGGATTGGATATATTATTCCGTTTGAGTTAATTCAATGCACTATTCTATTGTATGATAAAGAAGCATTAAAATCAAAAGAAAATCGTTTGTCAGAAATATCTTCTAAATATGAAGAATTGCTTGATTCCTTAACAGAGGAAGAAAAAGAAAATGATTTTGTAAATGATACAAAAGATAGCTTTGTAGTAGCAGAAGTCAAAAAAGCACTGAAATCTGATAGCATAGAAACTGAAATAAAAGAAAAACTTCACTGCGTAAATGCTCTTATATTAGAAGAAAAAGAATTAAAAGCAACAATAAAAAAAGAAGCAGAACTTCTTGAAAACAAAACAAAAGAAACCATTGAAAATCTTTCAGATGAGCAAGCAATTGAATTACTAAAATATAAATGGATAAAACCACTGATTACAAATATTATGGAATTGCCTAATTATGTTGTAAATGAATTGGTTTCAAAACTGTATAGTATTGCTAAAAAGTATGAAACAACATTTGCAGAGATTGAAGCAGAGATTGCTGAAACAGAAGCAAACCTTTCTAAAATGATTGATGATATGGAAGGAAATGAATTTGATATGCTTGGGCTTGCAGAATTTCAGAAATTGCTTGGAGGCATACAAAATGGCGAATGAAAATGCAAAACCTCAAATAAGATTTAAAGGATTTTATGATGATTGGGAAGGGCGGAAGTTGGAAACGATTACTGATGTTAGAGATGGAACTCATGATTCACCACAATATGTAAAAAGTGGGCATCCATTTATTACATCTAAAAATGTTAAAAATGGATTTATCAATTGTGAAGATATACAGTATATTTCTGATAAAGATTATGAAGAAATCAATAAACGCTCAAAAGTTGACGTAAACGATATTTTAATGGGTATGATTGGAACTATCGGAAATATTGCTCTAGTGCGTGAAACTCCTGATTTTGCAATTAAAAATGTTGCTTTAATCAAAGATACAGGCGATGTGTTTTATTGTTATTTGTATCACTGTTTACAATCAGATTTTGTAGTACGCCAGTTGGGTGAAAATTTAGATGGTGGAACTCAAAAATTTATAGCTCTAAATAAAATTAGAGAACTTGTTATACCTGTTCCAAGTAAGTTCGAGCAACACAAAATAGGTGATTATATGGAATCACTCAACCACATTATTGCCCTTTATCAGAATAAGTATGACAAATTGAACAATATCAAAAAATCAATGATTGAAAAAATGTTCCCGAAAAATGGTTCAAATGTACCAGAAATTCGATTTAAGGGTTTTTCTGGTGATTGGGAACAGCGTAAGTTGGGAGAGATTGCCGACTTTTCTAAGGGACAAGGTTACACAAAGTCCGATTTACGAGAAGTAGGAACGCCAATTATTTTATATGGTAGACTTTATACGAAATATCAATCAATAATAAGAGAAATCGATACTTTTGCTGATATAATTTCAGGGGCAGTTTTGAGTAAAGGCGGAGAAGTTATTTTACCATCTTCAGGAGAGACAGCAGAAGATATTGCAATCGCTACAAGTGTTCAAAAATCAGGTGTTTTGCTCGGCGGTGGTTTAAATATTGTACTTCCACATAAAGAAATTGAGTCAGATTTTTTGGCTATTGAAATTTCGTTTGGTACACCACACAACGAACTTGTAAAACAAGCACAAGGAAAATCTATTGTTCATCTTTATAACGAAGATTTGAAAAAGGTTGTTGTTACATATCCGTCGATTGAAGAACAACAGAGAATTGGAGCATATTTTGAAAATTTCGACTGCCTTATCGCCCTTCATCAGCGTAAATTGGAAAAGTTGAAAAATATTAAGAACTCTATGCTTAAAAAAATGTTTGTGTAAAGGGGTGAATTAATATGGTTTTTAATAAAGAATCGGATTTTGAAGAAGCTGTTATAAAAATACTGTCTGAAAAAGGATGGGAAAAAGAAATTTTGAAAAATTATTCTGAAAAAGATTTGTTGAAAAATTGGGCGAATATACTCTATGAAAACAACAGAGATATTGACCGATTAAATAATTATCCATTAACTGATAACGAAATGCAACAAATTTTAGAACAGATTGAAAAATTAAGAACTCCTTTAAAATTGAATGGTTTTATAAATGGTAAAAGTGTTTCTATCGTTCGTGACAATCCAGATGACAAACTACACTTTGGTAAAGAAATTAGTTTAAAAATCTATGACCGTAGAGAAATATCTGCTGGACAAAGCAGATATCAAATTGTTCAGCAACCTAAGTTTTCTGCAAAATCAAGATTATTGAATCAGCGCAGAGGAGATTTAATGCTCTTAATTAATGGTATGCCTTTAATTCATATAGAATTAAAAAGGAGTGGTATTCCAGTTAGTCAGGCTTGTAACCAGATTGAGAAATATTCCTATGAGGGCGTTTTTTCAGGTTTATTTTCTTTGGTGCAGATTTTTGTGGCAATGGAACCAAATGAAGCAGTTTATTTTGCAAATCCGGGTAGTGATGGTCAGTTTAACACTGACTACTATTTCCATTGGGCAGATTATAACAATGAGCCAATAAACGATTGGGATAAAGTGGCTTCTACTTTGCTTTCTATTCCTATGGCGCATCAGTTAATTGGTTTTTATACTGTTGCTGATGATTCAGATGGTGTTTTGAAAGTGATGCGAAGTTATCAATATTTTGCAGCAAGTGCAATTTCTGATAAAGTGTCAAAAACTAAATGGGGAAACAATAACCAACTGGGTGGATATATATGGCATACTACTGGTTCAGGTAAAACAATGACAAGTTTTAAATCAGCACAGTTAATTGCAAGTTCAAAAGATGCCGATAAGGTGATATTTTTAATGGATAGAATTGAGCTTGGAACACAGTCGCTTAAAGAATATCGTGGCTTTGCTGATGAAAATGAATCTGTTCAGGCAACTGAAAATACCAATGTTCTTATCACAAAATTAAAAAGTACAAACCCATCAGATACACTCATTGTTACATCTATTCAAAAAATGAGTAATATCAAAGAAGAAGATGCTGGACTGAAAGCAAGTGATATTGAAAACATCAACAGAAAACGTATTGTATTTATTGTTGACGAAGCGCACCGTTCCACTTTTGGAGATATGCTTATAACAATTAAAACAACTTTTCCAAAAGCTATTTTCTTTGGCTTTACTGGAACACCTATTCAAGAAGAAAACCAAAAGAAAAAGAATACAACTACTACTATTTTTGGGAACGAATTACATCGATACAGCATAGCAGATGGTATTCGTGATAAAAATGTACTTGGTTTTTATCCCTATAAGGTATTAACATTTAAGGATAATGATGTTCGCAAGGCAGTTGCATTAGAAAAAGCAAAAGCAAATACTGAGGAAGAAGCAATTTCTGATGCTACAAAGAGTAAAGTGTACTACAAATATATGAATGAAGTACCCATGTCAGGACGAAGAGATAATAAGGGCAAATATATAAAAGGAATTGAAGATTATATTCCGAGTGTTCAATATGAAACAAAAGAACATACTTTTTCGGTTGTTCAGAATATTGTAGATAATTGGATTACACTTAGTCGTAATGGCAAGTTTCATGCTATATTTGCAACAAGTACTATTTCTGAAGCAATCAACTATTATAGACTGCTTAAAAAAGCAAAACCAGAATTGAAAGTTACTGCATTATTTGACCCAAACATTGATAATAATGGAGGTGCAATTTTTAAAGAGGAAGGTCTTGTTGAGATAATGAAAGACTACAATGAACGATATGGTCAAGATTTCAAAATTCCGACTTTTGCTAAAATGAAAAAGGATATTGCTGCTAGACTTGCACATAAGAAACCTTATGAAAGAATTGCAAATGAACCTCATAAACAAATTGATTTATTGATTGTTGTTGACCAAATGCTTACTGGATTTGATTCCAAATGGATTAATACACTCTATATGGATAAAATTCTATATTATGAAAACATTATTCAAGCATTTTCTCGTACTAATCGTTTATTTGGACCAGACAAACCTTTTGGAACAATTAAATATTATCGTAAGCCACATACTATGGAAAGCAATATCAATAATGCAGTAAAACTATATTCTGGAGATAAGCCATTAGGACTGTTTGTTCAACATATTATAGAAAATTTGAATATGGTGAATCAGTTATTTTTAAGTATATCTGAACTGTTTAAAAATGCTGGAATAGAAAATTTTGAAAAACTACCTACAGACATAACTGTATGTAGAAAATTCGCAAAAGATTTCAAAGAACTAAATAGTTACTTAGAAGCAGCAAAAATACAAGGTTTTAAATGGGAAATATCTTATTATGTAGATGAAAAAACTGGCAAAAGCATAGAAATGGCTTTCGATGAAAACATATACTTGATATTAGTATTGAGGTATAAAGAATTGGGTGGAAGTGGAAATGGAAGTGAAGATGTTCCATATGACATTGCTGGCTACATAATGGAAATAGATACTCGTTTAATTGACTCTGATTATATGAACTCGCGATTTGAGAAATATATGAAATTACTTTATATTGAGGGAACATCAAAAGAAACAATTGAAAAAGCTGAAACTGAACTACATAAAACTTTTGCTATGCTTTCTCAAGAAGAACAAAAGTATGCGAATATTTTCTTGCACGATATTCAACGAGGAGATGTTGAAATTTCATATGAAAAGACTTTGAGAGATTATATTAACGAGTATATGGCGAAAGCAAAAGATGACCAAATTCATAAAGTTGTTGTTGCTTTAGGTGTTGATGAAAAGAAGTTACGAAATCTTATTAGTTTAAAATTGAACGCAACAAATATCAACGAGTTTGGAAGATATGATGATTTGAAGAAAACAGTAGATAAAACAAAGGCAAAAAAATATTTTGAAAAAATAGAAGGAACAAATATTATACCACCAAAAGTTAATATAAAAGTTGACAATTTGCTTCGTAAATTTATTATTGGTGATGGAATGGAAATAGTAATATCCGAAAATGACAATTAAATATACAAAGACTTTAATAAGAGCCAAGAATTTTTCATTGGCTCTTTGCCATAATGATAACAATGCGCAATAGCTATATTAGCACTTATAATTAGTTATTATGTTTGATTTTATGCTATAACTTTCTCATGTTTTCTATTATCTATTTGAATATGGATATTGTATATTAAGAATTTTCCAGAACTTTATCAATCTCTTCAATCAAGCGTTTTTTTATAGGTGGTTTAAGTAAATATCCTGCCGGCTTCAGTTTCAGTACTGCTTCAATATTATCTCTGTCATTGACAGCTGTCAGAAAAATAACTGGAATATCTTTCATATCTTTGTCTGCACGTATCATTTCTAAAGTCATTTTACCATCGCAGATAGGCATTTCATAATCTAATAAAATCAAATCTGGATGTTGTTTGCCTATAAAAGTCATTGCTTGTGCTCCAGATATTGCAATAGCTACTTCATAGTACTCCTCTAACATGACTTTTATCGTCCTCAGTGCTGTACCATTATCATCTACTACCAAAATTCGTTTCTTTTTTATATCCTCTTTTTTTTCTTCTATGATATGTTGTTTTACTTCATTTTCGCTCAATCTAAGTCGTCTAAATACCGCATCTATAATCATAGTATTTTCTATTGGACGAATTAAATTCTCAAACTGATCATCTTCATAATATTTGAAAAATTTACTGCTTTGTTCTCTTGTACCAATAGTTAAAACTGGAGTTTGTGTATATTGTTCTCTTAGCATATTGAATATAGATGTATCTATATCATAAGCACCAACTAGACTGATTAAAACCAAGTCAGGGTTAACAATTTTCATCATGCCCTCCACAACATTAGCATTTTCAGAGCAAATTTGTACATAAAAATGCTGTGCCAAAAGCTGATTCATTTCTTTGACAGCACCGTTAAGTCTTCCAATTAGCAAAACTTTTTTCATTATAATCCTCCATTCTCAGCCTGCAAATTTATGTACAGGCATACTATTTGTATAGCAGATTTAACACGCTGTTTTCACTGATTTAACTGTTTCATCAATAATTCTACACAGGCGCTTGTTTCAGTAGAATCCAGATTGGTTACTGCTTCAGCCAGTTTTTTGATATTTTGTTCTATCTCATCTGTATATGTATAAGTTTGCAGTTGCTCTATCAGTTTATCTGCTTTATCAATATCTAGTTCTTGCATACTAAACCGAATCATTTCTAACAATGCCAATATAATAGAAACATCATTTATTTGTATTCGAGCTGTATTCCCTATATCAAACACACCCTGCAATTTTTGACGATAACTACGCCACTCTGCCAAAAAGATAGGTGTAACAGATATAATTGCTTCAATATTACCATTTCGTGATGCAGATTCCAGCAATCTAGCAACACCAGAAAGTGGTAAAATTCCTACTGTAGCTGCAAGACTTTTCATTGCATGAACTTGAATACGATATTGCTCCATTTGTTCTACTTCTGTAATTTGCTTATATAACTGTTCCAGATGGTCTGCAGCAGAATCAATTTGGGCATAAAATTCATTAACTGTATATTTTAGCAGCTTTTCATCTGGTAAATGTATCCATGCATACTGCCAGTCTAATCCATCTACTAGTGGGAGTTCCTCCAAAAATTTTGATGATGAGTAACTATATTCTTTTTGCAATACAGGCTGCATTAATAATTCTTTTGGTAACATATTTTTTATCAAATTTTCAAGTTTTTCTGGTACAATCGGCTTTGACAGAAAATCATCAAAGCCTTCTGACAGATATTGCTCTTTTGCTCCTGTAATTGCATTTGCTGTTAGTACAATAACTGGTGTATTTTGACATGGAAAATCTTCAAGTGTTTTTATATGATGCAATGTTTCTACTCCGTCCATATCTGGCATCATATGGTCAAGAAAAATCAAATCAAAATAATTTTTTTGTATTAGTTCTAGGCATTGTGAACCACTTTCAGCATCTGTTATTTGAATACATGTTTGTTTTAAAAGATTTCGTAGTACTCGACGATTCACTGCATTGTCGTCTACCACTAATATTTTTGCCTCTGGTGCGTAAAGACTTGTATGATAATGATAATCTTTTGCAATTTGATGTACTCTAAAATTAAAATCTCCTATTGGTGTACTATCAACAATATCTTGTTTCAATTCAAAAAAGAATTTTGAACCTTTTCCATACACACTCTCAACATGAAGCTTGCTACCTAATAGTGCAAGAAGCTGAATTGTAATGCTCATACCAAGACCAGTACCCTCAATATTACGATTTTTATTTTCCTCAATTCGTTCAAACTCCGCAAAAAGTTTTGGTAAATCTTCTTTTTTAATTCCAATGCCTGTATCTTCTACCTCAAATGTGAGCATTGCTACATCGTTTGTCTGAGAACTTTTTACTCGCAGCCATATAGTTCCTTCATGAGTATATTTGACTGCATTTGTTAATATATTTGTTAACACTTGACGAATACGTACATCATCTCCACATAATTGACAAGGAATTTCAGAATCAACATTTACTTCAAATTTGATATTTTTATCTTTTACTCTTTGTGCAGTCATATTTACTAAATCGTGTATTAAACTGCTAATATCATATATTACTGATACAATTTCCATTTTTCCAGATTCAATTTTTGAAAAATCCAGAATATCATTGATTAGTGACAATAACGTCTGTCCAGCTGTATAAATATCCATAGCATACTCTTTGATATTGTATTCTTTTGACTCACGTAGAATCATTTCGTCCATACCAAGCACAGCATTTATTGGTGTACGGATTTCATGAGACATATGCGCTAGAAATTTTCCCTTTGATTCATTTGCAGCTAATGCTTCACGCCGTGCGATATCTGCATCTTGTTTTGCAAGTGTAAGTTGCATATTCTGTTGCTCTATTACTTTTATTTCTTCCTCCAGAATATGCGCAGTTTTCTCTACATTTTTTCGATACTCCTGTGACAATTGTAATATATGGGCAGTAGCCATTATGATGCTAAATATAGTGATACTATACTGATAAATGATATTACTATTTATATTTGGAAAAACAATATTTATTATACTACCAAAAAACATTGTACAAATTGCTGCACAAACAAGTAGTGTCTGATAGTATCTATATTTATGGTAAAATTGCAATAAGCCTACAATGGATACTACACAAACTGTTCCTATTGTAAATGCTGAAAACAAAATCATATCTTCAATAGTCTTTATATCTAACATATTCAATAAAAGTTGCAATAACACACTAAGCACTACAAACAATAATAATACAATATAGCGACGTGGATATAGTGTATTAAAAATATACTCGAAATACATTGATAAAAACAAAGAAATCATAAGTGGAAAATATGCCTGCATAGTATATGCTTCATGTATATTATAAAAGATAGCCAATGTATCTGTTGCAATAAAACAGCTGACTCCTGCTGCTATACAAACAAGTCCTATATACAACTCTCCTTTTTGAGGTTGGTGTGTATAGCGTCGAATCAGTTCTAGCAAGAACATAAGAAATGCTGTAAGTATGATTAATAAACAACATACCACATCAGAAATTTTATTACCAAATACATTGATTGTCACAGAATCTTGTGTATTTAATTTTACATAATCAAGCGTTGATGCAGCATTCGGATAAAGTGATGTCTGTACAATGCATAATTCACCATTTTCAAATTGATTTGGAATATTTATGACATGCTCACTCTCTCCAATTATCTCCTTTAGTGTTCCGTCTGGTTCAAATCCATATTGATAGAGCAGTTTTCCGTCTAAGAATATACATACAGCTGTGTCTACAGAAATAAATTGTAGTGTCAAATCAATACTTTCTTTTAGAATAGTGGTATGAAAAATAACAATATCACCTGGTTTGCTTTTCCCCTCGTATGGGAGATACACTTTTTGATAATTTCCTGCTGTAAGTGCCTCACTAACAATCTCTTGTATATCATCATATGTTTGGAAAAAAGCCTCAGAACTGTCTAATGAAACTATATGCCAATCTTCATTAAAGCTATATTGTATGGAATCAATAAATGAACTTATTTCTTCTTTTTGAAATTGTTTTACAGATATAACCATAGATACTAATAATAGTAAAAATGTAAACCATGCTAATATTCGCCATTTTTTCATATATTTTATCCCCATACATCACATTTTTTGTTAATTTGATATTATATATTATAGCACTTCATATATAAAACTGTCTAGTGCAGGCTTTTTCAATATACATGCTATCATTTTATTATAAGTTTGAAAACATTTCTGTCTGTTTTTTCAATTCCTTAACAATTTCTGTATTAGTATCCATACGATTTGCTATATCTGTCATATTACTAACCATACTTTTTGTACTATCTGCTACACCTGTAATGCCAACGGCACCTTCATCTAAAGCCTTTGTAATATTTTCAATAGAAAAAGCAATTTCATTGATAGAATTTCTCAAATGGTCAGCCCTCTGATTAAATTTAGCCATTGCTGTTTCAACATAGGCAGCATCTTCTCTATATTGCTGACCAGAAGCAATAAAATTACGAAATTCTATTAGAATAGATTGATTTAAATAATCAACTAAATATTGTACACTTTCAGAAAGATTATAAACAGCATCTGTAACATTTTTATTGATTTCCTGAATATGTGTTGCAGTTTCTCCACAAGAATCTGCCAATGCACGAATTTCATGTGCTACAACAGCAAAACCAGTTCCAGCCTTTCCTGCCCTTGCAGCCTCTATAGAAGCATTGATAGCAATTAGGTCTGTTTTTGTAGCAATTTCCAAAATATCTTTTGCCAAAACATTTACTTGACTAACACTGTGGCTATTTTCGATTGCTTTATTTAATACTGTCAACATTTCTGTTACCTTTGTATCAATAGTTTCCATATTCATTTTTGCAGATTGTTCCATTACGTTTGCGTTATTTTTCATCTCTACAGAATATTCTGTAATAATAACACATTCTTCTGCCATAGTGTATATTTCTTGTTTAATATTTGTGGCATTACGGTTAATAGAATATGCGCTATCTGCAACCTGATGTATGGTATTTGAAATTTTTTCTGATAATACAGACAACTGTTTTGCACTTTTACTAGAGTTCCATGTTCTTTTTCTTACTTCATCTACCATAGTATTAACTTGTTCCGAACTTTTTTGCAATGTAAACATTACATTTTTGATTGGCTTAACAACGTATGCCATAATCATTTTAATTGCAGCGATTGCCAATAAAACACAAGAAATCATAGATATTGTACTAATTATAATAGAAATCATGTAAACAATAAAAAGTTTTTTTCTTGCCATTTCTGTTTGCAATGTAACAGAATCATATAATTCTTTAATATTTTGCTCTATGGCACTACCATAAAAAGCAACATCTCCATTTGCCAATGTATACGCTTGCTCTGTTTTGCTATCTGCACTAGCGCATACTAAAAAAACCAATGCATGTTTAAAAGAATCATAATTATTTAATAATTCTTGATAGGTTTCCATTTTTTCTTTTTCTACATAATTACAATATGCCTCTAGTGTACCCTCAATATTTTTCTCTTCCTCTTTAATTTTTGTTACAACATCAATCATGGTATCATAATCTGTAGCAACAATATGAGAAAGCGCCATTTTATGAATATTCATGGTAGAACGGCGAATTTCTACTAACTGTGTTTTTCCTTCCATATAGTTATCTACAATCGTTGACGCATTAGCATTTACATTATGAATACTAAATATTGCCAAAGCGTTTGAAAGCAATGCTACAATCCCCAGCAGAATAATTGGAAGTATTAGTCTTTGCTGTATACTAAGTTTTCCATTCATAATTATCCCCCTATAGTTATTTATCTTTCTGTAATACCTTTTACCATTTTATCTAGCTGTTTTTGTAAATCTTCTCCTGTAGCGTTTCCAGAAGCCATATTTTCACCAAAAATAGTAACTGGATCCCAAAATTTTCCTCCTACTCTTTGTAGTTGAGAAAACTCAGATTGCTTTAATAATGCTGCAATCGCTGGGGATTGCTGTACTTCTACAGAAGAAGCCGCTTGTATATTTGATGGTCCTTGTTCTCGTAACTCAAAACGAAGTTTTTGATTTTGTTCATTGGTAATCCATTCTGCTAGTTTGCATGCCCAATTATAATGGTCAGAATAGGCGTTTACCCCTATCAATTTGCAACCAGAAAAGGATGCCATTTGTATTTGATGGTTGTTGCAGGTATATGTTGGTAGTTTTGCTGCTCCAGTATACTCACCCCATACTTCTTGTATTGCCATAGCATTCCATACGCCACTAATGCCAGCAATGACAGTACCATCTCTAACACCTTGCAAAAATTCTTCATCTGTTCTATTAGAAAAAGAGGGTTGTTTTGCAATATTTAACATAGCTTGTGCGACATCTACACCACGAATATCGCCCTCTTGACGATTCCATGTGCAGTGATTGGTAATACCATCTTCATTTAATCCAACTTTCATTTCTGTATTTCCAAAAAAAGAATAGACATACCAGGCAGAAGACCAATCCATAGAAAAAAAACTACCATTTGCAGATGCAATTTCTAAAATACGGTCTAGTGTTTGAATGTCTTCCTCACTGAAATAACGCTTATTATAATATAAAAAATAGCCATTATCTGCTGTTAATGGATAAGCATATAATGTATTTCTAACAGTTGCTGCCTCTACTGCTGCTGACAAATTCATTTGTTTAATTACATCAGCATTTTCTACAGGATTTAAAGCACCAGCTGCTGCTAATGCACTTAATTGGTCATCTGCAAAAGTAAATACATCTGCACTTTGTTCAAGACCACCTAATATGGCATCTTTGCATTCTGTTTCTCCTTGTTCTGCAAATGTAATTTCAAAATTTGCCTGTCCTTGATATTCTTGTTGAAATGTTTGTATAATTTTATTTAAAAGAGCTTCATCTTCTTTTGCACCCCAAAGCAATAGTTGAACTGTTTCTAAATTATTTGAAGAAGCAACTTTCTCTTTTTCTTCTTTTTTACAGCCTAATGTTGCTGTTATTAAAATGACTAACAAAAACATCATTATTACTATTCTTTTTTTCATTGTATGCCACCTTTCTAAAGTCATTTTTTTAGCAATATATATTAAAAATTCTTTGCAATATTATAGCATTTTTACAATTTATTGACAATATAAAACTGTTTAAAAATGTTGTAATGATAAAGGTATTTAAAGCATTGTAAATACATTATTGTAGGCATTCAAACAGAAATATCAATTACAATAAAAGGTATATTGATACGAAATATTATGTATATTAACATATATATTTTTCCACATAATGATAATAAAAAGGTGACAAAAGAGTGACAAAAATGAACATTTAGTGACAATAATAATGACAAAAAAATATATTACGTTATATATAAAAATACAGATAAAAACTAAAAAAAATGTCGCTTTCATCATGTTAAAGTATAAAAGCAACAATATGATATGAGTGTAAATAAAAAAGTGAAAGCAAAGCAATACTGACTGTAGTTATAAAAATGATATATCATAATTGATAAGCTATCAGAGCAAATTCTTCTGTAGCAATATCATTTAATGTAGCTTTTGCCTCTGGTGTTACCATGGTAAATTTTTGACTAAGATAACGCAAAGACGCACCAAGTTCACCATCTGGTATATTGTATTTATGGTGCAGAAAAATTCCAATATATATGCATTTTAATTATATTGTGCTGTTCAAAAAACTGTATTTTATTTATCATTTGAATAACAAAAATTTTATTGTAAAAAAGGTAGTCAATGCTAATATCAGCATGATACTGTTTACAGTTTGGAGTATTTTTTGTAAATATTTGCAATGCATTTAATATGATATCATTGCATTTGTGTTCATAAAATTGATGTCTTGAACATTGCCCATATCTAGCATAGCGAGAACAAAGCAATATAAAATCTCCCTTTTTATTTTTGCGAAATGTCATGCTACTTCCACAATCGCCACAATAGAGCAGCCCACCTAATAAATGCATTGTTTTTTGATTTGTTTTTTGTGTTTTTGATTTTTGATTTAACATAGTTTGCACATTTTGAAAAAGAGAATAATCAATAATTGGTTTATGTGTATTTTGTTTTACAATCCAATGTTGTTTGGGTATTTTTTTTAATTTTTTATTTTTATAATTTACTTTTTTTGTTTTACCTTGTGTGATGTTTCCAACATAAGTTTCATTTGATAATATATTTTTAATTGTTTGCTGTGTCCATAATCCATATTTTATATTTGCATTTTGATAATATGTATGTTTCATTTTATATACAGCAGGAGAAAGTATACCATTATCATTCAATTTTTGAGCAATAGAACTCATATTTTCTCCTTGCAAATACCACATAAAAATATTTTGTACCACATTTGATGTATAGGTGTCTATGATTAAATGATTTTTGTTATGGCTATCTTTTTGATAGCCATAAGGAGCAAATGCGCCTATAAACTCACCATTTTGTCTTTTTGCATGAAAAGAGGCTTTTATTTTTTTAGAAATGTCTTTTGCATAAAAGTCATTTAGCAATGCTTTAAAAGGTATAAGCTCTTGCTGTATGTTTTCATTTTCTGTATCAATATTATCATTTACGGCAATCAATTGTATATTTTTTTGAGGAAAATATTGTTCTGTAAAATATCCTACACCGATGTAATCCCTACCTAGACGAGATAAATCTTTTACTACAACACAATTTATCATACCATTTTCAATATCTTGTATCATTTTTTGAAAAGCAGGTCTTTCAAAATTTAAGCCAGAAAAACCATCGTCACAATAAACTTCATATAATACCATATCATTTTGAAAGAGATATTGTTTTAAATAGGAAATTTGATTTTGTATACTCTCTGAAACACCGTTTTTTTCATCTTCTTGAGAGACTCGAACATATATTGCAACCATTTTTTTCATAATCATATCCCACCTTTTTACAAAGTAATATATTTTGTATTGCTTGTTCAAAACAATCATAAAAACTCTTTCCTTGGGTATTAAAATAAAAATCATATTCTATGTTTTTTTGTTTCATAACAGCACTCCTATCAATGACATTATTTTTAATCATCATATAGCAATATTTATAGTATGATTATGCTTTCATTACTATTTTTAGAAATAAATTTATTAACAATTTATAAAACACTTTCATTTACAGAAAGCAATATTTATGGTATATTCTAACTATATTATAAATAACAAAACATATTATAAATGTCTGTTATTTGTAATACATAATATGCATTTAGTTTTTATTTTAAGGGAGGAATTCAAAAATGAAAAAAAGAGTCATTGGATTACTGCTTTGTGGTGTTATGGCATTTTCAATGCTTGCAGCAGGATGCAGCAGTAATAATGCTCCAGAAGAACAGCAACAACAAAATGATACAAATACAGTATCAGGGGACGGCTTAAAAATTGCTATTGTAAGCAGTCCATCTGGTGTAGATGATGGTTCTTTCAACCAAAACAACTATGAAGGTATACTTCGTTTTATTGAAAATCATCCAGATGCTAGTGTAACACCAGTAAAAGAAGAATCAGGCGATACTGCAGCAGCGGTACAAGCTGTAGCTGATATTGTTGCCGATTATAATGTAATTGTTTGCTGCGGTTTCCAATTTGCAGGTATTGGCGCTATTGCACAGGACAACCCTAATGTTGACTTTGTATTAGTAGATAGTAATCCAACAGATGCAGAAGGAAATGAAATAGAAGCAGCAAATGTATATGCTATGACATTTGCAGAACAAGAAAGTGGTTTTTATGCAGGCGTTGCAGCGGCATTAGAAACAAAAACAAATAAAGTTGCTGTTGTAAATGGTATTGCTTATCCTTCTAATGTCAATTATCAATATGGTTTTGAATCTGGCGTAAATTATGCAAACAAAAATTTAAGTACAAATGCTGAAATAGTAGAAATTGCGTCTTATGCTGGTACAGATGTAACAGGAGCAAATGTAGGTGGCAATTATGTAGGAACATTTGCAGATGAGGCAACAGGAAAAGTAGTAGGTAATGCACTTATCAATGAAGGATGTGACATACTTTTTGTAGCAGCAGGCGGCTCTGGAAATGGTGTTTTTACAGCAGCAAAAGAGGCATCTGATGTAAAGGTAATAGGCTGTGATGTTGACCAATATGATGATGGTATAAATGGTGATAGCAACATTGTATTAACATCTGTATTAAAAATTATGGATAAAAATGTAGAAAAACAATTAAATGCCGTAATAGATGGCACATTTGGCGGCAAAAATGATTTGCTTGGTGCAGATACAGATTCTACAGGATATGTAAAACAAGAAGGTAGACAACAACTTTCTGCTGAAACAATTACGAAATTAGATGAGGTTTATGAATTGGTAAAAGGTGGTACAGTTGTTCCAGCTTCCAATTTTAATGGTATATTACCAGAAGACTTAGGTAAATAAACAGTACAAAAATTTGCCGTCTGCCAAACAGCGGACGGCTTTTTTGTTTTAATAAATGAAAGAAATATTATTAAATATATTTTTATAACAAAATATTATATTGATTTTTTATGAAAATTACCACTCAAAATAGTTTTATGAGGAGGGGAAATATGTCAGATTACATTGTAGAACTAAAACATATCACAAAACGATTTCCGGGTATTATTGCAAATGATGATGTAACACTGCAAATTAAAAAGGGGGAAATATTTGCATTATTAGGAGAGAACGGTGCAGGAAAATCTACACTTATGAGTATGCTTTTTGGTATGTATGAGCCAGATGAAGGAGAAATTTATATACGAGGTAAAAAAGAAAAAATCACTTCCCCTAATTATGCTACAAAACTAAATATTGGTATGGTACACCAGCATTTTAAATTAGTACAAAATTATACCATAACAGAAAACATTATTATGGGTATAGAACCTATTAAAAAAGCATTTGGCGTTTTTCCCTATGTAGATTTAAAAACAGCAAATAAAAATATTGCTGAAATATCAAAACGTTATGGTTTGGAAGTAGACCCTACACAAAAAATAGAAGATGTTAATGTTTCTATACAGCAAAGAGTGGAAATATTAAAAATGCTTTACAGAGAGGCAGAAATATTGATATTTGACGAGCCTACTGCTGTATTAACACCTCAGGAAATTGAATTTTTGCTTGAAATTATAAAAGGGCTGCGTGATGGAGGAAAAACAATTATATTAATTACCCATAAATTAGAAGAAATTAAAAAAGTTGCTGACCGCTGCGCTATACTTTGCAGAGGAAAATTAATTGATATATTAGATGTAGCAACATCTTCTACAAAAGAAATGGCAAATCTTATGGTAGGACGTGAGGTGTCATTTGAAACAGTAAAAAAAGAACCTGTATTTCAAAACGAAATATTACGAGTAGAAAATATCACAGTAAAAAACAACAATGGTTTTGATGTAGTAAAAAATGTTTCATTTTCTATAAGAGGAGGAGAAGTATTTGCTATTGCAGGTGTTTCAGGAAATGGACAAGTTGAAATTGCAGACGCCATTGCAGGGCTTTCTAAAATACATAGTGGCAAAGTATATCTAAATGGAAAAGATATTACAAACGAATCCATTCGCAAAAGAACATTATGTGGTATTTCTTATATACCAGAAGACAGACATCATTATGGGCTTGTTATGGATTTTACATTAGATGATAATATCGCTTTAAAAGATTATTTTAAAATACCTTTTTCTAGTAAAGGTATATTACAGCAAAAAGAATTTGAAAAATATGGAGAAAAACTAATATCGAAATACGATGTCAGAAGTGGACAAGGTGGCAAAACAATCGTTCGTTCTATGAGTGGAGGAAATCAACAAAAGGCAATTATAGCAAGAGAAATTGAATTGCAGTCACCTTTGATGATATTTGTACAGCCTACACGTGGGCTTGATATTGGTGCCATTGAAAATATACATAAACAAATTATTGGAGAACGAGATAAGGGACGTGCGATATTATTAATTTCATTGGAATTAGAAGAAATTATGAATTGCGCAGATACCATAGGTGTTATTTATAATGGAGAGATACAAAAAATTGCACCTGCAAAAGAGTTAACAACAAATGAAGTAGGAGAATTTATGATGGGGGTGAAAGCATGAAAACAAAAGGAAATGGATTAAAACGATTTTTTGTAAATTGCTTTGGTAATGAGAAATATCAGTCTGTTACAATACCCCTTTTTGCAATATTGATTAGTTTAATTGTAGGAGCTATAATCATTACACTTTTGGGTAAAAATGCGCTCTCGGCATATCAAAATTTATTGCAAGGTTCTGGGCTTTTGCCAAAACCATCTTATGCTGGTTATAAAAGTATGTTGACAGATTTTACAAGTTTTTTAAATGCTTGGACGCCTATGCTTTTTGCTTCTCTTGCTGTTGCTGTTGCATTGAGAGCAGGATTATTTAATATTGGTGTTTCTGGACAAATGCTTACAGCAGGATTTTTTGCTACTATATTAGTAGGATATAGTGAAATGCCTTCATTAGTTGCAAAACCTCTTGTATTAATTGTAGGTATTATTGCTGGAGCTTGTGTAGGTGGTTTGATAGGATATTTAAAATATCGTTTTAATATCAATGAAGTCGTTTCCTCTATTATGATAAATTATATTGCACAATATGTTTTCAGTTTTTTTATCAATACTTATTTTGTAGACCCTGTTTCTCGTCAATCTGCTTCTGTTAGTGCAGAATCTCGTTTAACGCTTATGGATACATTAGTAGGCGATTTAAAAATGGATATTCCTTTAGCTGTTGTTATTGCTATTATTACAGCATTTTTTATCAAATTTTTAATTGACAAAACAACATTAGGATATGAATTGAAGGCAGCAGGCGCAAGCCCTACGGCAGCAGAATATGCGGGTATTCATGTGGGTAAAAATATGGTATTAACAATGGTAATATCTGGAGGACTTGCTGGGCTTGCTGGTGTAACATATTATTTGGGTTATTTTGGTTCGATACAGCCTAAAGTGCTTGTTAGTACAGGATTTGATGCCATTGCAGTTTCTCTTTTGGGTAATAGTAATCCTATTGGTATATTATTTTCATCATTTTTGATTACTATTATCAGTAAAGGAAGTACATACATGAGTTCTGCAGCAGGTATACAAGCAGAAATTGCATCTGTTATAACAGGTATATTACTTTTATTTAGTGCTTGTGGTGCATATATGAAACAGAAAATAAAATTGTTAGAATATGATATTACAGCAGAAAAAAGTGTGTTACAAAAACAAGAAAAGGGGGAAAAACAATGAATACAGTAATTATAGATGGTTTATCATTTACATTACCTCTTTTCATTATGGCAATAGGAGGTATCTATAGTGAAAGAAGTGGCATCACAAATTTAGCTTTGGAAGGTTTGCAAGGATTTGGTGCATTTGTAGGAGCACTTGCTGCTGTAATGCTTGCAGGTCATTTTTCAGCAAATTCCCAAATTCCTTATTATATGGCAATGCTTTTTGCTGTGTTGGGTGGCATTGCCTATGCTTCTGTACATGCACTTTTATGTATTAAATTTAAAGCAAATCAAGTTATCAGTGGTGTTGTAATAAATATATTGGCAATGGCATTAACAGCATTTTTAACAAAACAAGTAAATAAAGCAGTATTTGGCGCAGCTTCTGATAAATTTGTGCTGGGGGTTTCTGCTCGCTGGACAATACCAATACTTTCAGATATACCTGTTTTGGGAGCTGTTTTTATAAATATCTATCCTTTTGAAATTATGATAGTTGTAATTGCAATAGCAGCATGGTATTTGCTTTATCAAACAAAATACGGTTTGTATTTGAGAGCGTGTGGAGATAATCCTCATGCTGTAGATGCAGCAGGTATTGACGTTGCAAAAATACGTTTTATTGCTGTATTGATGTCTGGGGCACTTTCTGGAATTGCTGGCATTAGTTTTGCTTATTCTATATCTGCTAATTTTTCATCTTCCATATATGTAGGATATGGTTATCTTGCTATTGCAGCATTGATATTCGGAAATTGGAAAATATTCCCTACACTTGGAGCATGTTTACTTTTTGGTTTTGCCCGTTCGGGAGGTTATCGTATTGTACAAATGTTGCAAATGCCAAGTAGTTATTCTGATTTGGTTATGATATTGCCATATGCTTTGACGTTACTTTTGTTGGTATTTTTTTCAAAACATAATCAAGCACCACGTGCTTTAGGTGAAATATATGATAAAGGAAAGAGATAAGAGTATACTGTTTATTTTCCCCATATACAGTATAAAATAAGTATCAATATAACTTCACAAAAATATAAAAAACTGTAAAACCTAAAAGTGTATTTTATAAACCATCTGAATTTTTATCAAATAGTTATTTTTGTAATATTAGAAAGGAGAAAAATATGATGATATTCAGATATTAAAAAAATAAAGGAGAGAAAAATTATGGAAAAAAATGATTTGTATTATCAAACATATGTTGCGATATTAAAAAGAGAATTGGTTGCAGCAATGGGCTGTACTGAACCAATTGCACTTGCATATTGTGCAGCAAAAGCAAGAGCAACATTAGGACAAATGCCCGACAGTGTAGTAATAGAAACAAGTGGTAATATTATTAAAAATGTGAAAAGTGTTATTGTGCCAAATACAAACGGAGAAAAAGGCATTGAAGCAGCTGCAGCCATTGGCATTGTTGCAGGTGATGAAAAATTAGAACTAGAAGTATTGAGTCATGTTACAGAACAACAGAAAAAAGAATTTTTGGAATATATGAAAACAACGAAATTTCAAGTAAAACAAGCAGAAAGCGATTTACTTCTGGATATTATTGTAAAAGTATATAAAGGAGATAACTATGCTGTTGTTCGTATTGCTAATGCACATAGCAATGTTGTATATATAGAAAAAAATGGTGATGTACTTTTAGATAATGGCGTTGTGCAGCAAGTTCAGCAAGATGTACCTGATTATAGTATGCTTTCTGTGCAAGAAATTTATCATTTTGCGCAAATGGCTGATATAGAAGATGTAAAAGAAGTATTAGATAGACAAATAGCATATAATAGTGCCATAGCTGAAGAAGGATTAAAAAATAATTATGGTGCAAATATAGGTACTGTATTATTGGAAACATATGGGGATGACATTAGAAATCGTGCAAAAGCAAAAGCAGCCGCAGGTTCTGACGCCAGAATGAATGGCTGTGAATTACCTGTAGTAATCAATTCTGGTAGTGGTAATCAAGGTATGACTGTTTCATTACCTGTAATAGAATATGCTAAAGAATTGAATGTAGAAAAAGAAAAATTGTATAGAGCGTTGATACTTTCTAATTTAATTGCAATACATCAAAAAACAGGTATAGGATATTTATCAGCATATTGTGGTGCAGTTAGTGCAGGAGCAGCAGCAGGAGCAGGTATTGCCTATTTAAAAGGTGGAGGATATAAAGACATTACACATACTATTGTAAATGCGCTTGCCATTACATCAGGTATTATATGTGATGGTGCAAAAGCATCTTGTGCAGCAAAAATTGCTACTGCAGTAGATGCAGGTATATTTGGATATGATATGTATTTGAAAGGACAACAGTTTTATGGTGGAGATGGTGTGATATCAAAAGGAATTGAAAACACTATAAAAAATATTGGTAGACTAGGAAAAGATGGTATGCGTGAAACAGATAAAGAAATATTGAAAATTATGACTTGTGTGGATTAAATAAAATAAAAAATTGAAAATATAAAGTTTTTTGACCCATTTTTTTAGAATAAAATAAGTAGAGTGTAGAATGTTCAATGAATATTCTGCACTTTTTTAAAACACACTTGAAAATTGAGCAAATTATTGTAAAAGAAATTTATAAAAAATATATAATGTGCTATAAAAACAATATACCATCTGGACCGCCGTATTGCTCAATCATAATTTTTGCTAATCTTGCATCTGGTGTTGTGATTTTAATTGGAAACTCTAATTTTTTTTCATAAATCCACATTTATTTACACTCCTTTCCTGCAAGGGAATAGTTAAACTCAGACTGCCAAGGCCAAGGATTATTTTTCCACTGCCAATTTTGAGTATCTGATGCATAACTTCTGAAAGAACATAAAGGACCAAATATTTCTTCATATTTTGCACGAACGGTATCGGCTGCAATGATAACTTGATTATATGCATCAATGGCTTCTGTATCATCAGGATGTGTATTTAAATATAGCCCTAAATCAACAGCCATGAAATCTAACTGTGTTAAACTACTTAAAAGTTCTTCTCTGTTCATAATAACCCTCCTTTACAAAAATTTAACTAAATTACTGCCTTGTATATAAGGCTGCACTAAATCGCTAAAAGCAGTACCACAAATTAAACTTTGTTCTTGTGACATAGTGTTTGCATTAGGTTGAGGTGCTACATATGCTTGTGCCAAACCAATTCTATCAATAAGCCAGTCATTACAATCTTTTTGCTCTCCTATTATGCCTGTTATATTTCCTGTCATACCGCCAGTCATACTACCTGTCATACTGCCTGTGGCATGATTATGACAAAAACGGCAGTTTCTTGTTGTTTCCATAGCTAAAACCGTATCATCTACAAAATCATTACACATTTCTTTCACAACAAGCCCTCCTTTTTTATTTGAAATGCTTTATACATTAACTAAAATATGCGTTAGTAAAAAATGTGTGCTTATCTACTATATATAAAATGTATAGCAAAATATATTGTATATATTGAAGTACATTATAATATAAAATTTGAAAAAGTACGATGTTAATGCTATAATATAGCTAATCATATAAATAAATTAAAAAAAAGCAGTACTATTATATAAATAAGTTAAATTTTTCTTACACTTTTTAAAATCGTGTTTACAAAAAAAATAGATATTGCTATCATAATAAAAATGTGTTTGGGGTGTAGGAGGAGTCAACCATGAAAATGATAAAAACATTGCTCACTTTATTATTTTGTATGTTATATAGTACTATAGTGTTTGGTATAGAAATTGATAAAGAACAATTTTTTGATTTAAAAAATAGCCAAAAAACAACAAGAATAGAAATATTAGAAAGAGCAAGCGAAAACAAAGTGAACATTGTGGATAAAAAAGAAATAGAAAAGACATATGAAATATTAAAAAAAATGAAATTTTCTAATGCTATAACATATGATGCTTATAAAAAAGAAAATAAAGTGAATGCAGGCAATTATATTATGAAATTTTATCAAAATGATACTATGGTAAAAGAAATAGAAATTACACAAGAAATGATATATAATAAAGACTGGGTGTTATTTCCAGAAGAAAAACCCAATGACTTTTATTATTTTGCAAAATATATGATACTAACAAAACAGAATTATAAAAAGTCCTTTTTAGAATGTGACTTTTATAATAATATTATACTATTTGAAAATAGTCCTATAATATTCCCAAATCATGACAATTATTATAATGAACAATATGGCGTTATGGCAGAGTTTGAAATGTTGAATACGATATTAAATGCAAATGCAGTTTATGATGTTGCTACACAAACAATAGTGATAGATGACATAAAAAATATGCTTGCAGGTGAAATGAAAGATAATGTGATATATATAGAGGCAGAACAGTTTGCAAAATTATTAGGATATCGTACAGTATGGGATGATACATTAAAAATATTATCTATACAACAACAGATAAATGATAATCAAAGATGGGAAAAATTAAGAGGAATACCTAAAATTTATGGTAATATTGATACATTGTTTGGAGAGATGTCTTTACAAAAGTTTTTAAATATAGAAAAACAACAGCCTCTTACAAAAGTGGTAATTAAAAATGAAAAAACAAATTATACTACAACAATTACTGATGAACAACAGCTACAACAAATTTATGATATATTGTATCATACAACAGTATACCAAATTGAAGAGCAATATAAACAGACAGATGAAACAATACATAGATATTCTGTAACATTATATCAAAATGAAAAAATAGTAAAAACATTTTCTGTTACTTCTGAAAATGTAATAAAAGATGAACATTATCGTGTAAGCATGAGTACAGCGTTTTTTGAATGGATATATCGATTTAATGAAACAGCATATGCAAAAGCGCTTCTTGAAATATGGAAAATAACTTCATAATAGTAATAAAGAATATTTTAAAAAAGAGTAAAACAATTATGTTGTTTTACTCTTTTTTGTTAATAAAAATAATACGTTTTATATTAAAATGGTTGATTATCTCAAAAAAGCCTTGATTTACGGGCATACAAGCAGGATTTCAAGCTGAATTTACTACCAATTTACTACTTTTGAGGGAAAGAGCCTTGATATGCCGCCCGGAACCCTGCCAGCCCAGCCACCAGCACACAGCATTGAGAAAGAATAAATGAAAACTGAATACGACGCAAACGCGGCGTTTCTCTATCCCAACACGGGAGAACAGGAACGCCGCTTTTTTTATGCCCTCATGTTACGCAGTAGGGGCAAAAAGAGCCTTGCTATATGCGGCTTTGCGGGCGCACTTTTGCCGGGGACAGGGATTTATACCTAACCCCGGCAAAATGGCGTTCTATCGCGTAACAAATCCACAACAAAGGAGTGATGAAGCTATGGCAGTTTTCCGAGTGGAGCGCAACAAGGGCTATACCGTTATGAGCAACCACCATTTACGCAACAAGGAGCTGACCTTAAAGGCAAAGGGGCTTTTGTCGCAAATGCTGTCACTTCCCGAAGATTGGGACTACACCCTTGCGGGGCTGTCACAAATCAACCGGGAAAAGATAGACGCTATCCGGGAAGCCATAAAGGAGCTGGAACGCGCCGGGTATATCGTCCGATCACGGGAGCGCGACGAGAAAGGACGCTTGCGGGGAGCCGATTATGTAATCTATGAGCAGCCGCATACAGAACCTACGCCGGATTTACCTACATCAACATTGGATAATCCAACATTGGATAATCCAACGCAGGAAAAACCAATGTTGGAAAAACCTACGTTGGAAAATCCAATGCAATTAAATAAAGATATACAAAGAACTGACTTACCAACAAAAGAAAAAATAAATACGGATTTACAAAGTACCCATTCCATTCCTATCCTTTCCCCTAACCCCTCTCCTTTGGAGCAGGAAGCGGCTGCGCCGCCGGAACGGAAACGAAAGGAAGCGGAAGCACAGACCGCTTTTGAGATTTACCGGGAGATCATCAAGGAAAATATTGACTATGACATTCTCATACAGGATATGAAGTTTGACGGGGACAGGCTGAATGAAATTGTAGACCTCATGCTGGAAACCGTCTGCACCCGGAGAAAGACGATCCGCATTGCCGGGGACGACTACCCCGCCGAGCTGGTAAAGGCAAAGTTTATGAAGCTGGACGCTGAACATATCCGCTTTGTGCTGGACTGTATGAAAGAGAACACAACCAAAATCCGCAACATCAAGCAATATTTGCGGGCGGTGCTTTTCAATGCCCCGTCCACAATCGGCAATTATTACACGTCCCTTGTGGCTCACGACATGGCAAGCGGCGCACTTGCGCCACAGGAGCCGCACGACCCCTATTCATTCAAACCGGGCGAAAGCCTGTAACCACCCACAACCACAAAAGGAGGATTTTATTATGGCACAAAAAATGACGGGAGCATTGGTATTTGACGAGCGCACAGACCGCTACGACATTCGCTTTGACCTTGCCAGCTATTACGGCGGGCTACATTGCGGGGAATGTTTCGACGTGTTCACACGCGGCAAGTGGAAGCCGACCCGTATTGAAATGAACATGGCGCAGGAATGGTACTTGGTGGGTATCAGAGCCGACGACTTAAACGGGCTGCGGGTGCGTATCTGACCGCCGCCCCATAGACTACCCCGAAAGGAGGGACAGACCCCATGCAGGACGAGATCAACGAAAAAACCGTTGCCCTGTATATCAAGACCGGGAAGCTGACCGCCGAAGTGCTGCAAAAGGCAATCAAGAAGCTGCTCTCACAGGCAAAGAAAGAGCTTGACAGACAGGCAATCCCCCACGGGAAGCAGACCTTAAAGCAGCTTATGAAGCAGAATACAGGCGTTTCCAACATTGAGATCACAAAGGACAACATCAAAGCCTTTGAGAGTACCGCGAAAAAATATGGTATCGACTTTGCGCTGAAAAAGGACGCGACGGAAACCCCGCCCCGCTACCTTGTATTCTTTAAGGGCAGGGACGCGGACGCGCTGACCGCCGCTTTCAAGGAGTTTTCCGCAAAGAAGCTGACGCAGGATAAGAAGCCCTCAATCCGAAAGGCATTAGCCGCTTTCCGGGAAAAGGCAAAGGAGCTGAACGCCAGCCGCCAGCAGACCAAAAACAAGGACAGGGAGGTATCGCTATGAAGCCGGAAATCAAGAAGCTGCTTATCCTTAATCTCCCGTATCTGCTCTTTGTGTACCTGTTTGACAAGGTGGGCGCGGCTGTCCGGCTTTCCCCCGGCATGGACGCAAGCCAAAAGATTTTACATCTTGGGGAGGGCTTCACCGCCGCCTTTGCCAGTGCCGCGCCCAGCTTCCACCCCGCCGACCTGCTGAATTGGGACACAGGTGGGACATTGTCCCAATTTTGTTCTATGCCCGTATTTTTGTCTGTAAGAAGTGGCGTTTTTCCCTCTGACCTCAATCTGCGGTATCTTGCCTTGCGTTCTGCATCGGACGAGCCTTTTCCTGTCATTTCCTGAATTTCCGGCATATAGTAAGTGTTATCTTCCAATACCTCCACAAGCCCAAGCTGCATGAATGCCCGTATCGCCCTTTCCACTGTTCCTATCTCATGCCTTGTGAGCAGTGCGATCATCTCCGCAGAAAGCGGCGTCATCTCATTTAAGAGCAGTTTTCCGTTATGCTGCAATGATTTTAAATACAGCTTGAGCAGGATATTCACATATAAAACGCCATCTTTTGAACCTTCCAATACCACAATCTCACGTTGGTCAAAAAAATCCTCTTTGAGCTTGAGGAAATAATATTTCTTATTCTCTGCCATAGCTGCCCCTTTCCTTTTTTATTCTTTTTTCCTCCCCAAGATTGGGAAGTATTTCATTCTGTTTTGCTTTTGCCCTCTGTACCATTGCCGCCTTGTCCGCAATCTCCGCAAGTTCCCCAAGAATGGCATCATCTTTTGCTAAATCGTGTGTTATCTTTGCACTTTCCGCTTTCAGTCCGTCAAGTTCCTTTTTCCACGTTTTCGGAAGCAGCTTATCCGTACCACTCATATTTTTCAATCCTGTCCGGTAGGAGAGTGCAGTTTCAATCTTGTCCGCATTTTTGTCATAATAAGACTGTTTCTGCCTGCCGGAAAGACTTTCGTATTTTTTCAGGTACTCTGCATATGGCTTGTAGGCTTGATAGATGTCTACGATATTGGATACTTTTTTCAGCTTTGCATTTAATTCACGCTGGTTGTGAATGTTATCGCTCCGCCGCTTTTTGGTGTCCTCTGCCAGTTTCCGCAAATCTTCAAGCGTTTCAATCTTATGTGATTGCAAAAATGCCACCATAACAGAAAAATCTTTTACATTTCCTGCTTTCGTGTCTGTGCGCTGCCGGATATTGTTACCCTGAATAAAGGCGCTCCGGTTTTGCTGCCATTCCATAAGGATTGAAATTAAAGTGTCCGGTTTCTTTTCCTCTGCCGGTGTTTCTTTTTCTTCCTGTCCAACGGCTTTTTTCTCTTTTTCGAGGAACGTTATTTTATCCGTCAGACGCTCTATGTTCTCCATGCTGGACAGGATAAGGGCGTTGATTTTTCTAATCTCCCTGTTCATGTTGCCGACTTCGGTTTTAATGCCCCTGCGCTCCATTGCGGTCACTGCCGCACCCATATGGATTGTCGGTAAAAGGTCTATGCCCTGCCTTTCAAAAGAACGGTGTTCCGCCGTAATCTCATAGCCGTTCTTTTTGTAAAAATCAGTTTCAATATCCGCCCACAATGCCCGCCATTTTTCCACGTTTCCCCTGTCATCCCAATCAGTAGCGTAAACTTTATGTGACTTATAATCATTGCCTTTCTTTGTGGGGATTTTCTGACCGTTTTTATCAAGGTCATATTCCCGCCAGCATTTCTTTTCTAAAAAAGTCCCGTCTTTTTGGAATGGGCGCATGGTAAGCATGAGATGACAATGCGGGTTCGGGTTTTCATGGTCTGGATTGTGCAGATTCATATCAACAACCATTCCTTTATTTCTAAAAAATTCCGCGAGTGTTCTTGCCGCCTTTAACCGTTCATCCGCATCCAGCTCACAGGGCAGAGAAAATTCAACTTCCCTTGAAAGCTGCGCCCTGCTTCCTTTTTCAAAATTTTCAACAGCGTTCCACAAAACAGAACGGTCTTCAAATTCTTTTGGCGCATACTCCGGCAATAGGATTTCGGAATATATCACATGACCCTTCCTTGAAAAGTCTTTTACTTCACCATCATATTCGCAGTAAATTTTTGTTGCGCTCCGGTATGCGGCAGAAGCCACAGCCGACTGCGGCTTTTCCCCGCCCCTGCTGATTATCTTTGCGTTAAGATGTATCATTTTGGTGCTTATCGGTATCTCCCTCCTTTTCTGCATTTTCTATCCCCGACGGAAAAATGTAGCTGTGCTACATTTGACAAGGGCGCACTTATACACGCTTCGCGTGTGTGCGCCCTGCGGGGCTTTGCCTGCCTTACGGCAGACAACAGGGGAAACGACAATTCCCCTACGGGCGTTCCGCCCTACCCTTTAGTGAACTTTGCGTTCAGATAAAGGCTAAAGAGCAGCCTTTATCTGCCCACAAAGTTTTATAATGCCGCCCGCCACGTTTCGGCAGATAATTTCTATGAATGCTCTTTATTCATTTCCGTCGGGGATTGTGGGTTTACTTTTTCTGTCAAAATATTCTGCATCATCCGGCGGAAATACGAATCAGAAAAGAGAGTATTCAGAATATCTTTTACTGAATCATCATTCAGGGAGGCAAGCTGTTCTTTGGTAATATTCAGCTTTTCTCTGATAAGGTATTCAAAGTGGCTTCCCCATACGATGTTGCGGTGTCGGCGTTCCTTTTCTGTCTTACCTTTTATCTGGTTAAGGAGTTTCGCCTGCCTGTGTTTTGCAATGGCAAGCTCGGCTTTCGTTTTCTGCAATTCCGCATCAATTACCTCTCTGTTTCTTAATTTATTTTCGCTCATTTTCTCACTTCCTCTCTGCCTGTAACGCTGTTAATATTGCATATCAATAACAGGCACACAAAAGAGGACACCCGTATCCGGAATGCCCTCTCCTGTGTTTCATCACGCCTGTTTATTTTTCATCATAATCCGTCTTAAACCGTACCGTTATAAGCATAACTTTCCGCACGAGCCTTTCGTACAGTTCCCTGTTGAATCTGCCTTCCTCAATGCTAAGCCTTGCCATGTACGGCTTGAACAGCCGAATCACCTCCTGCATAGCAAAATAATCGCCATTTACTGCCTTTTCCAGTGTTTCAAAGGAAATGTCCCTGTCTTTAAATTTATTCTCCATGACACATTCCCTCCACCAGCCACCGGAGTGTTTTTACCGTATCATTCCTCCATTTGCAGACAGTGCTTTTTGCCAGACCGAGGATTCCCCCAATCTCCCTGTCCGTCCATCCGATGAAGTAATACATCAGCACAATCTGTAACTGTCTGTCCGACAGTTCCCTTAATGCCTGTGCCAAATCACCGTCCACTATGCCGATTTCATAACCCATGACATAAAAATAGTCAGCGTGGTATGTATCAAAGATTTTATCAACCGTTTCCAACTGCTTTTCGGAAAACATCTCCATGTGCGATTCCCGTTCCGCCATGCGCTTGCGTTCGTTGTAATAGTTAATTTTTTCGTATCTCAATGCCATGCGGCAGTATGTCACAAACTGGCGCACCACCCTGTCTTTTTTATCTTTGTTTATCAATGTCCTGTCCTCTATTTCTGAAAAATTGATTTATCTGAAACGAAGTTAGGACTGGCGGGGAACGGCAGTGTATTGTTGCTTTTAGAAACAGAAAAGCGCTCATTGGTTTTCTTCCAACAAACGCTTTCCCGCCTAAGTTTCAGTGTAAATATTCCTTTTTCCTAATTTGGGACAACTTCCAAATCAAGTTCTTCTGCAATTTTTCTTATAGTTTTTGCCGAATTGTGAAGTTTCTCCATTTCCTTTTCATTCAAAGAAATAGGAACATGGGTTTCGATTCCGTCTGCCCCTATAATAGCGGGCATACTAAGGGCAATTTCTTTAATCCCATAATTTCCATGCATGATAGAAGATACCGGAAGAATAGATTTTTCATCCCTTACAACGCATTCACAGATACGCTTAACCGACATAGCAATTCCATAATAAGTAGCCTGCTTTTTAGAAATAATATCATAAGCGCTGTTTTTTACATCTTCCGCAATCTCCCGCATTGCTTCCTCATGGTTGAAATGTCCACGCATCTCACAAAAATCATTCAATGGAATACCAGATATATTCGTGCTGCTCCATGCTGCAATCTCACTATCCCCATGTTCGCCAATGATAAAGGAATGAATGCTACGGCTGTCTACCCCTAAATGTTTACTAAGCGCATATTTTAGCCTTGCGGTATCAAGAACCGTTCCGGAACCAATTACTCTTTTTTCAGGAAACCCGCTCAGCTTTACAGCAGCATAAGTAAGAATATCAACCGGATTTGATACAATCAGCAATATTCCTTTAAAATTGCGCTTTGCAATTTCAGGAATGATGCTTTTGTAGATAGCAACATTTTTATGTACTAAATCGAGCCTTGTTTCATTCGGCTTCTGGTTTGCCCCGGCAGTCACAATGACAATAGAAGCATCCATCAGGTCATCATAGCCTCCTGCATAAATCTTCATCTGTCCGGCAAACGGAACGCCATGCGAAATGTCCTTTGCTTCTCCGTCTGCTTTATCATAATTTGCATCAAGAAGCACCATTTCAGTGAACAGCCTGCTCTGCATCAGTGTAAATGCTGTTGCAGCGCCTACAAATCCACAGCCGATGACTGCTGCTTTTCTTGGGTTAATTGTTTTTATCATCTCTATTCCTCCCATTCAATAGCGGAAACAGGACAGGAACGAACGGCATCCTGTACCATGCTTTCGTTTTCCGGTGCAGAGTCCTGATACCCCTCCGCCTTATCATCGTCATTCATACGGAATACATCAGGTGCCATCCCAACACACAGCCCGCATCCAATACAAGCATTCTGATCTACATTCACCCTCATGCCGCATCCCTCTTTCGCTAAAATACAACAACCAGCAACATTTTAAACTGCTCTTTACCCAAGACCGCATGAGGGTGTTTTGCGGGCATTACGATAGATTCTCCCTCATGCAGTTCATACTTTTTGTCATCAATCGTAATCTCGCCAACGCCATCCAAACAAATCACAAAGGCATCACCACTGGATTCATGGCTGCTGATTTCTTCTCCCTTGTCAAAAGAAAACAATGTGACACTCAGCGCATTATTTTGTGCTAAAGTCCTGCTTACAACCTGATTGCTTTGGTAAGCAACCTGTTCTTTTAAAACTAAAATTTCTGCCTTGTCTATATTTTTTATTTTTTCCATACTGTTCGTTTGCTCCTTCCCTCAGCCTGATTTTTTACCACCCGTTCAAGATGTTTCTGTTTTCACCTCAAACCCATGTTTCTCAAAAGTTTCAAAAACTTTGTCCATAGGAATATTTTTTATGGCAGCTCCATTTGGTATCGTCATTACCTTACCCATTACAGCTAAAGACATAGGCTTTATAATTTCCTTAAACCCTGCTTCTGCCAATACCTCTTTTATTTCAGGATTTTCACTTACCAGCTCTGAAACTGTTTTTGTGAAATCAACAACTTTACCCATTCGCCTGTTTCCTTTTTTCTAACCATGTAATATATTTCTCCTGTATGCCGTCCTGTTCCGCTTTTTTCTCAAACGCTCTTGTCTGTTCATCAATCTGCGCTTTGCATTCCTCTGACAGTGTTCGTAATGCATAAGTGTAGCAGACGGTATCTTCTTTCTCAATGTGACGCTGCAATAAATCCACATAACCCGATGCATGGGTGACGATATCCAGCTTTCCTTCTGTAGTCGGAACACTGGCATACTGCTTAACTGCGTTCTCCAATTCCCCGATATGGAATCTTCCGAAGTCATGTTCCACCAGCATTCCATTGCGCACCAGTTTTTCTGCAACAGGATCGGAATTATTAAGCATAAACCGAAACAATATCTGTTCTTCCTTTCCATGATGATGCTTGTCTGCATAAGTTCTTGCAAAATCAATACACTCCAGGAACTCCTGAACATCAATGTCTGCCCCCTCAATCACAGCACAGCAGGTTCTCCTTAAATGCTTAGTCAGTGCTACGATATTCTCATGTTCTTTCATCAGTAAATCAATTCCATACATTATTTATCCCTCCTTAATCAATGTGAATGTCTGATTTCCTAAATATTTGTAGGAAAAACCGCTGCCCTCCAAAATACCTGCGACCAGCCTCTCCTTCAGGTCATAATAATGACTGACATCTCCTTGTAATGCTTCCCAATATGGCAAATGTATATCCACAGTCTGTTTCCATACTACTGCCTCCTGACTTATGGAAACCACAGTATTAACCCTGTCACAAGGCATTCCGTTCAATAGCAGATTATCCAAATGCCTATAAACTTCTTCTGCGCTTGTTTTCCCCGACAGTTTCCTGCTCCGTCCATACTCATATGCAGCATTCGCAATATCTGGCATACATTCAGAATGGGCATCCATCGTTGAGATGACCAGAAAAGCAAGGCGGTTTTCAGCGGCAGCGATTTTATCCTGTAACCAGCCATGTATATTACTGTTATCAATCATATTTTCAAGACTGCCTTTCTCCACCGCCCCATACTTTTGTTCCATTTCGGAAAGAATGCCATCATCATACCCGTTTTTGCTTATCATATCTGATAATCTTTCAACCAGCCCATTTTGGAACTCTATTTTTCCGTATAGCCAGTGATGAATCGAACCTAAAAATGCGCTCATTGCACTCCTCCTATGAATTCAGCTTTTTCAAGAGTTCATCGGCATCCAGCCCATGCACCATGCAGGCATCCGCAAGGCTCTCCATCTGTGAGGACGGGCACCCTAAACAGTGCATCCCCATCTTCATCAACACCTCTGCCGCCTCCGGTTTGGTTCTTAAAATTTCTCCAAGTAACATTTCCTTTGTGATTGCCATATTATTTTCCTCCTATCTTTCTTTCCTGTTACAACACTTGCACTTCCTGATTTTTTTCGCCAAACTTTTCTTTTATCTCGGTGCAGATTTCTTCCCTGCTTATACCTCTTTTTTCTTGCGTCTTAATCAGCTTATACGCTTGAAAAAGCGGTGAAGGTCCAATTTCCGAGCTGAAAAATCCGATACCCTGATTCCATGCCAAAAGTTCAAACACATCATCCAGCGCTGCGGATTCAAGACCATAAATATATGCCTTTACCAGTTCCCGCACAGCCTGCCTCATTCTTCCAGCGCCAACTGCATTTGTCAGGGAAAGGAGCAGACGCATTTCATAGGGGAGAGTGCGCTTCTCACTCTGCCATGTTGTCTGCCAAAAATCCGCTGCGATACGCCCCAAGTCCTCATCAATCATAGGATAATTCAGCAATGCAAGCGGACGGTATGGCGCAGAGCCTTCCGGCTCTTTTTCCTCTGTCCGGTAAAACCAGACATGAAACTCATTTTCTGCCAGCTTCTCTGTATGATGTACGAACCCCAGCATATCCATCTCCTTATATAGCGGGTGAGGTTCAAAAGTCTGTATGACCTCAATTCCCTCCCCGGCTTTTAGCGTCATGGCACGTCTTTGTAAGCCGGGGAAGAAATTTCCCTGCACATGACGTACATCCACTTTGAAGAAGTCTTTCTTTTTATCCTTCCATTCCTCGTACTTTATCATGATATCCTCCTTTATTTTCTTGCTTTGATGATTACATTATAGTAAAATAAGCAGAGCAAGTATGTTTGAATTCAAACAAAGAGGTGATATTTTGGAAAAATTTTTAAACGTATTAAAAAAATGCCCGTTGTTTGCAGGATTATCCGATGACGAGATTTTAACCTCGCTAAAGTGTATCGGGGCAAAAGTCAGAAAAAACGCCAAAAATCAATACATCCTTCAGGCAGGAGATTGTACGGACTGTATCAGCCTGCTTGCGTCCGGGGCTGCTTTAGTCATTCAGGAAGATTTATGGGGAAACCGGAACGTTATGACAAATCTTATGCCGGGCGACTACTTTGCCGAACCCTTTGCCGCCATTCCTGATGCAGTTCTCAGCGTCAGTGTTGTTGCGACAGAAAATTGTGAAATTGTGGAAATAAATATGAACCGCCTGATTACCATGTGTTCCGCTGCCTGCAGCCATCATAACCGCCTGATTAAAAACCTGATTACAGCTTTTGCCCAAAAGACACTGTTGTTTAACGAGAAGATAACGCACATGAGCAAGCGAAAAACACGTGATAAGCTGCTTTCCTATTTATCTGCTGAAGCAGCCAGACAAGGATCACTTTCTTTTGACATTCCCTTTGACCGCCAGCAGCTTGCCGACTTCCTCTGTGTAGAACGTGCAGCAATGTCTGTAGAATTATCAAAGCTGCAAAAAGAAGGGCTTCTGAAAACCTTTCATTCTCATTTTGAATTAAGTCCAAATGCTACAAATTAAAACAGGTCAATCTATACATAGCAGATTGACCTGTTTACAAAATACATATTTGTTATCAAATCAGCGGTTGCCTTCTGCAATCCCATAAACGGATTGCAGAAGCATTTTTCCTGATGATGTCTTAAAAACACAATCTATAACATTTCTGATATTGGCTTCCTGATATCCGGATTCGTCAGCATTAACCAAATAATCAGCTTCCAGCAAAATCTGGTAATCAATCCCGTCAACCTCCTGAAAAGTATGATGATGTGCGACCAAAAAGATGATACGGTTCACCATCTCGTTCGACAGCCCTGTACCCTTCAGGAATTCTTCAGCTAATACAGCGCCTTCTTTTTCCTGAAGTTTTCCATTTGTATTTCCGTATTTTTCCCGGCACAAAGGACACGCAATATCATGTATAATAGCCGCAATTTCTATTATTCTCTGTTCATCATCCGCTACTTTCTCACACTCTGCAATCGTTTTTGCATAGGCATACACTTTCATAAAATGATTGATATCATGAAGATTTCCTTTTGAATACTTTACCATTTTAACCATGATTTCTGAAACAGTCATATCATTTCCTCCTGTTATCTATACATCGTCTATAACCAATAGTCCACAAACTTACCAGTCACATCGTACAATTAAAAGCCAACCTTATGGCGAATCGTCATCCAAAACATCAATCCGTTCTATTTTAAAGACATTTAATGTGTCCACATCAGGGCAGGCAAAAACCGCTGTCCCCTTCTCCTGTCCGGGTATTTCGCCGCCGTATCTTAAAATATCAATATATGGAAATGCAACATGCATAGCCATAGGACAGAGTTTTCCACGCTCTGTATCAAAATCAAAACTATCACCTATTTTGTGACCCCTATGACATCCTTTCGTGCCTTTTTGATCAATCAATGTGATCTGGATTCCAGGTTTTTTCATATTTTAAGCACCTCCAACTCCTTCTCAATCGGTATTCCCTTATATATATCTGTATTGTTTCTATTGTTTTCAATCAGGCTGCTCACAGTGTCCATGGCTTTTTTTGTACTGTCATACAGGCTGTTTCCCTCCATCAGTTTTCCCAATAAAACGGAAGAAAAAATATCGCCCGTACCCGGAAACCTGACCGGAATGTTATAAAAAGGAATTGTAAATCTTTGTTTCGTTTTATGATCGAAGCCTGCAACCACATCTTTGCCATCCTGCTGAATGCTTGTGATGATTACCGATTTTGCGCCCATATTACCAAGCCTTTGAATCATTTCATCTACCTCCGAGATTGTTGCAGATTCATGATACTCCACTCCTGTAAGTCTGGCCGCTTCAGTATAATTTGGTACAATATAATCGGCTACTCCTACCAGTTTCTTCATATGTGCAACCGTTTGCTCTGTAACTCCATTGTACAGGGTTCCTTCATCTCCCATAATTGGATCAACAAATATCAGGGTTCCTTTCATGCTTTCCTTTCGACAAAATTCTTCTATGATTTTTACCTGCTCCTCTGAAACAATAAAGCCTGTCGCTATCACATCAAAGCAGAATCCCAATTCCTCCCATACTTTAATAGTGTTCTTCATATAATCTGTTGTTTCAAGAATATCGAATTTGCCATAATCCAACGTATTTGATACTAACGCAGTGGGAAGATTATATATTTGGTACCCCATATATGACATCAATGGAAGCATGACCGATAATGCCACCTTTCCATATCCTGCCAGATCATTTATCAACAATACTTGCTTGCCCATTTTCATCATGCCTTTCAGTTAATTCAATTCATCTATAATGAAATAATTATATACAGGGAGCAGGTTTTCGTCAAGATTTGTGTATACAAGCACCAATATATACATTAAATATCCGCCACACTCCGGAATTTTATGGATTTCTGTTACGTGACTGCTTTTATTGACTTTACCCATTTCACTCAATCCGAAATTCTTATCCCCTGTTCTGCAACTCCCGTAAATGTCTAAGCTGAGCTTCGCTTAATGTTCTCGGTTTCCCAATCCTGACAAGATTTTTGGGTAAAACATAGGTCTTACTTACTTCCGTCCATGACTTTAACCTTATTACCTCTGGAAACTCTTTACATAGCTTATCCATTTTCCGTATCCATGCCAGATTAGCTGTGTAAATTGTTGCTTCGCTTTCATCTGCATTAAAGTTGATAACAACCTCCTGCTCATATCTTGATAATTTCATTCCATGCTCCTTTCTCCAGTACCGAAACTGGCACCAATCCAATTTAACGGTACCCTTCCGGTACCAAATAAATATACTCAATCTTGGGCGGTTTTCTATCATTGCTGTTTTCCCCTTGCTGTTTCCTGACAGGCAACCCTTGTCGGCACTGTGTCGTCCAATATTGGCGCTCAAATTTTCTTAAAATTGGTCTTGGCGGTTTATATCAGCTTGGACAGTCATTCAGTTGTACTGTCATTATCCAACAAAACGCCCTGCTTTCCCGTATATCCACCATGTCAGAAATCTTCCAAAAAACAGATTTTTTCTATCATGCTGGAAATTTTCGGTAGGAATCCGCCTGTTTGTGTGATATTCTGTTTTCGTAAAGGAGAGATTTATCTATGAAAACGCAATTAAGCATACAGGAACGCCTGAAAGACCTGCGTGTAGAAAAGGGAATGACTTTAGAACAACTGTCACAGCAGACAAAAATTCCTGCTTCCACGCTTGGCTCTTATGAATCTGATGATTATAAAGAAATACCCCATAGGAACATCATCGAATTAGCAAAATTCTATGAAGTATCAACGGATTATCTGCTTGGTATGACTGAAAACAGACAGCTTGACAACATTGCCCTGTCCAATCTGCACCTGAGTGACGCTGCCCTGACACTTCTCAAAGACCGCAAAATCAACACACTGCTCCTGTCAGAGCTTATCACTCATGAACAGTTCCGAAAACTCATGCTTGACTTGGAGATATATGTTGACGGTCTTGCTGATATGCAGATCAAATCACTTAATTTTGTGGTGGACACAAGCAGAAAGGCACTGATGAAGCGGCACAATCCTGATGAATACAACCTGCAATTAAACACGCTGAAAGCACAGCACCTTGAACTGAATGAATACTTTTCCCATGTGATTGATGACGATATGCACGCCATTATCAAAGACATCAGGAATGCCCATAAAGGCGATATTGATTCTGCCCCTCCTAAGACCATAACCGAACATTGGGAAGAAATTCTTGAAAAAGCTGAAAACTTTGCAGGCACTTCCAAACAGAAACTTGCTTACATATTCACCCAATTTCTAAAGATTAAACCAACCGAAAAGAATATTGATGATATGGCAGATATGCTTGGACAGTCTGAAATCTTAGAACCTGATGCAAAAAAACGCCGGAACAGTACGAAAAGGAAACAGTCTAAGGACTAAATAACTGCAAAACAAAAGGAACTGCATCTATCCGCAATTCCCTGTTACTGTAACCATATTTTATTATTCCTCTGTCTTAACCAGCTCCACCACATCATTCAAATTGCAATCCAGCGCATCACAAATCCGTATTAGTGAGTCCATAGAGATGTGCTGCCCCTTGTTCATGTTGGCAAGTACATTTGTGGTAAGCCCTGCTTCAATACGCATTTGGCTCTTAGTCATTCCCCTCTCTAAGAGCAAATGCCACAGAGGTAAGTAACTGACTTTCCGCATAGCAACCCTCCATTGTTCGGCTAATTTTTCCTGCCCGTTTTCTGTATCTGTTTTGTTTATTCTATCAGAGATATTGCCTTTTATCAATCAAATCTTGACTGTTGACGGTATTTCCTGTTGTTTTGCCAATCATATTTTTGCTACACCTATTTGGGTATGAAGTGTTTCATGCCCTGTGATTTTGCTCATGTGAGATAAAGAAGTAAAAGAAGTGTAAAAAATTTTGCCGTTCCCTATCCGGCTGACTGCCGGACGGTTCGGGCTTTAGTCGGGCAATTCTACCTTGCCGACAAAAGAGTAATAGATTTCGATTTCCTGTCTGCGGAGCTTCCCCCGGCGTTTCCCGTCAAGGGCTTCCGATTCGTGGATTATGATTTTCTCCACAAACTCCCGCAACAGGGTGGGGGTGAGTTCCTCAAAGCTGGTGTACTTGCGGACTACTTTCATAAACTTCTCGGCGTTTGCCGTGGCTTCCAGCGTCTTAGAAAGCTCGCTCTGCAAGGCGGCGGCTTTCTCTTTCAGTTCCTTTTGCTCGGCTTCGTAGTCTGCCGAAAGCTCCGTGAAACGCTCGTCCGATATGCGCCCGGTCACGCTGTCCTCATACAGCCGCTTGAAGATAGCGGAGAGTTCCGCAATCCGTTTTTCTGCCGCTTCTAGTTCTTTCTTCCTTGCGGCGTTCCGGCGTTTGCTCCCGTCCTCGGTCTGCTCGGTCAACAGCTTCATAAACCGGGCTTCATGCTTGGCGGCGTAGCTGGTGACTTTCCGTAAATTTTCGGTCACTCCCTCGGTCAAGAGGTCGGTGCGGATAAAGTGCGCCGTACAGTCACGGGTGCGCTTCTTGTAGCTGCCGCATATGTAGCAGTCCTGCCGCCGCTTGTCCGTCTGGTATCTCTGCTGGTACATGACACTGCCGCAATCGGCACAAAAGAGTATGCCGGAGAACAAGCCCACTTCATCATAGCGGTTAGGGCGTTTGCGCTGCTTGCGTAGCTCCTGCACACGCTCCCATGTTTCCCGGTCAATGATTGCTTCGTGGTGGTTCTCAAAGATTGCCTGTTTTTCCACGGGGTTCTCTTTGCTCTGCTTCACCTTATAGGACACTTTCTCGGTCTTGAAGTTCACAAGGCAGCCCGTGTATTCCCGGTTTTCAAGGATATGCGCCACGGTGTTTGTCGCCCATCTGCACTCATAGCCGGGGTGGTAGCGGCGTGTGCTTCCCGTCCGGCGGTATTCCAGCGTTCCCGGCGTGGGGATTTGCTGCTCGGCAAGCATACGGGCTATCTTGGTCGGACCGTTCCCGGCAAGGCATAAGCTGTAAATCTGCCTTACTATCGGGGCGGCTTCTTCGTCAATGATGAAATTTTCGTCCTCGTCCATGAGGTAGCCGTACACGGGCTTGCTTGTGACGGGCTTCCCACTCATGCCTTTTGACCGCTTCACGGCTCTGATTTTCTTGCTCGTATCTCTCACCAGCCATTCGTTAAAAATGTTACGCAAGGGGGCAAAATCATTGTCGCCCTGTGCGCTGTCAACGCCGTCATTGATGGCAATGAAACGGACGCCGTTCTGTGGGAAAATCATTTCCGTGTACATTCCCACTTGTAAGTAGTTCCGCCCTAACCGTGACATATCTTTTACGATAACCGTTCCCACAAGCCCCGCTTCAATGTCGGCAAGCATGGACTGGAAGCCGGGTCTTTGGAAATTTGCCCCGGAGAATCCGTCGTCCGTGTACCATTTGAGGTTGGAAAAGCCGTTCTGTTTTGCGTAGGCTTCCAGAATCCGCTTCTGGTTGCTTATGGAGTTGGATTCGCCTTGGAGCGTGTCCTCGTGCGACAATCTCGGATAAAGGGCGGTAATGAGTGTTTGGGTGGTCTGTCTTGGCATAATGTCCTCCGTTTCCGACAGCCAGCCCCACTATTCCGTAGGTTTATCATACCACATGGGGCGGCTGTCTGTACAGTCTTTTTTGCTTCTTTACCGCCCGTCAAAATGACGGTTTTTATCTGCGGGTTGTCATGCGCTGTAAATCGGCTTGTGTCCGGCTGCGCTTTCAGCTTCCAGCACTTTCATCATCTTGTCGGCGGCGGTAGCGGTAGTGCCTTGTTTGAAGTAGCCGGAAACCACAAGGACGGTGTTCCCCCGGCGTACCTCTGTCACGCAATCCGGGCGGCGGGCGGTGGTGGCGGTGCTTTTCTTGGGCGTGTCGGTCATAGGCAAATCTCCTTTCCGTTCAGCAGCTTTTTAAGGCGTTCCATTTTCTCCCTTGCTCTGGCTTTTCTGAAATTCTCCCCGGTAATGCGGACGGGGGTACACATTTCAATAAGGCGGTCATATATCCGGGCATGGGCGGTGTCCTCCGGGTTCTGCAATTCTTCCAGCGTCAAATTTGTTGTCACGATTAAGGGATTGCCGCTTCGGTATCGGCTGTCAATCACGTTGTAAACCTGTTCAAGCCCGTATTCCGTGCCACGCTCCATGCCGAAATCGTCAAGGATAAGCAGAGGGAAGCTGCAAAGGCGGGCTATGTACTCGTTCCTGTCCTTGTAGCTGGCGGAAAGGTCATTGAGGATAAGGGCAAAGTTCGTCATGCACACGGAAACTTCTTGCTCCATGAGGGCGTTGGCGATACACCCGGCGAAATAGCTTTTGCCTGTGCCTGCCATGCCCCATAACAGATAGCCGATATTCCCGGCTTTCATTTCTTCCCAACACTCCACATAGGCATGGGCTTTGTGCATTTGGGGGCATTTCCCGTTGTCGTTCTCAAACGTCCATTCCCGCATAGCCGGGTCTGTAAATCCCTTTCGTTTCAGCCGTTCCACTTCCTCCCGGTGCTTGTATTCCCGGTGGCTGGCTTCCAGCTTTTCCCGGCGTTTTCTCTGGCAGTCACATTCTTTCGGGTGTCGGTCACGTCCGAAAAATGTTTTGCCCTCCGGGAAGTAGGCTTCTTTGGGCTGGCGGCAGCTCCCGCAATATAAAAGCCCGTCCTTACCCGTGTAGTCCTCCGGCTCTGCTTCCTGTGCCGTGGCAAGCCGGAAAATGGCGTTATCGTAATCACTCATAAAATCGTCCTCCTTGTTCATGGTCTTTTACGCCCTGTTTACGGGGCGTTGTGTCTATGCGGTCAAAGGCTCTCGCCCTCCTTGTAGGAATAATCGGGGATTCCTTTCTTTCCTGTGCCTTTCCTGTCACGTCTTGCCCACATACGGACAGCGGCGGCATGGTTGACGTACACTTTCCCGTAGGCGGCTATGAACTCGCTCAATTCCTCAATGAACCGTTCCAGCCTGTCCGGGTATTCCCCTTTCAGCTCCGCATACTCGGATTCGGAGAGGAAAAGGTTTTTATATCTGCCAAAGGGTGCGGGCTGCTCCCCACTCACTCCTTTTCGTTGGTTCTCTTTTAGTTGGTTTATAGTAAGTTGGTTAGGGGTCGGTTTTCCGTCCAACGCAAAGGTCGGTTTTCCGTCCTTATGAGGGTCGCTTTTCCGGCTATCAGAGGGTCGGTTTTCCGGCTGTATGGCTGTCATATGGTCGGAAAACTGTACCACTGGCATTTGCGGTATTTTCACATAAAGGCGGTTCGGTGCGGAGAAGCCCCGGCGTTCCCTCACCAAAAGCCCGGCAGCGTCCAGCTCGTTCAGTGCGCTTTTTATGGCGGTGCTGCCTTTATCCAACATTTCCGTTATCTCCGAAACGGGATAGACAATATATGTCCTGCCCTCGCTGTCCTGCCAGCCGTTCTTCTGTGAGAGGGTGGAACGGTCAAGAAGCAGCCCATAGAGCAGCCTTGCAGTATGCGACAAGTCCATTTTCAGCAGAAAATAGGGATAGGGCAGAAAACGGGGCAATATGGTGTCGGCTGTGATGTAATCGGTTATGGTTCTCACCTCCTGTCTGTGGCTTCCTGTTACGCAGTTAAAACGGCATTTTCGGGGGTAAAGGATAAATGTATCGGCTACCTGTTGAGGGCGGTCAAAAAAGCCTTGATTTACAGGGGTTTGGAATATCCTAAAGCGTGACATTTATCCCTCTGTTTCCGCTTGCGCTGTGCGGCTTTGATTCTTTTCATGCGTCCGGCGCAATCCGGGCAGTATTTCCCACGGTTTGACTTGGGGAGAAAATACCCGCCGCACTCGGTACAGCGTTTCCTGTCTGCCCGGTGCAAAAGGGCGGCTTCCAGTTTCCCGTCCAATGGCAGTACGGCGGCTATGAACCAGCGACACAAGAGAGAATAGCTGATACTCTGGACGCATACGCAAGGCTCGCCGTTATCCAGCAAGATACAGTTGCCGTTATCGTAGTTGCAGCACTCATGCACAAGGCGGCGGGCGGCTCTGTACTGTTGGTAGTCCATGTAGGGGCGTTTACCGTTCATTTTCCCTCCCCTTTCCCCGTTCCGGCTCACGGCGTAAGATTTTGTCAAGATTGCTTTTCACGGTCTGCAATTCCCGGACACTTGCTTTCTTCTCCCGGTATTCGTTGTAAAGGGCGTTTTTCTCTTTGGTAAGCTGCTCAATCTCCGTTTGTAAGGTCTTGGAAACTGGCAGTTTGGTAATGCCGTTTGCCTTGAAATACCGGGCGGCAGCTTCGGAAATGATAAACTCGCTTTCGTGCTGCTCCCGGTAGGCTCTCCGGGCTTTCTCGGTTTTCTGCGCCCGCAATCCGTCACGGGCTGGCTTGGTCTTGATGTACGCCAATAGCTGTTTCTGCAAGTCCTTTTTCTCCCGCAAGGTGCTTTCCACGGCTTTCAGTTTCCCGGTGGTTTCATGCAGTCCGGCACTGGCGGCGGCAAGGGCGGCTTCCAGTTCTTCCGGGGAAGAAAAGCCGGATTCCTCGTAAACGCTCATGGTAGCCGCCATTTGCTTCAAGTTGTGCAAGGTCGCCCACTTTTCATAGCCCCGCCCCTTGCCCTCGGCTTTCTTGGCGGCTATGTCTACCATGCGCTGTACAACTTCCCGTTGGGAAGCGTCTTGTTTCGGGGCGTTTATGGCGGCTTTATTCCGCTGTAAACGGTCTTTTATGCTCCGGTGGTATTCTTGTTTGGGTGTGGGCGTTTCGGCAGCTCTGGCGGCGTTCTGTGCGTTTTGGGTGAGTGCTTCCAGTACGGCGGCACGGTCAAAATCATCACCTAATTTCCGGGCGGTGATTGGCTTTGTTCTGTCCGGCGTGAGATATGACAATCTTCCCCGGCTCTCCTTGACGGTCACGCCCTGTTGCAGCAGCTTCCCGGAAAAGTCCTCAAAGGAAACGGCAGAGGACAGGGCGGCTCGGATTGTGCGCCGTAGCTTCTCCTTGTCGGTTTCAAACTTGGTCTGTTTGGGCGGCTCTCCTGTGGCGGCTTGGGAAGCGTTCTCTTTATCCAGTGCGGCTTGTCCTTTCCGTTTCGCCCAATACTCACGCTCGGTAATGCGGTTCTTGCTCCCGTTCAGCAAGTCAATCTGATAGAGGTTTTCCCGGTGGCACATCTCCATAACTTCCGCTTTGAAGTATTCCATAGCTGCGTCTGTACAGCGGTGCTTGCAGCCCTCCCTTGTGTCGGCTGGTCTTTCCATGTAGGGCAATAGCGGCACTTCCTCAATCCGCAAAGAATTGATTACGATATGCACATGAATGTTGCCGCTGTGGTTATGCCCGTCCGGGTGGGTGCAGACAAGGGCTTGGTGTCCGGGAAAATGCGTCTTGCAAAATTCCTCGCCCAACACTTGCGCCCGGTCTACGGTCAAGCCGTTGTCTGGTGCGTCACGGGGGTCAAAACTGATAATGTAATGGTGGCTCTTTACGTCCTCCCGTTTCTGGTTCTTGCCGTATTTGAGATTAGAGCGCATACAGGCGATTGCAAAATCTTCATCACCTCAATTCAGAGAGGAAATGCGGTAATCGTCACGGATAACAAGCCGCCCATTTTTATCAAGAGTGGGCTTCATGGTAAACTCGTCATGCTCAAAAGTTAGGTACTGTTCAGCCGCCCCATAATCGGCATTTTTAGAGCTGATATGTTTGAATGTTGCCAACGGCTTCACCTACTTTCTGCAAGACTTCAAACTTCAAGGCGGCAAGCTCCGCTGTGGCGGCTCGCACTTCTTGGGAGAGGGCGTTATAAGGTGCGCCGTACTCGTTCAGACAGCGGGCAATCTGGTTCAAGTTGCCGCCTATCTTTCCATACTCGGCTGTAAGTTTTCCCACGGCAGAGAGTAATTCATCATTGACCGGGGAAACGGTAATGACCGGGCGTATGCTTGACTTGATAAGGGCTTGCCGGATAAACTCGGCTTGGCTCATTTTGCAGAGGGTGACACGCTCGGAAAACTCGGCGTATTCTTCCTCGGTCAAGCGGGTCTTGATTACCCGGTGGCGGTGGGGCGTGTTGTATCTTTTCATGGCTGTGAACCTCCTTTCACTCGTTGCAAAAGCGGCGGTAATCATAAGCGGCGCAAGCCGCAAAAGGCGGGCTTGGGGTGGCAACCCCAACAAGATTCCCATAGGACAAAATGAGCCGGTAGGCGAAATTTGGTACTGTGGTAGAATCTTGCTCTAAGAAAGTGGCGGTTTCCTCTGTGTGGGCTTTTGCTGATACCCCCGGCTTGTTCGGCGTGGACTCTGCCAACTATGCGGCGGTATTTCTCCCTCTATTACTTACTACGCACGGCAAGGAAAATCTGGCAAAGTTCCCCGGAATTTCTTTTCGTGTTTTCACAACAGCATTTGACAAAAACGGAAAAATCAGCTCCGTTTTGAAGTGATATACGGACGGTTTCAAAAAATGCCAAACTTTCCGGCAATTATTTTTCCCCATACTACCTACTACGGGAAAAAAAGAAATTTTGGCAATGTTTTCCGAAAGTTTTTGAATTATTTTATTGCGGCGCAAAATCCGGCTTGGTTTTTGGCGCAAAAAAACAGGAAACCTTTTCTTGATTTCCTGTCTTTGGCTGCCGCTGATGGGCGGCGGTTATTCTGTTATCATTCCCCAGAAGCAAACTTGTAGCCCACGCCTAAAACGGTCTTTATGTAAGTGGGCTTGCCGCTGTCCGGCTCTATCTTTTTCCGTAGATTGCATATCACATTCGCCACGTTTGACTGGCAGCTTTCACTTTCCATGCTCCACACGGCTTCAAAGATTTGCGCCTTTGTGAATACCCTCCCCGGACTGGCGGCAAGGTAGCAGAGTGCGCCGTACTCTAAACGTGTGAGAGGAATGTCTGCCCCGTCTTTCAGTACCCGGCGTTGGTGCGGTCTGATTTCCAATCCCGGAAAAGTAAGTGCCGGGGAGTGGGGCGGCTGCATGGCTTCCAGCGGTATCATATCCGCAAGGACGGCTATGGCTTTCTCAACCGCTTTTTCTTCTGTGTCGTTAAATATAAGCATGACTATTTTTGCGACAAATCTCACCTCCTGTTAGGTAGGCTGTCCGTCAAAGCGGAACTGGAACAGGGCAGCGATAAGTCGTTGTTTGATATTGTCCTCGGTGTCCTTGTTGACCTGTCCGTTTTCAAGGGAAGCAAGCCGGATTCTTTTGCCATAATGCCGTAAAACCTCGTCAATGGCTTCCGGCTCTCCGCTGGTTGCTCTGACAATCGTTTCATACGGTACAAATTTAGGATTCCTCATGGAAAAGCACCTCCATTTCTTCATGCAGCATTTGCAAGGCACTGTGTATGTGATGCCATGCCGTACTCCGGCAGCGTCCGTATAGTTCCCCGATTTCCTGCTGTGTGTAACGCCCGAAAAAGTAAAGGTAAATGATTTCTCTTTTTTTCTCCGGCAGAGAGGACAGGGCTTCGACAAGCTCCCCGTTCGTAAGGATAACCCTCTGACCGCATATCGTAACCGGGTATTGTTTATAGGGGTCTATAAAATATTTATCCGTTGTGCTAAACGGGTAAAACTTTTCTTCGGTGAGGTATTCAAAGGATATTTCCCTTTGCCGCCGCCTATCCCTGTCACGCCATGCGTTGATAGCGGCATAGTGTATGACAACTCTGCAAAAGGCATTAAATGTATATTCAATATGTTCTTTGTATGCTTCTGTGATGTTTATGGAAATTCCCCCATTCTCCCACGCGGAACATTGCATAGTTTACCGTTGTTTTATAGTCTAAAGGGGCGATAGCATTTGAACCGTCGCCCCTTGACTATCTATCATCAATATCAGATGAACTGTCAACTTATAAAAACATAACACTATCAAATAGATTTTCCTAATTCTTCTGCTTCATTAAGCTGCTCTGTTTTACTTAAAATTGCTCCTGCGTCCATGTTTCCACCCGCATATACAATGCCGATATTCTTCCAGCCTAAGTGAGCGGTCAAGCCCTCATAAAAAGCCTTGACAGGGGCAAAATTGCTTTCTGTGTCACCTTCAGCAGCCATAAGTAAAATGCAATCCTTTTTGGGATTTTCATAGTTGGGGGTCATTTCTGCTACGGCAAACAGGCGGTCAAAAGCACATTTTAACTGACCACTGATTCCCCAGTAATACATAGGGGAAGCCAGTACCACAATATCGGCTTGCATATACACTGGATATATTTTGGACATATCGTCTTTTTGAACACAAGGACATTCTTCATCTTTTCCGCCGTTACAGCAGCCTAAACAGCCGTGGATATTCATTTTTTGCAAATCAAAGCAAGTTACCTCATGCCCGGCTGCTTCCGCTCCTTTCGTAAAACTTTTAACCAGTTCTTTTGTGTTCCCGTTACTGCGGGGGCTTCCGTTCAAAATACAAATTTTTTTGCTCATATACTGTACACCTCCAAAGATTATGCTATAATTATAGCAGCACATACAAATAAAATAAAGTACGCACATTTATGTTAGATACTAACCTAAAGGAGAGTGTAAAACGTATATGATTAAGGATTATATTGACAAATCTAATTTTGAGGATACTGGATTCAGTTATACCTTATCGCTGATTAGTGGAAAATATAAAATGGTAATCCTGTATTGTCTGATGGAATTTAAAGTTGTCCGATACAACGAACTGAAACGCTATATAAAATCAATCTCACATAAAACGCTTAGTAATTCGTTAAAGGAATTGGAAAAAGATAAACTTGTTATCCGCAATGAATACCCTCAAATTCCTCCAAAAGTAGAATATAGTTTATCTCCAAAAGGGCAATCTCTTATGGAAATATTAGACCAATTATGTATATGGGGTGAAAAATATAAAGACCTCTCTTAAATTTCATGTTGGAATCAGAGGGATTCCGTAGTAGTCGGCATTTGTGGGAATGTGTATAACTGGCTGCCTTATGGAGTTGTGGGTAACTCTGTTTGCAGGACGTGGGAAAGCTGCACTTTAGCTTTTCCATGTGCTGTGAATAGAGTTATCCATGACGGAATAGCCTGTTATGCACATTTCCATAATGCTTGTCTTTTGGTCTTTGGTTTCTTTGGTTCGGAATAGTGTGGTGCTGGCGGTCTATCTCTTGTTTTCGGTTTCTTGCTTCTTTACCGTACATGAGCATTCGCGCCCGGATTGTCATTGCCGTAGCCCTCCATGAGATTGATCACGCCCCAAATGCCAAGTCCGGCTCCAAGTGCTACAACAAGGGTCTGCAAAACGTCTACTGCGCTATTGAAAAATGCCATGAATATATCCTTTCTGCCGCGTCTGCGGCTGTCCGGCAAGCGGACAAAAGGCGGTCAGCGTTTGGTCGCCGCCGCATAAAAAAAACGCCTTGTGATAAAGGCGGTGTCCCCGCGCTGCGTAAGTTCTGCGGCGCGGCGGTATTCAGTTGTAAAGGGTTGGGCGGTACGTCCCCCGGTAGGGGCGCGTACCATGTAGCCCGTGTTTACGTTCTTGATTTCCGATCAGCTCCTTAAAAAATCTTTTATGAATGACAGGTAGGAAAGAGTCTTTTTCCGTAGCAGTCGGCGGTGTGGGAATGTGGGTAACTGGCTGTTCTTTTGGGGCTGTGGGAAACGCTGTTTGCAGGACGTGGGAAAGCCGCACTCTGGCTTTTCCATGTGCTGTGAATGGCGTTTTCCATAGCCCCATAGCCTGTTATCCACATTTCCACGGCGCAAGGGGCGCGTATCTCACGCCCGGTTTTTCTGTTCTTAACTGCAATCCCTCCTTTCTCCCTGCTGGCGGGTCAGCTCCATGTGCCGGATATAGCTTTCTGTCCCCTTAATAGCAGCGTCAACCGCCCCGGCTATAAGTAGCTGCCACTTCATAACCTCCCGTATCTCCATTTCTTTACTGATACCTTTATTCATGGTCTGCGTCCTCCTGTAAATGCGCCCGGTTCTTCTCGTAGAGCCGTTCACAATCCTTGATAAATTTCCGCAGGGCAGTTTCCCGCCGCTGTTCCTCCCGGATTTTCGGGTTGACAAGCACCGTAAACCGCCGCCTGTCAGTTCCGGGGTGTTCACTCATGGTCTGTGTCCTCCTGTAAGCCCTCCCCGTCAATCTCGTAGTAGTCAAATTCTTCCTCCGGCTTTACAATGGCGGGGCGGCGTTTGATGTGCTTTTCCATGTCAAAGGCGTTTTTCGGGTCTGCGTCGGAAAGGTACTTGTATTTCGGGTGTTTTGTAATGTCAAATTTATCCGAAAAGAACGGGCGCACCCCGCGCACCTGTAAAATGCACTTGCCCCCGTCCATAACGGCGATCTCGTCCTGTGTCATAAGCTCTTTCCCCAGCTTTTGATAGTTCAGCCCGTGGGAAAGCTCCCGTCCCCGCGTTTCAGAGGTGTTAAAGCTGTCTATGGTTTCCTTGCCTAAAAGTTCCGACATTTCTTTAAGGGTTGTTTTTTCTTTGCCGCCCAAGAAAAGGGTCGTGTCGCAATTCCCCGTGATTGTGTCGGCGTTGTCCTTGTATATGGCTTTTAGCTGGCTCTGTGACTGCAAGATGATTGACGCGGAGATTTCCCGGCTCCGTATGGTTGCTATGAGCTTTTCAAACTTCGGTATCTGCCCGATATTCGCAAATTCATCAAGTAAGCACCTTACATGGACGGGAAGCCGCCCGCCGTATTCATCATCTGCCTTGTCGCATAAGAGGTTGAATAGCTGTGTGTAGAGAATACTCACGACAAAGTTAAAGGTGTCGTCGGTGTCGCTGATAATAACGAAAAGGGCGGTCTTTCTGTCCCCCAGCGTGTCAAGCTCCATTTCGTCCGTTTCCATTAGCTCCCGCAGCTCCCGTATGTCAAATGGCGCAAGCCGCGCACCGCAGGAAATGAGGATAGAGCTTCGCGTCTTGCCCGCCGATAACAGGAATTTCTTGTACTGCCGGACAGCGAAATGCTCCGGGTCTTTTTCTTCCAGCCGTTCAAACATGAGGTCAACCGGGCTTTGAAATTCCGGGTCGTCCTCGCGGGCTTCGCTGGCGTTTATCATTTCAAGCAGCGTCGTGAAATTCTTTTCTTCCTCCGGGGCTTCATAGTGGATATAGCCGATAAGGGCGCAGTAAAAAAGCCGTTCCGACTTCACCCAAAAATCCTCCCCGGATTTCTCCCCGTCGCCTTTGGTGTTGGCGATTATGGTATTTACCAGCTTCAAAATGTCTTTCTCGCTCCGCAGATAGGCAAAGGGATTGTAGCGCATGGACTTTTTGAAATTGATTGTGTTCAGCACTTTTATCCGATAGCCGCCCCGCTGTAAGAGCTTCCCGCACTCGATTAAGACAGTGCCTTTCGGATCAGTGACAACATAGCTGCTGTGCATCTGCATAAGCGACGGCTTGACGAAAAACCTTGTCTTGCCGCTGCCGGAACCGCCGATCACAAGGATATTTTTGTTTCTTGCATATTTCGGCTGCTTCGGGCGGCTGTTCATGGTGAGCCGTTCTGTCTGTGTTAAGGGGATATTGTTCTCAAATACCGGGTCGGTGTACGGCTTTATATCGTCGGCGGTTCCCCAACGCGCGGAACCGTACTCAATACCTTTGCGGTATTTCTTTGCGTTCTTGCCTTTTAGGTAAACGGCAAGCCGGATAATCACCGCCCCGGCAACGCCGATCAGTCGGTCATTTTTTGCGGACAGTTCAATACATGCCTGTCTGTTTCGCTCCCTGCTCCTGCGTTTGCTCTCGTTTGATTTCTCCCTTTGTATCTTCTTGGCACAAGCAGGACAATACTTCGATATGCCAGAGCGGGGAACATATTCAACACCGCACACCGTACAATTCTTAGGCTTTAACGCTGTCCACCGCTTTGTGGGTGTGATATGTAATTCACCGACAAAGCCGATGAATTTATAATAAATCTTGATTTCCTGTCTTACTGTCCCGTCTGCAAGTTTCTCACGTTCCGAAACAAGTATCTTGTCTATGAGTGCGTTTATGATGGTTGCGTCCAGTTCCTTAATGCCTTGATAGTTGCGGATTAGGGAGAGGAAGTCACGGACACCCTGCGACTTCTCATAGCTGTCGCCTAGCGTTTCCGTTACCTCTTTCAGCCTTGCTTCAATTTCAAGCTGCTCTTTCTGGTATTTCCCCGACATCATTTCAAAATTCCGCTCCGTAATACGCTCCATCACCTTATCTTCATAAAGGGAAGAAAACAGCCTGTCCAGTTCCGCAAGGCGTTTGTTCAGCTTTCTCTGCTCCTTTTCCAGTGCCTTTGCCATGCTCTGGTCTGTTTCCGTAAGCCGCTTTTCAATCGCCCTCACTGCCTTTTCATCATTGACCGCCATCTTCGCAAATCGGTTGATGTCGGCAAGGACAGCGTTGAATAAATCCCTCGCTTCAATGCTGTGTGCGGTACACATAACATTGCCGTATCTGCCATAATTATTGCAGGTGTATTGTACGCAGTCGATGATGTCGGGGCGTTTCCTCCTGTTGGCACTCGCCGCCCGCATTGCATAGCCGCAGTCCGCACACTTGATAACGCCCGAAAAGATATTCTCAAATCCCCCTGCGTTCTGCTCCCGCCTGCGGCTCGTCATAAGCTGCTGTACGGTGTCAAATTCTTCCTGCGTGACTATCCCCTCATGGGTGTCGGGTATCACTTCCCATTCTTCGGGCAGCTTAGAGGGGCGTTTCCTGCTTTTCATGTTAGCGGCAATCCGCTTGTAGCCTGCAAGGTTTCCCGCATATATCGGGCTTCTTAAAATTCCCCTTATGCTGTTCTCGCTCCAAATATAACGGTTCTCCTCGTTATCTTCAAAGTGCCGCTCATAGCCTGTCGCCCCCTGTGTGACCGCATAAGCGGCAGGGCGTAGGATATGCTGTTTGTTGATGTGCTTACGGATTTTGGCGATTCCGTTGCCCGCTAACGCAAGGTCGAATATCTCCCTTACCACATGGGCAACCTTGTCATCTATCAGCAGATGGTTATGGTCGGCAGGGTCTTTGATATAGCCATAAGGGGCTGTCGTTCCCATGAATTTCCCCTGCTGAAATCTCGCACGGTACGCCGATTTTATCTTGACCGACACATCGGCAGAGTACATTTCGTTTAGGATGTTGCGGAAAGGCGTGATGTCCATAGCGGATTTATTGAGCGTGTCCACGCCGTCATTGACCGCTATATACCTCACGTTATGCTCTGGGAAAAACACTTCCAGATACAGTCCGCAGTCAAGGTAGTTCCTCCCCAGACGTGATAAATCTTTCGTAATCACGCAGTTTATCAGCCCGCTTTCAATGTCCTTAATCATGTTCTGGAAACTTGGTCTTTGGAAATTCGTACCAGAGTAACCATCGTCCACATACGTTTTTGCTAAGTGCCATCCCTGCTTTTTCACATAATCCGTGAGGATGGATTTCTGTGTCGCAATGCTCGCACTCTCGTTATCCGTGCCATCGTCCTTTGACAAGCGGCAGTACATGCCGACTTCGTAAACCTTATTCTCCGTTCTTATTCCTGCCATACTGTAAAACCTCCGTATCTGTCCTATCTGTTTTCATGTCCCATTGCGTACATTCTAAGCGGACAGCCCCTCATTGTCGAAGGTGTCACCCTCGGCAATCTTCTTCCGAATATCCTCGGAGATAATCGGGATAAACGCTTCTGTGACTGTCTGTGTGCCGACATATTCACGGCTGATTATCATCTGCACCGGTGCTTTCGGCACGATGCGCTTTCTCTTTTTATCTGCTTTCTTATCCTCGCCCATACTTAAATCTTCCTTTCCAGACAGGGCAGGAGAACGTCTGGAAACGCCCCGCCCTGTCAATCAGATACCATCAATCCCCGCTGTTTACTTCTTTCTGTAATGCTTTAAGGAGTGCCGCCGCTTCATCAGCGTTCAATGTGATACCTTTTCCGCACTTCTCACGGTTCGGGGAAAAGCTGCGTACATCATACTTCGGCTCTTTCCCATTCCATGAAATCAAGTTGATTTCTTTTGTATATCCTCTGTCGCTTGCCGACAATACGGCGATTTCCTTTACAATCTCATATTGGATTTCTTTCATTCCCTGCCCCTTTTCTGTCTTGGCTTTCTGGTTTTTATCCGTCCAGAGTTTCATATTTACTTTCCGAAAAGAGAAGATTAGCGGCTGTCCCTGCCCCGTTTCCTCTGCAATTCACGCTCTAAAAGTTTGATGATGGTGTCCGCCATCTGCTTCGGCGTTGTGCCTTTCGGGAAGTATTTCTTTAACCTTTCCATGCCGATTTTCACGGTTTCTTTCTGATTTCCCTTTTCCTCCGTCATAATTGCAAATATCGTATCCATATCAAGCCGCCCGCTCTGGCTTAGGCTTTTCATCCGCTGTGCCTGTGAGAGTGAGGGCGTTGCTTCTTCGCTCTCCATCGTGGCAAAGAGGTTTTCCTGCTCGTCTTTCTTCAAAAAGGACAGTTCCACCGCAGGCGTGAGGGCGATTTTCCCCTCGTCCACCATCCGCAAAATCGGCGGTATCAGTTCCGTCAAACGGATAAATCTTTGCACAGTCATCCTGCCTACGCCGAAACCCTGCGCCACCTTGTCGTCTGTCCGCAACTTCGTCACAACTTGTGACGAGGTTAAATCCGTGCGGAAACCCTGCCGCTTCATGGCTTCGGATTTCATCTTGTAGGCAAACGCCCGCTCCGATGGCAGGATATTCTCACGCTGTAAATTACTGTCTACAAGGGTGATGATGGCTCGGTCACGGTCTAAGGGCAGGACAAAAGCGGGGATTGTGTTTATTCCTGCAAGTTCAGACGCACGGACACGCCGCTGTCCTGCAATTACTTCATAGCCGTTCCCGTCCTCTTTCGGGCGTGTGATTATCGGCGTGACAATGCCAAATTCCTTGATGCTTTCCGCTAACTCTGACAGCGTTTCATCCTCTGCCACATGAAACGGATTGTCGGGAAATGGGTACAAATCTTTGGTCTTTAACACCTTAAAATCCTGTTTCTTCATTCACTTTTTACCTTTCTCTTGATTTATTTCTTCCTGTTTTCTGCAATTCTTCTAATACGCCTGGCGGGATTTTCTTTAATAGCCGCCCCATCTGCTCATTGGTTCTCTGCAACTCAAATATCTTCTGATTCGCTTTCTGCACCTTTAACTCCTGCTCGTACTTTTCATCACGCATACGCCCCGCATAATCCGATTCCTGCCCGATTTGCTCCTTTAGTCTGTCGATATAGGCACTCTGCTTACTGATTTCCTTAGAGAATTTCTCCACGTCTGGGAGCCACGCCGCAATCAGTTCCAGAGCCTTGTCACGCTTCTTCCCTGCGTTAAAGGCGTTGATGTCGGAGAGGGCAGACACGATTTCTTCATACTGTTTATCAAGCCTGCCGCCTAATTTATAGAGCCATGTGGGGACGTGTTTCCGCTTGGTTTCCATTGAGGACTGCCCCCGTTCAAGCTGATTCCACCGTGAGGACATCCGCTCATGGTAGGCGGTCTGCCACTCGGATAATGATTTCTGGTTGCCTAAAATGGTTTTCGCTGACAGCTTGTTGTCTGGCGTAATCGGCACAAAACAGAGGTGCATATGCGGCGTCCTCTCGTCCATGTGGACGACTGCGGAGAGGATATTTTTCTCCCCGACACGTTCCGAAATGAAATCCAGAGCCATCGTAAAATACGCTTTCTGTTCCTCTGGCGGCAGGCTGTTCATAAATTCTGGCGAAGCCGTGATAAGCGTTTCCACCATCATCACGCTGTCTTTCCTTGTCCTGCACCCCGCTTCGGCTACCTTTCGGTTAATCTCTTTCTTGTAGGTGTAGCGTGGCGGTTTTACAAGGTGATAGTTATTTTTAGAGCGTTCCATGTCGATATCTGGATTGCTTTTGTAGGCTTCTTTCTTCCGTTCGTTGTGGCGTTCACAAGCCGCAACGCCGCCCGCTTTGCGTTTCTGGAAACGCAGGATTGCATAGGGCATAATCCATCATCTTCCTTTCTTCGGCGGGTAAACTGCCCTTTGGGTGACAGCGGTGACGGCGGTGACAGCAGTTTTGGGATACCCCCTCACAAGAGCCGTCACCGTCATGCCGCCATTCTTTTATCCGAAGCCGCACGGCGCAGGATAGCAGGGCGTAAGACCTGCCATAAGGGAGTCCAGAGGGAACGTCTGGCACACGACTTTGCAGGGCAAAGTGTAGTGTGTTACACCCTGTAAACGCAGTCGGAAAAATCAGATGGATTTTTCTGACCGCAGGGGTGGTTTTACACGCCGAAAAGGGCGGGTGAATCCCACGCCTGCATTTTGCGTTTGCGGGGTGTTCTCCCGTAGGGATGACAGCGGCGGGGTATCCTAAAATCACTGTCACCGCCGTCACCGCTGTCACCCGCAGGGCAGAGCCGCCAACTTTACATGGCTTTAACCGTCAATGACAGTAACAAGGGGTATCCCAATATCGCTGTCACCACCGTCACCGCTGTCACCCGCCCTCCTTGCAAGGGCAATCTGCCTGCCGTCTTTCCTGCGGCTGTACTGGTAGCAGATACGGTTCTCGCTTAAAAATGTGGTGCGGTATTCATTCAGCCATTTCGTAATCACCGTGGGTATGGTTTCCGTTTCCCCCATAGCGGCTAACAGTTCCGTTGCCGTGCCTGCCCATTCTTCCTTATCCCTCATAAAATCCACCAGCCGAAAAAGGACGTCTGGTATCGTTTCTTTCGCAAGCTGCTCCTGTGTTTTTCTCTCCACAAGTTCCCAACTGCAATCACGGAAACGCAGCGTGTATTCCTGATAGGGCGTGTCCCTGCCTGTCACATACAGCTTGGCAGTGTCGGATGCCCGTTTCTCCTTTTCCAGAACAAAGGTAGCGTCCGCACTCCCCGTTAAGCCTGTCGTCCCAGACACCTTGTTGAACACGTCGCTGTCATTCTGCTTTCGGATGTGGTGTACGACAATGACCGCCAGAGAGTGCCTGTCGGCAAAATCTTTGATTAGGGAGATGTCCCCATAGTCGCTTGCATAGGCATTGTCTTTAGATGCGGTTCGGACTTTCTGCAAGGTATCAATCACAATGAGCCTGCTGTCTGGATGGTCTTTCAGATAATCCTCCAACTGCACGATAAGACCGTCTGACAGCTTGCAGCTTGCCACGGCAAAATGAAGCCGCCCGCTCGCTTCGTCCGTCAAGCGGAACAGCCTGTCCTGTATGCGGCAGAACGTGTCCTCAAGGCAGAGGTAAAGCACATCGCCCTCCATTGTCGGCATATCCCACAAGGGAAGTCCCTGCGACACGCATAGGCATAGTTTCAGCATGAGCCAGCTCTTGCCTATCTTCTGTGAGCCGCAGAACAGCGACAAGCCTGTCGGGATAAGGCTGTCCACCACAAAGGACGGCTTCTCAAGCGGCTCATAAAGGAGCGTTTCGGCGTTGACTGTCTGTAACTTCTGCATGGCTTTCCTCCTTTCGGGCGGTGTCTTTGTTTTCATTGCACATAGGCGTTGACCTCCTTAAAAAAGATTTACTCCCACGAAAAAAGTGAGAGTATGTAATGCCGCCAATCCCACACAAATAAAAAACAGATTTCTTTTTCGGGCGGTGTCGGTCACGGTTGGAGATACTTCCTCATTTCCGCCTTTACTTTCTCCTTTGCAATCGCAACAGATTTCTGTACTGCGGAAGCGGTGCAATGCTCCATAGCGGCGATTTGGTAAAAATTGATCTCATACTCGTAGTAGAGCAGGAAACGCCGCCTTTGTATCTCTGGCAGTCCGTCAACCGCCTTACAGAGCGTTTCATTCCGTTCTTCTTCAATCATGCGTTCATCAAGGCTCTTAGGCACACGCAACGCCCGTCTGTAAAGGGTTTCGTCCCATACCTCGTTAAACTCCCTGTGCCGCTCGTCCCATTGGAGAAGATTCCTGTTCCTGCGCTCCATCTGCCGAAACTCCATAAAGAACTGTTCCGACACTTCCAACTCGTGGGATTTGCCCTGCCCGTCCTTAAAGCTGATAAAATACCTTGTGCCGCTTTCCGTGGATTCCTCCCGAAGCGTGTATGCCTTAACCCTGTATGCCATCCCTCTGTCCTCCTGCCAAAAAATAAGCGGGGAGATTCCACTCCCCACCCAGTAGCCCGCAGGATAATGGGATGTATTAGACGCTTACAAAATTTTCCGCAGCTTCTTCCGCAGATGGTCTAACCTCGCATAGATGGCACCAGTCGTCAAATGCACAAGTGGGGCAATCTCCTTTGTTGAATACCCCTGCATTTTCAGCAGGACGATTTTCAAGGTACGCCCGTCTACTGCCACTAACACTTGATAAAGATTTTCGCTCTCAATCTCGTCCAGTAACTCCGCAACCGTACCCACTTCCGTCTGCCGCTCCCTGTCTGCCATATCCTCAAGGTATTCCGCAACGTCATTCGTCCATCGGTAAAACCGCCTGTTGGAATTGAAGTCTGCCCTGTCCGCTATTCGTATCTGCTCAATGGTCGCTTCATCAACGCCGCACTCACGCAGCAGCTTTTCCTCCGCTTCTTTCCAGATACGCCATTTCCTGTCCTCCCGTCCGTGGTTGTATGCCATTCTTATTTCCTCCAATCAGAATTGATTGAGAGGGCAGAGAAAAGCCCCCTCATTTTCCAAAAGGAAAAAACAAGGGGGCTGAACGCCTTAAATTTTAACTTTCTATTATCTTTCTTAGCTTTATTAGGATTCTGGCTTTGCGTTTGTTCACAACGCTCTGGGTTATGCCTAACCTTAAACCTACTTCCCGCTCGGAAAGTCCGTCAAAAAAGATTGCCTGTATCAACTCCTGTTCATTATCCGACAGCAAAGGCAGGGCGGCTTTCAGCCTGTCCACCATAACCGCATTGACAACGGTTTCCGCAATGTCCGCCGCTTCATCAGCGATAAAGTCCAGAGGATTCCCCTCGCTGTCCGTAAATCCATCCAGAGAAAGCAGACTGTTCTTCGTATCTAATTTTTGCAGATAACGCCACCGTTCCTTATCTCGGTAGAAGTCTGTGTATTGCTCCCTCACGACTTCAAGCAGACAGCCTTGAATGGGGATAAACAGCTTGTCCATGTAGGTCTGGTCGGCTTGCCTGCGGCGGCAGAAGTCCGTGTAAGATAATTCCACATAGCCGCCACTTTCTTTGATATATACTTTTCTCGGTGCGTATTTCACCGCTAATACCTCCCATCTGAATTTTTGAAATGTAAAAAATTCAGATGGAGAGGCGGAGAACGACACCGCATATCAGAAACAGCCCTGCGGCGTATTCCGATAAAAAACGACAAAAGAAAAACCGCAAGGGCTCTGTGACCTCTACGGTTATGGGAAATACAAATTCTGTTGTATGGAGATTGTACTTCTACTCTCAAGGTGAGAAGTACCGCTGCACTGGCAGAAATTTTTTTAACTGGTTTCCTGCCGTTCTCTGATATGCTATGTATTGATAAATTTTACTTCGTATGAGCAGATGAATAACCGCCCGAAAAAAGAACATAAAAAAATCCCTCCAAATTTAAAAACAAATTCAGAGGGTAATTTAGGGTATAACAAAATAACCCACCCGAATATCGTTTTTTTTATTTGGTGAGTTTGTTCTTTCAAATACGAAACAAAAAGAGCCGATGATTCGTGAATTGTTCCACAATTTCATCGGCTCTGCGTCTTAAGCGTCTGGCTCTTTGATGACAGTTATCTTCAAGTTGTCAACTTTAATCAATCTTTCTTGTCTGCATTTTGGACAATAAAGGGGATAATTCTCCAAAACAGTGTCCTTCCTAATTTTATTACGGGTTTTGCTCCCACAAACAGGACACAATATCCATTCGCATTTCATCATAATTAGTCTCTAATCCTTTCAAATCTCATTTTATACGACTTTTGCAAGCTGTTAAGCTAACTTGTGGAACATATGCCGAACCTTATCTATACGGCTATTCGGGCGGCGGGGTTGGCAAATAAATTTACCAATAGCTGGCTGGTATCCTTTTAACTCTGTCAAGCAGACTCCCTGCCCATTTGTGAAATAAGTTAAATCGTTCCTGTATTCTTGAATACATCTGGCAGGGATTTCTCCTTTCAGAATGACCTCGTCATTCTTTATCTGAGTACTTACAATATCTGCACTATACCTTGGAGCATCATGATACGCCCGTGAGAGATATTCCTGCGGTGCATAAATTTCAAAGTGGAGATATGGCTCTAATAGTTCTGTCCCTGCTTTTTTTAAAGCCTGCTCCAATACGATAGGGGAAAGCAGCCGAAAGTCTGCGGGGGTACTTACAGGACTATAATACAATCCATATTCAAAACAGATTTTACAGTCTGTCACTTTCCATCCATACAGCCCCTGCTCGCAGCCATAAAGAACCCCCTCCATAACCGCATTTTGGAACGATTGGTTTAAATATCCAAGTGAAACTCTGCTTTCATACTGCACTCCGCTTCCAATAGGGAGCGGCTCTATAGACAACCCGACAGAAGCCCAGAAAGGATTTGGCGGGACTTCTATGTGGATGGTATATTCTGCTTTTCTAAGCGGTCTTTCCATATATATAACAGTAGGCTCTTTTATTTCTGCCTCCACATGATATTTTTCCTCAAGGATGGCACAAATGACTTCCATCTGCACATTCCCCAAAAAAGAAAGTATAATCTCATGCGTTGTAGTATCCACATAATATTTTAAAAGAGGGTCGCCATCTGAAATTTCTGTAAGTGCCCCAAGCAATATTTCCCGCTGTTCAGATTTCTTTACTGCAATCGTTGTTTGGAGCATAGGGAGAGGATTTTCAATAAATTTTCTCTGCGGCAACAGCATTTCGTTCCCCAAAATACTGTTTAGCTGCAAAACATCATTTGGTAAAATTACAATATCACCAGAGCAGGCTGTATCGGATGAATATAATTCACCGTTTGTCGGAACACACATCTCTGTGATTTTTATTTTCTCTTTTTCAGATATTCTAATAACATCCCTCAAATGCAATGTTCCGCTATATATACGCACATAAACAAAACGCCGCCTTTTCTCTGAATATTCAATCTTAAAAACCTGCCCGCATAGTTCAGATTGACCTTCAGGCGTTGATGAATAAAATTTACTGGCAATCACTTCTATAAGCTGCCGAATCCCCAGATTGTTTTTAGCGCTTCCGTGATAAACGGGAAATAACGTTCCGTTTTGGAATCTCCTGTTTTCTTCCTGTTCCAGTTCTGACATTTTAAACGGTTTCCCTGACATATATTTCTCTAATAGTTCATCGTTTCCCATAATTACCGCATCCCACTGTTCCATATCGTCATTGTCCGTTACATTTATATGGGGATGCTGCCCAACCTTTTGCTTCACTATAATTTCCGAAGAAAGCTTTGCTTTCATCTCTCGATATACCATTGGCAAATCAATCCCCTCTTGGTCAATTTTATTGATGAAAAAAATTGTTGGAATCTTCATTGTCTGTAGTGCATGAAACAGTATACGGGTCTGTGCCTGTATGCCATCCTTTGCAGAAACTAATAATACTGCTCCGTCTAATACGGATAAAGAACGGTATACTTCCGCCAAAAAATCCATATGGCCTGGCGTATCTATAATGTTGACTTTTACATCCTCCCACTGAAAAGATGTCACTGCTGTCTGGATAGTGATTCCCCTTTGACGCTCCAAATTCATTGTATCTGTCCTTGTTGTGCCTTCATCTACGCTCCCTAGTTCTGCAATTGCACCACTGGTATACAATAAACTTTCCGTTAATGTTGTCTTTCCTGCGTCAACGTGAGCCAGAATGCCTAAGTTAATTATTTTCATGTGATTTTCCTCCTATCAACACCCAAAAAAGGGCATAAAAATACCCAGTGATAAATACTCCTATCACTGGGTAAATAACTCCAATAGCCCCAAAACACTTATATGTTTTCGGGCATATAAAATTACATGATAAAAGTATTCTTAAACTGGGTACAAAAAACTAAGCCCCATATTAAAAATGAAACGGGACTGCTACTTTTTGTTCCCACTATCAAATTGACAGTTTATTTAAGAATACCTTGCCGCATATTTATTAACTCCTTGTATAATACTGAATCTAATTATATTCCTTAACCCTTTATTTGTCAAGCTGACAAACTAAAGCAGAAAAAGCGGCAGGATTTCCCCCTGCCACTAATCATCTGTTTATGCAAAAATAATTTCCTTTTCTACAATCTCTTTCGCGCAAGCCCTTATGTTATTGAGGCATCCTGTCCATTCTAAGGCGTTTTCTGCCTTTAGCTGTTCCGTTATGCCCTGTGCCTGTTTCATACCCTCTATGAGCCTTTCAAAGCGTTCCTGTGCCTGTCTGTCAATGTCGGCAAGGTAAGCGTTAAGTCTGCCGCTTGTAAGAAGATTGGTGTATGTAACTTTACAGTGATGCTTCAGATAATCCAAATGCCGCTGTCCCCAGATGCCTATCGGCTGTTCTTCTTCGGCGGGTACAGTTAAGCACGGTATTAAATAATCGCCTTGCCTTTCGTATTTGCCGCCCATTTCCTCAAAAATTGTCTTTGCCATTGTCTGTTACCTCCACATTCTTTTTTATTTTGAATGTCCGCAAAATCCGTCCTACATCTGTCCACCAGAGATTAGAGATAAGAGTACAGAGAATAGAGATAAGAACTTAGATAAAAGAGAGTGTGTGAAAGAGAAAATTACTCCCCCACGCTCATACGGAAAGTACGAGAATGTTTTTCTTACAGAAAAAGAATACCATGCGCTTATCTCAGATTATCCCGATGAATACATGGAGATGATTGAACATTTATCTGCATACATGGTTTACAGTGGACGTACTTACGAAAACCACCTTGCCACGATGGAATACTGGAAGGCAGAGGACAGGAAACGGGAAAAACAGGAAAAGGCAGGTAAGCAGGGGTATGTTTACAATGGCAGGTTTAAGGAGGGCGAAAGTCTATGAATGAAACAGATATTCAGGCGGCAGTTGATGATATACTTGCGGAGCTGATGCAGGAGGGGATTGCAGGCAGCGGCGATTACATTGATGCTGATACCGGACTTCTGATGTGCGGAAAATGCCGCACAAAAAAGCAGACGGTTGTAAAGCTGATGGGGCGTACCATGAAGCCGTCCTGTTTATGCAAGTGCAGATCGGAGGAATTGGAGAAAGAAGAACAGAAACGGAAAGATAAGGAACTGATGGAGGGCATTTCAAGGCTGAAAAGCGCAGGTCTGCAGGACAGGACTTTTTTTGGCTATACGTTTGCAAACTGTGATGAAATGCACCCTTGCGCCGGATATGCGCACCGTTATGTGGGGCGTTTTGCAGAATTTCAGAAAGATGGACAAGGGTTATTGTTTTGGGGTGACGTAGGAACGGGAAAGACTTTCCTTGCAGGCTGTATTGCAAATGCGCTCATGGAGAAAAATATCCCTGTGCTGATGACAAGTTTCCCGAAACTGTTAAATGCGCTTGGCGGGATATACAGCGGCGAAAAAAATGAGTACCTGAAAAGCCTGAACCGATACCAGCTCCTTATCATTGACGATTTAGGCGTGGAACGTGACACTCCCTATGTGCTGGAAACGGTCTATCTCGTGATAGATGAGCGTTATAAAAGCGGGAAACCGTTTATTATTACAACAAACCTGTCACTGGAAAAATTACAGAATCCGGCAGATTTGGAGCATGGGCGCATCTATGACCGCATTATGGAGAGATGCATTCCTGTTGCTTTTTCGGGGAAAAATTACCGGACGGGTAAAGGCAGGGCAAACATGGAGAGTGCTTCGGGCATTTTAAAGGCTTAAAAAATAACAGTAACTTATGGATATGGCAGTGCCAATAAGTCCGTATCCTTGTACAGCGTCAGGGCAATTACGGAGAAATCTGTACTTGTCTTTATTTTTGCAGAAGATGAAGGCGGTACAGGCGGAAAGGGAATAAATATGGGTAACATGACAGGTAATTGCACCGATACAAAAAAAGGCATTACAGTAAAAACGGTCTTTGACGGAAACCAAAGCGGACAGCAGGCATTTATGAAACTGATACAAAGGCAGTACCGTATCAGTGGTTCGGATATACAAAACAATAATATTGATAATGCAAGATATAATATTGACAAAACGCAATATAGAGATTATACTAAAGGCAGTGAAGCAGATGTTGGCGGTACAACTGTTGGTTTTGCGGAAAACGGAGGACAGCATGATGGATTCTAATTTCGCAGCATTACAACAGCTTCACAGCAGCTTACGGGTTGCCATATATTGCAGGCTCTCAAAGGACGATAACCTTGACGGGGAAAGCGCAAGCATACACAACCAGCGGGATATGCTGGAAACGTGGTGTCAGGAGCATGGTTATACAGTTGCAGGCGTGTACGCTGATGACGGGTATTCCGGTTTATATATGGACAGACCGGACTTTCAAAGAATGTTAGCCGACTGCAAACAGGGCAAGATTGACATTGTGGTAACGAAGGATATGTCAAGGCTTACCCGGAACAGCACACATTCAGGGCAGTTGAGGGATGAATTTTTCCCGAAACACCATATCCGTTACATAGGTGTGACAGACGGCGTAGATACGGGAAAAGATGATGACCTTATCGCATTCCGCAGCGTTTTCAACGAAATTTATTCAAAGGACATCGGGAAAAAGGTACATTCCTCTTATGTCATTAAGGCGAAAAAGGGCAAGTTTACCGGATGTATCGCACCGTTTGGGTATATGAAGTCACCAGAGGATAAGAATTTTCTGATACCAGACAAAGACACTGCCTGGATTGTGCAGAAAATATTCGGGTGGGCGGCTGAAGGGCATGGCACGAACTGGATCAGGCGCAGACTGGAGGATGAGAAAATCCCCGCTCCTTGTTGGTGGAACAGAAAGAAAGGCTTGCGAAACCATGTGACAAAATGGGAAAAGGAATACGGTGAAAAGGGCATTTATATGTGGGATTTCTCCACAATCAAGCAGATAATCGCCAATCCCGTCTATATCGGCACGATAGCGTCGCAGAAAGCAAACTACCGTTTCAAGGTCGGCTGGCTTGGGGATAAAAAGCCGGAGGAATGGATTCAGGTAGAGAACGTGCATGAACCGCTTGTGGATATAGATACTTACAATCTTGTGCAGGAAAAGGTAAAGATGCGCAAAAGACCGGACGCATGGGGCAATTATGGGATATTTGCAGGACTTGTCAAATGTGGGGAATGCGGAAGTACAATGAACCAGCGTGTGGCAAATGCGAAAGCAAAGACAAGGATACTGACCTGTGCAAAGTACAATAAATATGGCGTGGCACATTGCAGCCAGCACCGCTTGGAGCTTGACACGCTGTATCAGATTGTATTGGAGCAGATACGCACCTGTGCGGCACTCGCCCTTGCAGATGAAACAAAAGTCATGGAGGAACTTCTGAAAAGCAGCCAGTGTGACAGTGAGGAAGAAAGCAGGCGCATGAAAGCAAAACTTTCTGAAAGTGCGAACAGGCTTTCCGAACTGGATGTGCTGATTTCCAAACTTTATGAGGACTGGGTGGCGGGCAGGATTAACGAAACGAATTTTACCCGCATGATGGAGAAGGCACAGAGCGAACAGGAAGCCTTGCAGAAAAAGGCGGATATGATGCGTGAATGTCTTGACGGGGCGGCAAGGGAACAGGAGGACAATTCAAAGTGGCTTTCACTGATTAGGCAGTATGCCGACATTAAGGAGCTTGACAGGGAGATGTTACACTTACTCATTAAAGAGATTGTTGTCCATGAGGATTTATCAGAAGGCAGACGCAACACAACAGTGGAGATACATTTTAATTTTATGAAACAGGGAAACCAGCTAACGGTAAAAGGTTAGTCTAATGTTTTCAAAAACCGCATACAGGGGAATGATGTTTATCCCCTGTGGCGGAGAAATATCTACAAAACACAATCAAATCTTGAAGTTTCACAATCATTTCGATTATTTTTCAACTATTTAGGTATGACACAGCTCATGGCGGGCGGCGGCGTTGCCCTTATCGGCATGACCCTTGTACCCCTGCTTTCCGGGCTGTTCGGCTAAAAAGCGCGGGTAAGAGCCTATGCAGAGCATACTTGACGCGATCACGGAATGGATAAAGGAAATCCTCATAGGAGCCATTAACGGGAACCTGTCAACTATGTTCGGGGACGTAAACGAGAAAGTCGGCACTATCGCCGCCGAGGTAGGGCAGACCCCGCAGGGGTGGAACGCGGGCATTTTCAGCATGATACGCTCATTATCGGAAAATGTCATTGTCCCCATAGCGGGGCTTGTCATTACTTACGTCCTATGCGTGGAGCTAATCAGCATGGTAACGGAAAAGAATAATATGCACGACGTTGACACATTTATGTTTTTCAAGTGGTTTTTCAAGGCGTGGGTGGCGGTGTACCTTGTCACCCACACCTTTGATATTACTATGGCAGTCTTTGACGTTGCGCAGCACGTCGTTTCCGGCGCGGCGGGGGTGATAAGCGGCAGCACAGAAATTGACGTTGCCGCCGCCCTTGCTTCCATGCAGGAGGGGCTTGACGCAATGGAAATCCCCGAACTTTTATTGCTGGTTATGGAAACAAGCCTTGTGAGCCTTTGCATGAAAATCATGTCCGTACTGATAACCGTTGTCCTCTACGGCAGAATGATAGAAATTTACCTTTACTGTTCCGTGTCGCCTATCCCATTTGCAACAATGACAAATAAAGAGTGGGGGCAGATCGGCAACAACTACTTAAAAGCCCTGTTCGCTATCGGCTTTCAAGGCTTCCTCATTATGGTGTGCGTCGGCATTTACGCGGTGCTGGTGAACAACATAACCGTGGCAGACAACCTACACAGCGCGATATTCTCCCTTGCTGCCTATACGGTGATCCTCTGCTTTTCCCTGTTCAAGTCCGGCGCACTTGCAAAGTCAATCTTTTCAGCGCACTAAAGGCGTGTCAAGGATAGGGTGGAGATTTTCAGAGCGAAGCGGCGAAAATACGACCCGACCTTGACGCGGGAGAAACCTATAGAATAGGGACAGGCAAAGGGCAAAGATTGACCTTTGCCTTGATTACCCTTTATGGGGCTTAAAAGAAAGCATACGGAAAGGAGGAACGAAACACCATTGAAAAGAAATATGGCATAATCTACGCCGATCCCCCGTGGAAGTACGCACAGAAGCGGCTTTCCGGCGCGGCAGAACACCACTACCCGACCATGAGCATAGAGGAACTTTGCGCGCTTCCCGTGGCTGACCTTGCGGCAGAGGACAGCGCACTTTTCTTGTGGGCGACATTCCCCCAGCTTCCCGAAGCCCTGCGGCTTATCAAGGCTTGGGGCTTTACCTATAAGACCGCCGCCTTTGTATGGCTGAAACTCAATAAAAAGTCCTACACATGGTTTTACGGCTTGGGGTTTTGGACGCGGGGAAACGCGGAACCCTGCCTGTTTGCCACACGGGGACACCCAAAGAGAAAATCGGCGGGTATTCATCAATTCATTATCTCCCCCATAGAGCAGCACAGCAAAAAGCCGGACATAACGCGGGAAAAAATCATTGCCCTTATGGGCGACATTCCCCGGATAGAGCTTTTCGCAAGGCAGGAAACGGCGGGCTGGGACACATGGGGGAATGAAACAAAGAACAGCATAGAGCTTTGACGGAAAGGAGGTTTTCGGTATGGCGTATGTACCCGTACCAAAGGATTTATCAAAGATAAAAACAAAAGTCGCTTTCAACCTCACGAAGCGGCAGATCGTTTGTTTCGCGGCAGCACTCATTACAGGCTTGCCGCTTTTTTTCTTGCTAAAGGACAGCGCGGGAACCAGCGCGGCGGCATTTGTGATGATTGTCGTCATGCTGCCCTGCTTCCTCATGGCAATGTACGAGAAACACGGACAGCCCCTTGAAACCGTGGTGAAAAACATCATGCAGACAAAATTTGTCCGACCAAAGGAGCGACCCTATCAGACACAGAATTTATACGCTGTCTTGGAAAAGCAGCGGAAACTGGAAAAGGAGGTATCAGCGATTGTCAAAGGAACCAACCAAAGGCGGCGCACCGGGAAAAAGCCCCGGAACTAAGGCGAAGCGGAAACTGACCCGAAGCGAGAAGAAGCAGATCGCCGCCGCAATCAGACAGGCAAAGGGGGACGGAAAGGCGCACACCGCCCAGCAGACAATCCCCTACATCAACCTGTACCCGGACGGGATATGCCGGATAACGGAAAAGAAATACAGCAAGAGCATTGTCTACGAGGATATAAATTACCAGCTTGCACAGGCAGACGACAAGACCGCCATTTTTGAAAACTGGTGCGACTTCCTCAACTACTTTGACGCTTCCGTATCGGTGCAGCTCTCTTTCATCAATCAAGGGACACAGCGGGAGGAAGCGGAAAAAGCAATCAACATTCCGGCGCAGGAGGACGCTTTCAACTCTATCCGCACAGAATACGGGGATATGCTGAAAAGCCAGCTTTCCAAAGGGAACAACGGGCTTGTGAAGCACAAATATATCACGTTCAGTATTGAAGCGGACAACATAAGCGCGGCAAAATCCCGGCTTTCCCGTATCGAAACGGATATACTGAACAATTTCAAGGTGCTGGGGGTATCTGCCCGACCGCAGACAGGCTATGAACGGTTACAGACCATGCACGGGGTATTCCACCCGGAGGGGGAGCCGTTTCAATTTGATTTCTCATGGCTTGCCCCGTCCGGGCTTACCACAAAGGACTTTATCGCCCCGCCCTCATTCCGTTTTGGCGAGGGGCGGTATTTCCGCATGGGGCGCAAGATCGGCGCGGTATCGTTCTTGCAGATACTTGCGCCGGAGTTAAACGACCGCATTTTAGCGGATATGTTAGACCTTGAAACGGGCGTGATTGTCAACCTGCATATCCACAGTATCGACCAGACGGAAGCCATTAAGACCGTCAAGCGCAAAATCACCGACCTTGACAAAATGAAGATCGAAGAACAGAAGAAAGCCGTCCGCGCAGGGTACGACATGGATATAATCCCGTCCGACCTTGCCACGTTTGGCGGCGAAGCGAAAAATCTCTTGCAGGACTTACAGAGCCGCAATGAAAGAATGTTCCTCTTGACATTCCTTGTGGTGAACATGGCAGACACAAAAAGAAAGCTGGAAAATGACATTTTCGCAGCGGCGGGGATTGCACAGAAATATAACTGCGCCCTCACCCGGCTGGACTACCAGCAGGAAGCGGGGTTTATGTCAAGCGTCCCTATCGGTGAGAACCTTATCCCCATTCAAAGGGGACTGACAACCAGCAGCACGGCAATCTTTATCCCCTTTATCACGCAGGAGCTTTTTCAGAGGGGCGCAAGCCTTTACTATGGCTTAAATGCCCTTAGTAACAACATGATACTTTGCGACCGCAAGCAGCTTAAAAATCCCAATGGCTTGATCTTGGGAACGCCGGGAAGCGGAAAATCCTTTGCGGCAAAGCGAGAAATGACAAACGCTTTCCTCATTACGGACGACGACATTATTATCTGCGATCCGGAAGCCGAGTATTACCCCCTTGTGCAGAGGTTACAGGGACAGGTGATAAGGCTTTCTCCCACCAGCCCGCACTACGTCAACCCTATGGATATAAACCTCAACTATTCCGAGGACGACAACCCGCTTGCGCTGAAAAGCGACTTTATCCTCTCCCTTTGTGAGCTGATCGTCGGCGGCAAGGAGGGCTTGCAGCCCGTCGATAAGACCGTCATTGACCGCGCCGTTAGGAACGTGTACCGCCCTTTCCT
>JBCLQL010000010.1:0-87719 GCA_041223565.1 Lachnospiraceae bacterium 46-61
GGCCCGATGGTCAAGCGGTTAAGACACGGCCCTTTCACGGCTGTAACCCGGGTTCGATTCCCGGTCGGGTCATTTAATTAAATATGGCGCTGTAGCCAAGCGGTAAGGCAAAGGTCTGCAACACCTCTACGCATCGGTTCAAATCCGATCAGCGCCTTTTATAAAAGTCTTAATATTTAGAAAAACTAAATATTAAGACTTTTTATTTTTATAAAAAAATATTCTCTGGTAGATTTATCATTTTTTATTTCTAGGTATTTTAACACATGTAAAAATTATAATAGCAGTAGTAATAAGAAATCCTACAAAAAATATAGATAGATTTGATACCAGAAATGAAAATGTCCAATAAAATATATTGCGAAAAATATCATATATATTGCAATAGAATACAGAATACATTTTAATATTTGCTTATGTTTTTGCTCCTGAATTAATATTATTTGTTGCTGTTTTTCCAGCATTTTCGTTTTTATAGATAAGTCATCTATTTCTGACGATTTTAATAAATAATCAGTTGTGACATCAAAAATTGTACTCAATGCGATTATTTTTTCAATTTCTGGAATTGCTTGTCCGATTTCCCATTTTGAAATAGATTGTCTTGAAATATCAAGTTTTTCGGCTAATTGTTCTTGTGTTAAATTATTTGCTTTTCGTAATGTGAATAGCTTTTCTGAAAAATTCATTATTTTATATCCTCCTTTGTTTTGATACTGAAATAATAACAAAATTTTTATTTGCTTTCTATATAGCACTTTAGACAATTACGCAACTAGTGGTAGAATTTTAACATCAATAAGTTATTATGATAATGTTTTTTAGATAAAATAAGCAGCAGTTAAAAAGAATGTGTGTTTAAATATTTCTTGTTTATGAAAGTAGTTGCGAAAAATAGTGTATTATGTTAAACTAATTAAAAACAGTACAAAGGAGAGTGCTATTTATGAAATATTTAAACAAAATGATTTTAGTATTATGTATTCTCACCACATTTTTTATTACTGCATTTAATTTTAATACTTATCAATCAAAATATATTTCTTCTGATATAAAAGTTTTAGAATCTATTAAATTACAAATACAAAACTATTTATGTAATATAAAAAATGAAAAATTACAGCAAAATTTATATTGTGATAATCCATTCACTCATTTAGAAAAGATAGATGAAAAAAATATAAATAATCCTTTTGATGATATGGTTTTATATTTTGAAACAGAAAAATATAAAAAAATTTATACTGATTACAATTTAATGGAAAAGTTTATAAATGAAGATACTTCAAATTTAAAAGAATATTTGATATATATGCCTGTAATGGATAATAACGGCATGAAAGGAACAGCAATTATTAAAGAATCTAATATAGCCAATCAATATGATGTAGATAGTGTATTAATACCTGATGATAATACTGATGTTTTGATAGATGATGAAACAATTTTTAAAAATATAAATAGTTTTTTGGAAGAAAAACAAACAAAAAATACAATGCTATTTTATGGTAAAATGAATTTAGGGTCTTTTGATACAATCGTAGCATATATACAAACAGACAATAATTTGAAATATATTATGCCTATTCAAAGCAATGCATCAATGATAGGTTTAGAGCAATGTAAATTATATGATGCAAATGTATTTTTACCATAATCAATATTGAAAATATAGAAAGACAGGTGTTTATCATGCAATATAAATGTATTGGTATATTGGGAATACTATTAGGAATGGTTGTTTTTTCATTAGAATTATATGGATTAAAAGTGATACAAGCATTAGAAAAGATATCTGGTTCTTGCTATGAAAATCCATTTCATTATATTTCAGAAGAACCATGTATTGTGCTACCATTTATTATTACAGTTTGTATTGTAATAAGTAGTATTGTAATTTATTTATATGGTAGAGAAGAAGTTAATAATAAAAAAAATGAAAAATAAAATCATCATTTTGATAGGAAGGGGTTATTAAAATATGATAAGATTAAGACCATATAAAGCATGTGATGCGGAAGCTATTATAACATGGACAAAAAACGAATATGCTTTTAGGCAATGGAGTGCAGATAGATTTCAAAAATATCCTATTTGTGCGAAGAATATGAATGTATATTATAACAATGATAAAAATAACAATAATATATTTGCTATGACAGCTTTTGATGAAAATAGTATTATAGGACATTTTACAATGCGTTTTATAGATAATGATATCAATAAAATTAGATTAGGTTTTGTAATAGTAGATGATAAAAAACGTAAAAAAGGATATGGAAAAGAAATGCTTATGCTTGCAATACAGTATGCATTTGATATTTTAAAAGTTAATAATGTTACATTAGCAGTATTTGAAAATAATATTGATGCAATAAAGTGTTATAAAAGTTGTGGCTTTAAAGAGGTAAAAAAGGAAAATGTAGAAAGTTATGAATGTATGGGTGAAATATGGAACTGCATAGAAATGGAACGAATGAAATAAATGGGGGAAGTAAATTGGGATTATTAAAAAAGTTATTTCACAAAAAAAATACAGATGAAATGAATTTTTCATCAATAAAAACTCATGAAATGGCTCTGGAACTTTATCAAAAAAATATACTTGCTTTGTTGTATATTGTTCCTCTAAAATTTGGAGGAGAAGATGAAAGCAATAATATTTTATATGTTCCTCAAGAAATAGTAGATTTAAAACAAAGATATGATGATGTGGCAGAAAAACTGCTTTTAAAAGGAAATGGAGCAAGATATATCTGCACACCAGAATATAAAAACAAAAGTTTTGTGCCAAGTGCTTTACATATTATGGTAACAGGGGAAACCAGATTTACACAGACTATAAAAATTTGGTAATGATAAAAAATATATAAAATATTATTTTTATTATGTTGAGAGGTATTATATGAATGCTATGAAAGGTAAGCTGATTTTTTTTATTGTATTTGTTTTTTTAGCTGTTATTTTATTTTATTGGTTATTGCCTAGTAATATTATATTTACAAATGATAATGTTACAGTTTATATAGAACGCTATGAAGCAAAAACAACATATATTACAGAGAAAGTGGAAAAAAAGAAAATATTAAATGCTATTTCGGATATTAATATCAGCAAATTCAAAAATCACCATTTATTATTTGCTAATGATGGTGTTACAATTACAGTATACGGAAAAGGAATACAATACAAAAATAAAGATATTGGTGTAATACATATTTATATTTCTGATAAAAATGAAATCAATACCATACAAATAGGTGCAAAAGAGTATTCTTTTAAAAAGGGAAATACAATTTTAAAAGAATATTTATAATACTTAATGCTTTTAAAAAAATTAGTCAAAAAACTTTAGATGAAATTATGGTATAAAATTGCTGAAATAGATAAAAATACAATAGAAAAGATTTACAAAGGAGCGAAAAGTATATGAATCGTCTTTATTTGTTACTAACTATTGTACAAATTATTTTCTCTTGTATTGCAGCAATTTATTTTTATAGAAGTCTAAAAGAAAAGGGAAAAATACCAAGTCAACTAGAATTTAGAAAAGAACAAGAACAACTCAAAAAAATGAAAACGATACACTTGACAACACCATTATCAGAACAAACAAGACCAAAATCATTAGATGATGTGATAGGGCAAAAAGAAGGAATCAAGGCATTAAGAACAGCTCTTTGTAGTCCAAACCCTCAGCACGTTTTAATATATGGTCCAGCAGGAGTAGGAAAGACAGCAGCAGCGCGTTTGATATTAGAAGAAGCAAAAAAAAATGTTATTTCACCTTTTGGAAGCAAATCAAAATTTGTAGAGCTAGATGCTACAACATTACGTTTTGATGAAAGAAGTATTGCTGACCCTCTTATGGGGTCTGTGCATGACCCTATTTATCAAGGTGCAGGCGCATATGGTACAGCAGGTATACCACAACCAAAAGCAGGAGCAGTTTCGGAAGCACATGGAGGTATATTATTCATTGATGAAATAGGAGAATTACATCCTATGCAAATGAATAAACTCTTAAAAGTACTAGAAGACAGAATTGCACGATTTCAAAGTGCATATTACAGTGAATCAAACAGAAGTATACCTGACTATATACATGATATATTTTGTAATGGTATGCCTGCTGATTTTAGATTGGTAGGAGCAACAACAAGAAGTCCTGAAGAAATTCCTCCAGCATTACGTTCTCGGTGCATGGAAATTTATTTTGACAGTTTAAAACAGGATTCTATTATTGAAATTGCAGAAAACGCTATGGAAAATGTAGGATTTGAAAAAGCCCCTACTCTTTGTAAAAAAATTGCAAGGTATGCTTCTAATGGCAGAGAAACAGTCAATATTGTACAGTCTGCGGCATCATTAGCAATATTGGAAGGCAGAACAACTATTAATGAAAAAGATTTAGATTGGGTGCTGGAAACAGGAAGATATCAACCGTTACCGATTAAAACAATTCCTAAAAAGCAAAGAATTGGTGTTGTAAATGGCTTAGCAGTATATGGAAGTGGCACAAGAGGAATGCTTTTAACATTAGAGGCATTTATACAAAAAGCAAAAACGGAAAAGGGAACATTGACAATAACAGGCATTGTAGAACAAGAGTCATTTAAAAACGGACAATGCGAAAGCAAAAGAAAAAGCAATGCAAAAGCATCTGTTGAAAATGTATTAACGGCATTAGAACAAATGACTGGTATTGCTATGAAAGAATATGATATACACATCAATTTTCCAGGAGGTGTGCCTGTAGATGGACCTTCTGCAGGTATAGCGATATTTTGTGCTATGTATTCTGCATTATTTCGTATCAAAGTAGATAATAAAATTGCTATGACAGGAGAAGTTAGTATTTATGGTGATGTCTTGCCCGTAGGAGGGGTATCCGCTAAAATTGCAGGTGCAAAAGAAGCAGGTGCAAAAAAGGTACTGATACCAGCAGATAATTGGCAGAATCATTTTTCTGAAATGGATATTGATATAAAGCCAATTCATACAGTAAACGAAGCATTAGAAGAATTATTTGATGTGATAAAACAGCAAAAGGAATATAAACAGCAAACAGAGTATGCTGTAGGAAATGGTGTTTTAACAGCAGAAAAAGCATAAAAATAAAGAAGAAACATTAAACATACATTACTATTTTTACAAAGAAATAATCAAATAAAAAAATACCCCCTACAATGTTGTAGGGGGTACAATTATTATACTAACATATTCATTAAAAGACCTACGCTATAAAAATTGTTTAAATTATAAGCACCTGATGTTGAAAAACGATGCATTAAATTCAATGTATCCATACTAGAGTCTTGTTGAATTTGTTTTAAATCAGAGCTAATCAATGCATTTGCTGGACGAGAAAGAGCACTTTCAGCACTTCTATAAACACCTTGTGCAAAGCCATGACTACCACTAATAATATCTTTTGTCAAATCTGGGTCTTCTTTTAATTTTTCAATAAGAGTATCTTTATTTAATGACAAAGAACCATTTGCATTTTTAGTAATACCTATCAATTCCATAGATTTTTCTGGTGCTGGACCATTTAACATTCTATTTAATTGATTTTTTACACCACTTCCTCTGTTTTCATTAGCAGAAACAACAGATAATGCTTTGTTGTATTTATCAACAAGGTCTTCCACAGCATTTGCTATTTTGTTATTGTCTACACCAACGGTTACTTTTGCATCGCCAGTTTTCTTTAATGTCATACTTGCTTTACCATAATCCAAACTAACTTTATTGGAATTAGATGTAAAATCTTGTGTATCACCTGAACTATCTGTCACAGAATATTTTGCATTTTGTGCTTCTGTTTCTGCTTTATCAAGTCCATTGTCTTGAGCGAATTTTCCATTTACAACAAAAGAATTATCTGTACCTGTTTCTTTTGCTGTTAATTGTAATGTACTTTTACCGTCTTTTGATGTTACAGATGCCCTTACACCAACGTTTTGGCGATTAATTTCTTTTGCTATGTCATTCAACATTTGATGGTTTGTTTTTTGTACACCATTTGCATTTACAGAACTAACATTGATATTAGCTGTGCCTTTATTTGTTACAATAGACAATTCAGCATTTTCTGTTGCTTTTTGATTGCTTGTAATGGCTTGTGACACATTTTGCTGCGCTGCTGCTAATTGTTGTACAGAAACATCAAAACTTTCTTCTTTTCTGAGTGTGTAATTTTTAGTAGCGGTCAAAACATCTGTATCGGAACTATTTACGGTTAGTTCATTACTAACACCTGATTTGTTGACATCTCTTAAAGAATTTGAGGATGACATTAAATCAGACATACTGCTATTATAGTTTCGTAAAAATGTAGAAGCACTACTACTTAAAGAATTACTTGAAGTATTGCCTGTAGCTTTATTTTTGGAGTCCAACTTATCTAACGCTTGCTGCAATTTTAATTGGTTAAGTGAATTTGTAGCATTCATATAATTATTTGCACCATTTGCGCCATATAAGTTATTATAGTTACGGTAATAATTATTAATTCCTCTCATCATAATCATCTTCTCCTTTCCTATTATATTAAAACATAACAAACACTGTTTCATTAATAATATCGTCTTTTTTATAAAATGATTAATACTGTTTTGACAGAATGATTACCATATTTATACAATTAATCAGTAGAATATCATAAATATTATTTTTTTGACAAAAACTATGTATAAAATTAAAAAATAACTTGCTAATTATTTGTTTTTGATATAAAATAGCATTGTATATTTTGATAGGAGGTGTATTTTCAATGGCTCATAAAATTGGTTCTGAATGTATCGGTTGTGGTGCTTGCATGAGCGAATGTCCAACAAACTGCATTTACGAAGATGGTGGTGTTTACGCTATCAAAGAAGCAGAATGTATTGACTGTGGTTCTTGCGCTGGTGTTTGTCCAGTAGGCGCTCCAAAAGCTGAATAATTTTGGAAAAAGCAGGGTATACCCTGTTAAGGCTGTCGATGTTTTCGGCAGCCTTTTTCATATTCTGCTTAATAAACAAAAACGGTTGATTTCTTTTATTTAGTAATAAACAAATCAACCGTTTTATTTTTTATAATGATGATAATACAATACTATTAGCCTTGTGTTTTACCTGCCATTGCTTTTTCTTGTGCTTCAATCATTTTTTTAACCATATAACCACCTACATAACCATTTTGTGCAGAAGTTAAATCACCATTATAACCTTTTTTTAATGGTACACCAATTTCATTTGCTACTTCAAACTTATATTGTTCTAAAGCTGCCTTTGCTTCTGGCACATTAATTTTGTTACTAGATGTTTTATTTGTTGCTGACATAATATAATGTCCTCCTTTAAATGCAATTTTATTTGTATTACATTTCTAGTATGACACAATATTATTGTTTTATGTAGGAACATGTTACCAATCATATTTTTAATATTGTTCTTTAGGGAGCACAGCCCAAAGTATAATATATATAATAATGAAATATATGCGGAAATATAATGCTAAAAGTACAAATACAATTCTAACAATAGATGGCTCAAATTGAAAAAATTGTGCAATACCACCACATACACCACCTAATTTTTTATTTGTTTCAGACAAATAAATACGCTTTTTCATAAAAACACTCCTTAAAAAGCAAAAAGTTTTACTGTGTGAAAATAATATTTGTGAAAGGGAAAATATATATTTTCCCTTTCACAAACAAATATACGTTTTGATATGTTTATTTGTCTGTTATTAATAATTTATCAATTTCTTCCCAAAGTTCTGTTACACCTGTTTTTGTTATACCTGAGAAAGCTATCAATTTATCTTCTGGTAATAAATTTAATGTTTTTTTGATAACACTTAAATGTTTTGGTATTTGACTTCGGTTTAATTTGTCTGATTTTGTTGCAGCGATAATAATGTCATAGCCATAATGTTTTAACCAGTTATACATCATAATGTCATTTTTACTGGGTTCATGACGAATATCAATAAGTAGTATAATACCTAAAAGACATTCTCTTTTTTGGAGATACTTTTCAATCATAACACTCCATTTTTGAATATCTGTTTTAGATGCTTTGGCATAACCATACCCAGGTAAATCCACAATATAAATACTATCATTGACATTATAAAAATTGATTGTTCTTGTTTTTCCTGGCTGAGAGCTTGTACGTGCCAATGATTTTCTATTTAATATAGCATTAATCAGTGTAGATTTTCCTACATTTGATTTTCCTACAAAAGCAATTTCTGGTTTATTATCATCAGGATATTGCTCAAATTTCACTCCTACAGCTTGTAAAGAGGATTTTTTTACTTCCATATTTTTTCTCCTTCTGCTAAAGCATTTTGTATGACATCTTCCATTGTTTCCGCTAATACAAATTCTAAACCTTGTTTAATTTCTTGTTCAATTTCTTTTAAATCTCTTTCATTTTGTTTAGGCAATATAATTTTTACAATACCTGCTTTTTTTCCAGCAAGTATTTTTTCTTTTAATCCACCTATAGGCAATACTCTACCACGTAATGTAATTTCACCTGTCATAGCAACATCATTTCTAATTTTTGCATTTGTGAGTGCAGAAAGCATAGCAAGTGCCATAGTGATACCAGCAGAAGGTCCGTCTTTTGGTATTGCTCCTTCTGGTATGTGTATATGGATATCCTTTTCTTTATAAAAGTTATCTTCTGCATTTAGGCGTTCACATTGAGAACGTATATAACTCATTGCTGCTTTTGCAGATTCCTGCATTACTTTTCCCATATTGCCTGTGAGCTCAAATTTACCCGTTCCAGCCATGGTATTCACTTCTATAGATAATGTTTCACCACCAAATTGTGTCCAAGCAAGCCCCCTTACAATGCCAATTTGAGGGGTATTATAAATTGTATCAGTATGATATTTTTTTGCTCCTATATAATCTTCTAATTGTTCTGGTAATATAGTTATTTCTGTTTTTTCTTTTGATAATATCATTTTGACTGCTTTTCTACAAAGTGTACCAATCATACGCTCTAATTGTCTGACACCTGCCTCTTTTGTATAGCCCTCTATAATATTGTCTATTACACCATCGCAAAGTGTTAATTGATTTGGTTTTAAACCATGACGTTTTTTTTGTTTTTTAACAAGATGTTCTAGCGCAATATGCTTTTTCTCTTGTGATGTATAACTAGAAAGCTGTATAATTTCCATTCTGTCACGCAAAGGTGCAGGTATGGTATCTGTAGTATTTGCTGTGCATATAAAAAATACTTGTGATAAATCATATGGCAATTCGATATAATGGTCACGAAAAGTACTGTTTTGTTCTCCATCCAATACTTCTAATAATGCTGCCGCAGGGTCGCCATTGTAAGATTTGTTTAATTTATCCACCTCATCTAAAAGCATAAGAGGGTTAATTGTGCCAGCTTGTTTCATGCTATACATAATACGTCCTGGCATAGCACCTACGTACGTTTTACGATGACCTCTGATTTCTGCTTCATCTCTGATACCACCTAATGACATTCTAACATATTTTAAATTTAATGCAGATGCAATAGATTTTGCAATAGATGTTTTACCTACTCCAGGAGGACCAACAAGACAAAGTATTGTACTGTTGCCTTTTGGAGCAAATTTTCTGACAGCTAAATGTTCTAATATTCTTTCTTTTACTTTTTTTAAACCATAATGGTCTTGCTCTAATATTTTTTCCGCTCTTTTTAAATCAAATTTTGATTTTATTTTTTCATTCCATGGTAAAGCAAGTACTGTTTCAATATAACTTCTTGATACATTGTATTCTGGAGAAGAAACAGGAATTTTTAACATTCTTTGTATTTCTTTTTCTACTGCTTCTTTTACTTCCTGAGGAGGATTTTTTTGTTCTAATATTTGACGAAATTTTTCAGCATCTGCTTCTGTACCATCTTTATCTCCTAATTTTTGCTGTATAACTTTCATTTCTTCTTTTAAAAAATAATCTTTTTGAGTTTTATCCATTTTTTGACGTACATCTGTTTCCAAACTTTTTTTGATTTTTAGTATTTCAATTTCATAATTTACAGTTTGTATTACCATACGCAGTCTTTGCTCTGGCGCTACTAATTCTAACAAATATTGTTTTTGTTCTTCGTTAATGTCTAATATACCTGCAATGACATCTGCTAGTTTTCCAGGTTGTTTTGCTTCAGCAGCTTCTGTTGCAGCTAAAAGCAGTTCTGTAGTATTTCTGTTTCTTGTAGCGGTAACATACTCTCCAAAACAGTCCATTGCAATACGCATTAATGCATCTTCTTGAGGAGAAATATCGCCTTCAAAATCTTGTTCAATTTCCATAACATTACCATAGTCACACTGTTCGTCTGATACACATTGTATTAATTTTGCACGTTTTTCTCCTTCTACAATTACATGATTTAGATTGCCAGGAAGTTTTAACACTTGTTTTACTGTTGCAATGGTACCAATATCATATAAATCTTGTCTTTCAGGGTCTTGCACAGTGGCATCTTTTTGTGTAATTAAAAATACAGGCATTTTGTGTTTTGTTGCATATTCTAATGCCTCCAATGATTTTGTACGACCGATAGGAAGGCTTGTAGTCATATCTGGAAATACTGTTAAACCCCTTAATGGAATTAAAGGCAGTTTGATTGTCATTTTTTCTTCCATAATTGTTTATACTCCTTTGTATATTGATGTTTTACATTTATTATTATAGATTATAACGAAAAAGGGCAATCTGGTCAATTTTATTATGTGATAATTGTAATAGGATAACTTTTATTGATAATATAATAATAAAAAGTATTATTAATAGAACATTATGATATTAGTATACAAAATACAAATGAAAAACACTTTACCAATATTATAAAGTATGATACAATATTGCGAATAATAGTAATTTGCTATACGCTTCCTACAAGCGTTTTGATAAATAAGGAGGAAATATACATAAGCGCCAGAACTCATGTAGGGTAGTTGACGAGGAAGAAGAGTATCGAAATATTCGGCGGATGCTTCTCGCCCATTTGTACAGGGACGCAGGTTTTCTACAAAATAAAAAGAGAACTTTTTATACAAAAAGAAAACAACGTACAAATAAAATAACTGGAGGTAAAAAATTATGTGTGGTATTGTAGGATATATTGGAATAAAAGAGGCAGCACCAGTATTGCTGCAAGGACTTGAAAAATTGGAATACAGAGGATATGATTCAGCAGGCATTGCTGTATATCAAGACAATATTTTTACAATAAAAACAAAAGGTAGACTGCATGATTTAAAACAGAAGATTGAAAAAATGGATAATGGTATACATGGAAGTGTAGGTATTGGTCATACAAGATGGGCAACACATGGTGCACCAAGTGACGTAAATAGTCACCCTCACAGCAGCGAAAACGGCAGAATTTCAATTGTTCATAATGGTATTATTGAAAATTATATGGAATTGAAATTGTTTTTACAACAAGAAGGAAGAAGATTTGTTTCTGAAACAGATTCTGAAATAGTAGCACAACTTTTTGACTATTATTATCAAGGTGACTTAGTAGATACTATGATAAAAGTAATTGATAAAATAAGAGGTGCTTACGCTTTGGGGGTACTTTGTAGTGAACACCCTGATGAAATTGTTGCAGTAAGAAAAGATAGTCCTTTGCTTGTAGGAATAGGACAAAATGAAAATTATATTGCTTCTGATATTCCAGCACTTTTGGAATATACAAGAGATTATTATTTATTGGAAGATAACGAAATTGTTTTATTAAAAAAGGATAGTGTACAGCTTTTTGACTTGAATAAAAATGAAATCAAAAAAGAAATATTCCATGTTACTTGGGATGTTTCTGCAGCAGAAAAAGACGGCTATGACTATTTTATGATGAAAGAAATTATGGAACAGCCTGAAGGTTTAAGAAAAACGATATTGCCAAGGATAAAAGAGAATAAAATACAATTAGACCAAATTGAATTGACAACAGAACAAGTAAACAATATTAACAGAATACACATTGTTGCTTGTGGGAGTGCTTGGCACGCTTCTATTGTAGGAAAATATATTATAGAAAAATTATCAAGAATTCCTGTTGAAGTAGATTTGGCATCTGAATTTAGATATCGTCAGCCTATATTACAAAAAAATGATTTATGTATTATTGTAAGTCAGTCTGGAGAAACGGCAGATACACTTGCCGCATTAAGAGAAGCAAAAAAACATGGTGTGAGAGTACTTTCTATTGTAAATGTAGTGGGAAGTTCTATTGCAAGAGAAAGTGATGATGTTATTTATACATGGGCTGGTCCTGAAATTGCTGTTGCTACTACAAAAGGATATAGCACACAATTATCTGTTATGTATTTGTTAGCGCTGTATTTTGGAGAAGCAAGAAAAACCATTACAGAGCAAGAAATGATAGATTATATTCAAAAATTGAAAAAAGTGCCTGATGATGTACAAGAACTGCTTAAGTTTGAAGATAGAATAAAAACATTAGCAAAACAATATGCACATTCAAAAGATGTTTTTATAATTGGCAGAAGCATTGACTATGCAGCAGCTCTGGAAGGCTCTTTAAAATTGAAAGAACTTTCTTATATTCATAGTGAAGCATATGCAGCAGGAGAATTAAAACATGGTACAATATCATTAATAGAAGATGGTACACTTGTTATTGCTGTAGCAACACAACAGACATTGTTTGAAAAATTGATTAGTAACATCAAAGAAGTAAAAGCAAGGGGTGCGAAAGTAGTAGCGATTGCTACAGAAGGTAGCACAAGCATTGAAAAAGTAGCAGATGAGGTATTTTATATACCAAAAACAAGTGAAATATTTACAGCATCTGCAACAGTAATACCTATGCAATTACTGTCATATTATATTGCGGTAGAAAGAGGATGCGATGTAGATAAGCCAAGAAATTTAGCAAAATCTGTTACAGTAGAATAATGAATATAAAAAAGCGGCAAATTATATTTGTCGCTTTTTATCGCTTTATTGTATATTTTGTTTTGCTAATTCGATTGCTTGTTTGCCACTGATATGTTCGATATTAAGTTCTATCATACAAAGTTGTTTGAACTCTTTGTTAATTTCTTTTGAACGCCCCTCTTTTTGCTGTGGGGAATATTTTTCAGCAAGTATTTCAATAGCATTTCTTTTTTCTGATTCATTTTCTAATATATGTACTGTTCCAAATACAATAACACTTTTAAAATAGGTGGTATATTTTTCAGGAATAATAGTATCTTGTTCAATTACACAAAAGGATACTTTATTGTGTTTTTTAATCGCATCTATTTTATGCCCTGTTTTAGCACAATGGAAAAAAATTTTATTGTTATGGTATACATAACTAAGAGGAACAGCATAAGTATAGTTGTCATCACCTAATAATGCAAGTGTGCCTGATGTTGCTTTTTGTAGTATAGAAATATTTTCTTGCTGTGATAATATTTGATTTTTACGTCGCATTGTTCTGAACATTATAATAAATCCTCCTCTTATATGGTAAAATCAAATGACAATTGTGCACTATACTGATGTAGATTCAAAAAAGCGCCATGGTTTTAGAATATATTCCTCTGCATAATCAATATTGATGCGAGGACTGCTAGAAATAATAGGAGGCACATCATTTTCTTGTTCAAATATAAAAAAATCATTTTGTAATAAACTGCATTTATTTTGTTCTTTTGTGATAGCAAGTGCTTTAGCTAATTTGGCAGGACCATTTGCAAAGTTCTTTTTTTGATAAGTAGTAAGACTGTTATAATTTTTTCCATATCTTTGTTGTGAAAGGCTGTCTAATGGAGAAATAGCTTGTCCTCCTCTTAATAACACAGCACAAGGAGTACCTTGTTGTTCCGTTACGACATTCATACAATAATGCATACCATAAATTAAGAAAACATAAGAATGACCACCAGATAAATAAAGTGCCTCTGTACGTTCTGTACGACGGTCACCATAAGCATGACATGCTTTATCATATATTCCAGTATATGCTTCTGTTTCTGTAATACGACAGATAAGTTGTTCATTATTTACAGTATGAGAAATGTATTTTCCAATTAGCTCTTTTGCAACAATGAGTGTATCTCTTTTGTAAAACGCTTCTGTTAGTTTTTTCAGAGTATTCTCTCCTTTCTAAATAGGTGTAAAACTATATTAGTACATTAGCAAGTAAAGTTTTTTATAAATAAAATTGTTGAGTGCAGATAAAAGTCTACAAAATAACTGTTGATATCATTATATCACAATGAAAAGAACATTGACAATAAAAAGGCTTACGTATAAAATAGACGAAAATCATATTCATATTTTATGGAGGAGAACATGAAAAAATACATTGTAATAGTGATTTGTGTTTTGTTTATATTAGTAGGATGCACACAAATGAAAATGACAGAACAGCAAAAAACAATCACAGTAGTTACATCATTTTATCCTATTTATATATTAACAAAAAATATAACAAATGGTGTGGAAGGTATTACACTACAAAATATGGCACAACCCCAAACAGGTTGTCTACATGACTATCAAATTACGACAAAAGACAGAAAAGCACTGGAAAAAGCAGATTTATTATTTGTTAATGGTGCTGGAATAGAATCTTTTTTAGAAGGTATAAAAGAACAATATCAAAATTTGCCTATTATAGATACTTCTATAGGAATTACATTACTAGAAATGCAGCAGCACCATCATCATGATGATGAACATATGCAACATAATGAAAAAGAATATAATGGACATATATGGCTATATTCTGAAAATGCACTGAAACAAGCAGAAAATATTTGTAATGCTTTATGTGAAAAGGATAGTAAACATAAACAACAGTACATTAAAAATTTAGAATTGTTTAGACAAAATATAAAGAAGTTCCAACAAAAACAACATCATTATTTTGATAATAAAAAAGTTGTTATATTTCATGAAGGATTTGACTATATTGCAAAAGAATATGGATTTATAATACAAGAACAGGTATTTGTAGAAGAAGAAAAAACACCTTCTGCAAAAGAATTGGCAGAAATGATAGACCATATTAAAAAAGAAAATGTTACAATATTTTTTACTGCTGATGATAAAGGGAAAAGTTATGCAGAATTATTGGCGAAAGAGGTAGATGGAAAAGTATATCTATTAAATCCCATTACGGCAGGAGAATTAGAAAAAGATGCCTATTTGCAGGCAATGGAGCAGAATGAAAGCGTAATACAGGAGGCATTGAAATGAATGTTCATAATAGTTGTGGTTTATGTCGTGTAGAAATTGAAAATCTTTCTGTTAAAAGTGGAAAAGATATATTATTAGATAATATAAATTTGGAATTTCACTGTGGACAGCTTACTGCTTTAATTGGAAGAAATGGTGCAGGAAAAACAACATTGCTAAAAGCAATATTGGGAGAAAAAAAATACACTGGAAAAATTCATTATGAAAAACATGATGGAAAAGAAATGAAAAATACTGTGATAGGGTATGTACCTCAGCAACTCCTTTTTGATAAAAGTATGCCTGTGAGTGTAGCAGATTTTATGATAGCAACAAAAATAAAAAAACCTGTTTGGCTAGGGTACTCCAAACAACAAAAACAAAATTTAAAAAATAGATTGCAAGAAATGGATTGTGGACATATTTTAGATAGAAAATTAGGAGATTTATCTGGGGGAGAACTACAAAGAGTATTGCTCACAATGGCAATAGAACCTATGCCAGATTTGTTGATATTAGATGAACCTGTTTCTGGTGTAGATGCTACGGGGCTGGATTTATTTTATAAAAAAGTAACCTATTTAAGAAACACATATCATATTGCTGTACTTCTTGTATCTCATGATTTGGCTTTAATACGCCGTTATGCTGATAAAGTAGTATTGTTAGATAAAACAGTTGCGGAGCAGGGAGATGCAGAAGATGTTTTTCAAACAAAAGCATTTCAGCAAACATTTGGATATTTTGCAGGGGAGGAAAAAGTATGGAACTGATATACGAAATATTAGAAAAAATCCCCTTTTCATTTTTGCAGTATGATTTTATGAAAAATGCTTTATTAGCGGTACTATTTTTAGCGCCTTTGTTTGCATTGCTTGGTACTATGGCAGTAAATAATAATATGGCTTTTTTTTCTGATGCATTGGGACATAGTGCTTTAACAGGAATTGGTATAGGAACAATATTAGGATTAAAAGAACCATTACTTTGTATGATTGCATTTGGTATATTTTTAAGTATTGCCATTACAAAAGTAAAATGTGCTGATAAACTTTCTTCGGATAGTATTATTAGTGTATTTTCTTCTACTGCTATGGCATTAGGTATTGTAATATTGTCACAACAGGGAGGTTTTGCAAAATATTCTTATTATTTAATAGGAGATATATTGACAATTACACAAAAAGATTTATATTTGATTATTGTAACATTAATTATTTGTTATATTGTATGGATATTGTTGTATAATGACTTACTACTTGTAAGTATAAACCGTTCTTTTGCTGTAAGTAGGGGCATTAATGCCGTTTTTACAGAAAATATATTTGTAATACTAGTAGCAATTACTGTTATGATTTCAATAAAGTGGTTAGGAATATTGACAATTAATTCTCTTTTGATATTGCCAGCAGCAGCAGCAAGAAATATTTCTAATAATACAAAAGGCTATCATGTTATTACAATGCTTATTACATGGATTGCTTGTTTGGGTGGTTTGTTGTTTTCTTATGAATGTGGAACATCAGCAGGTGCTTCTATTGTTTTAGTGGCAGCAGTGATATTTTTTATTACATTTTTTATATCTGCAAATAGTACAAGATAAAAAATATCTTGTGCTTATATATAGACTTTGCAAAGTATATTTGATACAATAATGTAAAAAGCAAATGTTGTTAAATAAACATTATACTAGGAGGAGAATAATATGCATATAACATATGATACAAAGGGAATTTGTGCAGTAAAAATTGACTTCGATATAGAAGAAGGAAAAGTATACAATTTGAAATTTCATAATGGTTGTGACGGAAATCATAAAGGGTTAGCAAAATTAGTAGAAGGTATGCCAGCAGAAGAAGTAGCGAAAAGATTAAAAGGAGTTACTTGTGGACCTAGAACATCAAGTTGTCCAGACCAGTTAGCACAGGCTTTAGAAAATTATTTGAAAAAACAAAACTAATTAATCTTTTTGTATGAAGGGAAAAACATTTTTTAAACGATTTAGAAAACTGTTGTTATGGACATTTCTATTTGCTGTAATATATTGTTGGAACAAACCTCAAACATATTCTGTTTTAGTGATTATATATATGATATTTTTAATATTGAATAGATATTATAGTTATTTGGAAGAACAAGAATGTGAAAAAGAGCGTTTAGGGAAAAAATTTCAAAAAAATAAATTTTATGAGCGATATAGAAAAGAAAAACAAGCATTGATTAGAATGGAAATGATGATAATTATAATGCTTTTATTCCTTTTACAATTTTATAATAAAACATAGAAATAAACAGCAAAGGCATATTGTATAATACAATATGCCTTTTATAAATAAAAAGGGATAAAGTGAGAGCAATATTTATAAACAATGATAATCCAATATTTTTTTTAATGCACAAGAACTGCTACTGTGAGAACGTGCTACTGCAATATTATTTTTATTTGCCTCTTGTAAAGCACCGTTTACCATAGTATGGGATACTGTACTTGTGAAAAGTACTAATAAATCAGCATTACCAATTTTTGATTTGAAATTGCTTGGCAAATGTGTAAATATTTTTGCTTTACATTTATAATTTTTACAGATTTCTTTGTATTGACAGACCATACGGTCATGACCACCTATAATAACAACACTCATAAAATAACAGCTCCTTTCCACTTAGTTAGCTTAAACTAATTTATGTTGTTATAATATCACTGATATGTTATATTGTCAATAATAATGCTAAAAAAATACAAATATCTTTTATTAATACTGTTTTGTTGATTATTATAAATGAATGTGATATGATAGTATTCATATATTATGGTATTATGTAAAAGTGTGGTGAAATAATATGAAGTTACAAGAATCAGGAGAAAATTATTTGGAAACAATATTGATACTGGAAAAAAGAAATGGTATTGCTCGCTCTATAGATGTAGCAAATGAATTAGGATTTTCTAAACCTAGTGTAAGTCGTGCTATGTCTGTATTAAAAGAAGCAGGATATGTAAAAGTAGGACAAATCAATCAGCTTGTATTGACAGAAACAGGACGAGAGGTAGCAGAAAAAGTGTATCATAAGCATTGTGTGCTGAAATCATTTTTAATGCAGATAGGTGTAAATGAGGAAACAGCTGCAAAAGATGCTTGTCGTATGGAACACGTGATTAGTGAGCAAACATTAGAATGTATATTAAAACATATGGAAGAAAAATAAAATAGTGTTAAATATGTTGTCCACAGCTACAAACTTTTTAAAAAGGTTTGTAGCTGTGGACTTTGTTATGTATGCTTATAGATGATGTAAAAAAGAATCTTGTTATGAGAATATTTCTGTAGCCATAAGTATGCCTAAACGATAGCCTCTAATAAAATTTGCTTGTGCATAGCAATAGCTTTCATCAAAAATCACTTCTAATAATTGCTCTAATAGTTCATTGTCTTCAGAATTTAGTTTTTGTTCTAGTTTGCTATGAAGTTCATCACTTTTTTCTATTAGTCTTTGACGTTGAGGACTTCGTTTTTCAATTACTTCTGTTGTATAAAGTTCGTTGTTTGCAAATGCATCTAAAATTTTTCCCATGTTTTTGTCCTTTCTATATTTTTATTTATTTTTAAAAAATTTTTTCACATCCTATTTTGTTATTTAAAAGTATAATATAGTACTTATATTAACAATATTCCACTGATAAGTATAATATAGTACTTATATTAATAATATTACACTAATAAGTATAATAAATCAATATCTAATTTTATATTTAAAAGTATAAAATTATATTTGAATTTGATTTTTTATACGAAAAAGTATATAATTATTAAAAAAGAAAGAGGTACAAAATATGGGAATGTCCTTGAAAATACGAAGAATTTTATTAGAAAGAAATATGTCTATAAAAGAATTAAGTGATAAATTAGGCTACAATGGTACAAACCTTTATAATAAATTAAAAAGAGATAATTTAACTGAAAAAGAATTACACAGGATTGCTGATATTTTAAATTGTGATTATGATGGAATTTTTACTTTTAGGGATACAGGAAAACAAATTTAATAATAAAATAATTTTATAATTTATTTGTAAAACTAGAGAATAGTTAAATATATTTTTAATAGAAGATAGGGGGAACCTTTTTCACTTGTGAAAAGTTCCCTCAGCGAACAAGTTTGCTCCCTCTTCAAAAACACGCTTGAAAGCATAAAGACCGTGGGGCGTTGCCCCACTACCCCACCAACTTTTAAAAAAGTTGGACAAAACTTTAAAGGGAAAACTTCGTTTTTACTATTATGAATAGAATTTTGGTGGATGACTTTTAAACAAAAATATTTTTGAATGGTATTGACAATAAAAAAGAGTTATGATATTCTGTTTATCAGAAAGACGAAAGTCTTTTTTTTATGCAGAAAATTCAACCAATGGAGGTGGAAGTTTTGAGAACAAGAATTACCTTAGCTTGTACAGAATGTAAACAAAGAAATTACAGCACAACAAAGGACAAAAAAACAATGCCTGACAGAATGGAACTGAAAAAGTATTGTAAGTTCTGTAAATCCCATACATTACACAAAGAAACAAAGTAATGAGGGAAATTACTTGTTTTTAAGGAAGTGAGCAGTATGGAAGAAAACAACACCACAAACCCAAGCGAAAAAAACGAATCGAAAAAACAAAAAAAACAGCCAAATAAAAATGCTAAGCCTACATTTTCAGAAACCATAGCGGATTATAAAGCGGAATATAAAAAAATTGTTTGGCCTACAAAACAGGATTTGGCTAGAAAAACAGTAACAGTGATTCTTACATCTCTTTTAGTAGGAGTTATTGTTTCTTGTATGGATATAGTATATTCAGCAGGATATGATTGTATATTGAGTTTGTTAGGATAATTCAAGTAGAAAAAGGATGGTATTATGTCTGATGAAACAATAAGACCAGATGAAGTAAAAGCATCAAATGAAATGAAATGGTATGTTGTGCATACTTATTCTGGATATGAAAACAAAGTAAAAGCCAACATTGAAAAAATCATTGAAAATAGAGGTATGCAAGACCAAATATTAGAGGTAAGTGTACCTTTACAAGATGTTGTAGAAATGAAAAATGGTCAGAAAAAAACAGTGCAGAGAAAAGTATTTCCTGGATATGTATTACTAAAAATGATTATGAATGATGATACATGGTATGTTGTAAGAAATACAAGAGGAGTAACAAGTTTTGTTGGTCCTGGTTCAAAGCCTGTTCCTTTAACAGATGAAGAAGTATTTGCTATGGGTATTGGCAGTTCTATTGAAAATATAGATGTAGAACTGGGTGATGCTGTAAAAGTTATAGCAGGTCCTTTTGCAAATTCTGTTGGTGTTATCAGAGAAATTAATACTAACAAAAAAACAGTTGTTGTAAAACTGTCTATATTTGGCAGAGAAACACCTGTTGAACTTGATTTTGGACAAATTGAAAAAGTATAATGATACTGTTAAATCAATACCTGTGAAGATAATTTCAAATAAACAGGAAGCCCATTGTTTTAGTACAATGGGTAGTTCATAAAATATTCGTTTTTGCACAGCCATAAAGTAAGAAGTGAGAAAGGGCTTGTGCGTGGGAGGGCAAAATTCCCGTTAATTACCACATTTATAGGAGGTGCCGAAATGGCAAAGAAAGTTACAGGTTATATCAAATTACAAATTCCAGCAGCGAAAGCAACACCAGCACCACCTGTTGGTCCTGCATTAGGTCAGCATGGTGTTAATATTATGGGTTTCTGTAAAGAATTTAATGAAAAAACAGCTTCTCAAGCAGGACTTATTATTCCTGTTGTTATCACAGTATATCAGGACAGAAGTTTCACTTTCATTACAAAAACTCCACCAGCAGCAGTACTTTTGAAAAAGGCTTGCGGTATTGAATCCGGCTCTGGTGTGCCAAATAAAACAAAAGTTGCAAAAATTTCAAAAGCAGAAGTAATGAAAATTGCTGAAACAAAAATGCCAGATTTGAATGCTGCATCTATTGAAGCAGCATACAGCATGGTTTGCGGTACAGCAAGAAGCATGGGCATTACAGTAGAAGAATAATTATTAAAATAGAGTTAGTACGCTCAGGCAAGTGGGAGGGACTTCTCCCGATATTACCACATAAGGAGGTCACGAAAGTGAAAAGAGGAAAAAAATATATTGAAAAAGCAAAGTTAGTTGATAAAACAATGCTTTATGATACAGCAGAAGCGATTGATTTAGTACAAAAAACAGCATCTGCAAAATTTGATGAAACTGTAGAAGCACATATTCGTTTAGGTGTTGACAGCAGACACGCTGACCAGCAAGTACGTGGTGCTGTTGTTCTTCCACACGGTACAGGTAAAACAGTTCGTGTGTTAGTATTTGCAAAAGGCGATAAAGCAGAAGAGGCTTTAGCCGCTGGAGCAGACTTTGTAGGAGCAGAAGATTTGATTCCAAAAATTCAAAATGATAACTGGTTTGGATTTGATGTTGCAGTTGCAACACCAGATATGATGGGCGTTGTAGGTCGTTTGGGACGTGTATTAGGTCCTAAAGGTTTAATGCCAAATCCAAAAGCAGGTACTGTTACAATGGACGTAACAAAAGCTGTAAAAGATATTAAAGCTGGTAAAATTGAATATCGTTTGGATAAAACAAATATTGTTCATGTTCCTGTAGGTAAGGTATCTTTTGGTTCTGAAAAATTAAGTGAAAACTTCCAGACTCTTATGAGTGCATTAATAAAAGCAAGACCAGCAGCAGCAAAAGGACAGTATATGAAGAGCGTTGTAATTTCTACAACAATGGGTCCTGGTGTAAAAATCAACCCTGCTAAAATAACAGAATAATTATGAATGAAAAAGCAGTCATTATTGACTGCTTTTTTTAAAATTGAGAGGAAAAAAATGACAGTACAAATGGAAGATTTATTTCTATGGAATCATCAAGAATGGGTATTTATTAATGACAAACATAGTGATAAATTATTTAGATTTTATGAATTAAAGAAGTATGAGTTATTTAAGCCAGAAAATTATGGCTTGAATATAAAAATGTTTAGTACTAATTGTAGAAAAGGTTTTTTGGTACAATTTGCTATAAAAGAAAATAATTTATTTTTGGAAAATCTATGGGTAAATTATGAGTATAATATATATCCTGAAATAAATGGAGTGAAAGCAAAATATATTGATTATTCTGATAAAGAGGAAGACCTTAATTATGCAGGATTTCATATTTATAAAAATATCTCAGAAAGATTATATTTTTCAGGAAAAGTGATAATTGGACAAGAACCCCAGAAAGGATATTTAGGCAATACATTTGCTTTTTATGTATATGATAAGGTTTTTGAGTTAGTTTTTAAAAATGGTGTATTGCAAAGTTTTTCCGATATATCATAATACATACAAAAAATTTTAATTTTATATATTTTATAAAAAAAGAATCTTTTTTATTTATGAAAAAGGTTCTTTTTTTATTGCTTAATAATACAATATAATTATCTAAAATCTGCTTATTATAGTATAACATGTAAATTTTTTATAGTAAAAGCTAAAAGCATTTTTCCAATACTGAAAATTATATATCATTTTTGGGAAACTTTCATATAAATTCATAATCCATAAAATTCTTTTATTCATTCTATTTTTTGACGATGTAATTTTAAGATGTTACAATTAAATTTGTATGATATTAATTTGATTTCCATGCTCTTTTATAATATTAATTAAGTCATCTATTTTCAACCATACTGTTGCTGTATTGTCATTGGGATGAATACCAATCAGCTGTGGCGATTGTTTGAAATCTTCATCAATAAATACATCTACTTTTAATTCTTCATCATTTAATATACCAAGTGGAGTCACAGAACCAGGTGTTAAATGCATGATATTCATTAAATCATTTTGTGATGCAAAACTTAATGAACGAGTATTATTTTTTTGTCTAAATTCTTTTAAATCTACTTTTTTATCCCCTTTGACTGTTATAAGATAGTAATTTCTTTTTTTGTCGTCACGAACAAATAAATTTTTTGCATCACATTCTGGATAAGGAACATCAATTTCAGAAAGTTCAGCCATATTATAGACAGCTTTATGTTCTGTAATTTCATGCCAAATATTTTTTATTTTTAAATAATTATAGATTTCGTTTTTATTCATATTATCATCTCGCTTCTAAGCTATAATAATATGAGTATACTACATAATTTTTGTTTCGTCAAAGTGATAAGCAAATTTACTTATTAGGATATATCAATATATTTAGAAATCATTATGAAAATATATTGACATTTTATATATGATATGCTATACTGCAAAAGTTGAAAAAAATATTGCCGTAGACAGCAGGTGCGAAAGCATAAATCCTGCCGAGGAAAATGTATGAATTATACTCTCTTTGTCTGCGTGCAGAGAGTTTTTTTTATGAAAAATATTTTATTTTTTATATAGTATTAAGGAGGTGTAAAGAAATGGCAAAGGTAGAACAAAAAAAGGTTATAGTAGACGAAATTAAAGAAAAACTGAGCAAAGCATCTTCAGTTGTTATGGTAGATGCAAGAGGTTTGACTGTTGAACAAGATACAGCACTTAGAAAAAGTTTAAGAGAAGCTGGCGTTGACTATAAAGTATATAAAAATACAATGGTACGTTTTGCAATTCAAGGTACACAGTTTGAAGGATTAGACCCATATTTAGAAGGTCCAAGTGCATTTGCATTCAGTTATGAAGATGCTACAGCAGGAGCAGGTATATTGAGCAAAGCAGCAAAAGACTTAAAAGTATTGGAATTTAAAGCTGGTGTAGTAGAAGGTATCACATATGATGCAGAAGGTATGAAAGCAATTGCTGAAATTCCTTCCAGAGAAGTATTGCTTTCCAAACTTTTGGGCAGCTTCAAATCTCCTGTTTCTTCTTTCGCACGTGTTATCAAACAGATTGCAGAAAAAGATGGAGCAGCAGCAGAATAATATCATTTATAATGTTTTTGTTTAGAGCATATTGCTTTAAATATTATAAACAAATGAGTTTACTCATAATTAATTAAAAAATAATAATTCGATTATTGTATAAAAATTTATGGAGGTGCTTTAACATGGCAAAATTATCAATTGAAGAAATCATTGCAGCAGTAGAAGAATTGACTGTATTAGAACTGAATGAATTAGTAAAAGCAGCAGAAGAAAAATTTGGTGTTTCTGCAGCAGCAGGCGTTGCAGTAGTAGCAGGTCCAGCAGCAGGTGCAGCAGCAGAAGAAAAAACAGAATTTGATGTAGAGTTGACAGATGTTGGTGCTGAAAAAATTAAAGTTATCAAAGCTGTTAGAGAAGTAACAGGACTTGGTCTGAAAGAAGCAAAAGAAGTTGTTGACAATGCTCCAAAAGTATTGAAAGAACAAGTTTCTAAAGAAGAAGCAGAAGAAATTAAAACAAAACTTTCTGAAGTTGGCGCAACAGTAACATTAAAATAATTGATGTAAAATACAAGTCCCAATTTGACTTCATATTACTGATGAAATACAATATTATTGTAATATGTAACAAAAATTTCAGCTGAGGTAACTTTTCATATAAGCTTATTCTATGGAGGTATTGACTATGGATAGAAAAGCAATGGCAAAAGAAACCTTAGAGATTATCAAACAGGGATACTATGAGCCTATAACAAAAAATGAAATTAGGCAAGAATTAAAAAAAAGGCAAATTGTGATAAAAGAATGTATAGAACAATCCATTAAATATAGTATATTGATTTCTCCTAAAGAAGGAAAGAAAATTATAGAAAAGTATAATGTATGTGAGAATTGTGGCAAACCAGAAACAAGAGTTGAAAATGTTTCCGCAGTAGAAGCTATTCGCATATTTACAATGGAAGGGAAAACTAATATCGGTGTATTGAACTTTGCAAGTGCAAAAAATCCGGGAGGCGGTTTTTTGAACGGAGCTAAAGCACAAGAAGAAAGCTTAGCGGTTTCTAGTACACTTTACCCTACATTAATAGCACATGAAAAATATTATAATGAAAATCGTGCTCATAAGTCTATGATGTATTTAGACTATGGGATTTATTCTCCAGAAGTAGTATTTTTCCGTGATGAAACATTCCGATTAACAAAAACACCTGTAAAAGCTTCTGTGTTAACACTACCAGCAGTTAATATGGGTCAGGTAGTTTTAAAAGGAGAAAATGTAGAAGAAGCTAAAAAAGTTATGCGTCGAAGAATGAAGCTAGCTTTGGGAATATTTGCAGAGCAAAATGCAAAGCATATAGTACTTGGTGCTTATGGATGTGGTGTATTTCGCAATGACCCCAATGAAGTAGCAATTTGGTGGAAGGAACTTTTAGAAGAAGGAATGGGACAATATTTCGATTCTGTGTTCTATGCTGTTTTAGACCATTCTAAAGAACAACACTGTATAAAAGCCTTTCAAAATTAATAGATATTCCCTAATAGTATAAAGGCAAATTGGAAAAAATAAAAAAACGGTATACTTTTGAAGTATGCCGTTTTTTAGTATTACAAAATATAGGAGTTATTATATATGGAATTTGAAAAGTTAAAAAGTGAAGATATCAAAAGTATGTATGATTTGATGGAAGAAGCATTTCCACCCCAACAAAGGCGTATTTATGAAAATCATAAAATGCTATATGATAAGGGATATTTTGATGTTTTTGGAAAAAAAGACCAGCAAGGAAAGGTGATTGCATTAATTAGTATATGGAAATTAAATAAAATACGCTATGTAGAACATTTGGCAATAAAAAAGGAATTAAGAAGGCAGGGCATTGGAGGAGAACTTTTACAATTTGCTTTTCAACATGAAAATTCTCCTTTTGTATTAGAAGTAGAATTGCCAGATAATGAAACATCAATAAAAAGAATACAGTTTTATGAAAGACAAGGAATGTTTTATAATGAATATGAATATTTACAGCCACCATTGCAAAAGGGACATGGTATGTTGCCCTTGAGACTTATGACATACCCTGAAAAAATTGATGAAAAGACATATCAAATATATAAAAATATGCTTCATGAGAGAGTATATTTTTATTTTGAAAAATAATGATAATAAAGGAGTTATAAATGATTACAATTAGAAATGAAAAGAAGTCAGATTATAAAAAAGTAGAAGAAATAACAAGAAAAGCATTTTATAATTTGTATATTCCTGGCTGTGTGGAGCATTATTTGGTTCACATTATGAGAAATCATAAGGATTTTATACCAGAATTGGATTTTGTAATAGAAAAAGATGGTGAAATCATAGGAAATATTATGTATACAAAATCAAAATTGGTAGAAGAATGTGGCAAAGAAAAGCAAATTATAACATTTGGACCAGTATGTATATTGCCAGAATATCAAAGAATGGGATATGGTAAAATGCTTTTAGAATATTCTTTTACAAAAGCATTAGAAATAGGATATGATGCTATAGTGATATTTGGAAGCCCAAGCAATTATGTTAATGTCGGTTTTCAGTGCTGTAAAAAATATCATGTTTGTACTGAAAACGGAAAATATCCTACTGCAATGCTTGTGAAAGAGTTAAAACAAAATACTTTACAAGGTAAAAAATGGACTTATTATGATAGTCCAATAATGAATATTGATGTAAAAGATGCAGAGCGTTTTGATGAACATTTGGAAAAAATGGATAAAAAATATCAAACAAGCCAAGAGGAGTTTTATATTTATAGTCATTCTTTTATAGAATGATATTTTAATGTAAAAAGTGCATAATATTGATATATAAATATTGTATATAAAGTACAAAATATGGTGTTTTGAAAAAAAGCCATAAAAAAAGAAGGATTTTACTGTTTTTTATAGAATATTTAACATTATAATGAAAATACTATAATTAAATTAGTATACACTATGAAAATAAAATTGATAAAAATCATAAAACCATATCAAGGGGGAGATTACGATGATACAGATACTTGTAGGAGAAAAAGGTGAAGGTAAAACAAAACGTTTGATTGATATGTCAAATGAAGCAGGAAAATTATCAGATGGACATATTGTATTTATTGATGATGATAATAGACATATGTATGACTTACATTACAATATTCGTTTTGTAGATACAACAGGCTTTGTTATGGAAGACCAGAGAATATTCTTTGGATTTATATGTGGTATATTATCTCAAGATGGAGATATTGAAAAAATCTATATTGATGGATTAAACAATATTATAAAATATATGACAGATGATGATTTATTTGCCTTTATTGATGAATTAGAAAAATTATCTGAAAAAGCAAATGTTGATTTTATCATGACAATCAGTCGTAACAAAGAAACTATCCCAGAAGCAATAAAAAGTTATCTGATTTCCTAAAAATATGGAAGAATATATTTATAACCGATATGCTGTTTATTTAAAAGAGCATTATGGGCAAAAGGTTTATAAATTGCCTGTTCATATTGCTGTTAGTTGTCCAAATCGTAAATATAACAGTTATGGTTGTACCTATTGCGGAGAAAAGGGCGCCGGATTGGAACAAAAATCCGACGCTTTTTCTGTGGAAGGACAACTAAAATATAATATGGAATATATCTCAAAAAGATATAAAGCACAAAAGTTTATTGCTTATTTTCAAAGTTTTACAAATACCTATTTGCCTCCAGAACAGTTTAAAATTTATATGGAACAAGCCATACAACAGAACATTGTAGAAATTGCTATTTCTACAAGACCTGATTGTATTAGAAAAGAATATTTAGATATATTAAAAAATATTTCTGAAAAAAATAATATAGAAATTACAATTGAATTGGGACTACAAACAGCAAACTATCATAGTCTTGAGAAAATAAATAGAGGACACACATTGCCAGAATATATTGAGTCTGCTTTGCTGGTAAAGCAATATGGTTTTCATTTATGCACACATTTGATATTAAATTTACCATGGGATAATAGAATTGATGTGATAGAGAGTGCAAAATTGATATCTGTATTAAAAAGTGACTATGTAAAATTACATAGTTTATATATTGAAAAAGATACAAAAATGGCTGAGGATTATAACAATCGTTTATTTGAAATTTGTTCTGTAGAAGAATATAAAGAAAGAGTAAAATTGTTTTTAGAATATACTGCACCTAGTGTTTGGGTGCAAAGATTGCTAGGAAGAGCACCAGAAGAAGATACTCTTTTTGCAAATTGGGGAAAAAGCTGGTGGAAAATAAGAGATGAAATAGAACAAGAAATGATAACACAGAAAAGATATCAAGGAAAAAAATTCCATTATTTAGGTGGAAAAGGCGTAAAAGAGTTTTTTTATTAAAAGAGGTACTTATAAATATCACTCTGATTAACAATATTATATAATTATCTCAGAAATTGTATAATGATGAAAGTATAATATTGAAGATATTATTAAATTAAATTCTCAAGATAATATTGAAAGAGTATTAAAAAGAAATATTTATTTTGGAAAAGTAATTTTTTTTATGAAAAGCTAGAATTTTCTATAAATTTTTGATAAAATTGATTTGTAAAATTTTCCCCAATTTTACAATGTAATTTATATTTCCCCAAAAAACTGTGAATGAAATATTTTAAAGGAGGCGTTACCAATGGGAAATCGTTTTGAAGAAATGTATAAACAAAAATTAGCAAGCCCAGAAGAATTAGCAAAACATGTGAAATCAGGATTTATTTGTGCTTGCCCTACTGCATTAGGTGAACCATCATCTATTATACAAGCAGTGGGAGAAAGAGCAAAAAAAGGTGAAATTGAAAATGTTTATCATCATGCAATATTATCTGTAAAACCTGGTTCTGCTTTTTTAGACCCAGAATTAAAAGGAAAATATGATTATGTTTCATGGTTTACAAGTGGTCCAGGAAGAAAGGTAATTCAACAGGGACTTTATGACTATATACCAAATCATTACAGCACAATGCCTTTGTATTGGCGTGAAGTTATGCCAAGATTGGATGTATTTTATGCTGAAGTTTCTCCTATGGATAAACATGGTTATTTTTCTTTTGGTATGTCTGGTGCAGAAGTACCAGCAATGCCAGAAAGAGCAAGTATTATACTCTTAGAAGTAAATAAAAAAATGCCAAGAACATTTGGTAACAATTTGATACACATTTCAGAAGTAACAGCAGTATGTGAAAGTGATAGACCTTTATCAGAACTGCAAAACCCTCCTTTATCTGAAAATGATAAAAAAATTGGTGGTATGATTGCTGAATTAGTACCAGACGGCGCAACATTGCAGTTAGGTATTGGTGGTATTCCTAATGCAGTTGGTATATTATTAAAAGATAAACAAGATTTGGGTATTCATACAGAAATGTTTACAGATAGCATGGTAGATTTATTGGAATGTGGTGCTGTTACAAATAAAAGAAAACCTATCAATAAAGGAAAAACTATTGCAACATTAGCATGGGGTACACAAAAAATGTATGATTATGTAGATGATAATCCTGCTTTTGAAATGCACCCAGTAGATTATACAAATAATCCTTACATTATTGGACAACATGATAATTTTATTTCTGTTAATGCAGCAGTAGAAATTGATTTATTTGGACAGGTTTGTGCAGAAAGTTTAGGTACAAAACATTACAGTGGAAGCGGTGGACAGCTTGATTATGTAAGAGGTGCAAATTTATCTAAAGGCGGAAAAGGATTTATTGCAATGCAGTCTACGGCAAAAGATGGTGCAATATCAAAAATTAAACCAACATTGACACCAGGTTCTATTGTAACAACAGGTAAAAATGATGTGGATTATATTGTTACAGAAAATGGCGTTGCACAATTAAAAGGTAAAACAGCAGGAGAAAGAGCAAAACTTTTGATTTCTCTCGCTGCACCACAGTTTAGAGAAGAATTGACATTTGAAGCTAAAAAAATGAATTTAATGATATAATAATAAAGCGGAGAAGTCCCAAAATGGTGATTTCTCCGCTTTTGTACAACAGAAAGGAGAAGTGTTATGCGAGCAAGTTGGGATGAGTATTTTATGCAGATTGTAGAGGTAGTGAAAACAAGGTCTACTTGTTTAAGACGCCAAGTGGGAGCGGTTATAGTAAAAGATAATCGTATTATTACAACAGGTTATAATGGCGCACCTTCTGGATTAAGGCATTGTACAGAATTAGGAGGCTGTGAAAGACAAAGAATGGGTATTCCTTCAGGAGAACGTCACGAGTTATGTCGTGCACTTCATGCGGAACAAAATGCGATTATACAAGCCGCAAAATTGGGTAACACAACAGAAGGTGCAACATTGTATGTAAATGTGCAACCTTGTGTGATTTGTGCAAAAATGCTGATTAATGCAGGTATTGTTAGAGTAGTATATAAGGGAGACTATCCAGATGATATGTCAAAGGTAATGTTAGAAGAGGCAGGTATTGATTTAGTAAAAATAAAAGAATAAAATATTAGTTAGTAATATTGAAGAACTTTTAAAATATTTAAGTAGAAAGGAACTTTGTAGATTTCAGGAATTAAACAAAATAATAAGGGAGCATAGTATTTATGAAATATTTTGTAGTAGATGCTTTTACAGAAAAAGTATTCGGAGGAAATCCAGCAGGAGTTTGTGTATTGGAAAAAGCAATATCAAAGAAACTTATGGAGAATATAGCGAAAGAGAATAATTTATCTGAAACGGCTTTTGTATATAAAGAGGACAAACATTATTGTTTAAGATGGTTTACTCCAGGAGGAGAAATTGATTTATGTGGTCATGCGACAATGGGTACAGCTTATATTATTTCAAATTTTATAGATAAAAATGCAGATAGTATGGAATTTCATACCAAAAGTGGTATATTGATAGTAGAGAAAAAAGGAAATTTATTTGAAATGGATTTTCCTTCTCGTATGCCTGAAAAAATAGATGTCATAGAGAAAGTGCAAGAAGTAATAGGAGTGAAACCATTAGAAACGCATTTATCAAGGGATTTGGTGGTTTTACTTGAAAATGAAAAGCAAGTGAAAGAATTAAGACCAGATTTTGTAAAAATGAAGGAATTAAATGTAGGTTTGGGTGTTGTTGTAACAGCAAAAGGAGAACAAGAAGATTTTGTTTCAAGATATTTTGCACCAGAATTAAATGTCAATGAAGACCCTGTGACAGGTTCTTCACACAGCAGTTTAATACCATTTTGGGCTAAAAGACTCGGAAAACAAAACATGATAGCAAGACAGCTTTCCGAAAGGGGTGGTATACTTTATTGTCAAAATGTAGGAGAAAGAGTAAAAATAGGTGGCAATGCTGTATTATATATGACTGGAGAAATTAATATATAAATAAGAAAAGAGGTGCTGTGCTTATGAAACAAATTGATTTAAATGGAATAACAAATTTACAACCTGTATGTGGTACACATGAATGGTATTGGAGTATGGATTATACAGGAGGAGATTTATATGAAGCACAGGAATTGTTTCAAAAAGGCGATATAAATAGCAGCCATTTATATATTATACATTATCCTGATGGAAAAGTGTATGATATATTATCTATTGAAGGACACTATTTTGGAGTGCCTGTATATGATAACGGTATTTTAGCGATATTAGAGGTAGATTTTATAAAAAAGGTGATAGAAATTTCACAAATTCAATATGAATGTAATCAATTAATTAATATTGTAAAAATAGCAGAAATATCACTTTGTTCTGTAAAGGATTGTTACAATTTACGTTTACATACAAGCCCTTTAATGTTAACAAGACAATCAAATGATAATGATTTTGAAATAATATGGCCTGAACAAATAAATTTTTCTATTGGAAATAGAGAGTCATTTCGGTTTCGAGAAGAAAATAAATTGTACTTTAGTGTATGGCATGAATATCCAGAATACAAAGAAGAAGTGATAGTAAGAATGCTATATAATGGTAGTATATTGGAGACACTTTCAGGTGATATCTATATTATGCCTAACGGAGAAAAGTGGAATTTAAAATAATGTAGTTTATTATATATAGATAAGTACCTGTTTTTATTATGTAGGTACTTATTTATATTACAAAATGAAATTTTATTTGGTTCAAATGTAATTAGCAATATGTAATAATGATATTGTTAATTTGATATGTATTTTTAGTTTTTATATATTATAAAATAATGTTTCCTTTATGAACAATAATGGGCTTGATATCATCAAATTTTTGAAAAGGGAGCTGTTTTGCAATATGAGGAGCAATATGTTTTTCAAGCCAAATAATATGATACCATCTATGGAATTTATAACCACATTTATAAAATTTTCCTACAATAGTATAACCCATATGAATATGAAAATTTAAACTATTTGTATTAAGGTATTCGTCATTTTGTTCTGGATAAGCAACACAAGCAGTTACATTTACAATATTTTGTAATAACAATATTTTTTCTAATGTTTTATAAAGTTTTTTTCCAATACCCATTTTTTTACTGTTTTGTTCTACATAAATAGATACTTCTGTTGTCCAATTGGCTGCAGGTCTTTCATTAAATGCACTAGCATAAGCATATCCTACTATTTTATTATTTATTTCTGCTACAATATAGGGATATTTTTGTAGTGTATGAATAATTCTATTTGTAAATTCTTGTAAGGAAGGAACTTCATATTCAAATGTAATAGCAGTGTTTTTTATATAGGGAGAATAAATATCAAGCAGTGCTTTTGCATCTTGTGGTGTTGCAATACGAATAGTGATTTCCATAGTATCGTCCCCTCTAATATAAAATATATTTAACATGGTTATTTTAAAATATTTGCAGATTTTGATTTTTGATATAATATAATAGCACTAATAACATCAGCACAAAAAACAAATTGTAATATACTGTATATAAACAATTCTTTTGATGATAAAATTTTTTCTTCATAATTACATTTTACAGCAGATACTCCAACTATTCCAGTTAAAAAAATGGAAGCACAATCTAAAATGATTAATAAAAAAGAAATTCCAAATGTAAATATTGTAAACATACAAATAAGCCCTATTACAAAAATAAATAGATAGGCAGGTATTTGCATTATTTTTATTATCATATTTACTTTTGCTGTTTCAAGTGTATTTTTATTGTTTATAATATTTTTAATACAAATAAAAATAGCATTAACTAATGCTATTATCCACAAAATTCCAATATAAAAAATACCAATATAAATATTATTATGAAAAAAATATTTCATTAATGTTGTATAAAACAAACTAATTAATAATAACACAATAGAATATGGAAAAAGTATGATAAAAATGACTGAAAAAAGCCTTTTCATAATCACAACACTTCCTTAAATATAATTGCTGAATAAAATTATTATTATTTCGATTTCAAAGTATTAGTAGATTACTAAAATTATAAAAAATAAGCATAAAAAAAAGACCTTGACAACAAGACCATGATATGGTAAAATATTGGCTATATCAGCTAAGCTACACACTAATATATTTTCTTTTTAATAGTATAACACAGCAGCAAATAAATTTCAACAAATTTTTATGAAAATTTGTACCAAATAAATGTTATATTATATTAGAACTTATCAATAAAGAAAATATGTAATAATGAAGTGTTGTGCAATTTTACGCAAGGGGGGTTTGTGAATATGCAGAAACACCCTAATTTTATAAAATTAGAATCTTCATGGAAAGACTTTTGTTATGACTGCTGATGAAAGGTGGTACAAGCAAAGGTCTAGCTTTGTTTGATTCTAAATTTTTTGTGTAAAAAAACTTGTTTCCACAGTGTAATGAATATTTTCGAGAGGTGACATAGATGGAAAAGAACAGAATTCACGCACTCCCTTTGGGTGACAGTGTAAGAATGAGTTACTCAAGAATCAATGAAGTTCTTGAAATGCCAAACCTAATTGAAGTTCAAAAAGATAGTTATCAATGGTTTTTGAATGAAGGTTTAAAAGAGGTCTTTGAGGATATTTCTCCCATTATGGATTTTAGCGGCAATCTGGAGTTAAAATTAACTGATTTTACTTTAGATTCTGAGCCTAAATATTCTATTGAAGAATGTAAAGAAAGAGATGCAACTTATGCGGCAGCTCTAAAAGTTAAAGCAAGATTATATAATAAAGAATTAGATGAAATTAAAGAACAAGAAATTTTTATGGGAGATTTTCCATTGATGACAGAAACGGGTACATTTATTATCAATGGTGCAGAGCGTGTTATTGTTAGCCAACTGGTACGTTCTCCAGGTATTTATTATGCTTCTGATTTTGATAAGGTGGGAAAGAAACTACTTTCTGCTACCGTCATACCAAATAGAGGTGCTTGGCTGGAATATGAAACAGACTCTAATGATGTTTTTTATGTTAGAGTGGATCGTACAAGAAAAGTACCTGTAACTGTTTTAATTAGAGCGTTGGGTATTGGCAGTGACGCAGAAATACTAGAGTTATTTGGAGAAGAACCTAAAATACTTGCTACAATAGAAAAAGATGTTTCAAAATCTTATGAAGAAGGCTTAGTGGAACTGTATAAAAAACTGCGTCCTGGAGAGCCTCCAACGGTAGAAAGTTCTGAAACACTTTTAAGAGGTATGTTTTTTGATGCAAAACGTTATGATTTAGCAAAAGTAGGTCGTTATAAATTTAATAAAAAATTAGCACTTCGTAATAGAGTAAAAGGCGCAATATTGGCAGAAAATGTGGTTGATGCTATGACAGGCGAAGTAGTTGCGGAAGCAGGCATGAAATTAACATTAGAACTTTGCGATGAAATACAAAATACAGGTGTAGCATATATTTATATTGAACAGGAAGAACAAGAAGAAAGAAAAGTAAAAATATTAACAAATCAAGTAGTAGATATTGACCCTTATTTGGCTGAATTTGATTTAACTGGTGTAGAATTGGGCATTAAAGAAAAAGTGTATTACCCTGTTTTAATGAAGATATTAGAAAGCTATGATACAGCAGAAGAAATTAAAGCAGTAATAAAAGAAAATATACATGAATTGCTCCCAAAACATATTACATTAGAAGATATTATGGCTTCTATTAACTATGTTATGCAGTTAGATTATGGCTATGGCAATGTGGACGATATTGACCATTTAGGTAACAGACGTATTCGTTCTGTTGGAGAATTACTTCAAAATCAATTTCGTATTGGTCTTTCCAGAATGGAAAGAGTAGTTAGAGAAAGAATGACAACACAAGATATTGCAGTTGTAACACCACAGGCACTTATCAATGTGCGTCCTGTTACAGCAGCGATAAAAGAGTTTTTTGGAAGTTCACAGTTATCACAGTTTATGGACCAGAATAATCCGCTTTCTGAATTGACACATAAACGTCGTTTATCTGCATTAGGTCCTGGTGGTTTGTCAAGAGAAAGAGCAGGATTTGAAGTGCGTGACGTTCACCATTCTCATTATGGCAGAATGTGTCCTATAGAAACACCTGAAGGTCCTAACATTGGATTAATTAACTCTCTTGCGACATTTGCAAGAATAAATGAATATGGCTTTATTGAAGCACCTTATAGAAAAGTAGACCAAAGTGGTGATGAGCCTAGAGTTACTGATGAATTTGTATATGTTACAGCAGATGAAGAAGAAAACTATAATGTAGCACAAGCAAATGAGCCTTTAGACGAACAAGGACATTTTATGCATAAAAAAGTTTCTGGACGTCATAGAGAAGACATTATTGAAGTAGATAGAAAAGAAATTCATTTAATGGACGTTTCTCCTAAACAAATGGTTTCTGTGGCAACGGCATTAATACCATTCTTGGAAAATGATGACGCCAACAGAGCTCTTATGGGTTCTAATATGCAACGTCAGGCTGTTCCTTTACTTGTAACAGATTCTCCTATTGTTGGTACAGGTATGGAATATAAAACAGCAAAAGATTCTGGTATTTGTGTAATTGCAAAAAATGCTGGTGTAGCTGAAAAAGTTTCTGCAAATGAAATGATTATTAAAACAAATGAAGGAAAACGTGACACATATCGTTTGATAAAATATCAAAGAAGTAACCAAAGTACTTGCTTGAATCAAAGACCAATTATTAATCAAGGTGACAAAGTAAAAAAAGGACAAATTATAGCTGATGGTGCATCTACATCAAATGGCGAATTAGCACTTGGTAAAAATCCTCTTATTGGCTTTATGACATGGGAAGGCTATAACTATGAAGATGCTGTTTTATTGAGTGAAAAATTAGTACAAGAAGATGTATATACTTCTGTGCATGTGAATGAATTTGAATCTGAGGCAAGAGATACCAAGTTAGGTCCAGAAGAAATTACAAGAGATATTCCTAATGTGGGAGAAGATGCTCTAAGAGATTTAGATGCAAGAGGTATTGTACGTATTGGTGCAGAAGTTCGTCCTAATGATATATTGGTAGGAAAAGTAACCCCAAAAGGAGAAACAGAATTAACAGCAGAAGAAAGATTATTAAGAGCAATATTTGGAGAAAAAGCAAGAGAAGTCAGAGATACTTCATTGAGAGTACCTCATGGTGAAACAGGTATTATTGTAGATGTTAAAATATTTACAAGAGAAAATGGCGATGATATTGGTCCAGGAGTTAATCAGCTTGTTAGAGTATATATTGCACAAAAAAGAAAAATTTCTGTTGGTGATAAAATGGCAGGTAGACATGGAAATAAGGGTGTTGTTTCCAGAGTATTGCCTGTAGAAGATATGCCATTTTTACCAAACGGCAGACCTTTGGATATTGTATTAAATCCTTTGGGTATTCCTTCTCGTATGAATATTGGTCAGGTATTGGAAACACATTTAAGTCTTGCAGCAAAAGCACTAGGCTGGAAGGTTGCAACACCTGTATTTGATGGTGCGGACGAGGTCAGCATTATGGATACATTGGAAATGGCAAATGACTATGTTAATACAAGCTGGGAAGAATTTTCTAAAAAATGGAAAGACTTATTACAAGGTGATATTTATGATGAACTTTATGAAAATAGAGAGCATAGAGAAGAATGGAAAGGCGTTAAATTAAGCAGAGATGGTAAAGTAGAACTCCGTGATGGTCGAACAGGAGAATTGTTTGATAATAGAGTTACAATAGGTTTTATGCACTATTTGAAACTACATCATTTAGTTGATGACAAAATACATGCTCGTTCAACAGGTCCTTATTCTCTTGTTACACAACAACCATTGGGTGGTAAAGCACAATTTGGTGGACAAAGATTTGGAGAAATGGAAGTTTGGGCATTGGAGGCATATGGTGCAGCATATACGTTACAAGAGATTTTGACTGTAAAATCTGATGACATTGTAGGACGTGTAAAAACATATGAATCCATTGTAAAAGGAGAAAATATACCAGAGCCTGGTGTTCCAGAATCTTTTAAAGTACTTTTAAAAGAATTGCAATCACTTGCTTTAGATATTAGAGTATTAAGAGAAGACCAAACAGAAGTAGAAATTAAAGAATCTATTGATGATGTAGATGATTTGAATGTAAATATTGATGGATATGAAAGAGATGATGATGATAGAAGACATCCTTTTATAGAGCATCAAAATATGCCTATGTCTGAGGAAGAAAATTTGATTGATTTTCTTTTTGATGATGAGGAAGGTACAGAGTCGGAAGATGACGACGATGATTTATTAGATGATTATGCAGATGATGATGTAGATGATTTAATTGATGATGATGATTTAGATGACATTGATTTGGACGAGGAATAAGAAAGGAGCATGATAATCCATGCAAAATGCGGAACAAGGTATTGTTTTTGATTCTATCAAAATCGGCTTAGCATCTCCTGAAAAAATACACGAATGGTCAAGAGGGGAAGTCAAAAAACCAGAAACCATTAATTATAGAACATTAAAGCCAGAAAGAGATGGACTTTTTTGTGAAAGAATATTTGGTCCAACAAAAGACTGGGAATGTCACTGTGGTAAATATAAAAGAATCAGATATAAAGGCGTTGTTTGTGACAGATGTGGCGTTGAAGTAACAAAAGCAAAAGTTAGAAGAGAAAGAATGGGACATATTGAGCTTGCAGCACCTGTATCTCATATATGGTATTTTAAAGGGATTCCTTCTCGTATGGGTTTAATACTTTCCATGTCACCAAGAGCATTAGAAAAAGTACTATATTTTGCTTCTTATGTTGTTTTAGACCCAGGTAATACAGAATTACAGTATAAACAGCTTTTGACAGAAAAAGATTTTAGAGAAGCTTATGATAAATATGGCAATGCATTTAAAGCAGCGATGGGTGCAGAAGCAATTAAACAGTTGCTTATGGATATTAATTTAGAAAAAGATGCAGAAGAATTAAAAAAACAACTTGTAGATACTACAGGACAAAAAAGAATTAGAATTATAAAAAGATTGGAAGTATTAGAATCTTTTAGACTTTCTAATAATAAACCAGAGTGGATGATATTGGATGCGATTCCTGTTATTCCTCCTGAAATCAGACCTATGGTACAGTTAGATGGAGGTCGTTTTGCAACAAGTGATTTGAATGACTTGTATAGACGTGTTATTAATAGAAATAATCGTTTAAAAAGATTACTTGATTTAGGCGCACCAGATATCATTGTAAGAAATGAAAAAAGAATGTTGCAGGAAGCGGTAGACGCTTTAATTGATAATGGTAGAAGAGGAAGACCAGTTACTGGTCCAGGAAATAGACCTTTGAAATCACTTTCTGATATGTTGAAAGGAAAACAAGGACGTTTCCGTCAAAATTTGCTTGGAAAACGTGTTGACTATTCTGGACGTTCTGTTATTGTAGTAGGTCCTGAATTAAAAATATATCAGTGCGGTTTGCCTAAAGAAATGGCAATAGAATTATTTAAACCATTTGTTATGAAAAAACTGGTAGAAGATGGTTTAGCGCATAATATTAAATCAGCTAAAAGAATGGTAGAACGTTTACAAACAGAAGTTTGGGATATACTTGAGGATGTTATTAAAGAACATCCTGTTATGCTAAATAGAGCACCTACACTTCATAGACTTGGCATACAAGCATTTGAACCAGTATTGGTAGAAGGTAGAGCAATTAAATTGCACCCATTGGTATGTACAGCATATAATGCAGACTTTGACGGCGACCAGATGGCAGTTCATGTACCATTGTCTGTGGAAGCACAAGCAGAATGTAGATTTTTACTGCTTTCTCCTAACAATTTATTGAAACCTTCTGATGGTGGTCCTGTTACAGTACCATCGCAGGATATGATACTAGGTATGTATTATTTAACACTAGAAAAAGATGGTGAAAAAGGAGAAGGAAAAGCATTTAAAGATGAAAAAGAAGCAATACTTGCTTATGATAATCATGTTATCACATTACATGCTAAAATTAGAGTAAGAAGAACATTGGAATTTGATGGTGTAAAAGAGTCCAGAATGGTAGATACTACAGTAGGTCGTATTATATTTAATGAAGCAATTCCTCAAAATTTGGGCTATGTAGATAGAACAAATGAAGATGAAAAATTCCAATATGAAATACATTCTTTAGTGAAAAAGAAAGATATTGGTAAAATTATAAATAGATGTATAAATCGTTGTGGTTCTACACAAACAGCGATTGTATTAGACCAAATTAAAGCATTAGGATATAAATTTTCAACAAGAGCAGCATTAACTGTTTCTGTATCTGATATGGTAATACCAGAAAAGAAAAAGGACTTTTTAGAAGAAGCGGAAATGCAGGTAGAAGAAATTACTAAAAAATTCAGACGTGGTTTGATGACAGATGAAGAAAGACACAACAAAGTTATTGAAGCATGGAACATTGCTAATGATAAAATTACAGATGCTTTACTTGCTGGATTAGGAAAATATAATAATATATTTATGATGGCAGATTCTGGTGCTCGTGGTTCTAACAGCCAGATTAAACAGCTTGCAGGCATGAGGGGACTTATGGCAAACCCTTCAGGTGGTATTATAGAATTGCCTATTAAATCCAATTTCCGTGAAGGACTTTCCGTTTTGGAATATTTTATATCAGCGCATGGTGCTAGAAAAGGACTTACAGATACTGCTTTAAGAACAGCAGACTCTGGATATTTAACAAGAAGATTGGTTGACGTTTCACAAGATATCATTATAAGAGAATGGCAATGCTGTGAAGACCAAGGAGAAAATACACCAGGACTTTGGGTATCTGCGTTTATGGATGGTAATGAAGTAATTGAAAGTTTGCAAGATAGAATTAGGGGACGTTGGTCTATATTGGATATAGTTCATCCTGAAACAGGCGAAATATTAGTGCCAAAAGATACTATGGTAACGCCTGATCAAGCTGAAAAAGTAGAAAAAGCAGGTGTGAAAAAGGTTCTAATAAGAACAGTATTAACTTGTCGTTCTGAAATTGGTATCTGCTCAAAATGCTATGGTGCAAATATGGCAAGTGGTCGTTTTGTAAGAATTGGTGAATCTGTTGGTATTATTGCAGCACAGTCTATTGGTGAACCTGGCACACAGCTTACAATGAGAACATTCCATACAGGCGGTATTGCGGGAGATGACATTACACAAGGTCTTCCTCGTGTTGAGGAACTTTTTGAGGCAAGAAAGCCAAAAGGACTTGCTATCATTGCAGAATTTGGTGGCAAGGTAACTATAAGCGATACCAAGAAAAAAAGAGAAGTCATTATTACAGATGTAGAAACAGGAGAAACAAAAGATTATTTGATACCTTATGGTTCTCGTATTAAAGTATATGACAGTGATATAATAGAAGCGGGCGATGAAATTACAGAAGGTAGTGTAAATCCTCATGATATATTAAAAATTAAGGGTATCAGAGGTGTACAAGATTATATGATACAAGAAGTACAAAGGGTATACCGTTTACAAGGTGTTGAAATCAATGATAAACATATTGAGGTAATTGTAAGACAAATGCTGAAACGTGTTAAAATTGAAGAAAATGGTGATACAGAATTTTTACCAGGTAGTCTTGTAGATTGGCTTGCATTTGAAAATACAAATGCTAAAATGATAGAAGAAGGAAAAGAACCAGCAAAAGGATATCGGGTATTACTTGGTATTACAAAAGCATCACTTGCAACAGATTCTTTCTTGTCTGCAGCATCATTCCAAGAAACAACAAGAGTATTAACAGAGGCAGCAATTAAAGGAAAAATTGACCCTCTGATTGGTTTAAAGGAAAATGTTATTATTGGTAAATTGATTCCAGCAGGTACAGGTATGCAAAGATATCGCAATATTGATATTGAAATAGAAAAAGAAGAAGAAGACGAAGACGATTATTATTATGATGAATATAATATGATGTAATTAAAAAATCAGAGATACATTTATTGTATCTCTGATTTTTTTCAGAAGAAATATTTGTTTTAAGAAAATATATAATAGTACAATAAAGAGAGCAAATTGATATAAATTTGCTCTCTTTTTGTATTATTATTATATCATAAAATTGTTAAAAAAACAAGTCTAGTATTGTATTCTGTATAATGCTATAATCATTTTCTAATACCAATATAAGGAGGAATGTTTGTGTATAAAAATGTTATAGCTGTATTTCAAAAACAAAATATGCTTGAAAAAGTAATTGAAACAAATCAAATAACACAACAATTTGGACTGATATTGTGTGAGCAAGATGCAAAGTTGATATTAGAAGAACGTAACAATACTTTAAGAGAACAAAAAAGAATAGAATTTGGAGTAACTATTATACCAAAAATAATTTATGAATTTTGTAATTCTGATTTTGTTACTTATGATAATTATGTTGAAACAATAATTCGTTTGCAAGAAATATTTTATTTATATAAAAATGAAATGAATGATGAAATTACAGACGATGAACTTTTGCATTTTATGAGAGAACAGTTTGAAACGATATGCTTTGGAGATTTAGATTATTTGGAAGGAACATGTTTAAATAATTTTGCTCAAGCGATACGAGCAGGATATCGTGGATATAAAATTTCAGATGGATATGGAGAATATTCTAAATTTGACGAAGTAAAAAGATGGGACTATGAATTGTATATACAAACATTAAAAGAACTTTGTTGGAGGTAATTGCTAAATGGAGTATAAAATAGAGGAATTAGTGTCTATTGTAGAACTTTTGGCAGAAAAATATAATGCTTTTGAAAACACATCAATTACTTATGAAAAAGCAGAACAATTTATGGAAGCTGTTTTATACTGTATTAATGAAGCAGAACAGTTCGAACATTATACAAATATGTTAACAACAATGATGTCTGCGAAACAAGCATATGAAATAGGTATGGTATATGTTGAAAAAAAGGTAAAAACAGCATTAGATTTATATAATAATATGCTAAGTGAATTTGTTGATTATCAAAATCGTTGTTTGCATGATACTTTTATAAAAGCACTGCCAGAATTTTTTAGGCGATATGATATAAAATTTGAGCCTCAAAATACAATATTGACATTAGACTATCCTATATTAAAAGACATTTCTGAGTATAAGGGAATTGATAAAATTTATGAATATATAAAATGTATTTATTTAGAACAAAGTTTTTTATCAAAATTCACTGAAAGTTATGTAACAAATATATTATACCAATATCATCATTGTTATAAAGATATGATAGATAATATTTGTGAAATTGTTTTTCGTACAATAATAGCGTATATTTTAATACATAAACCATTATCAGAAACAATATGGGAGCAAACAGATAATATAAAAATGAAAAACATATTTTTAAAAAATGATTTACAATATGTCAATCAATATGTAATAAATGAATTGAAAAAATTTTTGAAAAAATATTATGAAAATGGAGAAGAACTATTTGAATATATAGAAGGTTCTATTTCTGGTATCCTAAAGCGCTTTCAAATTGCTATGGAACATGAAACTTTTATAAAGTTATAATATATTTTATAAAAATATTTTATATTATAATATTATTTTTGCTTGACTTTAAATGTATTAAATGATAAAATATTGCAGTGTCTTGAAAATGAGACTTTTTTTCATGCTTGTTTTCATATGACAAAAGATGTTAATGCAATGGCAGAATGTATTTATTTTGTAAGGAGGTGCAATAAAATGCCAACATTTAATCAATTAGTAAGAAAAGGCAGACAGACAGTAGAAAAGAAATCTACTGCTCCAGCTTTGCAAAAAGGTCTGAATTCTTTAAAGAAGAAAACAACTGACGTTTCTTCTCCTCAAAGACGTGGTGTTTGTACAGCAGTAAAAACTTCTACACCTAAAAAGCCTAACTCAGCATTGAGAAAAATTGCCAGAGTTCGTCTTTCTAATGGTATTGAAGTAACAGCTTATATTCCAGGTGAGGGTCACAACCTTCAGGAGCATAGTGTTGTTCTTATTAGAGGTGGAAGGGTAAAAGACTTACCTGGTGTACGTTACCATATTGTTAGAGGTACATTAGATACAGCGGGCGTAGCAAACAGAATGCAGGCACGTTCTAAATATGGTGCAAAACGTCCAAAAGCGAAAAAGTAATTAAAAAATTATTGTAAAAAAAGGAAATGCCTTATACAAAATCAATACCATCTGCAAATTGCTTAAGATAGAAAAGATTTACGTATGAAGGCATGACAACACGAGAAAAAAGCTCGTGAAGTACCGAGAATATATTTATTCATTAAGGAGGGAAGAATCGTGCCAAGAAAAGGACATGTTGCAAAAAGAGAAGTTTTAGCAGACCCTTTATATAACAGTAAGCTGGTAACAAAGCTCATTAATAGTGTTATGCTGGACGGTAAAAAAGGCGTTGCTGAAAAAATTGTTTATGGTGCATTCGAAAAAGTAGCAGAAAAAACAGGTAAAGAGCCTTTGGAGGCTTTTGAAGAAGCATTAAACAATATTATGCCAGTATTGGAAGTAAAAGCACGTCGTGTTGGTGGTGCAACTTATCAAGTGCCTATGGATATTAGACCTGAAAGAAGAAGAACACTTGGACTTCGCTGGTTAACACTTTACAGCAGAAAACGTGGCGAAAAAACAATGGTTGACCGTCTTGCGGGAGAAATTATGGATGCATTAAATAATGCAGGCGGTGCTGTAAAGAAAAAAGATGAAACACATAAAATGGCAGAAGCTAATAAAGCATTCTCACATTATAAATGGTAATCATTTTAAAATAAAAAATAATAAAAGAGTTTACTCTTGTAGTTTAAGAATTTTAAAAATAATAAAAGTTTTATTTCAATAATAGAGTTTTTGAACTATATATATTATAAAGGAGGAGTTCAGCGTGGCAAACAGAGCGTTTCCACTTGCTAAAACGAGAAATATCGGTATCATGGCACATATTGATGCTGGTAAAACAACTCTTACAGAACGTATATTGTTCTATACAGGACGTAACTATAAAATTGGTGATACTCATGAAGGTACTGCTACTATGGACTGGATGGAGCAGGAACAAGAAAGAGGTATTACAATTACATCTGCTGCAACAACTTGTCAGTGGAATGAAAATAGAGTAAATATCATTGATACACCAGGACACGTTGACTTTACAGTAGAAGTTGAGCGTTCCCTTCGTGTATTAGATGGTGCAGTTTGTGTATTCTGTGCAAAAGGTGGCGTTGAACCACAGTCTGAAACTGTATGGCGTCAAGCTGATAACTATAATGTACCAAGAATGGCATTTGTAAATAAAATGGACATTATGGGCGCAGATTTTTACAATGTACTGCAAATGATGAAAGATAGATTAGGCTGTAAACCAGTTGCTATGTTTTTACCTATTGGTGCAGAAAGCGACTTTGTTGGTGTTATCGACTTAGTAAAAATGAAAGCATTCATTTATGAAGATGACTTAGGCAAAGAAGTAGATGAGGAAGAAATTCCTGACGATATGAAGGAAAAAGCAGAAGAATATCATCAAATGATGATAGAGGCAATTGCGGAAACAGATGAAGATTTAATGGACAAATATCTTGCAGAAGAAGAAATTACAGAAGAAGAATTAAAAGTTGCTATGAGAAAAGCTTGTATCAGCTGTGAATTAGTTCCTGTGTTCTGTGGTTCTGCATATAGAAATAAAGGTGTTCAAAAATTATTAGATGGTGTTATTGATTATATGCCAGCACCTATTGATATTCCTGCAATTAAGGGTGTTGACCCTGATAGTGGTGAAGAAGTAGAAAGACATTCTTCTGATGAAGAACCTTTCTCTGCATTGGCTTTTAAAATTATGAATGACCCATTTGTTGGAAAATTAGCATTTTTCCGTGTATACTCTGGCACATTAAATTCTGGCACATATGTTCATAACTCTACAAAGGGTAAAAAAGAACGTGTTGGACGTATATTGCAGATGCACGCAAATCATAGAGAAGAAATTGACAAAGTATATTCTGGTGATATTGCTGCTGCAGTAGGTTTTAAATTAACAACAACTGGTGATACTATTTGTGATGAAGACCATGAAGTAATATTAGAATCTATGGTATTCCCAGAACCAGTTATTGAAGTTGCTATTGAGCCTAAAACAAAAGCAGGCAGAGATAAAATGGGTATTGCTCTTGCCAAACTTGCAGAAGAAGACCCAACATTTAAAACATATACAAATCAAGATACAGGCGATACAATTATTGCAGGTATGGGCGAACTTCACTTGGAAATCATTGTTGACCGTTTGCTCAGAGAGTTTAAAGTAGAAGCAAATGTTGGTGCACCTCAGGTTTCTTATAAAGAAACATTTAGAAAAGCTGTTGACGTAGAAGGAAAATTTGTTCGTCAATCTGGTGGTAGAGGACAATATGGACATTGTAAAGTTAGATTTTATCCTATTGGCACAGATGCAGAACATAATTATGAATTTGTTAACAGTACAGTTGGTGGTTCTATTCCTAAAGAATATATTCCAGCGATTGATAAAGGCATACAAGAAGCTATGCAAAGTGGTATATTAGGCGGCTACCCTGTACTTGGTGTAAAGGCAGAAGTTTATGATGGTTCTTACCATGATGTAGACTCATCTGAAATGGCTTATCAGGTAGCAGGTTCTATGGCTTTTAAAGAAGCTATGAGAAAAGGCGATGCAGTATTGCTTGAACCGATTATGAAAGTGACTGTTTCTGTACCAGAGGATTATATGGGCGATGTTATTGGCGATATTAATTCTCGTCGTGGTAGAATTGAAGGTATGGAAGCAAGAAGTGGCGTACAAGTAATTCATTCTTATGTGCCATTAGCTGAAATGTTTGGATATTCCACAGACCTTCGTTCTAAATCACAAGGACGTGGAACATATGTTATGGAAGTTGATCATTATGAACCATGTCCAAAATCAGTACAAGAAAAAGTTTTGGAAGGTAAAAAAGCTGACGCATAAGTTTTTTGTATAAACTACTAAAAAATAGAATATTTGCTTGCAAATCATGGCAATATTCTATATAATGAAAACAATATAGTTAATAAATTGTACTCTTAGACAATTTAAAGGAGGATATTTTAAAATGGCAAAACAAAAATTTGAAAGAACCAAACCCCATATGAATATTGGTACTATTGGTCACGTTGACCATGGTAAAACAACATTGACAGCTGCTATTACAAAAACACTTCATGAAAGATATCAAACAGGTGAAGCAGTTGCATTTGAAAACATTGATAAAGCTCCAGAAGAAAGAGAACGTGGTATCACAATTTCTACAGCTCACGTTGAATATGAAACACCAACAAGACACTATGCTCACGTTGACTGCCCAGGACATGCTGACTATGTTAAAAACATGATTACTGGTGCTGCTCAGATGGATGGTGCTATACTTGTTGTTGCTGCAACAGATGGTCCTATGGCTCAGACAAGAGAACATATTTTGCTTTCTCGTCAGGTAGGTGTTCCTTATATCGTTGTATTTATGAATAAATGTGATATGGTAGATGATGAAGAGCTTCTTGACTTGGTTGAAATGGAAATTAGAGAACTTCTTTCTGAGTATGAATTCCCTGGTGATGATATTCCTATTATCAGAGGTTCTGCTTACCAAGCATTACAAGATTCTGCAGGCGAATGGGGCGACAAAATCGTTGAATTAATGAACGAAATTGAAGCATATATTCCTGAACCAGAACGTGATACAGATAAACCTTTCTTGATGCCAGTAGAAGACGTATTCTCCATTACAGGACGTGGTACAGTTGCTACAGGTAGAGTTGAAAGTGGTATTGTTAAAGTACAAGATGAAGTTGAAATCGTTGGTTTGACAGAAGAAATTAGAAAAGTTGTTGTAACTGGCGTTGAAATGTTCAGAAAACTTCTTGACCAAGCTGAAGCTGGTGATAACATTGGTGTTCTTCTTCGTGGTGTACAAAGAAATGAAATCGAAAGAGGACAGGTTCTTGCAAAACCAGGTTCTATTACACCTCACCACAAATTTAAAGCTCAAGTTTATGTATTGAGTAAAGAAGAAGGTGGACGTCATACTCCTTTCTTCAATAACTACAGACCACAGTTCTATTTTAGAACAACAGACGTTACAGGTATTATTTCCCTTCCAGAAGGTACAGAAATGTGTATGCCTGGTGATAACGTTGAAATGACAATCGAATTGATTACTAAAGTAGCTATGGCTCCTGGACTTCGTTTTGCTATCCGTGAAGGTGGTAGAACAGTAGGTGCTGGTTCTGTTACTGAAATTATTGAGTAATTTGTAAAAGCGATGATTTTAAGGGCTTTCCGAATAATTCGGAAAGTCCTTTTTTCATGTATTTGTGTAAGTTTTTTAAAAATGGTGCCAAATCGGTGCCAGAAAACAGTTACCACCCTTTTATTTGTTTTACTTGTTCTGCTCTTTGTGGGTCTTTGTGATATTGCAGTTTGAATTGTATTGTTTGTACGATTTCTTGCCTTGCTTCATCATCTAGCTGATAAAATGAAGTCAAAAGATTATCTACATCAGGCATACTGTTTTTTCCAAATAGATACATAAGAGGATACATAGAATTTTTTAAATAAGTTTTTACTCGACTTCCGTCTAAAGCACCATGTAAACCATCTGGCAATGTGGGGTATATTTCTTCTTCAGTAATGGCTCCAGAAAATGGACTAGCAGAGCATATTTCATTTACATCAATTTCTAATTCATTTGCTAAACGCAATGCAAAATCAAAGCGTATATTGGAATCTTTTTGAATGATTGAATAAAGTGTCGTAGCACTGATTCCTGTAGCTTTTGCAATTTTGCGGACATTGGTACCTTTACTATCCAGTATTGCTTTTAGTTTTTTTCCATCTCCCATAAAAATCTCCTACTTTCATATAAAAATTTATTACGAACTCCATAAATCTAATTATTATCATATCATATATTATAGAAATAAAAAAGATAAACTTTTTATAAATAATATACGAAAAACATAAAAAATATTTTTATGAAATATTGACACAATAAAAATAAAGTGCTACTATGGATATACGAAATTCGTATAACAAATAAATATAAATATTGTAATAAATTTTGATTGAAAAAAGGAGGTCGAATATATGGCAAATTATCAATATATGATGAGTGCTGATGATGTAGCACGAGAATTAAGTTGCTCCAAATCTTATGCCTACAAGCTGGTAAAAAAATTAAATCAAGAGCTTGCTGCACAAGGGTATATCACAATAGCAGGTAAAATTCCAAAAACATATTTGGCAAAAAAGATGTATGGATATGAGTTATTAAAAAGTTAAACAAAGGAGGTTACTATGGCTTACAAAGAAAAAGACACCAAAAAATGGACAGCTCAATGGTTTGAAACAAATGTAAAGGGGGAAAAGAAAAAAAGAAGAAAAAGAGGTTTTGGAACAAAACGAGAGGCTTTAGAATATGAGCGACAAAAAAAGTTAAACAACAACAGAAATATGAATATGAAATTAAGCGATTTTGTAGACATCTATTTTGATGACAAACAAAATGAATTAAAAGACCGCACCATAAAAAATAAAAGATACATGATGGAACAACATATTATTCCTTATTTTGGAAGTCAAAAAATAAATGAAATTACAGCTTCTCAGATAATGCAATGGCAGAATGAAATGCAGAAAAAAGGATTTTCAGAGGCATATTTGAGAATGATTCAAAATCAATTAACTTGTTTGTTTTCTCATGCTTCTCGCATATATGATTTAACTACAAATCCATGTAAAAAAGTAAAACGTATGGGTAGTTTTGATGTTAGAAGTTTAAACTTTTGGACACTAAAAGAATATCAGAAATTTATTCAAACAATAGAGCCAGGAACAAGATATTATATTATTTTTGAAATTCTTTTTTGGACAGGTTGTAGAATAGGAGAGCTGTTAGCACTAACAAAAAAAGACATTGATTTTGAAAAAAATCAAATCAATATTAACAAAACATATTATCGAACAAACGGACAGGATATTATTACAGAACCAAAAACAAAACAATCCATTAGAACAGTGGAAATACCAGAATTTTTGAAACAGGAAATCAAATGCTTTATTGATAGACATTATGGTATGCCCGATAATGAAAGACTTTTTCCAATCGTGCAGGAAGCAGTACAACATAAAATGAAGCGTCATATTGAAAAGTCTGGTGTAAAGTATATCCGTGTCCATGATACTCGTCATTCACATGTAGCGTACTTAATTAATAAAGGGGTTGACCCTATTTTGATAAAAGAAAGAGTAGGACATAAAGATATACGAATTACATTAAATACCTATGGGCATTTATATCCCAGCCAGCAAAGAAAGATAGCAGATTTAATTGACAGTGAAAAAAATAAGCCTTAACAGCACCACCTGCTAAGACTCATGATAACTGAAGGACTTCTGTTATCTTATTATCAATATAATATAAGTATAACAGAGGTTCTTCATTCTAGCAACAAAATTTTATAAAAAATGGAGGACTTTTTATGAAAGAAGCAGATGTGAAAATGATTAAAATGTCAGATGTTCAAACACAGCCTATAAAATGGCTTTGGTATCCTTTTATTCCTTATGGAAAGTTAACTATTATCCAAGGCGACCCTGGTGATGGCAAAACGACGCTTGCGTTAAACATAGCAGCAAAGCTGTCAAAAGGAGAAGTATTAGAAAGTGAAACAATGACACAAGAGCCTGTAACGATTATCTATCAAACGGCAGAAGATGGTCTTGCGGATACAGTAAAACCAAGACTAGAAAATGCAGAAGCAGATTGCAGTAAAATATTGGTGATTGATGAAAGTAGCAAATTATTATCTATGACAGATGAACGATTAGAAAAGGCTTTGATACAAACGAATGCAAAAGTGCTTATATTAGACCCAATACAAGCCTATTTAGGCGGTGGAATGGATATGAATAGAGCAAATGAAGCAAGAAATATAACGAAGCAGTTGGGAATGTTAGCAGAAAAATATCAATGTGCTATTCTTTTAATTGGGCATATGAATAAGGCAGCAGGAAATAAAGCAGTATATAGAGGTATGGGTTCTATTGACTTTTTTGCAGTAGCAAGAAGCGTGTTATTAGTTGGCAGGGTAAAAGGAGAACCTGATATTAGAGCTGTGGTTCAAATAAAAAATAATATTGCAGCTTTTGGACATTCCAAAGCATTTCGATTATCTGAAAGAGGATTTGAATGGCTAGGGGATTATGAAATTACTGCCGATGAAGTATTAGGCGGTATTGTCCCTAAAATAAATAAGCTGGAACAGGCAAAACAAATGTTACAAAAACTTTCAGAAAGTTCAAACATGATACAAAGTAGTGAAATTTTTAGTATGGCTGATGAGAAAGGTATTTCTAAGAGAACATTAGAAACTGCAAAAAAAGAATTAAAAATAAAGGCAAAAAAAATTAATGATGTGTGGTATTGGGAACTTAATAAATGAAGACCGCAACATTGCAAAAGATTGCAAGGTTGCAAAAAATATAAAAATTTTGCGGTCTTGCTGTTTTAATAAGAAAATAGTAAATAAGTATAAAAAAAATATATTTTTAAATTATTTTATGTTATTATTAACAAGAATTTTAGTTTTTTGATATAAAAATATACAATTTATATAAAAATTATTTACTGATATTTATGAAGTATTATGTTCTAAAAAGGAAGACCGCAAGATTGCAAGATATAGAGATTTTGCAGCCTTGAAATTGCGGAGATGAGAAATGCAAGGATGCAAGATTGCAAAAAATAGAAATTTTGCGGTCTTGCGGACTTGATTAAAAGGCAGATAAACAAATGTAAAAAACATATATATTTTTACAAGTATTTTTCACTATTATTAATAAGAAATTTAGTAGATAGATGTAGAAAGTATATATATTACACAAGTGTTTTTTGTTATTATTTCACAAATTATTGAAAGAATTGCTATAATGGGAAGACCGCAAAATTACTATAAAATTTTGCGGTCTTGCATTGCGGACTTGATGAAAGAAAGGAATGAATTGATATGAAAAACGTACAGATTTCACATGAACTTTTTATTGCACTTACAAAATATTTCTTTTTTGAACAAAAAAATTTATTACCAGAAATACAAAGAGGATTAGAACAAAAGTTGGATGCTTTGATAGCAAGAGAATTATATACTACATATAAAACAGCTCCTACTAAAAAAGAAAAGGAAAAAGCAAGACAAGAATATCTGAATAAAAAGGGAATACACTCCAGTTTTCGCTGGTAATGCCTTTCCTTTGATAACCAATGACAGAAACGTGACACGTTTCTGTTTTTTGGTTGACAAGGGAAAATTACCTTTTTAAGTACAAAAAGCAGTAATTTGTGACAGATGTATATATAACTACTATTTGAAAACTTTGTATGTACAACGTTTTTAGGGATGAATATAAGTGAAAGTATATAAAGTCAATAAAATAAAAACAGCCTTCGGAAATGTTGTAGCTACAACGCTGTGAAATGGGGCATATAGCATTTTTTTATATAAATGGTATTCTTTCTTAGTAGCAAAAAAGAAGTGAAAAAAATTTTTCTTTTCAGCTATTGAGAAAGAATTTTTTTCAAAATTTTAAGGATGTAAGAAATTTTTCAATCAAAAATTTTATCAAAAATGGTTTTATTTTTGATAGTAAAAATTATATACAGTACAATAAAAGCGACATTCTAAAAAAAGGAAAAGCCACACCGAAGGTGTTTTGTAAATTTCAAAAAAATTTATATTTGGGGTTTGGGGGAACACCAACAAGCGTGGAATGGGATATCCCTTTCCCCTGCTTGCACTCGGTGCAGTCTCCCTTTTTTGTACAGATTTTTGAGATTTACAATTATTTCTAATTTTGAAATTAACACTAAAAAAATTATTTTTATTTTTGGTTTTTAAAAGTATTTCAGTTAATAATTTTTAAGTAATAAAATATTCTGATTAATGACAAAATATGATATACTATTATTTAGTAATTTTTAATGGAGGGAATTGCATATGACAAATGCAGAACAAAGAGCAGCAGCAAAACAATTTGTCGAAGATTGGAGCGGCAAAGGTTATGAAAAAGGAGAAAGCCAACCGTTCTGGATTGCTTTATTAAGAAATGTATATGGTGTAGAGCAGCCTGAAAAGTTCATTACTTTTGAAGAACAAGTACATCTTGACCATACCAGTTTTATTGATGGCTTTATTTCAGCAACTCATGTTTTAATTGAGCAAAAAGGCTTAGGAAAAAATTTGAACAAACCTATCAAACAATCAGATGGAACATCTTTGACACCATTTCAACAAGCAAAGCGATATTCTGCTGAGTTGCCTTATTCTGAACGTCCTCGTTGGATTGTGACTTGTAATTTTAAGGAATTTTATATCTATGATATGGAACGTCCAACAGGAGAGCCAGAAATTGTACTTTTGGAAAATTTAGGAACAGAATACTATCGCCTACAATTTTTAGTAGATACAGGTGACGAAAATATTAAAAAAGAAATGGAAATTTCGTTGCAAGCTGGAGAAATTGTAGGGACACTTTATGATGCTTTATTGAAAGAGTATAAAGACCCTGATGACCCAGAAACGCTTAAAAATTTGAATGCTCTTTGTGTTAGATTGGTATTTTGTTTGTATGCAGAAGATGCTGGAATTTTTGGCAGTCATAAAATGTTTCACAACTATTTACAGGCTCATGAAAAAGAAGCACGACAATCTCTTATCAATTTATTTAAAATTTTGGATACAGAAACAGATAATAGAGACCCTTATTTAGATGAAGATTTGCTTGCCTTTCCTTATGTAAATGGTGGATTGTTTGCAGACGAAAATATTGTTATTCCAAGATTAAATGAAATCATTATTGATTTGATTTTACATAAGGCAAGTGAAAATTTTGACTGGTCAGCAATCAGCCCTACTATTTTTGGTGCAGTATTTGAAAGCACATTAAATCCTGAAACAAGACGAAAAGGTGGTATGCACTACACTTCTATCGAAAACATTCACAAAGTCATTGACCCGCTTTTTTTGGACGAGCTAAAAGAAGAACTACAAAAAATCAAAGAAATTCAGACTATCAAAACAAGAGAGAAAAGGCTAAGAGATTTTCAAACAAAGCTATCAGAGTTGAAATTTCTTGACCCTGCTTGTGGAAGTGGAAATTTTTTAACAGAAACATATATTTCACTAAGGCGACTAGAAAATGAAGCAATAAGCCTTTTGATAGACTGTCAAAAAGGAATTGCAGAGGGACAAATTATATTAGGTAGTACGAACCCAATTAAAGTATCTATTAGCCAGTTTTATGGTATAGAAATAAATGATTTTGCAGTAACAGTAGCAAAAACAGCACTGTGGATAGCAGAAAGCCAAATGATGAAAGAAACAGAAGATATTGTGCATATGTCACTTGACTTTCTACCCTTAAAAAGCTATGCAAATATTACAGAAGGTAATGCATTAAGAATGGAATGGGAAAGCGTTGTACCAAAAAATGAATTGAATTATATTATGGGTAATCCGCCATTCGTAGGTGCACGTAATCAATCGGAACAGCAAAAGGATGATATTATCAACATCTGTACTGACAAAAATGGAAAAACAGTCAATAGGGCTGGATTTATCGACTATGTTGGTGGATGGTATTTTAAGGCAGCGAACTTTATACAAAATACATCTATCCTTTGTGCATTTGTTTCTACAAATTCAATTTGCCAAGGAGAACAAGTTCCAATCTTATGGAAAGCACTTAAAGAGAACTATCACATAGAAATTGATTTTGCATATCAGACCTTTTCTTGGGACAACGAAACAGTGCAAAAAGCTCAGGTGCATTGCGTAATTATCGGTTTTTCTACGACTTATCCCAAGGAAAGGTTTCTGTATAACACAAAAAACCAAACAACAAAGACAAATTATATCAATGCATTCTTACTGCCAGCTCCTGAATGTTTTCTTCTTCGGTTAAGCAAGCCACTGTGTGATGTTCCTCAAATATCTAACGGAAATCGGGCTTACGACGGAAACAATTTGGTCATGACGCAAGAGGAAAAAGATGAATTAGAGGCAATAGAACCTAGTGCAGCAAAGTATCTCAAGAAATATTACATGGGGAGTGACTTGTTAAAAGGAAAGCCTCGGTATGTCCTATGGCTTGTTGACTGTTCTCCCGCTGAGCTAAATAAAATGCCAAAGGTCAAGAGCCGAGTTAGTGCGGTTCAAGAAATGCGTCTTGCAAGCCGTAACGCTTCCACAAGGAAAGCGGCGTTAACACCGATGTTGTTTCAGACAATTTGCCAGCCAAAGGACAGATACCTTGCATTTCCACGTGTGTCATCTCAACGTAGAAGGTATATTCCCATTGCTTTTTTGGATGAACAGAGTATCTGTGGCGATAAACTTATTATCATACCTCGTGGTGATTTATATGTCTTTGGGGTTTTGATGTCAAATGTCCATAATGCATGGATGCGAGTTGTTTCTGGACGCTTGAAATCAGATTACGAATATTCTTCTGGGGTTTATAATAATTTCCCTTGGTGCAATCCAACACCAGAGAAAAAAGCAAAAATTGAAAAAACTGCACAAGCAATACTTGACGCACGTGCATTATATTCTGACAGCAGTTTAGCAGATTTATATGACGAATTAACTATGCCTCCCGAACTTCGTAAGGCTCACCAGCAAAATGACCGTGCTGTTATGCAAGCGTACGGTTTTTCAGTCAAAGATATGACAGAAAGTAAATGTGTTGCTGAGTTGATGAAGTTATACCAGACACTTACAAAAAAAGATTAGAAAGGACTGTTGCAATAACGGCTAATGTTTATCAATTTAAAGTAAGATTAAAAGAAATTTTTAGCTAGCATTGCCATAAAAAGAAAAGTATGACATAATTAAAAATAGGGGGAAGAATAATGTATTTAAAAGAAGCAACCATAAAAAATTTTCGAAGTTTAAAAGATGTACATATTTCGTTTGAAGATACTACTATATTAATAGGTGAAAATAACACTGGTAAATCAACAATTCTTGATGCAATTCGAATTGGATTAAATAAAGCAATTAGCAGGACAAGCTTTGAAGATTATGATTTTTATATGGATGATGTAATAAAATCACCTAAAGATTCTGAAGGAATTAAAATTATATTAGTATTTGAAGAAAGAACACCTGGAGAATGGGATGGATACATTAGTGATAATTTTGTAGAAGCATTTCAATATATTGATATTGAAAAAGCCTCAATCATTATTCAAATTAGTGCCTCGTATGATGAAGTTAGTGGGGATATACAATCTACAACATCATTTTTAAATATTGATTATGAACCCATTTTAGGAAAAATACAAAGTTTAGTAAATAGATTTTTATCACTTACACCAATATTTTATTTACAAGCTTTACGAGAACTGAAAGATACATTTAGCACGAAATCTCCATTATGGGGAAGATTTATGAAAAAAGTATCAATTCCTCAAGATGAACTTGATAATATTCAAAACCAAATAAAGGAATTGAATGAAAGTATCATTTCAAATGATAACAATCTTACTTCTTTAGTAAATGAGTTACAAAAAATACAAAGAGTTATGGACCTTCAAGGTAAAGAGCTTGTGTCGATAAATGCAGTTCCTTTAAAAACATGGGATTTACTTTCTAAAGCACAAGTTACATTAAGCAATGGTACATCAGCTATTGATTTTCCACTTGATAAACATGGACAAGGAACACAAAGTGTTACAGCAATCCTTTTATTTAAAGCATATATCAATATTTTATTAAAAGAAATTAATAAAGAATCGACAGAGGCAATTTTGACGTTAGAAGAACCAGAAGCTCATTTGCACCCTCAAGCAATTAGGGCTCTTCAAAAGTCTATTGAAGAAATGAATTGTCAAAAGATAATAACAACACATTCACCATATTTTATTCAAAATACAGACATTAGAAATGTTAGGTATTTAAGAAAGAATGAAGGACAGACAATTGTTTCAAAAATAAATGACCATATTTCTTTTGAAGTAGAAAATATTTCGGAAGGACTAAAACAAGTTGCACAAAATTTTAGTAATGTTGTATTAATAGATGAAGTAAATAATTTTGTTACGATTTGCGAACCTATCAATAAAAAAATTGAAGGCAGCTTAAGAGGTTGTTGCAAATGTAAAAATGCAAATATAGATAATATTATTGCAGAAGCATATTTAATTTTTAGTAAAGATGAATTGCGTGAAATTAATATGTACATACAAAGAAATCGAGGAGATATTCTTTTTGCTAGAAAATGGTTTTTATATGAAGGACAAACAGAAGATGTAATTATTCCATATTTTGCAAGATTATTGGACAAGGAATTTGATGAACATGGTGTAAGCGGTATAATGTATAGAAACAATGGCTCTGCTGGAGCTTTTGTTAAACTTGCAAAAGTGTTGGATATACCATGGTTACTTTTAGGTGATAATGACGAGCAGGGAAAGAAATCAAGAAAAGAAGTAATCAATTGTGGCTATTTAGAAAAAGATATTGCTGAAAGATTTGTATTGACAAAAGAAAAAGATATTGAGCATGAATTGGCAAAATCAGAAAAGATTTTCCATGATTATGAGTCGTTGATTAAAGAGGAAGAATTAAAGAAAGCAAAACAGTTTAAAATGGAATTAAACGATGATAAATATAAAAAGGCTGTTATTTCCGAAATCCAAAAAGGTAAAGTTGAAAATGCATATAAACTTATTGAGATATGGAATCAAGAAGAAAGGGGCTTTTCTAAGGATGAAATTCCAGAAGTGATTAAAACATTAATAGAGAAAGTGTGATTTTATGAAAAAAGAGTATACAGAGGCACAAAAAAAGGCAATAAATTGGAATGAAGGTTCAGTTGTTGTACTGGCTGGTCCAGGTTCAGGTAAAACGGCAGTTCTTACTGATAGAATTAAAAGGATATTGAATGAATCGAAGAAAGAAAGTTTTCGAATTCTTGCACTAACATTTACTAATAAAGCAGCACAGGAAATGAGTGAAAGAATTTTAGAAGGAGTTAATAATGTTGAACATAGATTATATGTTGGAACATTTCACTCTTTTTGTTTGGAAGTACTGAGAAATCATGGAAGCTATATCGGTCTTAAATCAAACTTTGATATATACAATTCTGATGATGATTTGAATGAAGTAATTGATGATGTCTGTGATAAATATAGAGATATAGACCCAACATTTCCGGCAAAAGAATTTAAGTTGCTAAATATGATTCGTTTCTTTGAAAGAAGGCTTTGTTATACCGAGGAAGAAATCATTAATGCTATGCCCCAAACAAAGTATTCTGAGGCATACAAATGGATATATCAAGAGTATCTTAAAACTATGTTAGGTAGATGTACATTAGATTTTGATTTGCTAATTTTATTGACCCATAGATTGTTTATTTACAAGCCAGCAATTGCCCGTATCTATTCTAAAACATATAGATATATTAATATTGATGAATTTCAAGATACAAATTATGGTCAATATATGCTATTGACTAGTATGTGTAGAAATACAAATAATAATATATTTATTGTTGCGGACGATGACCAAGTCATTTATGGTTGGAATGGTGCTGATCATAAAAGGATTGCTAAATTTAAAAATGAATATAAAGCCGAATTAATTCAATTGAATCAGAATTTTAGGTGTCCAAAAGATGTGATTCAAGTTGCAAATAATCTTATTGCACATAATTCAGGAAGAGAGAGTACAAAAAAACCTCTTGAGGCAATGAAGATAGATATAGATGATAATCAACATATTTTTTGTAAAGGCTTTTCTGATGAGAATTCTGAAATAAATGCAATTACTCAATTGATTAAGAAAATAAAAAAAGAAAATCCTGATGATACTATATGTGTTCTGGCAAGAACAAATCGATTATTAGAACTAGCTTTTCAATCAGCTAAAAAAGAACATATAAAATGTGAGAAAACAAAAAGAAAAAATGATTTTGAAACACCATATATTCTTTGGATATTTCTCTTATTAAAATTGGCAAATCATAGAACAGATAGAAAAATATTTTTGCAACTTATTAATATAATGAATGAAGAAATGGGATTACCAATAAATGGAGATGAAGTTATACTTGAATCTGATGTTATGGATGGGGATTTATTGAAGGCATTACGTTTAAAATGTTGTCAGAAATTCAATGATGAAGAGTTTGAAAAGTCCTTTTCATTGAATTTGGTTGAGGGAAAAGATTTTATTCGTTTTATTGAAGATGCTTTTAAATGGTCAGAAGAACAAATTTCAAATATTAAAAATACTGCATGCAAAGAGCAAATGTTTGAAAATTATAAAATTGAAAAAAAAGTATGGACTGATTTTCAAAGACACTTAAATTCTTACAATGATTTAAAAGAAATATTGCTTTTAACATATATTCAAGAGTTTTCAATGATTTCAAAAGAAGACGAACCTCAAAAGGACGCTGTTCAGTTTCTTACGATACATGCCTCAAAGGGAAAAGAGTTTGACCATGTTATATTAATAGGGATGGCAAATGATGAGTTACCATCTTTTCAAAGTTTACAAAAAGGAATTAATAGTACTGAGATGGAGGAAGAACGTAGAAACTGCTTTGTAGCAATTACAAGAACAAAAAAATCTTTATATTTAACATACTCAGAAAAATATTTTGGATGGAAAAAACAACCTTCTATATTTCTAAATGAGATGTTTGAAAAATAGTCTTTCAAATAAATTTTGGTCATTTAACTGTCTTCTTCTATTTGATACTAAGAACTTTTTAAAATAAAAATGTCTGTTGAATAGGAATAATGTTAACAAATCCAAGAAGTCGTATAAATACTGACTTTTTGAGTAAAAAAATATCTTATGATACTAAAATGATACTATTTATCTTAGGAGATTAAGAATGATAATAGAAATATCATTGAGAATGGCAAAGTTTTCGATGATATTTTTTATTTATCTATTTTTAGGAAAATAGATAATAATAAGTACAAAAAAGTTTAATAACGTACCAGAATAATAAAACAGCTTTAATTACTAAAATATTTTGAAAGAAGGTGTAGCTATTTAAACACTATGAGCAATACTTATGATTTTATAGGGTAACAATTTTCTTTTGTTAACAGATAAACCAAGGGCATGGCACGCCCCTGGTTCAATTGGCGATAATTGAGACCTTCCACAGGAACGCAAATAACTACAATATTGGCATATTTTTGTTGCCTTGCTGACAAAGGTGCAATGAAGTGAGGTAAGTTTGATTTATGGAAAGAACAAGTGGTATAATTGTATTCAAAGAAAACTTAGAGTTGATTTCAATACTATTATAATAATTTTCTTCAATATAACTCAAAATCAAAACAAAAAGTCAGAATTGAGCAGACTGCACAAAGGTAATATTTGACACACATGCTTTATATCCTGACAACAGTTTAGTGGAAAAAATACGACAGAAAGTAAGAGTGTTGCAGAATTGATGAAATTGTGTCAGTCATGTGTGCAACAAAATAAGTGATAACTTAAAATTGATATAAAAATATGTTGACACCAAATAAAATACCATGTATAATAAAAACAAGGAGTGTTTGAGATGTCAAAATGGGATAAACTATTAAAACGAATTTATTCATTATCAAAAGACTTTCGTTTTGAAGAATTGCGTAAAGTGTTAGAAAGTTATGAATATCAAATGAATGCTCCAAAAGGTGGTAGCAGCCATTACACATTTAGAAAAGCAGGTTGTTAGCCGATTACAATGTCAAAGCATAAGCCAATTAAAAAAGTTTATATGGAAATGATAAAGCAGATTGTGGAAAGTGAGGAGAGAAATCATGAAAACACTAGATGATTATATGCAAATATCTTATCGTATGGAGATAGTAGAAGATAAACAAGAAGGTGGTTTTGTAGTTTCTTTTCCAGAACTTCCAGGTTGTATTACTTGTGGTGAAACAATAGAATCTGCTATAGCAAATGCACTGGATGCAAAAAAAGCATGGTTAGAGGCAGCATTAGAACAAGGTATTGAAATACAACAACCAGATAATTTAAAAGAATACTCAGGACAATTTAAACTTCGTATTCCTCGTAGTCTGCATAAATCTCTTGCAGAACATTCTAAAAAAGAGGGAATTAGCATGAATCAGTATTGTGTATATTTGCTTTCTCGTAATGACGCTATGCATATGAAATAAATGTAGCTTTGTTTACTGTTTTTATTATCTAAATAGAGTAAGATATGAAGAGGTGACTGAAATGGATATTATAAAAATAACAAAAAGCTATCAAACAGAATGTGCGGCAATAGAAAAAATGACATCCCAAAAAAATTGGAAACTATCGGATTCTCTTCAGGAAAAAATAACAGAGTATGCGAAAGAAGATGCAGCAAAAAATGTCTATATGGGAAAAAAGTTTCTCAATCTACGAAAAAGTGAAGTAGCTAAAGTTGCACCAAATAGAGCAGCACTGATGGGAAAGGTTAACCAGATGATGAGTTCTAAGAATGCAGCCGACATGAAAAAAATAAAAGAGGCAGATGAAAGATGGTTACGTCTTCTGTTTGGTGAATCATATAAAGCTAAATTTCAGTCTGAAGGAACAGGTTCCGCAGTTCATGTATATGATAAAAATGGAGATGAGATACTAACCTATACAGCAGGTGTAGGTTGGCATGAGAAGGAATCGAAAGCAGAAACAGAAGTACATGGAGCATTGAAAGCCGCATACTATAATGCGTTTCATACAGCAAGGCAGGAAATAAATGCTGATAATAGGAAAGTACAAGGAAATTTTAATGTGCAAATATAGGAAAAAACTTATCATGGAATGTTTACCGGTGCCAAAACGGTGCCAAGAAATATTGTAAATGAAAATATACTATGCTAAAACAGCAATTTTTGGTTGTTTTTGATAATAGAAAATATAGAAAATATCATAAAAAACGTTATTCGGATATCGTGAAGGTGGTAGAACAGTAGGTGCTGGTTCTGTTACTGAAATTATTGAGTAATAGTTATCTATTCAATAGATAGTTTGTGTAAAAACGGAAAAACCCTTGAAAGTATAAATGTTTACGGTTAGAGGGAAGTAATTTCAGATTAGGCGGTATAGCCCCGATTACAAGGGCTGTACCGTCTTTTCGAGTTCCTATGCGCCTTGCCGTTTCAGTTGCGTAGCAGAAAGGAAATTGATTTCCCCTACAAAGTTGAAAACAATATCTACTTTCTGTACCCGTTTCCCGTCCACCTTTTCCGGCGCATGGACTATGATTTTCTTGATAAATTCATTGACGATTGTAGGGGTAAGTTCCTTTATCCCCACATACTTGCGGATAATCGCGGCGAAGCTGTCAAAATCGCTCTTGTTCTGCTCGTAAGTATCGACTTCCTGCTGGTCTGCCTTGACCTTTTCTTCCAGTTCCCGCTGTTCCGCTTCATACTCTGCGGACAGCTTCAAAAATCTGTCGTGGCTGATTGCACCGCTTATGTCGTCCTCATAAATCCGCTTGAAGATACGGTCAAGTTCCGCTATCCGCTTCCTCGCTTGTCCGACTTCCCGTTTTCTGCGATTCATTTCCTTTTCTGTTTCGGCAGAGCGTTGTGCGTACATCATTTCATGGAAAGCCATGATGTCATCAAAGAAAAGGGCAGTCACGTCAAATATCCTGCTCCATACTATCTGCTTCAACACTTCCTCGCGGATAAAATGAGCCGTACAGCTTCCCGTATTGTTCTTGTACTTTGCACAACGGTAATGGTCTTGTGAACCGTTAAAACTTCTGCAAGTGGCGAAATGTAATTTACTCCCACAGTCTGCACAGTATACCAAGCCGGAGAATAAACCTTGCCGCTCTGCCTTTGTGGGGCGGCGTTTGTTTGCCCTTAGTTCCTGCACCCGTTCAAAAACAGCTTCCTCTACAATCGCTTCATGGGTATTGAAAAAGATAGCCTGCTGTTCCTTTGTGGTTGGAATCCGCTTCTTTAATTTGTGGGATTTGGAATAGCTTTTGAAATTTACGGTATGTCCGCAATAGTCCATACGTTCCAAAATGCCGACAATCGTGCTGTCTTTCCAGTTGTACGGATTTTCGGGAAGTGCTTTCCCCTTTTTCTCGGCATAGTAGGCTTTGGCAGTCGGTACTTTATCTTCCTTGAGGATTTTCGCTATCTGCATAGGTCCTTTCCCACCGATACATAAATCAAAAATGCGTTTCACCACAGCGGCGGCTTCCTCGTCTACAATCCATTGCTTTTTGTCCGTAGGGCTTACTATGTAGCCATAGGACGGCTTTGTCAGGTGTTCCCCCGCCTGTCCCTGCGCCCGTTTGATTGCCCGTACCTTTTTGCTTGTATCTTTGGCATAAAAATCGTTGAACAGGTTACGGAACGGGGTAAAATCGTTGTCGCCCTTTGCGCTGTCTACTCCGTCATTGATTGCGATATATCTAACGTCGCGCTCTACGAAAAAGATTTCCGTATAGTAGCCGACTTTCAGATAATCGCGCCCCAATCTTGACATATCCTTGACAATGACTGTCGCCACGTTTCCGGCTTCAATCTCCGCAATCATGCGGTTAAGTTGTCCGCCGCATATTTGGAGAGGACTGCTTTCTGGTTCACAATGCTGTTGCTGTCGCCCTCTAACGTATCTTCCTGCGAAAGACGGGCGTATAATGCTGTTATCTGTCCGGGCTTATATGTATTTGTTGTCATATGTTCATTCCTCCTGTAATGAACGCCCGACAAACAGTAGTGCTAACTTTATTATAGCGTACTTACCCCTGTTTGTCATTGGGCGGTTTGACGGTTTCCGATTTTATGAGCCGTATCATCTTGTCGCGGAGCCGTTCTGAGCCGCCGCAGGAGGTAGACACTTCATAGTATGTGCCGCCGATTTTGTAGCAGACGGTTTCCTCTGTCGGCTTCCCTTTTTCGGGCAGATAGCCACTGTCCTTGATTTCCAGTTCCCAATCCATTCTTTTCCCTTCCTTTCCGTATTTGCTAAATGATAAGTTTCGGAGCAAGCATAGGAAACGGGTACCCATTTCCGTAAATCTGCCCGTCCGCGCTACGGCTTGCCAGACAGATTTTGCTTGTTGGGAAGAATCCCAAACCCTCTGATAAATCCTCTCATTACCTACAACACCGCACAGGGCGGATTTGACGAAGTTTTGAGAAAAATTATTCAAAAAGTTTTCCTTGCTTCTTAATACGGGGAAGTTTTGAAAATGCCAATATCAAATATTACAATCTGGCGAATTTTGTAATCTATGGTAAAATAAAACCCTACACTATAACACCAGACTTTTTGACTATGGTATTCTTTTGGAAGAATGGAGGCGAAAAGCAATGACTACATACAAAACTGCGGAAGTTGCCGCAATTATCGGCATACACCCGAATACTGTTCGCTTATATGAAAAACTGAAATTGATACCAAAGCCGGAACGTCTGTCAAACGGCTATCGTGTATTTACAGAATTTCATGTAATGCAATGTAAATTAGTGCGGATTGCATTTCAAGTTGAGATATTGCAGAATGGATTGAGAAAGAAAATAGCTCAAATGATTACCATTGCGGCAACAAAAGATTTTGATACTGCAATCGCACTTACAAAAGATTACTTGAAGCAGCTCCAACAGGAGCGTAATAATGCAGAAGAAGCCATAGAGATTGTAAAAAGGATTTTGGCGGGTGGTGAAAGTGAAAGCACACAATATCTGAAACGCAAGGAAGTATCGGAAGTTCTTGGGATTTCTATGGATACGCTAAGAAATTGGGAAATGAACGGATTGCTTACCATCAAGCGAAAAGATAACGGGTATCGTGTATATACTGATGAGGATATACAGCGACTGAAAATTATCCGTTCATTAAGATGCGCCAATTATTCTTTAGAAGCAATCTTACGGTTATTGCAACAATTATCCAAAAATCCCGATACAGATATTCGTGTTGCACTGAATACACCAAATCAGACAGATGATATTATTTCTGTCTGCGACAGGTTAATCGTATCTCTTTTATCAGCGGAAAGAAATGCAAACACTCTCTTACAAATGCTTGGAGAAATGCAAATCCAATTTTCATAACCCTACACTTTGCCACCAATGTTCGCATTGGTGGTATTCTTTTTTTACAAAAGCAAAGGAGGTCTTAATTATGCAAACTGCAATCAAAGTAGAGCAGTTGTCAAAAACTTATGACAATCTGCTTGCAGTAGACAAAATCAATCTGTCCGTCAAGCGTGGCACTGTTTACGGGCTTCTTGGTGCAAAAGGTGCATAGATTTATAGACAACTTTGCCTAAAGATTTGATACCAACACGCCGCTAATCATTACACGGCGTTGTTGGACTTTATCAGTTCAAGGTTATGTTGGTTGTTTTCGATAAACTCAACAATCCGCTTGTGTTGGTCGGCAAAGTTAAATTGAATTGTAATCTCGTTGTTATCGTGGACGTATATAGTATCAATCAATTCTACCAGAAGCCCACGGTCAAGGCTTTTTACATTCTCATGTTTCAAGAATGTTGTCAGATAAGGGTTGTCGCTTCCTACGCCCTTTTCTGATAGCTGAATTTCTGTTTGCAGGTTGGCGATGATGTCCTTTACCTGCTCTGCCTGCTGTTCAAACTTGGCTTTCATTCTTACATATTCAGCACGGGTTATGTCCCCGCATTTCCAGTCCATATAAAGGTTATCTGTAACGCAGGTAAGTTTTTCAAGCTCCTTGCTGCGGTCTTTCAAAAGCTGCTGTAACCGCTTGGATTGGGTGCAGACGGTAGAAGTGCTGTTGATTTCCTTTACTACCTCTGCCATATCCCCTACAAGGGAGATTTGCGCCTGTACCGCTTTCAATACTGCTTCGTATAAGATTTCTTCCTTTATGACGTGCCGGGTGCATTTGTCCTTTGACTTAAAGACGTATGTACTGCAAACATAATAAACATAGGTCTTGTTTGGCTTGCGGTTCGTCCGTCTTGACATGGAGCGTTTACAGTCAGCGCATTTTATCAGCCCGGAAAAAAGATAAAGCTGTTTCCTGCCCGGTGCTGTGCGGGTGTCCCGTTCCTGTAACCGCTGCGCCTTGTCGAATGTTTCCCGGTCAATGATTGCTTTGTGGGTGTTCTCCACAATGAACCATTCTTCTTTCGGCGGGGAAACTTTCTCATGCACTTTGTAGCTGATTACCCGCTGCTTTCCCTGTACCATGTTCCCTATATACATTTCATTTTTAAGGATAGTACAGATAGTGGTAATCGCCCACATACCGTCATTTTTGCTTATTCTCGGTGTCTGCAAATTCAAGCCCTTGCTGTGCTTGTATGCGGTGGGTGTGGGTACTCCCATTTCGGTCAGCTTTTTTGTAATGCCTAACTTGCTCATGCCCTCGTCAACGAACCAGTGAAAAATATTCCTCACTACCTCGGCGGCTTCTTCATCAATCACAAATGCGTTTTTGTCCTCCGGGTCTTTCATGTACCCATAAGGGGCAAATGCGCCGATAAATTCGCCTTTCCTGCGCTTGGTGTTGAACGTCCGGCGTATGTCGTTGGAAGTCCTTGCAGCGTAGCGGTCATTCATCAGCCCGGTTATGGGAACTTCCATTCCCTGTACTGCGTCCGGGTTCTTGAATGTGTCAAGTGACGGGTCGCCAATGCTGATAAAGCGTACCCCATATAAGGGGAATACCTTTTCCAGAAAATAGCCTTGGTCGGAATAGTTGCGGAAAGCCCTTGATAATGTCTTGCAGATAATACAGTTGACAGTCCCGGCTTCCACGTCATGTATCAGCCGTTGAAATTCGGGGCGTTCATAGTCCGTCCCGGTCAGCCCGTCATCAGCGTAAACATCAACAATGATATACTCGCCCTCGAAAAATTCCTCGATATACTCCGTGATGATTTTCCTCTGGTTGGTTACGCTCAAACTCTCATCGTTCCCGTCGTCTTTGGATAGTCTTATGTAGACAGCAATCCGCCATACGGTACGGCTTATAGTGGGTTGGTTCTGTGATTTCCTAATGCGTGGCATTGTTCCTCCAATCCCCCTATAATCACACGTCTATTATACCATAGAACGGAGATTATTTCAGCATTTTTCAACATTTTTTTAACCTTTTTTCAGACCGCCGAAAAAGCTGATTAGGTGTGAATTGAGGTCATTTCCGGCAGGCGCAAAGCATAGACGCACGACTGTTTCCCCGCAACGGAAGCAGTACGGGTTTTTTATCTGTTCAAGGTACGCTTTCATGCGTTCCGTGGCAGAAAGCCCCGTGTCAATGGAAACATGGTTTATGTCCGTCAGTTGCGCGGGGTCGGCTTCATCTGCCCCCTGCCTGCTCATTAAGTCCAGTTGTTTACTGTTTATCATTGGCAGCCCTCCTTTCAGAATATCTTCGGATTGCTGTACTTGGTTTTTCTGAATGGGCGAAACGGACGGCTTGGCAGCTCCACGGGACTTTAACCCCTCTCATTCCTATGAGTAGCCGTGTCATACGGGTGTATCATTATGCCAATGTGCGGGTCATGGCGGCGGCAGTTTCCACATTGCCGCTGCGGTTCGCTGATACTGTATCGCTCGCCCCTTGCCGGGGGTCTTGGCGTATCAGCCCGCAGGCTCGCCACACATTGAACGTGTCCGTTTGCCCTATGCTGCGCCGTGCGCTTTCTTTGTCAAGGTTCTTGCGGCTTGTCAGCCCGCAAAGGCACACCATATTGATGTACTTTTGCGGAATGGCAAGAAGCGGCGGGCGGTCAGCCCGCCCGTGCTTTCCTGCTTCCAGTGGGAAAGGGTTTCTGTCGTTATGCCACCTTAAAGGTCGGGATTTTCGCTATCAGCTTGGTTTCCAGTCGGCGGCGTAGTTCCTCGTCAATGTAGACAACGGGCTTTCCCTGCTCGTCATACATGGTTCTGGTTGACAGTGCGGAAATGAAGCCTGCAAAGTGTTCCAGTACTACGTTGATAGCGTCCACGTCCCCGGAAACAGCCAACACAATGACGGGGTAAGGCAGCAAGCCGCCCGGCGTTTTTCTCCTGCTCTTATTCATCAGCATAGCCCTCCATGATTTTTTTCAGTTTCCGCAGGGCGTTTTTCCTGCGGTGTGATACCGTCCTGCGGATAAGGCTCAAATGCGCCGCTATCTCCGGGTCGCTCATTTCCAGAAAATAGGAAAGCAGGATAATTTCAAGTCTGTCCTGCGGCAAGGTTTTCAGTGCTTCTCCTAAAACTTCATCAGCAACGGCAACCTCAAATCCCATAATCTCAAAAAGGTATGTATCTTGAAAATACTTGTCCCATACGGAAATCTTCTCTAAGGTAGTTGGCGGCAGTTCGCAGAACAGGACTTCATGCTCCTGTCTGTAATTGAGCCGTCTGTGGTAATCGTTTCTTTCGTTCTTTAAGATTTGTTTGCAGAAGTGTTCAAAGGTCTGTTTCTGTTGTTCCTGCTGTGAATGGGGCTTCATGCGTCCACCTCCCTTTTGCCCTTGCCAGAGCCGGGAAATTTTACCCCTCTATTACTTACTACGCACGGAAAGGCAAAACAGGCAATGTTTTTGAAAAAAATTTGAAAAAAATTTCAAAAGACATAAAAATGCCCGGCTGTGGTCTGTATTCAGTCGGGTGTGCATTGGGTTCTTTTTTCGTGGGTGGGTTGCGGATTTTCCCGCCGTGGCGTTTGTGATTATGGGCGGGAAAATTCTTTCTGTGGATTGTCCCTTTCCAGTAAAAAATGTTACAGGCTCAATATCACGTTTCTATCAGTTTTGTATCACGATTGCATTAAGAGTTTCTGCAAAGTAAGACAATTTTCTGCATAAGGGAAAAGAGAAAAAAGCCGCTGCGGGGAAGTTATCAGACGACAACGGGTAGCAGGAACAGGCGGAAGCCGCAAGGGTAAAATGCACGGGCAAAAAACGCCCGCCCTTGCCCCCGCCGCCCGTTCCCGCTTATGGGTCAGTCAAGAGGGAAAGCCATAAAAAAATCGGCTTCCCCTCTTTTCTTTTTATTTTTTCAAAAACTTTTCTCTAAGGTTGCCTGTTTGGGTTTTCCATGCGTAGTAAGTTATAGGGGGGAAGAATAGCAAGCATAGGGATTGAGTACCCAATCCCGTAAAATTCCCACTTGCCGCCCTGCGGGGCTTGTGGGGATTTTGCTTGTTGGGAAGTGTCCCAAACCCTCTTGATTGCAGAGGGTTTTACCCTCTTAGAAAAACGGAAAGGAAGCGGGGCTATGGCAGAAAGAAAGCGGGCTATCCAGTTAAAATTTTATGTAACGGAGCAGGAGCGCATATTGATTGAGGAAAAAATGAAGCTGCTGCAAACGGACAACTTGGGGGCGTACTTACGGAAAATGGCGATTGACGGCTATATTATCCAGTTGGACTATACGGCGGTCAAGGAGCAGACGGCAGAGATACAGAAAGTCGGCGTAAATGTGAACCAGATAGCAAGGCGGGTCAACTCCACCGGGAACGCATACAAAGAGGACTTAGAGGAAATAAAGGGGGCATTGGAAAAGATATGGCAGTTACAAAGATACACCCTATCAAAACTACGCTGAATAAGGCGATTGATTATATCTGCAATCCCGACAAGACGGACGATAAGGTTTTGATTTCCTCTTATGGCTGCTCGTATGAAACGGCAGATATAGAGTTCGGCTTCACGTTGTCAAAGGCAAGGGACAAGGGGGATAACCTCGGACACCATTTGATACAGTCCTTTGCGCCGGGGGAAGTGGGCTATGGGGAAGCCCACCGCATAGGAAAGGAGCTTGCGGACAAGGTTCTTGGCGGCAGATATGAATATGTGTTGACTACCCACATAGACAAGGGGCATATCCATAACCACATCATATTTTGTGCGGTGGATTTTACGACACACCGTAAGTATATTTCCAACAAGAAAAGCTATTATCAGATACGGAATGAGAGTGACAGGCTGTGCAAGGAACACGGATTGTCAGTCGTTACACCGGGGCAGGACAAAGGAAAGAAGTATGCGGAATGGGACGCGGAACGCAAGGGGACAAGTTGGAAAGCAAAGCTGAAAGCGTTGATTGACGCTGCCATACCCAAAGCAAAAGATTTTGATGATTTCCTGCGGCTCATGGAAACGGCGGGCTATGAGATAAAGCAGGGGAAGTTCGTTTCATTCCGTGCGCCGGGGCAGGAACGCTTCACACGCTCTAAGACGCTTGGGGAAGCCTACACCGTGGAAGCCATAACGGAGAGGATTGCCGGGACGTACCGGGCGAAGCCGAAAGCGTTAAGGCAGGAAAAGGTGGGCGTTTCCATGCTGATAGACATTCAGAACAGTATCAAGGCAGCGGAAAGCAAAGGCTACGAACAGTGGGCGAAGATACACAACTTGAAGCAGGCGGCAAAGACTTTGAATTTCCTTACGGAGCATGACATTTCAGAATATGAACAGTTGCAGGCGGTTCTTGATGAAGTGCATACAGAGAGTGAACAGACCGCCGCCACGCTGAAAGGCTTGGAAAAGAGATTGTCCGACATATCCCTTTTGATGAAAAACATATCCGCATACCAACAGACAAAGGCGGTCTATGTGCAGTACAAAAAGGCAAAGGACAAAGAAAAGTTCCTGCGGGGCAATGAGAGCAGCATTATCATTCACGAAGCCGCCGCTAAGACGTTGCAGGCGGCAAAGAACGGCGGGAAGCTGCCCGATTTCAAAAAATTACATACGGAGTATAAGGAGCTTACGGAGAAAAAAGACAAGTTATATCAAGAGTACGGGAAACTGAAAAAGAAAGTAAAGCAGTACGACACAATCAAACAGAACGTAGACAGTATTTTACGGCAGGCGAAGCAGCCGGAACGGGAGAAACAGACAGAGAGGTAATGCGGACAGTTAGGGCGGGCGTGTAAGGCGTTTTAAGGGCGTTTCCGGGGCGTTATGGAGCCATAGGCAGGCAAATACCCATTACCGCCCGGAAAAGGGCTTCTAAGCGTCCACAAGGGCAGAAAAAGACACCGGGGAATGACAATGTATCAATCATCATTCTCCGGCGTTTATCCACTGAATTTATAGCCGACACCTAACACGGTTTTTATATAGGTCGGGTTTTTGCTGTCCGGCTCTATTTTCTTCCGCAGGTTATAAATCACGTTGGCAACGCTTGAATGGCAGCTATCACTATCCATGTTCCAAACAGCTTCAAAAATCTGTGTCTTTGTGAGGACAATGTCGGGATTGGAAGCAAGGAATACAAGGGTACTGTATTCAAGACGGGTAAGGTTTATTTCCTCCCCGTCTTGGAATACCCGGTGTTGGTTCTGCCTTATTTCCAGTCCCGGAAAAGATAGAATGGGGGCGGGGACAGTCTGCATAACTTCAAGTTGTATGCAGTCGGTTAATGCTGAAATGATTTTATCAATCACTTTTTCTTCTTGTTCATCAAGTGTCAGCAACAGTAATTTTCCCATGTTTCCACCTGTTGTAAATTATTGCATTACTAATCAATACATATATTTTCGATTATTGATACACATTTTTCTATTCCGAGTGTCCCACTATCTAAACATAGATGATAGTTTTTGGAATTTCCCCATTTCTTTTCGGTATAATATTGATAGTGATAGGAGCGTGCTTTATCTATACTGCTGATGCGTTTTTTTGCTTCTTCACTTGATAAGTGATTTTCTTCCATTAAGTGTTTTATTCTAAAGTCTAAATCAGCATGAATAAAGATATTGAAACAATTTGGGTATTCTTTTAATATATGGTCTGCACATCTTCCAATAATGACACAAGCCCCTCTATCTGCTAATTCCCGGATTGCCTTTACCTGCGAAAAGTATATTTCATCTTGTAATGATATATTGTTACCGGAAAGAATTGAATTTGCGAGGGACAAATTATTGACAAGATTAAATAACATACTTCCTGTCATATGCTCCCCTTTATTTTCAATAATTTCTTCTGTATACCCTTTTTCCTTTGCAACCATGCTTATAATCTCTTTGTCATAAATTGGTATACCTAATTCTTTCGCAAGTTCTTGACCGATTGTATGTCCGCCGCTGCCACATTCTCTGCTAATAGTGATAATTTTTTTCTGCATATAGATAACCTCCTATTTTTTAAAGTTTTTTCCAATATATTTTCAGCATGATAAGAGCCGTAATAAAAGCTAATCCGTCCGCAACTGGTCCAGCCCATAAAGCACCCTCTACCCCTAATATCGTTGGTAATAAAATAGTTGCAGGAAGAAGATAAATGATTTGTCTGGTTAAAGACAATATAGTTGCCTGTGTCGGTTTCCCGATTGCTTGAAAAAATATTCCTGTTACCATTTGCAATCCATTTATAGGGCAGGCTAAAAGAAATATTTTAAAGCACTTTACAGCAAATTGATTGTATAAGTCAGATTCCGAACCAAAAAGTTTTACAATACTCATAGGCATAAATTGGAAAATGCAGAAAGCCAATATTAAGAATACTGTGGCAACTGATAGGATAATGCGGTAAGTCTGCTTTACCCTGTCTTTTTGACCGCAGCCATAATTATATCCGTAAATTGGCTGTGCGCCTGTGGATAATCCAATTATGACGGCAGATATAATTTGATTTACTTTCATGGTTATACCAATCGTTGTTAAAGGAATATCTGAACCATATACTGATTTTGCGCCATAAGATACCAATATATTGTTTGTGGTTGCCATTACTAATACAACGGCAATTTGAGTAATGAAACTGGATATTCCAAGGCTGCTTACTTTAATTAACACCTTTTTATTGAAAACAAAGCAACTTTTGTCTAATTTAATGCTTTTGAATTTTCTGATGTAAGCAATATATAAGAGTGCATTAAAAGTCTGTCCTAAGATAGTTGCCCATGCAGCACCTTTTACTCCCCAATGGAAAACAAAAATAAAAATTGGGTCAAGAATAATATTAGTAATGCAGCCAATTAACAAGCCTGCCATGCTGTATTTAGGATTGCCGTCAGCTCTTATCATGCCTGCCATACATGAGTCAATGGCAGAAAACAGTACACCAAAAGAAATAATTCTGCCATAATCCATTGCATACGGCAGAATTTCTTCTGTTGCACCAAACAGAATACACAATGGTTTTAAAAATATATTGAAAACAATACATAATATAATGCCGATTAAAACCGTTGCAGAGAGAGCATTCCCGATACCTTTTGCCGCTGCATTTCCGTTGCCCTCACCTAATTTTAAACTCAGATATGCGGCTGCTCCGTCCCCGACAAGAAGAGAAAGTGCTATAACAATAACGGTCAATGGCATAACAACATTTGTTGCACCATTACCCAAATAACCTACACCTTGCCCAATAAAAATTTGGTCAACAATATTGTACAACGCATTAACAACCATAGAAATAATACTGGGAATGGCAAATGTCACAATTAGTTTGCTGATTTTTTCTGTTTCTAAAGGGTTTCCTTTCGTGATTGTCTTACTGTTCATTTTCTACCTCCATATTTTTAATCATTTTTTGAACAACTTCAACAAAAGTATTTAGGCTTTCTTGACTAATGCCGGAAATCATTCTGTTTTCTAATGACTGAATATCTTTGTCAACATCTTCTTTCATCTTTATAGTTGCAGAAGTGGGACAAATTTTTTTTAAACGGTCATCAAATGGAACTTTTTCCCGAATAATCATCTCATGTTCTTCCATTTTCTTTAAATGCACTGAAATACTGGAACTTCGGATATTCAATTCTTCTTCAATATCCTTTTGGTAAATCTCCCTTTTCGGATAATTTGTCAGTACAAAATACAGGATACGGGTTTGTGCGCCTTTATTCTCTGTTGAAACATTAAATGCACGGCGAATTTGATTAGATAACCCTAATATCCATTTTGTATATTGAATATCGCTCATAATCCACCCCCTTTCTTAGTTATCAAAATGTTTGTTTACAAAATAAATTAAAGCACATGAGGGCTTGAAAGAGAAGTGAAATAATGGTATTATTGATGATAAAAACGCAATAATAGGAGATGAAAGATGAATACTCAACAGTTAGAAAGTTTTATTCAAGTAGCTGAAAATCTTAATTTTGCTAGGGCGGCTGAAATTTTAAACATCACGCAATCGGCTGTTTCACGTCAGATAAATGCGCTTGAAACAGAATTAGGAACAAAGCTCTTACACCGTTCTACACGGACAGTTACCTTAACACCTGCGGGAATTGGTTTCTTGAATGACGCAAAAGAGATTTATACTAAGCTGCAATTTGCAACTGCAAAAATTAGAAACCACGAACAGTCTAATATACAAATTTTATCCATTGGGTGTAGTAATGAAGCAGATATGGTATTATTGTCAAAAGTGCTTTCTAAATGCAGGAAAAGTAATCCAGAGTTGCATCCGTTTTTAAGGATTATACCACATAGGTCTATTTTAAATTTATTTATTCATGGAGAGATTGAGTTTCTTTTTGCCTTTAAAGATGATATACCTATGCGTGATGGTTTTTCTTATATAGAACTTGCAAGAATGAAGATATGTTGTGCTGTTCCGGCGTTTTCTAAAATTGCAGAACAAAAAAGTATTTCTATAAATGATATTGTTTCACAAAAAAATATTATTTGTAATTCATATGAAATTCCGACTAAAGTGGCAGATATACAACATCACATAGAGCATTTTCTTACATACGATATGATTTATTACTGTGAAAATCTACAAGTAATGATTACTCTAATAAAAGCGGGATATGGTTTGGGGATATTGCCCGAAAATGTTTCGTTTAGCTCTGATATTGCCTATATTCCGTTGCAAGAAACAGCACCAATATCATATGGGGTATTTTATAAGAAAAAATCAAATAGTCCTAATTCCCGTAATTTTCTTAAAATAGTAAAAGAAATGGCATATCAAATGTGATAAATTAAATAAAACGCCGGGGAATGGCAGCTTATACAGTGCCATTCCCCGGCGTTTCAATTACTCCATATCTTCAGCAGGCAGGAACACAAGCCCGGCAAATTCTTCCTCGGTCAGTTTCTTCAGCTTTTCCGCTGTGCGCCCTGCAAGCTCCTGTATCTCCGTTTCCATGTAGGGCAGGGCGGCGGTCATTGCCGCCACCGTATCAGCCCTTGTTTTCCTCCTGTAACAGCAGATAAGGTTTGTTTCCTCAAAGTTGAATTGTCCCATGCGCTTATACCTCCAATCCCTTGTTTTTGGTCTTTGCAACCGTCCTTTGGACGGTTTTGCTTTCTTTCGGAGCGGCTTTTATGGTTTCTTTGTCCTGTGCAAGCTGCGCTCGCAAGGACGGCTTTTTCTCTCTGCCCTTGCCGGACAGTGTTTCGATATGCTCTTTTATGTCGCCGCTTTTCAGACGTTCCCGGCTGTGTTTCTCGTTCCTAAGTACATTCTGTAAAGCGGCGGGGTCTTTGGGTTGTTCCTCAAAGTTAAGGAATTTCCCTAAGTCCGGGTCAGCGTCCCCGGTAATGCGCTTCCCGGCTTCCTGCGTCCGTTCCCCGTTCTGGTAAATCAGCTTGGTATCTCCGGCAGGTACGGAAGCGTCCTTGACGTGTTTATAGTGCTTCTGGTAGTCCAGTTCGTAAAGGCTGCCCGTTACCCTGCCTTTTTCAATCCCGGTCAGCTCTACGGCATAGGCAAGTATTTTGTCCCGTGTCTGCTCGGCGTAGAAACAGAACGTGTTATGCTCCCGTGTGTCCTTGATGAACGTGTCACGCTCCCGCAAGCACCATGTTTCGGCAGGGCGGCATATCCATAAATATTTTTTATCCTCCGGGGTCGGGCTTTTTGCCGCCTGTTTCAAAATCTTTATGTCTATGTCAAAATCAGACTGGAAGTGTTCGGTGTGGGTCTGCATGATTGCTTTGAGGGATTTTAATATATCCACGTTTTCAAATTTCTGCATGGTTCAGCTCCTTTCTAAATCCTGCTTTTTCGTCTTTTCCGCTGCCTTTTTTGGGGCGTTTTTCAACGCTTCCTTGTCCTGTGCAAGCTGCGCCCGGATAGAGGGCTTTTTCTCGGTCTTGGCGGCTGTGCGGGCTTCTTTCTGTATTTCCACGGGGCTTTTCCCGGATAACGGTTTTATGCAGGATAAACGGTCAGCGGCATAGATAGCGTTGTCGTTGAGCTGCCTTTGCCACGCCCCGGCTTTGGGCGACCAGCGGAAGCCGTTTTCCTTTAAGGTTTCACGGGTCTTTTCGTCCGGCTTTTCCTCAAAGAAGATTTGCAGGCGGTTATCTTCCCGGTTCATTTCCACCGTGCCGCCGTCAAACTCCCACCCGGCGTAGGCGGTTTCCTGCTTTTTTGTCAGCTCCGCAATGCGCCCTTTTATCCGGCGTATCTCTGCGTTGTTGTTGGATAAAGCCCATGAGGGGTAGGGCTTATCCTGTATGTGCCACTGTGAGGACATTTCCGCTTTCATGGCTTCGATACGTTCAGCGGAGAGGTTGGGGCAGCCGTCAAGGGTCTTGTGCTTTCGGTAGTAGGCGTTTACCGCTTTCATGGTTTCCTGCGCCGATTGCAGCTTTTCCAGTTTGGCTTCCAGTTTCGTTATTGCCTGCGGGTCGTCTGCGCTGATACCGCCCATGCCTGTGCTGCGTATCTTGTCAAGCAATCCCTGTATCTCGTTCCAGTCCTCCATGTTCCTGTCACGGGCGGCGTTCTGCTTTTCCTTTTTGCGTACCGGGAAATTAGAGCCGCCCGCAATGAGGATAGAGGGTACACGGGCTTCAATGGAAAAACTGCTGTTCATGTTCTCGGCAAGTTTCCGGGCGTAGGTGTCAACAAGGCTGTCAATCTTTTCATGGTACATGGGGTCTACCCGCTTTTTCTGGTGTTCCCCAATCTCCACGGCTCTGTCTACCATTTGCCTGTATTCTGCGGTTGCGCTGCCGGGCTTGTAGTCGTAAAAGCTGTTCATATCATTTGCACGGCGGGCAGCCCCCTCATTGATTGTGTAATAAATGGTCTTGGCTTCCGGGGCTGCCTGCTCCGGCGTATCTGCTTGCAGGGAAAAAGGCTTCCCGTCAAAACAGAACTCTTTTTCCGGGGTAAATCCTGCCTGCGCCAAAAAGTCCGTTATGCGTGAAAATTCCTCGTAGTCCTCTTTTGTGTAAATGCCCTGTTTCAATGCTTCGTCCTGTGAATGTATGCAGCCCTCACTTGTAAGGAATGTAAAGGCGGCTTGGCAGTCCGTGACGTAGAGCAGGGAATTGTCGGCGTTGTCATAATGCCCTTTGTTGTCGTAGTTTTCGCTTTTCCCGATATGGATTTTGTCGTCCATAGTAAAGAGGGCAACCATGCCGTCATAGCGGCTTTTTGAAGCGGCTGTGATACGGGCGGTGTCCGGCTCTGCGTTCTTTTGGGCTTCGTCCTGCTTTAGCGTTTCGGCGTACTGTTCAAGAGAAATCTGCTCCCCGGCGGCGGCTTCCAGTCCGTCAGCGGCGGGGGTGTTGTTGATGATACCGTCAATCATGTTTGCGTTCTGCTCGGTGGACTGTTCGGCGGCTTTCAAGTGGTTTTCGGGCTGTTCCGCTGCAATGGCAAACGCCCTTGTCCCGTTCCCCATAATCAGATATTTTCCGTTGTCTGATTGATGATGAAAGCCATATCCGGCTGCTTCCATTTGCTCCCGGCTCATGGCGGTTACAGAAAAGCTCCCCCTCGGCGTGGTAATCTGTTCCCCGGTCATTAACTCGTCCGGGGTAATCTGCTTTTGCTCCCGTAAAAATTCCGGCACTTCCACAAAACCGATACTGTCCGTATAGTGGGCGGTGTCCCGCCCGTTCTGATGAAGCACTACCACGTCAGAAACAGAGAGGGAATGTCCCTTGAAGTCCTCCGGGCGGTCAATGTTGAATTTCTCAAAAATTCCCTCTAAGGTCGTCCCCGGCGTGAGTGGTGCGGTGTAGGTTTTTTCATAGTTGGCGGGGTCTACCGCAAGCCCTTTTCCCTGTATTTCTTCCAGTGGTCGGAAATGAAAATCTACGGGTACATCATCTTTTAACTGGTAAATGGTAAAGGTGTTTTCTGCCTGCGGTGCTTCGTAGCCGCCCTCGGCGTATTCCTCCACGGTCATTCCTGCGGCGGCGGCTTCCTGTGCGATTTCTTCCTTGACGTGTTCTTTATAGGCGGCAAGCTCTGTGTCAAAGTCTTTAAGCTGCGGGACGGGTGGCAGGCTGTAATCCCCGCTGTTTACCATTGCCCGGCATTGGGAAACATACTCTTTCATGGCGGTGTGGTAGGCGGTTTCGGTGGCGGTCATGCCGCTGTTTTCTTCCAGTGCCTTTGTTGCAGCCTGCTCCATTTTGGAGAGGTTATTGTGCAGTTTCAGATAGGGGACAAATTCATGTAAGAGCATTTCCCGCTGTGCCTTGTCCGCTTCCAGTGCTTCCGTGCCGCCGCTGTGTAAAACGTAATTGTCCCAATCTGCATTATTCTCATAATAGGCGTGATAGCCCTCGATATGCTCTATGAGAGTGCCGTCCCCGTCCCCTAAGTCCTGCCGCCCTATGTAATTGTCGGGCTGCCCGTCCATTACAAAGTCAATGCGGAACTTGGTTTTATAGTACCCGTCCTCGGAAACGGTGGCTTCGTCAAGATTTCCGATAAGGGCGTCTGCTTCGGAAAGGCTCATGGTTTCGCCGTCATGGAAGCGGCTGTGTTCGCTCCAAAGGATTGTTACAACCGGCTCTGCGTTGGGGTCGGGGGTTGGGAAATTATCTTCGGTCTGCTCCGTCTGTGCGTCCCCTTTTGCGGGTTCTTCCGTAGCTGCCTTTTCCTCCTGCGGCGGCTCTGCCGTGGGTTCTGTTTTTTCTTCCTGCGGTGTGTCCTGCTCCGGCTGTTTTTCCTCCGGCGTGGGTTCTTCTGCCTGTGTTTCCTGTGCCTGTGTCTGCTCCTTGTCCTTTGTCAGCTCGGCAAAGTTTTTATCTATGTCCGCAATCAGCCCGGCGGCGGTGTCACGGATAGTTTTAAGGGACGCTTTCAGCTCGGCAAGTTCCCGCCCGCTGCTCCATTTTGCGACATAGGCAAAGGAATAATCGGAAGTGTCAAGCCCGTAGTGTTGGCACACGGCGTAGGCAATGCTTTCCGCCTGTACCTCACGGGTGCGGCGGTCTGGTCGGTCTGCCTTTTCCTCTGCGGGGGCGTTAAGGTCTATGTCATGCAGCTTGGCGTGTGCAATCTCATGTATCAGCGTTTTAAGGTTCTGCAACTCGCTCATGCCCTCATTTATGGCTATGCGTTTTTCAGTCTGTGAGTAGTAGCCCTTTGCGCCGCTTTCTATCTTTTCAAAGCCTACCGGGGCGGGGCTTGCCTGCGTTGCCGCCTTGAAGAAATCGGCGTACTGTGCCACGTCCCCGGTCAGCTCGTCAACGCCGATAGTGGGAAGCTCCTTTCCCTCGGTCTGCGACACGTCAAAGACGGAAACCACCTTGAATGCCGGGACGGTTACTTCCGTTTCTTCCTTGACGGGTTTTCCGTCTTTGCCAATCACGGGCTTTTGGGTCTTGGGGTCGATTTTGTCAACTTCCTTTTTCACTTTGTAGGGGGACGGGGCAATCACTTTGATACTTTTTGCATGGCTTACCACCTGCCGTCCGTATTTCTGTTGCCATGAGGTGTAGCCCGCTACAAAGGTTGCGTCCGGCTTCTGCATGGCGATTAAGAGGGTGTTGTTAAAGCTGTAATCATGGAATGTTGACATTACCTGCAAATACTCTTTGAAGCGGTCACTCTCGAATAAATCCTGTATGCCCTGTTCCAGTCTGTCCGTTATCTCTTTCATCTTCTCGGCGGGCTTCTGCGCCGTTAATTCAATGGGGCGTATGGGATTGGCGGCGGCTATGTCAACCGGGGCGGTGCGTTCCGCTTCGGGGTAGCCCATGATACGGTATTTCTCCGGCGTTTCCTGCCCGGCGTAAACCTCTTTCCAGTCCGTCCCGCTTCTTGCGATATAGCCGTAATCGGTCAGCTTCCCGTCCTCATGGAGTGCGGCGTTGAAGCCGAAACTTTCCTTGTCAATCCCGGCTTTCCATTCCTCCGGCATTTGCACTTTGCCGCTGTCATTGAGGAAATAGTCGCCCAATTCCTTATAGCTCAAAATCCCCGGAACGTAGGAATAAAAATCTGTGTTATAGGTGTGGTCTATCAGCTTGTCAAGGCTTTCCGGCTTGAAGTCACTGTGCATTACTGCGTCCAGTTTTTCAAGCTGCTCTGTTGTCATTTCTTCCAGTCTTGCGGCAAGGAAATTTATCCTGTCAATGTCGCCGTCCCTTATCCAGTCAAAGGGTATCTCAATCCGTCTGCCCTCGGCGGTGGAATAGCCGTTCAAGAAAAAATCCTGCGGGTTGTCGGCTGTGATGTTCAGTGCTTTCATGGCTTCGTGGAGTTCTTCTTTTGTGGCGGGCAGGGATAAAAATACAGTCGCCGGGTTGCCCTTTTCAAACTCGGTGCGGTTCTGTATCAGCACGGTAAAATCATCTTTCATTGGCATAGCTCCTTTCTCGGTTTTTTGATTTTTTAGAGGGTTTGGGACACTTCCCAACAAGCAAAATCCCCACAAGTCCGCAGGACGGAAAAGTGGGGGTTTTACGGGATTGGGTACTCAATCCCTATGCTTGCTATTCTTCTGTGGGTTACTTCTTGGGTTTTGGCTTCTTGGTCTTTTTCAGCTCAATCTTGTAATTGACATACTTTTCTCCCGTGTCCGCAAGCAGCACGTCAGCGTCATAGGTCTTGCCCGTTTTCTCGGAATACAAGCCTTTCATGGCTGCCCTGCCTTTGCTAAGTAAAGCGGCGGCAACGGTGGCTGTCAGTTCCTTTTTCTTGCTCGTGAAAAAGCGGTCATTCTTCCACATGGAAAATTGGCAGTCCCGGTTGTCGCAATAAAAATTTTTCTTCCCCTCATGGACGGGAGAGCCGCAGCGGGGGCATTTTCCGGTTTCCTTTCGCTCCGGGGCAAACAGCTTTTTCTTTTCCTCCGGGACGGCGGGATAATCTTTGACAAGCCCCGCCGCCATTGCTTCAATGCCACGCATGAAGCTGTCCGGGTCGGCGTTCCCTTTGGCAATCTTCGTCAGTGCGTTTTCCCATTCGGCGGTCAGCTTCGGGCTTGTGAGGACTTCGGGCAGGACGGCGACAAGGTTCTTGCCGTCTTTGGTGGGGATAAGCTGCTTTTTCTTCCTCTCCACAAAGCCCGCCTGCACAAGTTTTTCCAGTACCGCCGCACGGGTGGCGGGAGTGCCTAAGCCTTTTCGCTCTGCGTCCTCGGATATGTCCCCGCTTCCTGCCCGTTCCATAGCGGACAACAGGGTATCTTCCGTATAGGCTTTCGGGGGCGTTGTGTCATGCTCGGTCATGGCTGCCTTTGCCGTGATTTCCTGTCCCTCGGTCAGCTCCGGCAATGGGTTTTCTTTCCCTGTTTTTTCGTCCTCCGGCTTGACTTTCAGAGTGGCACGGAAGCGGCGTTCCAGTTCCTTAAAGCCCTCGCATTTGACGGTCTTTCCCTTTGCCGTAAAGGTCACGCCGCCGCAGGAAAGGGAAGCGGTCACGGCTTCGTATCGGTAGGGCTGCGCCGTTGCGGACAATAGTTTCATGGAGAGCAGGAGCAGGATATTTTTTTCGCTTTCGGGCAGGCTGCTCTTATCTGTTTTTACTGCTTCGGCGGTTGGAATGATTGCGTGGTGGTCGGTTACTTTTTTGCTGTTCAGTATGCGGGAGTAGTCCGGGGAGAGGCGGGCGTCCTTTGCAAAGTCCAGTGTGCCGAAAAGCCCGGACACGATAGTTTCAGCGGTGGGGAGCATATCGTCTGTGAGATATTGGCTGTCCGTCCGGGGGTAGGTGCATAGCTTCTTTTCATAGAGCGATTGGGTGTAGTCAAGGGTCTGTTTGGCGGTGTAGCTGTAAAGCCTGTTTGCTTCCCGCTGCAAGGTCGTGAGGTCATAAAGGCGGGGCGGGTTCTCGGTCTTTTCCTCCCGGACTAGGGAAGTGCATACCGCCGTTTTTCCGTCACAATCTTTGCGGAGTTTTTCGGCTTCGTCTTTCTCTGTGTAGGGCGGGCTTGTCGCTTCAAAAGTGCCGTTCCCGATATGAACCACATAATATTTTTTCTTCTGGAAATTCTGGATTGCGTTGTCCCGTTCCACAAGCAGGGAGAGGGTCGGTGTCTGTACCCGCCCCACGTTCAAGGTGTGGTTGTAGAGGACGGAGAAAAGGCGGGTCGCATTGATACCGATTAGCCAGTCAGCCTTTGCCCGGCATAGTGCGGAATGATATAGCGGGTCGTAGTCGTGTCCGTCCCGCAAATCGTCAAATCCTTTCTTGATTGCGCTTTCCTCCATGCTGCTTATCCACAAGCGGTAGAACGGTTTTTTACACCCGGCTTTCTCATAGACAAAGCGGAAAATGAGTTCCCCCTCACGCCCTGCGTCCGTGGCGCATACAAGAGCGTCAACGTCCTTTCTGTGCATGAGGTTCTTTAAGGTTTCAAACTGTTCTTCCTTGTCCGGGGATATGACGGTTTCCCAATGCTCCGGCAATATGGGTAAGTCCTCATAACGCCATTTTTTATAGTGTCCGTAATGGGTAGCGTCCGCAAGCCCCGCAAGGTGTCCCACACACCAACTAACAAGATAGCCTGCGCCCTCCATGTAGCCGTCTTTTCTTTCCGTTGCGCCGATAACGGAAGCGATTGACATTGCCACGCTCGGCTTTTCTGCGATTACCAACTGCATAAAAGTTTCCTCCTTTTTGGCATAAAAAAAGCAGTAAACTCGACAAGAATTTACTGCTTAAAATATCTATTATTTGTTTTGTTAAATTTGAATGGAATCAATTTTAGAAAAAAAGCGTTCTCTTTGGTAATCCCATTTTGATGAATCAATATCTGGTAAGTCCAATAGATGTATAATATTATTTTTTAATTCTCCTAAAGCTGAATTTCTATATTTTTTATCATCTAATTTGAAACTGATTTCTCTAGGATTTATTGCACCTTGTACTTGGGAAAAGTCAAATCCCGGTAGCAAAATGCTTTGGTATTCTTTTTGCAATACCCATGTAGCCCCCATTTCATTTAAACAGGCTTTACTATTGTAATAATTTTCAGATAACATGAAGATTACAAATAGGTTATTGCTAAATTCATCTCGTAAATATTCAAAGATATCGCCGCTGCCTTGTTTGATATTATATCCCGGAATTGAACTGCAAAAAAGTGTATCAGAAGTTAAGCCTATATGGCTAAGTAAATCAACAAAATTTTCAATAACTGCAATATCCTTTTCACAATGGCTGATAAATATTTTGGGCGGCTTAACTATTTTGTAAAAATCTTCATCAATAATATTTACAAGATATATAAGCAAACCTAATTCATCAGACGAAAAGCCATGTTTTTGTATAATTCTTAGTGCATAAGTTCTTATAATTCTACATTCATTGGGAAAATAATTGTAGTATACATTTAAAAAATCTTCTGTTTCTGCTTGAAAGAGGGTTGCACCTCTTTTCATATGTTTAAACATATTGTTTCCTGCAATTTCCATAGACTTCAAAGCAGTTCGATAAGAATATAGTCCGTCTTTTGTAACCATTTTTATTTAACTCCTTATGATTAGCTTTTTTAGTAAAAACATTATATCATCATTGTGGAATAAACTCAATTTTTCAATAAAAAAATATGAGAAAAAGTTTATTTTTTATGCGATTGCAATTTCTTGATACAGTACCCGATACAAGGGGCTAGCCCCTTGTTGTAAGGGCAGCCAGTACAAGCCGGAGAACGGGGAACAAGCGGCTTGCTGTCCCCATGCCGCCCGTGTCCCGGTTTCTGTGTCATCATCTTTTCATAAGGGCTGTCTGTGAACCACGTCATAAGCCGCCCTCCGTATCATCTTCAAGCCCTGTTTCTTCCTCCGCTTCGGTGTCCTCTGCGTTCTCTGTATCTTCTCCGTAGCTGTCATAATTGGTGTCGTCCTCATAGTCTGTTTCTTCGTCCTCGTCAAAGTCAAAATCGGAAAAGTCCGGGCTGCCCTTTGCGGTGTCCTTTGGCTTGATAAACTTGAAATAATAGAACGCCCCGCCGCCTGCAAAGAGCGTCAGCAGGAAAAGCAGGAGCAGGCTTTTTGTGCCTTTATTGTCCTTTGGCTGTTCCGGCTCGGCTTCGGTTTCCGGCTCGGTTTCTTTCTCTGTCCCGGTGCAGGAATTACGGTTGTTAAGGCATACGGGGCAGCTTTCGTTGACTGCCCCGGCTTCGCATTTCTCCTTGCAGGTGCAAGTCTGCGGCATGACGGTTGTTTCCTCTTTCTCCCCGTCCTCAATCAGTGCCATAAGGTCGGCTTCGTCCACCATGTTAAGGAAATGCACGGTGTTTTCCCCCTCGGCGGCTCTGTCTATGAGGATATAAAAATAATTGCCGCTTTTGGTGGTTACTGTGATGAGCTGCTTGTTCTCGCCCCAAATATCATCAACAAGGGTAGCGTTCCCCTCCGGGGTCAGCGGGTCGCTTGGGGTCGCTGCTTCCTCCGGCTCTGGTGCGGGCGTGGGTTCTTCGGTTTCGTATTCCTCCCCGCCGCCTGCGTAGGCGGTCATGGAAAAGCCGCCCGTAAGGATAAGGGCGGCGGCAAGTGCGAAAAGGGTATGTAAGATTTTTTTACTCATTCTCTGTGTCCTCCTGTCTTGAAAAAAGCCTGCCTGCGGTTGCTGCCGGGGCGTTGTCCGGCTTGCCGTGCAGAAATGCGGAAAGCTCTGCCGGGGTCATGCGTAACGCCCTTACCATTTGTACGATTTGCAGGTTTTCAACCTCGGTTTTCTGCGCTTCCAGTTCCCTAAGTCTGCCCTGCTGTTTGGAGATTGTGTCTTTTGTTTTCTCAATCTCCGCAATGATACGTTCCAGTTTCATCATAGAAAAATATCCCTCCTGTTCAGATTTTTTGTTATGGCAAACGCCCGTAGGCGTAGAAGTGCGACTGCCAGTAGGGGGTGTTGACGGAAGCGTAGGAGATAGGGTTGCCGCAATGTATCATCATGCCGTTTCCCGCATAAATCCCCACATGGCTAACCGCCGAACCGCTGTCATACGTCCCCGTGAAAAAGATAATGTCCCCCGGCTTGGCTTCGCTTGGCGCAATGGGCGTGGTGTAATTGAAAATGCCCTGCGCCGTTGTCCTGCCGACACTCCCAACGCCGGACTGGTTGATTACCCAACACACAAAGCCCGAACAGTCAAAGGACGTTGACGGGGAGCTGCCGCCCCATACATAGGGATAGCCTAAGTATTTTTCCGCTTCCGCAATCATGGCGGCAAAGCGTTCATCAGAGAGGGCTTCCGGGGGTATCTCGTAGTCGGTGTATTCCCCGCTGCCCGGCGTTCCTGTTGCGTAGTCGTCCCCGAAAATATCCGGCTTGTTGCCTTTGGTTTCCATGTAGATGTCAAACATTTCTTTCTGCTGCGGGGTAAGGAGTTCCCCGGCAAGGGCTTCTATGTTTTTGTTTGTCAGCGTTACATGGAGAATGTAATAATCGTAGGGGATTTCTTCGGTGGTGGTTTCCCCGGTTTCCGGGTCGGTGGTGGTTTCCGTGCGGTAGCGTGTCTGTATTTCTTCCCGCAGGGTAAGGGTGTACTGTTTTTCAAACAATGCCTGTATCTCTGCCCTCGCTTCCTCCCTTGTGTAGTCGTAGAGCTTGGCGGTAAGGTAGGACGCAAGCGCAAAGGGGTTATGCCCGATTTCGTCTAAATGGTACTGGTATTCGTCATAGTCCGGGTAGTCCGTTTCTATGTCTGCGATTTCCTCCCGCAAGCCCCTTTCCAGTTCCTTGTAGTCGGCTTCCACCTGCCGGATTGTTTCGTCCTCGGCGGTGTAGGAAGTGCCAACGATTGAGGAAACGCCGCCCTGTATGATTGCGGCGCAGGAAGATAGCCCGGTAAATATCATCACGATTAAGAGCAGGAACACGCCCACGGTCAGTATGCCTTTCCAGTGGCGGGCGATAAAGTCCGTTGTCTTTTTCGTGGCTTCCCCGGTTTTCTGCGCTGCTTTGCGGGTGTTCTTGGCTGCGCCTGCGGTCTTTCCGGCTGTTTTCCCGGCTTTCTGCGCCGCCCGTAAATCCTTTGCGTACTGCCGCTTTATCTGCTGTTTCTGGTGGAAACGGGAGAGGGGATTGCTTGCAAGCTCCGGGTTCTCCTTTAGCGTCTTGTGGTACAGGTAATTGGTGTCTGCTTTCCTTGACGCTGCTTCGGCTTTGGCGGCTTCCCGGTAGGGTTTGAGCTTGTGGCTTCGGTAGCCCTCTTTCAGTTTCCGGCTTGCGTAGCCGCCCGCCCGTTCCGCTGCTTTCTCCGACTTGTGCGCCCCCTCAACGCCGGAATTGTCTTTCTCAACCTCGCCCACTTTCCCATGCACATAGTTCTTGATTTCCCGCATGGGGCGGTCTGCCGGGTTGTGGTGGAGTTTGCCGTTTGGGGGCTTGTCGGTCTTTTCAAAATACAGGCGGGTCTTTGCCCGCCCGGTGGCTTTGTCAAATTCCCTCGCCGCCTTAATGCGTTTCTGCTTGGGTATCTTTTCCCTTGCCACTTCCAGTTTATCAGCGGCTTTTTCGGATTTCTTCACATACTTTGCAAGCTCCGGGTCGGTGCGTTCTTCCTCCTTGAATTGCAGGCGGGTTGTCTGCTTCCCCGTGGCTTCCTGTGCTTTTTGGGCGGCTTTATTCGCTTTCTTCCTGCGTTTCTTCGCCTTGTGACGCTGCCTTTCGGTGGCGGCACGGTTTAAGGATTTCCCGGTCACGTTTTCCGCTGTGTCGCCGGAAAAATCCTCTGTTTCCCTTTGGCTCTTGCGGGTCTGCTCCCCGGTGGCTTGGTTGGTTTCCACAACGCCGTCACGGGTCATTTTCTGCGTCCTTTTTGCCTTTGCCTTAAATTCCTGCATAAATGGTTATCCCCCTTATAAGCCCGCTTCCTGCGCTTTCTGCGGGGCTTTCTTCTTGGGCTGCGCTGTCTTTTCTGCGGCGGCTTTGATTTCCTCCCGGATAGAGGGCTTTTCTTTCTCCCTGCCTTTTACGGCTGCCTGCTCTAACCGTTCCACCCGTGCCATTGCCCGGTCAATGTTCTTTTCCATGCCCTCTAACGTGGCTTTATGGCGTTTTAAGGGCTTGGCAACGGCGGCAAGCACGCCCTTGTCCTCATTGCGCTGCGTCAGCTCTTTGCGCTCCTTTCCCGTCAACGCCCGTCCTAAGTTCTTGGCGTGTTCATTGAGGGCGTGGAGTTCGCTGCCTATGGCGTTGATACGGTCAATGCTGCTTTGGGTGGAAGCGATAGCGTCCCGGACGTTTCCTTTCATTTCCGCAAGTGCCTTTTTCACGCCTAAGAAGTCAGCCGCCTTGTTCAGTGCAGAAATGCCGTGCTGCTTTACGGCGGCAAGGGTCTTTCTGATTTTGTCCGTCATGTTCCCCTTTAGGGTGGAGAGGGTTTCTTTCGCCTGCGTGACGTGCGCCTGCGTCTGCTTGGTTTCCTGCATGGCGGCAGCTCTGTTTCCCCCGTCATGGAGCGTGGCAAGCTGTTCACGGACGGCGGCAAGCTCGGAAAGCACTTTCCCGTACTGTGTTTCCATAGCTGCGAATTGTGAGAATAAAGCGGAAAGCTCGGCGGCTTCCTGCTTTTTCCCGTTCTGTGTCAGCAGGTCAAGGAGTTCCGTCAATGCGTCCTGCTGTTTTGCGGTTTTGGTACTCATGGTTTATTGCTCCTTTCTGTCCCCGTGTTTCTGCGGGCTATGGCTGTGCAAGTTCCTCCGGGCGGGTCGTCATTATGCGGTAAAGCTCGGTGTCTGCCGGGAAGCGGTCTACAAAGGGGAGTATCACGTTGCCGTAGAAGATAAGCCCCTGTCCGGCTTCGGAGTGAGTCACATAGGAAAGCTGCTTATTCGATATGCCTAACTGCTTCGCCAAAATCTGCCTGTCGCCGCCCGCTTGGTTCAGCATATAAATAAAATCGCTGTTTTCAAAAATGTTTTCGATTTCCCGGCTTGCAAGCAAATCGAAGGGTAGGGCAAAGGCGCCTTGTTGCAGGTGCAACAGGTTTCCTACACCCTCCCTCGGAACCGG
>JBCLQL010000011.1:0-45439 GCA_041223565.1 Lachnospiraceae bacterium 46-61
CTTGCCTACAGAAGAATATACCGCTCTGTAAGTAAACGCTCTCATAAATTAGAAACAACAGATATTGCTGAAATAGAAGACTACAAAAGGGCAAATGCTATGGTAGATGAATATGGAACACCCACTGCAAATGCACATATGTTAACAGACTATATTGGTAATGTGGAAGTCAGTGCATTACATGATGAAGCAAATCTTGATGAAATCAAAGATGTTGAAATGATAGAAAATATGTTATGGATAAATTTGTTAGTACCTAAAGCAATTATTACAGGGGGGCAGAATATCAACAGAGATGTATTAAAAGTGCAATATCCTCACTATTTACAAACATTAGAAAATATTACGGACAGGCTAGAATATGGAGATAACGGCGTTTATTCCGGATATAGAGCGATAATAGATTTACAACTTTTACTTTTGGGCATCAATCCAGAAAGTATTTATTATGATATTGTTTGGAGCAGAAAAACAGAAGAAAGTACAGCGGAAAGAATAGAAAGCATACAAAACGCATTGGCAAAAGGCGGAGGCAAACAGCTTATTAGTCATGAAAAAGCGATACAACTTGTTGCAGATGATTTTGATATAGAAGACCCAAATGTGATGTATCAAAAAATATTAGAGGAAAATAAAGTAAAACAAAATCAGGAAAATATAGAAGAAACACAGCAACAACAAGAAGAACAAAAAAAAGAAATAAAAAAAAAGAATATAGCTTCTGATGCAGAAGCATTGACAGATGAATTAAAACAGGATTTTGATGAAATAGAAAGACTTTTCAGAGAGTTTACTCAAAAATGGAAGTCTTTTTTTAGTGGAATTTGGGAAAGTGTCAAACAAAGTACAGCTGAAAATATAGAATATAATATCAAAGAAGCATGGCAGAAGCAAGACAAAGGGTTTTATATGGAGTATATCAAAAATGCTTATGATTTAGGGAAAAAAAGAGCAGAAAATATTACAGAACAAGTATTACAAGATGATATATCTGTACCTAAAAATGATATTGGTATTGAAAAAAATGATATTTATGAGGAATTATTAGAAAATTCTCTTGATAGAGTATCTGAAATGGAAAAAAATACAATAGAGCAAGTACGCAAAATATTGGCTGAAGGGTATCAAGAAGGGGAAGGCTGGAAGGAATTAAAAAATAAAATAGAAAAAATAGTTAAAAATCCAGCTAGAGCCGAAATGATAGCCATTACAGAATTGGGACACGCTTACAACACAAGCACAAAAAATACCTACAGAGGAGCTGGAGCGAAAAAAGTTGCATGGCACGCCTCTATTGATATAAAAACTTGTGATACTTGTCGTAGCTTACATGGACAGGTGTTTGATATTGATAATGCACCAGATAACCCAGCACACCCACGATGTAGATGTACGTGGTTGCCTGTATTTTCAGAGGGAAAAGTTGGAAATTTTGACAATTCCCAGAATATCAAGTATAATATTAAATATAGTAATGATGAAAAGTGGAATGCTCTTAAAGAGAAAAAACGAGCATTAAACAACAACAATTATCATATTCGCGTCAATGAAAATGCAACAGAACAAGGTATTGTAGAAGAAAGAAGAATTGTTGAACAAGCACTTGCTGAAATGCCTGAAAAAGTTCAGGAGGCATTGAGAAATGGTACGATTATTGATATTGGACAAGAAGGAAAAAGCCAATATGATTATAACAATGATATTATGTATATAGCAAAAGGTGCAGATATAAAACAAGTAAGGCATGAAACGGGACATATGGTTGATAATAAATTGATGAACCAGGAAAAAGTAGAACAATTAAAAAGGGAAATTTTGGGAGAGGTTACAAGCGATGACATTTATATTGATAATAAAACATTTGTTGATAATTTAGATAATCCAGTGAAGGCTTGTTTTTTAAGAAATGAAGCACTCCTTACAGAATATCAAGGTAGAATATATAACTGCGATGATCCTATAAAGGCGTTTAACTGGGATAGTGGAGAATTTAGATATGATAAATTATGGGATTTTATGTCAGAGCCTTATGAATTATATATGAGAGATAAAAAAGAATTAAAAAAGAAATGTTCTAAACTATATGATTATATAAAGGAAGTGATAGAATGATGCAAGAAGAAAGAAAAAACCAAAAGGAAAAATTTTTAGCGATACAAACCTATGAAGAATATTATAAAAGAATGGAAGAATTTAAAGGAATTGATGTAAAAGATAGAGAAATAAGAGAACATCATAAAAAACTTTATGAAAAAGCTCCTAAAAAAGAATATTATACGGGAGAATTATATACGGTTTTTCCAGACGGTTCCAGAATGATAGGTGGTCCTGGCATGATAGCCGTAAAAGAAAAAGGATATAAAAGTGTTGAGGATTATGAAAGAAGAAGCCATGAAGAATGGTTAAAAAAACAAGAACAAGAACAAAGCTAAAATAATATTTTGACCTGAACGAGTCATAAAACCGTTCTTTTTTTATTGCAGGAAAAAAATTAAAAGATTTTTAAAAATGTTTTAAAAAGCATTTAAAAGCGTTTTAAGGCACTTTTTTAATGAGATGTAAAAAGTATCAGTGAAAAAAAGTTAAACGAAAAGAAAAAGAGTTAAACAGGTTTTAAACATGGTCTGTAAAGTATGAGGTGATGATTTTGCAAAAAGACGCTGATTTTTGTATAGAACAGGCGAAAGCAATATTAGATGAACAAGGACAAAAAAGTGGCTGGTACAAGCAAATTGTAGCAAAAGTAGATTTTTTAAACGGAAATGACAGATTATACCCGAAACAAGTGTATCAATATGCATTAGAAGAACTGAAAAAAGAAGGGTTTCCCTATGCAGGAGAACACCCTCACCCAAAGCCCTACAGAGGAACAGACGGTAATATTTATTTTTCAACGTCAATTCCTCACAGTGCTGTCAAATTTAGAGATGCCTACATTGATGAACAGAATAATGTATGGGCGGAATATAAGCCACTGGATACGGAAATGGGAAGGCAAGTAAAAACATTTTTAGATAATGGTTTGCCTATTGGATTTTCAAACAGAATGAGGGGAACTTCTCGAAAAGAAAACAGAAATGGAAAAGTTGTTCAGATAGCAAAAAAACTAAAATTATATACTTGGGACGTGGTATTGAATCCAGCAGAAAAAAGTGCTTTACAGCTACCCATTGTATTAGATGATATAGAGGAGGAAAATATGAACTTTTTTGATATGAGTTTGAAAGAACTGGAAAAATGGAAAGAACAAAACAAAAATGCGGAAGAAAGTGAAATTTCACTTTGCGACAGTGTCATTGCACTGAAAAAACAAACAGAAGAAGCGAAACAAAGAGAAAAAGAAACAAAAGAACAGATGCAAGCAATCACGGATGAAATAGAGGCAAAAAAACAAAAAGAACAGGCACAGCAATATCTTTTTGATGAAGTAGAAAAATTGAATTATACAAAAAATGTAAAAGAAGCAATATTAAAAAAAGGGAAAAATATTGAAAATAAAGAAAATGTGACTGACTTTTTACAACAAGAAAGAACATTTTTAGATGCCTTAGAAATAGAAAATAAATTAAAGGAATTGGGTATGACAAAAGAAGAAGGAAAAACAAAAGCGATAGTAACAGAAGGAAAAGAGTTTTCTATACTGGATAGCATGATGGAAGAAATGGACAAGGAATTGCAAAAAAAGGACAATAGCTTTTTTATTGATAAAGAACTGAGAAAAGCAAACAATGCTATTGTTGATAGTGTGCTAAAAAGCATGGAAAGAAAAAAGGACAAAGAAACAAAAGCATTTTTAGATGCACTGAAAAAAGAAAAAAGTGTATATTTAGATGAAACAACTCCAGCAATCGCAGATACGGGAGCATTTGCTCAATCCGCAAATATTTCTCTTGCGATATTAAAACAAGCATGGCAGGATATTCAATTTTTACAATTATGTATGGTAGAAGGATTTAGCGGAAGTACTTACAAAATGCCTGTGGAATTTCAAAGCCACGATTTATACAGCGAGGAAGATTTTGCTGTGGGAGAATTGGACAGTATCCCTACAGAAAATATACAGACATTTTTATTGGATTTTGGCGCACAGTGGCTAAAAAAAGGCTTTATTGTTACAAAAGAAGCACAAAAAGAATTATTAAGCAGTCCTATGAGATATGATGTCATAGCAGCAAATGCAGCAAGTATTGCAAACAGATTTCAGAGAATCATTGACAGAATGATTTCTACAGAAATGCTTGCCAGAGCTGACGAATATGGCGCAAAGCAAGTAGTAGAAGAAACCGTTTCCGCAAGTGAAGTAAAAGAATTGACAGAAGGAGAAAATATACCAGAGGGCAGCAATGCAAAGTGGAAAGTGAATTTATTATGCGGAAATACCTCCCCATTCAGTGCGGTATGTGTTGCTCCTATTGTACGCCCTAGAAAAACAATATGGTTAGACCAGTATGGAAGAAAACAAGAAGATTTTATTAATCCCATTGTAGTAAAAAATAGCAGCGGAAAAGTATTGACAGAAGGTATTTTTATACGCTCTAAAGGTTTGATTGCAGATAAAAACGGAAAAGTAGCAGATTACGCAGTTGACTTTGAAAATGCTTGTATTTATTTTAAAAAAGAAGCAATTAGTAAAACGGCATTACCCAAAGTAAGCTACAGTTATGCAACAAATATTGTGTATTTTAATTTAGCAATACCAAAAGCATTAGAAAGTTATCCAGCAAGATATTATAACAGTTTATTAGAATTGATAGACACACAAAAGGCATATATGGGAAGCGCTCCCAGATATGTGACACCTGATTTTTGTATAGGAAGTTTAAACGCTATGACAATGCTTAAACAAGCAGAACTGTTTTATCAAAAATGCTCTCCGAATGGTACAACATTAGGTGGCGAAGGCTATTTTGCTAAAAGAAATGGTATTGATTTAGCAGAACATAATATACCTTGGGCTGCAGGGGACAGCAGGATATTGTTAGGCAAAAAAAATGCTGTAAGAGTTGGTATGGGAAGTCCTTACGAGTTAGAAGGTCCTCACCCTCATATTGCTGAAGATGGACAATATACTTCTGCAAAAATGTATTTTGCAACACAACAAATTGCTATCAATACGCCTCTTGTAATTGATGAAAAACACGTACAATATCATCCACCGTTTAGAACGATAAAGTTTTATAACAAAGAACAGTAAAGAAAGAGGTGTTTATATATGGCTGAAGATGGATTACTAGGAAAAAAGCTACAGATAGTCATAACAGATGCAAATGGTACTGTTTTGGAAAAAATGCCCGAAATGCTCAAATGGAGCGTTGAGGAAATTACAGAAGAAGACAAAAAATATCCTTTGAATGAAGAAGATGAATGGAGAACTGTACACCAACAGGGATTTAAAGGAAGCATTGAAGGACAGGAAATTAACGAGGCTTATGACAAAATTGTTGATATGAAAATTGAACATCAAAGAAAAACAGGCGGTACACTCAAATTTATTATATTTACAACAAAAACATACAAAGATGGCACAATACAGAAATATAAGTATCCGAGTGTAACATTTGATGGTTACAGTCAAACGGCAGACGGCAACAACAAACCTATGACGAACAAAATAAATTGGCAAAGTATTAATAGAGAGAGAATATAAAACCGTGGGACTTTGTCCCACTACCCTACTTCTTTTTTGAAAAAAAGAAGCAAAAAACTTTATTGCAAAAACTAGCGTTTTTGCTTATGGATTTTGGAGTATTTCGTAAAAATATTAAGTTTGTGTGAAAAAGAAAGGAAGTAATGACATGAGTATTGAAAAAGTAGTAGTTGATAATAATGTTGAGAAAAATGAAAACATAGAAATCAAAAATCCGAATGAAATTGTATTATCTACAGGGAAGAAAATCACAAAAAGAGAAAGACGAGGACAACATCATATTGTGGAAAATAGATTACTTTCTGCTTGCTCTGTAAAAGGTGAAGGAACAGGTGTTAATATAGGGGATTTGGTATTAGCTAGTGATATTAAAACGGCTGTAGCAATAGCAGAAATTGATGGCGTAAAACAAAAAATACCTACTTCTTTATCAGAAGTGTATGAACTTGCAAGTGAATTTACATATGAGGAATGGGAAGAATTAACACTGGAATTACAAAAAGATAAAAAGGAAATTGAGCAAAAAGCAAAAAACTTGCAAATCAGCACTGGTTCAGGCAAAGAATTAATGTAGCATATTGTTCTGGTGCAGGAATTAGTTATACAGAAACACTTGCTATGACAGATGAAGAAGTGCTGGCTACAATATTGATTATCAATGAAATAGACGAAAAACAAAAAGAATAAGTAACATAAAGAAGTAAACCATTTGGTTTACTTCTTTATAAATTCAATAGATAAATCGTAATCTAAAGCATTTAATATTTTTTTTGCGTCTTCAAAACTAAAATTTTTTTTGCTGAGAAGTTTGGAAAATGCTTGCGGTATCATATCCAATGATGCAGCTAAATCTTTTTGAGAAATGTTTTTTTCAAGCATTAATTTTTTGAGTTCTACAATAAGCTGTGGATTGTCCTCATAGATAAATGACATGGTTATCACTCCTTTCAAAAGAATGATAGCATAAAAATGATAAATTATCAACTATAATATGAAATAAAAAATAAAAAAATATTAAAAAAACATAAAAAATAGAAAAAATTGCTTGACATATTATGTAAACTAATGTATAATAAAAACATAGAAAGGAGGTGCAAACAATGAAATATAGAAAAGAAGGGAGGAAAAAAGATGTTAGAAAGGTTAAAAGAAATGCAAGAAATAATAAAAGAACTCATCAAATTGCTGGAACAACTTGATGAGTTGGTAATTAGAATCATATCTTTCATTGGATGGATATTTATTCTAATATACATTATAACAAAATAAGGGACGGGGCGTAAGCCCCTACCTTCCCTTATACTATAACACATTTCTTTTAACAAAGCAATCAAAAATAGAAAGGGTGGTTAGAATATGGACAACGAAACAAAAAAAGAATTAAAAGGTTTGATGATAGATATATTTAAACTTGGCTATCATGTACTCTTTTTAATTGGTTTAATAGCAGTGCTAGTGATATTGATACAGCAAGGTTTTAATATGATAAGATAAAGAGAATATTGAAAAAGGCGTCTGATATAGGCGCTTTTTTTCGTGGGAAAAAATAAAAAATAGGAAAGGAGGGGAATTTTTTGAGTACATTTATGGATTTTGCAATAGGTTTATCACTTGTGAATGGTATCAGCGGGCAGATAAGTCAAATTGTTGGAGATTTTAAAAGGCTGGACGGTGTGACAGATGAAGTTATGAAACAGCTTTCTCAATTCAAAAATATTAGCATTGCTGGCGGTTTGCTTGCTGGTGCTGGTGTGAAAGGATTGCAGGCAACGCTTGACGTATTAGATGATTGCATTGATAAAGCAGCAACATTACAAAGCACTTCTTTAAATTTGGAGTTAAAAATATTTGGAAAGGATTTATTAGAAGAATCAAAATTGCCACAGATAAAAGCGGATATGGCAGAATTGGAAGATAAAGCAATGGATATTTCATTAAATACCGTTTTTAATCAAAATGAAATTGAACAAAGTATGATAGCAATGGCAAAAGGTGGTATGTCTAAAGATTTCATTAAAAATGCAGCAGCAGAAGCAAATGCTAATTTTGCTCAACTTAATAATGTGACAGCAACTTCTACAGCAGATGCTACTGTGAAATTTGCAGCGGCATTTCAACTTCAAGAAGACCAGGTAAAAGAAAGTTTAGATTTAATAACAAAATATGCAGATGCTTCTGTCACAGATGCCTTAGCAATACAACAAAACATAGGAAATACGGCAGGTACTGCTATGGCTGTTTGGAAAGGCAGAGACAACATGGATATTGCAGAAGAAACCATAGCGTTAATTGCTTCTACAAAATCAGCTGGTAATGGAGATGAGGCAAATTCTGCAACATTAGTCAGAAACTTTTTAGGTGAGGCAGCAAAAACAAAAGATTTACTCACAGACCCACAAATAGCAATGATGGAAAAAGCAGGCTGGTTGTTAGAAGGTGACAGAAGTATATTTATTGACTATGATACAGGAATGCTAAAAAGTGCAGCAGAATTAGAAAGAATATTAGAGGAAACGTCAGAAAGAATGCTTCCGTCAGATTTTAATGCCTTAACAGAAACATTTTTTGGACAAAGAGGGAACAGAGTTGCACTTGCACTTGCACAAAAAAATAATGAAAGAACAGATTTAGCAGCGATTGAGCAAAGAGCGGCAGGTGCTCAAAATGTAGATACACAAGTAGCAGCACAAATGGAAACTGCAGCGGCACAAATGGGAATATTAAACGAGGCAATAGATACATTAAAAGCAACAGTGGGCAAGCCGTTTTTAGAGCCTATTGCAAAAATGCTAAAGGTAATTAACCCTCAATTAGCGGTATTTGCAAAGTATTTAAAACAGCACCCTGAAGTTGTGAAGTTTATGGCGATGATTGCAGCGGGAGCATCATCGTTTTTGATATTAGCAGGTGGTATTATGCTTGCTATAGGGCTTGTGGGTAGTTTTAAATTGATATGGGCAAAAGCAGGAGCTCAGATAGTAGCGCATTTTGTCCCGATACTTTCTACATTAGGAACAGTAACAGCAGTGATTGCAGTAATAGCAGGGCTTGCTTTTGTGGTGTATAGACATTGGGGAGCATTTCAACCGAAGTTTGCTAGTATTTGGGAAAATATCAAACAAATACTTGCCTCAGCAAAACAATCTTTTATCAGTTTTGCAAATGCTGTAAAGCCTATTATAAGTGGAATATTGGAAGTATTAGAAGTATTGGCTTTTGCTATGGTATCAGTAATATTGCCTGTTATCAATGCAGGATTGATGATATTAGTAGGAATATTAAATGGAAATGTAGTAAATGCCTTCCAAAATGCTTGGAGTAGTATGGGTATTTTTTCTCAAATATTATTTGTAGGTGCTTCTGCTCTATTGATTTATAAAGGTGTTATGCTTGCCGTTTCGATTGCTACAAAAATTTGGACTGTTGTACAAGGAATATTAAATATTGTACTGGCAGCAAACCCGATTGGCTTAGTAATTGTAGCGATTGCAGGGTTGATAGCAATAGTGGCAATCGTGATAACGCATTTTAAACAATTAACAGAATGGGTACAAAAAGGCTGGGACAAATTAAAGAACTTTTTAGGATTTAAAAGAGAACACAAAGACGAATTAGAAGCACCTATTGAAACAGAAATACAACAAACAGAAAGCATAGAAAAAAATGTGACTGTAAATAGTTTTATGAAAAATTCGGACATAAACAACTATATAAAAAATGCTGGTGTTTCTAGTGTAGAATTGTCACCAGAAGTATATCTCAATCCAGAATATCAAATGAATATTGCAGAAAATCAGAAAAAAATGCAAAGTATTATGGAAGGGATTTCTTTTTCATTTGTTGGCAAAAGTTTCGGAGATATGAAACAAAAAATATCAGAACAGTTTGCTGATGTAAAAACTTCTGTAGAACAAAATTTTGATTTTGCAAATATGAATTATACTATGCCAGATATGACGGGAAATTTAGAAGAAATGAAAAATATTATGCAGACAGGTGGAACAGATGCAGGAAACGCTTTTGCTGACGCTTTAGAAGCAACAAGCGAAAATGTTGCTGCTGCAATACAAAGTATTAACAATATCATTCAAAGTACATTGCTGAACAAAGAACAAATGTATTTGTGGGGAAGTAATTTAATGCAAAGTTTTATAAATGGTATGAACAGCCAAAAAGTCAATTTGATGACAACAGCAGCGACACTTGCTATAACAATAGGAGATTATTTGAAAGTACAATCCCCAAGCAGAAAAGGAGAACTCAAAACAAACCATTTGTGGGGAGGAAATTTGATAAAAAGTTTTGCTGACGGTATGAAAAAACAAGAAGGGTTACTTCATCAAACCAGTTTATCTATTGCAAAACAAACAAACCCATTGAATGGTATTGAAATAGAAAATTGGAGAAAAAAAGACGATGGTTTTATTATTAAAAATAGAGCAGAAAAACAACAAGAAAATGTAAAAGAGCAAAGACCGATTTACATTGTCATACAGGGAGCTGAAAAAAGAGAAAATGAAATTGCAAAAGAAGTGGCTAGAGAATTGGAAAAAAGAGGTTATGGCAAAAAGAAAAGAGAAAAAAGCCCATCGCTTACAATGAGTCCTTACAGACTAATGGGCGGATATTAAAATTAAGAGGGTGATTTTTTGCAGGTAATGTTGGGAGATATGGTACTCAAAACAACAGAAAAACCAGATTTTGTTCAGCATGGTGGAGGGCAAATGTTAGCAATCAATACTTTTCCGGGTGGAAATGTGAGTATACAAAATTTTGGCTCTACATATAGGGAAATTAGCTGGGAAGGCTGGTTTGAAGGTGTTGACGCTATGGAGAGAATGTACAAAATAGGAAATATGAGGCAAAAAGGCAATGCCATTGATTTTGTGACAGAAGCATATACACAAAAAGTTGTGATAAAAGACTTTGAACCTGACCACAGAACCAATTTTTTTATACCGTTTTCTATTACATTACAAAGAGTGGTGCAGATAACAAAACAAACGCCGAAAGAAGCAGTTGACAAAACAGCGGAGGCAATCAAAACAGCAGAAGAAAAAAAGAATACAGAAAAGAAAGAAGAACAAAATACAGAAAGTTATACTGTAAAAGCTGGAGATACCCTTTCTAAAATAGCAAAAAATCAATATGGTAATGCAAATGATTGGGACAAAATATATCAAGCAAACAAAGATATATTGACAAGCCCCCACAAAATACAAATCGGGCAGGTGATAAAAATACCATGAATGATGATGATAATTACAATTATAAAAAATATGAATTACTGCCCTCTCCTATTACAGTAAATGGATATACCGCTTACAAAATAAGAGCATTAAAAAGTTTTGGTAATGTGGCAAAAGGAGAAATAGGTGGAGCGGTAAGCAGTGAGGCAAATTTATCTCATTTTGGTTGTTGTTGGATATATGATAATGGTGTGGTGGTGGGAAATGCAAAGGTTTATGGTAATGCAAAAGTATATGATAATGCGGTTATAGCTGAAAATGCACAGGTTTATGATTGTGCAAAAGTTGGGGGAAACAGTACAGTAAGGGGAAATGCACAAATTTATGATTGCGCTAGGGTTTTGGAAAATGCTGTTGTAGATGGTGACAGCAAAATAAGGGGATTGATGAGGGTTTATGGTGACAGTAATGTAAATGATGAAAATTGGGAGTAAAGAAACAGGGGCAATTATGCCCCTGAAAATTATGATTGATGGCTAAGAAAATCTAGTCTTTGTTGTATAAGTTGCTGTAATTCTTGTAAATCTTCTACTGTAGCATGATTTTTTACAAAACTTCTTGCAACGGAACGACTATGCAAATATTTTGCTTTTTCCTTATTTTTTTGTTGCCATCTTTTATTTGCTTCTGTTTGAGGATTTGCTTGTTTTGTTTCCATGTTGTCAACTCCTAGATATAAAAAAGAATATGGTATAAACCAGCAATTACAACAAGTAATTTACCAATTTCAAAAGCTAATTGCAAAAGTGCGATAATCAGGTTTTTTATACTTTTTGTCATTGTACTTTGAATGGATATGTGATAAAATATTAGTAGGGGGGAGGGTTCCCCCTCCCCTAGTCAATTAGAATATACTTTCTATAACCACTTTTATAACGGTTATGAGAGTGCTTATTTCTAACATGAGCTTAATGAGTGCTGATACCACTTTTTTAAGCTCTTTTATTTTTCCTACTAATTTATCCATTCTATTTGCCTCCTTTCCTTTTTAATATTTTTGTTGTTTGACCTCCTTTCTGATATTATTATACTAGGAATAGTATAAAATGTCAATAGAAAAATGGAAAAAAATAAAAAAATATGAAAAATATGGTATAAAATAATCATAAAAAGGTGGTTATGAAATGTTTCAAAATATGAATAGGGGCAATTTTAGAGCATACGGCAAGCCTATTGTAAACATTTATGTCAATGGTAAAAAAATAGATGATTGGATTTCTTTTCAAGTGGATTGGAATGGTATGGGGGATATTGATGATTTTGATGTGGAGTTTCAATGGGATATTAGTGACAATCCAAGACATGAATTTTTTTATTCTGGTTCTAAAAAGTCATCTGATGTGGTACATGGTAAAATTGTTGTAAAAATAGAAGCTGGTTTTGAAGGAGAAGAAATTGTTCCACTGATAGAGGGAGAAATGGACTATCCGGAATGGGATTTTTCAGATGGTGAAAGCGTGAAAATTGTGGGTAGAAGTTATGCTGCAAAGCCTTATGATTTTGTAGAAACGGTAAAATATCAGAATATGACAGCAACAGAAGCATTTCAAAAAATATGTCATATTCACGGATTGACACCGATGATACCGATTGTTACAAATACTATGATTGGGGAATATGTCAATGACGACCACACAAGTGTTGCAGAAGAAATGAGTCATTGGGATTATGTGTTATATTTAGCAGAGCAAGAGGGTTTTATCAGCAGAATAAAGGGTACAGAATGGTATTTCGGTCCGCTTTCTATGCTGGAAGATTATGCAAAAGAACCGCTTGCTTTTTCTTATGGGCATAATATTAGAAATTTAAAAATGAAAAAAGCACCCAATGAGGCAAGAAATTTTAATGTTGAAGTGGTTTCTTGGCTGTCTGGTGAAAAAAAGAAAAAAGGTAATAAAATAGTAGAAAAAACAACAATAGGAAATACAGAGGGAAATCATGTTTATACCATAAGGCGAAATATACCGAATATTACTAGGGCACAGGCACAACAGCATTTAAAAAATATTTGTCAAGAATTGACAAAACAACAGTTTAGTGGGAGTTTTGATACGGATTTTTTTCAGGAATTGACAAATGATAGAAGAATTGTGCTGTATGGTGTGGGAATCGGTTTGAGTCAAATTTATCATACAGAAAGTGTTACAATAAGCGGTGACAAAGACAGCGGTATAGAATGTAGTGTCAAATTTACAAATGCTATACCACAATCTGAATAATAAGGGGGAGAATATGAATCAATTAGAATATTTAGAAATGGTGAAATTGATACAAAAAACTGCATCCAATGGCGCATTTGTATACGGAACAGTGACTGCTTTTAAAGCGGAAAACAGAACCATAAAAGCGGAAATGCAACCAAGTGGTATTGAAACAGGTTGGTGCAGATGTTTACAGGGCGCTTTTGCTGATAAAATAGGGCTGGAAGTGCTTTTGGCTAGAATTGCAGAGGGAAAAAATCAGCAATACATTGTTTTGGGAATATTGGAATAATTAGGAAGTGGTTTTTTGAAGGATATATTAGTAGTAAATGGTGATGTGGTTTGGGAAGGTGATGATATTGGTATTGTAGAGGGGGAAGATTGTGTTGACCAGCAAGCGTATTTTAGAGCAACTTGCGATATGGGAGAAAGCATATTTTATGATGAATATGGTTCTAAAATATTTGAATATTTGGGAAAGCCAGATAGTCAAACAAATAAGGCATTGATAGAAGCAGAATGTATGGAAGTACTGAGAAAAACAGAAGGAATTGCAGATGTAGAAAGTGTTGCCTTTGAATGGGTGGATGTAAATGGTGAAAAAAAGCCGAGTTTGAGGGCAAAATATCGTTATGTTGGCTCTAATAATAATGTAGAAATAATATTCAAATTTGCTGTTTAATTAAAATAATGAAAGAATTGCGTTCACAACAATTAAAGTTTTTTGTCAAACTTTTTTTCAAAAAAGTTTGCAGGTGTGGACAGAGTCCACAAATAAAAGACATTCTATAAAAAAATCTTAAATACTTTTATTAAAATTTTAAAACTAATATTGTTTTGTTAAAACATTGAGAGCGTTGCTCTCAAACTCTCACTCGCTTTTTGAAAAAAGCGAGGCAAAAACTTTAACATGTGCTAACACAGTTATAACAAAAATAATGAGTAAATCCTGTTCGCAAAAACGAAAGTTTTTTGTCCAACTTTTTCAAAAGTTGGACAAAACTTTTAAATTATAAGTTCGGAATTGTTTCGCAAATTTTATCATTGTTAACGGATTTTGATTTCATGTTTTAGGAGGTGAAAATATGTTTCCTACAAAAGACCAATTAACAGAAATATTAGTCAAAAATATTATGGGAGAAGGCAAAACATTTGACGATTTACAAGACAGTTGGTTTACAAAACACTTAATTATTGCTTTAAGGGAATGTATGTGGGTGCTTTTACTTTTGATAAAAACAGTATATCAAAATTTAACTGTCATTAGAGCAAGCGGGCAAAATTTAGATGACAAGGGTTATGATTTTGGTGTGGATAGAAAAGGTAGTGTAAAAGCAATTCACACCGTAACACTTCATAAGGCTACACCAGTTGCATTTGATACTTTTGTACCAGATGGCTTTTTATTGACTACTACAGCAATAGGAAATAAACCTCCAGTTAAATTTGAAGTGATTGCAGGACAACAAAAATTCATACCTCAAGGAGAAAAAGAAGTTTCAAATGTTTTGGTGGAGTGCACAGAATATGGTGAAATTGGCAATGTTTCAAATGGTGCTATCAATTTAATTGCACAGGCTGGTTTTGATAGCGTTACAGATTCTTGTATTTATTTAGCTGGTGTGGAGGTGGAAAAAGATGATGATTACAGAGAAAGAATATTGGAAAGAAAAAGACGTCCCGCAAGAGCTGGTGTCCCTGCTGACTGGGAAAGATGGGCGCTTGAAGTAAAAGGTGTTACAAAAGCAAAATGTTTTAGATGTGCAAGAGGAGCGGGTACAGCGGATATTGTGATATGGGGGAACAATGGGGATATTCCAGAAAAAGGATTACTTGAAAAATGTCAAAACTATTTGGAACAATATTATGTACCTGCTGACCTCTATAACGGCGGAATATTAGCGGTTGCACCCGAAATTGTGCCTATTGATATTAAAATAGAAAAAGCAATATTCAAAAAAGGTTATGATATTGACATGATTTCAGAAATACTACAATACGCATTTTTAGAGTATTTTAGAAGTAAAAAAACAATGGAAATGGTTTCTGTAGTAGATTGTATTGTTTGTATTAGAACGGCTTATGATACAAAAGACAGCGAAAAAACGGCTGTTATTGAGGATTTTGTATTAACAAGCCCTACTCAAAATATTGTGTTTTCACCAAAACAGTCACCTGTATTGGGAAGTTTGGAAGTGATAGAATATGAATGATTTTTTAGAGTTTTTGTATCAACATATCCCTCACAGATGGCTGAATAAAAAGGCAAAAGGAACAAAAAGACTTTTTGAAGTATTGGCAAAAAGTGTAAAATATATTTATGATTATGTAAATATGCTGGAAAGAAACAACCATACCAGAACAGCAGATGAAGTCATAACAGAATTGGAAAATGAATACGGTATTACTGTAAATCCTTCTTATGATTTGGATTTTAGAAGGGAAAGAATTATCGCTAAAATTCGTATGCAGGATAGCCCCATTACAGAAAGACAACTTGTGTCTATACTGGAAATGATGGGCTTTTTTGATGTGCAGATATTACCAGAACTAGGGAAATTTATATTGCATATCCGTATGCAAATGCCTCAAGAGTGTGGTTATAAAGCTTATGAAATACAAAAAATGCTTCATGAAAATATACGTGCACATATTGGTATGGGTATGATATACGTTTTACCTACACTGGAAACAAATATACCAGTAGGTGCTATGGTGCAACAAAGTGTTTTTGTGGATATTCTGCCTGATACAGAATATGACGACTGGGAAAGTGAATGTATTGTTGATACAGGTGGGAAATCGTATGTCGGTGCTTATGTAGAGGTTTATCATGATACGGATAGAAAACGGGAATGTAATGTTGTGGTTGGTACAGGCGGTAAGTCGTATGTTGGTGCTTATATAGAAATAGAGGAGGAGTGAGAAATGGCAGAACAAAGAAAATATGTTTCTATTGTAACGGATTTGGGCGCAGAAAAAATTGTTAATGCCGTTAGAAATGGTGAAAAAGTTGATGTCGTTCATTTTGCAGTGGGTGACGGGGGTGGTTTGCCATATCGTCCTACAAGAGATATGACAGCACTCAAAAATGAAGTGTGGAGGGGGGACATTGTAAGTTATGAAATTATGGAGGAATCCTCTAATGTTATCAGAATAAAAGCGCTTTTGCCTTCTGATGCAGGAGGCTTTACAGTAAGAGAAATGGGACTTTTTGATAGCGAAAATAGTATGATTGCTATAGCAAACACGGCTGATATTGTAAAGGTGCGCTCTATAGATGGTATGCAATCTGAAATAGAATTAGCTATGAGAATTGCTGTTAGCAATACTGACGCTGTAGTGTTTGAAATTGATGCTAATTTAGTGTATGCCTCTCAAAAAGATTTAGAAAAAGTTAAAAAGTGGACAGAAAAGAAAATTGCAGAATCTACCATACAGAGAAATATTGTGATACCGACAACGGCATGGATAGAAGAAATTGCAGAGGGCGGAGGGGGCGGTGTGTATGCAAATGTGGTGCAAAAAGATGTCACGGACGAAATGATACCCATTGTTAGCATATTTCGGGAATGTATGAGTATTGCTAGAAATTGTGGTATGAGTACCACAGTTGAAACGGTAAACGGTGCAGTAAGATTTTATGCAGAAAAAACACCAGAACAGGATATTAGCGCAAGTCTTTTACTTTTAAGAGCAAGCGGGGGTAGTGGTACATATATCAACAACATGGCTAGTGATGAAGAAGTACAGGAAATGCTTAACGAAGTATTTGGCAGTAAAACAGATGGAAATGTAGAAGAACAATAAAATGAAAATTTAAAAAAATTGATATTGATAGGTATTTTAAGGAGGATATGAATGATGGCTTATGATGGAAATAAATTGACAAAGGTAGAAGCATTAAAAGCGTTGGCTGAAAGAGTAAATAATGATTTTATTACAAAGGCAGAAGCACAAAAACAGATTAAGCAGGAAGTTGCGCAAGCGGGACACGCTAAATTTGAAAAAGTGGAAACATTACCAGAAGTGACAGATGCACAGCAAAATGTCATGTATTTGCTTTATAATGAAAAAACGAAGCATTATGATATTTATGCTAAAATTGGTGAAAATATAGAGCAACTTGATGATACTACTGTTGATTTGAGCGGTTATGTTGCAAAAGAGGAAGGCAAAGAACTGATTACCACAGAAGAAAAAACAAAACTTACAGGTATTGCAGAAGGTGCGACAAAAGTAGAACAAAGTCAAACAAACGGCAATATTAAAATAAATGGGGAGGAAGTCACCGTTTTTGAAGCTGAAATTGCTACTGATGAAGAAGTCACAGAAATGCTTGACGAGGTATTCGGCAGTACAACAACTACACCAGAAATACCAGAAGAAAATGCTTAAAAGGGGAGATTCTCCCCTTTTTTATATGGAAAAGAGGTGTAAAAATGAAATTTACAGTGTTTGAGCAAATAAAAAAGTCTTTGGAAAGCGTCAAAAAGTATGCTCTGGGTGAAATTGGTAATGTGGCAAATGCTACTGTTGAAGCGGTGGAGGAAATTGCAGGGGAACTGAATAATAAGGCAGATAAACCGCATTATATTACTGTTGTGATTCCAACAGAAGGCTGGCAAAGTGATGATTTTGATTATCCTCAATATTATGACATTGCAGTAGAAGGTATTACCGAAAATGACAGAACAGATGTCATATTAGCAATAGAAAGCATGAAAACAGCAGCAGAATGTGGTTTCTGCAATGTAACAGAAACACTTGAAGGAAAAATTAGAGTTAGAGCAATGTCAGTGCCTAAAGATGTAATTACAACAGAAATTAGATTTAATACAAATTGTGATGCTGTGAATATTGAAGGTGTTACAATAGTAGAATTGCAAAATGGATTGAATCAAAAAGCAAATATGTTGCATAGTCATTCCGCTGATGATATTACAGGTGGTACAATTAGCGATAATATTATTATACAAGGCAATTTGAATATAGCAAATGATGAAAAAAATAATAAAATTAGTTTTCAGACAAATAACTATATTACTATGAATGCAAATAATCAAATGGAAATAAAAGCTCCTGCATTGAATTTTTTGGTAAATGGCACAGTAACACATAAAGGTGTAGAATTGGCAAAAGTAAATTTTGCTAATGTCACAAAAGAAACCATTGAAAATAAATTAACTTGTAAAGGTGGCTTTTCAAATGTTGCACTGGGAGAAAACACATTAAAAGAAAATGGTATAGGTAGTAAAAATACAGCAATAGGAGCAAATGCATTACAAAAAAATAAAGGTGGCTATGATAATACCGCTATTGGAAGCGATGTTTTAAAAGAAAGTATAGCAGGAAACAATAATACAGCAGTCGGCTGTAGTGTTTTAGAAAGTAATACAGAAGGTAATTACAATACAGGTGTAGGAACTGACGCTTTAAATGCCAATACAACAGGAAAGCAAAATGCAGCTTTTGGACATAATGCTATGCAAAGTAATACAACTGGTGAAGGCAATACAGCGGTAGGAACATATGCTTTGCTTGAAAATACAACAGGAAAACAAAATACAGCAGTAGGCTTTATGTCACTGTTTGGTTGCGTTAGTTATAATAATTGTGCAGGGTTAGGCTATGGTAGTCAGGTTACAGGTTCAAATCAAATACAACTTGGTGACAGCAGTGTAACAGTATATGCACAAAAGGCAGTTGTCACTCGTTCAGACGCACGTGACAAGATAGATATTGAAGACAGCCCTCTTGGATTAAATTTTATATTAAAGTTACGCCCTTGCAAATATCGCATGAACAGTAGAGAGGCATACTTTGAAAAAGGGAAAAAGAGAGATTTTACAGCTACAAACGATGGTAGTAAAGCAGGTAAACGCCCACATTACGGACTGATTGCACAAGAAGTCAAAGAGGCTATGAATGAATTAAATGTTGATTTTGCAGGATATTTGGATAGTAAAGTAGATGGTGGAGAAGATGTACTTTCACTAGGCTACACGGAATTTATTGCCCCTATGATAAAGGCAATACAAGAACAACAAAGAATGATAGAAGAATTACAAAAGCAAGTAGATGTGTTGAAACAAAAAATAAATGAGGTGGTATAATTATGGCACTTGGTACAGTAAATGTATCTGGGGTAATGCAGTCAGATATAGAAGAAGTAAAACAGGATATACAATATGTAAGTGATTTGATAGGAGAAGCAGCAAATACAGGTGCTACAGTAACAGAGGGTACTGTTATGGCAAAATTGAATGCGTTGCTTGATAAATTTACATCGGGTGGTGTGGGTATTAAAAAAGTACAGAGGGGTACTTTTCAAGAGAAACCTGTGGCAAATACTACAGCAAATGATGTAACAATTACGATTTCAGAAGTGAATCCATTAAAAACATTTGTAATATTACGAGGTGGTGGTACTTCTGGTTATGCATCCAGTCCCTCTGTTGTTATGGGATATTTAAAAAGTTTAACCGCAACTAATTTTACATATGCAGGAGCAAGAGGGTCAGTAACAGTTAGCCCTGCTATGATAAGTTATGAAGTAGTAGAGTTTTATTAAAGGAGTGTTTTTATATGAGATATGCGCAAATTGATAAAAATGGTATTTGCTTTGCAGATTCCTATTTATCAGGTGAAGTTTATGCAAATAATATGATACCATTAAATGAAAATGCAGTTTCACCATTGGGCAAAAAATACAATAATGGTATATGGATAGAAGTAGAGCAAGCACAGTTACCACAACAAGAAAGTGATACAGAAATCATTATGCAAAGCATTACGGAATTAGAATTGCAAGGCTTAGAGGCGCAACAGCAAAGAGAATTGCTTGCACAGCAAATGACTGATTTAGAATTAATGATGTTAGAAAGGGGTAATATGTAATGTATGAAATATTAAAAGAAAGGTATCAAAGAAATTTTGTTAGAAAAGACCAACTTTTGAGATATGTAGAATTAGGGAAAATCACACAAGAACAATATCAAAATATAATAGAACAAAAAGAGAAAAAAGAAGATTAAGAGCGGAAAGCCTTTTTTTATTGAGATTTTTTGAGATTTATGATTGTATATGATATTGCTATAGGGGGTGAGTATATGGAGTGGGAAGTTGTAACGGTTATTATTGCATTGGTGGGGCTTTTAACAACAGTCACAAAACCGATTATGAATTTGACAAATACCATAACAAAATTAAATGATACTTGTGAGCATTTAGAGTCAAAAATGGAAAAATTTGAAAATCATAATCATGATAGCCACGTAAGACTATGGAACCATAATAATGAGCAAGACGAACAGTTAGCAGAGCATGAAAATAGAATTAGTATATTAGAAGAAAGGAAGTAATAGCATGAGAATTAACTGGAAAGTGAGAGTAAAAAATCCATATTTCTGGTTTGGGTTGGTTGCTATTATATTAGCAGCGGTGGGCGCAAAACCGGAAATGTTTACAAGCTGGACAATACTTATAACACAATGTAAAAGTCTTTTGAGTAATCCTTTTGCACTGGGTTGTGTTGTGGTTGCAGTTGTAGGTTATATCAATGACCCTACCACACAAGGCATTACAGATAGCAAACAAGCATTAACATACAATAAGCCTAAAAAGGATTGAGGTGATATACATGGAAATAAAAGAGATTTTAGCACATCAAAGTAATTACACAAAAGGTAGAAAGAAACGTATACAATACATTGTGGTACACTATACAGCAAACGACGGTGATACCGCGACAAATAACGGCAATTATTTTGCTCAATCTAATCGGAACGCTTCAGCACACTATTTTGTAGATGAAAATACTACAGTACAAAGTGTTCATGATGAAAATACAGCATGGCATTGCGGTGCAAAAAGCTATAAACATGAATTATGCAGAAATGATAATAGTATAGGCATTGAAATGTGTAGTAAAAAAGACAAACAAGGAAAATATTACATAAATGAAAATACACAATGTAATACAATCAAACTCATCAAACAGCTTATGCAAGAATATGATATTCCAATAGAAAATGTGATTAGACATTATGATGTTACTGGAAAATTGTGTCCTATGCCTTTTGTTGAAAATCAAATACAATGGCTGAATTTTAAACAAAAATTAATAGAAAAAGAAGGAGCACAAACAATAATGATATATAATTATGTTGATGATAATATGCCTGATTGGGCTAAACCAACAATTATAAAAATGATACAAAAGGGATATTTACATGGTGTCAATGAAAAAGGAGAATTAAATTTAACATATAATATGTTAAGAGTATTTGTTACAAATGATAAGGCTGGAGTATATGATAACAAATAGATAAAGCGATAAAAATATTTTTATTTAAAATAATTCAACTAATATTTAACTAGTATTTAACTGACTTTTAATAGTTTTACAAAAATTTAATAGAAAATATAAAAAGGAGTGAAGAATATTTTATTTTTTGCTCTTTTTTTTCAAAAAAATTTGTCATTTTTTATGCCCCTTTTTGCTATTCTTTATGCCCCTTTACATTCTACAACCCAATGATAGCACGTTTTATACAGGAAGATGTGTATAGAGGAGATGGGCTGAATCTTTATGTTTATGTTGTGAATAATCCTTTGCTATGGATTGACCCTAGTGGTCATAAGAAGTGTCCAAGTGATGACCAAAAAGATTATAAAGTAATTAAAAGTGAACATGCACAAATACGAGCTACACAAGGAAGAAATGTAAATACAGCAATTAATGATTTAAATAAAGCAAAGCCATCTAATATTTATTTACAAGATGATGGAAGATATGTAATAAAAGGAAGTAATGGTCGTGTGCATATTTTAGAACCAGATGGTGAACTTGTAACAACAATGAATAGTGTTACTAACTTTGACAAACGAGTTTCTAGTGGTAGATATACTCCATTAGGAGAAATTCAAAAAGGAGAATTTGCTCAAAAATTTGGTTCTTATTTAAATAGTTCATGGTCTTCCTATAAATAAGGGGGAAATATTTTGAATATTAGAAAAAAAAAGAAAAAACGAAAAAAAATATATAAAGATTTAATAGAAGATATTGCTTTGGAAATTAGTTTAGATGAATATTGGCGAAAAAAAATTATGCAACAATCCATTAATACCAAAATAGAAATTACTTATCGCAATTCTTGTGAAATACCTAAATACATCAAAGAAGATATGATACGCTATAGATTAGAATTTTGGGTAATGAGAGTACGTTCATGTAAAGAATACTTTGATGAAAATTTAATTATTTTTAAATTTCAATCAAAAGATTATTCTAGTATAATAAGATTTACTGGTAATAACATTGCTCCAATGTAAGCTTGTGAATATCTGAAATATTTATATACTAATATAAATTATTTACTGTTTATTTAAAAATAATGGGAAGAGATATTTTTATATTTCTTCCTATTGTATTGTATGAATTTATTTATATAAAAGACAAGCAGTAAATGTACGATAATATACCAGTATGACTATACAACAGAACAAGACAAGTCACAACAGAAAACGGCGACACTATCAAAAATAAATATGACTCTTTAGGCTTCCGCTATAAAAAGGAAGTGAATGGGGAAACACACAAATATATTTTTGATGGTTGGAGCATTACAGCAGAAACCAACAAAGACGGTGAACTGAAAAGCAGAGAAGTGAGAGGCTATGGGCTTGTCAAAAAGGAAATAGACAACAATCAATACTACTATCACCAAAATGAACATGGGGATATTACTCATTTAACCAACATTGATGAGGAAATAGAAAACAGCTATCAGTATGATGTGTTTGGAAATATTAGGGAACAGCAGGAAAATGTAGAGAATGTTTTCAAGTATGCAGGGGAGCAACAAGACCAAGAAACGGAACAGTATTACCTAAGAGCAAGATTCTACAACCCAGTGATAGCACGCTTTACACAGGAAGATGTGTATAGGGGAGATGGGCTGAATCTGTACGTTTATGTTGTGAATAATCCTTTGTTGTGGATTGACCCTAGTGGGCATGCAAAATGTAATCAAAATATTTATGGTTTAGATCCGAGTGATATTCCAAGTGTAAGAGAAGGAAAGTTTAACAGGTTTTTTAATTCTTTAACACCTGATGAACTTGATGACTTATGGAAAGATGAAAGAATTAAAAAGACTATAAGCAGTAGATTAAGACAACCAGGAAAATTGCATGAGTGGCATATGGTTGCAGCAACCCCTAAATTTAAAAGATGGGGATTAACTGCTGAAAGGATTAAAGAAACTCGAAGTTTAATTAAAGATGTAGAGTTTGTTAATCCAGCAGGAAAGCATGGAGAAAATGGTTCTACAACAGCACATAATGAAATTTTAGATATTATTGATTCTTCTATAGATTATGATATGTTTGTCAGAAGATTAAATACTTGGGCAGATTATCGATTGAAAGATGGAAGAAATTCTTTACCACAAGGTTTAAGATATTAAATATACTTTTTATGATAATGCTAAATAAGGAGGATGAAATATGGAAAAATATGGAGTGGTTTCTTTATGGTGTGGAGTTTTCCAAAATGAGGATTTATTTAACCAGTTTATAGATGCTGATTATACTGAAGATGGAGATTATATACCATCAAGATTTGAAGAACATTTTGATATAGATTATTATGATGAAGATTTTTCAGAAATTGGATATTTTAAAGAAAAACAAAATGATTTTCAAAAAATATTAAAAGTTTTTTCTAATGATGAAATAATACTTTCTAAACTGAATAAGAAATATAATGATATATATTATAACTCAATCATCTTGTTATATAATTTTGAATATAGTGGAAATGTAAAGGAGTATAAAGATTCTAATGATAATCAATTACACTATATAACTTGTGTTAGCTATCAATAATTATTAATTTACTAATATGAAAATTTTGCATTATATATGAGAAATTAATTAAATTCAAAAAAAGATATAAATGTAAAAAGAAATCAAAATCATTAATTTATTAATTATTTTGATTTCTTTTATTATATTATAAAAAGATTTATATAGAACAACATACTATGCTGGGACAGACAAGCAGTAAATGTACAACGACATACCAGTACGACATATACAACAGAACAAGACAAGTCACAACAGAAAATGGCGATACCATTAAAAATAAATATGACCCTTTGGGCTTCCGCTATAAAAAGGAAGTAAATGGAGAAACACACAACTATATTTTTGATGGTTGGAGCATTACAGCAGAAACCAACAAAGATGGTGAATTAAAAAGCAGAGAAGTGAGAGGGTATGGGCTTGTCAAGAAAGAAACAAATAACAAGCAGTACTACTATCATCAAAATGAACATGGGGATATTACTCACCTGACAAATACAGACAGTGAAGTAGAAAATTACTACCAATATGATGTGTTTGGAAATATTAGGGAACAGCAGGAAAATGTAGAGAATGTTTTCAAATATACAGGAGAGCAGTTAGACCAAGAAACAGAACAATATTACCTAAGAGCAAGGTTTTACAACCTAGTGATAGCACGCTTTACACAGGAAGATGTGTATAGAGGCAATGGTTTGAATTTATATGTGTATGTTGTGAATAATCCTTTGTTGTGGATTGACCCTAGTGGGTATGCTAAATGCTCTACTGCAGAGAGTGCAAATAATCTAATAAATGGACCAAATAATAAGAAAATAACAGTAGAATATGATAATTTGGTTTATGGAGAATATTATACAAAAAAGAGTATTCGAGCACAAGATTATAATAATAGAATATTACCATCTTATAATGAAACTTCTAGAGTTCCTAAGGTGGTAAGAAGATATATGTCAAAGGCTGAACATAAACAGTTTAAGAAAGCTGGATTTACATATGACCCTAAAGATCCAAGACAGGGAATAAGTGCTACAACAACAACTTTCCCACCTCGTAATCCTGATAAAATTAAAAAGGAAACAGGTGCTCTAGGTGCTGACTATTATGTTGATATTGATGTTAGTGGAAAAAAAGTAGGGTATAAAGGAGATACAAAAGGAGGACGACCAGATTATAAAATAAGAGATGATGTTACTCCAGATGATATTGTAGGCTCTGGACGTGTAAGTAAAAAATAAGAAAAAAGGGTGATAAATTATGAATTTACAATTAAAAACATTATCATTCAAAAAAGTTTTAAATAATTATAATATATATGAACAGGAATTTGAATATGGAGGTGTATTAGGGCAAGCAGAGCTGATTGATGGATTTCTTGGCTATAAATTTGTATGTTATACAAAAGAAAATAGTGAAGAGACAGCTGCAATTTCTTTAACTGAAATAGAAAGCAAAAGTGAAAGACAAGTTGGCAATGCAATATTAAAATATATAGGAATGGAATTAAGATTTGGGAAAAGAATAACTCATATAAAAAAAATAGAAAAAGTGTATGGAACTCCCTTTTCAGTAATTGATGATTATACAAAAGTGCGATATAATTATTTAATATCACCAGATTTATTTATTTGTATTGGAATTAAAACTTCAAACAGTAAATTGATTCATGTAGAAATTATCAATGATAGTGAATTAATTTCAGAAATAATAGATGCAAGAAGAAATTACTAGAAACAATGAATTAACTTCTGAAATAAGGCAATATCATTAATTATCAAACCCCCCTTTTGATATTTACTTCAAAAGGGGGGTTTTAAAGAATAAAAGTATAATGCATATACAACAGAAAATGGCGACACCATTAAAAATAAATATGACCCTTTAGGCTTCCGATATAAAAAGGAAGTGAATGGAGAAACACACAAGTATATTTTTGATGGTTGGAGTATTACAGCAGAAACCAACAGAGATGGTGAATTAAAAAGTAGAGAAGTGAGAGGGTATGGGCTTGTCAAAAAGGAAACAGACAATAATCAATACTACTATCATCAAAATGAACATGGGGATATTACCCACCTAACAAATACAGACAGTGAAATAGAAAACAGCTATCAGTATGATGTATTTGGAAATATTAGAGAACAGCAGGAAAATGTAAAGAATGTTTTCAAGTATGCAGGAGAACAACAAGACCAAGAAACAGAACAGTATTACCTAAGAGCAAGGTTCTACAACCCAGTGATAGCACGCTTTACACAAGAAGATATATATAGAGATGATGGATTGAACCTCTATGTGTATGTTGTGAATAATCCATTGTTGTGGGCTGACCCTAGTGGATATGAGAAGTGTAATAAAAATTTTGAATACTCAATGAAGGAACTTAATAAATATAATGATGTAGGAGAAGATAAAAGATATAATGCTTATTGGAAACAAGGGGCAGAATACTATGAAATGAAAAAGCAACCTAATGGAGGAAAAATAGAAATAATTACAAGAGGTCAGAATGAAATGAGTACAAGACAGCGTTTACAAGTTCCTCCAGGAATACATAGCATTATAGATGTAAAATATGGAGAAATGAATGGAAATGAATATATGTATTATAGAGAAACTATTTTTGATGAATTTGGAAGAAGAATAGGAAATAATGATTATACAGACTATGAATCTCCTGAAATACCTTCTCATGTAAATTCTCATTATCATACAAATACACCAACTAAGCCATCTCAGCATGGCAAAGGAGTCGTTGGATTACATACAGACACTCCAAATAAGGAGGATAAATATGGAAAATATACCAATCACTAATTATTTATATACTGCTATTATTAGTGGATATTATACTGTTGATGATTGTAGAGAATGGGCAGATAAAATAATACTGAATAATAAAGTTGATAATATTGATATATGGATATTTGATGTAGCTTTTGCAACAAATGAAGAACAGTTATTTGATGCAATTTTAGAACAAAAAATACAAGAGGTTTTTGATGAAAATACAGTGTATTCAAAGGCAGATGCTATTGTTGGATATTATTACTTGCTATATAAACAACAGAAAATATCTGCACTGGAATTGATTAATAGAATTACTGATGAAGATGACGACTCATATGAAGGAAGTTTACATACTAATGAAACATTTTGTAAAACCATATCTTTTATAAGTGAATACTTTAAAAATTGCAAAACAGAAAGAGAAAAAGAAAAAGTATGTATAAAATGTTTGAAAAAAATAGAATATTTGTTTCTTTCAGCATCAACAATAGCATTACAACAACAAGCAATATTAAAATCATATCTGATACCCCCTATATAGTAGGGGGTATTGTTACAAAATAGTTTATCATTCTTTTTTTGGGGCATGATATGTGAGCGCTTGTTCACTATCTTTTATGCCACTTGTGGTAGGGTCATTCACATAGCCTATTATTGCAACAATAACACAGCAAAGTGCAAAAGGATTTGAAAAAAGTTGTTTACATTCTTCCCAAAGTATCCCCCAACTTGTAAGCATTTCTGGTTGTATGCCTATAGAGGCAAATATTACAGCAATTAAGCCAATCCAAAAATAAGGGTTTTTTGCTCTTACTTTCCAGTTGATACCACAAAAAATACATTTATTTTGCTTTTGTTCTGTTACAGCATTTTTTTTCATAATATCACTTCCTATTTAGTGTAGTAGTATTTTATATATGTATCATTTATACCATTTATTAAATTTTTTTTATAATGATATTACTTTTTATATGTTTTTTACAAAGCGAATCGCTGTATTATTGAAATTTTTATTTTTTTCATATATACTATTTTTTGTAGCAATATAGTATAAAAAGTCGTGAATTGTTGGAAATATTTACATTTTATAATTACATAAAAATATAAGTATATGATTGATATAAAAAGGAGATTTTATTATGAAAAACCCTACTGTAATATTAACGGAAAATGATAAAATGATATTGGAGTCTTATAAAAATATTGCTGATGGTTTGGGAGATTTTTTAGGTAGTGCTTGTGAAATTGTAATACACAATTTAGAAAGTTTGGATTCTTCTATTATCAAAATTGTAAATGGAAATCATTCAGGGCGTACGATAGGCGCACCTATTACAGATGTTGCGCTTTCTGTGCTTACAAAATTGGAAGAAAACAAAGAAAAGAATTTTATAACATATTTTGCTAAAAATAAAAGAGGAGAACAAATAAAATCTTCTATTTCTGCCATTTATGGTGAAAGAAATAGAATTATAGGATTATTTTGTGTTAACTTTTTTTTAAATACATCATTGTTTGAATTTGTAAATTCATTTATCAATAATCATATGGAAGAAAGTGAAAATAATATTTCTGAAAATTTTGTGGATAATGCTGAAGATTTGATGATAGGTGCATTGGAAGAAGTGAAAAAAATAGTGTATAATGATTTGTCTATATCTTCATCTAATAAAAATAAAGAAATAGTGTATTTGCTTTATCAAAGAGGTATTTTTAATTTAAAAGATTCTGTTATTACAATATCAAATCATTTAGGAATATCTAAAAACACAGTTTATATGCATTTGAGAAATATCAATAAACAGTGATATTGTGATATAGTGACATACTCCCCCAACTAAAGAGATTGGGGCTTCTGATTTAATAGATGTTTACCACTCAATACATCTAATGATGTTCAATTCGTACAGTGGATATTTTACGCACAAAAGGGAGCTTGGTTTTGGCATATTTGTTTTGTTTGTGCAACATGATATATACAGTTGTCAATGTACTAATCATTGTGATGAATATAACAGAGATTTAGTAAAAATGCAAGAGTAACGCAATTCATCTCACCACTTTAGAAGTGGTAAACTTATTGCTGTATAATGTTAAAAAATTCAGGGGAAAACTACGTTTTCCCCTTTTATCATTTGATATATCATATTGATTATTTTACTGTTATTTCTTCTTCTGTTTCTATAGGAAGCCATTTTACAGAAATTCTATTTTGCATACCTTTAATGTCTAATTCTTCGTCAAACAAATCTTTATCAATTGTAATATATTTTTGATTGTCTCCAAAAAATTCTACTTCAAAAGGCTGCATAACACCATCTAAAAATACAAGCATTTCTGTGCAATAAATATTTAAATAGCCACCTTCGCTTAATATATGCTTTTCTAATTCCTGTTTAGATGGGAATGTTGCAATGACCCATTCACCTGTTTGTCCTGTCATATCATAAAGCTGATAGCCATTAAAATAAAGTTTTTCTTCTCCTGTAGAACCTTTATCTGCATTTGCTTTACCTTTTACAAATAAAGGTTTGCCATTTTCGCCATTTTTAATAATTTCTGCACCTTTGATATAGCAGTCAACAAATTTTTTTACTTCTTCTGATTTATTTGTATTTTTAATTACATTATAATCTCCATGGTCATAACAATAGCTGCCTAATTCTTCTAAAAAAACACGTAATGTTTTTTCCATAATCATGAAACCTCCTAATAATATAAAAAATCATGAGCAGTGCGATATTGTGCTGTCGCACGATACATAAACAGTTATAAATAACTGTTGTATGATTCACACTGCTCTTGGGAATAAAAAATGTATACTTAGTAGCACAAAATATTGTGCTGTTTGTAATTACATTAAATAATATTTTCATAATATTGTCAATACTTATTTCAATATTTAGTTATTTAATGACATATATCTTTCAGGAACAGTACCATTTATAACCGTATCAACAAGCATAATTTTTCTGCTTACAGACATTGTTTCACTTCTTAAAGGATTTACAATTTTAATATCCATAGCGATGTTTAACCATATTTTAAAATTGGTTTGGTTAATGCCCTCTGCAGAAAATGAAGTTTCATAATCTACTGATGCGATACCCATAGGTTTGATATAAAATGGTATATTGGGTCCTATATTTGAAAATACTTCTATACCTGTAATAACACCCAATGGTATGCTGATATACTCATCTGCAATTTGTTCCATACCTTTTGTAATACCCATGCTTACAGTGGTGCAAAATGTGTTGATTAGTATAGTATTTACAGATACAGCAGAAGTCTCTGGCTGTTTTTCTATAAAAAAATCAGAAGAAGTAATGTTTAATTCTTTTATGGTGTTTTGTACTGCTTTATCTATAATAGTATTTGCTGTTGCTTTGGATTGTATGTGTGAAATTTCTATAACTGTTTTAAAAATTTTTGCATCATATAATATAAGTATGAAAAATAATAATGAAAATACAATTAAAAATGTAAATGTTAGTTTTATAAAAAGAGGTATTTTTTTGTTTCTTTTCATAGTATATCACTCCGTTATATTATGTAATATTTTATTATATGAATGATAATGAAAAAATAGCGAATACAAAAGTAAAATAATGAAAAAATGACAAATGTGAAAAATTTCATAATGGTATGTCCCTTCAAAAATGTGCTTACAAGTATAAAATAGAAAGAACATGATACACTTATGCTTCGCTCCCATTGGTGCAAAACAAATGTTTATTAGATATTTTACATGTCACATTACTGCAAATCTTTTAGAAATTTGAGCCAAATTTTTAAATAGAAAATTCTGTTTTCACTATTGTGATAAGGATTTTAATATTATTTTTTATTTAATTAGTATTGATATATGACACAAAAGAGTGCAATTCTTACAAAAACAGTATGACAAAATGTGTTAAAATGTTACAAAAATATACAATATTAACAAATAATTTATAAAAGTAATAAATTTGTAAGAGAAAAACCTTTCTAAAATAGAGTATATCTGATATAATCAGTTCATATAAGGGAGGTTATTGAAATATGGATGAATCAAAAAATATACGGCATCCATCAGGGCAGCAGCGCCCACCAGAGCGCCGTCTGCAAGGAGGACAATCGCCTTATATGGGACAAAATCCACGTAGTAATGGCTACCCGCAAAGAACAAATGCTAATTACTATGCAGATATGTCACAAAGGCAAACGCTAGGAGGACAAAGACAAACAGTACAAAGACAAATGTCTCAGGGGCAAAGGCAAACAGCACAAAGACAAATACCACAAGGGCAAAGACAAACAACACAAAGACAATCGACAACTCAAAACCGCCCAAGTGATATGAAACGTTCTAATATGCAGCAGCGCCCTCCTCAAAACAAAAGGCGAAAAAAGAAAAAGAAAAAAAGCATTATTGGCAGCATATTTAAATTTATATTTATTGTAGGTATTATACTTTGTTTTGCTGTTGGTGGTGCGGCACTTGGTATGGTTATGGGTATTATAGAAGGTACTGATGCCATAAATGTTGTAGATGTTGTTCCAGAGTCATATACATCATTTATTTATGACAGTGCAGGAAATGAAATTGATAGTCTGCACGGTAAAGAAAATAGAGAATATGCGAAACTGGAAACCATACCTGTTAATTTGCGCAGAGCGGTGATTGCTATAGAAGATGAGCGTTTTTATCAACACAGTGGTATTGATATGAGAGGTATGGGTAGAGCGCTTATTACAAATATCAAAAACAAAGAATTTACTCAAGGCGCAAGTACATTGACACAACAGTTAATTAAAAACGTAGTATTAACAAATGAAAAGAAAATTCAAAGAAAAATAAAAGAACAATATCTTGCTGTAATATTTGAAAGAGATTTAGAAAAACAGCTTGGCTCTAAAGAAAAAGCAAAAGATTATATATTAGAGCTATATTTGAATACCATAGCATTAAATCATGGTTTGAATGGTGTGCAATCGGCATCTAAATTTTATTTTGGAAAAGAAGTAAGCGATTTGACATTAGCAGAATGTGCTTGTATTGCTGGTATTACTAAAAATCCTTCTCGTTATTCTCCTATCAGTAATGCAGAAGAAAGTAAAAGACGTCAAGTAACTGTATTGGACAAAATGCTGGAATTGGGCTATATTTCACAAGGAGAATATGACCAGGCAAAAGCAGAAGATATTTATTCTAAATTGGTGGGAAGTATTACAGAAGAAGTAAGTGGAGAGTCAAAACATAGTTATTTTGTGGATGCTTTAATTGAACAAGTTGCAAAAGATTTGCAAGAGAAAAAAGGTATGGCAAAAGAACAAGCATATGATAAAATTTATAGTGGTGGTTTGAAAATCAATGCTACTATAGATATGGGTATGCAGGGTATTATGGAAGAAGTGTATCAAGATGATTCCTTTTTTCCAGCATCAGACAATACATTGGAAGCAACCTATACTGTTTCTGTTATGGATAAACAAACAGAAAAACAAAGCCATTATTATGAAACAAAAACCGTCAATTCTCAAGAAGAAGCAGATGCCTTTGCAGCAGAAGTGAAAGCAAAATATGAGGATTCGGAGCATGAAATGGTAGCAGAAAAATTGTCTGTATCTTCCTCATTACAATCTGCAATGGTAATAATGGACTATCACAATGGTGAAATAAAAGGATTGATAGGTGGTAGAGGCAAAAAACAAGGCGATACAGTATTTAATAGGGCAACGCAGGCATTGCGTCAACCAGGCTCTTGTTTTAAGGTATTATCAGCATATGCACCCGCTATTGATATGGGTATATTGATGCCAGGCTCTATTATTATTGATGAACCTTTAAAAGTAGGCTCTAAAGAATTCCAAAACTGGGATAAAAAATATAGAGGTGCTACAACAGTAAGAGAAGGTATCACTCGTTCTATGAATATACTTGCTGTAAAAGCGCTTATGATGGTAGGCTATGATAAATCATATGAATATTTGGAAAACTTTGGTTTCACTTCATTAGTAGATAATGATGAAAGAAATGGTCAAGTATTTAGTGATAAAGGTGCAGCGCTTGCATTGGGAGGTATTACAGATGGTATATCTGTATTGGAATTGACAGGAGCATACTCTACTATTGCAAATGGTGGCTTGCATTATCAGCCTAAATTTTATACTACAATATATGACCATGATGGTAATGTACTTTTGGAAAATAAAGATGACCCTACAAGAGTATTAAAAGAAAGTACTGCATATTTACTCACAGATATGATGAAAGATGTTGTAGTGCAACGTAGATATTATGCAACAGGTACAGCAGCAAATATACCAGGTATGACAGTTGCGGGTAAAACAGGTACAACAACAGATGATAAAGATTTGATGTTTGCAGGATATACACCATATTATTGTGCTGCTATATGGTTGGGATATGATAATCCAAAAACAATGAAATTTAGTGGTTCGACACATTTAAAAATATGGAAAGAAATTATGACAAGAGTGCATGAAGGAAAAGAAGATATAGGATTTAATCGTCCAGATGGTATTGTGTCAAGAAGTTTCTGCTCTGCATCGGGTATGGTGCCCGCATCAATATGTAGTAGAGATTATTATGGTAATGCCATTGGCTCTGATTTGTGTGCATCTGATTTTGGTTCTTCTACAGAAGCATGCACATATCATAAAAGCTATTCTGTGGATTTGTCTACAGGAAAATTGGCAAATTCACACTGTAAAGCAACAAGCGTTGTGTTGGCTGTAGACCCTGATACAGGTCAGATTGTGAATAAAGCGGCTGCTGGCGAAGGTAAAGTGGATATTGATATTGGTAGTACTTGCGCTGTGCATAGTGCAAGTAATCCAGGATATGTTCCAGAACCTGTAGTGGATTCTGATATTCCTATAGGGGGAGATTATCCAGAAGAAAATGAAGGTGACAATAACAATGAAAATCAAAACAATACAACAAATGAAAATACAAATACAACTGTGCCAGATTATTTGAATATACCACAAGAACCAACACAGCCAGAACCACCTCCAACACCTCCGGTGTCAGAATCACAACCGCCTCCAGTAGCGATTGATTCTATAGCACCAATAGGCTCAGAATAGTTAAAAAATCAATATAATAAAAATAAAAAAAATAACCTTCTAAATTTTTAGAAGGTTATTTTTTGAATGTAAATACGGTTAATTGTCCGTACATTCCATCATGATTTGTACAGCATAACGAAATCCAGATATAAAGCCTTGTTTTTGTGCAATAATTTGACTATTAGCAATACACTCTACTAATACATCCATATCTGCTTCTTTTAAATCTAGATTGTTATGTAACATATCAATGATTTTGTCCATGATATCATTTAACTCTGCGTTATTTATGATACATTCTGCGTTACCTACATAGTTTTTGTATAAGTCGTCTAATAAATTAGGCTTCATAAGCATAGCCCTCCAAATAATAAAAGTTCATACAGTACTACTAATGATACTTAATCATATAATAATATATATATGCCAGAAAGTCAATACATTATTTAACAAAATATGAAAATTTTTTATTATTTTTTTTTAAATTTAAAAAAATACATAAAATGTGATATAATTGCATGATATAATTGCATAACATGATTGTGTTTTTGTTAAAGTACTACTATAAATCATAGAAATACTATTGACAAAATATAGTTTGTTTAGTAAAATATAAAAGTCGTCGAGGCGTGGCTCAGCTTGGTAGAGCGCTACATTAGGGATGTAGAGGTCGCAAGTTCAAATCTTGTCGCCTCGAGCGTTTTAAAAGTGCTGTAAATACAATGGTTTCAAGTATTACAGCACTTTTTTGTGTTCCGTTTTTTGTGCAAAAATAATCGTTTTTTATCGTTATTTGCGTTATTTATTAAAAATTATGCAAGTCAACATGCAAGTCAAAATTTTTTGATACATTCATAATTTATAGTATATTTATACATTTTAATGCTATAACTGTGTATTTTTAATCATCGTTATACACTATGAAGTCTGACAACAATATACAGAAAATACCAATTTTGAAATAAAAAAAGACAACATTTTGTTGCCTTTTTTAAATGATATATTTATAATACAAGTGTTTTTTCTTGGCTTAAAAATTCATCTAACTTTTGTATTTTTTTCTCTTTATACTCTGAATCCAGATGAGTATAGATATTGAGTGTTGTTTGTATGTCGGCGTGCCCAAGCTGTTCCTTTGCTGTCATAATATCTACGCCAGATAAATACAACATTGTGGCAAATGTATGCCTTAAACTATGTGGGGTGAAGTATGGTATTGATAAAGGTATTTTTTGAGGGTCAAATTTGCTTTTGTATTGTTTCACAAAAGTACCATATTTTAAATTTAGTTCTGTGATATAACTTTCCCAGCCTCTTCTAAAAGAACTTTGTGTCATAAAAGTTCCATTTCTCATAGTAAACAGAAGTGTTGTATTGTTCTTTTTATTCTTTTGTTTTTCCTTTTTTAGAAATTCTAATAATATATTTGGTATGTACACAATTCGTATGCTGGTAGTATTTTTTGCTGAATGTGTTAATATAGGGGTATTTCCTTGAAAATGTATTGACTTGTTTATGTTAATTGTGCCTTTTTCTATGTCAATATCATTCCAGTTTAGAGCAAGTGCTTCGCCACGCCTTAAACCAGCATATAAAGCTATCATTGCAAACAACTGCATTTTGTGTGGAGTATTGCAAATCCAACTACGTTGTTGCTGTGATAATGCTTTTTTTGCTTCTTTTATTGTTGATGATTTTGGAATTTTTACAGCATTGACGGGATTGTAGTCCATTACTCTGTTTTCTATGGCAAGACGACATATCTGTACCGCCGTTGATTTAATTTGTTTTAATGTTTCTGTTGATGTTGGTTTTCCAGTGTTGGGGTTTTTCTTTGATAGTTCTAATATGATTCTTTGAAAATCATATGTTTTTAGTTTTGTTATGGAATAAGGAAATAAAGAATGATATTTTTCTACATTATAAATATAACACATATATCTCCCGTATGATACTTCACTCTTTTTTATATTGAGCCAGCTTTTTGCCCAGTCTTCAAATGTGTCATTTCTTGAGGCAATGTCAATGCCTTTTTGTAGTGCTAGTTTTAAATCAAGTACCTTTTTATCTACTTCTTTTTGTGTTTTGCCGTAAACGGTTTTGTATTTTCTTTTGCCATTTTCAGTGCAAATGTACACTTGCGACGAAATACGTCCATCTTTGCGCATTGCATTTTTATTTTTTGCCATAAAAAAACCTCCTATTTTCTAAAATTGGGTATAGAAAAATAAGAGGTACTTTGATATAATTAAATTGGATGTTGGTGCTTTATATCAGAAGTACCTCTTTATATGAAATGTCCTTGTGCTGGTAACACAGGGGCATTTTTTTCTTATTAATGTGTTATCTTTTCCATGTTGATATAGATGGCTTAATTAAATTGCCCTCTATACTTTTTACTATATTGTTCTTTTTTGGCTGCTTTGTTATGCCATCCTTTTCAATTCTTGATTAGAATATTTTTCAGATTTAAGCATTTGTTTTATTTCCCCTCTGATTTCTCCCTTATCTCCTTCGTCAAGTTGGTTGTAAAGAGATAATATTGTTTCGTCTTCTGGTGAAAGAGTATAAGTTTCTTTCTTTATATGCTTGTTATTTGATGGAATAGCAATGTCATCATAAGCCCAATAATCCAATGTTGTATTAAAAAATATTGCCAATTTTCTTAAAGTTGTCAATTTAAGACCATCATAACCCTTTTTATACCAGCCATCAATAGTAGTATATGGAATACCACTTTGTTGAGATAAAGAATGTTTGTTTAGTTTATTTTCGTTTAATAGTAAATCTAGTTTTTCTAAAAAATTCATGATTTCCTCCTTACATAGAGTATTTTAACACATAAATTAAAAAAACACAAGAAAAAAATACCCTGAAGGGTAAAAATAAAAGTACATACTATCCTTAAGAAGTTACCTATAAGGGTAACACGAAAGGGGTGAAAGAAATGTTAAAAGAAATAAGAAGCATACATATTGATGTTGAAAAAGGAATTTATAAAATCAACGGAGAGGATATTGGTGAGTATCACGAAGATTTGAAAATAATATTAAAACCTGATTTTTGCGAAGTAAAAGAAAGTTTTTCAAGACATAAAACATAAATTTAGGAGGATAACAATGAATACATACAAAGAATACGACGGATATTTTAGAAGTATCGAATTAGATTTAGACAAATGTATTGGTAAAATCAATGGTCAAGAAACATATCCATTTCAAAACAGCATAAAGTTAGAGTGTGTAGAAGGAAAATGGAGTGTAACAGAAAATATAGATATTTTTTATCGTCCTTGTCCAATAAAAAGTAAAGATGTTCACCGATAAAAAAATATATATTAAAAAGCTCCGTCAAAATAGAGACAGAGCTAACATTGATAAATATATATTACGATAAACCAAATTTATTCTGAATTAAAGTTGTAACTGTAGCAACTGCAATATCTTTAATTGCATGAAGGGATTCAATTCCAATACTTTTAGCTACTTCTTTTGTGTTATTCCATGTTGTATCAGAACGAATATCAGATAAAAATTGATGTCCTTCATATGTTAAGTCATTAATTTTACTGATTTGTTTATGACTTCTTATGTATCTATTAGTAGTAGCATCTAAAAATCCTCCTTCTAGTAATTTTAGACAATGATATTGAAGTTCGTTTTCAGAATAATTTGAAAGTTTTTGTTGAAGTGTAGGAATAGTTAAGTCTTTACCATATTCTATATCTTCTACAACAATAAGAATATCTCTAATACAATCTAAATTAAGTTTCATAATATTACACATTCTTTCTTTATATATTTCAGCAATGGCGGTTGCTGATAAGTAAAGTATAGGAGAAAAAGAGAAAATTTGCAATATTAAGGAAATAGAAGGGAGGTAAAAATTATGTTTACGAATTTAAGAAGAACTTTACGTGAAAAAGGCATTACTTTAAAACAATATTCTGAATTTTTAGAAGTAAGTGAAAAAACAGTAAAAAATAAATTAAGAGGTACATCAGATTTTACTTATAAAGAATTTAAAAAAACTTGCTTATTACTTTCAGAATATAATGCAGATTATTTGTTCAAAGAAGAAAATAAAAAAGAAGTGCAACTTATTAGCTAGGAGGTGAAAAAATGAATGCTGAAAAATATGTAATAAACAAAGAAAGGCTGAACAATGCCTTAAATGGAAGGCTTGAAGATATTACAAATGATATACAAGAGGTATTAAAAAAGTATAACATTGAATTAATACCAGAACTTTCATATGATGTTTTTTGTTTTACATTAGAAACATTACATCTTGATAAATTAAAAACATGGGCACTAGTAGGAACACTAGAAGTAAAAAAAAGCACGTCAATAGAACAAATCATGCGAGAACAGCTAGAACTGTTGCGTGAACGTTCAAAAGGAGTTAGTCCTCTGGAGTTGGCAGAACTTACCCATCAAATGATTAATATAGTTGAATTTTTAGCAGAGTATTCTCAATTCATCCATCAGTAAAGAAGGGAAAAAATGAAGAAAAATAAAAAATTGATATATAGTTGGGATGAAATCCCAATTATATTTGATATGAATTTAGCTTGTCTAATAACTGGCTTTACTCCAGCCAGTTTAAGGACACTAGTACAATCTGGGAAATTCCCAGCTTATAAAGTTGGCGGTCATTGGCGAATTGACCGCCAGGAGTTCATGGAGTGGTGGGAAAATAGAAAGGATAAAAAGTAATATGGACATAAAAAGAGAGAGGCACATAAATGAATTATTCTGAAATGGAAATGAATTTGATACTGTTTAATGAGCTGGCGGGAAGGATGAAAAGTACAGTGACAGAGGATGTAAAACCAATTATATTAAAGTATTTACAGCAAAGCAATGTTCAGATTGAACAGATACAAAAAGAATTAGAAAGATTGAAACAAAACATTATCAAGAAAGAGAATGAAATTAAAATACTTGATACTGTGTTGCCAAGTGCAAAAACAGAACGGATTTTAAAAGCAGTTTATACAAGGTTATATGTAACAAATAACATTTTAGAAGACGACTAAAACATAATGATGAGAATTGGCTCATATGTAAAGATACCCCACAAGAAATGATAATAAAACATAGGCAGTCAGATAAATATAGGACAATAAAAAAGGAGGCAAGTAAATGAATGAGTTAATACTATTGAAAAACAATGATGTATTTACAACCAGTTTAGTGATTGCAGAGAGTACAGGAAATCAGCATAAGTCTGTAGTGGCATTAGTGAAAAAACACATAGAGTATTTTAGAAAATTTGGAAGTATTGAATTTAGCGATTTGAAATCGCTAAAAAGAGGACGTCCAACAAAAGTATATTACTTAAATGAACAACAAGCAACATTGCTTATGACATTTTTGGATAATTCAGAAGTAGTAATTGAATTTAAGGTAGAACTTGTAAAACAATTTTACCAGATGAGGCAGATATTACTAGAAAAGCAAACAGCGTTATGGCAGAACACAAGGTTGGAATCCAAAATAAACAGGCTGAAAGAAACAGACAAGATAAAGACACTGGTTGCGTATGCTAAGGAAAACGGCAGTAAAAACGCTGACAAATACTATATTACATTTAGTAAGTTAGTGAATCATGCCGTAGGATTGGACAGCAATCAGAGGAATCATGCAACCACAAACCAGCTTAACAATTTAATACTAATAGAAAATATCATAAATCATGTGATAAAAGAAGGATTAGAACAGCAAGCCCATTACAAAGGGATATACAAGGCATGTAAAGAAAGAATAGAGCAGTTTAAATACATAGCTTATTTGGAAAAAATCGCATAAAAAAGGCTGTCAGAGGACAGCCAGAGAGTTAAGTATAGATTATTTATCATGATAATGTGAACGGCAAGACAGAATTTCTAATGTATCATTGCTAATTCGATAAATCAATCTATTTGTATCATCAATACGACGACTCCAAAAACCGCTTAATTCACCCTTTAATGGTTCAGGTTTTCCTATACCAGTAAAATAATTACGTTCAATATCTTTTAGTAAATTGTTGATGCGCTTGATTGTTTTCTTATCTTGTGTTTGCCAATAGATATAATCGTTCCAAGCTTCGTCAAACCAGATTTTTTTCATGGTTCTGTTACCTCAATAATATCGTGTTCTATGCCTTTTCCAGCATTAAGTGCGGCAATACCACGACGTAAATGTGCCATGTTGTTTTCAGAGTAAAAAGGGTCAAGAGAAACTTCAAAAGGAATTCCTTGCTGACGTACCATTGTTTTTGCAAAAATATTGAAAGCGGTAGACATAGTAAGTCCTAGTTCATTGCAAAGTGTATCAAATTGTTGCTTTAAAACATCATCCATTCTGATGTTGACATTTGTTTGAGCCATAATTTACACCTCACTTATATTTTAATGATTACATTGTATCAAATATTATTTACATTGTAAATAATATTTATAAAAATTGTTTGTAAATTAAGACTTGTGAGAGTTAGGGTTGTCGGTGCGCCCGACAAGGTAGTCAAGGGAGACATCAAAATAAGTAGCTAAAGAAATTAATATATCATAAGTAGGCTTTCGTATTCCAGCCTCATAATTTTGAATCCCTCTTTCACTTGCATTTATTTCTGTAGCAAGTTGTTTTTGTGTAAGATTTTTTGATTGTCTTAAAGATTTTAAATGTGTACTAAAATCAAACATAATAATCACTCCAAAAAAATATATAAAAAGGTATTAAAAAAGTATTGACACGCACAAACGAGTGTGATATTATAATGTTGACACGAACAAATGAGTGTGTTAAATACTTAAAGGAGGACGGTGAAAATTAATAAATTAAAAGAAACACGTAAAAAAGCAAAGTTAAAACAAATAGAAGTTGCTAAAGCAACTAATATTTCAATTAGGGCATATCAAAATTATGAGTATGGTGAACGTGTTCCAGACGTTTACACAGCCCAGTTGATAGCCCAAGCACTACACACAACAGTAGAAGAATTATTTCCCCTTCCAGTGTCTGCAAACGCTGGAGAGGATAACAAAAACTAACTTACTACTATTGTACATCAAACAGGAACAAAAAGTCAAATAGGAGTGGTTATTATGGCAACAAGAGGAATATTTTTAGTTGCAGATAATGAAAAGGTTTGTTGTAACTGCACACATTTTATACAGTACTATCTTTTAAATAGCAAAACAAGGGAATGGAAAGCATATCATGAAGGGTTATGTCTTTTCACAAAAGGCAAAAACAGAAAACCAACACAAACGGCTTGTAAATATTTTGAATGGAATCAGGAAATGACATGACAAAAAAACGCCCCTACGGAAGTAGCTTTCCGAAAGGGGCAAAACAAATAAACATTACAATTAGTGTAGCACAAAAGGGAGGAAAAAGCAATGGCTAGTTTATATGAATTAACAGAAAATTTTTTAGAAGCACAAGAAATGCTATTTGATGAAGAGGTAGAAATGGAAACCATATTAAATACATTGGATTGTATAGATTGTTTGATAGAAGAAAAGGCAGACAATTATGCAAAAATAATGAAATATGTAGAAGGGCAAATTGTTATTGCAAAGAGTGAAAGAGAAAGGCTTTACAACAGGGAAAAAATGCTTGAAAAGAGATGTAAAACAATGAAAGAGCATTTAAAACAGTGTATGGAAGTGACAGGAAAGACGAAATTTAAAACAGCTTTGTACAGCTTTTCTGTACAGAAAGATGGTGGTGTAAAGCCATTACAAATTGATGTAGATGTAAATGATATACCGACAGAATATTTGATACCACAACCACCAAAACTAGATACAGCTGCCATTAGAAAGGCATTGGAAGAAGGCACAACATTACATTTTGCCCATCTGGAAGAAAAAGGGACAAGTTTGAGAATACGATAAGGGAGGCTTTTAATATGGAATTAGAAAAAATGCAAAAAGTGAATGAGATATTGCAGTTATGTTTTGAAATTAATGGATTTGAGCAAAGGCAAAAAGAAAAAACAGGAGAGAAACCAACTATTTTTGCATGGTTTTCAGGACATACAACATTTTTAACTGTAATGGTATATGAAAAGGGATATTCTAACAATGTAGAAGTAGACAAAGACATTATTATTCCTTTATGTGGAGTATATGAAAATATAAAAGCAAGATTAGATTATTGTATACAATATTTGAATAAATTGAAAGCGAGGGAAAGTGATGAGCGTTTACAGCAAGCTGTTTGAAATACAACAAAATTTGAAAGCACCAAAAGGACAGTATAATAAATTTGGTAAGTATACTTTTCGAAGCTGTGAAGATATATTAGAAGCATTAAAACCGCTTCTAGCAAGTCAAAAAGCAATTATTGTGTTATCAGATGAACTCACAAATATAGAGCAAAGATATTACATAAAAGCAACTGCACGCATAATAGACATTGAAACAGGAGAACAAATTACGAATAGTGCTTATGCAAGAGAAGACGAAAATAAAAAAGGTATGGATTTAAGCCAAATCACAGGAGCAAGTAGCTCCTATGCAAGAAAATATGCTTTGAATGGCTTATTCTGTATAGATGATAACAAAGATAGTGATACAACAAATATATATAAAAAAGAAAGTCAGAAGCAACAAAATAAAAAATATTGTTGTGAAATATGCGGAAAAGAGTTTGAAGGTTTCAAAACAAAAAATAAAGAATATACGGCAGAACAGGAATTTATTCTAAAACATAAAAAATTTGGTCAGGCACTTTGTAATGATTGTATAGAGAAAAGAGGACTAAAAAATGAATAAAGTGATATTGATGGGAAGGCTGACAAAAGACCCAGAAGTAAGATATACACAGCAAAATATAGCAGTTGCAAGGTATACCCTTGCAGTTGCTAGAAGATTTCAGCAAAAGGGACAAGTAGATACAGATTTTATAAATTGTATTACTTTTGGGAAATCAGCAGAGTTTGCAGAAAAGTATCTTAATCAAGGTAAACAGATAGCAATAGTAGGAAGAATACAAGTTCGCTCTTGGGAAAATGAAAACGGTCAAAAGCAATGGAGTACAGAAGTGATTGTAGAAGAACATTATTTTGCAGATAGCAAAGTAAATAAAACAGAAGAAAATGGTTTTTATACAGTAGAAGAAAGTGACGATGATTTGCCATTTTAAAAAAGTTGAGACACTCTGATACTAAAAAAATGAGATGATAAAATAAGGCTGCTGTTTGTGTTACAGACAGCAGCATGAACATTGAAAACTGAATACAGAAAAGCAGGTGAATATATGGACAATGATAAGTTAATAGAAAACGGAGGATTTATAAAGCTGTATCGCTCTATGCTGAAATGGGAGTGGTACGATGATATCAATGTAAAAGTGTTATTTTTGCATTTGCTTTTAAAAGCAAATTATGAAGATAAAAAGTGGCATGGCATAGAAATCAAAAAAGGAGAGCTTGTTACTTCTATTAGTCATATAGCAAAAGAAACAAAATTAACACAACAACAAGTAAGAAGTTGTATTAAAAAATTAGAAAAAACAAGAGAAATTACAATAAAAACAACAAACAAATTTACAGTGATACATATTGAAAAATATGGATTTTTTCAATGTTATGAAACAGAATATAACAAACAAATAACAAACAACCAACAAACAAATAACAAACAAATAACAAACAATCAACAAACAAATAACAAACAAATAACAAACAATCAACAAACAGATAACAAACAAATAACAACAACTAAAGAAGTTAAAGAAATAAAAGAATATAAAGAATTACAAGAAATAAAAGAAAGAGAAGAAGGAGAAGAAAGAAAAGAAACTGTTTATCAGCTAATCGCTGATATGTACAACGCCACTTGCGTGTCGTTTCCACGCTGCACAAGGCTGTCGGAGGCTAGGGAAAAAGCAATTAGAGCTAGACTGAAAAAATATACAGTCGAAGACTTCAAAAAGGTATTTGAAACAGCTGAGAATTGTGACTTCCTGAAAGGTGCAAATCGCAACAACTGGTCAGCTAATTTCGACTGGCTGATAAAAGACAGTAGTATGGCGAAAGTGTTGGACGGCAATTACACAGATAAAATAGGCGTACAGCAAAAAAGCAGTAATATTTTCTTAGACATTGCTCAAGAGGGAGGAATGTTATTTTGACAAGAGAAGAAGTTACTCAGGTTCTTGCAGTGCTGAAAGCAAACTATTCTGGTGCGCTGAAAGATATAACAAGACAAGAAGCAGAAGGAAAGATTAATCTCTGGATAACAATGTTTGCAGATACAGACAAAGAAATGATGAACTTGGCTATACGGAAAATCATTGCTACAAGTAAGTATTTTCCTACTGTGGCAGAAGTCAGAGAAGTACTTGCTGAAATCAATTCTATACGTGTGATAGATTCCGGTGAGGCATGGGGAGAGGTAATATCTGCTATACGCAATTATGGTTGGAGTAGAGAAGGCGAAGCACTGGAAAATATGTCTGAAAATACAAGAAATGTTGTAAAAAGAATGGGCTGGATGAATTTGTGTAAAAGCGAAAATATTGTGACGGACAGAGCACATTTTTTAAAAATATATGAGTCTGAAGAAAAAAGACAAAAAGAAAAAAATGCCTTGCCTTTTGATGTTTTGCAGAGTATAGAACAAAAACAACTGGAATATCAAAAACAACAACAGCAAATGTATCAAAATCAGATATTGCAAAAACAACAACAAAATGATGTACAAGCATTGCTGGAGTGTAAACCCGAACAAACACAAGATTTTTACAGTGTGGCGAAATTGTTTGCGCAAAAAAGAAAGGAATTGTTTGGAGAAAGTGGTGAAAAAAGTGAATTTTATATTTGATGATGTAGCAGATATTATAAATGAATTTTCTGTAGAGGAAATTAGAAATAAAACAGGATTGAAAAAAGGTAGAATATACAATTTAAGAAATGGATGTACTTTCTACTTAGATTATAATTTATATTTTGCTTTTAAAAAGCTAGGATATGAAATAAAAATAGAAAAAGTTAAAAAAAAATAAAAAAATTTTCAAAAATTCCAGAGAAATGGACACTTGATTTGATACACTAGATATAGATGATATATCTAGTGTATTTTTTTATATAAAAATGGGGTGGTGATGTGGCAAAATATGCAGATTGGATAACAGAAGATAAGTTACTATTGTTAGAAAGTTGGGCAAGAGATGGTTTGCTTGATGAAACGATTGCAAAAAAAATAGGTATTAGCAAGACAACTCTTTACGATTGGAAAAAGAAATTCCCTAATTTTGCGAACGCCTTAAAAAAAGGGAAAGAAGTAGTAGATATTGAAGTGGAAAACGCTTTATTAAAAAGGGCAAAAGGATATATGACAACAGAAACTAAAACAGAGACATCCCCTGATGGAAAAATAAGAACGATAGTCATTGAAAAAGAAATACCTCCAGATGTTACAGCACAAATATATTGGCTAAAGAACAGACAACCGCAAAAATGGAGAGATAGACCAACAGAAGAAAAAGAAATAACAAAAATAAAAGTGGAGTTAATAGATAATGGAACTGACACTCCCATGCCTAAAGGCATGGGGTTCTTAATTACATAAACTTCTAAATATACTCGAAAGTATATAAAAC
>JBCLQL010000012.1:0-40498 GCA_041223565.1 Lachnospiraceae bacterium 46-61
TTACTAACAGCCTCCTTTTTTTCTAAATTGTTTAGAAATACTAATATCGTTCTATTTGCCCAAATCGTTCCCTTTTTTCTCAACTCCTCCATAATTTGATTTACTATCATCATCTCATTTGATTCCCATAATACTTCTAATACCTTGTATTCTGCTTCTGTTACCTTCTTTATTTCTTTTACTCTTCGCATCTACAAACTCCCTTATTTTTAGTATAGTTATACTTAGTATTTTTCAACTAGTATAGTTATACCAATTTTACTTTATTTAAAATATTTTGTCAATATAAATAACTTTTTTAAATATATCTTTACCTTTTCTCTAAATTTTTTTAATATTGTTTTCATAATCATTAAATCATATAATTTTACTGCAATTGATAAAACTAATTTAGTTTATAACATATTATTTTATATAAAATAACAAAAATTATTTTGACTACTTTTTCAAATAAATAGATAAACTAAAAAATAATTGGAAGTATTAAAAATTTTTATATAAAGCTATTTCTGCACCGATTGCAAGCAGGGGAAAGGGATATCCCTTTCCACGCTTGTTGGTGTTCCCCCAAACCCCAAATGCAAATTTTTTTAAAATTTGCAAAACGCCTTCGGCGTGGCTTTTCCTTTTTTTGGAACATCACTTTTATTGTACTACATATAATTTTTACTATCAAAAATAAAATGATTTTAAACAAACTCTTTAATTAAAAAATTTCCTTTTAGCAGTTTAAAATAGAAAATTTCTTTGTTCCTTTTTATGTACTATCATAAATAATTACTATTAAAAAATAAAACTATTTTCATATAAATTTTGCAAAAAAAAAATTCTTTCTCAATAGCTGAAAAGAAAAATTATTTCCACTTTTTTTGCTATTAAGAAAGAAAATTATTAACAAAAAAATGTTATATACCCTATATTAATAATATATACACACTACATACTATACACCCACTATAATTTATAAAATAATCTGAAGACCCTTATTTGCTTCCAGAGTGTTGTAGCTACAACACTTTTGAAGGCTGTTTTTATTTTATTGACTTTATATACTTCTATTTATACTTATTTCTAAAAACGTTGTACATACAACATTTTCGGACGTCAGTAATATACATCTGTTTCAAATCACTGCTTTTTGTGTTTAAAAAAACAATTCCTCTTGTCAACTAAAAAACAGAAACGTGTCACGTTTCTGTTAATAGTAAACAAGGAAAACCCTACCATTGAAAACTGGAGTGAATTCCCTTTCTATCTAAATATTCTTGTCTAGCCTTTTCTTTTTCTTCTTCTGATGGAGCAGTCTTATATTTTGTATACAGATTTCGGTTGATTATGTTGTCATATTTTTCCTTTAATCCTCTTACAATTTTTTCCTCATCATTATGATATTCTAAAATATGGTATTTAATCAGTGATAAAAATAAATCCTCACTAATTTGTACTTGTTTCATATTTTACACCTCTATTTTTTAATTTTGTGACGATATTTTATTTGTTAAATTTTAAAATATCGTCACGCTTTTTTCAAAATTTACATTCAAAAAACGCTGTAAAATCAAGGTTTTCTTACAATTTCATTTTATCTTTTTTAGTTCTGTGACGATATTGATGATATTTTTATATACCTGCTATTTTTTTAAATACCGTCACGCTATTCCTTTTTATTTTCTAAATCAATCAGCACAAATCCCAGTAAAATCAATACTTTTCGCACATTTAAACCTATTTTTCAAGATGGTTGTGACAATATTTTTTATATTTTCCCTGCTGTCTAAAATACCGTCACATCGTCACACTTATCATTTTTTTTACCACTTTTATATCTTAAAAACCTTGTAAATTCAATGTTTTTAGCTATTTGATGATTTCCTTTTTGTGTGACGATATTCACAAAAAATATCGTCACGCTTTTTATTTTTTCGTCAGTGTCAACTTGATTTGTCTGCCTGTCCTATTTCTGTTTGTTTCGTAATAAATGCCAAACTCCTCAAGTAATCGCTCTGCATTAACATTTAATCGTCTTGTTAATGCATTGGGTGATATTTCTTTTGGTAATAATGCAGCTAATTCTGAAGCTGTTCCAGTCCAATCTGATTTATTTTTTGTTATCATTTCACCAACCATTTTCACGATTGGGTCAAGTGGTTCTTTGCAAAGTTCTGTTTCCATTTTAATAAATTTCCAAAGACATTTTTCTCTGTCAAATTCCAAATAAATTTTTTGGTCTTGCTGGTCACGTCCAACAATATCAAGTATTCCTTTGTTATCAATGCGTTTCGTTTTCTGAAGTATAAAAGCACCATCGGCGGCACCCAGCAGACCATTCGTGCCAGAAATCATATCAAAACAATCCTCTGACTGCAATTTTCTGGTATGATGAACAATTAACATACAAATGTTATGTTTCTCACTAAACTGTTTTAATCTCATCACAATATCATAATCGTTTGAATAATTATATTTATCACCATTGATTTCTCTTACCTTCTGCAAAGTGTCAATCATAATTAACTTTGTGTCTGGATGTTCTTTCATAAAGTTAGTAAGTTGCTCCTCTAATCCCTCATTCAATGCTTTTGATTTTGTAGCAAAATAAAAGTTAGGTGTACTTTCCATTCCAAACATTCTGGATAATCTTTTTTGTATTCTGCTATAATCGTCCTCTAATGCTAAATATAATACAGAACCTTGACTGACTTGATAATTCCACAAAGGTAAACCCATACTCACATGATAGCCTAACTGTGCCATTAAAAATGATTTTCCAATTTTGGGAGCACCTACAAAGAGATATGTACCATTATAAATCAACTTGTCAACGACAGCAGTTTTTGGTGGATAAACTGTGTCATACAATTCTTCCATTGTAATCGTTTCCAACACCTCCAGTTCAAAATTTTTTAAATTTTCTGTGGCTTGTAAATTGCTTTTTTGTTGTTTTTCTGCTATACTTTTGTTAGTAGTTTTTGATTGTTCCTTTTCTGTTGCAGCAGATGTGATAGGGACAATCTTTTCTTTTTTGCTCATCGGGGTTCCTCCTTCATTCTTTCTAAAATTTGATTGATAAATTGAATTGTCGACAGTGCTATATCGTCAATTTCTTGCATAGTTGATAAATTTTTTAATTCTATACAAAGTTGTTCTATATTGTTTTTTAGAGCCTTGTATACTCTTGTGTTGCCTACTACAACAACGTCTTTACACAAAAGTCGTTTTATAATGTAGTCTTGCTTGGTTAATCCTGATAAATCAACTAGGTTATTTAATAATGTTACTTCTTCCTTTGACATTCTAAATGAAACAGTTTTGTTTCGCCATCTACCTTGTTTGTCCAAATTTCTTTCCAAGTTACTCACCCCTTTCTACATTTAATTTTTGTGCCATTTCTATTTGCTTGGTAGGAAATAAGTGAGCATATTGATAGGTAATGTCAATACTTTCATGTCCTACTCTATCAGCAATCGCAACAGCTGAAAATCCTAAGTCTATTAAATGTGATATATGGCTATGACGAATTTCATGGATTTTGATACGTTTTATGCCTGCCTCTTTTGCTCCTCTGTCCATTTCATGATGTAAATAAGATTTTGTAATTGGAAAAATTCTATCTGTAGCTTTGCAACCATAAAGCAGTTTTATATAATCTTTTATTTCTTTAACTAAAAAATCAGGCATCTGTATTGTTCGCTTGCTTTTTGCCGTTTTTGGTTCTGTAACGACATCTTCTCCTTGAATCCTTTGGTAAGATTTATTGATAGTCACTACACCTTTTTCAAAATCGAAATCGGCTGGTGTCAACGCAAGTAGTTCTCCTAGACGAATACCACACCAGTAAAGCATTTCAAAAGCGTAAAATGACAATGGTTTATCCATCATTGCTTCTGAAAATTTTAAATACTCCTCCTTTGTCCAAAATTCAATTTCTTTTGTTTGAGCCTTACCCATATTTCCAGCTTTTGCAGCAGGATTTGATTTCAATTCATAATATCGTACTGCATGATTGAATATTGCACTCAACTGATTATGTACTGTTTTTAAGTAAGTTTCTGAATAGGCATTGCCCTTTTCACCTTTATAGGCAAGCATTTTGTTCTGCCAAGCAATTACATCAGCAGGACGGATTTCATTCATCTTTTTGTTGCCAAAGGCAGGAACTAACTTTGTTTGAATGATGTTTTCTTTTGTAAGCCATGTGTTTAATTTCAATCTTGCTTTCATGTCTTTGCTGTAAATTTCAACAAAACTTTCAAATGTCATATCAAGATTAAGCTGTTGCTTTTGTTTAAATTCTCTTTCCCACTCTAGTGCCTCTCTTTTGGTTTGAAATCCTCGCTTTGTTTTGCCTTTGTTCTTACCTTGCCAATCACGATAGTAGAAAAACACAAACCATTTTCCAGTCTTTTTATCTTTGTAAGCTGACATAACTTTCCTCCTCTCTCAGTCCATAAATTTTTTCTTCAAAAAATTGTCTGTTAACCTTTCCAGAAATTGTAATAAAACCCCTGTTTTTTAATTCTTCATTCAATTTTCGTATGAGTTTGTAAGCATATGACTTTGATACACCCAATTCTGTCGCAATTTCTTCTGCTTTTATAAATAAATTTTTATTCATACGTATCAACCACCTTTTACTATTCGCTTATTTGTTAAAATTTCTATACTCATTATATATTATCTTTTTTGTTAATGCAAGTATCTATTTCACATATTTGTTAATTTTTTATTTGCTATTTCCCAAATATCAGTTATAATAAATACAAAAATATTTGTAAAAGGTGGTAAGTCTTATGACTGTTGGTGAAAAAATAAAGCGAATCCGTATTTTTAGAGGTATGACGCAAAAAGAACTAGGTCTTGCAGTTGGTTTGACTGAAAACCGTATTGCCCAATATGAAACAAACTATCGAACTCCTAAAAAAGAACTTTTAAACCAAATTGCTGAAGCACTTCATGTAAATTCCCTAAATTTCTATGTGGAAGTTTCTGGAAGTGCAGAAGACATCATGCAGACCTTTTTCTGGATGGACGAGTTAAATCCTAATACAGTCAACCTATTTCAAATGACTGAAAATCCAGAACTCAGCACAGAAGTAGAATACAAAAATTCTGATAGTTGGACTGCACATGCACCTGTAGGTATTTTTCTCAACTACAATCTAGTCAACCAATTTTTAGCAGAATGGCTTACTCGAAAAACAGAGCTGAAAAATGGACAAATTACCAAAAAGGAATATTTTGAATGGAAGTTAAACTTTCCTTATACTTGTGATGGTGGTGGAAAATTTACACCATCTGTACAATGGAGAAATTCCTAAAACAAAAATAGACCCTTTCGTTTTATACAAATCAACGAAAAGGTCTATGTAAGTTTTAATATCATTTTAATATCAGAGAGGGTAAAACGGTTCAAAAAACGCTGTTATTTCAAGGCTTTCTGAAGTTTTGGGTACTACTCCCACTCGGCAAGGTTTTTGTAACACTAAATATATTTATTTAATTTTCAGTATATTTTCAGGCATATATTCTTTATATTATCTCTATTTTTTTCTTTATTTCAATTTTTAGTATCAAAATAGTATCACAAAAAAATAGATAAAATATTTTATTGTACAATAAGCAATTTTTAAGTAAACAGTTTTTTAATATATTATACGAAATTGCTGTATCATTTCACTTATATTTTGAAATCTTTTTGTTTTGTCAGGATTTAATCCTTTTTGAATAAATGTATTTAAACTACTATTCTTAATTTTATCTATATTTATATTTGTTTTTCCTGTCATTACATAATGTACTATTCGTGTTAAAGCATAAGTCTCATGTAATATATTATATGAGTTAAATCCCTCAAGAACAAGAGCAGGGTCATTAAAATATCCTTTAAATTCTGTGCTAATAGTAGTCAATTTACTATCTGGAATTTTGACCAATCCAAAATCTGCTATTTTTACCACTAGAATATCTTCATACTCTTTAATCAAAATGTTTTTAGGACTAATATCTCTATGTAATCTATTTTTCGAATGTACATAGCTAAATGCTTTTAAAATTTGTTGTATTATCCCTTTTCTTTGTTGAATTGATAAATTAGAATTATTTTTTGTTATATATGAATCTAAAGTATAATCCATATATTCCATAACATATTCATTTCTATTTTCATTATAACAATATACTTCAATAATATATGGAGAAGAAAACTCTTTCATTTCTTCAAACTCTTTTTTAAAACGAAAAAGTTCTTTCTCTAATAAATCCTTTTTTGCTCGTTTTAAAACAAAATTACGATTATAAAAAGTATCTTTATATTTATATACATTTGCATAAGAACCTTCTCCAATTAACTTTAACTTATATGTTGTTTGAGTATTTATATTTTTAACAGTAATATTATTAGAATTTTTAAAAATAGGTAGAATATAATATAACTCAATTTTTTCCATATGAGCAGGTAAAGTACTTCCACCATATAATTGAAGAAAATCTTTACATTTCTCAATTAATTTGTAATAATAATCATCAATTTCAAAAGCATATTCTGTTTCCCTTAAAGTATGAAAAAGTTCTATTGTTATTTCTATAATATTTATTAAATCTCTACTAGGGTCAGCCCAAAAGTGAGCCTTATTTTCCTCTGTAGGTAATCTTTCATTCATAATTTTAAATAATGCTATAAAATAGTAATGTAACGTTGCCATTATTTCACGAAGTCTTTTATGTTTTACATCACTATACAACCTAATATACTCAATATTCAATCCCTTTCCCTGTAATTCTCTATATTTACTTTCTATATAATTTTCTATATTCATATCTAACTCCCATTTAGTATACTTCATTTAAATTTAATTATATAAAAAATATTATTGATAATCTCCTATATATTCTCTATACCACTCTAATGGTTTTAAATCAGATTGATATGCTTTCTCAAACATGTCATATAATTCTTTATATTTTTTATTCTTTAATATAATATCCTTTAAAACGTCTGTTTGAAGGGGTATTATCTTCATGCCATTAATATATTTTGAATAATTATTGGAATCATAATATATTGTTGTCTTTCGGCTTCTGAAGTCTGAAATTACATTTATATGTAATGAATTTGTTATAAATATACAATATGAATTCATGTCATTTGTAGAAAGTAAATGCTGTCCCAAATGTCTTGAAACTGGCTCCATTTCCATACGTCGTTGATTTGTTTTATCTGCAAGTGTAGCTTCAATTAATAAAGTATGTTTTGGATAATACTTTGTCTTTTCATATTTATAAGTAATATCTGCTTCACCGCCTCCCGCATGTGTTTTAGGCAATAAATCTGCATCTAGTGATAAATTCATATAATCTAATATTTTTCCTTCCTTGTTGCTTATTTTATACCATATAATACCAAGTACATATTCAAAAATAGTTGGTATATCTGCATTATCCGTGACCATACTATTGATTTCTGAATCTTTTCTTTCTTTAAATAAATCAAGAAGAATAAGAATTTTATCATCTGTAAATTTATTGTCAATAAGATGATGTAACCTTTGATAACGATTTTTTTCTAGGATTATATACGCTTCTGAAATATCTTTAATATTTGTATTAAATTCATTATTAATACCATCAATAACAACTTTTTCATGGATAACAAGGTTGTTATCTATCTCTTCAAGTTTACAATTATCAAATAATTTACTTGAAGGAACAAAAGCACTTTTATATAATTTATTTACAATGGAGTGAAAAAAGTATTTAGCAACTATATCTAATTTTACAGTATCATCTTCAAATAAAATAATATCCGTTGTTTTAATATATCTTCTATTCAAATCAAAATAGTCAGATAATGTAGCTTTTGCTTTAAATAAATGCATCATTTCATAAAATGCTTTTTTAAATTCTTCTACTGTTTTCACTGTTGAAAATATTGTAGTATTTAAATGTTTTTCTGGTTCTTTTTTAATTGCTTTCTCTGCTATTGTATCAAATAAATATCCACGCCAAAGTACTCCTATATTCACTTTTTTTGTTGCCTTTAAAAGATTTATAATAGCAGTTTTATCATTCCTTATAAAAACATTATACAACTCATTATAAAGTAAAAAATAAGGTTTATCATAATCACGACTTTTTCTATTGATTCCAACAGTACAAATAATATCTTCTGTTACATCATTTTTTAAAAGTAATTTAAGTCCTGCTTTATAATTATCCATTGTCATAAGTCTATCAATAATTATGTTATTTATTGAAATATCATGAACACGCAATTTTTTTATTTGTTTAATAATAAATTCTATATTTTCTTCCTCAGTACATAATGGTAATAGATATGTGAATTCCTCAATAGTAAGGTATTCTAATTTAGAAAGCACATATAATAATACAATAAATGGTCGAATACATTTACCATTTATTGTATTAGAAGTTTTTAAAAGTTGTTTTAAATATATAAAACTATCTCTTGGAATTTGAAAAAAATTATTTGTAGAAAATATATTATTTTTACTTACATCAAGTAATGCCATGCCAGCTAAAGTTATTTTCCTTTCTTCATCAATTAATCCTATATCAACTAAACCTGAAGTTTTTTCACGAGCATCTTTTGCTTTATTATTTGAACTACCTTCTACAAATCCCTTGCGAAACATAAAATCATAATAACGAATTTGCAACCCCTTATTTCCACTCCATTTACAGTCAACATTCTCTGAAATATTCCAAAATTCGTCTAAAAGTAAAAGTTGCTCTTCAATTGTTTTATTAAAATTTTTTGTTCGAAAACTGGTAGTTCCTAAACTCCAACAAAAACTTTTATAGGGAATTGTATTTGACACAACAAATCCTCCTTAATAGTTTATAATCAAAACTTCTTCACTATTAGAAGTTTTATTTTTTATATGATAATTTGAATTAGAATAACTATAATTCAAATTTATTGTTCTATATTTACTTTGATTTAACCATGCAATCAAAATATTATTTTCATTTCCTTTACTTTTTAAAACATTTGATAATCCAAAATGTATTCCATTTTCATTTAATTTATCTAAAAATTTTAATAAGTCTTTTTCATCATTCTCAGTCCAGCCACCTTTTTCATTATAAGTAGCACAAGTAATTAAATATGGTGGGTCAATATATACAAAGTCATCTCTTGTTAATATAGATATATCAAAATTACGAAAATCTAAACAAGTAAACTCACAATTTTGTTCTTTTATTTTGTCAATAAAATTTGATAATTTATTTTTCATATTCTCATTAAAATCACGTTTCCCAACAGGCAAATTAAATTCCCCTTTTGCATTAAAGCGAATTTGATTATTAAATGCATACACAATAAGTACATACAACATAATATAATAATAATAATCATAATTTTCATTCAATCTTTTTTGATTAAAATCTGTTCGTAGTTTTATAAATTTATCTTTATTATAGCTTCCTAATCCTTTATTGCTATCGCATTTATAAAAATCATATCCATATTTACTAACTAATGACAAGCCATACTTTTCAATTATTTGATAAATCCATTCAAACACTGATTGTTTATCTAAATTTTTAAACGCATTATATAAATATAACAAATTAATATCAATATCATTATATATTACTTTGTTACAATTTATATTTATTCCTACATTACATCCACCACAAAACAAGTCTATAAACAAATTAATATTCTTGGGAAAGAGTGGTAATATTTGTGGTAACAATTTATATTTTCCGCCAGTATAATTTAGTGGTGATTGTATCATTTTCTATACCTCTTACTTAAAAAATAGTACATAAAAAAAGCCGTTCTTCATTTTCTGAAATACATGATTTTCCAGTTGTAAATGCCTTGTAATTCTTTGAAAATATTTTTACATTTCCTTTTTTGCTTAAAATTCTCATAATATCATCATCAGAGATTTTTGCATTAGAACGCCCATGTCCTTTTTGAGCCATATTATTATAAGAAAGCAATATATATTTTGCTTTAATATTATCAATTAATTCTTCAAATGCTTTTGTAGCATTTTTTGTACAATACTTGCTTTTTAATTTTGTTCTATCCATTTTTCTTGCTATACCAAATACTTTTGGTTTTTCCCATCGAGCAACATTTTCAAGTAAATGATAAGCGTCACAATACTGTCTTGAATTATATGGAGGGTCTATATATATTAAATCTGCAGTAATTTCCTTTACTAAATCATTTGCATCTTTATTATAACATTTATTTTCACTATTATTTTGTGTTTTTGATATAGGAACTAATAATTCTAATGATTTGTCAAACACTACATTCTTCCTATAAGCATCATAATGTCCACAAGTCTTTGCAATTTTATCTATTGCATAAAGAAGCGAAGTAATTAAAATTGCTCTTTCTCTGTTATTTATATTTCCTTTTTTATAATTATTTTCTATGTCCTCTCGTATAAATCCTATTTTAGCACAATCAAAATAGCTAAAATAGGTATCAGCAAAATTTTCTGTCATATAATTATCTGCTATATTTGTAAAAGAATTATAAGATATGATATAGTCAATAATTACTTGTTGATTATAAGTTTCACTCCCAAACCAAGCAAAATTACAAATATAGTTACTATACATTAAATCATTTGTAATTAATATTTTATCAGTAAAAGCTGAGGAAACCGCTCCTGTACCTGCAAATATATCTGCAATAGATATAATATCTTTACATTCTTTTTTCACAACACTTGTAATAAATGGCAATAACTTGTATTTATTCCCTAAATACCTTCTATTATTTATAAGTGAAACTTTATAACCTTTATTTTCCATAGTTACACTAATGATAGACACCTCCTTTTTATAAATTTAAAAACATCTCTGATAGAGTGATATTTAAGCCATTTGCTATTTTTTCAAGATTTATAATAGAAATATTCCTTTTTCCTAGTTCAACACTGGCAAAATAAGTCCTATCCATGCCAATTTTAGCTGCAAACTTTTCTTGGCTAAGTCCTGTATTTTTTCTTAATTCTCGAATACGAGTTCCAATTCTTTCAGTAATCATATATACCTCACAAAATTTTCAAGTTACAACAATTTGTTATACATTTTAATATAAAGATGTAAATAAGTCAACAGGTTTTAAACAACATTTTAATTTTTTAATAATTTATCTTTATATTATTTATCTTTTTCTTTTATTTGAATCTTTTGTTTCTTGTTTGTATGTTTAAAGCATTCTTTTACATCTTCAATATCTAAATAAGATTTTAATTTATCGAAATTACGAAGTTGTACTTTATATTTGCTGATTTTCATATTGTTATTCCAATTCAATTTTTTAAGCTGTTCATTACTTTGTTTTAAAGTATGAAACTGTTTTTGTAATTTTTCTGCATTTTTCTCTGCAATAAATGCTTTTTGTGAAAGCTCTTTCATAGTTATTAAAAGTTCTTCTATAAAGGGCATTACAAATTCATTTTTATATTTTTTAGCTGACATAAATGGTGTTGGTTCAGGAAGAAATTCTGTTTTCTTTTCTAATTTACTAACAAAATTAAGAGCATATTTTTCTGAATTTTGATAGTTTGAAATGTCGTATTCTAAAGATTTCTTTCTATATTCCAGTTTTTTTACTTCTTCAACTAATTTTTCTTTTTTAAACTGGTTGACAGATTTATGTTTTTCATGTGTTCCTTTTTTCTCCCATTCTATGCCGTACTCCAACATAATTTCAGACAGCGTTTCTTTTTCAGAATTTATCCATTGATTGAACTCTGTATCACTTCTTGCAGTGCCAATAAAACCTTGCTGTTTTAAAGCACCTTTCATAGAAACCCTTGTGTCAAGTCCTCTTTTACTATCTGTTGTGAACGGTACAAAATCAATATGTAAATGTGGAGTTGCCTCATCCATATGCAGATGTGCAGAAAACACATATAAATATGGATTTCTCTCTTGAAAACTTTTCATATAGTTATCAAGTATATTTTTTGCGGTTTGCCCATCATCGGAAACTGCACCCATATTATCTTTATCACCAACTTGCACAATAATTTCATAAAAAGGCTTTTCCTGCTTACTTGTACGAATTTTTTCATAATAATCAAGTATTATTCTGTCATTTCGTTTTTGTTTTTCATTATATTTTTTCAGTGCATCATCAAACAATTTATGATATACTGTTTTTATATTTTCATTACAATAGGTAATATTATTTTTAGTACGTTCTTTGTCTACATTTTCAGCAGTAAATTTACGTTCGTTATGATGAATAGAACCTTTTCCAATCATAATACTAATTGTTCTTTTCATAAATTAAACTCACCCCATTTCATTACAACATATTTTATTTTGTTACTTTTGTCAAAAGTAACGCAAATGCACTTTTGACAGTTCCTATCAAAAGTACATATTGCGTTCTGCTGAAAGCAGTATTTTTATCTCTCATTTTCATCGACTGAAAGAAATGCAGTCATTTGTTGATTACTATTTACAGGAGCGTGACACGCTCCTGTTTTATCTGTTAACAAAGGAATTTTATCACCATCTAAAATCTGAATGGATTCCTCTTTTATACAAATATTTCTGTCTAGCTTTTTCTCTTTCTTCTTCTGTTGGAGCAGTTTTATAATTGGTATAATGTTCTCTCATTACTATTGCATTTAATTTTCTTTCCAGTTCTTGCTTGATTTCTTCCTTATACTCGTATTTTTCAAAATGATAATACTGAACTAACTTTATAAATAAATCGTATGAAATCTGAACGTTTTTCATATATTTCAATCCTTTCTATTTTTGAATTCATTCAAGGTAGCAAGATTCCCTCCTCTTTAGGAAAAGGGAATCTTGCCATCTTCCTTTTATTCTTTAGGCAGCATCCAAAACCATTGATTTCCTATTTTTATAGATTCAATTTTTAAATCTGATTTCGCATTCCAAAGTGTTTTATTTTTAATTCCATGATTTTCCGCTTCTTCTGAAATTTCTTTTTGTGTCATGGAACCTGATTTTAATATTTCTTTCAAAAATTCTTTTGCTTCTTTTAGTTTTTGTCCACGATTATCAGCTGCTAGTAAATCATCAACACTTACATCATATTCTCCTATCCATTGAAATCCTGCTTCTTTATCTAGTTTAAATGCAATTGATTTTCCTTCTGGAGCTAAGGAACTTTTTACATGACATACTACTCTGATTTCTGGTTCTCCTTTCACTCTACCAACAATTAAAACACTTCTTGCGGCAGCTTGAAAATCAATAGAGCCAAGTCCCCTGTAAGATGACTTTCCATTGCTGTTTTTATTCATATGTCCAACTAATATCACTGCACAACGATATTTTTCTGCAATTTCTGCGATATGTTTCATAACTGGTCTGATTTCATTTGCTCTATGCATATCTACATCAGCACCTAAAAAACCTTGTATGGGGTCTAACACAACAAGTCTTGCACCAGTTTCAGAGATTGCTTTCTCTAATCGCATATCAAGCATAGTTAATGGTGTTTCTCTATCATCAATTACAAGCACTTTCGAGCAGTCTGCATTTGCAACCACAAGACGAGGCTTTATTGTGTCGCTCAAACCGTCCTCTGCTGTCTGATAAATAATATTAATAGGCTCTTTGCTTTCTCCGTTTATAATTGCGTCACCCTTTGTTAATTTTGCTATTATCTGTAAAACAAGTGTTGTCTTTCCCTCTCCAGGGTCACCTTGAATGATTGTAATTTTGCCATAGGGTATAAATGGATACCACAACCATTCTACATTTTCACACTTTACATCTTCCATATTGATTAATTTTAATTCGTAATTCAAAATTTCCACTCCTATCCTATTGAAAAATCAATAGAAATGTGGTAAATTAAATCCAGATTAAATGAAGTGTTTACCACATTTCCAAGTCCTTTTGTATTTGCAGATACATCAGGACTTTTATTTTTTTAAATCACTATAAAAACCATCTTTTTCATTTTCCAGTTTTTCTACCATTTCAATCTGTTTTGATGGAAATAAATGGGCATATTTGTATGTAATATCAATGCTTTCATGTCCTACTCTGTCAGCAATCGCAACGGCTGAAAATCCTAAATCTATTAAATGTGATATGTGACTATGGCGAATTGCATGGATTTTGATACGTTTTACACCAGCCTCTTTTGCTCCTCTGTCCATTTCGTGATGTAAATAGCTTTTTGTTACAGTAAATATTCTGTCTGTTGGTTGTATTCCATAAAGCATTTTGATATATTCTTGTATTTCTTCACATAAAAACTTTGGTATTTTAATCACTCTTTTACTTTTCTTTGTTTTTGGCTCTGTAATTACATCTTTTTTGCCAATACGCTGATAAGATTTATTAATACGAAGTGTACCATTTTTAAAATCAAAATCTTCTGGAGTTAATGCAAGTAGTTCTCCTAAGCGAATACCGCACCAGTAAAGCACTTCAAAAGCATAAAAGGATAATGGTTTGTCCATCATAGTCTCTGAAAATTTTGAATATTCTTCCTTTGTCCAAAAATTCACTTCTGCACCATCTTTGTCACCCATATTTCCTGCTTTTGCTGCTGGATTGCTTTTTAAATCATAATACTTCACAGCATGATTGAATATAGCACTCAACTGATTATGTATTGTTTTCAAATAAACAGGAGAATATCCTTTTCCCTTTTCATCACGATAAACCATAAGCCTATTTTGCCATTGAATAATATCTTTTGCCGTAATGGCACTCATTTTTTTGTTTTTAAAAAAAGGTATTATTTTTTTACGGATAATATTTTCCTTTGTCATAAAGGTACTTTCTCTTACCCTTTGCTTGATGTCTGAAATATAAATTTCCACAAAACTCTCAAATTTCATATCAAAATCCACATTTGTCTGTCTTAAAAATTCCCTCTCCCATTCTAAAGCGTCCTTTTTTGTTTCAAATCCTCGTTTCATTTTCTTTTCTCGAACATTGTTCCAATTCTCAAAATAAAATGAAGCATACCATTTTCCTGTTTTTTTATCTTTGTATGCAGGCATATCTTTCCTCCTTTCGCTAACAACATTTTCTTCCATATCTTTCTATATAAGTATTGCTTATAGTGCTTATATAATCACTCCTTTCAAAATATTTTTACTAAGCAAAACTATTTAGTTATGTTGATATATTATTAAACTTTTTTGCTTTTGTCAAGTGATTTTATAAAAAAAACTAAACTTTTTTGTATCTATTAACTTTTGTTATTTTAAAAATGAGCAAACAAAAAATACCATCGAAAACTTTACCGTTCTCAATGGTATTTCTATTGTCAATTTTACTCTCCTAAAATAAATAGTATCATTTTAGTATCATAAGCTATTTTTATTCCTCAAAAAGTAAGTGTTTATGCGACTTCTTGAGCTTGTTGACATTATTCCCACTCTCAAATTAAAATCTAGTTCTATACAGTTTTGTATGGGACATCTGGTTTTATTTGACTTTATTTGTTTTCTATTATCCTATATCTCTGGTCTATTCCAAATAATGTTATCAAATTGTTATCAATCCAGTGTTATCACTCTATTTTTTTATTTCATATTTGCAAATCTATCCATCGCCTTTGAGAAATTTTTCATGGTTTCTTCTACATCACCATTTTCCATACCTTCAGAAATGCAATATTTTACATGACTTTCTAAAATAGATTGTCCTGCTTTATGCAAAGCAGACTTTGCTGCATTAATTTGGGACAAAATATCTTCACAAGCTACATCCTCTTCAATCATTCTATCAACTGCCTGCACTTGTCCTATAATTCTTTTCAATCTATGGTGTAATTTTTCATTTTCATCATTCATACAATTATTCATAACATTCTCTCCAAACTTTAATACAATAACAAGTATATGTATATAATAAACCTTAAATAACATATTGTCAACTATTTTTGAAATTATTTTAAAAAAATATAGAAAAATTCTTTTTTTGGCAAAAAAGAACTCACAACAGCAGATTACCATTGTGAGCTATAGAAATTTTTTCTTTATTTATTTAACAACTGCTTATAAACATCAATAAATTCTTCTGCAATAATACGAAATCCTTCTGCACTCATTAGCTGGTCTTCAGCATGAAGTAAGAGCAATCCAACATCAGACAAGTTACCTTCCGCATCTTTTGTAAGCAAATCTGAATGGGCATCATGTCCTTGTGAAAATGCCTCATCTCCTTGTTTTATCATTTGTTCAGCCTGTTCAAAATCACCCTTTTTTGCACACTGTATAGCATTGATAAAACAAGAACGTGCTGTACCTACATAAGTAATAATTTCAAAACAAGTAACACTTAATTCTTCAGACATATTCAATTCTCCTTTCTCTATTTTCCCTTTTGATTACCAATCATCGTCATCAGCATTTGCAGCAGCATTTTGTTCTGCTACTAAAGCATCTTTGTCAAGGCGACGAACAAATGGCATATAAACAAAGAATGAAATAATAAAAATAACAAGTTGCAATAATGCACTTCTCCAACCACCTACTAAAAATCCTGAAATAATAGGCGGACAAGTCCAAGGAACCATAACTCCTCCATAAAGAGGACACAATCCTGTTGCAAGTGCAGCATATTGTATCACACAAGAAATTACTGGCATTGCAATAAATGGAACGGCAAGCATAGGATTCATTACAACAGGCAGCCCGAACAAAATTGGTTCATTGATATTAAAAAGTGCAGGAACTAATTCCAAATTTCCTAATGTTTTTAATTGTTTTGATTTTGCAAATGCAACCAAATAAATAACTAAGCCGATTGTTAAACCTGCACCAGTAACATTAATAAATTGGTCATAAAATTGTGCTGTTACAATATGTCCTCCATTTGCGACAGTAAGTTCCATTCCTTTATCTAATATTGCTTGATTTTCTAAACTATTTGCTTGTAAAAGTCCGCTCATAATACCACCGACAATTGTAGAGCCATGAACACCAAAAATCCACAAAAATGGTCCTGCAAAGCACATCAATATTGCACCGCCTAAAGAGTCTGTCATACCTTGCAATGGTATTTGAATTACTTTATAAATCAATTCGATTGCCGTTGTATGTAATCCAATGCTAAAAATTCCATGTATAATGGTAGCAACTACAACAATGACAACGGCGGGAATTAAACCAGAAAAAGCATTTGCAACACCAGTAGGAACGCCTTCTGGCATTTTGATTTTAATGTTCTTTTTCAAAAACCAAGAATATGCCCAGCCAACAATTAGTCCAATTAAAATTGCTCCAATCATGCCTTTTCCAGCAGTCCAATCTTTTTGTATAATATTTCCAACAATGTCGCCATTTTCTGATGTTATAGAAGATGGCTGAAGTAGGAAAAAAACAGCTAATGCAATCATTGCACCACTTAGTGGTTCTTGTCCTTCCAATTTTGCATAGGTATAAGAAATACCCACAACTGCAATGATAGCACTAATACTAAATGTAGCACCATAAGCCTGATTAAATATATTTGTAATGCCTGCATTAGCAAGTGCATCTGCTGCTGCTTTAATTGGCAGATTCGCAAGAATTAAAAAGATAGAACCAACAATCAAAAGGGGCATTGTATATACCATACCATCTTTAATTGCCTGAACTGCTTTTGTATTGACGAATGCAAGAATTTTAGGAATTACATTTTTGTTAAACCATTCACCCATAATATCACCCTCTCTTGTTTTACTTTATACTATAAAATAAAAAAATAATGTCAATGTTTGAAAGAATACCGCATAACAAATCTATATGAAATTATGCGGTATTACAAAAAAATTTTATTTAGAAGATACCAGTTTATATGCAAATTTTAACACATTCATACCATTACACATACCATAGTCTGCCATAGGGATAACAGCAACAGGAATTCCTTTTGGTTCACAGATTTTTTTTGCTTTGTCAAGTTGAAAACCTACTTGAGGACCTAAAAGAGCAATATCAATTCCATCAGTACGCATTTCCATTTCCGCAATAGGGAATGCTTCAATTTCAGCATCTTTTCCTTTTTCTACAGCTGCTTCTTTCATTTTATTTACCAACACACTAGTAGACATACCTGCTGCACAAAATAAACGAATTACCATAAATATAACCTCCTTAAATTTCCTCTCCATTTGTTTGAATTACTTTTTGATACCAATAAAAAGAATCTTTTTTACTTCTTTTTAAAGAGCCTTTTCCTTGATTATCTTTATCAACATGGATAAATCCATATCGTTTTTCCATTTCACCAGTACCAGCACTCACTAAATCAATACAGCCCCAAGGTGTATAGCCCATTACTGGAACACCATCTTGTGAAATAGCTTCTTTCATCTGTTCAATGTGCTGACGCAAATAATTGATGCGATAAGGGTCATGAATGCCATCTTGTTCCACTTTATCATAAGCACCCAAACCATTTTCTACAATAAATATTGGCAAATGATATCTTTGATGTAGTAAATTCAAAGAATAACGTAATCCTTTTGGGTCAATTTGCCAACCCCATTCACTTGCTTCTACATAAGGATTTTTTGTAACATAACAATGGTCATTAAATTTTTGTTTTGCATTTTCCGCAGAAGCACTTACTGCTTCACTCATATAATAACTAATGCCTATATAATCGACACAACCCTCTTTTAGACTTTGTAAATCTTCTGCTGTAACATCTAAATTCATCCCATGATTTTTTTCAAAAGCCTTTATGTAGTTTGGATATTCCCCAAATACATGAATATCACCATAATAATATAATCTTTGTTCCATTGCATATTGTGCTGCAAGCATATCATCTGGAGCACAAGATAAAGGATAAAAAGGAACCATTGCCAACATACAGCCAATTTTAAAATCTGGATTGATTTCATGTCCCAATTTTACTGCTTTTGCACTTGCTACTATTTCATAATGAACTGCTTGATGCAACACAGTTTGTATATCTTCTTCTGGACGATATAATATGCCAGAATTTGTCCATGCTGCCCAGAGATGTTCCGTTGAACCTTGATTATTGATTTCATTAAAAGTCATCCAATATTTTACTTTGTCTTTATAACGTTCCATTACCGTTTTTGCAAATCGTACAAAGAAATCAATCAATTTACGATTTCTCCATCCGCCATATTCTTTTACTAGATGATATGGCATTTCAAAATGACTTAATGTAATAACTGGTTCAATACCATAGTGAAGTAATTCGTCAAATAAATCATCATAGAATTGCAATCCTTGTTCATTTGGAGTCGTTTCATCTCCATTTGGAAAAATTCGTGTCCATGCAATAGAAGTTCTAAAACACTTAAATCCCATTTCAGCAAAGAGTTTAATATCTTCTTTGTAATGCGTATAAAAATCTATTGCTTCATGATTGGGATAATTATGATTTGGTAAAATACCATCTGTAATTTGACGTTCCACACCATTTGCTCCTGCTGTCATAACATCTGCAATTGAAATTCCCTTTCCTTGCTTGTCATACCCCCCTTCTAACTGATGGGCAGCGACTGCTCCTCCCCAAAGAAAACCTTCAGGAATAATTTGTTTTTTCATTTTATCACATCCTTTATTTTCTTGATGAAAAAAAATAAGACTGCTCACAGAACTTCCCTATCCAAGAAGTTCTATAAACAGTCTTGCTTACCTTTACGTAATAACAAACTGGTTGCTATTTCTTTCTATATTTAGCATAGCACAAACAAATGCTTTTGTCTATATCTAAAATTTTTTTTGGAGATTTCAACATTTTTATAAAAAAATTTTTGTAACAAATGACAATCCGTATGAAAAAGCATTGTATAAAAAGGTAAAACAAATTCCATTTTATTGGACAGAAAGAAAATCTTGCAGAAATTCACAATGTTCCGACTGATTTAGCAATGTAATTTCTTTATAGTTTTCTATATTTGTAATAATAATAGGAGTAGATAAATCATATCCTTCTTTTTCAATTTCCTCTCTGTCAAAATTTAATAAAACATCTCCTTTTTTGATAACTGTTCCATTTTCTACACAAGGATGAAAAAATTTCCCTTTTAAATTGACAGTATCAATTCCTACATGAATCAAAAGTTCTAATCCTTCATCACTTTGTAATGCAATCGCATGTCCTGTTTCAAATACAACAACTGCTTTTCCATTAAATGGGGCAACAATTTTGTTTTCTTCTGGTATGATTGCAGCACCTTTTCCAAGTATCTCAGAAGCAAAAGTGACATCTTTTACTTCTGTCAAAGGAATGATTTTTCCTTTTGCCGGTGCTGGAACAAAAAGTGTTTGATAAGAAGGATTTTCTACTTTTGTTTTTTCTTCCGTATCATCTTCTGAAATATCTTCAAAACCAATGAACAATGTAATCAAAAAGGTAGCAGCTGTTGTTACTAAAATCGTCAATATTGCAATCAAAAAACTAATTGGGTATGTTGTGTCTACATACTGCACAATGCTTAAAATAGCAGGAATGGCAATCGCAAAACATTTTAGTTGAAAAAAAGCACCAAATAGTCCGCCAATCGCAGCACCAATACAAGCCCCTATGATAGGACGTTTTAAACGAAGTGTTACACCATAAAGTGCCGGCTCGGTAATCCCCGTAAACAATGCAGAAATTGCCGCAGTAGTAGCATTTTTTTTCAATATTTTGTTTTTACTTTTTACTGCAACCGCAGCAGAAGCAGCACCTTGTGCTATATTAGAACAAAGCTCTCCAATACAAATAAAATTTTCAAATCCCACAGAAGCAATCATACCTAGCTTAACAGGAGTAAATGCATGATGAACACCAGCCATTACAATAAAAGGATATGCCCCTGCGATGATACCAACAGCAATAAATCCAAGTTGATTATGTATGAAATCAATTATGTTGTATAAAATATGCTCTAACATAGAACCCAAAGGGGCGAAAATAAATAATACAATCGGTATTTCTATCAATAATATAAAAAATGGCTGTAAAAGATTTTTTAATATCGTTGGTATTACTTTTTCTACGAATTGTTCCACATATTTTAACAGCCATACTGCAAATATAATTGGAATAATGGAATACGCATAAGAAACATACGAAATTGGAATATATTTCATAAAATATAAATTTTCCGAAATCGTATGTGCAGTATCTATCATAGCAATAAAATGAGGATGCAGCATAACAAGGGCTACTGTAACAGCATAATAAACATTTACACCAAAACGTTTTGCAGCCGAAACTGCTATCAGCACTGGAAAGAAGAAAAATGCACTGTCCCCCATAATATGAAGTATGGTGTAAGTCGTTCCGCTTGTATCTAAAATACCAATCATACAAAGCAAATTTACAAAAATTCGTATCATTGCTGTACCCATAATAGCAGGAATCACAGGTGCCATAACACTGGATATGATTTCCATAAGTGCTACAATTCCTTTTTTCTTTTCTTTCTTTTCTGGCGATGTTTGTGTTTTTACAGCAGAATTTGCAAAATCCCCTAGTTTACATAGTTCGTTGTATACATTACCAACATCATTACCAATAATAATTTGATATTGTCCAGCTTTTTTCATAACACCTACAACGCCCTTTGTTTTTTTGATTGCTTCATCCTCTGCAATTGACTCATCTTTTAAAGTAAAACGAAGTCTTGTCATGCAATGAATGAGTGTAACAACATTTTCTTCTCCGCCAATATATTGCAATATTTGCTTTGCAATATTTTCATAATCCATAGTATTCCCTTCTCTCTCTTTTATTTATTATGATTTTTGTTCTTTTTCCCTTTGTTCCTGTTCTTCATCTAATATTCTTTTTAAATGAATTAAAAGATATAATGATTCATCTATACTCAAAGTGTACCCATACTGTTTTTGAATCAACTCGGCAATTTTTTGTACGCCAGAAAAAATAAATTGATTTTGTGTAACAAGTACATCATAAATTTCCTGCATACTGTCGTGATAATTTGTTTGATTAAATATTCGTGCAGCAAAAAATTTCAAATGTGTAATAAATCGCTGATAAGAAAAAGAATCTTCATGAAATACAATTTTAAAATGCAGTCGTATCATATGGAGTATTGCTGTAATTAATTCTGTAATTTTTTGTACATCAGATGGAGAATTATCATCTAATTCAGAAGCAATAATGTGCATAGCAATAAAAGCTGCTTCATCTTCTTTTAAATCAATTCCTGTTTTTTCTTTTATCCATTGAATTGCTTTTTTGCCGATTGAAAATTCTTTTGGATAAAAATTTTGAATGTCTGTTTTAATCATATTTTTTAGTATAATACCAGATTTTGCCCGTTCTAAAACGGAATGGATATGGTCTGCAAGCGTAACATAAAGAATATCGTTCACTTCCAATTTTTCCTCTTGTATTGCTGTCTGTACCACTTTTTCAGCAATATCTAAATATTCTTCCGAAACAGCCTGCACATACTCTTGAAGTTTTTTACTGCCTTCATCACTTTGCAGACGATAGATTCTGTCAATTAAAGATTTATCTAAAAATTCTCCTTTCTTTTTACGGAATCCAATGCCTGCACCAGTAACAATTACTTCTCTTTTTTCTTTATCTACTGTGACTACTGCATTTGTATTCAAAACTCTGATAATTTTCATTTTTCCATTTCCTTCCATGTGTATAAAAAAAGACTGTTCATAGCTTCTCTATTGAGAAACACTACAAACAGTCTTGCTTACCCTTACGTAATAACAAACTTATTTATTATGATAGCATAAATGCAATAAATTGTCTATATTATTTTTAACAAGAGTCAAAATAAACGCCTAAAATTTTTAAAGCAAAACTTTCGTTAAAAAAATATTTTATTTTGTATTTTTATATTAAACCAATTTGAATATCCTATGTTTTTTGTAAAATATTTTTCATGGAACTACTCTAATTTTTTGTCATTCTAAAATTTATTTTTAATAAGTATAGCAAAAAATTCAAAAGTATTTTTTTGAATGAAACAATCAATTAGAAATAATTTGAAATATTAAAAATTTGTATATAAAGTCATTCTGCACTGATTGCAAGCAGGGGAAAGGAATATCCCTTTCCATGCTTGTTGGGGTATACCCCAAACCCCTAGTGCAAATTTTTTGAAATTTGCAAAACGCCTTCGGCGTGGCTTTTCTTTTTTTTGGAATGTCACTTTTATTATACTATATATAAATTTTACTATTAAAAATAAAGCTCTTTTCAATAAAAATTTTAATGGAAATTTTCTTGTATTCTTAAAATTTTACAAAAAAAATCCCTCTTTCATACAAAAAATATAGTTCTAATTTTGAGTATGAAAGAGAAATATCACTTCAATAATATTAAAACAATTTTCAAATTTTTTTATTTTATATTTTGCCTTTAAACTAATATTTAATCTCCTTTTGAATTTATCCCATTAAAATTCTCTTTTGATATTATAATTATTCTTACTACAATATTTCTAAAAATTATCTTTTTTTCAATTTATTTTGCTCCCAAAATCTATACTTTAATTTTATGGAGTTAATATAACACAAAATCTTGTTCTAAATAAATCAATCAGCTAATGTCTTTAATACTCCAATAAATAATATTTATCAAAGTTAAATTAATAATATATTGTCAAAATCTTCTCCATAACAACACTCTATTTTATCAGTAAAAAATTCATCTGCATCAGACGATTCTATTGTAAAAGTAGAATTTGTTGACGATTGTAATGTGAATTCATCTGTATCGGATGATTCTACATTTTCTGTGAAAATGGTTGAACTTAAAAAAAATTCATCTGTATCAGAAGCTTCTAATGATTTTGTAATATTTGTTGACCCTATCAAAAATTCATTCTGGTCAAGATTTTTCATATTTTTAGTTTCTCCATATAATTGCTGTTTAACTAGTTCATTATTTATCTTTTTTGAATACATACTTAAAATATGTTTTTTCATTATTATTCCTCCTTTATTATTTTCAATTGTGTCTTGTCCATCTGAGAATCCTTCAAAATTTTAATCTTCAAATCTTCATACTTATTTAACTCATTAATAAATGTTGGCTTTTTATCATAATTACCAATAAATATTATATACTTACACTCTTCCTTTTCAATATCTAATAATAATTCTTTCCACTTGACAGAATCTTCACTATACAGCTTTTCTACATCATCAATGTTTAATGTAATAATTTTATCTTCATTTACCTCTTTAATTTGTATTTTATTGACATCTTTAAAATCAATTCCTATAGAAATTCCCACTACCAAGATGAGTATTAGTACAATCCAATTTTGCAAATTCAAAACAAAACTTACAAAAAGCTGTGCTTTATATTTTAATTGTTGCCAATCGTAATAATATTGCAATAGAATTTCTTTGTTCTTTTCTGAGCTATCACGTAAATCTTTAAAAGTACTTTTCATCATCCCTTGTACATTAATTGCTTTAAAAACATATGCACAAATGTTAAGTAATGAATAAATCATTAAGATTATACCCAAAAGTAATAGAAATGGTAAAGTCATAATCACTTTTAAATCTATTACTGCTAAAACTAAAGGTAATACAGTTAAGATAATTGTTGCGTATATATTTATCTTATCAACACTTGAGCTTATACGCTGTTCTTCATTTTGAATATGATAACATAATTTTTCTTTTTCAATTACCAAATCATCTTGGCATAATTCTTCAATATGTTGTTCGAAATTCCTTTGCATTCTATCCATATTATTATCTGTTAAAACAATACCATCCATATCTTGCAAACGCAAAATTTTCGCAAATGCTAGTTTTTTCAAGCTTATATCATAAGTTATCAAATATAAAACAATATCTCCAAACATAACATTCAATAAGCTAATCCTTAAATTACATTTACCTTCTTTTATACGTTGATATTTTATTGTAGCAAAGTTTTTATCATCACTTAAACAGAATAAAGGGAAATGCGACCAAAACCAAAAAACAATATTAATAATCTTTAGCATTAATAACTTTATAGTTTTATACCTCCTAACTAGTTAGATAGCCAATAATTTTTTCAGAAATTGGAATGTGTAATTCATGCTCAAGCCATAACCACTGTCCATTTGGATTAACTTCCAAAAAAATCCACTGATTATTTTCATTAACTATAAAATCAAACGCTCCATAATTCAGTTGAAAATCATTTAACAACCTTATACATAATTTACAAACTTCCAATGGACAATCAATTAGTTTATATTTTAACCCTTTATAATTTGTTCTCCAATCTAGCTGGTCTATTGAATCTATCCTAACTGCAAAGAAAAAACCATCAATATATGTCAGTCTCACCTCATATTGTTTATTTATGTATTTTTGTAAGTAAACAGGTGTTAATGAAATATCTTCACTAAATATAGTAAAGTAATTTGTTTGATACAATTCTATATTATTCTCTGCTATAACTTTTCCTGTTGTAAGAGGCTTTATAATTGATTTTTTATCTAAAAAATCTCTACCTCGTTCATTACTATTTCCAATAAATGATTCAGGAATTAATAATCCATTTTCTTCAGCATATAATAATTGAAATGATTTATTTTCAGTTTTTCTAAGTATATACGGCTTAGTAAGCACTTTACCCTGAAAATCATCAGCTATTCCATTAATTAACGAAATTATATCTTTTGCAATCATACTTTGATACTCATAATTATATTTATCAAGCTTAGGGATTCTTGGTTTTCTATAATATATACTATATAGTTCCTTTTTTTCCAGACTCCATTCATTACATGAAATCACCCATTGCTTAACTCCTCCAAGAATAATTTTATACCTTGAAAACATATCTACATCTAATCGATAAAATTTTGTAGTAGTGCTATACCTATTCAATATATAATCTACTGTATTGTCAATTGAACTTGTAATTATTAATACCTTTTTCATTTTTCGCCTCCTCATACAAGGAAATAAAAATATTTTAAATATAATATTAATTTATGAAACAAAACAAAAAATTTTGTAATTATCTCCATTATACCTTTTTAATAATTATTTTCAAGTAATAAATTATTTATATTATGCGAATATCTACTAATAAATATCTATAACAACTATTTTTTATTCGCTTTTTCTTTATATTTAAGGTTTTATCATAATATATTTATTATCATTTATTTTGACTTAATAACTATTTTTATCAAAAGTTCTCATTTCCATTACATTATTTACTTTCAGAACATTGTAAGTACAATACTTCTGAAGGTCACTTTTATTTTATTGACACTTACTATCTACTTTTATACTTATTCCTAAAAACATTATACATGCAACATTTCCCAACATCAATTATAACATCTACTCCGAATTACTGCTTTTTGTACTTAAAAAAGCAATTTTCTCTTGTCAACTAAAAAACAGAAACGTGACACGTTTCTGTAATTAGTAACCAAAGGAAAAACCCTACCAACGAAAATTGGAGGGTATCCCTTTTCTGTCTAAATACTCTTGCCTAGCCTTTTCTTTTTCCTCTTCTGTTGGAGCAGTTTTGTATTTTGTATATAGATTTCTATTGATGATACTATCAAATTTTTTCTGCAATTCTTCCACAATTTTTTCTTCATCATTATAACATTCAAAAATATGGTATTTAATCAGTAATAGAAATAAATCTTTACTAATCTGCACTTGTTTCATACTACTATCCCCTTTTTCATTTTGCGTCAGTTGCGTCGATATTTTTGATATATACTCTGTTGCGTAAAATATCGACGCATATCGACGCATTTTTTTATTCTTTTCCATCTGTTACACGTTTCAGGCAAATTTTTCTCTCATGTCCACGTTTATTTTCATATTGGATACCATATTCTTGTAAAAGTCGGCTATTCAACACATTTAATTTTCTAGTAACCACATTTGCTTGTATTTGCATATCTGGTAGTTTTTCAACCAGTTCTGTTGCTGTTCCTTGCCATTCTGGACTTTCTTTTGTTAATAACAAATTGACAGCCTCTAAAAGTGGATTAATTGGCTCTTTCCATAATTCTGTTTCTGCCCTTTTGAAATTCCAAACACAATGTTCTCTGTCAAATTCAATCGTCAATTTCTGGTCTGGCTGGTCACGCCCTGCAATGTCTAACACAGCAATATTGTCTGTGCGTTTTTTCTTTTGCATGATGAAGGCGCCGTCCGCTGCTCCAAGTAAACCATTCGTTCCAGAAATCATTTCAAAACTGTCTTCTGACTGCAACTTTCTCGTGTGATGCACTACCAAAACACAAACATTATGTTTATCACTAAATTGTTTTAATTTTGTAACAATATCATAGTCGCTAGAGTAGCTATATCTTTCGCCTCCAACTTCTCTGATTTTTTGCAAAGTATCAATCATAATCAACTTTGTATCCGTGTGTTCTTTCATAAATTTACTAAGTTGTTCCTCCAAACCTTCATTTAAAGATTTAGACATCGTAGCAAAATAAAAATTATTTGTGCTTTCCATACCAAACATTTTTGAAAGTCGTTTTTGCAGTCTGCTAAAATCATCTTCCAGTGCTAAATATAATACACTACCTTGATTGACTTTGTAATCCCATAGTGAAATACCTATGCTTACATGATAACCTAACTGTGCCATAAAAAACGATTTGCCTACCTTTGGAGCACCAACGAAAAGGTATGTACCATTATAAATCAGCCCATCCACAATAGGGACTTTTGGCGGAAAAGCTGTATCATATAATTCTTCCATTGTAATCGTATACAACACCCCCTGTTCAAAATTTTTTGTATTTTGTTCATTGCTTTTTTGCTGTTTTTCTGTTACAATAATATTAGTTTTTAGTGATTGTCCTTTGTCTGTTGCAGCAGATGTAATAGGGACAATCTTTTCTTTTTTACTCATTGGTTTTCCTCCTTTTTTAACATTCCATTTTTCACTTGTCACTTTTCATACCTTGCATTGTGATAGCAATTAATTTAATAGTATCTAATAAATCTTGAGATACCTTGCTACTTTCTTCAATACGACTAAGTTCATTCAGTACATTTCTTAACTCATTTTTGAGTGCTTTATACACTTTTGGATTTCCTGTTACTTCAATTTTTCTTTTCTGCAAACAACAAATAATAAAATCTTGTTTGCTCAGACCTGACAGCTTGACCGCTGTTTCAATTTGTTTATTTTCTTCTGGAGAAACTCTAAAAGATACTGTTTTATTTCTCCATCGTCCTTGTTGGTCTAATTTTCTTATTGACATAACAACACTCCTTTTGTAAAATTTATATATCATCACTTGTTCTTTCAAAATCAAGACGGTCTGCCATTTCTGACTGCCTTGAGGGGAATAAGTGAGCATATCTATATGTAATTTTTTCGCTTTCATGTCCAACTCTATCTCCTATTGCAAGAGCCGTAAACCCCATGTCTATTAGCAAACTGACATGACTATGCCTGAGGGAATGAATAGGTATTCTCTTTACTCCAGCAGCTTTAGAACCTCTATCCATTTCATGATGTAAATAATGTTTCGTGACTGGAAAAATTCTGTCATTTGCTTTCAAGCTATAAAATAATTTAAAACAATCCTGCATTTCATCTGCTAAAAATTGTGGTATTTTAATTAATCTGTTGCTCTTTTTCGTTTTTGGAACAGTCACAACATCTTTTCCTTTTAGCCTTTGATAAGACTTGTTAATTGTCACTGTCCTGTTTTCAAAATCAAAGTCAGCAGGTGTTAAAGCAAGCAATTCTCCCTCTCGAATACCACACCAATATAACATTTCAAAAGCGTAAAATGAAAGTGGCTTATCCATCATCACATCGGCAAATTTTAGATACTCCTCTTTTGTCCAGAATAACATTTCTTTACTTTCCTCCATGCCCATCGTACCCGCTTTCCTTGCCGGATTGATTGTTAAATCGTAATAGCGGATAGCATGGTTAAATATAGAACTTAACTGTGCATGAATCGTTTTTAAATAAGTAGGAGAAATTTCCTTTCCTGTTTTTCCTTTTTGACTTCGCATTTCATTCTGCCAGTCAATGACATCTTTCGCAGTAATTTCTGACAGCCTGCGTTGCCCCAAGTAGGGCAGTATTTTACTTTGTATGATACTTTCTTTTGTTAGCCAAGTATTTTCTTTTAGTCTTGGTCTTACATCTTTTTCATACAATTTGCAGAAACTTTCCAGTGTCATATCTACATCAGCCCTCTTTTGTAGCTGAAACTGACGTTCCCAATTTTGTGCCTTTTGTTTTGTGTCAAAGCCTCTTTGACATTTTTGCTTACGTTCGCCTTTCCAGTCATTGTAGCGAACCATGACATACCAAGTATTATTTTTTTCGTTTTTATAAACTGACATTTAATCCCTCCTTTTTTGTGTTCCATAAAAATGTTCATAGAAAAATTGACGGTCAATACGTCCAGCCATTACAAAACAGCCTTTCTTTTCCAGCTCTTTGTTTAGCTTGCGTATTAACTTATAAGCATAAGATTCTGAAACATCTAACACTTTCATCACATCAGATACTTTTAAAAACATTTTTTCCATTACTATCAATCCTTTCACTACTACTCACTATACTAATTTGTATAACGATATGATACTATACTTTTTTGTATTTGTAAAGTAATTTTCAAAAATTTCTATACTTTTTTGTATTATTTTTTTTATTGATTATTGCCACACTTTTATGTTATACTGAATTATCAACATTTGTTAGGAGATAGAATTATGGCAATAGGAGAAAGAATACACCATTTTAGATTATTACATAGCTTTACACAAAAATATTTAGGCAAACTATTAGGATTTAACGATATGCAGGCAGATGTCCGCATTGCTCAATATGAAAAAGGGGTTCGTAGTCCCAAAGAAAAATATTTGAACGCACTTGCAGAAGTTTTTGAGGTATCCCCTCAAGCACTTGCTGTTCCTGATATTGACAGCTACATCGGACTTCTGCACACACTTTTTGCAATGGAAGACATTTATGGTCTATATGCTGATAAAATCAATGGAGAACTTTGTATTCGCCTTGATAAAAGCAAAGGGACAACCTACCTTTCCATGTTTGATATGATTTCTGCTTGGCAATCTCAAAGGGCAAAATTAGCTTCTGGTGAAATCACAAAAGAGCAGTACGACCAATGGCGATACAACTATCCTAATATAGGAAAAAATAACAAATAACTTTTGACAATAAAAAAGTCTTACCAAATTAATTCATTTATTTGGTAAGACCACTTATTCTTTCTTATAGGCACTCGCCAGCCACTTGCTTGCTGATGAGTAAATACCTTTTTACAAATGTTATCAAATTGTTATCAAACGTCCTTTAAAATTTCTGAAATCCGCTGTTTATGCGGGGTTCAAAAAAATTTTAATTATTCCCACTCAACAGACCTTTTTAGATTTGTAGTGTTTTATATAGTATTCATTATTTATATTATACCAAAATTCCTTTTATTTGTCCATGTATTTCTATTTTAAAAATTTTTTAATATCATTTTAATATCAAGACAAATTTATTTATAATTTATATATTCTCAATATTAATAATAAATTAAAAATATCCTAATGCAAGAGTATTCTTCTGCAAAATCTGATATGAACGAGCTTTATCAAATTAGAAAGAATTACAAAAAATATATGGGAAAAGAGATGGAGAAATGAAAATGTATGCTATGATTTATAATCTTCATTTCTAGCTGCTTCCTTGATATTTAGAGCAAATTTTTCAATCAACTCCAAAACTGTTGTATGTAATTCTAAATAATCAGAAACTACAACAATACCATCTAACATTTCTAGCCTTTCACCATGTGCTATCTTATTTCTATTTCCAAGTAGGCGTTGATCAATAAGCATTCTCTTTAACATATAAGGATTTTCATCTATTCCAATAGTAGCAACGATTTCCTTGAATATATCCATTTTTAGATTACTTTCAGTTTTAATTACATTTTTATAAGGAATCTGCGATTCTTCATCTTTTTTAAGGTAGATATTATCTATTAATTTATTGTGAATTGTCGCTTTTTTTGTTTCCTCAAATTCATTCAAAGAGTGCTTTATTGTAATAGCTAAAAAATTGTTTTTTAGTTCTCCATATTTCAAATGCAATCCAGATACATACACTAAATAATACTCAGCTATTGCCTTAACAGCTCCCTCCCAATGTGCATACAACATTGTTATTCCAATTCTAATTGCTTTTGATTGTTCGCTTTTTTCTTTTTGTTCTGATGCTTCAACATCAATACGAATTGATGTTAATTCTTTTTTTCTCCAAGCTAATTCCTGATCTATTTTTTCCTCTAATTCATTTAAATTCTTAATTTTCATTGCTAAAATACTCTTTTCCAAAAAGCGTCAAATCTTTAAATCTAGGTACTGCTCTAGCACCACTTTTTACACTATCAAGATAAACGCTTTTTTCATAAAAATTTTTGATTTTATTCTTTATATTACCTGCTTCCATTTTTTCTACTTTATCAATATTAAAGTAAATTCCTGGTGCTATCCCTTGAAATGCTCCTACTAAGAATGCTCCTTTATGCTTATTATCAGAATATTTTCTAAAAGAATCTTCGCCTAATAAATTATTTAGTAATTTAAATGTTCTTTTGAATTTATCCTTAATAATCAAATAATCATTGTCTTGAATTACATTAATCATTTTAACCATTTCTTTATCTAGTAGTTCTTTCAAGTCGTTATAATTTGACGCTTGACCCAAGTCCATTTTTACTGCAATTAGAAGACGCAAAATCAATTCTAACTTAAACTGTTCATCTTCTTTTCTATCAGTTATAACAATACAATTATTGAAATCTTCATTTTTTGATAGCGAATTCAAAAAGCTATAAAAATCACGATTCGTCATAATCATTAAACAGTTTCTAACTTCTTGATCAGACAACTTTGAACCTCCTGTATTTAATCTTTCAAATAGCTCATACTTAGTATTCGGATCACTCTCTTTTTTAACAATAATCACATCTATTCGAGCTCTTTTAAAAGCTAATTGTTGTTCTTTAGTAAAAGATTTACTAGCATCATTGGGATTTTGCCACATCATTCCCTCAAAAGAAGGTAAATAGTCTGTTTTTTGAAGAACTAATGGATCGAAAGATTTATTAGTTTCATCTTTAAATATTCCAACAAATTGAAATATTGTTGATAATCTTTGAACACCATCTATAACATCCCACACACCTTCATCATTTTGACTAACAAAAATTGAAGGAATAGGTATATTTAACATAATGGACTCAATTAATCTCGTTTTTTGTGATTTACTCCATCTAAAGACCCTTTGAAATTCTGGGTGTATATCCATCTCTCCATCTCTGTATATATTTATTAGTTCTCCTATAGACATTTGGTAAGCATCTCTAAATATTTTACTTGAACGCTCTATAATTTCATCTTGTAAACTCATCTTACCCTCCATTTGCTTATATCAAAATTTTTTATATCATTTGCTGTAATTCTTAGCGATGAACCACTGATATATATACCTATGTTATTAACATATTCTAAAAATTCTTTACTTTCTAGAATTTTTTTTGCAATTGATAAATCTAAATTCGATTTAGGAACAATATAAATTCCCGAATACGGTATGTCATCAACATCCAATTCGTACACATTAACTTTATTTGTAACAATAAAAGACGTCAACAGTTTCTCTTGGTTTAAATTATCTAATGCTTGCGATCTACCATATTCAAACCACTTAGCCGATGAATCCGAATTTCGTAAGTTTAATTTTTCTCTGTATTTTTCTAAATGACTTAATGCTCCAGGATACCTATTAATCATTTCCTCAATTTCAAATCTTTGTAATTTTCCGTTGATGTACTCATACGGAAAAATAATAAACTCTTGCAAGTTTTTACTCAAAGTTCTAGGACTCGCAGCTGGTCTTAATGCTCCTTTTTCTATTAATGTATTGCCAACAGAAAAATAATCTTGCATTTCTTCATAATTTTTGATTATAAAAGCTTCATTTAATAAAGTTGCCACACTTGTTGCTGCTAAAAAATATTCAGAAAATAAGACTTTTTTATCACAATTCTGAGTTGAAAAAACCCATTTTTCTCCCAATGTCTTTCTATCAATAGATATATATTGATTATTACTTACATCATGATAATTAATATATGATTTAAGATTACCTAAATCACATATAATTATTGAAGATGATGTTAATACATTTTTAAATATTTTTTTTGTTTTATAATCTAATATTTTCGTAACTTTATCTAATAGTAATGCTCTTAAATCTTTTGCAAAAACATTTTTAAATATATTTGTTGGAATTAAATATGCTAGTTTTCCATCTGACTTAAGATAACTTAGACTAAGTTCAATAAATGGATAGCAATAATCAAACGTCCCTTTCTTGCAAGAATCAAAGTTATCCCTAATAAAATTTCTATTCTTAGAATCTATATTTGCATAAGAAATATATGGAGGATTTCCTACAATAAAATCAAATTTTTTATCTATCTTTAAATTTAAAAAATCTGAATTAAATACATTCCACCTGACAAATTCAAGTTCATGTAAACTCAATAATTTGTTAAGATTACTTATACATTTTTCAAAATTCTTTTTATCATATTCTACAGCAAAGAAATCTCTTTCTAATCCTAAGATAATCTCTTTATCATTGAAATCTTTTTGTTTACAATCTATGATATATCGATTAACCGCTTCACATAAAACTTGTCCATCACCACAGGAATTTTCCAAAAATGTTTTGCCATATAAATCATTTATATAACCAACATCATCAAGCATTTTATTAACAATATGTATAGGTGTAAATACATGGCATTTTTCATTAACCATATCTTCACTATATTTAACCTTTCTTTTTATCTGTTTCATTAATGTGTGTCATTATTTCTAAAATATCATACTGAAGAAATTCACATATTTTTAATAAAATATCAGTTGGTACATTTTCATCATTCTTTAATTTATAAAATGTATTTCTGCTCATTCCTGTTTTATTAATTAAATTTTTGTGCTTAATATCTCTATCTATCAATAATTCCCATAAATTTTTATAACTAAATCTCACCATGTTTCTCCTATCATAATTCACTAATAATAGCATATTATAGCATATTTTAATATAATTTCATATACTTTTGTTGTCTTTTTTAAATTTTCAGTTATTTTTTTTTATCAATGATTACTAGAGTTGGCTTGTCTTTTTTTAAATTGTCATTTTGAATTATTTTGACTAATTCTTTTAAGATCGTATCCAATATAATTTTGTTATGTTTGTCCTTTTTTGATCAAATAGTAAAATAATAATAAACTAATTTCCAATTTAGGAAACCAGAAGATAGACATTCTTCATTGTATTTCACCTTTTAAAAAGATACAAAACTGCACAAAAAACATCATATAAATCTACTTTCCTTGTTCTTGTTCTTTTTTTATCACTTTCTAAATCTTCACCAATCATTTAGAATTGTTCTCTGGTAATCTAAAATATGTTTTCTTTATTTTACCCTTTTTAATATTTTTATGTTAACTTAATAAAACATTTATTTATTATTTTGTTTTGTTTATGGATTACCTTTTAAGTCAGTTTATTTTTTTTACAATTAAATTTTTAAAATTTTAATAAAATGTACAAGTAAAATAATATTTTTTACTTGTACATTTTATTTTGGATATTTCATTAATATTTTCAAATTACAGTTATGGTCATTATAATTCCCATTATCCATATATGCCATACTACAAATAAATAGTTAATAAAAATGAATATTTTATACATAATAGATTGTTTGATAAGTTCCTTATGAATTAATAAAGCAATTAATGAAACAATTCCTATAATATTTGTGGTTGCTATGCCATATAATAAATTGGCACTAGATTTTATTATTAAAATTATTGTTAAAATTGCTAAAATATCCAATAATCCAATAATTTTAAAACAATATTTGTTTGTCATTGTTTTACCATCCTTTTTAAAATAATATCATAGCTAAAAATAGTATAGCAGTAACTAGGGCATGAACGAGAAATATAGCAAATGCTTTTTTGTTTTTTTGGTCTTTATTTTGGATTACATATAATATACTTCCTCCAAAAGTAAAAGTTAATAATATATATGACCATATATATATTAAAGTATTAATCCAATCAACAGAAAAATTTAAAAGTTTTAAATGATGATTAAAAATAATAACAACTGATAGCATATCAAATATTAATATCCATGTTAAAAGATATTTTTTCATCATAATCTCTCCTTAAATAATATTATAGGTATAAGAATTAAATTCTTATACCTATAATATTATAATTATTAGCAACCATGAGCAAACATTTGACCTTTAAAATAAAGCCTAATAGCAGCAGCCATTTCTTTTTGCGAACCAGACATATCATCGTATTTTCTATCTATTGCTTCTACTAGTTCCTTGTCACAATCACAATTAAAATAGCCATTATCTGCATAACATTCATCATGAATTTTACATTGTTTGTCTAAATAATCAATAGGGTCTCCATGTCCTGTATGTTTAGGACCACACCAATTTCCATAAAAAGGTAACCCATTATAAGGTTCAATGCCCATTTTCAATTGATAATATCCCATTGAAAGTTCTTCTACTTTTTTTCCTATTTCTATTATTTCTTCTGATTCTCCATTTGCTTTTGCAGTTTCCTCATTGAAAATAAATCTTCCATCTTCATAAACTGTACTATACTCTAAAATTGTATTAAGTAAAACATCAAGCTCATTCGATGAAGATGCAAAAGTAATGTTTGTAGGAAGTACAAACAAAAAAGATAACAACGCACAACAGAACAAAGATAATATCTTTTTAATATTTATTGACATAGTAACATCTCCTTTATAAAGTCTAAACAAATTATAGTAGCCTTCTTAATTTATAATTAAATCAGAAAAATTATTTAAATATTCATCTGCTCCTATTTCCTCTGAGCTAAATATAGATATTTTCCCCTTATTTATTAAAATAATTGTAGGTACATATTTTGCTCCAATTTCATCTCGTATTTTTAATGCTTCTATAGTGTTATACTTTTCTGAATCAAAGTAAAATTGCTTTACTTTGATTTCTTCTCCACCTACACTTATTTTCTTAAAATTTTCAAAAATATCTTTAATATGTGATATATGCTCAACACAATAAGGACAAGTTAATCTTCCTACATAAATAAGAGATATATCTTCATCATCAACTGATAAATCAGTTACTGCTGCTTCTAATTCTTCAGTATTCAATGATTCGAGTGAAGACGTATATAATGAATATTTTAAATTTTTTATAGAAAATTCTGATTTATTGTATAAAATACTTATACCAAACTTGATAACTACTAGAACAAGTAAAAGTAAAATAACTTCTTTAATTTTCACATGCTTTTCCATATAGAACCTTCTTTCAAATAGATTAAGTTCTATTTAACAATTAATTGTAGTACACACATCTGCAGAAAACAGAAAATTTTTCTAAATCTAAATTTGTACAATACACATACAGTCTTCCTACTTGCAAATTATTAGATGCAGTTATTTCTAAGTCAGAAGGATAAATTTGAACAATTTTATCTTTGCCAGCACCTATAGTAATTGGACTATGTGCAGATGTTTGACCTCCAACTGGTGAATCTTTCAATAGATTGATTGTTACGTCGGTGTCGCCTAAATTTTCAAAATATAGTTGAAAGTATCCCATATTTGTTGCTGTAAGAGCCCATGTTTTTCTAATATTTTTGTAAACAGATGATACATTTTTATAATTTTCACTCCAAAGAGTTTCTGAACCACTAAAAACAATATCTTTGTTCATATTTTCAAGTTCTTGCATTTGTGTATCTACTTCTTCTACATCTATGCTTTCTGTTTCTTCTTCATCTGTACTTTCTACTTCTTGAATATCTGTTTCTTCTTCATCTGTGTTTTCTACTTCTTGAATATTCATTTCTTCTACATCCATGCTTTCTGTTTCTTCAATATCCACTTCTTCTGCGTCTATGTTTTCTACTTCTTGAATATTCATTTCTTCTACATCCATGCTTTCTGTTTCTTCAATATCCACTTCTTCTGCGTCTATGTTTTCTACTTCTTGAATATTCATTTCTTCTACATCCATGCTTTCTGTTTCTTCAATATCCACTTCTTCTGCGTCTGTGTTTTCTACTTCTTGAATATTCATTTCTTCTACATCCATGCTTTCTGTTTTTTCAATATCCACTTCTTCTGCATCTATATTTTCTACTTCTTGAACATTCATTTCTTCTACATCTATGTTTTTTGCTTCTTGAATGCCTACTTTTTCTAATGAAATACTCTTTTCACTTGCAAAACAAGGAATAGCAACATTAGTTGCCATAATAAGACCTAAAGCTAATGTTATTACTTTTTTCATAATGTAAATTACCTCCCCAAAAATATTTGCAAAATCCGATATTTTTTGTTATACTAACATAAAATGTCTTAATATAAACATAGAATTTTACCGCATTCCCGTGCAATAGAAAACTCTATTTTATAAGACATTTTTTATTCCTCTTGTCGCCATTTTTTCTTTCACAATTCTTTTCATTATCCACCTCTCCAACGCATTGTATTTCTCCTTTCTGTTTTATATTTATAATATCAGCATAAAGGCTGTATTATTTATCCTCTGCACGAAACAGTTCTTTTAATTTTTCTGCTTCTTTGCGAGAAATACCTCGTTTTCGTTCTTTTTCAAAATTTTCTTTCATTTCAGAATATCTGTAATCCATTTATGAATAAAAGTGATCAAATCAAATTTTATCTCTTTCTATTTGTTCTTTATATTATCTTAATAAAGTATTAAGTTATTATCAAATTTAATGTCTACATTTACTATTATACTGTTCATCAATAATATCTCCTAACCAATAGGTATCACACCCAACACAATATTTTGCTTCATAAAAAATTGTTTTGCAAGAACCATCACTATTCTTTTTATGTTCTCTCACTTCAGTAGTTACTTTATGATGTGTATGCTTTGGTTCTATTACTTCTTCCCCCTTTTCAACAATTCGTGCATTGTTTTTTATATCATCCACATCAATCATTTCTGTAGTAATATCTCCAAATCTTCCATTTTCTTCTGTTCCAATATCATTAATATCAATAAATTCAACATTTTCTGAAAAAATACTATGTAATACAACATCAGTATTTTTTGCTGCTACACTGCTTACAGGTATTGTAAATATTAAAAACGCTGTGACTACAATTCTTCCTAAAGTATTTCTTTTTTTATTTTCGCTCATAATGTATTTTATCCTCCTATTTAATGTATTTTTTCTTTCTCCAAATCCTGCTGCAAATCGAAATCTTTTCATTTTTCGCTTTTCTTCTGTCAATTTCAGCAATACTTTAATATATGTTTTCTTTTCTTCTTTTGTAAATTTTTCTGTTAATTCTTCGTCGCAACCTACTTCTATCCAGTCATACAATGAGTTTCTTAATATCGCAAACAAAGGATTAAACCAATTCAAACAGCTTAATATTTGCATAGCTGCTTTTAAAAGTACATCATTTCGTTTCATATGCATACATTCATGTCTTAAGATTGCTTTCATCTCTGTTTCATTTAGCTGATTCACAAGCAATGAGGGAATTAAAATATATTGTTTTAATATTCCTATTGTACATGGCTGAGCAACATCTATTTTTCCATATAAGCTAATTTTTTTATGGATATGCAATTCTTTTTGCACTTCACTTAATACTCTTTGCCAAATCGTTTCTGAAAGAGAAATCCCTTTTTTAATTGTTTTTATGGTATAGATATAATACAACATTTCATAAATAAAATAGAGTATCATACCAATTAGCCAAACAGTAACTATTTGATTAGAAATGCCAGTGTGCTGAATCATATCATAAAATTTATTTTGTATTTCATTTTTTCCTGTTATAACCATAAGACTATCTTCCAAAAACAATTGATAATTATCTTCTTTTGTCATAAGCATTGTAAAAAATGGTATTACAAACATCAATAATACTACAATATTTAGCCATATAATATATTTTGATGGTATTTTTTCATACAGCCATCTTTCCACATATAAAAACAATATTCCTGCTGCTCCCCCAGCAACAGAAAGTTGTAACACTGCAATAAAACACATAGAAATCAAAGTTTATCAACCCACTCTTTCATATCCTCTATTTCTTGTTGTGTTAAATCTTCATCTCCTGTAAAAGCAGCTAAAAATCCTTTTAATGACCCCCCGAAATGCTTTTTTATCAGATTTTTTGCTTCATTTTTTCTAAAATCCTTTTCTTCAATCAGCGGATAATAATAAAATGTCATTTGGTCTTTGATGCCAGCAACTGCACCTCTTTCCTCTAGTTGTCCTACAAATGTTGACACAGTACGATAGGCTAGATGAATGTCTTGTTTTTTTAATTCTGCCAGTATTTCTGAAACACAAATTGGCTTTTCTGCTTTCCATAGAATGTTTAAAATTTTTAATTGTCCTTCTGTAATTTTTACGATTTCTTTCATATACTTTTTTCTCCTTTCCTAAAATAATATTTTAATGTAATACAAACAATTTTATACCTACTATAATTATACGTGGTATATTAATTGCTATATCTTATATATATAATAAAAAATAAAATTTGTCAACTGTTTTAATAGAAATTTTTACAAATTTTTTTACTATTTTACAAAATTATTATTTTATTTTTTTATTTTATGATACTATAAAAAACAAAATAGTTTTTATTTTTAATAGTATCATGCAAATATTAAAGACAAAATAAAACCTATTTTTCAGAAATATAACTAAAATTTCTATAAATATTTTTTAAGTGAATAGATGAATTATAAAATAATTGGAAGCTATAAAAATCATATAAAAAATAAAATCTGCACCGAGTGCAAGCAGGGGAAAGGGATATCCCTTTCCACGCTTGTTGGGGCGACCCCAAACCCCAAATGCAAATTTTTTTGAAATTTGCAAAACGCCTTCGGCGTGGCTTTTCCTTTTTTTGGAATGTTACTTTTATTGTACTATATATAATATTTACTATTAAAAATAAAATGATTTTGAACAAAATCTTTAATTAAAAAATTTCCTTTTAGCAGTTTAAAATAGAAAATTTCTTTGTTCCTTTTTATACTATAAAATAATATTACCATCAAAAAATAAAGCTACTTTTATATAAATTTTGCAAAAAAAATCTTTCTTAAATAGCTGAAAAGAAAAAATTTCTGTTTCTTTTTTTGCCATCAAGAAAGAAAATTATTGATAAAAAAATGTTATATACCCTATATTAATAATATATACACACTACATACTATACACCCACTATAATTTATAAAATAATCTGAAGACCCTTATTTGCTTCCAGAGTGTTGTAGCTACAACACTTTTGAAGGCTGTTTTTATTTTATTGACTTTATATACTTCTATTTATACTTATTTCTAAAAACGTTGTACATACAACATTTTTGGACGCCAGTAATATACATCTGTTTCAAATCACTGCTTTTTGTGTT
>JBCLQL010000013.1:0-35115 GCA_041223565.1 Lachnospiraceae bacterium 46-61
CAACCATCTGTAAAACAATAACAAATTAGTAACAAAATATGCGGAATTACTTAAAATACTAAGTTTTCCCGCATATTGAATTATAAATTTATTTTTTGTATCAATTTTTCTATTGCTTCATTTAAAAATGAAATATCTTTTTGTTCTATTTTTCCAGCATCACAAAGCCCAGCAATATCTGGTTGTATAGGGAGTTGTGCCAATACTTCAATATTCATTTCATCGGCAACTTTTTGCAATTTACTTTCTCCAAAAGGATACAATTTTTTACCACAATCATTACAAATCATATAACTCATATTTTCAATAATGCCACAAACTGGAATAGACATTTTTTCAGCCATATGATATGATTTTTTCACAATTAAAGAAACCAAATCTTGAGGTGTTGTAACAATAACCACGCCATCTACTGGTATACTTTGGAACACTGTTAAAGGAACATCTCCTGTTCCAGGGGGCATATCAATTAGCAAAACATCTAAATCTCCCCATGCAACATCTGTCCAAAATTGTTTTACAGCATTGCCAATAACAGGACCTCTCCATATTACTGGAGTATCTTCTGTATCTAATATCAAATTTGCAGACATGATGCGAATACCTGTTTGTGTTTTTACTGTATCCATACCATTACCATTTCCCACAGCTTTTTGTTTGACACCAAAAGCCTTTGGTATAGAAGGACCTGTAATATCTCCATCTAATATTCCTACAGTATATCCTTTTTGTTTGAGTGCTACAGCAATACAGCTTGTCATAGAGGATTTTCCTACGCCACCTTTTCCACTCATAATGGCAATTACTTTTTTAATATGACTTTGTGAATTTGCATTTTCTATAAAACTTGCTTTTCTTTCTGCACAGTCGCTTTGACAGTTTGCACATTGTGACTTATCACAATACTGACTCATTTTTCCATCTCCCGTTCTTTACTCTTTCGCCGGTGTAAATAAATCTAATGTAATATAAATTGTAAAATTAGAATCAAATGTCGCTAAACCATAATGTGTTAATTCTGGATTCAGCATATTTGTTCTTGTTCCTGCTTCCATCATAAACTGATGATATGCATCAATGGCATCTCCGCCGTCTATTTTCAAAACGCCTTCCCCTGCCATAGTGTATTTTACACCGCCTGCTGTCATTCTGTCAAATGGATTTTGTCCCTTTTGGTTGGTATAAGCCACATAATTGTTTTTACTCATATCCCAGCTATGATAATATGCTACATTTTCCGCTGTTTCATCACTTGTTAATTTCACAGCATTTTCTTGCACACGAGCACTATTTATAATATCAATCAATTCTGTTTTAAAATTCTGCAAAAACTGTTGAGAATATCTTAACTGCAAATTTTGTTTATAATCAGATGTTCTAATCAATATACCTTCTGCTTTATAATCTTTATTTAATAAAACATAAGTGTCTTTATTTTCATCTTTTAATTCTACTCTAAAGTTTTTCAAATCAAGATACCTTACATTTTTCATATCACTTGCATCCATTTTTCCTGTAATGCCTTTATATTGAAATGTCATATCATTTGTAAAAATTTCTGCTACTTTACCATCTTTTATAGAAACCATAAAAAAATGTTTATAATCATTGATATATACATATCTTTCCAATGAATAACTATTTTGGTCAATACGACTAGGCTCTCCCCAAACAGATTTTAATTTTGAAACACTTTGTCCAATAGAAATGGGTTTTCCATCTATAATGATATCTTGTTGTTGTGCTTCTGCATTTTGTTCTGGTTGCTCTGTTTTTGGTGTTTGTTCCGCATTTTGTTCTGGTTGCTCTGTTTTTGGTGTTTGTTCCGCATTTTGTTCTGGTTGTTCTGTTTTTGGTGTTTGTTCTACATTTTGTTCTGGTTGTTCTGTTTTTGGTGTTTGTTCTACATTTTGTTCTGGTTGTTGTTCTACTTGTGTATTGTTTTGTTGTGGTGCTGCCATTCCATATTTTTCATACATTGTTGTAAAAGCAACAACTGCTTCTTCTACTGTTACCTCTTTAAAAGGATAAAACATATCTTCAAAACCATTCATAATACCTGCTATATTCACTTTTTGAATATAAGGGAGTACACTTTGTTCTAGCTGTTCCACATCTTTAAATACAATTTCCTGTTGTGTTTCTGTTATTTCTACATTACATTTTTCAAGTGTTCTAACCAATATAATTGCCATTTGTTCTCTTGTCAATGTGTCATCTGGTTTAAAAATATGCTCCTGCTTTCCCGTAATAATACCCTTGGCATAAGCAAAAACAATTTCAGGCTGGTCTGTATCCCAAAAAGGATTATGTATGCCTGATATGTCTACTTTTTCTCCTGTCATTTTTTGATAAAATTGTATTGCTAATGTTGTAAATTCTCTTCTTGTCATATTTTCTGTAGCACGTGCAAATAATTCTTCTGGTATCAGTTCCAGTTCATAAGCCTTTTCTATAATCGGTATAGCCCAGTCACTTGCTTCAATATGCATTTCACCAAAGGCAGTCGTTGTGACAGAAACAGTCAATACTGTTGTAATACCCATTTTAATAAACCATTTCATACAACCTTTCCTTTCTTTTAAAATTTTATTTATTTTATTACAAAAGTATGTATAATTTATGAATAGTATACCATATTTCATAAATTTTTCAAGAGATATATTTTAATTGATTACTTTATTTATAACGCTATACATAATTATCTATTGTAAAAATTATGTTACAATTTTTGTAACAAAAGCATACAGATATCATACTATCCATATTTTAACTATTTATAAAAATATATCTTCTCCATTTGTAAAATATTGTAGTATCGTGATGTGAAATATAGAAAAGCTATCGATAATTATCGATAGCCCCATAAGTATATTTTATTGATTGCTTGTTTATAAATAATAGTCAGTTTACAGTATAATTCCTAAAAATATTAAGCAAGTACTTCAGCCAATTCATCAACAGCCTGCTCTGCATCGCTTCCCTCTGCTGTAATCACTGCTGTTTTTCCCTTTATAATGCCTAAAGCGATTGTTCCCATAATGCTTTTTGCATTGATTTTTTTGTCATCAATCATTACTTGTATTTTACAATCATATTTACTTGCTGTTTGTACAAAAAAAGCTGCTTGTCTTGCATCTAATGAACTATTTACAATTACCTTCTTTTCTGCCACGCAAAATCACCTCTATCCTTTCTCAGTTCTTCAGCAATATAGCTGATTTTTTTTAAACGATGGTTGACTCCTGATTTCCCAACAGGTGGTGTCATCAAAAGTCCTAATTCTTTTAAACTTGCTTCTGGATACTGCAATCGTAACTCTGCTGTCATATAAAGAGTTCTTGGCAAATTTTCCAAGCCCTTTTGATATTGAATATATTGTATATCTTCTATTTGTGTTATTGCTGCGGCAACTGTTTTATTAAGATTTGCTGTTTCACAATTCACTTTTCTGTTTATATTGTTGCGCACTTCTTTTAACACACGCACATTTTCCATATCTAAAAGAGAAATATGTGCCTGCATGATATTTAATATATCTGAAATTTGTTCCCCTTCTTTCAAATATACTACAAAATATTCTTTTCTTTGCACCATTTTAGCGTCTAAATGAAATGTATGCAATAAATATTGTAACTGTTCTGCTTGCTTTGCATCTCCATATACAAATTCCAAATGATAATTTTTCTGAGGGTCATTGATAGACCCTGCCGCTAAAAAAGCGCCTCTAATATAAGCCCTGCGACAGCAAATGCTGTATACTACAGGCATATAGCATTGATTACATATTTGTTTGTGTTGCAATATGCCTGTTGCTGTTAACACTTTTTCTACATCTGCTGTATTTGTCACTGTTAATATATATGTGATTGCTCCATTATAAATTTGATTTTTTCTAACAGTGACATTACAAACTATTTTAAAAGTTTTTTTCATTAATGTAAAGTATTTTCTAGCGAGTAAAGCATTTTCTGTTTGTAATTTTAAACAAATTTTTTGTGCAAAATGCCCTATATATGCACACATATTTATGATAGCTGCAATTTCAGCAATATTACAATGGCGTGCATTTCCAAATCTTTGTGCAATTTCCTTTTTAACATTATATGAAAATGACAAATTTTTACCCCCTAAAACTTTTTACTAAAACTTTTTATGTCTAACATCTTTTTCTATATCGTTATGTTTCAACAATATATTATGATTTTTTTGGTGCAATTTTTCATATAAGGCATTGGCAAGTGTCACAGAGCGATGTTTTCCTCCTGTACAACCTATACTAATAATCAATTGATTTTTTCCTTCTTTGATATATTGCGGTATTAAAAATTCTATCATATCAGTCAATTTATACAAAAAAGTATTACTTTCCTCAAAACTCATAACATAGTCAGAAACAGGGGCATCATTTCCAGTGAGTTCTTTCAGTTCTTGTATATAAAAAGGATTTGGCAAAAAACGCACATCAAATACTAAATCACTATCTACAGGAATGCCATATTTAAAGCCAAAAGAACATACTGTAATAATCAAACTTTCAAATTTTTGATTTTCCAAAAATATTTTATTAATTTGTTCTTTTAACTCTCTTGTCAATATATGACTTGTCTCAATAATATATGTTGCTTTATTTTTTACTTCCTGCAACATTTGTCTTTCTTTTGTAATACCTTCTGCAATAGAGCCTTTTTTAGAAAGAGGATGACTTCTTCTGGATTCTTTATATCTTTTTATCAATGTTTTTTCTGAGGCATCTAAAAATAAAATTTCATAATCATATCCCAAACCTTGCAGTGTGGAAAGCACAGAAAATAAATCAGAAAATAATTTTCCTCCTCTAATATCAATTCCCATAGCAACTTTGTCAATTTCTCCACCTTGCTCATAACAAAGTTCTGCAAATTTTGGTATCAATGCAGGAGGCAAATTATCTACACAAAAGAAATTGATATCTTCCAAAAATTTTAATACAGTTGATTTTCCTGCTCCAGACATTCCTGTTACAATAACAAAACGCATTTTTACATCACCTCATCTATTTATTATTTTTCTCCTATCATTTTTACTTCTGTTTCCAATGATACACCAAATTTTTCAAATACTGTTTTTTGGCAATGCTCTATTAAAGCAATGACATCAGCACAAGTGGCATTCCCTTTATTTATAATAAATCCTCCATGTTTTTCAGAAACTTGCGCATCTCCTACACAATAGCCTTTCAATCCTGCATCAGAAATCAATTTCCCTGCAAAATATCCTTTGGGTCGTTTAAATGTACTACCTGCACTGGCAAAATTTAAAGGTTGTTTTTGTCTTCTTTGTTCAGCAAGTTCTGTCATTTCTTTTTGTATGGTATCATAATCTCCTTTTTCAAGTTGTATTGTTGCATTTAATACAATATATTCTTTTTCAATTATCACGCTATGACGATATTGTAAATCTAACTCTTTTACAGAAAGCTTTTTGATATTGCATTCTTTTGTCAATACTTCTGCTTCTATTATCACATCTTTTATTTCTCCACCATAAGCACCTGCATTCATACAAACTGCGCCCCCTAAAGAGCCAGGAATACCAGAAGCAAAACTAAATCCCTTTAAACTATGTTTTAATGCTTCTGCACCTATAGTACTCAGCAAAGCACCTGATTCCGCTTTTATTGTTTCTCCCTTTGTTACAATTTCATTCATATTGTTTGCAGTTTGTATTACAATACCTCTAATTCCTTTATCACTTACAAGTAAATTGCTACCGTTTCCTATTATCATAACAGGTATATTATATTGCTTTGCAATGGTAATAATATTTTTAATTTGTTCGCTGTTTTGAGGAGAAATATAAATATCTGCTGCACCTCCAATGCGAAAAGAAGTATGTTTTGCCATAATTTCATTTTGCTGTATAAGCTGCTCTGGTAAAATCGTTTTGAGCTGCTGTATGATTTCCATAAAATTCCTTCTTTCTTTCATGAAACTGTTTTCTGATATATCATACTATTTTTTTTAATTTTCTTCTACTCCAAAACTTTGGCTTATTCTTTGGCTAAGTACTTCTGCTGCATTATATCCCATACGTTTTTGTCTTTGATTAATTGCTGCAGATTCACATATTACAGCTACATTTCTACCAGGACGTACAGGAATAGAATTACAAACTATTTTATTGCCAAGTATGTCAATATATTCCTCTCCCAATCCTAATCTATCATAATCTTTTTCGCTATCCCACATTTCTAGTCTGACAACAAGGTCTATACTTTGAGATATCTTTACAGAGCTTACACCAAAAAGCTCTTTTACATCAATAATTCCTATTCCTCTCAATTCTATAAAATATCGTATGAGTTCTGGGCTTGTACCAATGAGCATATCATGAGATATTTTTTTTATTTCCACAGCATCATCTGCAACAAGTCTGTGTCCTCTTTTAATCAATTCTAATGCCGTTTCACTTTTACCAATACCGCTTTCTCCTATAATCAATATGCCCTCTCCATATATGTCCACTAAAACACCATGCATAGTAATACGTTCTGCAAGCTGTTCTGTTAACCATCGTATACATTCCGCCATAAATATGCTTGTACCTAAATTGGTTCGCAATAAAGGTACTTTATATTTTTCTGAAAATTCTATCATTTCCGGAAAAACTGTTAAATCTCTACATACTACAATACTTGCTACCGGAAATGAAAAAAACTTTTGTAATATATTCACTCTTTCTTTTTCTTCTAAATGACTTAAATAGCTGTGTTCTACTTTTCCAAATACTTGCAGTCTGTCATTATCAAAATGTTCATAAAATCCTGTAAGCTGTAATGCAGGACGATTTACATCACTTTTTGTTAATATTTTGTCATCTAAACTGACAGAAGGTACTAAATTCGTTAAATGAAATTCTTCTGCAAGTTTGCTTATTTTTACTGAATACAATGATATCCCTCCATTATTATGATTCCATATTATCATACATGATTCAAACATTGTTTGCAACTTTATTATATTATTTGCATCATGCATGATATTATTGTTTTCTAAAAAATTGGTATACACTTTCCGCAGATGCTATTGTCATTTGAGAAACTTCCAAAAGCTGCTCCACATCCGCTTTTGCAATATTTCCAATATTACCAAAATGTTTCATTAGTGCTTTTTTTCTGACTTCTCCTATATTAGGTATATCATCTAATACAGAATGTATTGCCTTTTGTTCTCTCAATTTTCTATGATATTCTATAGCAAAACGATGCACTTCATCTTGTATTCTTGTCAATAACTTAAATCCTTCTGTGTTACTTTGTAATACAATTTCTTTTTGCTGAAATATCATAGCTTTTGTTCTATGTTTATCATCTTTTATCATACCACACACTGGAATATCAATATTCAGTTCTTTTAAAACATTTTCTGCTGCTTGTACTTGTATCATGCCTCCATCCATTAGTATTAAATCTGGCATTTTACTAAAATTCCCACTTTTACATTGCTGTTGTTCTGTAATAGCATGTTGCATTCTTCTGTATATGACTTCTTGCATACTTGCAAAATCATTTGCTCCTACCACTGTTTTGATTTTAAATTTTCTGTAATCACTATATTTTGCTTTACCATTTTCAAATACCACCATAGCACCTACAGATTCAAAACCTTGTGTATTTGAAATGTCATATGCTTCTACTCTCTGTAATGTTTGAGACAAACACAATGCTTGTTGTATTTCTTGCATAGCACCTATTGTTTTCTGTTCTTCTCTTTTTAATCTTTCTCCTGATTGTTCAAATGAAATCATAGCATTTTTCCATGCTAATTGTACTAGTTTATGCTTTTCACCTTTTTTTGGTGTTGTAAAAATGACTTTGTTGCCTCTTTTCTGTGTAAAAAACTGCTCCAATAATTTTTTTTCTTCTATTACTAATTCTTCTTGTAATATAATTTCTTTAGGTATATATGCTGTACCACTATAAAATTGTTTTATAAATTCTGTCATAACTTCACTTCTTGTACGGTTTTCAACAGAATGTAAATGATATTGCTCTCTGCCTGTTACTTTTCCTCCTCTTATAAAAAACATTTGCGCTAATCCTTCATCATATGCTCTCACAAAAGCAGCAACATCACAATCTCCCAGCACTGTATTTTCCATTTTTTGCTTTTCACTTATACTTTTTATACTCAATAACTTATCACGTAGTGATGCCGCTTTTTCAAATTCCATATTTTGTGACGCCTCATACATCTCTTTTTCCATTCTTTTCATCATTTCTTCATGTTTGCCATTTATAAATTGCTCTGCCTCTGCTATCATATTTTGATAGTCTTGTTTTGAAATTTTGTTGTCACAAGGAGCACAGCATTGTCCAATATGATAATTTAAACAAGGTCTTTCTTTTCCAATATCTCTAGGCAATACTTTTTTGCATTTTCTAATAGACCATATTTTGTGTATGGTATCAACAGTTTCTTTTACTGCAAAAGCATCTGTAATTGGTCCAATATATTTTGCTTTATCTTTTTCTACATTTCTTGTAACAAATATACGTGGATAATCTTCATTTGTAATTTTAATATAGGGATATGCTTTGTCATCTTTTAAAAGTACATTATAAAAGGGTCTGTGCTTTTTTATTAAATTACATTCCAAAAGTAGTGCCTCCATTTCAGAATCTGTTATAATATATTCAAACTCTTTTATATGTTGTACCATTGTTTGTACTTTTGGTGTATGATTTTTGTTATTTTGAAAATATTGTCTGACACGATTTTTTAAATTGATTGCTTTTCCTACATATATAATTTGCTGGTTTTCATCTTTCATTAAATAAACACCAGGTTTTTGAGGAATCTTTTTTAATTCCTGCTCTATATCAAACATTTTTGTTGTACACTCCTTAAAAATTCATTAAGTATTTTATAATATCATGACGAAAAATGATTTTTCCGTTATAATAAAGCATAACATAAAATTTCAATAAGCGAAAGGAATACAATACATGAAAAAAAATTTACAACATAAAAAAATTCTTTTTTTTAAAATATTAGGTATTGCTGGTATATTAGATTGTTTATCAATATCTTTGGTTTCTAATTTTAATTTTGGAACACTTTTTCCTGGTGCATTAGGTTGTATATTTTTGATTTATGGTTGTTTTTATCAAAAATTAAATGAATGGGGAAAGTATGGTTTTGGTAAATTTTTTATGAAAACAGCTAAAATAGGACTCACCATTTTTTTTATTAGTTTTTTTATTATTACATCTATTGTTATACAAAATGGTGCAAAAACACCAAACAAAAATGCAGATGCAATAATTGTACTTGGTGCAGCATTACACGGCTGGGATGTTAGCCCTGCACTTGCACAACGTTTAGACACTGCAAAACAATATTGGGACGAAAATAATGTTTCTTATATTGTTGTAACAGGCTCACAAGGACCACAGGAGGACAGAACAGAGGCTTCTGCAATGAAAGAATATCTTGTCAATAAGGGTGTGCCTGCTGATGTAATATTGATAGAAGATAAAGCACACAATACCAAACAAAATTTTATATATTCTAAAAAAATATTAGATGATATTTATCAAAATGAATATTATAATATTGTTTATGTTACAAACTATTTTCATACATTCCGTGCTGGGCTACTTGCAGAAAAAATTGGTTTTCATGCACAAGGATTGAGTGCTCCTGTTACCATTTATATGCTACCCAATTATTACATTAGAGAATACTTCTCTGTTATAAAATATTTTGTTTTAGATAGTCATAGTTAATATTATAAATTATTTTATGCTTTTTCGTAATAAAAAAACAAAGGATATTCCAAAAATATGGAATATCCTTATTGATATTAGCCAATACCACCATACACAATACTTAATATCACAACAATTGCTGCTAAAAATACATAAAAATATTTTGCAACATAGAAAAAGCTATCTTTCAAAGGTTTTTGTCTACCTAAATTCAATTCTTTGGCAATATTTTCTTTACCAAGTACCCAATAAATCATAATTGCACCCAATACTGCGCCAATTGGTACAACATATATTGTAATCATATCCATCCATCTGCCCATATATGGCTCATATTCTAAAAATACACCTACAGCAAATACCAACACACCAATCAATATAACAGCAGGTTTTCTGTTTAATTTTGTTCTGTTTTGTACTGCCTCACTGCAAACTTCAAACATATTGATAAGTGAAGTAATACCTGCAAACAAAACAGAAGCAAAGAAAAATGTAGCAAAAAGTTGCCCCATAGGCATTTTAGAAAATATTTTTGGTATTGTAATAAACATAAGAGGAGGACCAGAAGCAGGGTCCATACCAAATGCAAACACTGCTGGTATAATTGCAAAACCTGCAAGCATTGCTGCACAAGTATCTAATATTGCTGTCATAATTGCAGAATGTACTACATCCTCTTTTTTATCCAAATAACTGCCATATATAATCATACCAGAGCCTGTAATAGATAATGAGAAAAACGCTTGTCCCATTGCCATAATCCATGTTTCAGGATTTAAAAGATATTCCCATCTAGGTATTAAAAGATATTTATAGCCTTCCATTGCTCCAGGTAAAAATGCCACTCTTACTGCTAATATAATAAATAAAATATAAAATGCAGGCATCATAAATTTACTTACTTTTTCAATACCTGTAATAATACCTGTCATTAATGCAACAACTGCTATCAATATTACAATAATATGCCAAGGTGTACTACCAAATGCTCCTGTAATTTGTCCAAAATATTCACTGGATTCTATATTTAACATTTCTCCTGTAACAGAACCCTTTAAAAAACGTAATACCCAGCCTACAATAATAGCATATCCTATAGCAATACCTAGAGAACCGATTAAAGGAATTGCTCCTAATACAGCACCACCTTTTTTTCCTCTTGTTTTCATAGCATATTCATAAGACCCTATTGGACCCGTACCTGTTAATCGTCCAAAGGCAAACTCTCCCGAAAGCCCCACCGCTCCAAACAGAGCAATAAAAAATATATATGGCAGTAAAAAAGCTGCTCCACCATAAGCACCCACACGATAAGGGAACATCCATATATTTCCCATACCTACCGCGGAGCCAACAGAGGCTAATATAAAGCCCAATTTGTTTGTAAATGTTGTTTTTCCTTCCTTCATTTTTGCACCTCTACTTCTTTATTATTTTTGTTATAAATAGGGAATGTTTATAACAAACACTTATACGCTTTAAACTGTGACACTTTAAAGCGTATAAGTATTGTATTCTTTTTTTTGCATTACTGCAATGTCAAAAATAAACTATTTTCTATTCAAAAAACGTATTATTTTGGCAAAAAAAAGTAATATTGTACAAACAATTATTGATTATGGTACATATTATAAAATACCATGCATTATGCATTGTATTTTTTGGTTATTATTGCCTATCATAAATAAAACCTCCATATCAATCAATATGGAGGATATTTTTTATTTGCAATATTTTTTTATACCATGAGTATATAAAAATTTTTTTATATCATTTTTTCTTTGTTGTTTTATCAATTTTCTGGCATAGCAAAATGCTTTTTGTTCTCCCTGCTCTGCCAATATATGAAGCAGTTTTTCAAGCAATTTTTGTGAATCTGCATACATAACATGATATGCTTTACTGTTTTCATAATAAAGTAAAGGACTCTTTTGTGTATACTTTTCTTTTTGATATGTTTTGCATGCCGCAATTCTGTCCAAAAACATTTCTACTACATAGCATACAGGCATTTTCATACCTACAAATATAGATTCTTTATTTCCACTATAATCCAGCCAATATTCAAAATGATGTTTATTTCTCCCTTTGTGATGTAGCCAAGAAGAAGAATAACCTTTTTTTTCTCTTTCAGCATTATTAGGACTTCTTGTGCCTTGATAATACTTTGCACCAACCAAAAACTCTGTAGGAGAATATTTTGATAAATCATGTAATAAACCTTGGCGATACAGTCCTACAGAAAAACAATATTTCATTACAAGCATTTTATGTTTTGTAATGGTACAAAAATGTGCTGCCCATTTCATAAACTGTTCCCCCTATTGTGATATAAAAATATTTTATTAATATTATTATATAACTGCGTGTGTATATTGAAAAGTTTTTTATCAAACTTTTTAAGGGAAAGTTTATAAATATAAATTTTACATATATTTTCTCATATGACGCAATGCACTTTTTTCCAAACGAGATACTTGTGCTTGACTAATTCCAATTTCTGTACTCACTTCTGTTTGTGTTTTTCCTTGAAAAAATCTTAAATTTACAATTCTTTTTTCTCTTTCTGTCAATCTTTCTATTGCTTCACTCAATGAAATATTTTGTAGCCAAAGCGCATCACCATTTTTTTCATCACTTACTTGGTCCATAACAAAAAGTGTATCTCCTCCATCATGATATACAGGCTCAAAAAGTGAAATGGGGTCTTGTATAGCATCTAATGCAATTACAACACTTTCTTTAGGCATGTCTAATTCTTTTGCGATTTCTTCAATAGCAGGCTCTTTTGACTTTTCTGCTGTCAGTCTTTCTTTTATTTGTAATGCTTTATATGCTGTATCTCTTAATGAACGACTAACACGTATTGGGTTATTATCTCTTAAATATCTTCTCACCTCTCCTATAATCATAGGTACAGCATAAGTAGAAAATTTAACACCTTGTGTAACATCAAAATTGTCAATCGCTTTCATAAGCCCAATACATCCTACTTGAAACAAATCGTCCATATACTCTCCCCTATTTGAAAAGCGTTGTATAACGCTCAAAACTAATCTTAAATTACCATAAATATATTGCTGTCGTGCCTCTTTATCGCCTTGTAATATTTTTTGAAACAATATTTCTTTTTCTTCATTTTTTAAAATGGGCAGTTTTGAAGTATTCACTCCGCATATCTCAACTTTGTTGACCATTTCTCATGCCTCCTCATATCTTCTCATTAAAAATGATTTCCAGAGAGTGAAATTTTATACGCAACAAATACGGCAATAAATAGCAGAAATATATAAAAGGTATATTATAATAGTGTAGTTTATCAGTATAAAATTATCATATCATTGCATACTATTTTTTAAAGGAGGTATGTTTTATGATAATTATGCGCCAAGACAGTGGTATATTATTCGCACAAAGTGAAAAAAATAGTACCACATACAAAAAAACATCTGTACGTGGTACGATACAACAAACTATAAAACAGCAAAATGGTAATTTTATCAATTATGATTATGAGTTAATACATCATATGGATTTGTAATATTGATATATAATATATTTGTATGACATTTTATTTTTATTACAAAATAAAAAAAGGGGTATTTTTCTTTTTTTGAAAAATTCCCCTTATTAAAATATTTTTATAAATGATTTAATTATTCAAACAAAGTTCATAAAAATCATATCCATAGCCATCTGGTGATATGCCTATTGTCATAAGCAATTCATCTACACCTTCCTCCATAAGTACATGATAGGCATTATGATAAGCATACAGTTGTTCTTCTTTTTTTGTCATTTCTATATAAATATCTAATACAGTTTTATTTTCTTTTTGGTCAATCACATGGCAAGCATCTTTTTGAACCATTTCTTTCATATGCTCTATAGTTCCCCATTTTTCCACCAATATTTCCAATTCTTTTTTTACCTCTTTGCCCAAATTGACTAATTTTGCAAAATCTTCATGGGTTGCTTTTACGCAGCGAATGGTTTTTATTTTGCCGTCTGCTGTAATGTTTTCCATAAACAATACCCCCTTTTTTATTTTAGATTCTGTTTATACAAAATCTAATATTAATATTACTTTAACCATACAAAATTTTAGCAAAAAGGTCAATCATTTTTTTATATTTTTATCCATAAAATTTGCAAAAATATCATGTCGTTTTTTCCTTTTCTTTCCATACCATATGCAGTATAGGGAAAGGATTGCCTATATCATCTGTTTTAGAACAGCCAAAAACAGTAAAACCCATATATTCATAAAACGCAAGAGCCTTTTTATTTTGTTCATTGACATCTACTAACATCACATCATAATTTTCTATGGCAAAAAACAAAAGTGCTTTTCCTATTCCTTTATTAAAATAATTTGGTTTGACAAAAAGCATTTCTACTTTTTTATTTTCTATAGCAATAAATCCTACTATATCACCACATTGCTTTTTTGCAACAATGAGTATTTGCATATTTTTGATTGCCAATTTTACCAAAGGACGTAATTTTGCAATGTCCTGTTCTGTTAAAAAAGAATGTGTTTTTTGAACAGAATGTTCCCATATCAATATTAAATCTTCTGCAATTTGTGTTTTGTTTGCTGTTACTTTTTCTAATATCATAAGTAATCCCTTTCCTTTATACACATACATTGATATCATGGCAAATCAAAAATATTGAAAATATAATATGCTATATCAAATCGGAATTATATCATTTTATTCATTTCTTTTTTGAGTCTGCCTATAATTTTCTTTTCCAGTCTTGAAATATAAGATTGTGATATGCCTAACAAATCTGCTACTTCTTTTTGTGTTTTTTCTGTTGTTTCTGGAAGTATGCCAAAACGCATTTCAACAATTTTTCTTTCTCTTTGACTTAATTTTTCCATTGCTTTCCCCAATAAATCCCTATCAACTTCTTCTTCAATATTTTTATAAATTACATCGGCATCTGTTCCCAATATATCAGATAAAAGCAATTCATTCCCTTCCCAATCTACATTTAAAGGCTCATCAATAGAAACTTCTGATTTTGTTTTACTATTTCTTCTCAAATACATCAATATTTCATTTTCAATACAGCGTGACGCATATGTTGCTAATTTAATTTTCTTTTCTGGATTAAATGTATTGATTGCTTTTATCAATCCTATTGTCCCTATAGAAATTAAGTCTTCTACATTCACGCCTGTATTTTCAAATTTTCTTGCTATGTATACCACAAGACGAAGATTTCTTTCTATTAAAACAGATTTTACTTTTACATCATCTTCTCCACCTAACTGCTCTAATAATATTGCTTCTTCTTCTGTTTTGAGAGGAGGCGGAAAAACATCACTCCCTCCTATATAAAATATACCACTTAATTTCTTTCTCCATTTTCTCCATATACACCCAATATCATATTTTAATTGAAACAATAAAAATTTCATTTTTTTACTTCCTCCTTTATTTCAGCATATCAGGGCTTATTAAACCATCATATCCGCCAGAAAAAGAGCCACAATAAATACCAATAGATATATTTTTTTTAATATTTCCTTCTATTTCTAATATTTCTGGCTGAAATACAAGTAAAAGCCCATTTTCTTTTCCCAAACTGGAAAAAGGAACAAAATGCAATGGCAGTGTTTTTTCATTTTTTAATACATATTCATAAAATATTTGTTGATTTTGATATTCTTTAAAAAAATAATATTGTATTTCTTTAGAAAATAAATTTTTAATTGCTGGAAATGCTGCAACAGCAACATCATTCCCTGAAAAAGGGTCTTTTAAACTGTTTCCTGTATCAATCAGCATACGCAATGATATCTGTATTTCTTTTTGTTTTAGTAAAACAGTACAATAATTTTTTCTATTTATGATGTTCATTTTTATCCAATTTTTATATAGTTTTATCAATATGTAAAAAAAACAAACTGTTGCAATCAATATTTTTACAGAAATATGTTCTGTTCTCCATGTCATAACATTCCCTGCCATACCTGTAGCAAAAAATATTGCTGTTGCTACTCCTCCTACAGCAAACGCAGTAATATTCCCAATTAAAAAATATTGTAGAAATTTTTTAACTGTTTTTGGAAAAAATGTAATTTCTATACCTAATGCAAAAAGTATCATACCACCAATACCATGACAAAAAAATGACATAGCATGAAATATCAATGCACTGCAATATACAAATGATAAAAAAAAACTGCCTAAAAAAATACGTTTATAAGAAATATTATTTTTTTCTAACACAGCAATTATCCATAATATGAGAAAATCCATACAAAAATTAATGACAAACAAGATGTCCCCATAAATTGTTACTTCCACAAAACGCCTCCTTCTTTGCTGTCTTTTAAAAGGCTCTACTGTTATTATAAGCAATTTTATACAATTTTTTTGTCAAACACGCTGTTACTTTACAAAAATCATATTATAAATATTGACAACACAACACAAAAAAAGTCAGCAATATAATATTGCTGACAGTGAAATCTATATTTATTTTACAAATTTAAAATACAAAAAAAGGAACAGCTTTTTGCCCTTCCCTCTTTTTGCGTTTTTTGTTGGTAAACTAAATAATTGTTAAAATCTTTTTCTTGTTAAAAAGTCAGGTATTTTGATTTCAGATTCAAAATCATCTAAATCAGCAAATCTTCTTGGCTTATTTTCTTCTACTGGCTGTTGTTGTGGTTGCTGTGGCTGTTGTGTTACTCTTTGTTGTGATTGAGGCATACGTCTAGCTGGTGCTTGCTGTGGTTGTTGTTGTACTGGTTGTGGTTGTGCTACTGGAACATCATCATCTTCTAGTCCTGTTGCAATAACTGTTACAACAACTTGGTCTGTCAAGTCTTCATTAATTGTTGTACCAAATATGATTTCTGCTTCAGGGTCAAGAGATTCTCTAATCAATTCTGCTGCTTCTTCTGTTTCCAAAAGACCTAAATCACTATCACCACTAAAGTTGATAAGTACACTTTTTGCACCTTCTATTGTTGTTTCCAAAAGTGGACTTTGTATAGCTGCTTTTGCTGCAACTTCTGCTTTATTTTCACCAGAAGCCTGTCCAATACCCATATGTGCAATACCTTGGTCTGCCATAATGGTACGTACGTCTGCAAAGTCCAAATTGATAACACCAGGTTTAGAAATCAAATCTGCAATGCCTTGTACACCTTGTCTTAACACTTCATCAACTTTTTTAAATGCCTCTGTTAATGTTGTCTTTTTATCAATAACACTCATAAGGCGTTGATTTGGAATAATAACAAGTGTATCTACATTTTTTTTCAATTCCATAATGCCTCTTTCAGCATTTGCCATTCTTTTTTTGCCTTCAAAATTAAAAGGCTTTGTAACAACGCCAACTGTTAAAATGCCCATTTCTTTTGAAATAGATGCAATTTTAGGTGCTGCACCTGTTCCTGTACCACCACCCATACCAGCAGTAATAAACACCATGTCTGCACCTTTTAAAGCCTGTGCAACTTCTTCTTGTGTTTCTTCTGCGGAACGTTCTCCAATATCAGGATTACCTCCTGCGCCAAGACCTTTTGTTAATTTTTCTCCAATTTGTATTTTAACAGGTGATTTGGAATCTACCAACTGTTGACTATCTGTATTAACAGAAATAAATTCAACGCCGTCCAAACCGTCTTCAATCATACGGTCCACTGCGTTGTTACCGCCGCCGCCAACGCCGACTACTTTAATTTGTGCCATGTTACTGCTCCGTGGAATATCAAATTCGAGCAAATAAATCCCCTCCTAGAGTTTCAGAATTACATAGAGTAGTTTTTATTATACATGAAAAAAGCAGATAATACCATACCTAATTTTGTATTTTTATTTGTTTTTTCATGTATTTTCACTTTTAATACATACTGTAATGTAAATCAATATGTTGTAATAGTTATCAATACATACTGTTTTATGAAATAATTTTTATCCATACTATAATATGTCTTTCTACTATCTTATCTCTTTTTTGACTTTGATTCAATAGCAATTTGATAATATTATAAAAAAAATTTTTTAAGATAGATATTGGAATACAATAGGCTTACTCATATCACTTAAATCTAATACCCCTCTATCATTTTCAGGTATAGTACTTAATATTTGAGAAAGATATGCCATTTTCTGTTCACAATTTTCTACAGTACCGAAACGTATTTCAATTTGATTGATATTTGCTGTAATATTTTGTGGGTCAGTAACATTAATTTCCATGGTATTGATATGATTACTTAACAATTCATATTTTGTTATCATTTGAGAAATTAACACAACAACATTAAAAGATTCTTCATTTTTTGTATTTAAAAGCTCTCCTAATCGAAACTGGTCAAATTGCAAACCATATACTACAGGCAATGCTCTTTTCATTTCATTTTGTATATCAAGCACTCTGCCATACTCATCTATGTAAAGGTACGAACCTGCATAAGGTACATACCCTCTCACTTTTCTTTCATTAATATTAATGTGTAATGTGCTGGGAAGTTCTGCAATGATTTCTGCATATTCTATATAATAATTTTGATTTAATATTTCTGTTGCTTGGTTTTTATCATACAAAAATATATTTGTTCCTTTTCTTAACGATATTATGTCACAAATTTCATCTTGAGAATATTGTTCCATTTCTGTCACATCAATGGTTTGTACTGCAAAAATAGGAGAAAATATAATACCTGCACCTCCTAAACATGCCACCAATAATATTAATATAAATTTTATAGAAAACGTTTTTCTGATTTTTTTTCTTTTATATAAATAGGTTACATTACCTTCTTTTTCGTATTTTCTTTTTTTCTTTTTCAATTTAGACTCACCTTTTTATTATTCCAAAACAATATTTGCTCCCAAAGAAGTCAATACTTTTTCTATTTGTTCATATCCTCTTTTTACATAGCAGGCATTTTCTACAACCGTTTCTCCTTCTGCAGCAAGCCCCGCTAATATTAGTGCTGCGCCACATCTTAAATCTCTTCCGCATACATAAGCACCTTTTAAGCTCTTTACTCCTTTTATAATTGCTGTCTGTCCTTCTACTGTAATATCTGCACCCATACGGCACAATTCACTAATGTGCTTAAATCTTGATTCAAACACCGTTTCACTTATAATACTTGTTCCGCTCGCTAATGTCAATACGGACATAAATTGTGGCTGCATATCTGTAGGGAAATCAGGATATGGACCTGTGTGTATTCTGGAAACAGGTTTTATTTTTTGAGGCGCTTTTAAATAAATACTATCTTTTTGTTCTTTTATAACACATCCTGCCTCCCCCAAACGTAACAAAACCTGCCTCATATTATTCGCACAAACATTTTTTAATTCAATTTCACCTTTTGTAATTGCCGCACCACAAAGAAATGTACCTGCTTCTATTCTATCTGGCGATACAGTATATTCTGTTCCATGCAATTCTTTCACACCCTCTATTGCTATACATTCTGTACCTGCACCTTTTATATTTGCACCACATAAATTTAAAAATGTTTGCAGTTCTACAATTTCAGGCTCACAAGCTGCATTATATATTGTGGTATGCCCTTTTGATATTGCTGCTAACAGCATACAATTTTCTGTTGCCCCTACACTTGGAAAATCTAAATTGATTTTTCGCCCCATACATTTACTTGCATCACAACATAAAATACCTTTTTCTTCCTCTATGGAAACACCCATTTCACGAAACGCTTTTAAATGCAAATCAATAGGACGTAAACCAATTTCGCACCCTCCTGGATAGCCTATATTTGCTCTTTTAAATCTTCCCAGCAATGCCCCCATAAACAATATAGATGAACGCATTTTCTGCACACTTTTGCTATTGATATCAATATTTTTACAGTCATTTGTATTTATGATAATACTTCTATTTTGTTTTTCTACACGACAACCTAATTGTTCTAACATTTCTAATGTAAAATGCACATCTGCAATAGAAGGGCAATGATGGAGTATGGTTTCTCCTTTTGTCAACATTACCCCTGCCAGTATAGGCAATATACCATTTTTACTTCCTCGCACTGTTACGATTCCCTTTAGAGGACGCCCGCCTTTTATTCTATATCTATCCATGTATGCCCCTCCCAAAAGTATCAAATCATATTTCATAGTATGCAATATCAAAAAAATCGTTACATTTACAGAACAGAATTTTCATTGTATACTTGTATTACATATTTTGTATAATTGCTACAGATAATAACAATTTAAAAAAGGAGTGTTATAAATCGTGAAAAACAACATATTAGATATCAAAGGCATACTAGTTGGACAAGCAGAAGACCAAAAAGGTAAAACAGGTGTTACAGTAGTAATTGTACCAGATGGTGCTGTTTGTGGTGTAGATGTTAGAGGAGCGGCACCTGGAACAAGAGAAACAGACCTACTTGACCCTGTAAACTCTATGGAAAAAGTAAATGCAGTAGTGCTTTCAGGAGGTTCTGCATTTGGTTTGGAAGCATCAAGTGGCGTTATGGAATATTTAGAAAAAAAAGGCTGGGGATTTGAAGTAGGTTGTACTGTTGTTCCTATTGTACCTCAAGCAGTATTATTTGATTTAGCTTGTGGTGATTATCGTTGTCGCCCAGACAAAAAAATGGCTTATACAGCTTGTGAAAATGCAAATAACGAAATATTAAAAGAAGGCAGTTTTGGCGCAGGTTGTGGTGCAAATGTAGGAAAATTATGTGGTACAGAATGTTGGACAAAAAGTGGCATAGGCAGCTATTCAGAAACACTTGAAAATGGCATTACTGTTTCTGCTTTGATTGCTGTAAATGCTTTTGGAGATGTATTAGAAAATGGCAAAATCATTGCTGGTACTATGAATGCAGAAAGAACCGCATTTATAGATACTGAAAAAACAATGTTAAAAATGTCATCTGCTCCCGCTTTTCATGGACAAAATACTACAATAGGTATTATTGCTACTAATGCTACATTAACAAAAGCACAAGCAAAAAAAGTTGCTGGCATGGCACATGATGGGCTTGCTAGAGCAATTCGTCCTGTTCACACACAATTAGATGGTGACACACTTTTTTGTTTGTCTACGGGCGAAATACAAAGCGAAAAGCCTATTGTAGATTTAGTGGGGACATTGGCTGCACGAGTAACAGAGCAAGCTGTCATACGTGCTGTCAAAAAAGCAAATGAATAAGCATATTGTAATATATTTTAATACTACTAATATATATTGATACATATTAGTAGCATATTATTTCTATATTTATATAAAAAGTAAAACCATGGACAATATTGCCATGGTTTTGCTCTCCCCTACCCTACCAATGAAATGATATTTTTTTATTTTTTTGTGAGCTATTTTCAATAAATATGAAATTAACAAAAAATTTTGTCTTTTTCATACTAAATTATTTTATTATTTACTGACAGACATTACATACTTTGTAATTTTAATATTTCATCAATAATATTATGTGCCACTTCTTCTTTTGACATTAATTCCAGTTCTATTTCTTCCTTTTTAGAAATCATTGTTACAACATTAGTATCTGTTCCAAAACCAGAACCACTTACTTTTAAATTATTTGCTACAATCATATCCACATTCTTTTTATCTAATTTAATACGAGAATTTTCAAGCATATTTTGTGTTTCCATAGAAAAACCACACAAAAATTGTCCTTCTCTTCTATGCTCTCCCATGTATTTTAATATATCTACTGTTCTATCAAGTGCAATGCTCATTTCTCCGTCTTTTTTCTTCATTTTTTCATCGCTTACTGTACAAGGTTTATAATCCGCCACTGCTGCTGCTTTTATAATAATATCGTTATCTAAATATCTCTCTTTCATTGCTTCAAACATATCTTTAGCACTTTTAACATCAATGACATTTACAAAAGGTGGTTTCTCCAATGCTGTTACACCGCTTACAAGTGTCACATCAGCACCTCTTAACATACACGCTTTTGCTAATTCATACCCCATTTTGCCTGTAGAATGGTTTGTAATATAACGCACTGGGTCAATGCTTTCTTGTGTTGGTCCTGCTGTAATAATTACTTTTTTACCTAAAAGGTCTTTTTGATATGCAATTTCTCTTAATATATAATCTACTAATACCTTTTCGCTTGGCATTTTGCCATCACCCACATCTTTGCAGGCAAGTATACCACTATCTGGTTTTATCACTTCAAAACCATATTGTTTTAATTTTTGTATATTATGTTGCACAATTTCATTATGATACATATTTGTATTCATTGCTGGTGAAACAATTTTTTTGCATTTGCAAGCTAACACTGTTGTAGTAAGCATATCGTCTGCAATGCCATTTGCCATTTTTGCTATTACATTTGCTGATGCTGGTGCAATCAATACAACATCTGCTTTTTTTGCTAATGAAATATGTGCTACATGAAATTGAAAATTTCTGTCAAATGTATCTACTATACATTTATTACCTGTTAATGTTTCAAATGTAATAGGTGTAATAAAATGTGTTGCATTTTCTGTCAATATCACATGAACATCACAGCCCATTTTTACAAGCATACTTGCAACATTTGCCATTTTATATGCTGCAATACTACCTGTTACACCTAATAAAACTGTTTTTCCTTTTAACATAAAAACACCCTTTTCTATATTCATTATTAAATAGATTGGGGATATTATAACAAACTTTTTTAAAATAGTATACACTTTGACAATATTTTTTCACTTTGCTGTAATATGTTCAAAATCAAAAATAAATATTAAAAAAGAGATTGCCTAAATAATAGCAATCTCTAAATCATTCAAAAACGAGAATCTCAAAGTTAATAATAAAACTTTACAGATATTAAGCCAACAGAAGTTGGTTTAGGTTCATTTGTTAAACTGGTATTACCAAGAATATTGTATCCCATAATATATTTATAGTGAGTGAATACAAAAGAATCTGGTAATATTTCTTCCCAAGATTCACGATAATAAGATGATATATCAGGCCATGCATACCCCAAACCTGGATTCCACTGTTCATAAGGTCGCAGGTCTTGATCTAAGCTAAAAGGATCTCCTATTTTATATCCCATAAAAGATAACTCTGGTGATTCTGAGCTAACACTTTTTAGCAATCCTTCATTAGTATATAGTATAACTAAATCTAAATCATCATACCATAAATTATGGTTTTCTGGACCATTGTCAATACCATATTGGTTATTCAATGTATCTCTATCAGGTTTGCCAAGAAGGGACTCAACTACTTCTCTTGTGTCTCCTCTACAAAGAGTCACTCCATTTCCAACATTTACTTTATTGATAACATAGCCATCAAAAATAATATCTTCCACTTCTGGTCTTCCTGGAGATGGTGGTGTTGGCGTTGTTTGAGTTGATGTATCAAGAATATTTAAATTATTAGTATTCTGACTTACATAAACGCCTGGAATTTCAGAAATGTGTTTAGAAGATAACATCAAAGTTCCATTTATAATCTGAATTTTTGTGCCAGTAGATTTCTGACTTCCATTCACTATAATGGCATAAGAACCTACCTGTGCAGTAATTACCATACCCTTTTTTTAAATGTTGCCGTTTTTGTAGAATTATTCCATTCTGTTTGAAATCCCATATTTTCTAAAAGAGTTTTTGCAGGTACAAATGTATTATTATATGCGCTATCATGTATTGGCTGAGTACCAGAAAATGTTAGTAAATTTTTATTTAATATAATAGAAATATTTTCTTGTGCAGCCTGTACATTTTTAGGTGAAAGTGTTTTGATAATTGGTAATTTACTTATTTGAGTTGTACATGGAATTTGTACTAAAAATGTTATTGTCATTGCTATAACTAATGCATATGCAATTATTTTTTTCATAATATGTTCCCCCTTTACATATATGAAATTATAACATAAATACCAAATTGATACAATATCAATTTGGTATTATTTATATACAGAAAGTTTTTTTATTAAAAAAAGCAGGTTTTCACCTGCTTATGCTGTATGATACATTATTTTAATACACGTCTTGCTGTAACATATGTACTTGCGCTATAAGAATCTGTTAAATTTGAAATAATAACACCTGAAGTTGCTCCTGATGAAGAATGTATATATTGATTATCTCCAATATAAATACCAACGTGAGAAATACCACCATTTCTATCAGAATCAAAAAATACTAAATCTCCTGCCGCTAATTCGCTTTTATCTACTGGTACGCCATTTGCTGTCATACTAGCAGAACTTCTGTTTAAGCTAATACCAAAATGCTGCATAACAGAATAAACATATCCAGAGCAATCTACACCACTATTTAAGTCTGTTCCTGCCCATACATAAGGAGTACCTAAAAATTGCTTTGCATAAGAAACAACTTCGTCACCTTTACTGGAAGGAGCAGGTAATATTGATTTTGTTGCTGGTTTTTTACCTGTTCTTAATGATACAAATTCTGTGCTGACATAACCTGTTGTACCTGCTGGTGTTTCAATTTTTAACCAGTCTGCACCTGCTTCTATGACATCAAATATTTCTCCGCCACTTAATTTTTCTAATACATCACCATTTGTAGATGCAGAACTTCTTACTCTCAAATTAGAATCTGCAATTACTACACCATAAGTTGTATCATCATTATTATTTTGTTGTTTTGTTTCTTCTTTTTCTTCCTTTTGTTCTTCTTTTGGTTCTTCTGTTGCAGAAACAGAAGGAAGATATGTAAGCATATCACCGTTTAAATAATCTTTGCTAATATAGGCATTACCATTATTATAAGCTAATTGATACCAACCATCTAATTTTCCTATTACTGTAATGACATCGCCGTCTGTTACCGTTTTAATTACATCGCTTTTTGTGTTACTGCCTGTCCTAACATTAATGTTTGTACCTTGTACTTTTCCTTCTGCTTTTGTTACATCAAAATAATTTGCTGAAACATAAGCATTTTGATTGCCATTAAATGTTACTTGATACCAGTCACCATCTCTACCATGAAGTACAAGCTCTGTTCCTTTGTCTGCTGTTCCTAATATTTCAGAACCTATATTTGCTCCAGAACGAATATTTACACCATCATCATTTATTGCGCCACTTGCTGCGGCAAATACAGTTGCTGTACTCAATACGCAAATACTGCCTACTGCAATTAATATTCTTTTTAAAAGTTTATGCTTAGCCATAATGTAATTTTCCTCCACAAAATATATTTATTACATATTTGTTACAACTTATTATATTCAGTCTTAATAAAATTGTCAAGGAAAATTTCACAAAAATTAAGAATATTATTTTAATGCGCCGCATATACTATAAATTCAAGCTTTTTTGTGTATACCATATTTTTGTTTTTTACAAAATATAATGAAATATGATAAAATTATGAAACATTTTTAATAATTTGCTGTAATTTTTTGTATAAAAAAACTCTCTGCAAAACAATTTGCAAAGAGTTTTTTGATTAAAATTATTTTTTTTGTATATTTTGCCAACTACTAAAAAAGATTTTTGTCGTTTTTAAGTAATACTTGTATACTTTTTGAAAACATATTTATTTTAATTTTGATAATTCTTCATCTAATATTTTTGTTACTACAGCAGGGTTTGCTTTTCCTTTTAACTGTTTCATACATTGCCCCATAAGGAATTTATTTACTTTTTCATTTCCCTGTTTAAACTGTTCAATAGAATCTGGATTTGATGCAATCACTTTTGCTACTACTTCTTTTACAGCACTATCATCATTTACCATTTTTAAATTATGTTGTTCAATATATTGCTCTGGTTCTACATTATCAGAAAACATTTTTTCAAATACTTCTTTTGCTGTATTTCTGTTTACAACACCATTTTTTACAAGCAATATCAATTTACCTAAATTTTTTGCATCAAATGAAATATCCTCTGGTAATGTACTTGTTTCTGATGCAAGACGAAGTACCTCACCCATTATCCAGTTAGAAACTTCTTTTGCATTTTGACAAACATCATATGCTTGTTCAAATATTTTTACAAGGTCTTTAGAACCTGTAATAATATCCACATCATATTCAGGTAATTTATATTCAGACAAATATCTTGCTTTTTTTGCCTCTGGCAATTCTGGCAAAGATTGTCTAACTTTTTCAATCCATTCATCATCAATTTCAATAGGAACAAGGTCAGGCTCTGGGAAATATCTATAATCTTGTGCATTTTCTTTGGAACGCATAGCATAACTTGCACCTTTGTTATCGTCCCATCTTCTTGTTTCTTGTATTACTTTTTTGCCTTCTTTTATCAATTCAATTTGTCTTGCTCTTTCTCCTTCTATTGCTCTGGCGATTGCTTTAAATGAATTGATATTTTTCATTTCTGTTCTTGTACCAAGTTCTTTTGAACCAACTGGCTTTACAGACAAATTGACATCTGCCCTCAAAGAACCCTGTTCCATTTTACAATCAGAAACACCTGTATATTGTAATATGGCTTTTAATTTTGTTAAATATGCAATTACTTCTTCTCCATTTGAAAAATCAGGCTCACTTACAATTTCCAAAAGAGGTACACCACAACGATTATAATCTACTAATGTACAATCATCCCATGGGTCATGTATCAATTTTCCAGCATCTTCTTCCATGTGTATTTCTTTAATACGAATTGCTTTTTTTACGCCATTTACTTCTATATCAATATGTCCATTTTGACAAATTGGTAAATATAATTGTGATACTTGATATGCTTTAGGTAAATCGGGATAAAAATAATTTTTTCTATCAAATTTATTATATCTCGTAATTTCACAGTTGGTTGCTAAACCTGTTCTAATAGCAAATTCAACTACTTGTTTATTTAACACTGGTAATGTTCCCGGCATACCACTACACACCTCGCAAACGTGTGTATTTGGTTCTCCACCGAATTCTGTAGAACAAGAACAGAATATTTTTGTATCTGTAGCAAGTTCTGTGTGTACTTCCAATCCTAATACGGTTTCAAATTCCATATTTTTTGTTCTCCTTTCTTTCTAATCGTTTTTACTGTACTCATAGTTTTACAGCAAAAACATGAGGCATAGCATAGAAATTTATATATCAAACAAAATTTCTGTGTTATTTTTCTATTTATTTTGTAGCATTTTCTGGTGATACAGTATGAAAATCTGTTTCTTTTTGGAAAGCAAAACCTGCATTCAACAATGTTTCCTCACTAAAAGCCTTACCAATTAATTGTAATCCTATAGGAAGTCCTGTTTTATCCAATCCGCAAGGGACTACTAAACCTGGAAGCCCAGCCAAATTGACAGAAACTGTACAAATATCGCTTAAATACATTTTTAATGTATCTTTAAAACTTTCTCCTATTTTTGGTGCTGTAGTTGGTGCAGTTGGTGTTAAAAGAAAATCATATTTACCAAAAGCATCATCATAAGATTGTTTTATCAATGCTTTTACTTGCAATGCTTTGTTATAATAAGCATCATAATATCCACTGCTTAATACAAATGCTCCTATCAATATTCTCTTTTTCACCTCAGAGCCAAAACCTTCACTTCTTGACTGATAATACAAATCTACTAAATCATCATATTTTTCTGCACAATGACCATATTTAATGCCATCATATCTTGATAAATTACTACTTGCTTCTGCACAAGCTGCAATATAATATGCAGGTATAGCATATTTAATAGTAGGCATACTAATTTCTTCTACTTCTGCTCCAAGACTTTCATATACTTTTGCTGCTTTATATATTGCTTCTTTTACATCTATATCAATGCCTTCTCCAAAAAATTCAACAGGAATACCAATTTTTTTACCTTTCATATTTTCACATAATGTAAATGATGGTGAAGGGTGATTTACTGATGTACTATCTTTTTTGTCATGTCCTGCTATGGTTTTATAAATTTCAGCAGTATCTTCTACATTTTTTGCCATAGGACCAATTTGGTCTAATGATGACGCATAAGCAATTAAGCCGTAACGGGATACTGTACCATATGTTGGTTTTAAACCTGTAATACCACAATAACTTGCTGGTTGTCTAATAGAACCACCTGTATCAGAACCTAATGTATAAAAAGCCTCTTTTGCTGCTACTGCTGCCGCAGAACCACCACTGCTTCCTCCGGGAACGTGCTCTGTATTCCATGGGTTTTTTGTAATGCCAAAATAAGACGTTTCTGATGTACTTCCCATAGCAAATTCGTCCATATTTGTTTTACCTAATATTACCGCACCTGCATTTTGTAATTTCTGTACTGCTGTTGCAGTATAAACAGGTTTAAATGTTTCTAACATACGAGAAGAACAAGATGTTTGCATACCTTTGGTACACATATTATCTTTTACGGCAGCAGGTACACCAGCTAATGGAGATTGATATTCTCCGCTGTCTACTTTTTTCTGTACTTCTTCAGCCTGTTCTAATGCTTCCTTTTTACATACTGTTACATAGCAATGATAATCTGATTCTTTGCTTTCTATATTTTCTAAAACGGCTTTTGTTGCTTCTACAACGCCGATTTCTTTTGATTGTATTTTTTTACCCAGCTCAAGCGCTGACAGTTGAAGTATATCCATATTCTGCAAACCCTCCTATTCTACTGCTTTTGGTACTTTAAAGCAACCTTCTTTTTTATTTGCTGCATTTAATATAATATCTTCTCTATTTACAGAAGGTTGTATTATATCCTCACGAAATACATTTTTAACAGGAAAAGCATGACTCATTGCTTCTATATTTGTTGTATCTAGTTCATTTAATATATCCATATATTCTACAATTTTGTTAATTTCTTGTTTTGTTTTTTCTCTTTCTTCATCTGAAATATGAAGACGAGCTAATATTCCTATATAATCTAATAGTTCATCTGTAATTTTCATATACAAATTCCTTTCTATAATGATATTATTACATTTATAATCATAAAATTGCGGACACTGTCCGCAATTTTAAATTCTATATTTTAAACGCATATTATTATGGCTCTAATCTTGTCATATCTCTTGGGAACATAGCAGCAACACGCACATTAGATTCTCCTAACAATTTCATACAAAGTCTTTCCAATCCAATGCCCCAACCGCCATGTGGTGGCATACCATGTTTGTGTATCATCAAATAACTTTCAAAATCTTCTGGATTCAATCCTTTAGACTGCATTTTTGTTACTTGTGTATCATAATCATGTATTCTTTGTCCACCTGTTGTAATTTCCATACCTCTAAATAACAAGTCAAAACTCAATGTAAATTTGTCATTTTCTGGGTCATCCATAGCATAAAAAGGACGTTTTTTTATTGGGTAATGTGTCACAAAAACAAATTCACTATTATATTTTTCTGCAAATAATTTAGATATTAATTGTTCTTCTTCTGGTTCTAAATCATAAGGGTCTTTTATTTTTCTATTATATTCTTTTGCAATCATTTCTTTTGCATCTTTAAATTTAACAGTAGGTATTGTATCAATTTCTGGAATTGGTACATTTAATATTTTAATTTCTTTTTCATATTCTGTTTTCAATAATTCCATAGTATATTTTAATGCACCTGTTTCTACTTCCATTAAATCTACAAAACTATCTATAAATCCCATTTCCATGTCAATACCCATGTATTCATTGAGATGTCTTGTAGTATTATGTTTTTCTGCTCTAAAAACATGACTAATTTCAAATACTTTTTCATAAACACCTACAAGCATCTGTTTATAAAATTGAGGGCTTTGTGCTAAATATGCTTTTTTTCCAAAGTAATCTAGTTTAAATATATTTGCGCCACCTTCTGCACCGCTTACTACAATTTTAGGTGTATTGATTTCTGTAAAACCATTTTTACTAAAATACTCTCTAAATCCTCTTATAACGCCCTCTTGTATTTTAAATATCGCACGTTCTCTAGCATTTCTTAATGTAATAGGACGCTGTGCAATATTGGTTTCTAAAGACATACCTAATTTTCTTTTAGAAAGATTGATAGCAGGTGCTTCTTTTGGTTTTGTTAATATTTCTACATTTAATAAATGAATTTCAAAACCACCTGGCGCTCTTTCATCTTTTTTTAATTTTCCTTCTACATTTACAGACATTTCAACGCCTAAATCTTCTAATGCAAAATTAGATTCTCCTTTGTTATATACACATTGAACAATACCATTTCTTTTGCGTAAAGCAACAAATCCGAAATCCCCCATATTTTTAATGGAGTAAATCATGCCATGTGTTTTTACAATAGAATTATCTTCTAATTGCATGATATCAGCAATTTCCATATCTTTTGCTTCACAGCTTCCTGTTACAAAATCCATTTGTTATTCTCTCCTTTATCACTATCTTATTATGTCAAATATTCTATAGTATTGACACATCAAAACTATCTTATAAGATACCATAATTTCACAATAAAAGCAATGCATTTGAAAAATTCCGTTTATGATAGTGAAAACCTTATTTTTCCACTTTATAAACGGAATGTTATATCATTTTTTTATTTTTTTAATACATCATCTATAAAATGACCATTTTTATAAAAAAGTTCTTCATCTGCATAAATTTCACCTTGTTCTTTCATGTCATTTATCATATCCCAATGTATAGCAGATTCATTTTTGCCTCCTGCTTCTTGAAAAGCTTCCCCTATTGCAAAGTGAATAGAACCACCTATTTTTTCATCAAACAGTATATTTTTTGTATGTTTTTGTATACCGTAATTTGTGCCAATTGCTACTTCTCCAAAATAGTGAGAACCCTCATCTGTATCAATATAACTCATCAAATCTTTTTGCTTTTGTTCATTTTTACAACTTGCCTCTACAATTCTACCTTGTTTTACTACCAATTTCACTTGCTCAAATTCATGACCATTTATAATAGATGGATATGAAAATGTAATGTATCCGTTTACATCATTTTCTACAGGAGAAGTAAATATTTCTCCATCTGGGAAATTATCTTTTCCACAGCAATTTATCCATTTTCTTTCTGAAATATTTACAACAATATCTGTATCTTTTGAAATAATATGCAGTTGTTTTTTTGTATTTAAATATTCTACCCATTTTTGTTGATAGTTTTCCATTTCTTTCCACTTTTTAACAGGGTTTTTTTCATATAAATATCCTGCTTGATATACAAAATCTTCATATTCTTCCAAACTCATGCCAGCATTTTGTGCGTCTCCATTTGTGGGGAATTGTGTACCACACCATCTTAAAGAACCATCACCCATTCTTTTAGAATAAATTTTTCTGTTTTGTTGATTTGCAAGTCTTCTCATTTTTAATTTTTCACTGTCTGCATTTTGAAATGTTTTTACATTGTTACTCCCCCATGCACTTATCCAAACATCACTTTTAGCACATTCTCCAAAACGGAAATTTGGCTGTGCAATTTGTGTATCATTTCCTTGTTTTACAATCATAGCATCTACATTAGGCATATCCACAAAATAACGTACAATTCCCCCTGCTCTAACTGCTGCTCTTGCTACTGCTTCTATAAAAGGTAATGCACAGTCCTCTGCCGAAATACAAACGTCATCTCCTTCTTTTACATTTGTAGAATAGTTTACAAGTACATCTGCTAATTTTTCTAATCTATCATCTTTCATATTGTGATATTCCTTTCTATCATATTATTTTTTTCAGTATAGCATTTTGCCAAAAAAACCGCAATTATTATTGTAAAAACACATATAACATATAGAATATTTAAAATTTCTCTTGACTTTTTGTTATACTGTATGTATCATTAAAAAAAATAGTAAAAAACATTGATAAAAGACTAGTAAAAAAGCTCTTTGTGTACAGAGAAAAGGCGTTTGCTGAAAGCCTAAACAAATCTTTTTGAACCTGCTTTTTGAGTTCTGTGACAAAAATCACGGCGTATTACTTGCGTTATAAAGTAAAGAGAGGATAATACTAGTATTATCAACTAGGGTGGCACCGCCGTGACTTGGTCCCTTTATTTTTGGGGAATCAAGTCTTTTTTTGTGTGTTTTATAATATAGGAGGAATGATAACAATGGCAAAAGAAAAAAAATTAGTAGAAGCAATTACCGACATGGAAAAGGATTTTCCACAATGGTATACTGATGTTGTAAAAAAAGCAGATTTAACAGATTATTCCCAATTAAAAGGTTGTATGATTATACGCCCTTATGGCTATGCTATATGGGAACTGCTTCAAAAGCAAATGGATGAACGTTTTAAACAAACAGGACATGAAAATGTTTATATGCCTATGTTTATACCAGAAAGCCTTTTACAAAAAGAAAAAGACCATGTAGAAGGGTTTGCACCTGAAGTAGCATGGGTAACACATGGTGGTGAAACAGAATTGCAGGAAAGAATTTGTGTTCGCCCTACTTCTGAAACATTATTTTGTGAACATTATTCTAATATTATACAATCTTACAGAGATTTACCAAAACTTTATAATCAATGGTGTTCTGTTGTACGCTGGGAAAAAACAACCAGACCTTTTTTGAGAACAACTGAATTTTTATGGCAAGAGGGACATACTGCACATGCTACAGCAGAAGATGCACAAGAAGAAACAATTAAAATGTTAAATGTTTATGCTGATTTTTGTCGAGATGTGCTCGCAATACCAGTTATAAAAGGAGAAAAAACTGCAAAAGAACGCTTTGCTGGCGCAAAAGCAACTTATACCATAGAAAGTTTAATGCACGATGGTAAAGCATTGCAGTCTGGTACAAGCCATAACTTTGGTGATGGTTTTGCAAAAGCATTTGAAATACAATATACAGATAAAAATAATCAACTGCAATATGTGCATCAAACATCTTGGGGTACTACAACACGCTTAATTGGTGCGATTATTATGGTGCATGGAGATAATAGTGGACTTGTGCTTCCTCCAAAAATTGCACCTACACAAGTGATTATGATACCGATTGCACAACATAAAGAGGGTGTATTGCAAAAGGCAGAAGAATTGAAAACAATGCTTTCTTCTGTTGCTAGAATCAAATTGGATGATAGTGATAAATCTGCAGGCTGGAAATTTAGTGAATATGAAATGAAAGGCGTTCCTATTCGTCTGGAAATTGGTCCTAAAGATATTGAAAAAAATCAAGTTGTACTTGCTCGCCGTGACACTGGAGAAAAAGAAATTGTTTCTATAGATAATTTGCAGACAAGAGTGACACAGCTTTTAGATGAAATACAACAAAATCTTTTGCAGAGAGCAACAGAACGTCGTGACTCTAAAACATATGTTGCGAAAACAATGGAGGAATTTGAAAGACAAATCAATGAAACTCCTGGTTTTATAAAAGCAATGTGGTGTGGCGACCAGGCTTGTGAAGATGCCATTAAAGAAAAAACTGGTGCTACTTCTCGTTGTATTCCTTTTGAACAGGAACATATCTCAGATACTTGCGTTTGCTGTGGTAAACCAGCAAAACATATGATTTATTGGGGTAGAGCATATTAAAAACTGCTTTTTATAAAAACACACTTCTTAAACATATTATGTTTAGGAGGTGTGTTTTTATTTCATTATTATTTCATCATATAAACAATAATTGGAATATCATAATTTTTACATTTATCAATTACAAATTTTGTGCCATGAGAAACTCCATCCCAAAAAGCTAATACAATATCAGCATTTTTAATAATTGAAATATTTCTTTTTAACGGAGCAACACGCCCATATTTCTCATATTCTGGTAAAAATTCTATTATACTTAAATTATGTGTAACAGCATATTCTTTTGCACAACTATCTATACCCTTCGCTCCGCCAGATATTATTTCAGTAACTCCTGTCGGCATATAATCATCCAAACAATTTACACATAATCCTCTTGAACCTATTACAGCAACTTTCATATTTACTTACCTTACTTAATGATTTAAAAAATATTGTAGATATATAATATATCTATTTTAGAATATTATAAATCATAATATGTATAATTTAAATATATAATATATTTAAATTGGAGTGATTTTATGGACGTAAATTTTCGGTCTTTTCTCACCATATTAATACTTTTATAGTCTACTTAGCTTATAAAATAGGCGATAAAATGAAAGAAAAAGGATTAGTAAAAAATATCAAAGGAGAAAATAAAAATGATAAACTTAGAATGTTTTAAAGACAAAATTTTTCATTTACTGAACGAGGAAAACACCATGGACATAAGGGATATTGAAACAAATGACAAAGAAGATACTTTTCAAATATTTTTTGAAGATGGTAGTGCATTTGAAATAGAGTGTCATCAAATATTACAAAAAGAACAGCCTGCAAAAAATCAAATACATATTACAGAAGAAGAAAAAAAGAATTGTCAAAAAGTTGCAGATGCATTTACAGAAATATATAAATATTGTGACATAGTAGTTGTAGATATCGGAAAATATGGTTTTGCGGTATTGCAATATATTAGAATTCAAGATGGTTTTGAACAAACTACAATTTATACGAACAGCAAACATTTATTTCATGACTTATGGAGAGAATGGCTTAATATACAACTCATGGATTTATCAAGAGGTACTCCATTGCAAGATATGGATTTAGAAGATATATTCAAATGCATATCAAAAGACAAACAATATGAGCTTTTAAATAAACAACTCTATTTTGCAGAAAAAACAGGTATTGAAAATATCATTCAAAAATCAAAAAGATGTCTAAAATTTAGAATGATTGATTAAAAAAATAAAAAATCCTTAATGTATTTTGAGAAATCTGCATATACTATTTTTTTGACCTCTAGTAAAACTAGAGGTTTTATTATATGAAACAATTATATCTTCAAATTAAGTAAATTATCCATAATAGAAATTGAAAAATTAAAATCAAATATAACAGAGAAATAAAAAAAATCCCCAAGAATACAACATTCTTGGGGGTATTATTTTTTGTAAAATTATCTCTTGCTGAACTTAAAACATTGATTTTTAAACCTTTTCTTTTCATTTTGTTACTATCTAGTTTCTAATCAAATGCACCTCATGCATATATTGTAAAGGGGCATAAAGAATAGCAAAAAGTGGCATAAAAAATGACAAATTTTTTTGAAAAAAAAAGAGCAAAAAATAAAACATTCTTCACTCTTTTTATATTTTTTATTAAATTTTTGTAAAACTATTAAATGTCAGTTAAATGCTAGTTAAATATTATTTGAAATTATTTTAAATAAAAATACTTTTATTATTTTAATCTATTTATTATCATATACTCCAGCTTTATCATTTGTAACAAATATTCTTAACATATCATATGTTAAATTTAATTCTCCTTTTTCATTGACACCATGTAAATATCCTTTTTGTATCATTTTTATAATTGTTGGTTTAGCCCAATCAGGCATATTATCATCAACATAATTATATATCATTATTGT
>JBCLQL010000014.1:0-28624 GCA_041223565.1 Lachnospiraceae bacterium 46-61
GCTCTTTTTTTTAGCCACAATTCATATAGCTGTTGTAACGTTATTTTGTCTGTTTCAATGTCCCATGGACGTGTATTATATTCGGCAAGTAATAGAAGTGCCTCGGCTTTTGTTGCTGCATAACCTATTATTTTCTGTTGCCCTGTTTGTCCCTCTTTTACAATGAAGGGACGACGACGATTGCCCGATAGCTTTGTAATTGTGCCATATCTGTTAGGGTTTTTCATAAAATCACCTCCTTTATTTTACTATTTTGCTTTTCTTATTTTTTCACTCATACGATATTGCTCAGCCTCTGGATAGTCAATAAATTCTACTGTTTTATCAAAGTTTTTTCTCACAACGTTTTTTATTTCATCAAGTGTTACATGAAAAAATTCACGTCTATGATTTACCATATTGACTTTTTTGTCTTCAAATGCTCTATGAAGTGCTGCCTCAAGTGCAGGGGCGTCATCTGAAAAAATCATTGCATGAACGTCAAAATGAAATGGTACAGAAGCACAACTCAATTCATCAATACGGTCTTGTGGTTCAAGTCGTCTTGTCATACCAATTTTATAAATATCTTTGCCAAATGAACCTATATTAGAAATCACATAAACATACCCAGCCTTCATATTTGCCTGTCTGTAATCAATGTCTTGTAATGCTTTTTCAATGTCTTGCAGTGTCATTTCTATTTCATTTTGTTTTTGTAGTAAATCGGTATTGTTGGGATTTTGTAAAAGCTGTAGTTTTAATTTTTGATAGGCTGTTTGATAGTGTGTTTGTTCTTTTTCAAGTTCTTGTAAACGTTTTTCTAATTCTTTTTGTGCTTTTTGTTCTTCTCTTTGTAATTCTCTTGCTTCCCTTAATTCTTCCCGTTGTTGTTGCTTTTTTTGCTGATATTCAAATGCTAGATATAATTCGTCATGTTTTGCAAAAAGATATTCATTTGATATAGAAATACCCATAGTTGCACCAAATTTTGAAATTGCCTCAGCACTTTTATACATTCTGTCCAGTGAAGTATCATAATTGGTATATTTGACTTTATTTATAATGTCGTCACATTCTGTATTGAATGCACGTAATAACAATTTTTGAATATCATGAATTACTTTTTGTGCTTGTTTTGTACTGCCGTTTACTGTCAAATTTGTAGAACTTGTGGCACGAATGACAGCATTGTTTTGTTTGATTATATTTTTTTGTTTTTGACGTATTTTTAAAAGTTCCTCTTTGTAATCTAGTGCATTTGCAAATTCAAAAGTGGGGGAATATAAACCAGATTCCCACGAAATTTTTTCTGTATCTGTTAATAGTATTTTGCATTTTTGTAATATTATTTTAAATATCTTTTTAAAGAGATTCTTTTTAAACAATAAAGCGTCTAAAATGAAAAAAGATGTAATAGCAAATATAGCAAATGCTATCATATCAACTATATTGCGCTTTTCTGTTATGCCAAAAATGATTGCTAAAATACTACCAAAAAAAAGTACAAACATATAAAAGCAAACAACAAATTTTATGAATTTCTTCAAATTTTTCAAGTAATTCCCCTCCTTTTTCAACTACTCTTTTCTTTTTTCATTTTCAAAATAAAATTTAAAAATGTTGATTTATCCTCTATATTTAATGAACGATATATGTCTAGTATTTCTGTTTCTTCCCCTGTTAGTTTTTTATAGTCGTTGCTACTGCTATTGACAGTGACAGAACCACTACCCTGTATTAAATTACTAAAGTTGATACCATTAACGTTGTTTTCGTAATGAGTATTTGTGTCCTCATTAGTACGTCCAACAAGGTAATCAATCGTTACATCAAAATAATTTGCAAGAGTACATAATTCTTCTGCTGTAGGTTTAGATTTCCCAACTTTCCAGTCATATATTTTATTAGGGTTTGAATTTAGAATTTGGCATAATTTTTGATTGTTTACTTTGTGTTCTTTAGCAATTTTTAGAATATTTTGCACAATTGTCATAGTAAAACCCTCCATTAAATTTAGTAAAAATGATATTTTAAGAAATTTTCTGAAAAATAGATTGACATTCAGAAAATTTCTGTATATACTATAACCAAGTTAAAACGTAACCAAAATAGTAACACAAAACTATAATTACATTTTAACACAATTAGTAACACAAAACAACAAAATAGTGAAGGGGGGTAACAAGTTGACAGAAAAAGAATTAATTACTAATACTTTATTACCAACAATAGAAACATTAGTAAAAAAAGTAGAAATTTCGGACCAAGCAATAAAGGAATTAGGAGAAAAACAAAAAAAATTAGAAAGAGAAATAAAATATTATTGGAGAATAATGACAGTACTTCTCTTTCTTCAATTAGGTATTATTCTTTATAAAGAACTTTTTATGCCATTTATTTATTGGTTATATCAGTTGTTTTAGAACTTTGAATATTGTTTAAAACTGGTTCAATGAAATCTTCTTTTATATTAAATCCAGAGTAATATAATATGGACGCTATAGTTGCAAATAGTGCAAGAAAGTATTTTAAATCTTTTGCAAAAGGAGTTTCGCTAAAAGTATTTTTAATTTTTTCTATTGTGTTTGGATTTTCGTTAAATTTTTCAACAGCATCACAAGCAATTTGAGCAAGCTGTATTGTATCTTCATCAACATTTTTTTCAATATCTTCTGTTATGTTGTTGTAAAAGTATTGTAATTGATTGTTGAATGTGGGAATATCCGCAATCGAAAGAATCTGCAATATAGCATTATGTATATCTGTAATATTTTGTACATTTTCAAAAGGGGATTGCATTCGATTTTGAATATTAACTATAGGATGAATTGAGTAAAATGTATTTTGTATTCGGTTTTGAATACTTATCATAGAATTTGCATGATTTGTCATACGTTCTATTTTTTCAACTAATTTTGAATAATCATAAATAGATGACATAGTATATCACTACCTTTCTTTTTATAACATTTTGTTGCAGGAAAATTGTACCATAAAGAGTAGTAAATGTCTATGTATAGTAGGTGAAAGCGTGAAGTTAAACAATATATTGAAGCACAAGGGAATAACAATACAAGAATTAAGCAAAAAAACAGGAATTAATTATCACACATTACAAAAGTATAGTAGTTGTACAAGAGAGCCATCAGTAAAAAATGCGAAAATATTAGGCAAGTTTTTAAGAGTAAATTGGTGGGAATTTTTTAAAGATAATTAGTAACACAAAACAACAAAAATAGTGAAGGGGGAATATATCAAATTTCAGTATGATTGAATAGAAAAGAATTGTAATAAAGAAAAATAAAGTAACAATGTCCAAGCGGTGCAATACAAAAATAGCAAACAATAGAATGTGAATTTAGACATAATGATAATGAAAGGAAGTATAGCAATGAAAAAAGAGTTAGATTTAAAGGAACTAGCAAGAAACGCTTGTATTTATTTTGAGGCGAATCATAAAACAAGAGTGGTATTTTATAAAAAACATGGAAAATGGTATGCATATCGCTTTTGTTTGCCCATACAAAAAAATGACATTGATATTTTAAAATGTATAAAAGAGATAGACAGTAAAGCGGTAGTAATGAGCAGAAAGAAATTTATTGCAGATTGGAAAAACACACTTGTCAGTTTAGACGTTATGGTCAGTCAAATAGAAATAGAACACGAACAGCAACAACGCAACTGCAATATATGCAATTTTTTAAAAGCATTTGAATGTGAACAGCAACAACAAATATTACCATTTGACAAACAACAATTTTTACAATCTGAATGGGGACAATGTTTTTTAGACAGTGTAAAAACTGCATATTATGCATACAAAAATGAAAAACCAGATAGAGAATATTGGTTGATGATTGCAGGCGTCACACTATTGCCGTTAAGCCATATTTATGATATGGATTATCAAATTGACATGAATGATGAAGGGTTCAAAATTGTATCATTGTACGGAAATGATATACTATTTCAGTTTCAAGAAATACAGTAATGTATCAGAAAGGGGGAATATTGCAAATGGTATTGAGTAAAAATTTGAAGTTATTAAGAGAGCAGAATAACATGACACAACAAGAACTTGCAGATAAAGTAGGCGTATCACGCCCATTGATAGCAGCTATAGAAAATGACACAAAATCTGCAAAAGTGCAAACGCTTATACAGATAGCAGATGTATTAGGCTGTACACTTGATGAATTGGTAAAAGAGAAAGGAGGACAATTATGTTTTCAAAAAAACTGCAAAAATTGATGAATGAATTACATTTGTCTCAATCAAAAGTGGCAAAGTTAACAGGGCTTAGCCCCTCTGCAATCAGTTTATATTTGAGCGGTGACAGAGAACCCTATAACGATTTAAAAAAAGAAATTGCTATCGCTTTGGGTATGAATGAAAGTTACTTTTTAGAAATTGTACCAGAATTAGCAATACAAAACAACAGTGTTTTTAATGTGCCTGTATGTCTTGCCGCAAAGCTTATGCAAAAAAATCCGGTATGGATTAGAAAAGGATTACAAGATGGGCGATTTCCCTGGGGATATGCTGTACATACTGGGAAATGGAATTACTGGATTTCATCTAAAAAATTCCAAGAATATACAGGCATTGTGATACCGATGAATGAAGTGGAACAGGAGGGGTAAGTATGAAATACTTAAAATACAACACCCCCTTGACAGAACAACAAAAAATATTTGCTACAGAAAATCATGCATTGTTGTACAAGTTTTTAGTCATACATCATTTGGATAACAAAGAATGGTATGATGTTGTAGCAATAGCTTACATAAAAGCAGTACAGTCATGGTTTAAAAGAGAGGATTTACACAAATATCGTTTCTCTGTGATTGCATTTCGTGTGATGTCAGCATATGTATGTCATGAAATACAAAGGCAAAAAAGACAAATTCAAACAATTAGTTTAGATAGTATGATAAACAGTGAATTTGATAACATGACATATCACGATACAATTACGAACAAAAATAAAAAATATATACAATATATGGGAAGTGATGACGTGAAAGTTGGATTAATTAGAAATTATAAACCTGAAAAAATAAAATCAAAAGATACACTCATTATTGAGGCGTTTTTGGATACAGACGAGGAATGTTTAGTGTTTGAGTTTGAAACGATAGAGGAAGCAAGACGCAAAAGTTTTATATATCGTTCACTTAGAAATAGAACAAACAGCAAAGATATTTATAATGTAAAACAGAGAAAAAATAGTGTATATATTGAAAGGTTATAAAGGCATGAAAAAATTGCTACAGATATTTATAACATGTGTGATTAGTAGTGGTGTGCTGATATGGAGTATACAGTATACGTATTATCAGAGGGCTTATTTTGCTGTAGGTAGTGAATATCTATTTGTGATAATAGTTACTATGGCAATATATTACATTTCTGGTAAGTTATAAAAGCCCCCCCCCAAAAGGAAAGAGATTGCTAAAAGGGGGGGCAAAAAAATATATTTATTATAAATAATAACACAGAAGGGAGAATATTACAATATGGAAATTACAATAAAATTTGATGAAAATGATATTGCCACACACACTGCTGATGTGGTGGAGGCAATATTGCAAGCAACAAATATGAAGTATGATGCGCAAAATAAAGCAGCAACAAAAACAGAAAAACAGCAAAAACAGGAAAACCAGAAAGAACAAAACAAACAGGAACAACAGCAAAACCAGAAAGAACAAAACAAACAAGAACAACAGGAATATACATTGCAATATGTGAGAGAGCTTGCAAATGAAAAAAGAAAAATAGTAGGCAGACAGAGAATTATTGATTTGGTTAATGAAAAGTATGGCGGACAAGGTGTTTCTGGTATCAAGCAATGTGATTATGGTGCGTTTTTGAAAGATTTGGAAGAATTACAATAATGGGAGGTTTTACATATGGGAATTAAAGTTGTATTTGGTGAGGTTAGATTTAGTTATTGTCATGTATTTGAGCCATGGAGTAGTAACGGCGAGGAAGCAAAATATTCTGTTAGTTTGCTGATACCAAAAAGCAACAAACAAATACTGAAACAAATTAATAAAGCGATAGAGCAGGCAAAACAAGAAGGAATTTCAAAATTTGGGGGTAAAATACCAACAAATTTAATGATACCCATAAGGGATGGAGATACAGACCGTGAAGATGATGATGCCTATACAGGACATTATTTTATGAATGCAAATTGTAAAACGCCTCCAGGTGTGGTGGACAGAAAAAGACAGCCCATTATAGATACAACACAATTTTATTCTGGTTGTTATGGCTATGTGTCTGTTACGTTTTATGCATATAACAGAAATGGTAATAAAGGTATTGCTTGCGGTTTAAACAATATTATGAAAACACGTGACGGTGAGAATTTAGGGGGCAGAGCAAGAGCGGAAGACGATTTTGCTGATATTGTACTAGATGATGATTTCACTGCTGTAGATGATGATGACGATGATGTTCCATTTTGATTATGAAAGAAAGTACAATAGAAAGTAATTTTGTAAAACAGGTGAAAGCAATGGGGGGAATGGCTATTAAGTTGGTTTCCCCCAATTTTGCAGGATTGCCCGATAGATTGGTGTTACTACCACATGGTAGAATGTTTTTTGTGGAGCTGAAGGCAACAGGACAAAAGCCTAGACCTTTGCAGATTGCTGTACATAGAAAGTTGAGAAAATTGGGTTTTGATGTGTATGTCATAGATAGTAATGAAAAAGTAAATGAATTGTTGCAAAGTAAATAATGATATCATTCCGAACGCAAAAGAAAAAGTTTTTGCCCCGCTTTTTTTAAAAAGCGGGTGAGAGTTTTTTGCCAAGTCTCGAGGTTTTAACAAAACAAAATTATTTTAAAAGTGCTGGATATTGTAAAAGTTTGAGTGTAAACCTTCTAGGGGTTTAAAGCAATATTGTTTTATTTGCGGGGTTTCACCCCTGCACCCCCACAAACTTTTTTGCAAAAAAGTTTGACAAAAAACTTTTGAATATGCGTTCAGATGTTTAACAAAAAACTTTAACATTGCGAACGGGACAATAACGAAAGGGTGAAAATTATGGCGAATCATGCGAAACTATCAGCGTCAAGTGCAATAAAGTGGTTAAACTGTACGGCTTCTATTCGCATGGAGGAAAATATACCAAAAGAAGAAAGTACATTCGCAAAAGAAGGTACAACAGCACATACACTAGCAGAATTAAAATTGCGGTGTGCGATTGGTAGCATAAGCAAAGAGGAATACGATAGAGAAATAGAAAAATTGGAAATCGACGAGGAAATGGAAAAACATACAGAATGCTATAAAAATTTTGTATTAGAGAAATATAGAAAAAATCTAACATATAGCAATGATGTGCTGATTGCTATAGAAAAATGTGTAGATTATTCGCGATTTGCAAGGAAAGGATTTGGAACGGCTGACGCATTGCTGATATGTGACAGGCATATTGATGTCATTGATTTGAAATATGGCAAAGGTGTAGAGGTGAGCGCAGAGAATAATCCTCAAATTATGCTATATGCTTTGGGTGCATTAGAAGAATATGATTGGTTATATGATATTAAAAATGTCACAATGGCAATATACCAGCCCCGTAAAAATAATATTAGTACATTTGAAATGACGGCAAAAGAACTATATCAATGGGGGGAAAGTATACAAAACATTGCTGAGGAGGCTTACAACGGCAATGGGGAATGTGTACCTGGTGCGCACTGTACAGAAGGATTTTGCAGAGCGATACCAATATGCCGAGCATTTGCAGAAAGTATGTGTGAAGTATCAAAATATCAGGGGAAAAAGCTGTCAGAATTAAGTCATTATGAAATTGCTCATATCATAGAAAAGGCGGAAAGTCTTGCGAAATGGGCAAAGGGTATCAAAGAATATGCATTACAACAGGCATTACAGGGGGTAGAATTTAAGGGGTATAAAGTTGTTGAGGGTAGGAAAACAAGAGCATATAGTATACCAGATGATGATGTTGCAAAAATATTATTTAAAAAGGGATATACAGAGGATATTGTATACAAAAAGTCATTGCGTACTGTTGCGGATATGGAAAAACAGTTAAAAGATAAATTTCATGATGTGTTGGGGGAATTTGTTGCAGTGCATAGAAATCCTACACTTGTGCCACTTGATGATAAACGTCCGTTGTATGGTAGTGCGGAAAATGATTTTAAATATGTTGATACTATTTAGTGATAGGGGGTAAATACATGAATTTCATACCTCATGAATATCAAAAAACAGCAATCAAAAAAGTACTCAACACACCAAGAGTAGGTTTATTTTTAGATATGGGACTAGGGAAAACAGTTATCACACTTACTGCAATAAATGAGCTAATGTATCACAATTTTGAGATAAACAAAGCACTGATTATTGCGCCATTGAGAGTAGCAGAAAGTACATGGAGTGAAGAATGTCAGAAATGGGAGCATTTGAAGCATATCAAAATAAACAAGGTATTAGGGGGAGAGGTGACAAGGCACAAAGCACTTTACAGAGACGCTGACATATACATTATAAATCGTGAAAATGTGCCATGGCTAGCAAAAGAAATTGCGGGAGGGCTTGCATGGGATTTTGACATGGTTGTGATAGACGAATTAAGTAGTTTTAAATCTCCAAAGTCGCAGAGATTTAAGGCATTGAAAAAGTATATTTCACATTGTAAAAGGGTTGTAGGGTTGACGGGTACGCCTGCACCTAATGGTATGATGGATTTATGGAGTCAGATATATTTGATTGACGGCGGGCAAAGATTGGGAAAGACACTCACGGCTTACAGAGAACGTTATTTTGTGCCGAATCAGAGAAATGCTACTACCATATTTAATTACAAGCTGAAACCCCAAAGCGAAAAGCATATCAATGCTTTATTGTCTGATATTTGTATGAGTATGCAGGCGAGTGACTGGTTGAAATTACCCCAAAGAATCAATTTAATACAAAATGTGAAATTTTCAAACAGTGAGCGCAAACAATATGAGTTGTTTGAAAGACAAAGCTATATGGAATTTTTAGAGGGGGAAGTATCAGCGAATAGTGCAGGTGTGCTGACAAACAAACTTTTACAATACTGTAATGGTGCAGTATATACAGAAAATAAAATCTATATTGAAGTAAATAACGCTAAAATCAATTTATTAGAATATATTATTGATGTTTCAGCAGTACAAGCTGTATTGTGTTTTTATACTTTTCAATTTGATTGCGAAAGAATATGCAAAAAATTTCCATATGCTGTAAAGCTGGAAAATGAAAATCATATTAAAATGTGGAATAATGGTGAAATCGCATTGCTTTTGGTACACCCACAGAGCGCTGGACATGGGCTGAATTTGCAACAGGGAGGGCATATTATTGTGTGGTTTGGATTGCCCTGGAGTTTGGAGTTGTATCAGCAGGCAAATGCACGGCTGTATAGACAGGGGCAGAAAAATAATGTGCTGATACATCACTTGATTGTTCAAAATACCGTTGATGAGAGAGTTTATAAAACGTTGCAGATAAAAGGGAATGTGCAAGGGGAATTGTTGGAGGCATTGAAACAGAAATATCAGTAATCATGAAAAGTTGATACTATTTGATACTATTTTTGGTGTAAAAAGTAATTGGAGTAATCATTCCGAACGCAAAGGAAAAAGTTTTGTTATGATTGCGTTCGCAAAATGAAAAGTTTAGGCTCAAGCACTTTTTAAAGGGCTTGCAGGTGTGGACAGCGTACACGGTTTTTACAAACAGAATAAAAAAAGTGTAGATATTGTAAAAGTTTAGCGAAAAGGCTAAAGGGATTTAGAAAAATATGTTTTATTTGCGGGTTTCACCCGCACCCACCAACTTTTTTAAAAAAAAGTTGGACAAAAAACTTTTGAATATGCGAACGGACGTTTACGAAAAACTTTTGAATATGCGTTCGGAATGATAACAAGATTTTTATATGAAGGAGGTGCTTTATTGAAAGAACTAAAAAAAGTGACTAACTGGGTATGTCACAGAAACAAAATACCCATAGACCCAAAAACGGGCAACACTGCAAAAAGTAATGATAGTGCAACATGGGGGACATATCAGCAATCAAAATCGTTTATGGAGAAAGACAAGAGTATAAGCGGTTTGGGCTTTATGTTCAGCGAATCCCCTTATGTGGGCATAGACATTGACCATTGTATTGTTGACGGCAAAATGTCAAAATTAGCATTAGATGTAATATCTACTTTTCAAAGTTATACAGAAATTAGCCCTAGTGGTACAGGTATACACATTATATGCAAGGGGAAATTGCCAGGAGCAGGAAGAAAAAACAGCGATTTAGGTTTAGAAATGTATGACAGTGGGAGGTATTTTACTGTTACAGAAAATGTATTAAAAGGTTATACCATAATAGGAGAAAGACAACAGGAAATTGACACAATTTATCAAAAGTATTTTAGTGCAAAAAAGTATGAAACTTCAAAACAACAAATGTTACAACCTGCAATCTGTTTAGATGATAATAAAATAATAGATATGGCTGGTAGAAGTCAAAACGGTAGTAAGTTTTTAGATTTGTATGCAGGGAATTGGCAGGGGTATTATAAAAGCCAGTCAGAGGCGGATTTGTCATTTTGTAATATGTTAGCGTTCTGGACTGGTTGCGATGATGTGCAAATGGATAGGATATTTAGAGCAAGTGGATTGATGAGGGAAAAGTGGAGTAAAAAGCATGGTATCAATACATATGGTGATATGACCATAACAAAGGCTATAGATTGTTGTGATACAGTGTATCAACCCACAGTAACAAAAGAGCAATATGCTCAAAAGGATTTTAGAAATATTGATATAAATAAAAATAACCCCATTAATAATGTAGAAACTCATACAGCATTACAACAAAATACAGATAGTGGCAATGTTCATGATAGCGGATTTCACCCGCACCCACAAACTTTTTTGCAAAAAAGTTTGACAAAAAACTCTGAATTAGGCGAACGCAATTATATGGACTGTTCACTTGACAGATTTCATAAGTTTAATGGCAAAGGGCAAATAACAGGTGTATTTGATGTGGAAATAGTAGACTATATCATAAGTACAGAAAACATTATAAAAGTAGCTGATGTAGTATATCTGTATCGCAATGGATTTTATGAGGAAGATAGAAAAGGCGAAATATTAAAGTACAAAATACAAAATTTGATATATAGAGATTTTCAAAACTCACGTACTATCAATAGGATATATGATTTATTATTGATACAGCCATCTATTAAAAAGCAGTATGGAGAATTGAATCAATTCCCTGCTTACTGGGTTAATTTTAAAAATGGTATGTTAAATGTAAAAACAATGGAGTTATTACCACATTCGCCCCAGTATTTTAGTATGAATCAGATACCACATAATTTTACAAGTCTTACAAGGACAGATTTAGAAAGATTTCCACACTCTCAACAGTTTTTAAAAACATCTTTTGATGTGCAGGATATTGAAACAGTTTTCCAATATATGGGGGTATGCTTAACACATACAATATTGTATCAAGTGTTTTTGTTATTGTTAGGGGAAGGTGCAAACGGCAAAAGTCTTTTAATTGAAATGTTTCATGCTGTAATAGGAGAAAAAAATATATCAAATCTATCTATGGATAAGTTGACGCAAAGGTTTTTCTCTTCTCAACTGTTTTTGAAGTTAATCAATACTTGTGCTGATATTCCTAAAATCAACATAGATGACGATGCAGAACTCAAAAAGATTATAGGCGGTGACAGCATACAGGCAGAATTTAAAGGGAAAGATAGTTTCAGTTTTAAGCCATATGCGAAATTGCTTTTTAGTGCAAATAGATTTCCTCATGTTGATGATAAGTCAGATGGATTTCGAAGGCGTTTAAGGGTGATTGAAATGAATAAAAAGCCACAGAATAAAGATATTCATTTAAAAGAAAAAATGTTAAAAGAAGTTGATTTCTGGATATTTACAGCAGTACAGGGATTGCGTAAAGTATTAGACAATCATGATATATACGAAAGTGACAACAGCAAAAGAGTAAAAGAAACGATATATAAAAATGGTGATAGTGTATACTCATTCATTGCAGATTGCTTACAACCACAACAAGGGCATAATATCAAGCGTGCTGAAATGTTTCGGGAATATGATAAGTATTGTCAATATTATGAAAGGGCAAGGGTAAGAAAAAGAACATTTTTTGATGAAATGGAAGCAAAAGGATTTGTAACAAAAAGGACTACAAAAGATGGCTATATTTATGAAAATTATGCTTTTATGATTTGGGAAGATGAAAATGATATTTTTTTACCAAATAATGATATGTGATACTATAATCAGATAAATTTATGACAAAAAATTTTTTAAAAACTATCATAAACCAAGTTTTATATGCTAAATTTTCATTTTAATTCTATTACTATAGTGAAAATTTATGATAAAAATGATACTTTTATGATAGAAAAATGATAAAAAAATTTTAAAACTGTCATAGCAGAAAGTCAGTAATATCAAGGTTTTTATATATTTTATGATAAAAATGATAAAAAATATTAAAGTTAATAAGAAAATAAAAAAAGTATATATATATGTGTGTGTAAAAAGGAATAGCCAAAAAATTTGTCATTTTTGTCATTTTTGTCATAAGCGAATCAGTTATCAAAAAGTGGGCATAAAAAAAAAGGGGGCTTTCGCCCCATCAACTGTTAATGATAGTATACTACTTTTTAAAAATACAATCAAGGGGGCGACGAAAGTGAAAGCAAAAGAATATTTGTTGCAGTTACAAAAAATGGATATTGCAATCAATCAAAATATTGCATGGCTGTATGAACTCAAAAATACAAGAAAAGAATTAAAGGGGGTAAATTATACTTCACAAAAAGTAAAAGCAAGTAGAAGTAATTGCGCTGATTTTGAAAAAACAATACTGATAATTATGGATATGGAACAAAACATCAATGATAGTATTGATAAATTTGTTGACCAAAAAAATGAAATTATAAAACAAATACAATCGCTTGATAATCATAAATATATGCAGTTACTTTATAAAAGATATGTGGAGTATAAAAGTTTAGAAGTGATAGCGGTTGAGATGAATTATACATATCCATATACAAGAAAATTACATAGGTATGCCCTTCAGAAATTTGAAAAAAAGGAACAATATGTTACACAAAAGGAACAGTATGTTACACATTAATATGATATGATTGTAATATCAATATTTGAGGAATCGTTAAGCGATTCCTTTTTTTTATGGGGAGGGTTGCCCATGACAGAAAAACAAAAGCGTTTTTGTACAGAATATCTCATTGACTGCAATGCCACTCAATCGGCAATACGTGCAGGGTATTCTAAAAAAACAGCTTATTCTGTAGGACAGAGAATGTTGAAAAATGTTGAAGTGAAAAAATACATTGATGAACAATTACAAAAACTGAAAAATGATAACATAGCTGATACCCATGAGATTATGGAGTATTTGACTTCTGTTATGAGGGGGGAGCAAAAAGAGCAAGTAGCATTGATGGTGTATGGTGCGCAGAAAATTGCAGAGAAATATGTCGGGGCAAAAGAAAGATTAAAAGCAGCGGAACTTTTGGGGAAACGTTACGGCTTGTTTGCTGACAGGCTAGAAGTAGAAAGCAGCGCAATGGTACAGATTGTGGATGATATTCCATAATGCCGTATTGACCTAAGTAAGTCATAAAACTGCTTTTTATTATTGGTAAAAAATAAAGAAAGGGTGATAATTATGGAATGGCTAAAAGAAATGTTGAAAGGCATAGAAGGGGCACAGGAGTTAGAACAGAAAATTGCGGAGGAAATCAAAAGGGGTTACATTACAAAACAAGATTACAACATTGCAGTACAAGCAAAAAAGGATTTAGAAGGTCAGATAGCGCAAAGGGATGCTGATATTGTGGAGTTAAAGAAATCAGCGGGCAACAATACAGAACAGCAATATGCTGATTTGCAGAAAAAGTATAAACAGGATACAGAAGCATTACAAAAACGCTTAAATGAAAGTCGTAAGCACAATGCTGTAGATGTTGCCATTATGCAGGCAAAGGGTAAAAATACAAAAGCAATAAAAGCATTGCTTGATATGGATAGTATCACATTGAAAGAAGACGGTACATTGCAAGGGCTGGATTTAGAAAGTATCAAAAAGAGCGATAGTTATTTATTTAATATTGAGCAAACACGTATAGAAGGTGCTGACGGTAGTAGTAAAAAAGGCTTTTTGAATACTGCAAATGATTTAAAAGCACAAATTGAAAAAGCAATGTTTTCATAACAGGAGGGGTAATATATGGCAATTAATACATTAGAATTTTCTAAACTATTTATGCAGGCACTGGATAGAGAAATATTAGAAAAATCAACAAGTGGCTGGATGGAGGATAATGCAGGACAAGTAATATATCATGGCGGTGATGAGGTTAAAATCCCTATACTTACAACAGATGGTGCAGGTGACTATGATAGAGATAATGGTTTTGTACAGGGGTCTGTAACATTAAAATATCAGACTAAAATAATGACACAAGATAGAGGTAGAACATTCCAACTTGACGCTATGGATGTTGATGAAAGTAATTTTATAGCAAATGCAAGTAATACAGTAAGTGAATTTCAAAGAATGCATATGATACCAGAAATTGACGCCTATCGTTATAGTAGTATTGCTGCACAAGCAATGGCTAAAAATAGGAATACAATATATACGCCACAACCAGATGATATATTGTCAAAACTTATGGAGGATATTACTACAATACGAGATGTTGCAGGTGCTGATACAGAACTTATTGTAACAATGCCTATTACAGTACAAAATATATTAAGTAGCAGCAAAGAAATATCAAAATGGATAGATGTTGGTAGTTTTTCTCAAGGTAGTATTCATAGAAAAGTTAAAACAATAGACGGCAATACAATTATTGCAGTACCTTCTGCAAGAATGAAAACAGCATATACATTTTATGATGGTAAAACGGCAGGACAGGAAGCAGGAGGATTTGTTACAGCGGAAAATGCACAAGATATCAATTGGATAATCTGTATGAGAAATGTACCGATTGCGATATCTAAAACAGATGTTACAAGAGTATTTGACCCTATGACAAATCAAAAAGCAAATGCTTGGAAAATTGATTATAGAAAATATCATGATTTATGGATATTAGATAACGCTATGAGTGGCTTGTGGGTGAATGTAAAACCTAAAGCATAGGAGGTAGTATATATGTACATATTGGAAAGGCTAAATGTTCAGAAAAAAACGGAAAGCGAATATATAAAACAAAAATTGATAAGTATGGGATTTCAAGTAATAGGAGAAGAATATACAAAAAATGAAGAACAGCAAAATGTAGCAGAATTGTTGCAAGTCGAAAATGAAAAATTGAAAACAGAATTACAAGAATTGCAAAATGAAAATGAGAAATTAAAAACAGAATTGCAGGGGGGCAATGAGTATGCCGACACCGACGGAAAGACTGAAAACGTTAAAGAAGTTACTAGGGGTAAAAAATGACGATAGTGACGAAGTGCTTTTATTTACAATAAACAGCACAATAGATATGATATGTAATTATTGTAGATTACAAAGTATACCAGAAAAATTAGACAATGTTGTATTAAATATTGCTATGGATTTATATAGAAGTAGAAATTTTGAACAGCAACAAATAGAAGGGACAGTGAAAAGTATTACGGAAGGTGATGTATCTGTTGCTTTTGATACCACGAATTGTATGAATTTGAGTACTTCTGATATATTGAAAAATTATAAAATACAACTGGATAGATATAGAAGAATGGGTTGGTAAAATAACGATAAAATTCCGAACGCAAAGGGGAAAGTTTAGTTATCATTGCGTTCGCAAAAGGTAAAGTTTTTGCCCCGCTTTTTTTAAAAAGCGGGTAGGAGTTTGAGGGCGACGCCCTCAAGGTTCTAACAAAACAAAATAAAAAAGTGTAGATATTGTAAAAGTTTAAGTGTAAACGTCTAGGGGTTTTAGAAAATATTTGTTATATGCGGGGCGTTGCCCCGTGCCCCACAAACTTTTCCCCTAAAAAGTTTGACAAAAAACTTTAAATTTAGCGAACGCAATTACAACGAGATAAGGAGGTTACAACATGGCATTTAAAACAATGTTAGCAAAAGACACTGTAGCAGGTAATCGTGGCGAATGTTATGTCATAATAGATGGCAGACGTATCAATTTTATGAGTGCCATAAAAGTAGAAGCTACTGTTGAGAAAACAAAAGTAGAAGTTCCCATATTAGGGGAAAAAATGAAAGGCAACAAAACAATCAATTTAAAAGGTACAGGTAGTGCAACATTTCATTACAACACATCTGTATTCCGGAAAGCAATGAAACATTTTAAAGATACGGGTGAAGATTTATATTTCGACATGATTATTATAAATGAAGACCCTGGCAGTGATGCAGGAAGACAAACTACAACATTAAAAGGGTGCAATCTAAATAAAGTGATTGTTGCAAAAGTAGACGCTAATGAAGACAAATATCTTGATGAAGATATTGATTTTACATTTGAAAATTGGGATTTAGTAGAAGAATTTGAAGAATTACAAGGAATGTAATAAGAAAGGGGTATACATATGAGTTTAAATGCATTTTTAAATCCAATCAAGCCAGAAAATCAAAAAATAGTCATTAGTAGCAGGTTTATTGAAAATGATAAACCAGTAGAATGGGAACTAAAAGCAATATCGGCTGAACAAGACGAACAGTTAAGAAAAAAATGTACCATTGTCAAAAAGGCAAAAAATGGCATAACAGAAAGGGAATTTAACAATGAGCTTTATATGTCAAAATTGGCTGCAATGTGTGTGGTGTATCCGGATTTGTTGAACACGGAATTGCAAGACCATTATCATGTTATGAATGGTGAGGACTTGTTAAAAGAAATGCTGACTTGCGGAGAGTATTACAAATTGCTTGAAAGTGTTCGCATGATTAACAATTTTGATGAGGATTTTGAAGAATTAGTTGAACAAGCAAAAAACTAATCAATGAGGGCGACTGGGAAAGTAATTACGCATATTTTTGTATGGTAAATTTTAACTGGACACCCTCAAAGTTTATTAATATGAAAAAACAAGAAAAAGCAGTAGTTGTTGCTTATATCGATATTTATGTAAAAGAATTGAATAAAAAATAATGATAAAATTGCGTTCGCAAAAGATAAAGTTTTTGCCTCGCTTTTTTCAAAAAGCGAGTGAGAGTTTGAGAGCAACGCTCTCAAGGTTTTAACAAAACAAAATAAAAAAGTGTAGATATTGTAAAAGTTTAAGTGTAAACGTTCTAGAGGTTTTAGAAAATATTTATTATATGCGGGACGTTGTCCCGCGCCCTACAAACTTTCCCCCCAGAAAGTTTGACAAAGAACTTTAAATTTAGCGAACGCAATTATAATGAAGTAAGGAGGTTACAACATGGCATTAGGTGGCGGCACATTTACGACACAAAACAAAATTTTACCAGGGACATACATCAATTTTACATCAGCTACAAGAGCGTCAGCAACACTTTCTGACAGGGGCATTGTAGCAATGCCTTTTGTTTCAGACTGGGGAAAAGAAAACGAAGTAATTACAGTAACAGCACAAGAATTTATGAAAAATTCCATATCACTTTTTGGATATGATTACACACATCCACAAATGCAGATGTTTAGAGAAATATTCAAACACGCTAAAATACTTTTGGGGTATCGTTTAAACAGCGGAGCAGAAAAAGCAAAAAATGACATTGCAACGGCTGTTTATGGAGGGGCACGAGGCAATGCCTTATCAATTATAGTAGAAAATGATGTTGATGGGGGTTATATTGTTAAAACATTACTCGACAATATAGAACAGCATAAACAAATTGTATCAACAGCGGAAGAATTACAAAATAATGATTTTGTAGTATTTAATAAACAAGCCGAATTACAGCCAACGGCAAATATGCCATTAACAGGAGGTACTGACGGGCAAGGCAGAACAGGAGAAAATTATCAAAAGTTTTTAGATAAAATAGAAAAATATAGTTTTCATGCATTGGGTTGCAATACAGATGAAAAAACGATTATTGATTTATTTGTTGCATTCACAATACGCATGAGAGAGCAACAGGGTGTAAAATTTCAGACGATTGTATACAGAGCAGAAAATGTAGATAATGAAGGTGTGATTTCTGTTGAAAACAAATTATTGAATGTTGATGAAAATTTGTTCGGTGAGTTTTCACTTGTCTATTGGCTGACAGGAGCGGTGGCAGGTTGTGAAGTGCAAAAAAGTTTGACAAATATGGTTTATGATGGTGAGTACGATATTGATACCGACTACACACAAATGCAAATTGAAAATGCTGTTGAAAAAGGGAAATTGATATTTCACAATGTAGGTGATGATGTTAGGGTATTGAAAGACATTAACACACTTGTTACAGTAACGCCTCAAAAGTCAGAGCATTTCAAAAGCAATCAAATTGTAAGAGTACTTGACCAGATAGGTAATGATATTGCAACACTTTTTTATAATAAATATTTGGGTAAAGTGCAAAATAATTATGCGGGACGTATTGCCTTCTGGAATGATATTGTTGACTATTATAATCAACTGCAAAGAATAGAGGCGATTACAGATTTTATATCAGATGATGTAATAGTAGAGCAGGGAGAAAATAAAGATAGTGTTGTGGTGGTAACAAATGTTGCACCTGTACAGGCAATGGAAAAATTGTACATGACAGTAATTGTAAAATAATAAAATAATGATAAAATTCCGAACGCTAAAGAAAAAGTTTTGTTATCATTGCGTTCGCAAAAGGTAAAGTTTTTGCCCCGCTTTTTTTAAAAAGCGGGTGAGAGTTTGAGAGCAACGCTCTCAAGGTTTTAACAAAACAGAATAAAAAAAGTGTAGATATTATAAAAGTTTAGTGTAAAGGCTAAAGGGATTTGGAAAATATTGTTTTATTTGCGGACGCTGTCCGCACCTGCAAACTTTCCCCCTAAAAAGTTTGACAAAGAACTTTAACATTGCGAACGGAATTATGTTGTAGGGGGCAAATATGCAATATTCTCATATATTAAAAAAACACATAGAAAAGCTATACAATGGCATTTGTACCATTATATACTATGAAAATGAAAAAGGTTTAACGAACAACACAATAGAGTTTACAAAATATGAAAATATCCCATGCAGACTAAGTTATGAAAGAGCAAAACAAGGGGAGCAGACAGAAACAACAACAGATATTTCACAAATAATAAAGTTATTTTTGCCACCAGATATTGAAGCAAACGAAGGTTGCAAAATCATTGTGACACAAGAAGGAGAAACAAATACATTTCTATGCGCTGGAAAATCAGCATTATACGGCTCACATAGAGAAATTGTATTAAAATTAGAAAAGGAGTACGCTTAATGAGTGTAAAAATAGATATTTCTGACATGATTGCATTGCGTGACAGAATACAAAAATTGATTGACATAGATTTAGACGCTTATTGTAGTACTGTCACAAAACACGTTGCAAGTGAATTAATGAAAATTGCTATACAAAGAACGCCAAGAAAAACAAATAAACTAGCAGAATCATGGACAACAACAGATATACAAAAAATAGGAAATAGCTATCATATAGAAGTCATAAACCCTTTAGAGTATGCTGAATATGTGGAATTTGGACACGCACAGACACCAGGCAGATATGTAAAGGCAATAGGAAAAAGATTAAAAAAGGGTTGGGTAGAAGGTAAATTTATGTTGACAATAGCCGAAAGAGATTTACAAAGAAATTTAGACCAAATCATAAGTCAAAAATTAGAGGCACTCTTAATGGAGGCGATAAACGGTGGTAAATGAGCTGATACAGGCTATAGCACGTGCTATCAGAAAAGAATATCAAACACAACATATTTATACCGAACAAATACCGCAATGCTTAAAAAAGCCTTGCTTTTTTATTCACTGTATCAGCAATGCAGAGAAAAATGCTATAGATTTGAGATTTTTGGCACAACATACATTTATAGTAAACTATTTTCCATTAAAAGGAAATGCAGAATGTTGGGAAGTACAACAAAAATTACATAGGCTTTTAGAATGGATAGCATTACAGGATAACAGTTTGATAAGGGGTACACACAGACACACCGAAATGCATAAAGGAGTACTTCATTTTTTTGTAAATTATGATTTTTATATGTATAAACAAAAGCAACCAGAAGAATATATGAAGGGGTTGAAACAGTATGGAAAAGCAAGAGAAAATAAAAAAGTATTGTGATGAGAAAAGGGAATTGACATTTACAAAAAATGCAATACTACAAAGTAAGCGTTTTGCTGATAAAAGGGATATATTGAGCGTAATATTGAAGGAACATAAATTGTATACTATTGCTGAAATACAAAAGTTGTTACAGGAAGTGGCAAAAAAGCAAATGAAATAATAGTTATAAATTGTAGTGCAAGGGGGTGAGTATATGGGTACAATACGTTCCTCAATAGAGTTATACAACGGCTGGACACCCGCGTTACAAAGTATTAGCAATGCTATCAATATGACAATTAGTCATTTTGAAAAAATGCAAAGGGTATCAGGTAACAGCATTGATGTAGGTGCTTTGTCAGCGGCAAGAAATGAAATCAGAAATGCCGAGACGACCATTGCACAAATGCAACAAAGGCTTACAGGTATAGACAGAACAGGGCAAAGAGTGTCGGAGGGATTGCATAACATAGGCAATGCAGCAAGTGTATCTGAACAGCACATAAAAAGTATGACACAAGCAGTACAAAAACAGACAAATGAATTAGTCAATATGGCAAATATGACGGGACAGTCAGCATTGCAAACAACACAAGCACTACAGGGACAAACAAGTGCTATAATCAATATGGCAAGCATTACGGGACAGTCTACACAAAAAGTAATACAATCTTTTCAAATACAAACAAACGAAATGAAAAACATGACAAGTATGGCAGCGCAATCTTCACAAGCTATACAAAAACAAACAAATAAATTGACAAACATGGAAAATGCTCTAAAAAGAGCAACAAAGGCAATAGGAAAGCAAACTACTGAAACAATGAAAATGAGTAATACTACAAAAAAATCTATGAATAGTATGCGGCAATCAATAAAGCGACAAACAGACGCAACTATAGAAATGAGTAATATTACAAAAAGGTCTATGGACAGTATGACAAAATCAATACAGCAACAAACAAAAAATATTGAAATACTAACCCAAACAGTAGAAAACGCTGCGAAAAAAATACCACCTCCTATTGATGGAAGCAGAAGGGCGCAAAATGGTTTTAACAGAAGTTTAAACAGTGGTGCGTATAGTGCCAACAGACTTTTGAGCATTATAAAAAATATAGCTGGTGTGTATTTATCATTAAAAGGTATCAATGTTATAGGCAAGCTTTCGGATAGTATCACATCACTTACAGCAAGACTGAATTTAATCAATGACGGCTTACGCACAACAAAAGAATTATCAGATACTATATTAAAGTCGTCATTTGAGGCAGGCGCAAGTTATACAGATACTGCGTCATCAATAGCAAAAATGGGTTTGAATGCAGGTGCAGCATTCAACAACAATGATGAACTGATTGCATTTATGGACCAGGTAAACAAAACATTTGTAATAGGTGGTGCGAGTGCTATGGAACAATCCAGTGCTATGTTACAACTTACTCAAGCGATGGCGGCAGGTGCATTAAGGGGGCAAGAACTCAACTCTATACTTGCAGGTGCTCCAGGTATTGCTAGAAACATTGAGAAATACATGGGCTGGGCGTCTGGTAGCATTAAAAAATATGCAGAAGAAGGCAAAGTAACAGCACAAGTAGTTAAAAATGCTATGCTTGCTTTTTCAGAAGAAACAAACCAAAAATTTAATAGTATGCCCGCAACAATATCACAAACATTTACAAGAATCAAAACACTTGCTCTAAAAAGTTTTACACCAGTACTACAAGGCATTAACAGACTTTTTAATCATGAAAATGCAAGTCAAATGTTGTACCAATGGGGTGCGGTATTTCAGTACATAGCAGATAGAGCAAACAGAACAATAGAAAAACTCAATAATATTGTAAATAGTGATGAATTTATTACATTTTCACAATATGTTATGACAGCTTTTGCAGCAGCGGGAGCAGTTGCAACATTATTTTTTGATACTCTGGTAAATGGATTTCAATATGTTGTAAATAATTGGGATACTTTTCAACCTATGTTAGTAGGGGTTGCGGTAGCTATGGGATTGGTGATAGCAGCGCAAATGGCTATGAATATTGCTATGTATGCCAATCCCATTACATTTTTTATAATAGGTATCACACTGCTTATAGTGTTATTATATAAAATGGTTAATAAAATAAATGAGGCAAAAGATACAACTATATCTGCAACGGGTATCATAGCAGGTGTAATAGGTGGATTTTATGCCATAGTATACAATGTTTTTGCTGGTGCATGGAATGTTGTTGCGACTTTTGTAAACTTTTTTGGCAATGTTTTTAAAGACCCTGTAGCGTCAATTAAAATACTATTTTTGGAATTAGGCAATGTTATTTTATCGCTAATACAAACAGTTGTACAATCATTGTCGGAATTATTTAGTCATATACCAGGTATGTCATTTGTTGTAGAAGGACTAGACAAATTTGATAATTGGCTGTCACGTACACAAAATAAGGCAAATACATTGATTGATAAAATAAAAAACGATATGGATTATGAAGAATTTCTTGCTCCTATGGAATATAAAAATGTTCATGAAACAGTGGCTTATTTTTATGATAAAGCGGGAGCATTTGAAAAGGGTATCAAACAATATATGGAGGATTTTAATCCTTTTGAAGGTGTGCAAGGTGTAAACGAGTTGTTAGCTGACATACTTAAAAATGTGCAAAGCAGTGCAGAAGATACAAGCAAAATCGCTGACGGTTTACAAAGAGATGATGAAGATTTAGAATTTTTGCGTACCGTGGCAAATATCAAATACGGCGATAAATATGTTATGCCTCAGGTAAAAGTGGAAATGACAAACAACAACAATATACAGTCTGATATGGATTTAGATGGATTTTTTGATAGAAAAGTAGAAGAAATGGCACAAATAATCAATGCGTCTGCGGAGGGGGTGCATATATAAATGTATCAATATTATATCGATGGCATTATGTTGCCTGTTGCACCTCCTAGTATGTCCACCAAAATCAAAAATAAAAATACCACTGCTATGCTTTTGAATGGGGAAGAAATCAATATTATAAAATCGCCAGGGCTGACAGATGTTTCATTTACGGTACTTCTGCCCAATCAGCAATATCCTTTTAGTGTGTATACAGGTGGTGTATATATGGGAGCGCAATATTATCTGGATTTATTTGAAAAACTCAAATTGTCAAATCAACCTTTTTTGTTTTATGTTATTAGAACAGATGACAGCGGTAAAATAGTGTATCAAGGTAGTACAAGCGAAAATGAAAAGCCATACTATACATTAGAGAGCTATACCATTGATGAGGATGCTGAACAATATGGCATTGACGCAAGTGTATCGCTATCACTCAAACAATATAGGAGTTATGGCACATCAGCGGGCAGTATACAGATAGAACAATATGGACAAAATGTTGCTATTTCAAATAAAAGAGATACTACAGGCAAGCAAACACCCAAAAACTATACTGTAAAAAAGGGTGATACACTTTGGAATATTTGTAAAAAGGAATTGGGTGACGGTGCAAAATATAAAGAAGTGGCACAAAAAAATGGTATTGCTTCACCAAACAATATATATCCAGGGCAGATAATCAATTTTGAATTGTGATAGGGGGTGTCAAAATGTTTTTAACAGCAACAGACATGATAAATGCAAAACTGATTGCGGAGGGTGCATTGAATGAGAGTGACATATTAAAATACATTATAAATCATGACATAAACAGCGTACAAAAGAAAAATATGCAAACAGGGGAACGATATTACAATGGTGAGCATGATATATTACAAAAAGACTTTACGTCTTCAAGAATATTAGAAAATGACGAAACAACAGGAGAACAGCATTACAAACTATTTCGCAATGTAAACAGGAGCAATCACAAAAACATCAATGCATTTTTAAAAATATTGGTTGACCAAAAAACGGCTTATCTGGTAAGCAAAGAACCTACTATACGTGTAGCAGGTGCGGAGGATAATGCAGAAAAAAAGGCATATGAAAAAGTGTTGTGCGACTTTTCAGACGACACATTTAACGAAATGTTGCAATATTTGGTAACAGGGGCAAGTAACAAAGGATTTGAAACAATACATATTTATTATGATAGTTATGGCAAGTTGCAATATTGTATTGTACCAGCGAATGAAGTGATTGCAATATATGATACAAATAATCAAAATGAATTGCAGGAGGTCATACGATATTATGACATTGTGGTAGTAGAAAATGGACAGGAATACACACGTAAAAAAGTAGAATGGTGGACAAAACATAATGTCACATATTACATTGAAAAAGAGAAAAACTTATATATGCGTGACAGCAATGTTAAAATAAACCCCTCACCACATTGGTGGAGCGTCACAAATTTAGACGGTTTTGACAAAAAAAGACAGGCACATAGCTGGGGGCGAGTTCCTTTTTTAATACTCAAAAACAATAGAAACAGTACAACAGATTTAGAGCATATAAAAGGTTTGATTGACGCATATGACTTCATATCAAGTGAAGGCACAAACAATTTTTTGGATTTGGTAGAGTTGTATTGGGTAATTGCGGGGTATGGTGGCGAAACGGCTCATGCTATTGCAAAACGTTTACAGATAAATAAAGCGGTACATATTTCAGACGCAAATGGAAAAGTGGAGGCAAAACAAATAGAATTACCCATTGCGGGAAGACTGGAATATTTAAAAATGTTAAGAAAAGACATATTTCATTTTGGTATGGGTATCGACACGGATAGTGATAAATTTGGTAATGCGCCATCGGGTGTCAGTTTGAAATTTCAATATACACTGCTTGACCAAAAGGCGGGTAATATGATATCAAAATTGAAAAAAGTGATAAAAGAGTTGTTGTGGTTTGTAACAGACGACTACAATAGAATACATGAAACAAATTACAATGCAGAAGACATTATTGTTGACATCAATAAAAATATCATCACAAATGATGTTGAAATTGTGAGCATGATACAGTGTAGTAAAGGCATTGTTTCAGATAAAACATTGCTTGCTATGCACCCTTTTGTAACAGATGTCAATGCAGAAATGCAGGAAATGGAAGCAGAAGAAAAAAGAACACTAGAAAAATTTGGCACTGATATCATGTCAAATGTTGAATAATGTAAAATAATATGATATAGTGTATACAGGTGACTGTGATGGTGCCGTCAGCCTCCCTATACAAAGGGGGGAGGTGGATATTATGACTACATTTGAATGTCTATATATTTGTATAGCGTTTGCAACGCTAGTTGTACTTATCCTTGACTTTAGGTCAAAAAAATAACTGCCCTCATTAGCCCGAGGCAGCTATTTTTTATGAAATAGTATTATAAATACGAGGCTGACTGTTTGTCATAAAAAACAACAGCAGTCACCTACCTTTGTGATACAATTATAACATAATACTATAAGATTTGTAAAGCACTTGTTTGTTTATACAGGTGTTTTATTGTTGAATGATGTAAAATAATATGGTATATTGTATATAGCAGTCATGACGGGTGGTCACCCTCTTACATATAAAGGGACAAGGGGGTGGTGCATATGACAAATTATGAAGCCATTATGATTATGTTAACATTTGGTTCATTTATCATTGCATTACTTTCATATATTGATAGAAAGTAATAAAAAACTACCCATCATAGCTCTCGCAAAGCTAGGGTAGTTTTTACTCAACTAGCGAGGGTGACCACATACCGTGGTGACTGCGTCCCTTTGTAATACAATTATAACATAATACTATAAAATTTGTAAAGCACTTGTTTGTTTATACGAGTGCTTTTTTTTATGCAATAAATGGGGTGGAGGGGTATGCAGAATAGCGAATATTGGGAAAAGCGTTTTATACTTTTAAATGAAATGCTTTTACAAAAGGGTGAAAATTATTTCAAAAGTGCTCAAAAAAGTTATGCTGATGTTATGGAGAATATTGAAAAAGATATTAACGATTTTTACATGAAATTTGCTCATGAAAACAACATCACATTTCAGCAAGCAAAACAAATATTAACAACAAGCGAAAGACAAGCATTTCAAATGAAACTGAATGAGTATATCAAATATGGCAGTAAAAACGGTTTGAGCAAAGAGTGGGTAAAAAAGCTAAAAAATGCAAGTACAGTGCATAGAGTGACACGACTGCAAGCACTACAATATCAATTTAGGCAACAAATAGAAAAGCTGGAGGCAATAAAAGAGTATGGATTAACAAATACATTAAAAGACATTTACAAAGAAGGATACTATCGTACAGCATATGAAATACAAAGGGCGTCAGGCATAGGGAGTGCTTTTAGTAGAATTGATGAGCGAAAAATTGAAAAAGTACTTGCCAAACCTTGGGCAGCAGACGGCAAAAGCTTTTCTGAAAGGATATGGGGACAGGATAGGACACAGCTATTATATCAGCTTGAAAATAGATTTTCACAAGGCATGATTAGGGGAGAATCCCCTCAAAAAATAATAAAAGATATTCAAAAAGCACTTCATTCGTCAGAGTACGCAACAAGAAGGTTGGTTATGACAGAAAGTGCTTTTTTTGCGTCAGCGTCAAGAAAAGAAACATATAACAAACTAGAAGTCAAACAGTACAAAGTATTAGCGGTGCTGGATACAAAAACGAGTACAGTATGTAGGGATATGGATGGTAAGGTGTTTGACGTCAAAGACTATCAACCAGGGTTAAATGCAAACCCTTTCCATGCGAATTGCAGAACGACAACAGCACCTTATTTTAATGATGAATTTACACAGCAACAAGAACGTAGTGCAAGGGATAAAGATGGTAAAACGTACTATGTGCCTGCCAACATGACATACAAAGAGTGGTATAACGAATATGTAAAAGATACTCAAAAAGTGATTGCAAAAGATAATACAATATTGAAACAACAAAATCAGTCCATTAATAATGTAGAAAGTCTACACAATCAGCAAATGAAACAGCTACAGGAAATGGCACAACAGCAAAAAGAACAATTAGAACAACTGCAAAATGTCATCAATCAGCAAAAACAACAGTTAAAACAGTTACAAAACGAAACAAAGCCACAAAAACAAAACAATTCAGATACAAAGTATCATACAAATAAAAAATCACAGAAAACAAACACCATTGATAAAAAGAATAATTTACGATATAATAAAGATAATGTTAGGACAGCGGAAGAATTACGATTAAAAGCAAATGAAATGAAAGTATTGGCTGAACAATATTCTGCATTCCCATCAAAGTGGAGTGGTAATATTATTGTGGATAATAATTTGATTAATGAAAAATCATATGGCAGAAAAGAATGGAGTTGTGACATTATATTAGTAGACTTTGTTGACGATGGAATAATATTACATGAATTATTACATTCTTGTTCTTCTAGTCATTATCCGAAAGAAGTTTTTGAAAAAAATAGGTTTATGGAAGAAGCATCTGTTGAATTTCTGAAACAACAAATTTGTGCAGAACATAATATTGTATCTATTGAAGGATATGAAAAATTAGTAAATATATTAACATCTATCAATGAATATTTTCAATATGGTACAGATTTAGAATTTGCAATAGAATTATTTAATGTTCCTTTTCCAGATAGATATGAATGGCTAAGAAATAAAGTAGAAAGAAGTTTGAAAGAAATAAATATTTCTTTTGAAGATTATATTCAAATGATGGAACTGTTAGAAATTTTTATAAAGGAGGAAATATAATGTCAAGGGCAGAAGATTTATTTAATCGTACTTATTATACAGAAGAATTAACAAATCAAGAAATATTAGATTTAAAAAAAGAAATTAAGGATTTTTTTCAATCAAATGAACCTGAAGAAGATAAGGAAGAGCTTGGAAGCTATATGGAAAGTTTCTTTATGCTTTGTAGTGCTATAGAAGAAGGATATTTGGAAAATAGAAAACCATCACCGCCCGTATTTCCCAAAAAAAGACATACCTTTAAGTTAGAAATCCCCGAGTTTATGAAACGAGGAATACAAAGTAATGTTAATAATGATGAAGAAGTTAAAAAATATAAAAAACTTTGGGAAGAAATTTTTACTGAACCATTTCCACTATTTATTTTTGATGAATTTGGTGGAGTTGATGGGATTGAGGATTATAAACGAAAAATTAAAAAGGCTGTAGATACAAAGGACTATACGAATCTTTTTAATATTTAGAATAAATTGACCTGAACAAGTCTTAAAAACTGTTCTTTTTTTATGCTCAAAATAGTGAGGTGATGGGGATATGAGTGTGATTGACAAAGTACTTGCATATGTAGATAGGCAAATTGGCAAGACATACAGCCAACCAAACCGCTGGGGGGAAAACAG
>JBCLQL010000015.1:0-27429 GCA_041223565.1 Lachnospiraceae bacterium 46-61
CGTGAATTTGTAAAAAAACATTCAGATATTGAAATTGTTTCTGAAAAAGTGGACGATGGCTATACAGGTGTTTTGTTCGATAGACCAGCATTTCAGGAAATGATGGAGGACATCAGAGCAGAAAAAGTAAATTGCATTATTGTAAAAGATTTATCAAGATTTGGTAGAGATTATATACAAACAGGAAAATATCTGCGACAAATATTGCCGTCACTAGGGGTTCGTTTTATTGCCATCAATGACAATATCGACACTTTAAGAGAAAATTGTACTGGTTTAGATGTTTCATTAAAAACGATTATCAATGACGCTTACAGTCAAGATATTTCTAAAAAAATTAGAAGTGTTTTGGAGCAAAAGCGAAAAGAGGGATTATATGTAGCTTCTTTTACTCCTTATGGCTATCAAAAGTCAAAAGAAAATAAAAATCAACTTGTAGTTGATGAATAAACAGCACCTATTGTAAAGCAAATTTTTCAATAGGTATTAGAAAGTGTTTCTTTAGAAAAAATAGCACTTCTACTAAATGGAGCAAATATTTTAACTCCTAGTTTTTATGAAAGAAAAAGAGGAATTATCAGAAAAGAAAGCAGTCTTGGACAGGGATATTGGAGTACATTTACCATTATTCATATTATTGAGAATAAAACCTATACAGGTGATATGGTACAGGGAAAATCAACTAAAATTGGAAATAAACAAATAAGAACAGATAAAAAAGATTGGATTATTGTAAAAAATACGCATGAAGCAATTATTTCAAAAGAAACTTTTGAACAAGTACAAGAGAAATTACTTCATTTCAAAATAGAAAATAAAAAAGAAAGAAAACACATTTTTAAAGGAAAAATTTTTTGTGGTTACTGTCATTATGCTATGAATAAACGAGTTAACAAAAATCCTATATTTTTATGTAGGCACTCTGAAGTAGATACTTCTTTTCCCTGTTATCATCTGAAAATGGAAGAAAAAGAAGTAGAAGAAATTGTGTTTTAAATGATTTTAAAACAAATTGAAATCATAAAAGATACAAAGCAAATAAATAATATTGATATACAAACAAACCAAAAATTAGAACTACAAAATCAAATAAGTCTGTATCATAAAAAAAAGAAAGTTCTTTATGAACAATATATAGAAGGAAAACTAACAGAAGAACAGTTTATAAATACAAACTTTGAATTTACAAAAGAAATAGAACCAATGCAAAACAAATTGAAAGAAATAGATTTTCAATTGCAACATTCTCAAAATAGAAATACTTTGAAAAATCAAATAGAAGAAATAACAAAAAATGTACCATTTCTTTTAACCAAAGAGCTAGTGGACTTCTTCATTGATACAATATATGTTTTTCAAGATAATCGTATAGAAGTGAAATAGAAAATAGAAGATTTTTTGCAAAAAAGATAATAAAATTTTTGCCTTGCTATTGACTTTTTGTTGTCTTATGTATTAAAGAAAGCTTTTCGATATTTTCTCACAAATGAAAACGGAAAGAGTATCATTGAATTTTTAGAAACTTTCGACAAGGAAATAGCTTATAAACAAGGAAGATATTTTTTGGGCAAGGTGAATCCCTGCCCTTTTTTTATATCTTAAAATTCTTTCTTAGGTGTTTTGTAGCAAGAATATCTCTTTGTTTTGAAGTAGTTGCATGAGTATAAATTTCTGTGATGTTGATAGAGCTATGTCCTAACATTTCTTGAATGTATCTGATGTTAACATCAGCATCTAACAAGGCTGTCGCAAAAGTGTGTCTAAACATATGTGGTGTATTTAGCAAATTAAAGAAAAAGCTATATCATTTTTATCTGTATTTTTCATCCATTTGCAAATTCAGATACCAATGGAATGTATCTGTACATTCGAGAACATCTGTCTAACAAGTAACAAGATCATAAAACTAAAAGATGATGCCTATAAAGTATTTGTCAATTCAGAATGTGATTTAAACAAAATCAAAGACAATAATCTGAAAGCATTTATAGAACTCATAAAAGATGGATTTCATACTAATACAGAAAGTCCACTGACTAACAAAATCTGAAATGAAATAGATAGAGTGAAAAAATGAAGGATAGAGGACTGATTATATGACCTAGAAAGAGATTTAGATATACTACACAAAGGCGAGTAAGAAAAATGTATTCAGATGGTAAGGGGTATGCTAGAAAATAATATAGATATCAATATTATATCTAGTATAAGTAAATTATCAATACAAGAAATAAAGGAGATACAAGAAAGCATATTAGTAAAGTAAACTACACTACACATTTATTTGGGCTATCTAAAAAGCAGGTAGCCCATTTTTATTTCTGATAAATTCCTTAACCCCCTTTATTCTTTCATATACAAAAAAAGAATAAGGAGGTATTAAAATATCTTATGCAAGTAAACAAAATATTAAGTTCAACAAATTATCTTTTTAACAAGCAAAGGTATTCATAGAAGATGATTCTAACAAGCACAACAAATCCACTATTCATTTCTAATAATCTGCTTCATATTTCATTTAATGAAAACCTCTCTATCATACCTATGAAGCTATAAAGATTATTATATTTCATCTATAGAGATTATCTCATTGAAACAAATCAACCTTTATTTTCTGAGAAATTTGAAGCATGGAAATATGGACCAGCACTGTCAAGCATTTATGTTACTTTTGGACATTACAAAAATAATACAATTACACAATATTGCAAACCACTCTATCAAATCAGTGAGAATTTTTTCATATGTTTTATATTTTGTTTGGAATACCTATAAATTCCACAATGGAATTGAATTATCCAAGTTAATACAAAAATCAGAAATAGCATGGTATAAAGCATGGACAAATTATAAAATATTTTTAGAAGACAATAATATAAGAAATGAATAAGGGGTGTTCTATCTACCTCATTTTTTATTACAAGAAAGGAATGATGCAATGAATTAGGAATAGATATTGATAATGTCATATCAGATTATGACAATTACTTTACCAAAGAATGTCTACATTATGACAAAGCATTGCGAAACAATGGCATTATCAATAAAAACTTAGCAAAAATTTTTGAAATGTTTGATTGGACACCAGAAGAGGTGAGGAAGGTAGCAAAACAGTAACTATGAATGCTTTAAAGGGTGAAACTACCTCTATTACAGCGATATTAAGTAATGGCGAAACGGTTACTTTTGAGGCAAAAGTTGGAATACAACCATGCGTTGGCGGAGTTATCCGAATTTATTGAGGAAGTTAAATTTATGCGACCACAACTAAAAGTTGCTCTATTCTTCTAGAAATGCTACAATAAATTTATTAAGGAGGTGTTTCAGTATGAAGCCTATGCGACTAAATTTCTACCCTAACAAGGCAATAACAGATGAAACAAAATCTAACATCATAGCACCGCCATATTTGATGTCTGCTTATTATGCTACAGAAAAAGCATTATTAAATTATACAGAAGCAGTTACTTTGTTTGGAATAAGAAGAACTGGTAAAACGACTGTATTAAAACAGTTATGGAATCATTACAAAACAGATAAGAGTGTGTTTCTAACGATTGATGAAGAAATCACAATACAACATATTTTAAATTATCTCAATGAAAATTATGCTGATATTGATTTATTATTTATTGATGAGATAACTAGAATCAATGATTTAGACTACAATTTCCACAAACTCTTAGACCACTATAAATTAGTTGGAACAAAAATTATATGTGCTGGAACAGACTCTTATTTATTATCTTTATCTCAACAAGATACAGCATTAGGTCGACTACATCTAATAAGATTTTTACCTTTATTATTTGAAGACTTAAAAGAAATTGATAATAATTTAAATTTTAAAACATTCTGTCTAAATGGTAAAATGTTTACAAATGATGACCAAGCAATGATTATAGCAAATAATATCTTTCACTCTATTGACCGCTCCATTTCCAGTAAAAATACTTTACAAGGAGAACAAGTTGATGATATTAAAGATGCTATTATGCTATTGACTGAATTATTACTTGGAACAATGAGAAATAAACTTCCAGCACTCAAAATTAAAATTGTGTATTCTAAGTACATTATTGAAGAACAAAAATTCTTCGATATTCATAATCTTAATAAAGACATGGTAAATGCAGTTTTTAATATTCTTATTACTCTAAATGCCATTGATGCAATATCACGTTACAGTATTTCCGTAGAAGAAGAATATATTCTTGAATTTAAAGACAAAATGTTTTACTGTACATTACCTATGTTATATCATTCTGTACTCAAAGTTCTAACAGGAGAGTCGCTGTATTTAACGCAAACTTACATGGGAACACTTTTTGAAGCAACAGCGATTACACAGATAAAACAGAAAATTAGAGTTCTAAATCTAACAAGTATGGTGTCGACCTTCTCTATTAGAGAAGACATTACTGATACTTATGAAATAGATTACTGTATTATTTATGACAATCAAATTCTTTCTCTGATTGAATTTAAAGTAAATGCAAAAAAGACCAGCAAGTGGTTTTATCATCCAACTATTGTTGGCTTTTGCAATCATTTTGAAAAAGTAAATAGATATATTATTTATCTTGAAGGAGAATCTTCTAACAATAATACAGATATTCGATACATTCACATAGAAGACTTTCTAAAGAATTTAACTAATTTTATGAGCTAACTTGGGGTGCTTTTGGGCACCCTTTTTTTATTTCATGGAGGTGAACCTATATGTACATTGCAAGAGAGATTGAGAATACAACATTTCTAGCATGGCTTCATTCTAACAAGTCTTGTCCCTTATTTGTGCATGGTGCAAGACAGATAGGAAGAACAGCAGCAGTAAAACACTTTGCCCAAAATCATTTTGAAAACATTTACTATTTCAATCTTGCCTATGACAAGGCAATCAAGTTCATTGACTCTAAAGAGTCTGTAATTATAATTGACAAAATGCAAGTAGCCCCAAACATTATAAAGCCCAAGTATTCCAAAATGATTCTAATAAGCAGTCATAAAATCACATTACCAATAGAGGTCTATGATGCCCCTATAACTAGCCTTACATTTCGAGAGTTTCTAATGGCTTCTAACAACAGCAATTTTATCCTTATAATAGAAGAACATATTTCTTCTCTAAAGCCACTCTCTAACAAGGTTCATAGGCAATTATAAGAACTCTTTTCCATCTATCTAATACTTGAAGGCTATACAGAAGTTTTAATGTGTTATATAAATGGTTGCAAGCCCTATCCTATTCTCCATACTATTTTAGATGACACATTTGAAGAAGTTATTCATATTTGTAAAGGAATTCCTTATAGAATGCTTCTAAAAAGAGTTCGCTATAGCTTACTTTATTTAATACAATCTCATGCAGAAACATTTGATAAACCAACAACAAACCTAATCAATTTACTACAGAAAACACATTTCTTTACCACCATAAATAACTATCAATCACCAGAAAAGAAGCACATTTATCTAACAAACAGTGGCATAGCAAATGTATTTTTAGAATACAAGCAAGCTGTACTAGAAAGTTATATCTATTCCAATCTGCCAGGAACAGCCACCTATCTTAATAATAGCACATTTCTTTACAGCAATACTGTTATAGAGGTAAACACAGCTAAAGCTCAGTTATATATTAGTACACACAAGGGTATTCTAACAATCCCATTTTATGCCCTTCCATTCCTAAAATTCCCTTAATCTCATTTTTTCTCATGATATTTTATTAACCAATTAAAAAGGAGAGCAAACACATGAAAAAGACAACAATTATCATAAACGGAAAAGGTGGTGTTAGAAAAGGTACCTTATGCGATTTTGTTTCTAAACACATTAAAACAAAAAAGATATCTTCCATCACACCTATACCAAAGATAGCAAAAGCAGGTCATTGAAGTGGTAATAAAGATGACAAATCAAGAAAGTTATTATCTAACTTAAAACATTTGTTCACCAAATACAATGATTTATTATTCAATTATCTAAAAAGTCAAACAGAAGAATTTCTTCTTTCAGATGATGAAATACTTTTCATACATATGAGAGAACCAGAAGAAATCGGGAAGTATCTAAAGTATGCTACAGAAAAACAATTAACCTGCAAAACACTTCTAATCAAACAAGCTACTTTGGAACATAAAATCTATGGCAATGATGCGGATGATATGGTAGACTATTATCACTATGACGCTATCTATAAAAACAATCTGCCTCTTGCAGAAGCAGAGAAAGATTTTATAACATTTTTCAGAAACAATCTAATAGGAGGGATTACTCATGAGCAGAAATTATAATTGGGAAAACAAAGAAGAAAGAGCAGAGATTGCCCAAAAGCACACCATTGAAATGGAACAAAAGTATTCTAAAGAAACAACTTATTCTGTACAAAACACCACTATCTACAATAGTGACCATACATTTCCAGCACTTTCTAAAGAGGTCACTCCTAAATACGTTGTAGAAGATTTAGACAGTGTATCTGCTATATTCAAGCATCACTCTAACAAGATAGCAGTATTAAATTTTGCTTCATTTAAAAATCCAGGTGGTGCCTTTCTAAACGGAGCAAGAGCACAGGAAGAATGTTTGTGTCATGAAAGCAATTTGTATAACATACTATCACAATTCCAAGATGGTTTCTATAAACCAAATCTAAAATGCCTCAATCGTTCCTTGTATCGAAACAAAGCATTATACAGTAAAGATGTTTTATTCTTGCATAATAATCAAGAATTGAAATGTGATGTTATCACCTGTGCAGCACCTAACTATAAAGCAGCACATAGATTTAAAGGAGTGCAATCACAGGAAAATTTTACTGTTCTTGAAAGCAGAATAAAATTTGTAATTGATATAGCAGAAGAACAACAGGTTGAAACATTGATACTTGGTGCATTTGGATGTGGCGTATTTGGACAAGAACCTAAAGAGGTTGCCCAACTTTTCAAGAAATACCTTACCAAAATCAGTTATATTCACAATGTTATTTTTGCAATTCCTAATAATGGCAATTTTAATTACAGCATATTCAAATGCATATTTCAATAAATAAATTTATAAGGTAGTGCCAAAGCACTACCTTTCTTTTTGTAGGAGATGATATTATGACTTACGAAATTATGCACAATGAAACACCAATAGCACAAATAGATACACAAGGTAGTTGTCACATCTTCTCCAAAAAGTTTATGCCATTTAATCTTTACTTAGAAGAAATCGGCAGCACGGAGAGGTCATTCTAAAAGCTTCTCCATGACATCTAAAAAACCTGCTCAAATTGTACTCCGATGTCATTGCCTATCTTTAGCAGATGTTTATTGGGTTTGTACCCCTAATGAGTCCATTATATTTCAAGAAATCAATCTCTATAACAACTATTTAGAAAACCTACTTATAGATGCCTCATTACTTGGAAAACAAATCACTTTGTAATCTCTAGAAGGTATTGAAAAAGATTTATCAACAGATGGTTGTTTTCCAAAAGCATGGTTTGGAAACACACTTCTAAAAGGTAGTAATCCTATAACTGTTAAAAATGAAATCCTTGCCAGCAAAATCTGTCAGTGCTTTCAATGCAATCAAGTCATCTATAAAAAGGGCATCTATAAAGGGGAACTTGTTTTTATCAGCAACCTCTTTACCAGCAAAGAATATTCCATTATTTCTAAAGAAACATTGGAACGACAACAACACCAATCCTTTTCCAGCAAATCTAATAGAAAAATGTGCCAATCTAATAAGTCAATTAGAAGTACAACCATTTATTTCACCAACAGCTTGCGGAGCAATTCAAATTTACAGCACCTATGGGTAACAGCACTGGAAACGATGAGTATTTACATGGGAACAAATTTAAAAGCAAATGTAGAACAGAATGATGTTTTAAGATTCTTTCTTCTTATATCCTCTCTATTTGCTTTATAAAAAAGATACACCAGTATGTTCAGACACATCTAGCAATTCTAAAGAGTTAATCGCAGAAATAAAGAAAATCGACAATCAATTTCATATTCTGGAAAAACTCAGTACAATGTCAGCTAAGTTCAACCCATCTAACAAGTCTAAAGGTTATTACCTAATGGAATTGGATACCTTAATGAATAAATTAGAAATAAATTATTTCCCAATGAATCAAGCTCAAGGAGCTATATAATTATACAACCACATGGAATCATTACAAATCCCTATTTTTAACACTGTTCTTGTTTCAGCATCCTCATTCAATACTTTAAAGAGAGCATACCCAAATTACTTCTTAGATGTCACTCAATTTATCTCCATCGTGAAAGAATTGCTATGAGAAGAGAGTGCCTTATTTTTTCATAATACAACAATTATTTACTATTGAATCATGCTTATTAAATTTAAAGGAATTAACAATGTTAATAAACAAACCAAATGCAGGAGATTTCATTTTTGAAGCATTCATGGAAGCTTTAGCAGGAGAAGCAGCACCTAAAAAAAGAAAGCAACAATAAAGTAAACAACAAGCAATTTTCTAACACAACAATTCAAACTCCAGTAGAATTTCAATCTTGCGAATTTAAGAACTGTAAATTTAATGGTTTTACATATAATCCATTTAACAAGTCAAATTACAGACTTCATAACTGCTGCTTTGATAACTGTTCCTTTGGAAACTAACTAATCTAAAGAGAGAGTATCCTTCTTATAAAATACTCTCTCTTTTTTATTTCCAAAGAAAAAGGAGAATATCTAGTGAATTTAAAAAGATTTTCTTTACCACAAACATCAAAAGAATCACCAATCGCTAACAACATTTACTTATCTAAAAAGGTAGATTATTACACAGAAATTCAAACTAACTTTTTGCAGTTATTCCAACAGAAATATCTCACAAAAGAACACAGTATAAAGCCTATTATGATGGCGTAGGGACGTTATGCAAATACCAAAGAAATATATAGTAGACTATGCTGTTGCCATAGAATGTATCTATCAAGCCACTAAATCACTTGCTATCAATCCAGAAGCAGTATCTCTCATTAATAAAAGTATTCTCGTACTGAAAGAAAAGAACTATTGGAAAAACTTTATTGATATTCATGATTTAGAAAATATTACCAATCAAATACAGAATGGTAAAACAAAGTTTGACTTTGACATAATAGAACTTCTAAAGTTGACTGCAAAGAAACTGTTATCAAATTGCTTCTACATAGGTTACCATCTATCAAACCTAGAAGATATAAATTCTGATACCACGTTAGCAATTCATAGAATAGGAAATCTTAGTGAATATTTTTCCATACATTAGATGACCTATCTCTTTTCTCCTCTTCTAACAAGTCCCAAATAAATCAAGAAAATACCGCAATTCGTTACTTATATGGTACTAGTTCAAGAAGAGAAAGAAAACAGTTAGATTACAACTTCGACATAGAATATGCAGATAGTCTCATTCACAAGTACAGAATAACAAATTTAGTTTTAAAAGATATAGATATCAAAATATCTTTTATTAAAAAATCCATAGCAAGTCTGCAAGAAACAAAACCTATACAGACTGCAACAGATTCTTAAATGAAACATTCAAATCCTATTTCCAAAAATGTAGCTTAACTTATGAAAACAAATTCTAATGGGCATTTATTGCCCTTTTTTTACATTAAATGGAATTTTTAACGAGTTAAAATCCTTCATCATCCTTATCACGACAGGGGGTGGGTGAAGCCAACTTTATAGTATTCTACCATACTCATTTTTATTATACAATTAAAAGAAGTCAATTCTAACAGTATTATAATGAATATTTCTGATTTAGATGCTTTTATCAAAAACATAAAGGATACCTATATCATAGCCAATTATTATGGAATAGACAAATTATATGATAGAGATGATATTGAATATATTCATATGAATACTATGATTAAACTTTATCATGTGATAGTAGATTATAATAATGAACCAGATTATAAATTATTCCAGCCAAGAATTCCAAAGTCAGCACCTAAAATGGAAGGAATATTCACAAAACAGCCATGTAAAAGAGTGTGCTTTTCAGACAGTATAGAGAGTTGTATCAACGCTATCAAACAAAGGGTACTTTCTATTAGAAATGACAATACAATAAAAGTTTATGAAATTGAAATTCCTGTAGACGATGATGAAGTTAAACGTCTTCAAAGAGAACACGGATACAACACTAACACTACTAATGACGAAAACGATTATAAAGAAAGTACATCATCTAAAAAGGAACGTGACTATGACATCTATTGCGAATACAATGGTAAGATTTATTACTCTGAAGAAGAATGGCGAGAAGCTGAAAGAAAAGCAGGTGAAGAAGCTACAGAAAAAGCAAGAGAGGAAGAACAATGGGAAATTGAGCATTATGCGGAAGGTACTCTTGAACTTGTAAATGAAGTCAGAACAGAAGAAGGACTTCCAACACTCACCCTTGACCCAGACCTTGTTGAAGCAGCAGAAATCCATGCTAGAGAACTTTGCGAGCTCTATTCTCACACAAGACCTGACGGTCGTAGAGGTAGTATAATTATTGATGATTTAAATATACCGTATACTATTAGTGCTGAGAATATCGCTAAGGTACTTCAACTGCAATTAATATACAAGCTTGGTTAGACTCTCCAAGGCATTATAAACAAATTATAGGAGAGCGTTATCAAACCTATGGTGCTGCAACAATTCGTTCAGAATCGGGAGCAACTTATTCTATTCAAATTTTCAACAGAGAAACACCATTTGATGACTAATTAAATTTCTTGGGATTCTAATAAGATTCTTTCTATTTCTTAAATTTTTAAATATTTTCCGTAAACTTTCTTATTTTTTCTGCCTCTTTTATAATTTTTATTAATATGCTATTTGGTGATTTTTAAGCACAAAAAAGTAATAGATAATATAGTATTATCTATTGAACATTATCCTCTCACCCTATAACGACCTCACCACACATTCATCAAACAATTTCTCCTCTAACAATTATTTCTATATACATTCAATTAAAAGGAGGAATTTTATTATATTTTTAAAACAATTATCAGTAAACAAAAAGGAACCACCTAAAGAGACACCCATCCAGTTACAACGTACTTCAGAGTGGTCTGTACCATATTATCAATATCCCAAAGACGCAAACGAACTTGCACAAGACCACTTTGACCCAAGAAACGATAACTGCCCTCATTTTAAGTTAGGACAGTATGAACTTTCTATCAAGTGGCGTAGAGGAAATGCCGTTTGTGCTCGAAATCCTATTAAAGATAAACATGATTTCGTTAGTTATATACATGGTTACTCTAAACACTTTCTCATAAAAGTAATACAACATTGTCCAATAATTATACCAGATATGAATGACATTTTAATTTTAGGTACACTCTGTGAAGCTGTATGCAAGGCTTCTATCTTTATAAAGGTCTTAATAGAGAATGTAGAGTTAGTAGAACAATTTGTAAAAGAATCTCTAAAGTACATCAAATGTACTGATTCTGAATATGAATTTGTACTTAATAGAGTATTAGAACTTTTAGATAAAGAACTTGTAGTATTACCTGAACATCCATTAAAAGCAATGATTTTATTTGGAAATATAACATCAGGTACAGCTGTTTTGGATATTTTTTTCAACTAGAATCCGCATTTTCAATGAAAAACTAACAGAAAGTGAAATTATTATTCCATACATTTATGGCATACCTAAAGATTCCTACAGCACCTATATGGATTTTATAGTAAACACTATCTTTTGGGTGCTTTTAGCAAAGGAGGGATTTTATTTAGATTCAGATGGTTATTTCTATAGATTCATACCACCATCCATCTATAACCTAACCCCTAAATCCTTCTACAACCGCACCATCTTTGACCCCTATCACACCTTCGAAATCTTCACCAGCAAACAATAAAAATTCGAATCATTTTCATTGCAAAACCATTCCTCTAACAACTATTCCTAAATGTAACTAATCATTCATTCAATTTAAGAAGGAATTGTTTATGCAATCTAACAAATTACCACAGTGGTTTGATTTAAGTGTAGATGAGTCAATTTCTATTCATCTTCGAGTATACTCAGATGCAATAGAAGCAGCTTTTAATACAGTTAAAAAATCCACATTACCACAAGAAATAATAGACGATTTAACTGAAGAAGGTGCTTTTATAGGAGTACTTACTAAAGCTGGTTTTGGAGTTGGACATATAACAGACGACAATAATGCACCTTTAGTTAAAGAAGTATTGGATACCTATACTGAAAAGTTTTTAAACATTATTGCACCTTATGTTTCATCTATATCATTCATAGAAATGGAAGATGAATATGGATTGCTTTATAAATGGGAATTTAATGGTTCTGCTTGTAGTAAAGTTTATAATGATTAAGTAATTTTTTAATAAGAGCTACTACATTAAGGACTTTCTAACAAGTCCCACAAGTATAGTAGTTCTTTTTTATTTCTCCAGCACTCTAATGACAATATTTATTTTATGTATTATAATTATTATCAAAGAAGATAGTTATATGGCTAAAAGAGAAGAACATCAAAAGATTTATGGATTTAGAACAGATTTAGAATTAAAGTATTTATTTACCCATGTAAATCGTATATCAGTAATCCACTTACTAAACACATTATTTCGAACGAATATAGCATAATTAATGATAATCAACAAAAGATACTACAATAGAATTAAGAGTATTTTTATATGACTTATACACAGGTTTAGAAAACATGGAAGAAAATAAAATTGTTTTTCCTTTTTCCCATATCTTGTATACAACATCAGGAAAAGACAAAAAAGAAAAGGATACCATATAATTGTATTTTACTAAAATGAGTGAAGATGGTACTTATTGTGAAGAAATAATTGTATCTATCGATGTAGACTATACAAATTTGTTAGCAAGGCATTTTTAACGAGTTATTATCAGACGATTTTGTCATATTATCCTTTATGTATTTTTATTAATATTTGAAATACGAAAGTAGGACTAACTCTAATAAAAATGTGTTAAAGATTGCAAGTGAACTGCAAGGGTATATCAATACGTTAGGAAAATTAAAACAACAAGATAGACAGGCATTGTTGAGGTCTATTGATACATTAATGGACGACATCTTGAATATCATAAAAGAGAAAGCCAATATTAGTAAGAAGGTCATGGATATGTTGCTTGAAGAATACAAAATAATCGCAGATGTTAGAATTGAGAAAGCAAAACAAAAAAGTAGACAAGAAGAACGCAAGAAGAACGACAAGAAGGAATTCGTTCTTTAGTAAAAAGTTTTAGAAATTTAGGAAGCGCAGACAATAAAATATTAGAACAGCAACAAGAAGTTTATAAACTTTCAAAAGAACAAGCTGAAAAGTATTTGTAATCTAATAAATTATAATGGCTACTACACAACAAGGTACTCTCTAACAAGTCCCAAAAGTGCAGTAGCCCTTTTTTATTTCCAAGCTAAAGTAAACAACTGAGCTCTATAAGTTACTGAATTTTAAAGTAAACTAATTTTTTTCTGGTAATAATCCAATAAAAAATTCCGAAAATTCAACATTATATATTTGTTTTAGAGCAATAAAGTCACTAATTCGTATGTTACGAGTACCTGTTTCTATTTCGGAATAGGTGCTGCGTGATATATTGCTACCCATAAGCTGTAATTTAGTAACTAATTCTGATTGGGAGTATCCAAATCTTTTACGTAAAGTTTTCGGATTATTTCCTATGTTAATATCTTATAAAAAATACTGCATATTACTTCTCTTTTCTTGTGCCTTATTAGTAGCATTTTTTACTTGATTGTAGCAAATTAAAATATTTTTACTTGCTACATAATCATATATTTTATAAAGAGAGAATAAAAATGAGCGATTTAGAATGTTTTAAAGATACAATTTTTGATTTACTGAATGAAGCGGATAGCCTAGCAATAAAGGACGTTGAAACAAATGACAAAGAAAATAGATTTCAAGTTTTTCTTGAAAATGGTAATGTATTTGAATTAAAATCTGAACTATTTTAGTTACCTAATAGAATATAGCTGCTTAAAAACGTTGGCTACAAAACACCGCACAAAAATCTCAAAAATACATAGCAAATATCACATGGAAGCAAAAAGATAGGGAATTGGTCTTTATCAGAAGGAATAGTAAAGTCGGCAGAAGTTTGTCCAAACAGATAAAGCTGTGGCAACCGCCTTAGAGGTAGGGTGTGCAGATGATATGCCAGAGGTCTATAAACTATCTATGGTCAGAACGTCTTATAAGACTGACAAAATCCCGAATGTATGAGTCTAAAACGTTGATATAGCAGAAATGTTGTATTTCGAATACGGAAGTATGTAAGGCTGAGTAAAAATTTTTACTATGAAAGACCTTACAGTGTTATAGGTACTGGAAAGCATATAGGCTCAGAGAGAAACCTAAAGATAGAAATGTACAAATAGGAATATCGAAACGTGGAAAGACTGGAACAGGGAGTTGGTTACAAACTGTGAAATATTGGATTGGAAAGTATGTAGCGATATGTATATAACAATCCTTTATCCAGTTGAGAGAAGTGGCACAGTACCGATGAAGTCGCTGCGGAAAAAGAAGCGACAGAGGGATAACCACTAGTTACTTGTAATAGATAAACCAATAACAAAACAAACGTAAAGGTTCGAGTATGACTAAGAAAAGCCAAATCCTATCAAACGAAAGGAGAGTAACTAATTTTGACAGTATGTCCGTAAAGACAATAATATAAATCTGTCAATAGCAAGACAGCAAACAAGTGTCTTAACTCTAACAATGAAAAGTTAGAGTGTCTGTCATCATTTGGTTGACTTGTGAGGGAAACCAAATAACAAGGAAAATAGCACGCCGAAAAAGCCGTAAGTCAGCTAGTTATCAAGCTGAGACTAAACGGGAAGATGAAATATAGATGTAAGGATAAAGCCCATACTAGTTGAACAGCAGTATGAACGGTTTGTGTCAGGACGATAGCGTAAGATAACTAAAATCGCTATACTGTAATACTATTTTACCGCTGTTCAGGTAAAATGGCAGAGATTTATTACAGCGTATATACAATAAATATAAAATGACAGAAACTGTATCCGACAATCTATAAAGCTAAGTTATATTATTGTTAAACGGAGATTACCTAAGCCGAAATGCTTTTATAAGCTATGTGTAATGCCGTGAGGGGATAAATTTCAAGCCAAAAAGCAAGAAAGATGACACTGAATATTCGGTATGGTAACGGAGCTGTCGTAGTAGTCTGAGAACGGGAAAGCCGTTTACATGGTGAAGGACAGCAGTTAAAATACTTTAACATGAATTTAGGAAGGTATGTGATACACTATGAGAAGTCCAAAAAAAGTGTTAAACAGTCTAATAGACCACAGTAAAAACACAGAATATCAATACGAACGATTATACAGAATTCTTTTTAACAAAGAAATGTATCTTGCAGCATATCAAAAAATTTATGCTAACAAAGGAAATATGACAAAGGGTTCTGATGGAAAAACGATTGACGGAATGAGCCTAGAAAGAATTGATATGCTAATAGAACAATTAAAAAAGGAAAATTATCAGCCTAATCCATCTCGCAGAGTTTATATCAAAAAGAAATATGGAAAAAAGCTGAGACCTCTGGGAATTTCTTCTTTCGATGATAAATTGGTGTAGGAAGTGATAAAAATGGTACTGGAAGCTATATATAAGGGGAGTTTTGAAAACAGCTCTCATGGTTTTCGTCCAAACAAAAGCTGTCATACAGCTTTGCTACAGATACAAACAAAATTTACAGGTGTAAAATGATTTATTGAGGGGGATATAAAAGGCTTTTTTGACAATATAGACTATAACATTATGATTACATTATTGAGGAAAAAAATCAAAGATGAAAGATTTTTAAGGCTAATCAGAAAATTTTTAAATGCAGGGTATCTGGAAGATTGGAAGTATCATAAAACATATAGTAGAACACCACAAGGAGGAATTATCAGTCCAATATTAGCAAATATCTATTTAGATGAGTTGGACAAATACATAAAATCCTATGCTGAAAAATTTAATATCGGTAAAGAAAGAAAAAGGAATTCTGAATATCGTAAATTAGAAGTACAAAGAGGAAAGTTGGTAAGAAAATTAAAAAGCTTTACAGATAAAGAGCAAAAGCAAGAGATTATCAAACAGATAAAATTATTGGAACAAAAGAGGCGTTATGTTCCTTATTCTGAAGCGATGGATAAGAACTATAAAAGGTTGCAGTATACTCGCTATGTCGATGATTTTTTAATTGATGTTATAGGTAGTAAAGCAGATTGTGAAACAATAAAGAAGGATGTTAAAAACTTTCTTATAGAACAATTAAAATTGGAATTGTCTGAAGAAAAAACATTGATAACTCATGCACAAAAAGCAGCAAAATTTTTAGGCTGTGATATTTATATTAGAAAATCAAATCTGCCTAAAAGAGATAAAATTGGAAGAATGGTTAGAAATTATGGCAGTCGTGTTGTATAAGCAATCCATTCCTCTACCATGCGTAAAAAATTTCTGGAATATCAAGCCATGAATATAATGTGTATAAATGGAAAAGAAATATGGAAACCAAAAGCATGATACTTTTTAAAAGATAATGATGACCTCGAAATTCTTGACAAATATAATGCTGAAATACGAGGATTTTACAATTATTATTCTATAGCGAATAATAGCTCTATTATCAACAGCTTTCAATATATTATGGAATATAGTATGTACAAAGCTTATGCAACAAAATATCGCTCCACGAAGAAAAAAATAATAGCAAAATATCGTGTTGGAAAAGACTTTGGCATACACTACAGTGTAAAAAATGGTGATAAAAAAATCCGATTATTTTATAATAAAGGATTTAAATGCAAAAAAAATAACAAAAGATATTTCTGTAGACACTATTTCATAATATATATTTCATACCAACAGTACAAGCCTGGTGGATAGATTGAAATCAAATCAATGTAAGATATGTGGTGCATAAAATGTACCAATAGAAATTCATCATGTTCATAAATTAAAAGATTTAGAATGTAAAAAATACTAGGAAAAACTGATGATTGCAAGAAATCGCAAACAATCGCATTGTGTCATGATTGTCATGTAAAATTATATCATGGACTGTTAGATTAAGTGATTTTAATGGAGAGCCATGTGCACTGAGAGGTGCAAGTACGGTTTGGGGGCGAGTACTTGCAAACCTGCCATAGTGATATGGTAAGGCGGTGGGTACTTAGCCTACTAAGAATGGGTAGAATTTCCAGAAAAGGAAATGAAAATCAAAAAGTTAATATATTTGGATATGTGACAAAAGATACATTTGATTCGTACAATTGGACACTGATTGAAACAAAACAGCGTTTTATAGGACAGGTTATAACTTCCAAAAATCCTGCTTGTTCCACAGAAGATATTGATAGTACCACTCTTTTTATAAAAAAGAGGTGACTATATAGCAGTTGTTCATTTTCATAACAGACATACTTCTAAAAATCAAACAGTAAAAGAGTGTATCAAATTTCATATTGATTATGCTAAAAATCCAAAAAAAACACAAAATGGATTACTTAACAGTGATTATTATCTATAAATAATGTAACATTTTTGTTTTAAAATACAATATTTATTCTTTTAAAATAATAAAAATATTATAAAATTAGATATTATTTTCTGTTTATTTTAAACAAAAATGAAAAAATACAAAAAAATAAGTGACAAATAAGGTTAAATTTTAGAGTTATTATTGAAGGAGTAAAACGACAAAATAAAACAATATTCGCCTAATATATCATTAGGCAATCAATAAAATAAAGAAAGGAAGATAGTATGGAAATTATTGAACAAACCAATCGCACCATATTATTTGATGAAATCAATACTGAAAAGCTAGATTTGCTTACACTTGTGGGAGATGTAAAAGGATTGGAAAGCGTGATGATGACAAAGTAAAAGAAATTAATGGTCATCTTCTTGTAAAAAGTTTTGATGAATTTTTAGATAAGTTCTCCCCTACTGTTTACAGTTTTTTTAATGCAGCAAACAAAAAAGTAATTATTCGGAAAAGAAGAACAGCAAAATACAAGAGGATTTCAGCAGAAAACAAATTTTGAAGACCGTCCAGGTAGAAAAAAGAATACAGTCTGCTGCATCAAATTACAGGTAGTGTATTTGAAAATTTTTTGGATTTGACCCAAGTTGAGAAAGTGCCAATATGAATTATAACAATGAAAATATACGTCCTATGAAAACAAGTGATGCATATAAGCATATTTTTGGAGAAGGACGTTTTAAATAAATAATGATTTGAGACTCTGCTTCAAACATAAAAATGTTGAAAAATGAAAGTTATCATAAGTGGAAATATTGAGGAAACTTTTTTCATTTATGAAAAGTTCCACAAACCTCTTCAAAAATATGCTCGAAACATAAAAGACCGTAAGGCTTTGCTCCCACCTTCCTACAAGCCCTTTAAAAAAGAATTGCCCCCAAATTTTAAAGGAAAAATTCCGTTTTCCCAATCAAAATTTAGTAATTATATATATTAATTTAGTAGAAATGATAGTTTTTGCAATAATGTTATTTGCTTCTATCTTTCAAAAAAGAAGTGGGAGTTTGCGTGCCACGCCCTCAAGGTCTTAAGGGGGTATATTATAGAAAATTAGATACTCATATTTTAAAAAATATAGAATATTAAAAATTGATATGCTAGAAAATTTAAGGGATTTTCCTAGGGGTGTGCTTGATATTTTTTGTGAAGATATGTCAGATGGTATTGTTTGTGTGTGGTTTTATACCTACTGTAAATAAAAAGATTATTACTATAAGTGCATTTGCAAATACCAATGTAGGGCTTGTGATTTATGATGATACCATATTACAGAGTGTACCTTTATATTCTATTGCTGATAAAACAGCTATAAAAAAATATACAACAAAAACTACAAAGTATGGTAATGGAAACTATCAAGAACAAATTGAAGGTTTTTAAATACACATAGTGGAAATGAAATACCTGTGTTGAATGAGGGAGAATATTATATTGACAATAAAAAAGTGTTGCATTAGGAGAATTATTTCATGTATTAGATGTCACTAAAAAATTACCTGAAGCACATAAAATATTCATTGGAGTAGGCAAACGGAACAGTGTTATTTTATCATGATACAGATTGTGTTATCACTTATAAAGGAAAAGATATTCCCAAAAAGAAAAAAGAAATATTGCAATATGAAGATAAAATTTATATTACATTTGAAGACAATATAACAGAAATGGAACTGCGTTATAAAAGAAAATGAAAAAGATATTAAAGGAGGCGTTGGTATTGTCTATACAAGTTCGTATTGATGGTGGCGGTAAAAATATTATATTGACAGAAAGAAGTATATTAAAAAGTGAATATAACATAACAGAGGGAACACAAACAAGATACATGGAGGAAAGTGTAGATACAGTAACACTGATTGGGGAAATTGATTTACATAGTGGTGGTGCAGAAACAGCCAATATTTCAAAATTAGCAGAATTTGCCTTTTGTGCCAGTACAGATGAAAATTGTTATAGAACATTTTCTATGGAATTATTTGATTCTTTGGGTGAAAAGATACAAAAAGTGAATTTTGAAAAAGCATTTGTTATAAAGTATAAAGACGTTTTTTCTTCTAAAAAAGGCAGAGCACGCTATGAAATTGTAATACGAGAGTGCAAAGGAACACATTAATGAGGAGGCTTTTATATGGGAATTTATTTTAGTGTAAATGGTGGAGGAAAAAAAGTAGAACTATCTGTACATAGCGTTACACATACTGCTTTGGAAGTATCCACAGGAGAAAATACATTGGCAAAAGGAAATGATACCACATGCAAATTATTTGTGGTAGGACAAATTAATCAAGGTAGTAGCAGTACAGTAGCAGCACTGAATGAAATTGAAAAATGGGCAAAACAATGCAATCAAAAACAAGATAGTTATAGAGAAGTAACAGTAGAGCAAACTTATGCAGATTTCTTTCATAGAAAAGTAATATTTCCAGATGCTAGAGTAGTATCTTTTCAAGAAACATTTTTAACAGATAACTCTAAATTTATGGAAATTTCACTACTAATAGAACAAAAAGAAAGTAAACAAAATGCCATTCGTATTTTATACATTTAAAAGAAAGAAGGGAAATAATATGGCTGATATATGGATGGTAACAGAAGGAGCAACATTAGAATGTACATTAGGGACAATGACAAGTAAATTACAAGTTCCTATGTCGCATGGTTCTGGTATTTCTGGAAAAACGCAAGCCACTATATTGGATAATGTGGTGGGGAAAAATATACTTCCTTTTCAGTTATGTAAAAAAAGTAATCCTCCCATTCCCTGCACGCCTGTGGTATGTATGCCTTGGATAAGAGGAAAAAAAGACTTTAAAGTGAAAAATGAATTAGCACTTTTAAATATTTGTATTGTACCTTGTATGTTGGGTGGTGTAATAAAAATAAAAAGTAAATAAGGAGTGAATTAGTATATGAATCGTACATATTTACAATTAGGAATACAGCAATACACAATAAAAGCATTACAACAATTAGAAATCAAACAGCAATTAAATGAGCATAGTAGTTTGCATATGACAGCACTACTTTATGATGAACAAAAGGATACTGATATTTATGATACAAAATCTGGTACACAAATTGTATTGCAGCAAAAGGGAGAAAAGCAAAAACTTTTATTTCAAGGTGTTGTTACAAATATTGAAATAGAAAAACAAAAAGGCGTTTATTTTTTGGAGATAAAAGCACTTTCTAATACTTATTTACTTGATATTAAAAAAGTATCGCAATCTTTTCAAAATGTAGCCATGACATATATTGATATGATTAAAAAAGTAATAAAAGAGTATCAGGGTAGCGATGTGATAGATAATGTAACAAAAGGAAAAGCAATAGAAAACTTTATTATGCAGTATCAAGAAACAGATTGGGAGTTTATAAAAAGAGTTGCCTCCCATTTTCAAGCAGCACTGTTTCCATTTCATTTAACGGACAAGCCTAAATTTACAATAGGTATGCCCAAAGGAGAAAATAGAGGAAATTTAAACCAGTATCATTATCGTATTTCAAAAAATGTAGAGCAGTATTTAAAATCATCACAAAATGAAAATAAAAATTTAAAAGAATTGGATACTGTATTATTTTATATTGAAACAGACAAAGATTTTGAAATAGGCGATAGTGTTATGTTTCAAAATATTCCGCTTTATATCAAACAAAAAACAGCAAAAATGCAGCAAGGTGTACTGGTATATGAATATATACTTTCCAATGAAAATAGCTTTACACAGGACAAATTGTATCATGAGGGTATTATTGGCTTATCTTTGAAAGGCAGAGTATTGGAAGCAATACAAGATACTGTAAAAGTACAGCTTGAAATAGATGCAGAACAAACTAAAAAAGAAGAAGCATACCCCTTCCCTTACACCACAAGCTATACCGCTGAGGGCAACAGTGGCTGGTATTGTATGCCAGAAGTAGACGATACTGTTATGATTTATTTTCCAACAAAAGAGGAAAAGGACGCTGTTGGCGTAAATTCATTAAGAGTATTGGAAAAGGGCAGTGATAGACTAAGTGACCCAGCAGTAAAATATTTCAGAACAAAAAACGGAAAAGAACTAAAATTCAGCCCAGAAGAAATATTGATTACTTGCTGCAATGGAACAGATGAGCAGACAGGGGAAAAGCACGTTATTTATATTAGACTGAATGAAAAAAATGGTATTCAAATTATTAGTACAGAACCCATACTTTTAAAAAGTGACCAAAATATTGATTTACAAGCAGGCGACCAGATATTTTTTGTGGCAAAAGAAGAAATTGTGTTTAAATGCAAAACCAGCCAGATTACAGTCAATCAAATGGTAGATATTGCAGGAAAAGAAGTTAGAATCAATTAGTAATTGCAATCAAATAACATTTGATTTACTATGAAGGAGGGTGAGTATGAATTTTAAAAAGAAATTACAAGCAGCTATGCCTAAAATGATAGGAAATCCTATGGCATCAGCAATGGCAATGGCATCAGTGGGAGTATCTACACTAAACACAAAAAAAGGACAAAAACCAAAAAACGCTACAAAAGGCAAAAAAAAGGTAGCTGTTAAAAAAAGTAAAATTGTATCCAAAAAACAAAAAAAGCAAATGGAAGTGATGAAGCGTATTTGTCAATCGGCATATGGTACATACATCAGAGGAGTAACAACAGTTTCAGCAAGATACATAGGACACCCAGCAGTTGCCATACCAGCATCAGAAATGATAAAAACAATGATGGAGGAAGCAGCCCCACCAGTAAGCAGACCATTTGTAACAATTACAAGTGAACAAATGAACTCTTTGAAAATTGAGGAAAGAAAGGGGGAAAAGGAATATATAAAAACAAAAGATAAAAGTGAAGAAAGAGAACGACTTCCTTTTAGCAAGCCAATTCGTGATATGGGACTTCTTTGGAATCGTATGTGGGGTTATGAAGATGATGCACCAGTTGCTGGGCAGCCATTTTATGATATTGTAGAACTTTATGGAGATTTTAAAAGAGCAACAAATGATTTTAGTGATTATTTGGAAAAGGAAATTAATGATTGGGCAAAAGGATTAGACGAAGATTATAAAAATAGAGAATTAGCAAAGCCAGCTAGCATGAGGTCAGACTTTGGAGATGCTATAACAGGATTAACAAGTGGTAAAGAAGATAATTTAAGCTTTGGTGGAAAAGCAGGTGCATTTTTAAGAGGATTGATTGTAGATGGTTGTGGAAAACTGTTAATAAAAGATACTTTATTAGCAGCATCAAGTCCATGTGATACAGCTAAAAGTGTTATGGAAACAGTAAAATTAGTAGAAGACATGGATGAAGAAGATTTTTCCAAAATAGCGAAAGAGATAAAAACAACATGGGATGAAGCTTCGGAAGAGGAAAAATTAAATTATACTGGTCAAGCAGGAGCTATTGTAGCAGATTTTCTTATTGCAAAAAAACTGAAATTATCTAAACAAGTGAAAGTAGTAGAAACAGGAGTAACAGCTGGTTCTAAAGTTGATAATTTGCTAGAAGCAGGAGCAAAAGCTAGTTCTAAAGCCGATGATATTACAGAAGCTGGGACAAAAGTAATTTCTAAAGTAGATGATATTGCAGAAATAGGAGTGCAAGCTGGTTCTAAAGCCGATGATGTTGTAGAAGCAGGAGCAAAAGCTAGTTCTAAAGCGAATGATGCTACAAAGGCAGGAGCAAAAGCTAATTCTAAAGCGGATGATGTTGCAGAAGCAGGAGCGCAAGCTGGTTCTAAAGCCGATGACATTGTAGAAGCAGGAGCAAAAGCTAATTCTAAAGCGAATGATACAGCAAAAGCAGCAGGTCAAACAACTGCTTTAACAGTAGTGAAGGACAACAGTGGTACAAATGGCTCTGGTGTGAAAATTAGTGGAGAAAAACCAAACTCTAATATAGATGATATAAGAACTAAAGTAATAGAAAGTAATAGTATGGGAAAAGATAAAATATCAACAAGTAATGCTGTAAATGAAACTAAGGTAGATAATACAGAATCAATTAATGAAATAAAAACTAAGTGGTGGCATAAAAATTATGTTGATAATTTATCAGATACACAAATATTACTAGGAGTTAAACAATCAGAAAAAGGCTTATCAACACTAGGAAGTGCTACAAGAGAAAATGTAATGTTTGCTGGAAAAGCTTGGGTTGGAAATTCCTATAAAGAGATTTTAGATACTTCTGGAAATTTAATAGGATATTCTAGTTCTGATGGAATGAGAGCTTTTAGGATACAATACAAACCCAAAGAAGGTATGTGGAGAGCTAATTTTCAAGAAAATGTTATGGTAAATAATCCATACCCTAATCCGGGTCAACATAGTTCACAATTAAAAAATGTTCATATTGATATTTTAGATTAAATGAGGAGAGAAATTTATGCAAATAAAAACTATGAATATAATACAAAATGAGTACAATGATATTGATGACTTCTTTTTGTCTTGTGAGGTATTTATAGGTCCTGAAAATGAGGACTATGTATATGAAGTTTACGATTTTAACGTTATAAGTATAAAAAAGCTATATAACGAATTCCCAGATAATGGTGTTATGTTAAATAAAGGTTGGATAATTATGAAATATTATGATGAAGATGAAATACAAAAAAAAATTAATTCGATTATTAATTTTTGTAATTCAAGTAATAAGGAAAAAACATATTCAGAAATTGGTCTTTACTTGAGAAAACAGGAATCATAAAATCATTAAATAGTCTTTAAGGAGGCTCTTATTATGAAAATTTGTCAATATGAATTTCAGTTTCAAGATGAATTTATGGAAAGAATAGAAAGTGGAATATCAAAATTATTAAATATTTCACTTGACAATTTTATTAAAAAGAAATTCAAAAGTGAGGCACTTCTTCTTAGAAAAGATACAGAAAACAATTATATGTTATTTTTAGCTCATGAAAGTAGTCTTTCATATTTAGTCATTATTAGATGTGATGCAATTCATGAAAATGAGATACAAGAGCTTTTATTTGAAATATGTGATGAAATTGAAGAAGAGTATGATGAAGACCATAGAAGAGAGGTAGTGAACGTATTTGGAAATTCAAATACATTTTTAAAAGATTTAGAAAAAGACTATCAAATATCTTCTTTGTTTGGCATTTGTGTAGACTAAAAATGTTGCAACTGCATTTAATTTGTGAAACACTCTGCTTTTTGGTGGAGTGTTTTACAAGCATTGCTCAGCAAGAAAGCAAAAGGCAATTTCAAAAAAGCAAAGAGAAATGGTACAGCAAGTTTGTCAATCGGCATATGGCACTTATATTAGAGGAGCTACAACGGTGGCAGCAAGATATATAGGACACCCAGCAGTTGCCATACCAGCATCAGAAATGATTAAAACAATGATGGAAGAAGCAGCACTACCAGTAAGCAGACCATTTGTAACAATTACAAGTGAACAAATGAACTCTTTGAAAATTGAGGAAAGAAAGGGGGAAAAGGAATATATAAAAACAAAAGATAAACGTGAAGAAAGAGAAAGACTTCCTTTTAGTCAGCCAATTCGTGATATGGGACTTCTTTGGAATCGTATGTGGGGCTATGAAGATGATGCACCAGTTGCTGGGCAGCCATTTTATGATATTGTAGAACTTTATGGAGATTTTAAAAGAGCAACAAATGATTTTAGTGATTATTTGGAAAAGGAAATTAATGATTGGGCAAAAGGATTAGATGAAGATTATAAAAATAGAGAATTAGCAAAGCCAGCTAGCATGAGGTCAGACTTTGGAGATGCTATAACAGGGTTAACAAGTGGTAAAGAAAATAATTTAAGCTTTGGTGGAAAAGCAGGTGCATTTTTAAGAGGATTGATTGTAGATGGCTGTGGAAAACTGTTAATAAAAGATACTTTATTAGCAGCATCAAGTCCATGTGATACAGCTAAAAGTGTTATGGAAACAGTAAAATTAGTAGAAGACATGGATGAAGAAGATTTTTCCAAAATAGCGAAAGAGATAAAAACAACATGGGATGAAGCTTCGGAAGAGGAAAAATTAAATTATACTGGTCAAGCAGGAGCTATTGTAGCAGATTTTCTTATTGCAAAAAAGCTGAAATTATCTAAACAAGTGAAAGTAGTAGAAACAGGAGTAAAAACTGGTTCTAAAGTGGATAATTTGCTAGAAGCAGGAGTAAAGGCTAGTTCTAAAGCAGATGATGTCGCAGAAGCAGGAGCAAAAGCTAGTTCTAAAGCAGATGATGTTGCAGAAGTTGGAATGAAAGCTAGTTCTAAAATGGATGATATTGCAGAAGCAGGAGCAAAAGCTAGTTCTAAAGCGGATGATACAGCAAAAACAGCAGGTCAAACAACTGCTATAACAGTAGTGAAGGAAAACAGTGGTGTAAATGGTCATGATAATGTGAAATTTAGTGAAAAGAAACCAAACACTAATGTTGATGAAGTAAAAGTTATAAATATGGAAAACAATAAGATAGACAGGAATGAATCACCTATAAGTGATATTTCAAAGAATAATCAAAAAATTAGAACATTAAGGGATGCAACTTTAGAAGACGCAGAACTAATATATATTATGAGAAAAAAATATAATGCAGGAGAAACAAGAAATGTTGCAATTGCACGAGGAACTATAAATGGAGAAAGTATTAATTTAGAAAGTATAAGTGGAAAGTTTACACATGATACCTATCATAATAAAGGAAATTTTGAGCCACCTTTACCAAAAGATTACCATTATCAAGGACCATATGGATACATTGATCATACTGAGCAAAAAATTGTAGAATATCTAAGAGAAAATTTAAAAAACAATCCAGAAGTTTCTGGAAATATAGAAATTATTTCGGAAAGAATGTTTTGTGATAATTGTGGACCAATAGTTGATATGTTTGAAGAGGAATTTCCTAATATAGTTGTTACTCGTGTAGAAGTATTTAAATATTTACAACAATCAGGAGGAAAAAAATAATGGAATTTATTAATGAATTAGTAGAAAAATTAAAAGAAAGAGATATACCTATGAAAAAAGCTACTGAAAATCAAATAAAAGATTTATTATCTATCACAAAAAATGGAATTTTACCAAAAGCATATATTGAATTTATGAGTATTATGGGAAATGGAACAGAAGGTAAGTATATGAGAGGAGAATCTTGCTTTATGGATGAAATTCATATTTTAAAACAAGGAGCAATTGAATTGTTAGAAGAAAATGAATCGGAACTTGTATTAACAGATAACGATTTTGTATTTTGGATGAGTCAAGGATGTATTTTTTGTATGTTTAAGTTAAATGAAGGAGATAATCCACCAGTGTATTTTTATAATGAAAGTGGTGATGATAGATTTTTAAAAATATCAAATACATTAACAGAATTTTTAATAAATTACTTAGAATTAAAATCTGATTTGTTTCAGGAAAAGTGAATATAATAAATTTGCGAAACACTTTGCTTTTAGGTGAAGTGTTTCACAATTACTGCTCAGCAAAACAAAGAAGTGATATCATTTCCTATTACATTGTAAAGCCAGCTAGCTTATAGCAAGTCAATATCTGTGGTGAAAGGACAAAAAGCAAGAAAGACAACTGTTAGAAAAAGTAAAATTATGTCCAAAAAACAAAAACAACAAATGGAAGTAATAGAGCGTATTTGTCAATCGGCATATGGCACTTACATCAGAGGAGCTACAACGGTGGCAGCAAGATATATAGGACACCCAGCAGTTGCTATACCAGCATCAGAAATGGTTAAAACAATGATGGATGAAGTAGCTCCACCAATACATAAGTATCATGTAGTTA
>JBCLQL010000016.1:0-25063 GCA_041223565.1 Lachnospiraceae bacterium 46-61
GCAACAGATATTTATTTGAATGATTAGAGGTGATATGTATGGTATTTACAGGAGCAAATAAACCAGCAGATGCTGAAGTAACAGGAGCGGCAGCAGCAGTGGCTTCTGCTATTGCTGTATCTTCTGCCCCTACAGCAATTACAAAACTAGTAATGAAAACAGTTTTAGAAGGCAGCAAAAAAAACAGTACACAAAATTATGTAAATAGATTATGGAGAGATTACAACAAAACAAGGCAGGAATCACTATGACAAGACAACAAGCAGTTAATATTTTTATCAATACAGATGTCAAAGAAGAATGTAATTTATTTCAAAGAAAAATATTACAAAAAACAGAACACTCTCTTGATGCTATTGTAAAAGAAATAAAAGAACAAATTGCTTTATTTTATAAACAAATTGTGACACAGCAAAAACAAAATCAAAAACCAGCAGTCAATTACATACAATTTTCTTTTTTATTATCCTCCATGAAACAATATAAAGTGCAAATATTAGCAGAGGCTTTTTCAGAAGAATGGTATTTTGATGATAGCATTTGTGAAACAAAAATTTCTATACACTATTTAGAAAAGGAACTTCATCAATTATATGAAGTATTATCACAAAAAAGAAGACGTTTTATAGGAAAAGTAACAAATGCAGATGTGGAAAGAATTATGCTAGGAGAATGGAAAGCATATCAAGAAATAGAAGAAGCATTATTGAAATATGCATTAGAAATTTCTTTAGATGAAAAAGAATTAGAATATATGATAAAAGCAGAGGAAGTTCCCATTTTTGTAGGAGAATATAGAGGAGAATTTCATCAAATATACACAATCAATGCATTATCAAAACAATTAAGAGAGGTATTTTATGGATTATTTTCTAATAAAACAGTATGAGGAAAGCAAATACAATGCAGAAATTAAATTTGATTTTTTAAAAAGAAAAGAAATATGGAAAGAACAAGAACCGCTATTTTTTTCTCAAAACAATACAGAAGAAAAAATTTATTTACCATTTATGGATTGTGGTATTTGTGTTGTTTCAAAAGAAGTAAAAAAGATATTTGATGCCTATCAAAATGGCATAAAAAGCAGACCTATCATTATAGCAGACAATAATATGAAAAAATCAGATATATTTTATGCTATAAAAGTAAAAGAAATAGATTGTCTAGGAGATAGTACAATTTATAAAAATAAAGAAGTACAAAAGATATATTTAGACAGTAATAAAATTGGATATGAAAAAGTATTTCAAATAAAAGGGATTACTGATAGACATATAATAGTAGATTTGGAGGTTATGGAAAAATTGTTAAGAGAAAACATAATAGCATTTCATGCTGAGTTGTTGGAACAAGAAGGAAGTGAAATAATATGGGAAAAAAATATGTTGTAGATGGAGCAACATTAAGTTGCTCTTTAGGAGTTTGCAAAACAAAATTGATGGTACCAGCTCACAGACATATTTATATGACAGGGAAAAGAATGGCGAATAAATTAGATGTCAATTTAGTAGAACATTGTATTGGAAGTTTTGGATTCTGTCGTCGTTTCAGCCCTCCTCCCGTTTGTACTTTTAATATACTTTTACCTTGGCAAGATACACAAGAAGATGTTTTTGGTGCAAAACAAGACGGTGTATTAGAAACAAGTTGGACTTGTTGTATTTTTGGTGGAAGAATTAAAATTGTAGAAACGGGACAAGGAGCAGGCAGTGCAGAAACAGCATTAAAAAATATACAGGAATTGGAAAAATGTGCTGCTGCATTTGCTGGAGAAGGTGCAAGTAAACAAAAAATAAATGAATTAGTATGTGGTATGGTACTTTGGGGAGAATATGAACAAACACCATGGGAATCTACTACAAATAAAGATAGAATGGAATTTGCTAAGTATCTAAAAAAAGAAAATCCAGAATTAGCAGAATTTTGTAGTCAAAAAATAGAAATAGAGGATACATTAGACCCTGGCAATATTGTAGATATATCTTATTTGGCTGGTGCATTGCAAATGGACAAAAAAAGAAATGATAAATATATTTATGCTATGACAGAAGAAGCATTAACGAATCCTTCTCAGATGTCAGCATATGCAGATGCTTATATTATAGAAAGAGATTACGGAAAAGATAGTATGCTTTTTAGTGAAATGCTACAAGAATATTATAATATAGGAGAAGAGGAACAGAAAACAAATAAAAATCAGTATAGAAGATATGAAAATCTATTAAAACCTACCACACCAACAGATGGAAAAGAGGTATTTGCAGGAGGCTATACAAAAGATACTGTTTTTGAACATAGATATTATGGCAGTGCTTCAGATACTGAAAATATATTAACACCACAGTTAGACATTTTGGATGGTATAGAAAATGTAGGAGGATATGTAGCACATTATCTTTTTACAGAACTTATGGAAGAACAAAAAGGTGAGGCACCATGGAAAAGGTCAGCAGAATCATATGCTTATAATACAACAGATGAGCATATTGAACAAATCAAAAAAACAATCAATCATAATTATGAGGAAGAAAAAAAGAAAAGAGTAAGCAACTCTATGAAAAAAAAGTAACAGAATAGGAAGGAGGATAATATTATGCAATGTTATCAAAACACGGCTTCCTATGAAAATATTGTAATGAAAATATTTGGCGGATATGAAGTGCTGGAAGACATTATCATTCACCAAAAAATAAATGAACATGCAACAATCAAACTAACTGCAATGGTATCAGAACAATCTGCTTTAAAATATGAAAAGGAATTGTTGAGTAAGCAAGCAATTAAAATCATTCAAAAAACAGAAGAACAAGATATTGTTCATTTTGGGGGAATGATACAATGCTTGACAGTAGAAAGAAAAAACGGTATTTACTATATTCATATTGATGGTGTCAGTCTTACAAAATTTATTGACATCAAAAAGCAAAATGTTTCTTATCAAAATGAAAATAGTACTTATCAAGATGTTGTTGATAAGGCTATTCAGGAATACAATTTTACAGGAATGACCTATATATGGACAGAGCAAAGTCGAAGCAAAAAAGTAGGACGTTTTTTGTTACAGTTTCAAGAAACAGATTGGGAATTTATCAAAAGAGTAGCCTCTATAGAAAATTTGGGATTGATTCCGAATATGGCAGGAAAACAAACACAGTTTTTTATAGGGCTGCCCAAAGGACGAGAAGAAAAAATTGTACCGTATTGCAAACATAAAGTACATAGATTGTTGGAAAAAGCAGAAAAGGAAGTTGTAAATAATAAAGTCAATACAATTTGGCAAGGAGATTATATACAATATGAACTGTATGACATTACGGAACATTACGAATTAGGTGATGTCGTACGTTTTCAGGATATGCAATATATTGTAGTAGAAAAAACAAGTACTCTTTTCAAAAAAGATGGCATTTTGAGAAATAATTATGTAATACAGCAGAAAAAGGGAATTGCATTTCCACGCTTATATAACAATGCTTTAAGGGGAAATAGTTTGACGGGAACAGTAATCGATGTCAAGCGAAATTTCACAAAACTGCATTTGCATATTGATGAAGAACAGCAGGACATTGCAACGGCGTTTTGGTTTCCACAACCACAATGTTTTACAGCAGGAAGTGACAGCGGATTTTGTATTATGCCAGAAAGAGGCGACATAATGCGTCTGCACTTTCCTACAAAAGATGAAACAGAACACTATATTATTTGTTCTGATAATGGAGATTTTAGTAAACTGCTCAGTTCGTTAAATGCTTCAAAAGGAGGAAAACAACCAGAAAAAACAGCAAAAGTATCTGGCAGTAATGCCCCTTATGAAAAATATTTAACGACACCAGGACAAAAGGGTATGCTTTTAAATGATGGCATGATAAAATATCATACAACAGGAGATATTTCTTCTATACAAATGGAAGATGGCAAAGGTATTTCTATTAGTAGTGATGGCAATATTGAAATACTTGCAAACAATATCAATTTAAAAGCAGGAGCAAAGCTGAATATTACAGCAGGTAAAAAAATAGAAATCTCTTGTATTGGCAGTTCCATGATAATAGATGGCGAGGGGGATAGAATAGACAAAAAAGCACCAGATGTTTTTTTTGATAGCCCAGAAAATGTTATTGTAGATGTACCAGTGGACGCAATAGAGCAAATGTTCGCATCACAAGCAGCAGAAAGAAAAGCGGCAGTATTAGAATTTACACCAGATGAAATACGCATTACAGCAGAAAATAAATTTGATGATGGTATTTATCAATTATTGTATGATGTATGGAAAGAAACATCTGGAGAGTATGACCCAAAAGACGACAAGCCTATTGTAGACCCAAGAGGAAATGTACATACTCAAAATGAAACCAAGTTTAAATATTGGGCAATGGAACAGTATGGCATGACAGCAGAGGAATATAGAGGGTATACGATTGAGGGTACTTTGAAAACACTTGGTGAAATAGACGAAGCTACAAGTAAAACAATGCTTATTTTAGCTTTGCCTAGTATTGCTAAAAATGCAGTAAAAACAGCAAAAGATGTTGCAGAAAATGGTGTTCATTTTGATACTTCTATTGCACTAAAGGCAGGCAGTAATGGTACAGAAGATATAGCGGAGAATGCGACTAAAAAAGAAATTATAAAGTTTAATTCTAGAGAAGTTGATACTCTTTTAAAAGGAAGACCCGAATTAGAAGGAAATGCAAGAGAGAAATTATTAACTACTGTACAAGATACTAAATTGGCAAAGATTATAAATGAACTTTATAGACCAGGAGCAATGGTAGGAGATGGTGGTACTGCTGCTATATTGGTTGAAGAATTTAATAATGGTTCATCAAAGCATCTAAAAAAAGCTAAAGAAAGATTAAAGCAATTAAATGATTTAGCAAATTCTGGAAAATTAGGATTAAATGATTTAGATGTTGTTGATGCCTTAATAAATGATTTAGAATATGCTATAAACTTATTTAAATAATTTGAAAGGATATATATATGAGTGAAAAAATAGAAGAATTTTTAAGAAAAATGCAAGAATTTTTTCCTTCAACGTCAGAGGAATATTATCAAAGTATAATAAAATATGGTGAAGTATTAGAAACAGTAATAATTGAAGATATTTTTATGCCACAAATTTTAGATGTGTTAGCTAAAAATGAAAATATAATGTTATTACAAAATTTATTTAACTATTTTGAACAAATATCATGTTGTGATAACCAAGAACTAATAGATACTTTTTCGATAACAATATTAGAAAGTTTAGGTAATGATGAGAAAATATTGAAAATTGCAAAAAAATATATGGGATATCATACTAAACAACTTCAATTAGAAGCTGATAGACAGTTAGGAAGAGAATGAATTTAAAAGTGAGTTTTAATAGAAAAAAAGTGACAAACCTATTGTAGACCCAAGAGGAAATGTACATACTCAAAATGAAACTATTGGGCAATGGAACAGTATGGCATGATAGCAGAGGAGTATAGAGGGTATACAGTTGAAGGAACTTTGAAAACTCTTGAAGAAATAGATACGGCAAAAGATAAAGTAATGATGATTTTAGCATTACCTAGTATGGTTAAAAATGCAGTAAAAACCACAAAAGATTTTACAAATGGTGTTCCTTTTGATACTTCTATTGGATTTGCAGCAGGAAATGATGGAAAAAGACAAGTAAATCAAAAAATTCGTATTGAAGGAAATAAAAATATATTTACTAATAATAGCGGAAAAGAAATTATTTGGACAAATCAAACTCCAAAAGATATTGAGATGATAATAAATAGTAAATTAAATAGTTCAGATATGGGTGACATATTAGAAGGAAAGGTAGCTACAGCAGCAAAAGAAGTAGTAGAGGTAAAGGGAATAGGACTTAAATTATTAGATACATCCAAATCTCCTGCAGGAGATTTGGATATAGTTACAGATGATTATATTATTGAAGTGAAAGCATCATTAGCAGCAGTAAAAGAAAAACAAATTCCTAAATATACAGACCCATTACATCCGAATTATGTTAATTCAGATAATAAAAAAATTATTTATTTTATTGAAGATACAACAACTAAAGTTCCAACAGCAGCAAAAAAATTACAAAAAATAAAAGAAGCTAATGCTATTGTAGTTACTACACTAGAAGATTTAAAGGAGATATTAAAAAATGGCTAGTAGTATTATAATATTAAAACCAGTAAGTGGATATTTACCCGAAAAAGCAATGAAATCTTTTAAAAAAGCAGTTATAAATTCAGGAATGCTTTTTAATAAAGTAGAATTGGAATATAATTCAAATAAAGTTATAGTTGGTGCAGAAGGGAGTATAGGTTTTATAGATAGTGACAGTAGATTACAGCAATTTATATTTACAATTAGTAATACTGATGAATACTCGGAAAGTAGTTTTGACTGGCTAGTACCAACAAAAGGTTTATTTTGGGCTATTGATATCGAAGATATAGGTATACATCATCGTCAAATTTTTAATTTTGCTGTTTCATATTTTGCCGAAAACCCAAATGATTATTTATGGTTAGATTCAGTCAAATGGGTTTATAGTGCAGAAGAAATAAAAATGTTATCACAATTACCATATTGTCCAAAATGGCTCTATGAAAAGATTCAACTCTGACATAAAATAATTTATTTAAAGAAAAAGCAGAGAATATATTTTTTACTGCTTTTTCTTTTTATATTAATACTTAATTTATTAAAATCACTTTTATAGTAAAAAAACAAGTATACTTTTGAGAAACAATTATGTGATACAGCAGAAAAAGGGAATTGCATTTCCACGATTGTATAACAATGCTTTAAGAGGAAATAGCTTGACAGGAACAGTAATAGACGTCAAGCGAAATTTTACAAAACTGCATTTGCATATTGATGAAGAACAGCAAGATGTCGCAACAGCATTTTGGTTTACACAACCACAATGCTTTACAGCAGGAAGTGACAGCGGATTTTGCATTATGCCAGAGAGAGGCGACACCATGCGACTGCACTTCCCTACAAAAGATGAAACAGAACACTATATTATTTGTTCTGATAATGGAGATTTTAGTAAACTGCTCAGTTCGTTAAATGCTTCAAAAGGAGGGAAACAGCCAGAAAAAACAGCAAAAGTATCTGGAAGTAATGCCCCTTATGAAAAATATTTAACAACACCAGGGCAAAAGGGTATGCTTTTAAATGATGGCATGGTAAAATATCATACAACAGGAGATATTTCTTCTATACAAATGGAAGACGGCAAAGGTATTTCTATTAGTAGTGATGGCAATATTGAACTACTTGCAAACAACATCAATTTAAAAGCAGGAGCAAAGCTGAATATTACAGCAGGTAAAAAAATAGAAATCTCTTGTATTGGCAGTTCCATGATAATAGATGGCGAGGGGGATAGAATAGACAAAAAAGCACCTGACATTTTTTTTGACAGCCCAGAAAATGTGATTGCAGATGTGCCAGTGGACGCAATAGAGCAACTATTTGCTTCACATACAGCAGAAAGAAAAGCGACAGTATTAGAATTTACACCAGATGAAATCCGTATTACAGCAGAAAATAAATTTGATGATGGTATTTATGAATTATTATATGATGTATGGAAAGAAACATCTGGAGAGTATGACCCAAAAGACGACAAGCCTATTGTAGACCCAAGAGGAAATGTACATACTCAAAATGAAACCAAGTTTAAATATTGGGCAATGGAACAGTATGGCATGACAGCAGAGGAATATAGAGGGTATACTTTCAAGGGTACAGGAAAAACAATTCTAGAAACTGTTGGTGCTTATTTCAAAGTAACAGCACCAATAGACGCCAAAAAAGGAATAACATACCTTGCTAAAAAAGGACTAACTCCTAAAAATATATTAAAGGCTGCTTTTGGTATGACTGATGATGTTATTAAAAAGGAAAGTATAGAAAATATTTTAAAAAAAGAAACTAAGGAAATAACTGAAAGTTTTCCTTCTAGAATTCCTCAATACTATACTTCAGATTTATCAAATGTAACAGGAAAAGCTGCAAAAGCACGAAAAAGGGCTATAGAAGCAATATTAAAAGAAGATTTTCCAGATTTAAGATTAACATATAAACCAGAATATAGTCCATTTATAAGAACTGGTGTAGCACAAAAAAATGCAGGAACTCAAATAGGAAAAAATATGTTTGTTTCAAGAAATGAATTAAGAGATACTATAATTCATGAGGAACTTCATCATAGATGGTGGAAACGAGGAATAATTGACCATCATCCAATGGGAACAGATAAGGAAAAAGCCTTTTATGAAATAATACGACGATATAAAAAAATGAGAGGATGGATTAAATGAACAAGTTTATGTGTAAAGAAAACTTTTATATTGACGTGGGTGATAGTATTCAAAATAATACATTTAGATGGTATGCCTCTTATCAATATAGTAACTGTGAAAAGAATGTAGAAATAGATGGATATGGTATTGATACTATTCCTGATGATATTAAAATGTTAATTATAGAAAAAGAAGGAAAATGGGAATTAACTAGCTCAGCTAGTAAGGTAAAGATAAGATACTTGTTAAATAAGATATTGAAAAATTATGATAGTTCTATTTTTCCTGATAATATTTTTTACCATGGAACATTTAATCAAGTAACATGGATAAAAAATAAATTAATAGAAAAAGGGATAATAGAAAATGAAATAAAAATCAAAAAAATAGAAAAAGATAGATAACTAAAATGAATATAAATATAGAAGAATTAATTAAATGTATAGAAAAACGTCCTGGTATGTATGTTGAAGAATTAAATTTTGATTATCTTTTTCATTTTATAAGAGGTTTTTTGTATCATAATTCTTCAATAAATAATATAAATGAAATTTTTAAAGATGAATTTCATGAATGGGTTCAAAAATGGATAGAAAACGATAAAAATATTTTATTTGAAGAAGAAAGAGATTATCATTATTACATTCAAAATGTGTGCGAAACACAAGAAGAATGTTTTGAATTATTTTTTAAATTATGTCATATTTTCTTTGATGAATTACGAGAGAAACACATGATATAAATATATATTTATTGGCTAAAAAGTAAAATGTATTAAAAATATATAAATGTATAAAATAATGCAAAAATTTCAAGTAACTAATAAATATTGTATTTCTGTGGAAGGAGATACAAAATTCTTGAAAAAAGGAATAAAAGTAAAAGATGAAAAGGGGAATATTTTTATTATTGAATCTATTGGAATGGTCAACTATAAAAATATTGATGATTACAAAAAGTATGCAGAATTATTTTTGATTGGAGATGTAAAAAGTATAGGAAAAAGCTTAACTATAATGGAATAAGAAGTCATTTAAGGTCTAAGATATAATATACTTAGACCTTAAATTATATTACAACAGAAAATAAATTTGATGATGGTATTTATCAATTATTGTGTGATGTATGAAAAAAACGTCAGGCGAATACGACCCAAAAGATGACAAGCCTATTGTAGACCCAAGAGGAAATATACATACTCAAAATGAAACCAAGTTTAAATATTGGACAATGGAACAGTATGGCATGACAGCAGAGGAATATAGAGGGTATACAATTGAAGGCACTTTGAAAACACTTGGTGAAATAGACGAAGCTACAAGTAAAACAATGCTTATTTTAGCTTTGCCTAGTATCGCTAAAAATGCAGTAAAAACAGCAAAAGATGTTGCAGAAAATGGTGTTCATTTTGATACTTCTATTGGATTTGTAGCAAGTAATGACACTACAAAAAAGATAGCTAATAATAGGGAATTAATGACAGGTGAAGATTGGAACGATTATTTTAGAGAAAAATATGGTTATGATAATGTTAATTGGGATACAGCATTTTCTTCACCTAATGATATAATAGATACACCAAGTAGTATAACAAGAATGAATCCTAATGGCTTGCATGAATATTTAAATAAAAATGGAATAGAAACAAAGTCGTTAAGATATGGGCATTTAAAAGGAGTATCCTATGAAGAAGGTGGGGGATTTAATGGGAATTTTTATTCAAAAGATTATCCTAATGTTAGTTTGAAAGATTATGGAGAATCTTATGTGCAATATCATCCTGGAGATGGACATCATGGAAAAGGAGCTTATTATAAAGTATCTTCGAATAATAAATTTTCGTATACTGGAAAAGAAACAGGAACACAAAGATTTTATTTAGATGGGACAGTGATAAAAAATGAATAGTAATTGGTTTATAGAATATTGTAATATGTCTAAAGATGAAAAAGAATTATACAAAGAATTTGAAATGGATGATGGTAATAAAATGAAGCTACAAACATATAAAAGGTTGTACGATGCAGTAACATTGATGTCATTAGATTATAAGCAACAGATTGCTGCCTTACCCCAAGGAATACCTGTACCAGATGAGATTGCTCTTACATTTGATGATGAGGCAATAGCATTTATGGAGACTTTATATAAAAATAATATGTTATCAACAAATGATTGTGTATTAATAAAAAAGATAGATAATAAATTGCTTGAAATAGGAGAAAAACAGGATGAAGATTTATGGACATTGTATGCATTAGAGCATTCTAAATTATGGGAAGAATGTAGAAAATATGCTAGGTTATTACTTTCATCATTGCATAATATAGAGTAAGACATTATCAAAGTTCGCATTGCTGGATTACAAAACTAATTTTTTGACGGTCCAGAAAATGTTATTGTAGATGTGCCAGTGGACGCAATAGAGCAACTATTTGCATCACAAGCAGCAGAAAGAAAAGCGGCAGTATTAGAATTTACACCAGATGAAATACGTATTACAGCAGAAAATAAATTTGATGATGGTATTTATCAATTATTGTATGATGTATGGAAAGAAACATCTGGAGAGTATGACCCAAAAGATGACAAGCCTATTGTAGACCCAAGAGGAAATGTACATACTCAAAATGAAACCAAGTTTAAATATTGGGCAATGGAACAGTATGGCATGACAGCAGAGGAATATAGAGGGTATGCAGTTGATGGTGCAAAGAATACAATTTTAGAAGCATGGGAAGCAAAAGATAAAGTACTTGCAATTTTAGCAATTCCTAAACTTGCTAAAAATATAGTAAAAGATGTAACTAAAGATACAACGAACAGTATAGTAAATAATGCACCAAAAGTGATAAATAAAAGTAATATAAAAGGATATCAATCAAATGGAAGAATGCCAGATAATTTATTATTGAATCCTAATCTTAATAAAAAAGGAGCACAAAATTTAACAGAATGGAGAAGGCAAGTAAGAAAGTCAGATATACATACAGAAAGAATAAAGTTTGTAGGGGAAAATGCTGTGAAGGTAGAAAAAGGAGTTTGGAGAAGTCTTGATGGAACTAGACAATTCAGAGTAGTGCCAAGTGATTATTTAGGAAAGCATCCTGTTGGACGTCCACCAGTTAATAATGTTCCACATATACATTTTGAATTTTTAACATTACCAAATCAAGGAGGTAATAAACTCAAACAAGTAAAGAATATTCATGTGCCATTAATTTAATTAAATGAAGGAGAGAAAAATGATAAAAATATTTAGACAAGATAATATGTCAATTGATATAGAATTTGATATGAATGGTAATTACGATCTTTTAAGGATGTTTAATGAGCTTTATAAAAAAAAAGAATATAAATTAAATGTAGAACTTGATATGAGAGTTATTAAGATGGGAAAAAGAGAAGTAATAAAAAACTTAGTTATCGTGTGTAATAAAAGTGAAGAAAAAACTAGTTTTATTATGAGAGATGATAATATAGTATGGAAAATAGAGCAAGATGACATTGAATTAGGGATAGAAAAATTTACAGAATGTACTAGACAAGGGTATTTCTTTCCATCAGAATTTATTCGAATACATACTCCTAAAAATAAAAGATTAGATTATGTATACTGTAAATTAGTTCATGAAATGAAGTATTAAATATATTAAAATAGTAAATTTTTGATAGCCCAGAAAATGTTATTGTAGATGTGCCAGTAGACGCAATAGAACAACTATTTGCATCACATGCAGCAGAAAGAAAAGCGGCAGTATTAGAATTTACACCAGATGAAATACGTATTACAGCAGAAAATAAATTTGATGATGGTATTTATCAATTACTGTATGATGTATGGAAAGAAACATCTGGAGAGTATGACCAAAAAGACGACAAGCCTATTGTAGACCCAAGAGGAAATATACATACCCAAAATGAAACTAAATTTAAATATTGGGCAATGGAACAGTATGGCATGACAGCAGAGGAGTATAGAGGGTATACAGTTGAAGGAACTTTGAAAACTCTTGAAGAAATAGATACGGCAAAAGATAAAGTAATGATGATTTTAGCATTACCTAGCATGATTAAAAATGCAGTAAAAACCACAAAAGATTTCGCAAATGGTGTTCCTTTTGATACTTCTATTGGATTTGTAGCAGGAAATGATGGAAGAAGACAGGCACAAAATATAGCAGAAGATGTTGCAGAGGGAAGTATAAAGAATGAAATAAAAAAGAATATTGTACAAGAAAGTACAGAAGTATTTACATTATCCAAAAATAATATTCAACATTTTAAAAAACATACATTTGATGGCATGGCAGAACAAGCTAAATATCTAACAGATGAAAACTTAGCTAAAAAATTAAAGAAAACTACATTTTTTAATAAAGATTTATCTGAAGAAAGAATTATACAGTATACACAGGAGGCTTATAATATTTTACGAAACCAGGGAAAAACAGGATTAAATTCAATAGAAGTAAATGGAGAAATTATAAATGTTTGCATAAAAACAGATGGAACATTTGATACTGCTTATGGTATATATAAATATGATGTAAAGGACTTTAGATAGGAGTAATGATATGTTTAAAATAAATTATCGAATAGTAGCAAATGAGTATGATGATTTTATAGGTCAAAATGGATTTTTTCAAATAAACTGTAATGGATATGATTATGGTGAAATATATCCAAAAGAAATAGAAGAAGTTATGGAAAAAACTTCATTATATGATTGGTTTGAAAGATTAACTAGAGTTGTTAAAAATTTAGAAACTAAGGAATATGTTGCATTAAGTGATATAGAATCTTATAATACATGGATTGAGTTTGAAAAAAGAGATAGTCAAATCATAATTAGTATTATAGAAGCAAAAAAAGAACAAGGTTCTCAAGATATAGAATTTCATTTAGTAGAAACAAAGCCTAGTGATTGGACAAATCAAGTAGTTGACTTTTATCAATTAAAAGAAGAAATAAGCAGAAAGGGAAAAGAATATATAGAAAGTGTTATAGCATTTAATGCAGATAATAAGACAATAATTGCCAAGATACAGAGAGAGTTTCAATAACTGTAAAAAAAGTTAATACAAATGTGATTAAGGAAAAAAATAGAAATCTCTTGTATTGGCAGTTCCATGATAATAGATGGTGAGGGGGATAGAATAGACAAAAAAGCACCCGACATTTTTTTGATAGCCCAGAAAATGTTATTGTAGATGTACCAGTGGACGCAATAGAGCAACTATTTGCATCACAAGTAGCAGAAAGAAAAGCGGCAGTATTAGAATTTACACCAGATGAAATACGCATTACAGCAGAAAATAAATTTGATGATGATATTTATCAATTATTGTATGATGTATGGAAAGAAACATCTGGAGAGTATGACCCAAAAGACGACAAGCCTATTGTAGACCCAAGAGGAAATGTACATACTCAAAATGAAACCAAGTTTAAATATTGGGCAATGGAACAGTATGGCATGACAGCAGAGGAATATAGAGGGTATACTTTTAAGGGTACAGGAAAAACAGTTTTAGAAACTGTTGGTGCTTATTTCAAAGTAACAGCACCAATAGATGCTAAAAAAGGAATCACATACCTTGTTAAAAATGGAGTAACTCCTAAAAATATATTAAAGGCTGCTTTTGGTATGACTGACGATGTTGTAGCAAAAGAAATGAAATATATTTCAAAAAATGCGGAAGGGGTTACAGAAAATGTTGTTAATTCTAGTCTAAGAGAATTAATGTCACCTGAAGAAGTAGCAAGATATGATGAATATTGGCTTGATGTTGCTGAGAAAACAAGTAATGAAGCTTTAGAAAAACATATTGCTTATATAAAAAACGGTGGAATTAAAAAGCCTACTGGTGGAAAGTTTAAACCAGCTAAAGTTAGTGCAGCTGTTGATTTAAATACAGGCAATATATATATTGGATATAATGGTAGTAATCCCAAAATATTTAATCCATCTAGAACAGAAATAGTACATGAGTTACAACAACGAATAGAGTATACAAAAAATTTAGCTGCTAATACAATTGACAATGAATATGCTAGTAGAATGAGTTTCCAAATGTGGAGTGTTGATAATTGTGCAGAAATATATGCTGTAAACAATCTATTAAAAGATGGAGGAGATATCAATAATATTTTTATAAATACTAAATATTCTATAGAAAAACAAATTGATACCTATCTAAAAACAGCTTTACCATGTAAGAATTGTCAAATAACTTTTGAAGGATGTTTTTTTGCTAAAAAATAATGAAAGGGAGGAATACTATGGAAGAAATAACAAAAGAAAGATTATTAAAAGCTGGTTGGACAGAAACAAGAAGGGTAAATATTACTAATATAGAAAACAAATATTGTGAAGCAAAAGTAAATCTACCTGATAATGTAAAGAACTTTTTGAGTGAATATGGGTATCTTGTATTTGATGATAAAGATAGAAGGGAAGATGTAGAATTTATTCCAGAAAAAGCAATTGGCTATGAACTTGATAAGGAGTATTTTGAGGAATTATTAGAAGAATATGATATTAATGAAGTAGTATATCCTGTTGGAATGATTAGTCAAGGAAATTTAATGATAGTAATGACTACTGAAAATATATTTTATTGTTTTATGGATGGCTATTTAGAAAAAGCAGGAAATTGTGTTGAAGATATGCTTGATTGTTTAGTTGGAGAATGTAGAGAAGCAAAAATATTAATAAATTAAATTTTTATTTGATTTTTAGGTTTATTATTTGCAAAAAAATAAATTATTTTGTAAAAATTTAAGTTCTATAAAATCACAATATTGAAATGACAAAAATGAAATAAAGAGTCATTTAAGGTCTAAGATATAATATACTTAGACCTTAAATTATATTACAGTAGAAAATAAATTTGATGATGGCATTTATCAATTACTGTATGATGTATGGAAAGAAACATCTGGAGAGTATGACCCAAAAGACGACAAGCCTATTGTAGACCCAAGAGGAAATGTACATACTCAAAATGAAACCAAGTTTAAATATTGGGCAATGGAACAGTATGGTATGACAGCAGAGGAATATAGAGGGTATACACTGGATGGTACTTTAAAAACACTTGGTGAAATAGATACAGCCACAAGTAAGGTGATGATGATTTTAGCATTACCTAGCATGGTTAAAAATGCAGTAAAAACGACAAAAGATTTTGCAAATGGTGTTCCTTTTGATACTTCTATTGGATTTGCAGCAACAAATAGTACTACAGCAAATAATTCACAAAGTAAAATTCAAGAAGTAATTAATATAGCAGATAACTATACTTTGAGTAATAATACTTTTAACAATCATATAATTGTTAGACATGGACCCAATTCAAAGCTCAAAAATAAATCGCATTTTAATCAAAATTTTAATATTAAAAAAGGTATTGATAGCACATTGAAAGGTGTTGATTTTTCTATGTACCCTAATACTGCTGGAAGAAATGGATATATATTCCGACAAACTTTTCCAAATCCAATAGGAACTAGTACCACAGGAAAGCCATTATATACATTAAAAGTAGTCATTGATGATGTAGGAAATGTAGTTACTGCATTTCCTCAAAAATAGGAGGTCATTTTTATGAATTTTTATATAGGCAATTCAATAGATAAGATTAATGAACAGAATGATAATGTAGAATTTAGTGATGATTTAATTAATTTTATCTATAAATTAAGAAAAAAAGTACCTTGTGATATGAGTAAATTATATGGAATCAATCCTTATAGTGATGTTGAAATTCCTAAAAGTGATTTGTTTCAAATAATTGAAATATGCGAATATATTTTGAATACATCTTTACTTCAGGATTATGAAGACGTAGAAGAAGGTAATCAAATGTTGAGAGATTTAGTAAAGATTTCAGAAAAGGCAATATCAAAAGATTTAGGATTAATTTCTATAGGAGATTAATCCTTATGTATTACTGTATGATGTATGGAAAGAAACATCTGGAGAGTATGACCAAAAAGATGACAAGCCTATTGTAGATCCAAGAGGAAATGTACATACTCAAAATGAAATCAAGTTTAAATATTGGGCAATGGAACAGTATGGCATGACAGCAGAGGAATATAGAGGGTATACTTTCAAGGGTACAGGAAAAACAGTTTTAGAAACTGTTGGTGCTTATTTCAAAGTAACAGCACCAATAGATGTTAAAAATAGAATGACATACCTTGCTAAAAATGGAGTTACATCAAAAAATATATTGAAGGCTGCTTTTGGTAACACAAATGATATACTAAAAAGTACAGAAACAAAAATAATGAAAGAAGGAAATGAAATTGTAGAGGGAGTAGTTAAATCAAGAATAAATATTGCTAATGGGCAAACTAGGTTTACACCGATTAGACCAACAACAGGACAACCAGTTTCAGCTGGATTTAATCATGTTTTAGATGGTCATTTTAACAGACCTCTTGCAAATAGTCGTTCAATATTTTCAATACCACCTAATGAATTAAAAATAATTTTACAAAATAAAGATGTTGTGCATTCACCAGTAAACTTAATTGAAGGAGGACAATATGTTAGAATAGTTGATACTGGAAAAATAATTGGCAATTCTGCTTTAAAATATGGAGGAAAAGAAACTACATGGATAAAAATATTTACAGATAAAGCAGGAAATTTAATAACGACATATCCTGTACCAGCACCATATTAAAGGGAGGAAAACTATGGATAAAGAAACTTTTGATAAACTTATAGATAGTTTTAGAAAAATTTATGAACAAAAAACAATATTATCAAGTTATATAAATTACTACAATGCTTTAGTTTTATGGTTAAAAGAACACTCAAATTTACTTTCTATTGAACAGTTAAAAACCAATAGATTAGATATATTGTTAAATATTGATTCTCAAAAGTATGTTATTTCTAATCCAGAATTGTCTTTAGATCAAGAATATAAAAGAATAGGTGAAAGAGATTATGAAACGATAGAAGAATTAATTATGTCAATAAGTACTACACTATGGGATTTAGTTACAATTAGAACAGGTATAGATTGTCCTAATTGTATAGATGATGAACTAAGATATGTTATAGCAGAAAATAAAGAAAAAGGTATACATGAGCTTTTACTTGAATGTGAAACGTGTGGTTGGACAGAACATAGTGATGGGAAACAGTGGAAGGAGGAAATAGTTAATATTATTCCTGCTAGTATGGAAGAGATAAAAAATAAAGTGCATAAAATATAAATATTAATATTATTTGTAACAATTTAAAGTCTAAGTAAATTACTTAGACTCAGTCTGTCAAGGAAGCCGCTTTTCAGTATTGAAAAGTGGCTTCTTTTATATTAATGGTGTCAGTCTTACAAAATTTATTGACATCAAAAAGCAAAATGTTTCTTATCAAAATGAAAATAGTACTTATCAACATATTGTTGATAAGGCTATTCAGGAATACAATTTTCCGGGTATGACCTATATATGGACAGAGCAAAGTAGAAGCAAAAAAGTAGGACGTTTTTTGTTACAGTTTCAGGAAACAGATTGGGAATTTATCAAAAGAGTAGCCTCTATTGTAATGGGGTAGAAAGAATGGCAAAAAAAAGAGTGCGGGAAAAATATTAAAAAAGCGGGAAATGCAGGAATGGCAAGGGATTGTGAGAAAAAACAAAAAAGAATTGTCATTCTTGGTGGACGGGGGAAAAGGGGAAAACAGGAGCGAAAGAAGGGAGTTAAAAAAATAAGAGGGATTTTTTAACTATTTTTTTAACTTGTTTAAAAGCTAGTAGAATCAATGTTTAACAGTTTTTCAAAAGAGAAAAAACAAGGTAAAGCACTGGAAGAAAAAGGAAAATATTGACGAACTAATATTGACGAACTAGGCATTTTGTTCGCCAATCGAAAAAGCTAGTAAAATCAAGGGGTTGATAGAGAGGAAAAAGAAAAAATAAAAAAATGGTTCAGAAAAAATGGCAAAGTGTAAAAATGAAAAAGAATGAAAAATAGTTTAGTGTACTATTAAAATAGAGAAAAATAAGGAGGTTTTAGTTATGAATTTTATTGTTTTGATTACGATTGCTATAGTAGCAACACTTATTATTATTTATAAGTTTCATAATCATCCTAGTGGAGTAACTACTGTTATTGCGATTACTCTAATGCTTATGACTTGCTTGTGGCATTTTACAGCTACAGAAAAGGGTAAAAGAATGTTAAAAGACTTTACAAGTAATGTTTCTGGCGGTATTCCCAGGCAGGTGAAAGTTTATGACATTAATGGAAAATTGATAGAAGAATACGAGGGAAGATTCGACATAGAAACAAACCATAACAACTATATACTATTTGATGATGAAAGCGGTTTACGCCACATTATTTACTTTACAACAGGAAGTGTTATTATTGATGAATTAGAGCAGTAAAAAGTAATATTTTTACTATAATAGTGAGTGCAATTTTATTTATAGCAAGTGTTGTAATTGGACTGATTTCATGCGTATTATTTGCAATAGGCGGTTTAATGGTTTATTTAAAGAAGAAATTCAGCAAAGAAAAGGAATAATGTGGTTGTTGATAGAGAGCTTAGTGTTGCATCAGTAAGCAATGAAAAACAAAAAAGCATATTAAATTTTAATTAATATGCTGTATTAAAGAAATCTATTGTAATAAATTTACTTAAAGAATAACGTTATAAATGTATAGATTTTATTAAGTGCTTCTATAATAGTTGGCAATTCTATACCAACAATATTTTTGATAACTAACTTTGCCTGATATGATTGGTAACCTTTAGAGATAATTTTACTAATTAATGAATAAATATAAGCCATATTTTTTTTATTATCGAAAAAAGGCTGTTCAGAAAATATAATTTTTTTATCTTCTGGCATATTAGGTTGACTATTATATTCATTAATCATTTTTATAACTTCATTACGCATAAGGGATAAATTCTTATTTGCAGTATTATTGGTATCTTGTAATTGATTATTATGTATTTCATCAATAATAGTTATTTCATTGATAGTATTATTACTTTTGTCTGATTTATTAATAGTTTCTGGAATAGTATCTATATCTTGATTTAATGAAGAAATATCAATATAAGAAAGTAAGGTAGTAAAATAAGGTATAACAATAGAAAGTTGTTTTTGAAATTGTTCAGACATACTATTTATTGCAATCAAATTAGGTTGTATTGAGTTTACAAGGCTTTGCATATGTTCAATTTGAGGTAGTTGAGCAAGTGCAACTTGAGTTGTTGGGTCTTGTGCTTGAGCAAGTGCAATTTGAATTGTTGAATTTTGTATTTGAGAATATATAGGTTGAATTACTGGATTTAATTTTTCAAATTTTTGTTGTTCTTTGATTAATTCTTTATATATCATAAATATTTCTCCTTTCATATATAAAAATTTTTTCTAATTTCTTTTTTGCCATTTTGTAATATCTATTACCCTGCTATTATGTTTTCTTTTTCAATTATTTTTTCATTCATACAAACATTAATAATATTAAATCGTCCTTGTGCGTTAGCACTACGATAGGCTTCTACTAAAATAGTTTCTTCTTCTGTTAAAACAACACTTGAATTTCTTAGTTCAGTAAGACCTAAAAGGTAATCTGTAGTTACATTAAAGTATTTCGAAAGACGACATAAAACATCTCCTTTAGGTAAAGAACCTTTTTTCCATCCACTAATTGCACCTGATGATACACCTGTAATTTTAAACATTTCAGGATTTTGTGGTTTCATACCATGTTCTACACATAATTGTTCATAGCGTTTAAAGAATGTTATGTTTTCTGTAGTAGATGATAAATTTATATCTTTTTGCTCTGTTTCACATTTAAGATATTCAACAGAAACATCAAAATAATTTGCGATAGCAATTAGGGTTGATTGATTTGGAATAGTTTTATTATTATTCCAGTATGAAATTTGATTTTTTCCAAGTTTCATATCTTCTAAAAATTGTTTTTTAGTTAGTCCTTTTTCTTTGATTAATTTAGATAAACGTTCATTAAAATCCATGAATACTCCTCCTATTTTCCCTACTTCTTAAAAAAATAAAAAATCCCTAAAAAATCTATTGATAAATCCCTAATTAGGGATTATTATATAAACAACAATAGTTGTTTTAAATCATAAAAATATATAGCTTTATAGGATAATAATTTTAGTTTTGATAAAGAAATTTTAAAGGTCATATATTCTAGCATTGTTTATTATAGGTTTTAAAGAGAATATTGTCAACTATTGTTTACAAGCTAAATATGTCAAACATATAAATGGAAAAATATATGTTTGTCTTAATAAATTAAGAAATGAAGGTGATGTGATTTGAAAGAACGTGAGAAAATTCGTATGCAAATTCATATTCATAAATTATCTTACGCATGGCTAATTAATCAATTAAGAATGAGAGGAATTATTACAGATAAATCAGAAATGAGTTCTATAATTGCTGGAACAAGAAAGGGAGCTAAAGCAGAGAAAATTATTAAAATTTCTTTGGAGATTTTAAATAGTTATGAAAATGGTTGGGTTCTTGTTGAAAGTATTAAGTAAAAGTAATTAAAGAAATATTATATAACAAAAAGTAAATGTCCAAGCGGTGTAACAAAAAATAAGGAAAATGAAAGGAGAAATAATATGCAACAAGTAATGTTATTTGAGAACAAAGAATTTGGAGAAATTAGAACATTAATAATTGATGGACAGCCTTATTTTGTAGGGAAGGATATAGCTGAAATTTTAGGGTATAGCAATACTAAAGATGCAATTATAGTTCATGTAGATGAAGATGACAGAAGAATCATTCAAAAGTCGGAAAATACGACCTTTGAAATTCCTAATCGTGGATTAACAATAATCAATGAAAGCGGATTGTATAGTTTGATATTATCCAGCAAGCTAGAAACAGCAAAAAAATTCAAAAAATGGGTAACAAGTGAGGTGTTACCTTCTATCAGACAGACAGGTAACTACATAAGTGAAGCAAATCAATACAGCATACAAGACATTGTAAAAGAAACAATATGCCAAGTAGTCCCAATTATTATACAGGAATTAGAGGACAAGGCAGAAAGAACAAAACAAGCAGAAAGAGAGTTCGAGAAACTGGAGATAAAAGTAAAAAAGAAAATAGAACGATTAATGTATTCTGGAAAACATACTTATTCAGATATTTCAAAAATATTGGCAACAGACGGCATTGAATTATCTCCTGCAACAATATGCTTTTATGCGGAAAGTATGGGGATTATGGATTGAGAAAGAAAAGGCAGAAAGAAATCATTCTGCCTTTTGTGTTAAGGAGTATTTTTATTTTTTTCATTCAGTAGTTGTTTTAGAGATTTTACAGTATCTAATAAATAGAGTTGCTCTTTTTCAGATAAAGTTTGTGCAACTTCATAGAGTTCAGCAAGTATTTTAGCACTTTTTGCTGCTTCGTTAGTATCTTCCATGTCACCATGACCAGTTAATAGCCAATCTTTATTTATTTTTAAAGTTTGGCAAATAGCATTTATAACAATAGTTTGTGGTTCTGTTTTATTTTTCTCAAGATTAAATATGACACCTCTTGATACACCAATTGTATCCCCCAGAGATTCCTGTGTATAACCATTTTTTTTACGAGCATAATTTAATCTTTCACCTAAAGTATCCATTACTATCACCTCAAATATTATTATAAATTGTTTAAAAATCATTGTCAATGCTTTTTATCATTGTCAACGCAAAAATATTTTTTAAAAAATCATTGACAGCGCTATTTTGATATGTTAAAATTCATTCAGGAAGAAAAAAAAGGAGGTAATTACCATTGACAAAGCAAAATACTTCAGTACAAGAAATTAGAATTTTAGATGAACTTGTTAATAATGCAATAGGACTTCCATTAGAAAGTCAAAATTTGTTGTTGTTAATGGCAAAAGGAATGTCTTATACAAAAAATTGTTTATTAGAAGAAATTCAGAAAGAAAAAAAGAAAATTTAAAGTAATTAAAAACTGTTTATATAAGAAATAACAGTATGTGCCCACACGATGTAACAAAAAATAAAAAATGAAGGTATTTATATAATGGAAGAGTGTAAAAGAATTAAATTGCAGATACATAAACACAAATTATCTTATATTTGGCTGATTAATCAACTAAGAATGAGAAAGATTACTACAAATAAAACAGAAATGAGTTCTATAATTGCTGGAACAAGAAAGGGAGCTAAAGCAGAGAAAATTATTCAATGTTCATTGAAAATTTTGGGTGATTATGAGAAAGGTAAGGTGCTTATAGAAAATAACATAAAATAATAAAAAGCTGTCAATAAAAAAGTATACCAAGTATATGTCCAAGCGGTGTAACAAAAAATAAAAAAATGAAAGGAAGATAATAAATGAGTGTATTACAAGTAATTGAGCAAAGAGAAATATTAGGAAAACAGTTAACAATGTATGGAGATTTTGAAGAACCATTGTTTTTAGCAAAAGAGGTTGCAGAATGGATAGAAAATAAGCAACCTACACAAATGGTAGAATTAGTAGATGAAGATGAAAAGCTGAAGTGTATAATAAACACCTCAGGTCAAAACAGAGAAATGTGGTTTTTAACAGAAGATGGATTATATGAAGTTTTGATGCAAAGCAGGAAACCTATTGCAAAGCAATTTAAAAAAGAAGTAAAAACGCTATTGAAAAATATCAGAAAAGGAATGTTTTTACCAAAGTACATAGAGAAAGCAAATCAATATAGTATACAAGACATTGTAAAAGAAACAATATGCCAAGTTGTCCCAATCATTATACAAGAATTGGAGGACAAGGCAGAAAGAACAAAACAAGCAGAAAGAGAGTTCGAGAAACTGGAGATAAAAGTAAAAAAGAAAATAGAACGATTAATTTATTCTGGAAAACATACTTATTCGGATATTTCAAAGATATTGGCGGCAGATGGCATTGAACTATCCCCTGCAATGATATGTTTTTATGCGGAAAGTATGGGGATTATGGATTGAGAAAGAAAAGGCAGAAAGAAATCATTCTGCCTTTTATGCTAATTTTTTTTTGATAAAGAATTAATCATTTTTTTGATTAATTCTTTATCATCATCATTTAGTAAACTATATTCTTTTACAAGCTGTTTTATTTCGTTATCAACATTTAATTCATTAATTATACTCTTAAGCATTGGCTCAGTGGTAACTAAGGAATTATCGAATGACACTTGATTACTAACTAAAGTATCTAAAGAGATTTTAAAAGCATCTGCAATAGCGATAGCATTTTTTATAGTAGGACTTTTTTTACCCTTAACGTATTCAGACATTAAAGAAGTTTGAATTCCAGTCAATCTACATAAATCAGCTTGTTTTAAATTCTGTTTATCTAATAGTATTTTAAGATTTTCACTAAATTCCAATATTAATCACCTCATAATAACATTAATTTTATTGAGTAATTTTTTCTGATAAAGAATTAATCATCTTTTTGACTAATTCTCTATCATTATCGCTTAATAAACTGTATTGTTTTGCAAGTTGTTTTACTTCATCATCAATGTCTAATCCAGCAGTTACATCTTCAAACATTGGTTCAGTACCGTTTATGAGCCAATCTGAATTTATATTATATTCACGACATATATCGCGAATAGTACGTTCAGTAATATTTCTGGTTCCTTTTTCCATATTAGTGATTGCACCACCAGACATATTGATACTAGCTCCAAAAGCACGAGTAGTTAAATTAAGCTGTGTTCTTAAATATTTTAATCGCTCATGAATGTTCATTATTTACACCTCCGTGAAATCATTATAGCATATTTTGATTTCAAAGTAAACAAAAAATCAAAAAAGTATTGACAAAAATTTCAAAGAATGTTATTATGTTTTCAATGAAAACAAAGAAAGGAGATTTTTAAATGAATGAAAAAAAAGTAACAGATGTAAAAGATACTGCTTTAAAATTAAATGAAATTCGTTTACATTATCCAGAAGATTATTTTTATTTAAAAGGGTGGATACATTGCCTTTTACAAAAAGAAAAGGAGGAAAAAATGATATGCAACAAGTAATGTTATTTGAAAATCAAGAATTTGGTCAATTTAGAATGATTTTTATTAAGGGAAAGGAATATTTTGTAGCAAATGATATAGCAAAAGCATTAGGTTATTCAGTGCCAAAAGATGCGGTAACAAGACATTGCAAGGGGGCGATGAAACAACGCTACCTTACTGAAGGTGGAGAACAAGAAATAAAAGTTATACCTGAAGGTGATGTTTATAGACTGATTATTCGTTCTAAACTACCAAAAGCAGAGGAATTTGAAAAATGGGTATTTGATGAGGTGTTACCTTCTATCAGACAAACAGGTAACTACATAAGTGAAGCAAATCAATACAGCATACAAGACATTGTAAAAGAAACAATATGCCAAGTAGTCCCAATTATTATACAGGAATTAGAGGACAAGGCAGAAAGAACAAAACAAGCAGAAAGAGAGTTCGAGAAACTGGAGATAAAAGTAAAAAAGAAAATAGAACGATTAATGTATTCTGGAAAACATACTTATTCGGATATTTCAAAAATATTGGCAACAGACGGCATTGAATTATCTCCTGCAACGATATGTTTTTATGCGGAAAGTATGGGGATTATGGATTGAGAAGAAAAAGGCAGAAAGAAATCATTCTGCCTTTTATATTAGTGGGTATTTTTTTGCATTTCTAATAATTGTAGTATTTGA
>JBCLQL010000017.1:0-24594 GCA_041223565.1 Lachnospiraceae bacterium 46-61
TATGGGAGTTTAGCTCAGCTGGGAGAGCATCTGCCTTACAAGCAGAGGGTCACAGGTTCGAGCCCTGTAACTCCCATATTTTATATTGCAACTTCTATATAAAAATTTATAATTTGGCGGAGTAGCTCAGTTGGCTAGAGCACGCGGTTCATACCCGCGGTGTCAGGGGTTCAAATCCCTTCTCCGCTATGATAAACACAGTATCATGTGGTATTGTGTTTTTTTATTGTTATTTTATATAGAAGGGAAAAAATATTCTCTTGCTATTGATGCAGGATATTCTGCAAAACATATTGACGATTTTTATGATTCTTTAGAAAAAGCATCATTTAAAAAGCCAGATTTTACTGTAATTACATATTGGCATTATGACCATACATTTGGTATGCATCATATACATGGAATAAGTATTGCTCATAGAAAAACAAATGTTTTTTTGAAAGAGCAACAGAAAAAAGCATATCAAGCGAATTATATAGATATTTTAAAGCAAAATGATTCTTATTTTGAAAAAGAGTACCATGATGAAACAAAGTTAAATATTGTTTTATCTGATATTCAATTTGAAAAAGAAATTTACTTAAATTTAGGTGAAATCACTGCTCATATATTTCATACAGAATCACCTCATAGTGAGGATACAGTATGTATATATATTCCAGAAGAAAAAGTCTTATTCTTGGGTGACGCAATAAGTGAAGATTTTTTTAATGATGGGTATATGGATAATATGAAATTACAAAATTTAATTGATATGATTGAAAAAACGAATTGTATATATTGTGTTTTAAGTCATACAGAACCGTTAATGAAACAAGAACTATTACATTATTTATATGATTTGATAAAGAAATAAAAGTAAAATATATATTTTGTAATAAAAAATTGTGAATAATATAATTAAGAAAGGAATTATAATATGAAAATTGGCTCAGGGTATGATGTGCATAAATTGGTGGAAGGAAGAAAATTGATATTAGGTGGTGTGGAAATTGATTTTGATAAAGGACTACTTGGACATTCCGATGCAGATGTGCTGATACACGCTATTATGGACGCTCTTTTAGGAGCGGCTGGTATGGGGGATATTGGAAAACATTTTCCAGATAATGATAATAGTTATAAAGATATTTCAAGTATGGAATTGTTGTATCAAGTTTTATACTTGCTTAAAAAACAAAATTATAGTATAATTAACATCGACGCTACTATTATAGCACAAAAACCAAAATTATCAAATTATATGGATGCTATGAAGAAAAATATAGCTACTGTATTGGAAATAAATGAGAATCAAATTAATATAAAAGCAACAACAGAGGAAGGGCTTGGCTTTACAGGGGCTGGACTGGGAATTGCTGCAAATGCAGTATGTTTGATTGAAGAAATATTATAAAAGTAAAAAGTATTGATGGAAAGAGTAATTTTTAGGACATCTGACAGAGAAAAAGGGTCGTTATATATGTGGTGTATATAATCGGGTGGAAATCCTAAACAGAAAGAATAAAAATGAAGTGCATTCCTGAACTGCACAGGCGAAAAATAGTGATTTATTGAGTAGTTTGTAGCCGATAACAACGTTATAGTTAAAGAGTGAGAGGGATTGCTGTGTCAATTCGTCTAAGTGGAGTGGAACCACGGAGTATGATTAGCTTCGCCTTTGCTATATGAGCAAAGGTGAGGCTTTTTTGATTTTTATGATAAAGTGGAAACAATGTTATTTATGTAGAATATATTAAAAAAGTAAATAAGCAGTGTGAAATTGTAAAATATTTACACTGTTTAAAATTTATAAATAGTATAATCATTTTATTATAGGAGGAATAAAAATGTTAAAAGAATTGATAAAAGTTGTAAAAGAAAAAGACCCTGCAATAAAGGGAAATTTGGAAGTATTGTTGTATCCAAGTTTTTGGGCAACTATATCCCATAGAATAGCACATCACTTTTATAAAAAGAAACATTATTTTATTGCAAGATTGATTTCTCAAATTTCTCGTTTTTTAACTGGAATTGAAATTCACCCTGGTGCAAAAATAGGAAAAGGCTTTTTTATTGACCATGGTATGGGCGTTGTGATAGGCGAAACTTGCGAAATAGGAGATAATGTATTATTATATCAAGGTGTAACATTAGGTGGTACAGGAAAAGGAAGTGGAAAACGTCATCCAACAGTAGGTAATAATGTTATGGTTGGAGCAGGAGCGAAAGTATTAGGTCCAGTAGTAATTGGTGATAATGCAAAAATAGGAGGTGGCTCTGTTGTTGTAAAAGATGTTCCTCCTTATATGACTGCTGTGGGCGTACCAGCAAGATGTACTGCACAGGAAGAGGAAGAACAAAAAAGAAAACCTTCTGATGAACTTGACCAGTTGAGATTATCTGACCCTGTTTCAAGAGATTTGAGGGAAATTTCGGAAAGAGTGAAAGTTATTGAAAAAATGCTTTTACAAAATAGTAAAAACAATATACAATAGTATAGAAGGTTGTAGAAGACTTATAAGCATATCAATAAAAATGATAGAAAATCATAATAAGAATATTTGTGAAAAGTTTTATCAAATATCATTAAAAACATATTGCAATCATAAAGTTAGAAGTGTTTTGTTTACACTTTGCTTCAGTCAGTATAAAATGAATTACACACTTTAAAAAGAACTTGCCCCAGAATTTCAAAAGAAATTTATTAAATTAGCATTTACAAAAGTATTTTATAATATGAAAGGAGTACAATATGAAAGTTTATAACACACTAACAAGACAAAAAGAGGAATTTATACCACAACAAGAAGGAAAAGTAAAAATGTATGTTTGTGGACCTACTGTTTATGATTATATTCATATAGGAAATGCAAGACCTTATGTAGTATTTGATACTGTAAGAAGATATTTGGAATATAAAGGGTATGATGTAACATATGTTCAAAATTTTACAGATGTGGACGACAAAATTATAAACAGAGCAAATAAAGAAAATAGCAGCATGCAGGAAATTTCAAACAGATATATTGAAGAAGCTTTTCATGATGCAGATGGATTGAATGTAAAACGTGCAACAGTACACCCTCGTGTAACAGAAGAAATGGACCATATTATTGAAATGATACAAACACTTTTGGATAAAGGTTTTGCTTATGAAGATAATGGTACAGTATATTATGACACTAAAAAATTCCCTGAATATGGAAAACTGTCTAAAAAGAATTTAGATGAATTGATTGCAGGAGCAAGTGAAAGAGTTTCTGTTGATGATGCAAAAAAGAATCCTACAGATTTTGTACTTTGGAAACCTCATAAACCAGGTGAACCAAAATGGGATGCACCTTGGGGAGCTGGTAGACCTGGCTGGCATATTGAATGCTCTGTCATGGCAAAAAGATATTTGGGAGATACCATTGATATACATGCAGGCGGAGAGGATTTGATATTCCCTCATCATGAAAATGAAATTGCACAAAGTGAAGCTGCAAATGGTAAACAATTTTCTAAATATTGGTTGCATAATGGTTTTATAACAGTAGATAATGAAAAAATGTCTAAATCATTGGGTAATTTCTTTACAGTAAGAGATATTGCCTCTCATTTCCCTTATGAAGTAATTCGATTTTTCATATTGGGTGGACATTATAGAGGTCCTATCAATTTTAGTGATGAATTGATGAAAGATGCACAAAACGGATTGGAAAGAATTAAAAACTGTAAAAAGGATTTAGCATATTATGTTGAAAATTGTCCAGAATCTTCATTAAAACAAAATGAAAATGCAGAAGAATTAAATAAATTTAAAACACAATTTGAAACAGCTATGGACGATGATTTTAATACAGCAAATGCGATTACTGCAATATATGAATTGGTTCGTTTTACAAATAAAGCAATAAAAGAAGATATGTCAAAAGAACTTGCTTTAAAAACACAAGATATGTTAAACCATCTTTGTAATGTGTTAGGTATTGCAGAAATGAAAGAATCACAACAGGAAGATACAGCAGAAATTGAAGAATTAATTTCAAAAAGAACAGAAGCAAAAAAGAATAAAGATTTTGAAACAGCAGACGCAATTAGAGAACAATTAGCAAATATGGGTATTACTATAAAAGATACACGTCAAGGTGTGCAATGGTTTAGAGGATAATTGTTATGAATAAGCCTTTAGAAAATGTAAAGGCATTGCTAATAGAAGGTGTGCAAGGGGGTATTGTACCAAATGAGGTTTCTCCCCTTGCACTTGCCTATATTGGAGATGCAATTTATGAAATATTTGTTAGAACAATGGTATTATCAAAAGGAAATGCACCTGTGAATAAACTGCATAAACAGTCAAGAGAATATGTTAATGCAAAAGCGCAGTCTGATATGTATCATGTGATTGAGGAGCATTTGACAGAACAGGAAAAGGCAGTTTTTCGTAGAGGAAGAAATGCAAAGTCTTTTACAAAACCTAAAAATATGGATTTGTCAGATTATCGCTATGCAACAGGTTTAGAGGCATTGTTTGGCTTTTTATATATTAGTGGTGATATGGAAAGAGCATTGACATTGTTTAAAATTGGTGTAGGAGAATAATAATAAAATGAATATTTAAAAATGTAGGGAGATTTTTATTTATATCAATAAAATTTCCCTACATTTGTATTGTAATATATGACATACTATTTATAATAATAGTATCAATACTATAAATAATAAGGAGTGTATATTTTGTATAAAAGTGAAAATCAAATTGAGGGAAGAAATGCCATATTGGAAGCACTCAGAAACAAAAGAGATATGGAAAAACTATATATTGTAAAAGGTAATACAGAAGGAAGTATTAAAAAAATTGTTGCACTTGCTGCACAAAATAATGTTGTAATACAAGAAGTAAGCCGCCAAAAATTGGACGAGCTATCTCAAACAAAAAATCATCAAGGAGTCATTGCTGTTGCGTCCGCACACAATTATGCTGAAGTAGATGATATATTGCAATATGCGGAACAAAAAGGAGAACCACCTTTTATTGTGATATTAGATGGTATTACAGACCCTCATAATTTGGGCGCAATTATAAGAAGTGCAGAATGTGCTGGAGCGCATGGTGTGATTGTACCAAAACATCGTTCTGTGGGGCTGAATGCTACAGTAGCAAAAACTTCTGCAGGAGCAATAGAATATATGCCTGTGGCAAGAGTAACTAATATTGTGAAAACAATGGAACAACTTAAAAAACAAGGTTTATGGTTTGCTTGTGCTGATATGAAGGGGTTAGATTATTTTGACGCTGATATGAAAGGAAGTATTGGTATTGTAATAGGTAGTGAAGGAGACGGCGTAAGCAGATTAGTAAAACAAAACTGCGATTTTACTGTAGCAATACCTATGTATGGTAAAATATCTTCATTGAATGCTTCTGTTGCTTCTGGGTTATTATTATATGAAGTGGTACGCCAGAGAAAATTTTTAAGTTAAAGGTGGTTTTGATATTTTGCCAAAAGAATATTTGCTTGTAGACGGCTATAATATGATACACGCATGGCAGGAGTTAAAAGAATTGGCAGAAGTAAGTTTGGAAAGTGCCAGACAAAAACTCTTGGATATGCTTTCTAATTATAAAGGAACACAAAAAGCACACATTATTGTTGTGTTTGATGCATATTTAGTAAAGGGAAATGTTGGAAGTGTATATCAATATCATAATATTTCTGTGGTATATACAAAAGAGGCAGAAACAGCAGACCATTTTATTGAAAGAGTAGTAAACCGCTTACCTAAATATGATAAAGTAAGTGTTGCAACATCTGACGGATTGGAGCAAATCATTATATTGGCAGAAGGCGCACAAAGAGTCACTGCTCAAGAATTGCGTCAGCGTGTTTTGCAAGAACAAAAAGAAATTCGAAAAAAATACATAGAAAATAGACCACCTAAAAATAATCTTTTAGCAGATAATATTGATAAAGATGCTTTGGATTGGATTGAGGCATTACGCAAACAGAAATAAAAGCGAGGAATAAAAATATGGGACAAACTGCTTATAGTGGGCAAAAAGATGAAGAATTAGTAGAACTGGTACAAAAAGGAGATAAAAGAGCACAAGAACATTTGTTTGATAAATATAAGCCCCTTGTAAAAACAAGAGCAAGAACTTATTTTTTGATAGGAGCTGATACAGAGGATATTATACAAGAAGGTATGATTGGTTTATATAAAGCAATGAGAGACTTTCAAAAAAATAAAAATTCATCTTTTAGAGCATTTGCAGAACTCTGTATCAATCGTCAAATGATTACAGCAATTAAAATGGCAACAAGACAAAAACATATTCCTTTAAATTCATATATTTCTTTAAATAAACCTGTTTTTGAAGAAGAATCTGAAGAAACTTATATGGATTTACTTATGGGAGGAGAAATACTCAATCCTGAGGTGGTGCTGATAGGTAGAGAAGATAAAAATTTTATGGAAGCGCAAATGATTAAAATGTTGAGTGATTTTGAAAAAAGAATATTGCTTTTGTATCTTAGAGGAAAAACATATTATGAAATTTCTTGTATTGTGGAAAAATCTGAAAAATCCATTGATAATGCTTTGCAAAGAGTCAAAAGGAAAATAGAAAAATATTTAAACGAAAGAAAAAATTGAATTAAAAAAACTTGACGCATATAGTATTGTGTGCTACTATATAATAGTTGACGGAAAAAGGAAGATTTCCTTTTTCTTTGCTGCTATGGCTCAGCAGGTAGAGCGTCGCCTTGGTAAGGCGGAGGTCACGGGTTCAAGTCCCGTTAGCAGCTTACTAAAACCCTTGTATTTTCAAGGGTTTATTTTTTTGTGTTACATTTCATGTTGCACAATAGTATCAATATAATGCTGTATAGCATAATTTCATAAAAACATAATAGAAGTATTAAAATATCTATATGATATTATTGAGACAAATTGTAAAATCTGGCAAAACTAAGGATTATAATGATTTGTCTTTTTTTATTTTATTATAAATTATTATAAAAAAATATTAAAAAATAACAAAATAAATACGAAAATAATTTGTGCAATATTTTATTTTTTAATACTATTTTATTCTTTGTAAAATAATAAAAATATTATAAAATTAGATATTATTTTCTGTTTATTTTAAACAAAAATAAAAAAATACAAAAAAGTAAGTGACAAATAAGGTCAAATTTTAGAGTTATTATTGAAGGGGTAAAAACGACAAAATAAAACAATATTCGCCTAATATATCATTAGGCAATCAATAAAATAAAGAAAGGAAGATAGTATGGAAATTATTGAACAAACCAATCGCACCATATTGTTTGATGAAATCAATCCTGAAAAGCTAGATTTGCTTACACTTGTGGGAGATGTAAAAGGATTGGAAAGTGTTGACGATGACAAAGTAAAAGAAATTAATGGTCATCTTCTTGTAAAAAGTTTTGATGAATTTTTAGATAAGTTCTCCCCTACTGTTTACAGCTTTTTTAATGCAGCAAACCAAAAAGTAATTTATACACTCAAAAAACCAGAAGCAATACCAGCAGACTGTATACAGGAAATTGTTATTGACCAAAACAATGACTTTTTAAAAATGCTTTTGACAATGATACAGACAAAGCGTTCTCAGGGTATTGAAAATGTAGATTTTAAATTTGACAAAATATTGGATATGATAAGCCCTAAAAAGGTTATGGATGATATTCGATTTGTTAGAAAAGAAATCCATTATCTTTATGGAGAATATGAAAAATTAGATGAAGAAGACCCACTTCGTTTGGACATTGGTGACAAATTAAATGTGAAATTTGAAGAAGCAAGTAAAAGCTACAACAATATTATGGCTATGTTGCCACTTGCTATTGAAGACTCTAAACAGAGGTTATTAGCAGGTAGCACAGGCGATGGCGATAGTTCTGAAAAATTTGTAGCAGGGCTTTTGACAATGGGCGATGAAGGGGAATTAAAAATTATTGAGCGTCCTACAAGCGAAAGTACAGCAGTTGCTATTGCAGAAGATACCACAACAAACGCTTTAATAGAAGTATTTAAAGAAGACTATGAAAATATTACAGATAATCCTACTGATTATGTAGCGGATTTGGTTGTGAGAACATTTTGCCCACTTCCTGTAACAAATACAACTGATATTGATGTGCCAAAAGAGGTAGAAAAATATAATTCTTATTTGGAATTTTATCAAGAAACAAAAGGCGATTTTATAAAAGTGGTAAAACCTTTGATTGAAAAAATACTTGGTGTATTTATTTATTTTGACCAATATCAATCTAAAAACAAAGGCATGGTGCCTACTATGCTGATATGTAACAACAAATTAGATATGCTTGTAAAAAGCAGTAACTTACCAAGATTACAAGTATATTTGAATACAGTAAACAATAAAAATGATTTTAGAAATACAATATGGTTTGGAATTGTAAATGATATTGAGTTTACAACAGAAACAAATGTCAAACTTACAAGAGAACGTTTTAAAGGAAACAAAAAAGTGTCAAAACCAGATGTCAATACTATGGAATCATTAACATCATTATTGTTTGGCATATGCGATTATAAAATACAGACATTCTTTAGTTTTGAAACTTGTGAAGATACTTCATTTACAAAAGTTGCTACAAATGGTATTGAATCTTATATGGATAGAACACAGGTGTTGACGAGAAAAGATTATAGTGAATATGCTATACCTACATTACCAAATATGAGTATTGTGCCTAAAAATAAATCTGGTTTGATATTGGATTCTTACATGATTGCTACAGATGAAGGCGCAAAAATTTCTCAAGATAAAAAAGATTTACTTAAACTTTGGATTGAAGGTGTTTACATACCAGCAGCTTATGTTGCAGCAGGTATTGTTGCAGCATATCAATGCCCTGAATTTTTAAGAGGAAAATTCAAAAATGTGAATCCAGAATATCCTGGTGTACGTTTTGATATTGAAGCATCCAATCATGCTTTAAAAGTGGCTACAACATTAGCAAAAGAAATCAGTGGCTACACAAACAATATCAAAGACAATATTAATAATAAAAACTTTGGTTTTATATTCTCAAGCGATAATAATCAGTTAGATGGAAAAGATGTAAAACAGATTACAGTATATAAGGCAAGAAGTATGCAGATGGTAAACAACGAATACGAATGCATTTACAAAACACTTGCTGCAACATACATTACAAGAATGATGAGAGCACAAACAGGAGATTACAAACATGATAATGTAGTATCTTTCTTTAGTGCAAACCCTATGAGTCAAAAAAGCAGATGGATTGGTAAAACAGGATATGTCAACTCTATTATGGCGGCTGGCGATGATATGAATTATGACATTGAAGAAGAATACAACATCTGTAATGTCAATTTGAATTTCAATGGAAACAGCAAAAACCTTGAAATTGTATTAAACAAGAATGCAGCAATATAAATAATACTATATTGATATAAGCACAGTAATGTGTTTATATATACTACATTTCACTTATTATATTTATAGAAAGGAGTTTTTAGTATGGGTATCAGATTAACAATCGAGGGAGCAGAATCAATTAGTTTGGACGAACACAGCATTGAAACTTGCAAGTTTATCACAGACACACCAGATGACTCTAATGCACGTTCTACAGATGTTGTAAATACAATGATTCTGACAGGAAGAATATTGACAGCAGTAGATGGTGATGCAGCAGATGATACTATGAAAATTGCAAAATGGTCTGTTGTTAGAGCAGAAAGCTCCGACAGTTACAGAAAAGCAACAGTAGAAATCGTTTCTGCAAATCAGATTGTCAGAAAAGTACATTTCCCAAATGCTTTTGTTGTTGATTATCAGGAAAAATATGGCGATACAGAAGGTATTGGCGAATTTACACTTGTTATCAGACAGAAAAAAGACAAATTTGAACTCACAACAATTGATGGCGGTTATTCTTTCTAATTTTTTAAAGAATAATAAATTCCCTCAGCTCGTTTTAAAAGCGAGCTGAGGGGGAAGTATGCGGAAAAGGAATACTGGGCAAAAGTAGGAATTTTCCGCATACATTTCTATATTACAATAATTAATATGTATTGTAAACAAAATATTGAATGAGGTTGTTTGTTATGAAAGATTATTACAAAATTTTGCAAGTGGAAAGAACAGCAACACAAGAAGAAATTAAAAAATCATTTCGTAAATTAGCAAAAAAATTTCACCCAGATGTAAACAAAAATAATCCCAAAGCGGAAGAAGTATTCAAAGAAATGAATGAAGCATATGGCATATTGGGTGATGAAAATAAAAGAGCAGAATATGATAACAAATTATTCGGAAAAGAAGAACAGCAGAATACAAGAGGATTTCAGCAGAAAACAAATTTTGAAGACCGTCCAGGTAGAAGAAAAAGAACACAGTCTGCTGCACCAAATTTTCAAAATACAGGTAGTATATTTGAAAATTTTTTTGGATTTGACCCAAGTGGAGAAAGTGTCAATATGAATTATAACAATGAAAATGTACGTCCTATGAAAACAAGTGATGCATATAAGCATATTTTTGGAGAAGGACGTTTTAGATAACAGAAAACATTGAGAGCATTGCTCTCAAACTCTCACTTCTTTAAAAAAAGAAGCAAAGAATTTTAATGAAAACTACGTTTCATTGAACAGGAGGAATTTATCTGAATAGAAAAAGGAAATTATACTATTGTATTGTAATAGCATTATTGTTTTTATTAGCAGTTTGCATTTATTTTTTATATTTTATCAATCAAGACATTATGATTAGAACAGTTGGCACAACAACAATTCTATTATTATTTTTATTGTGGTTTTATTATGAAAGAAAAAATATAACACCAAAAAATACATTATATCAAAGTAATATTAAAAAATTTGTATTGATTACAAGAGATGGTGAAAAAGAAAAAGAATGGCACTGTGAAGGAGTAAGCTCCTTTTTAATAGGAAAAAGTACTATCAATAATGAAGTAGATATTGATTTGGCAGATACATATTATGCAGAATATATATCACCAAACCATGCAGTATTGAATTATACAGAGGGTTATTGGTATATAGAAGATTTGAATTCTAAAAATGGCGTTGGTATCAAAAAAAGAGGAGAAGAATATGCCTTACGTTTGAAGCCTATGACTTCATACAAAGTAGATGAAGGAGATATTATTTATATTTCAAAATCAAAATTATTTGTGCGATAAGAAAGGAATGTGACATATGAGTTTAATGAGATGCCCAGAGGGGCATTTATTCAGCCCCCGAAGATATGGAAATATCTGTCCTTATTGCAATAAAACAGTTGCATTGACAAAACAAAAAAGTATTGCAGATGACCCAGAGGGAAACTATGACAGCAGTATGCCATATTTGGGAGATTTGGAAGTCATAGACCCTGTAACAGGTTGGCTTGTGTGTATTGAAGGAGCGTCAAAAGGACGAGATTATAAAATTATGACAGAAAAAAACTTTTTGGGACGTTCTGAAACAATGGATATACAAATATTGGGAGACAATCATATTGCTAAAAAGAATCATGCAGTGTTTGTATATGACCCTAAAAAAAGAAAAACATTAATATTACCAGGAGATTCTCAAGGGCTTGTGTATGTTAATGAGGAAGCAGTTTATACTCCGCAAGAATTGTCTGCTTATGATGTGATAGAAATGGGAAAAAGTAAATTTTTATTTATTCCTTTGTGTGGTGAAAATTTTGAGTGGAGTGAACTAGACGATGAGAAAGGAAAAGAATAATGTCTTTTTTCTCACAAAATTATAAAATAGGAAATGCACAGTTGTTAGGGAATTGCGAACAGCAAAATGATTATTTTGCTACAGAACAAAGTCAAAATAATCTATTTGTTGTTGTTGCAGATGGACTGACAGATTTATCAACAGGAAGATTTGCCTCGGTGATTGCAGTAGAAACACTCAAATATAATTATCATCATATTGAAAAATATAGAAGTTTATTAGACTATTTTAAACAGTCATTTGGTGATATTGATTATAGTATTCATAAAAATATTACAGGGAATAAAGCAGGTACAGCAGTGATTTGCAGTGTCATAAAAGATAAAAAATTAGTATGGGCAAATGTTGGTGGTTGTGGTTTGTATTTGTGTAGAAAAGGAAAAATCATACCCATTCATAATGAGGTAAAAAAAAGAATAGAATATGGAACACTGGAATGTAAAAAAAGAGATGTTTTGTTGTTCTGCACAGAAGGCATTGAAAAGGGTAGTTCTGAATTGGAGTTTAAAGAAATATTGTCTATGAAAAAACACCCTTATGATAAAGCAGTATTGTTGACAGAAAGAATTAAAAATAGAGAAAACGCTTATCAAAAAAATGGTACAGCGGTAATTGTGGAAATATAACAAAAATGAAATTTATTACAAGGGGAGATATTAGGGAAACTTTTTTCACTTGTGAAAAGTTTCCCCAAACCCCTTTAAAAATACGCTTGGAGCATAAAAGACCGTGGGACGCTGTCCCACTACCCTGCAAGCCCTTTAAAAAGGTCTTGAGCCCAAATTTTAAGCGGGAACTACGTTCCCTTATAAAATATATTTTAGTTTATGAATCATTTAGCAAAAATGACAGTTTTTGTAATAAAGTTTTTTGCTCCACTTTCTTTTAAAAAAGTGGACGGAGTTTGAGGCAGAGCCTCAATGTTTTAACGAAATCATCACAAGGGGAAATATGGGGGAAACTTTTTTCACTTGTGAAAAGTTTCCCCAAACCCCTTCAAAAACACGCTTGAGGCATGAAAGGAAAGACCGTGGGACGCTGTCCCACTACCCTGCAAGCCCTTTAAAAAGGTCTTGAGCCCAAATTTTAAGCGGGAACTACGTTCCCTTATAAAATATATTTTAGTTTATGAATCATTTAGCAAAAACGATAATTTTTGTAATAAAGTTCTTTGCTCCACTTTCTTTTAAGAAAGTGGACGGAGTTTGAGGCAGAGCCTCAATGTCTTAGTTTTTAGCTTTTAGGAGGCATATTATGCGACGTTTAAACAGTCAATTTACTACAAAATACATATCAGAAGCAGGTACAAGGGCAGAAAACAAAGACTATTTCGGTTTTGTGGAAATGGATAATGTCGCCTGTTGGGTAATTGCAGAAGGATATGACAAAGACACTACCATAAACAGTGCAAAATTAGCAGTAGATACCGTTATAAGCGAATTTACAAAAAAGCCTTCTTTATCAAAAAGAACAATAAAGCGTTGTATCAAAGAGGCAAACAGACAATTAAAATTACAAAGCAGTAAATTTCATTTAAAAGCAAGCATATTAGTTGTGGTGAGCAATTATACGAAATTGCGTTATGCTGTTTGTGGTAACTGCCGTTTTCATATATTTAGAGGTAGTAATATATTAGAAAAAAGCCATGACACTAGTTTGTATCAGGAAATGATACAGGAACAAGAAATTGTGGACGATGGTGAAAAGGGTATTGAGGAAAGTCGTAACCTTTTACAATATTTAGGAAAACAGGGACATCTTAAAATAAAAGTGTCTAAAAAGAAAAAATTGCAAAATGAAGATATTCTTTTAATGACAACATGGGGATTGTGGGAAAAAATCACTACTGTTGAAATGCTTGACACATTGGAAGATGCAAAAGATGCCGAGAGTTACATAGATGATTTACAGGATTTATTTTTAAGTAAACAGACTAATACAGTAAATAATCATACTATTGCTACAGTATTTATAGGGAAAGTATTTCAAGAGAAAAATTATACTCAAAAAATAATTAAAATTGCCATAATGATATTAATACCAGTGTTGATAATCGCTGCGATTACAGGCTTTGTAAACTGGAAGGCAGAAAAAAAGAGAAAAGAAATTATTGCAACAGTGGAAAAAATAGAAAAAAGAGGCGACGGCTACATTATAGAAGAAGATTTTGATAGAGCATTGAGAGAATATGAAAGTGCAGCAGAACAAAGTGAAGAACTCAAAAAGAAAACAGGAAAAAAAGGAAAACAAAATACAGCAATAAAAGAAAGAATTGAAATAAAACAAAAAACAGCAGAATATTTGACAGATGGCGAAGAAGCATATAGCGGTCAAGATTATGAAAATGCTGAGAAAAGTTACAACAAGGCATTAAAAGAATCTAAAAATGATATGAATTTTTATGATTTATTAGACAAGGATAGTATCAAACAAAAACAAATATTCTGTCAAGATGCAAAATATATTAGTTCTTTAATTGAATTGGCTGACGCTGAGTCGGAATTAGGGGATTATATTGCAGCAGCACAAAATTATAGTGAGGCAAAACAAATTGCGGCTGAAAATGGTAACAATACAGCAATCAATGACATCAATTTAAAAATAAAAGAAATGCAATCTAAAATGACTGAGGAAATGAAACAACAAATAGAACAGCAACAGGCAGAAGAAGAAAAAGCAAAACAAGAACAACAGGAGCAAGAGGAGGCACTCAAACAACAGATAGAAACAGATGGTGCTGCTATAGAGTTGGAGGCTGACGCTTTGCTCGCAGAAGGGAATACAGAAACTGCAAAACAGTATTATCAACAAGCTATGCAGATGTATAAAGATGCTGGTGTAATAGAAAAAGCAGCATTGGTACAGAAAAAAATAATTGATGCAGATGCTACAGCAAAACAACAACAAAATGATGTCAAAACAGCAGAAGGCGACAGCTATACATTAAATGGTGATAACTTTTTATTGGAAAATAAATTTGCAGAGGCAATAGAAGAATATAAAAAAGCAAAAGATATTTATAGTCAGGTAAAAAATACAGATAAAATGGCTGAGATAATAGAAAAAATATCAGCAGCACAAGTGAAACAAAAAGAAAATGATATTGCAGAACAAAAAATGAATATTGGTGTGATTGAGGCAAGAGGCGACGAGGCATTGAAGTTGCAACAATATGATAAAGCAAAAGAGTTTTATTTGCAGTCACAGGCATTGTATCAAGGTATTAAAGACATGGATAAAGTGGCTGAAGTACAAGAAAAAATAAAAGTGGTACAAGAATTGCAAGAGGAAATACGAAAAGCAAGAGAAGAACAAGGCATACCACAATAGATAGAAAAATTAGATTAATCACAAGGGAAGATATTGGGGAAACTTTTTTCACTTGTGAAAAGTTTCCCCAAGCCCATTCAAAAACATGCTTGGAGTATAAAAGACCGTGGGACGTTGCCCCACTTCCCCACCAACTTCCCCCAAAGTTGGACAAAACTTTTAAAAGGAAAACTTCGTTTTCCTAATCGAAATTTAGCAATAATATCTATTACTTTAGCAAAAACGATAGTTTTTGCAATAGAGTTTTTGGCTCGCTTTTTTCAAAAAGCGAGTGGGAGTTTGAGGGTGAAACCCTCAATGTCTTAGGAGGTGAAAAAATGAAAGAGCTGATACAACAAAGATTGAAACATATTTCAAATTTAGATGAAAGGCGAATGTTTCGCAAAGTGTTAGAAGATGTATATACACATATTGTGGATTACAATATGGATATGTATGATAAATTAGAAAAACGAATTTATAATGAAATTGATGACCCATTAGAAAAATTTTATATTTATACTACTATATTAGATAGAAAAGATGTTGACCCTATCAGCGAATTTTTTCACCCTATATTAGAGGAAGAAACAGAAGAATTGTTTGACCTGTCTGAAATCACTGAAAAACTCAATGCAGGAGAAAGCATTGTATTGACTAGCATATTTTTAAAATGTGATGCTTTGATATTTCAAGAAATATTAAAAAGCAATAGAGAATATAAGGCATTTATACAGACAGATAAAAACAGATATGAAGTAAAAGTGATACTAAAACAAACTACAAGATATATGGAAGAAATAGAAAAAATATATCATATTTTTCAGGTAAATGGCAGTCAGTGGAATACCATAAATTGCCCTTATGCTTACCGTTTTGCTGATATTATATTACATACGGATACTGTATTTGGAAATGGCGAAACTATTACAGAAATTACTGTTGATTTAGAGGAATACGAAAAGTATAAAGTAATCAATCATATCCCTGTTTGGAATATCAAACATATTACATTATCAGACAAGTCATTTCCTATGCCTGCAAAAGACAGAATCAATTTTGAACATATTGTATCTATAGAGGAAGAAGGTACAGAAAATGGCTATATGGCAGATTTGGGAAATACCGATTTTGAATATTTAAAACGATATGAAAATAATATTGTTATTGTTTCTCATTATGAAAAACAAAATAATTGGGCATTAATTAAAATTGAAAATAACAGCAATTTAAAAGACAGACAAAAATTTGTATATGAAGTGCTTTCTAATAAAAGAGAATTAGGCTTTGCAGGAAGATTTGCCAGTGTAAAATCACTTGTTATTCGTACAAAAGGAGAAATTGCAAGACTTATGCAATGCTATGAAACAGCAAAAGATTTGACATTTATAGATGTAGAAATATTGGAACATTACAACAAAATACAACAAACATCAGACTGCAACCATTTTATAGATGAAAATATTCGTGTAGACAGATTTAAAAAAGTTATGCTTATAAAATTTGAAGCACACAATAAAGAGGATTATTTAATGTTAGATAAAATGAGTTTTATTGTTTCAGAAATACAAATATTGTTTCCAGAATATCACTGCATAGGAGAGATAGTATGAATTATATTTGGGAACTTGCCATAAAAGCAATGCAAAAAGGGATTGACGAAAGTGATATTTTTTATACTATAGGACAACCCTTTTCTGCTTATATGGAGTTAAGCATGGAGTGTATGAATGAAAAAGATATACTCAAACGTGTAGAAATCAACCCCTATTACAGATATTTTGATATATTTAAACAACTATTTGAACCGAATCTCAATGAAAATCAGGAGACAATAGAAGTTTGTCACGATTTGGCGATACATCATTTAAAAGATATTGATGTACTTATGGGTATGAATAAAAGAGAGTATTATATTCATTTCATTATAAGGGATTTGGAAAAGGGATATTTTGGAGAATATGTCAAACAAAAAATAAATGTGTTTACACCAGATGAGAAAAAAACACTTGCAAATAATCTATTACGTTTGTATGAAACGGGCGAAGGAATTTATTTGCTTAGGGATACCGTAAGGAGAATATTTACAAGTTCATACATTTTTTCAAATGCAGAAGAAAAAGATGAAATTATATTTTATTTGAGAACAAAACAAACAGAAGAAAAAGAGCAAAAGCTAGAGGTTATAAAATATTTGTTTCTGCCTTTTAAATGTACTGTGGAAGTGTATTGGGAAAATATTTTTGGTGTAATTGGGGTAGACGATTTAATGAAAATAGAACATATTATGAATTATTAGAGTGTAATATAATGAAGCAATTCTGTATGCAAAAAGTAAAGTTTTTTGTCAAACTTTTTTTCAAAAAAGTTTGTGGGTGTGGGTGAAACCCACAAATAAAATAATATGATTATGTTAAAAACTTGAGAGCGTTGCTCTCAAACTCTCACCAACTTTTGAAAAAGTTGGACAAAACTTTTAAAGGAAAACTTCGTTTTCCTATTGCGAACGAAATTTTACAACGTTAAATATATATAAACTGGAGGAGAGAGCATGAAATATACCTATCAACTACACAAAGGAGAAAAAACAACACACGCTTTATACAGTCGTGAAGAACTGGAACGACTGACAACACTCCAGTTAAGAGATATTTGCAAAATAGAAAAAATTGTCATAGGTGTTGCGTACAAATTAGATAGAAAATACATCATTGACACCATACTAAAATATAGAGGACAACAACAGTTTGAATATATTGATTTTTATTCTGAAGACTGGAACAAAGAAGTATTAAACAAATTAAAAAAACATTTGAATTGTATTAGTTCTGAAAAACAATTCAGCATTACAGCACGTATTGCAGCATATTTGGACAATGATATCACAGCAGATGACCAGTATATTGTTGTGACAGATAAAGAATATGGTGGGAATGTGATTTTGTTAGATGAACAAAAAAATGTATGTGGCATATGGAATATGATACAACAAAATGGACAAAACTTTTTAATTAATAATTATAGAATGATGAAGCCCGATTTGCAAGAGGCAATTTATAAAAATTACAGTTTGGGTTTTTTAGATAAAGCAACATCAAGAGCATTTTATTCTTATTATTATGGTTTGGCAAAATTGCAGCCTATACAATATAACTGTTATACCAAAACAATAGCAGAACTTTTAATTAGTCGTACAAAAGAAATCAGTACTACACTTGTTATAGATTTTGGTACAAGCAATACGACATTAGGTGCTTATATGGATGAACGACAATATCCAGAGCATACACAAAAAGAATTGATAAAAAGAGGCATACAGTTTGGTAGCATAGACAAAATTAAATTTGAAACAGTAAATGAGTGTGATGAAAAAATATTTGTAGAAACATTCCCTACTGTCATTGGTGTGAAAGATTGTTCTGATGCAGAAAATATTGCTTATCGCTATGGCTATGATGCTGTATACACTGCTTCCAGAGACAGCTTTAGCGGAAAAGCAAGTGTATTTTATGAAATAAAAAAATGGGTAAATAATTATGAAAAAATAGAAGAAGTATACGATGAAAAAGGAAATATTGCTTTTGTTGCACGAAAAGAAATATTAAAACAATATTTTTATTACATCATTAGAGCAGCAGAACAAAGACATAAATGCAAATATAAAAAGTTACATATTACAAGCCCCATAAGACAAAAACAACAGTTTTTAGATATGTATCAGGAAATACTTGGAGAGGATTATACAGTATTAACTATTACTGCATTAGATGAGGGCATTGCAGTGTTGTATAACAGCATTTCTAATCAGATTAAAAATAAAAATTTTGAAGAAAAAGAACAGTATAAAGCACTTGTTATGGACTGTGGGGGTGGTACAACAGATTTAACAAGTTGTATTTATGATATAGAGGATAATAAAATTACATATCAATTGGATTTAAAAACAGTATATGCTAATGGTGATATTCATTTTGGAGGAAATAATATTACATATCGTATTATGCAATATTTAAAAATATTGTTTTCGGCATATTACCAAAAACAAAAAGTGCCTTTTATAAATGAATTGTTAAATACAAATATCACAGAGATTTATAAATACATTGATGAGTTTGGAAAAAATGCATTATATGAACAGCTAGAAAAACAATATGAGTATTGCGAAACTATATTGCCTACACAGTTTTTAAAATATAAACAAAAAGATACAGAAAGCTATAACAAAGTAAAAAGCAATTTTTACTTTTTATGGAATTTAGCAGAAAATATAAAATTAGATTTTTATAAAAATACTAATATTACAAGAACAGTTTTTCATAAACAAGGTATCAAAAAAAATGAAAATGATACCAAAATTATAGCAGAACAGACTTGGAAATTAAATGTTATATTGAAAAACAATGCTATGCAACTGATAACGGATTTGCCAGAAATTGTTATAAATAAACAGGAAATTGACTTTTTAATAAAAGGAGATATTTATAGTATTGTTAAAAAATTTATAGAACCTTTATATGAACAAGATTTGTTGCAAGACTACAGTTTTATTAAATTGACAGGACAGACAAGCAGTATTGATTTGTTTAGAGAGGCTATGAAAGAATATATGCCTGGTAAAATGATTCAAACTTCTGGAAGTCAAAAAACAGCACAACATTATAAATTAAGTTGTGTGGAGGGTGCCATACAATATGAAAATGCTAAAAAAATTGGTTTGATTGCTCCTATATTAACTGATGAAGTGCCTATTACACCTTATCAACTTACAACATTTACATATAATGACACAGAAGTGATTATGATGTCTAGTTTTGAAAAAATTACAAAAACATATGGTTTTGTTTCTAAAAATATTGATACTGAAAAAATAGATTTGATATTGAAAAATCAAGATGGTGTTGTATTACATACTTATCAATTAACCATATTGCCAGAAGAATTACAACAAACTACTTATGAGCAAACGAGTGAAGAATATGCAGATAAAATATTGCAAGACGACATTGACAATATATTAGATGATGAAATGAAGTTATTTACATTTTCCTATGGTGATAAATGGGGATTTTGTGCATTGCCTATCGCTAGAAAAGATGGACAGCTTTTAATGGGTGAAAAAAGATATTTCCCATTTGAAAGCGATGAGTGGGAAAGTAGCTTTTTTGATGGAATGAAGTGAAAAGATTAAGTTCTTGAGGCTCTTCCTCAAACTCCGCAAACTTTTTTGAAAAAAAGTTTGACAAAAAACTTTTAAACGGGAACTGCGTTCCCTTAAAAAATATTTTAATTCAGCAAAAACGATAGTTTTTGTAATAAAGTTCTTTGTTTCTTTCTTTTAATAAAGAAGTGGGAGTTTGAGAGCAACGCTCTCAATGTTTTAGCGAAATCATCACAAGGGGAGATATTGGGGAAACTTTTTTCACTTGTGAAAAGTTTCCCCAAGCCCCTTTAAAAACACGCTTGGAGCATAAAAGACCGTGGAACGCTGTCCCACTACCCTGCAAGCCCTTTAAAAAGGGCTTGACCCCAAATTTTAAACGGGAACTGCGTTCCCTTAGAAAATATTTTAATTCAGCAAAAACGATAGTTTTTGTAATAAAGTTCTTTGCTTCTTTCTTTCAAGAAAGAAGTGGGAGTTTGAGAGTAACGCTCTCAAGGTCTTAAGGAGGGAGTATATTGCAGGAAATTAGATACCCATATTTTAAAAAAGATAGAATATTAAAAATTGATATGCTTGAAAATTTAAGAGATTTTCCTAGAGATGTGCTTGATATTTTTTGTGAAGATATGTCAGATGGTATTGTGTGTGGTTTTATACCTACTGTAAATAAAGAGATTATTACTATATCAAAGGGTATTATGAAATATAATGGTGTGGTTTATGTGATGTCTGAACCCATTACTATAGCTTATCATGAAACGGAAAAAGATGTTATGTTGAAACTATGTTTTTGTGACGAAATACAGGAAAAAGATTATAAAATAAATGATATTCAAATTAATATAGATGATGATATGGATTTATCGCCTAATCAAATAGAATTAGGAAGATTTCGATTAAAAAAGGGTGCTTATTTGAGAAGCGAATATCAAGATTTATATGATTTTACTACAGAATATAACACAATTAATATTGTCCATGTAAAATATGCGGGACAGCATCAACACACTCTAAACAAAGCGATATTGCAATATTTTGCAAAAGAAGCATTTACTTATCAATTAAAAGATGGAGTAGATATTTCATTTTGTATGTTATGTTTAAATAGCCAAAAAATAGAGCGTGCTGTGATACAACAATATATTGCCTATAAAATGGGAGAACTCCCTAAAGAAATGTCTAATGCAGAAATACATAAACAACTTGTAAAAATATTGGAAGAAATCAGAAAAAACAGCAGAATGGTAAATAAAAAAAGAGCTGGATTTTCTAAAATTATAATGGATTAACTGCTTTATAAAAAGGAGGATAGTCATGGTAAAAAACAAAATCATTTTATTTTTTATGTTATGTATAAGCATTTTTTGTATGCCAGTTTATGGAAATGAATTACAACAAAAAAATGTTAATATTGTGTTTGTTGTAGATTGTAGCAATTCTATGAATTTTAATGATAAACAAAATTTATCGGGTGAATTGATAAAACTGTTTACAGATAGTGCATTTGCAAATACCAATGTAGGGCTTGTGCTTTATGATGATACTATATTACAGAGTGTGCCTTTATATTCTGTTACTGATAAAACTGCTATAGAAAATATACAACAAAAAGTACAGAGCATGATAAGAAAAGGAAATACCGATATTGGTTTAGCATTGAAAGAAGCTGTGAATTTATTGCCAGAAGGAGAACAACAACAAAATATCATTATACTTTTTTCAGATGGTGAAACGGATTTAAAAGCTAGCAAAACAGGCAGGACAATGCAGCAATCTTATTATGATGAAAACTATGCATGTACAAAAGCAAAACAAACAAATACAAATATTTTTACAATAGCATTGAGTAAAACGGGAAATTTAGATACTTCTTATTTACAAAAAATAGCAGAGCAAACAGGAGGAAAAAGCTATACATTACAACAGTCAAGTCAGTTATCTGAATTATTTCAGAATATATATAGTTATGCTATTGGAGGAAATGTAAATACCATAGACCGTTTTACAGGAAGTGGAAACTATCAAAAACAAATCAATATGATAAATGGTTTTGCTGATAGTTCTGATATTATCATACATACACAAAAAGGTATTAAAGATATTACAGCAGATTGTAAAAACAGTACGATTACATATTCTGAAAATTATGCTGTTATAAAAGTAGAAGAGCCTTTTCAAGATGTTGTAAATATACAATTCAACATACCTCAAAACGATACTATTACAGTACAGACAATACACCATATTACGATATTGCCTAAAATAGAACAAATACAAAATAATGCACTTTTGCATTTGCCTGTAACAGTGAAGTTATATCAAACGGATACAGGAGAAACTGTAACAGATAAAAAGTTGTATGAAAATATGACAGGAGAACTCACTGTAACAGATACCAAAACAGGCGAAAAACAAAAAATCACTATGGGTAATGCTGGTAATGCAATGCTTGCTTCTTTTGAAAACAGTAATCCTAAAACATACCGCTTTGAGGCAACTGTCAAAAATGGATTGTATCAAAGAAAAACAATACACTATGACATAGAATTGTCTAACACATTACCTTACACAACAGAAAAAAATGAAATCAATTTATTGCAAAAAAAACAAACACAACAAATTGATTTAAACCAATATTTTAAAGATGATGATGGAGATACATTAGTATATCAAACAGAGAATACGGATTGTAATATAGACAAAAATATATTGTTTGTTGATACAGAAAAAGAACAACAAAAACAAGTTAGTTTATATGTTTCAGATGGTAGAGGTGGTGTCATAACAGAAATGCTTACATTTCATATACTGCCTTTTTGGGTGTATTACAAAAATGTTGCACTAATAATATTACTTCTATTTATAGCATTGCTTTTATTTTATTTATTTGTTATCAAAAAACATCCAAAACAAAAACAAGAAGTACAACAAGAACAGCCTATATTTTCAGGAGAAACGATTTTTTCAAATGCGGTATTTGAAGGATATTTTTTAAATACACATAGTGGAAATGAAATACCTGTGTTGAATTGGGGAGCATATTATATTGATAATAAAAAAAGTGTTACGTTGGGAGAATTATTTCATGTATTAGATGTCACTGAAAAATTACCTGAAGCACATAAAATATTCATTGGAGCAGGCAAAAATGGAACAGTGTTATTTTATCATGATACAGATTGTGTTATCACCTATAAAGGAAAAGATATTCCCAAAAAGAAAAAAGAGATATTGCAATATGAAGATAAAATTTATATTACATTTGAAGACAATGTAACAGAAATGGAACTGCGTTATAAAAGAAAACGAAAAAGATATTAAAGGAGGGAGAACATTATGGCACAAAAAGAAATACCTATATTTTTTATTACTTATGATGAAGAAACCTTTATGATTGAAAATCCTGATGTAGTCATTCATAAAAGACTAAATGAACATACAAAAGCGACAGTATCTGCTATGGTAAGCAAAGACCATTTTGATTATTTTAGTTTATATACTGGTACAAAAACAAATGTTACATTAACTTACGTCACAGAAGATAAAGAAGAACTATTATTATTTGTAGGAGTTGTAACAGATGTGCAAACAAATGCAGAAGGGATTGGTCAAAATGCAGTTTATTACATTTCGTTAGAGGCATTTTCCTACTCTTATTTGATGGATATTCAATATAAAAATAGGTCTTTTCAAAATATAGATATGACATATGAACAATTATTGCAAACAGTAATAAAAGATACAGAATATAATGGAGATTTTATGAATGCATTAGGAAAAAGTGCTGTATTAGATTGCTTTACATTACAATACAGAGAAACAGACTGGGAATTTTTAAAAAGATTAGCAAGCCGTTTCCATATGCCTTTAGTGGTAGATGATAAGGCAAAAGCACCTAGAATAAAATTTGGTATTACATTCTATGAAGAATTAGCGGAATTTAAAAATTACAATTATAAGGCAATTAGAAGCCTAGAAAAATATAGAACAATTTCTCAAAACTATGAGCCAGATTACTTGGAAACAGACACACTTTTTTATGAAATTTATACAGAAAATGATAAAACAGCATTTGAAATAGGAGATAGCATACGATTTCGAGAAGTATTATTTCAAATTTATGCTGTAGATGTATTTGTGAAAAATCATGTACTCTATCACACCTATGTGCTTTCTTCTAAAAATAGTTTTTATCAGCCAAATTTATGGAATGAAAATATTGTAGGGTTATCGCTAAAAGGAAAAGTATTAGAGGTAGCAAACAATCAATTAAGAGTCCATTTGGATATTGATGATATAGTACCACCTGTCCCTTATTGGTTTACCTATGCTACATTATATTCTACATGGTACTGTATGCCAGAAACAGGTGATTATGT
>JBCLQL010000018.1:0-9612 GCA_041223565.1 Lachnospiraceae bacterium 46-61
TGTTCTGTTTTACCTCGCATTGCTTGTGATACCATCGCTATTTTTTCCATAATTGTATTTACCTCCTATTTTTTCCAAATCGATAAAGAACTTTTTTTGTATCGTTTTGCATCGATTACGGAATTTCTTTTTTGTAGAATCCTTTTAAATCAACATTTCTTTTCAATTTGCTTTTACAAAATTGTTATTTTTATCATAATCGAACAGCAATAATTTTTTGCTGGATTCATTCATCTTAATTTGATATTTAAAAAAATTATTTAATCCTTTTTAGGTTTATTATAAGTCAATGCTTGTTTACTGTCTGTAATCCCCTGTGTGGTAGGGTCATTGATATAGCCCACAACGGCTACTATCACGCACCCCAATGCAAAGGGATTACTCAAAAGACTTTTACATTGTCCTACCAATATCGCCCAGCTTGTAAACATTTCAGGTTTTGCTCCCACCGCTGCTAACACTATCGCAACCAGCCCAAACCAAAAATATGGATTTTTTACTCTAACTTTCCAGTTAATTCTCATGCTATTACTTCCTTTCTTCTAACAAACTGATTCTATTTTCATGTTCTGCTAGTTGTTCGTCTTGTTTATCATTATGCGCCCAAATTTTGACATGGCTGTCATGATTGTGATTCTCGAACTTTTCCATTCTTTCCTCTAAAATTCTACAGGTATCATTTAATTCTGTAATTGTTTTAGTTAATTTCATAATAGGCTTTGTTACTGTAGTAATTAGCCCTACCAAAGCAATCATAACCGTTACAACTTCCCATTCCATATGCTCACCCCCTACAGCAATATCATATACAACAAAACATCTCAAAAAGTATCAAAAAAAAGGCTTTTGCTTTATTATAACATCATCACTCTAATATGATTTCGGTCTAATCTAGCCATCACTTTAAAACGTGTCTTTTGTTCAGACTTTACAGCAATACCACCTTCACCAGCAGTACACCAATCATTTACTTTACACACGCCATCATCTATTACAACCAATTTTCCCAACAATCCTACTGCTGACCACTCTGGACGCTTTGAACGAGGTATATATTGCTGTGTACTATCATAATTCTCATTGAGTTTTTGTCTGATTTCTGTATGTGCTTCCTGAATGAGTGTTTTAATTGTTTTTTCTGGATTTTGTGGGTCTGGCAACATAATAAATTCATCTGGAATAGTAACTTCTTCCAATATAGGACGTCCATAAATATCTGTTTGATACATACCTTTCCATTGGTCTTCCTGTGTCTCCCCACAAACAGAAGGACAAGCTGACACAATACCTAATATATCATCATTCGGCTTTGCAATGCTGATTTCTTCCCCATCAAGTGCAACAAACAATCCCACTCTATCCTCGTTGTTGCTGTTTCTATCTTTCCACTGGAAATATTCTGCATAGTCTGCACCAGTTGAGTGATATGTACTATTAGAATAAACACCACTTGATTTTGTGACACGTAAGCAATTAGACATAGCACTTGCTAAATTTCGTGTAACACCATTTCCTATTATAAATATATCATTTTTGTCTGTACTTTCTTTGTTTGCATTGCCAATTACAAATTGATTATCCGCTGCTGCTAATGTTTCATTTCCTGCTGCAAAAGAATTTCTTGCTCTTGCTTCTGTAAAAGCTCCCTGTGCATGAGAATACCAGCCTGTTGTTTTTGAACCATGTCCTTCTGCATGAGAACCCCAACCACTTGCTATTGTTCCATCCCCCTCTGCATGAGCATAACTACCACTTACTGTAGTTTCGTGCCCTTCCGCATGAGCGCCTGTTTCACTTGCTGTAGTTTCCCAACCTTCTGCATGAGAAGCGTAACCGCTTGCTGTGTTGCCTGTTCCTTCTGCATGGGAACTAGAAGCACTTGCTGTATTATCGTATCCTTGTTGCAATGCTTTTTCCATTGTTACATTTCCAGCAATTGTTACACTTCCAGTAGTAGTAACAGCTCCTTTAATTGTTCCACCTTTTTCAGAAAATCCCCCTAATGCTTTCAATGCCTCTGTTGCTGTAGTTTTACCTGTTCCGCCTCTTTCAATGGGAGTAATTCCATTTTCTGTTACATTTACAATACCATAAGCCATACTATCACCCTTTCTTTAATATAATTTCTGCTGTTAATGGCTGTGTTGGTACGGACATTGCTCTGATTCTGATTTTTCCTGCAAGTGTTTCTGTCATACTGCAAAAACCGCATTCTGCTGCTGTTTTCATACTTTCTTGCAGTAATATCAAATCTGCTCTATCATTTTCTGTTATGCCTTCTACCGCAATATCATAATATTTTGAATAATATGCGTTGTCACTTTCCCAACCCTCCACTGGTATTGTTGTTGTATAATATTGCGGCTTGTCCGCTTTTTGATTCAGTTCCCCTGCAATCTCTTCTATAGCTTCCACAGTAGCATTTGCCACATTACCAATTTCACCCAGAGCATACTTTTTGACGCTTTCCAAAGACTTTTTTATCTGTTCAAATATTGCAAATTTCATTTTTACACCTCTTTTCTATATAAAAAAGGGGAGATTCTCCCCTTTTAAGCACTTTCTTCTGGTGTAGTTGTTGTTGTGCCGAATACCTCATCAAGCATTTCTGTTACTTCTTCATCAGTAGCAATTTCGGCAGCAAAAACAGTGATTTCTTCCCCATTTACTTTAATATTGCCGTTTGTTTGACTTTGTTCTACTTTTGTTGCACCCTCCGCAATGCCTGTAAGTTTTGTTTTTTCCTCTGTAGTAATCAGTTCTTTGCCGTCCTCTTTTGCAACATAACCGCTCAAATCAACAGTGGTATCGTCAAGTTGCTCTATATTTTCACCAATTTTAGCATAAATATCATAATGCTTTGTTTTTTCATTATAAAGCAAATACATAACATTTTCTTGTGCGTCTGCCACTTCTGGTAATGTTTCCACTTTTTCAAATTTCGCGTGTCCAGCTTGAGCAACTTCCTGTTTAATCTGTTTTTGTGCTTCTGTTTTTGTAATAAAATCATTATTTACTCTTTCAGCCAATGCTTTTAATGCTTCTACCCTTGTCAATTTATTTCCATCATAAGCCATAATTCATTTCCTCCTTAAAATTACCATCTATTTTTCTTTAAAATTTTTATTTTACTGTTCTTCTACATTTTCATCTGTTTTATTTTCAATTTCTGTTATTTTATTGCCAAATACTTCGTTAAGCATTTCCTGTACTTCCTCATCACTTGCCATGTTATTGATATATGTACCACTACCCCCGCTTGCTCTTAAAAGTAAAAGGCTTGCGCTAATGTCCTGTTCTGGTGTTTTTTCTGCATAAAACTTTATGCCACCGTTTACCGTTTCTACCGTGGTACTCATGCCACAATTTCTAGCAATACTCATACATTCCCGAAATATGCTAACAATCGGTATCATTTCGTCCATGACATCTTTCTGCACCACATTCGCACATACGCCTCCCCCTCCACCCCCTGCAACTTCTTCCATCCATGCTGTTGCAGGTATCACAATATCCCTCTGTATGGTAGATTCTGCGATTTTCTTTTCTGTCCATTTTTTGATTTTTTCTAAATCTTTTTGAGAGGCATATACTAAATTAGCATCAATTTCAAACACAACAGCGTCAGTATTGCTGACAGCAATTCTCATAGCTAATTCTATTTCAGACTGCATACCATCTACAGAGCACACTTTTACAATATCCGCCGTGTTTGCTATAGCAATCATACTATTTTCACTATCAAAAAGCCCCATTTCTCTTACTGTAAAACCGCCTACATCAGAAGGTAAAAGCGATTTTATTCTAATCACATTAGGGGATTCCTCCATAATTTCATAACTTACAATGTCGCCCCTCCACACTTCATTTTTGAGTGCTGTCATATCTCTTGTAGGTCTATAGGGCAAACCACCTCCGTCACCCACTGCAAAATGAACTACATCGACTTTTTCACCATTTCTAACAGCATTGACAATTTTTTCTGCACCCAAATCTGTTACAATAGAAATATATTTTCTTTGTTCTGCCATTTCTCACTCCTCCTTCATTTCAAACTGCATTTACAAAATATAAAGTTTTTTGTCAAACTTTTTTTCAAAAAAGTTTGTAGGTGTGGATAAAACCCACAAAAAGAGAATTTGTTTTTCTGTACTTTTTTTAAGTGTTTAAGAACTTAAGAGTGCTACACTTAAAATTCTGCCAACTTCCCCAAAAGTTGGACAAAACTTTTAGAGGAAAACAGAATTTTTTTACAATTTTTTATTTTTATAATACACAAAAGTTACAATATATTTTTTATCTTTCTGGTTATACTATTTTTGCAATTAATGAAGTAACTGCATTTACAAAATATAAAATTTTTTTGTGTGTAAAATCCACAAAAATATTTTTCACTTTTCAATTTAAAAATCAGCCAATTTCTGCATAAATGCCAACATATGTTTTACCTTCTGCACCAACCACAATTTCACATTCTCGTTTTCTATCTGTATCATGATAAACTTCTACATAAGCACCCACATACGATTTACCACCTGTATCTACCACATATTCACTTTCCCAGTCGTCATATTCTGTATCAGGCAATATATCCACAAAAACACTTTGTTGTACCATAGCGCCTACTGGTATATTTGTTTCCAGTGTAGGTAAAACATATATCACACCCATACCAATATGAGCACGTATATTTTCATGGAGCATTTTTTGTATTTCATAAGCTTTATAACCACATTCCTGAGGCATTTGCATACGGATATGCAATATAAATTTCCCTAGTTCTGGTAATATCTGCACATCAAAAAAGCCCATCATTTCCAGTATAGACACAAGTTGTCTTTCTGTAACGGGGCTGTCCTGCATACGAATTTTAGCGATAATTCTTTCCCTTCTAAAATCCAAATCATAAGAAGGATTTACAGTAATACCGTATTCATTTTCCAATTCTGTTATGATTTCGTCTGCTGTTCTGGTATGGTTGTTTCTTTCCAGCATATTCACATAATCATAAATATATTTTACACTTTTCGCCAATACTTCAAAAAGTCTTTTTGTTCCTTTTGCCTTTTTATTCAGCCATCTATGAGGGATATGCTGATACAAAAACTCTAAAAAATCATTCATATTCTATCACTTCCAAACTTCCCAATATAGGTGACTGTTTTGGGGAAAACACAATATTTTGTGTTGGGCTTGTCAGTATAAAATCCTCAATTACTGCTGTTTTTTCGCTGTCTTTTGTATCATAAGCCGTTCTGATACAAACAATACAATCTACTATAGAAACCATTTCCATTGTTTTTTTACTTCTAAAATATTCTAAAAATGCTCTCTGCAATATTTCTAAAATCATATCCATATCGTAACCTTTTTTGAATATTGCCTTTTCTATTTTAATATCAATGGGCACAATTTCGGGTGCAACCGCCAATATTCCGCCGTTATAAATGTCAGCAGGTACATAATATTGTTCTAAATATTTTTGACATTCTTCTAAAAGTCCTTCTGTAGGAATATCCCCATTGTTCCCCCATATCACAATATCTGCTGTACCTGGACCTCTTGCACATCTAAAACATTTTGCTTTTGTGACACCTTTTACTTCAAGCGCCCATCTTTCCCAGTCTGCGGGGACACCTGCTCTTGCGGGGCGTCTTTTTCTTTCCAATATTCTTTCTCTGTAATCGTCGTCTTTTTCTACTTCCACACCAGCTAAATAAATGCAAGAATCCGTAACGCTGTCAAAACCAGCCTGTGCAATTAAATTTATCGCACCATTTGAAACATTTCCAATTTCGCCGTATTCTGTACACTCCACTAAAACATTTGAAATTTCTTTTTCTCCTTGTGGTATAAATTTTTGTTGTGCTGCAATCACTTCAAATTTAACTGGAGGTCTATTTCCTATTGCTGTAGTAGTCAATAAAAAGCCATCTGGTACAAAAGTATCAAATGCAACTGGTGTAGCCTTATGAAGTGTTACGGTGTGAATTGCTTTTACACTACCTTTTCTGTCCACACCAAAATCATAACCCTTGTCATCTAAATTTTGCCCGCTTGCTCTAATGACAGTTAAATTTTGATATACTGTTTTTATCAAAAGTAAAAGCACCCACATACATTCCCGCAATGCAATGATTAAGTGCTTTGTAAACCAACTGTCTTGTAAATCATCAAATGTTTTTCCTTCCCCCATGATATTTTTGACCAATATTTCTGTTAATTGGTCTTTTGTAGGAAACATAAAATCCCCCCTTAATTAAAACAAAGAAATAGACTATCCGAAGATAGTCTTAAAATAATTTATTTATCTCTATAATGAGAACCACATTGTACAATTTTAATCACATCATTTTCAATACAATAAACAATACGATTTGTATCGTCTATTCTTCTACTCCAATAAGGAGCTAAATCACCGCTTAATCTTTCAGGTTTTCCAATTCCTTCATAACCATTCCTGTCAATATCTTTTAAAAGCTGTAATATGCGATGTAATGTTTTTTTATCTTGTTTCAGCCAATATTCAAAATCTTTCCATGCTTCGTCTGTCCATGCTTTAATCATATAAATCTACCTCATGTATTGTACCGCCTGTAGTTTCCATTTGAGCAATGGATTCTTTCAGTCTTTTGATATTTTCATCAGAATAAAACGGGTCTATGGATATCTCAAAAGGTAGTCGTTTTTCTCTTGCCATTTTTTTTGCAAGCATAGTAATTGCTGTTGTCATGGACAAACCTAAATCATTACAAACAGTATCAAATTCTTTTTTTAGTTCATTATCCATTCTTACGCTAACTGTAGTTTGTGCCATAAATGATACACCTCTTTTTTATTACATTGTAATACATTGTTGATACAATGTCAATATCACGCTTTCTAAACAGCAAATTTGAATACTGTTTCTACATTATTATTAGAGCCAACATAACGATATTTTGCCCTCAAACTTGGCTTTTTTTCACCATTTACATCAACCCATTCAAAGGCAACACTTTCTACATCCGCAATTCCTTCTGTTTTTCTCAGCACTTCCATACATTCTGCCTCTATCAATGCCTTATTTTCCTGACTATATGGCTTTCCCAAATATTCAAATAGTTTAGAGCCATATTCATCATAAAATATGCTTTCTCCTAAATCACAAATTGCTCTAAAATATGCCTGCTGGTCAATGCAGTCTTCTCCTTCCACAATACCAATATCATCACCTGTCCATATCACTTCCCCATTTACCACTAATATATCTTTCATACAATCCCTTCTTTAAAATATTTTTTTATTTTTCGCTTCCTTTTATCAAAAAGTATGTAGGAGCTTGAGGGCAACGCTCTTAAATATATTTATTCCAATATTCCCAAAACAATATATTGCTGATTTTTTCCCTCTGCAATTCTAGCCAAAAGCACTTCCAGCCCTATTTTATCAGCAAAAGCGCCCTGTAAACATCTGCACCAACCTGTTTCAATGCCACTCGGTTGCATTTCCGCTTTTATTGTTCTGTTTTCCCCTTTAAAAGCGCTTACCGTTCCGTATACAAATGCACCATTTGATGCAGTTTTTTGTATCAATTTCACCATTTCCAAATATTCTAATTGATTCATATACTCTCCCTTATTATTTTGATTGTGGTATAGCATTTGTAAATTTGACACTACATTCTATACCGCTGTCTTTGTCACCGTTTATTGTAACACTTTCTGTATGATAAATTTGACTCAAACCGATTCCCACACCATACAGCACAATTCTTCTGTCACTTGTTAATTCCTGAAAAAAATCCGTGTCAAAACTTCCACTAAACTGCTGTTTTGTCAATTCCTGACAAATATTTTTTAAATGCTGTTGTGCCTGCGCTCTAGTGATATTCGGTATATTTCGCCTTACTGTATAAACATGATTTTCCTCTGTATTTCCTATTGTTGTTTTTTCTACTATTTTATTGCCTTTTTTCTTTTTTTCACCAGACTGCCATGAAACCACCTCAACATTAAAATTTCTTGCTTCATTAGGTGCTTTTTTCATTTTTAAATTTCTAATATTATGCCCATAACTAAAAGCAAGTGGCTCTTTTGCGTAATCTTCCAGCATAGAAAGCGGACCAAAATACCATTCTGTCCCTTTTATTCTGCTAATAAATCCCTCTTGCTCTGCTAAATATAACACATAATCCCAATGGCTCATATCTTCCGCAACACTTGTGTGGTCATCATTGACATATTCTCCAATCATAGTATTTGTAATAATTGGTACAATAGGTGTCAATCCGTGAATATGACATATTTTTTGAAATGCTTCTGTTGCTGTCATATTCTGATATTTTACCGTTTCTGTAAAATCATAAGGTTTTGCGCCATAACTTCTGCCCACAATTTTCACAATTTCACCATCAGAAAAATCCCATTCCGGATAATCCATTTCCCCCTCAATCAGCGGAACAATTTCCTCTCCTTCAAAACCAGCTTCTATTTTCACAACAATTTTACCATGTACCACATCAGACGACTTTTTAGAACCAGAATAAAAATATTCATGTCTTGGCTTGTCACTAATATCCCATTGAAACTCTACATCAAAACTATCAATATCCCCCATACCATTCCAATCCACTTGAAAAGAAATCCAATCATCTATTTTTTTGCCATTGACATAAATGTTGACAATAGGCTTGCCGTATGCCCTAAAATTTCCCCTATTCATATTTTGAAACATTTCATAACCACCTTTTTATGATTATTTTTTACTATATTTTTCATTTTTTAAAAATTTTTCCATTTTGCTATTGACATATTATACTATTACTAGTATAATAATATCAGAAAGGAGGTCAAACAAACAACAAAAATACTAAATAAAGAAAGGAGGCAAAAAGAATGGATAAATTAGTAGGAAAAATAAAAGAGCTTAAAAAAGTGATATCAGCACTCATTAAGCTCATGTTAGAAATAAGCACTCTCATAACCATTATAAAAGTGGTTATAGAAAGTATATTCTAATTGACTAGGGGAGGGGAAATCCTCCCACCTACTAAATATTTTATCATATATCCATTCAAAATACAATGACAAAAAGTATAAAAAATCTTATCATTGCACTTTTACAATTAGCTTTTGAAGTTGCTCAATTAATTGTTGTTCTTTATGGTTTATATCTTATATTATCTAAATAGTTATTTACAAAAGGAGTTGATTGTAGTGCAAACAGAAACAAAACAAGCAAATCCACAAACAGAAGCAAACAAAAGATGGCAGCAAAAAAATAAAGAAAAAGCAAAATATTTGCATAGTCGTTCTTCTGCAAGAAGTTTTATAAAAAATCATGCTACAAAAGAAGATTTACAAGAATTGCAGCAACTCATACAACAAAGAATGGATTTTCTGAGCAATCAATCATAATTTTCAGGGGCAATTATGCCCCTGTTTTTTTATTCCCAATTTTCATCATTTACATTGCTGTCACCGTAAACCCTCATCAATCCCCTTATTTTGCTGTCACCATATACAATAACATTTTCCAAAACCCTAGCTACCTCTATATTATATTTTTCAGCGAAACGTTAGTTTCGCACAAAAGTTCTTTGCTTCTTTCTTTCAAGAAAGAAGTGGAGTT
>JBCLQL010000018.1:9712-24484 GCA_041223565.1 Lachnospiraceae bacterium 46-61
ATCCCCTTATTTTGCTGTCACCATATACAACAACATTTTCCAAAACCCTAGCACAATCATAAACCTGTGCATTTCCCGCTATAACCGCATTAGTTCATTCCTTGAAACATTCTTTATACCTTTATATTATATTTTTCAGCGAAACGTTAGTTTCGCACAAAAGTTCTTTGCTTCTTTCTTTCAAGAAAGAAGTGGAGTTTAAGGCAAAGCCTTAATATTATTCCCAATTTTCATCATTTACATTGCTGCCGCCGTAAACCCTCATCAATCCCCTTATTTTGCTGTCACCATATACAACAACATTTTCCAAAACCCTAGCACAATCATAAACCTGTGCATTTCCCTTTACTGTACTGTTCCCCCCAACTTTTGCACAATCATAAACCTGTGCATTTTCAGCTATAACTGCATTATCATATACTTTTGCATTGCCATAAACCTTTGCATTTCCTACTGCCACAGCATTGTCATATATCCAACAACAACCAAAATGCGATAAATTTGCCTCACTGCTCACCCCTCCACCTGTTTCACCTTTTGCAACATTTGCAAAACTTTTCAATGCCTTTATTTTGTAAGCGGTATACCCATTCACTGTAATAGTGGAAGGTAGTAATTCATATTTTTTGTAATTATAATTATCATCATCATTCATGGTATTTTTATCACCTGCCCTATTTGTATTTTGTGAGGGCTTGTTAATATATCTTTGTTTGCTTGGTATATTTTATCCCAATCATTTGCATTACCATATTGATTTTTTGCTATTTTAGAAAGGGTATCTCCAGCTTTTACAGTATAATTTTCTGTATTTTGTTCTTCTTTTTTTTCTACATTCTTTTTTTCTTCTGTTTTAATTGCCTCCACTGTTTTATCAACTGCTTCTTTTGGTATTTGTTTTGTTATCTGCACCACTCTTTGTAATGTAATAGAAAATGGTATAAAAAAATTCGTTCTGTGTTCAGGTTCAAACTCTTTTATCACAACCTTTTGAGTATATGCTTCTGTCACAAAATCAATAGCATTGCCTTTTTGCCTCATATTTCCTATTTTGTACATTCTCTCCATAGCGTCAATGCCTTCAAACCAGCCTTCCCAGCTAATTTCCCTATATGTAGAGCCAAAATTCTGTATGCTGACATTTCCACCTGGAAAAGTATTTACCGCTAACATTTGTCCACCGCCATGTTGTACACTGTCAGGTTTTTCTGTTGTTCTCAATTCCATACCGCCTAATACTACCCTCAAAATATCACTTCCTTATTTTATTAACACATATAAAAATATGTGTTTTATTTGTTGACACATATTTTTATATGTGTTATAATATCATTGTCAGGAGGGAAAACAATGAAAAGTTATTCATCAAGAGAAATTATCAAGTTATTAAAGGAAGATGGTTGGTATGAAGTCAATGTAACAGGAAGTCACCACCAATTCAAACATACAACAAAAAAAGGGCGCACCACAATAAAACACCCTGACAAAGACATTCCCAGAAAGACACTTGATAGTATTGAAAAACAATCAGTGCCAACATTTCGTTAAGCCCTAGCCCTTCTGACTATTTTTAAGGAGGTTATTCATTATGAAAAAAATAGAACGTTATTTTTATCCTGCCGTCTTTACGTATGAACCAGAACAAGAAATTGCTGTTGTTTTTCCAGACTTAGACTGCGCTACAAGTGGCATCAATGATAATGACGCTTTTTTATCCGCAAGAGAATTGTTAGGTTGTGTGTTAAACGGTTTAGAAGAAGATGGTGAAAAAATACCCTCTCCCACTCCTCTTGCTGATGTAAAATTACAGCAAAATGAAAGAGCAGTGCTGATTGATGTTTATATGCCTTCTATTCGTATGGCACAAATCAATCGCTCTGTTAGCCGTACTGTTACATTACCTGCATGGCTAAATTCTATTGCATTAGAACATAACATCAATTTTTCTCAAGTATTACAAGACGCTTTAAAAACACAACTTCATGTAAAATAAAATCATATTTTTTAATATCCCCCTAAAATTTTATATGGGCTCATCGTAAGCGATGGGCTTTTTTCTTTTTTCTTTTTGCCATATCCTCTTTTTTCCAATTCTCTAGCCACTTCTTTTGCAATTTCATTTTCTCTTTTTTCAGCGCCCTGTATCACAATGTAAATTGGTCTTTGTTCATTTGCATTTTCTTGTTGTTTTTCTGCTCTGTTTTTAATAATAAAACCATCGTCTTTTTTTCTCCAATTTTCTATATCAATACCATTTAGTGGACTGGTTTGTTTAGCAATATATAAACTAGTTTGATGAAGTAATCCTTTTTGTTTTTTCATACCGTCAGCAAAACTTTTTATCAAATTTCCTCCCCATAAATGATTTGTTTTGAGTTCTCCTTTTCTGCTTGGGGATTGTACTTTCAAATAATCTCCTATTGTTATAGCAAGTGTCGCCGCTGTTGTCATCAAATTGACTTTTTGGCTGTTCATACCATTTATAAAACTTTGCATTAAATTGCTTCCCCATAAATACATTTGTTCTTTGTTGAGCAATGTACTTTCTATAATACTGTTAATACTTTGTATTGCAGTAGCAACATTTCCACTTGTCCCAGCTAAAGCGTCAGCAAAAGCATTGCCTGCATCCATTCCACCTGTCTGCATAAAATTTGTTACTTCCTGTAAATCTCCTGTCATATCAGGCATAGTATAATTCATATTTTCAAAATCAAATGTGCCTTCTATTCCCTTTAATTGTTCCTTTATATTTTCCATACTGCTTGAATCCACTTGACAATTAGGATTGATAAACAATTCTGTATTAAATTCTGTACCTTCTATATTTTCTATTCCTACATTTTGGAGTATTTGCTCTATCTGTTGTTGACTGCTGTCATCTATTCGATAGCTAGGGTTCACAATCATCTCTGGATTAATGATTTCATTCATATTCACACCATATTGACTCATGTCGGTTATTGCAGAAGTATCTGTTATTGTACTAATATTTGTTATTTTATTTACTTGTTCTGTTTGTTCTATTCCTATATTAATCGGTTCTTCTAATTCGTCTTTGTGTTCTCTTTTAAATCCCAAAAAGTTTTTTAATTTATCCCAGCCTTTTTGCACCCATTCTGTAAACTCTTTAAAATATTTTACTATCACCGCTACAACTGTTATCAGCCCTACAATCGCTATAATTACTAAACCAATAGGATTTGCATTCATAGCAATATTTAACGCCCATTGCACGCCTGTCCAAATAGCCTGTGCTGCTTTCACTATCATAATAACAGGATATAATGCTGCTACTGCTAATTTTTGTGCTACTGTTGCAGCAACACCGCCTGTCATTGCGATATTCCAAATGGTTTGTATTGCCGTTGCTGCTGCAATCACACCTCTGTATACCCCCATAGCAACCGCTGCAACTTTTCCAGCTACAGCAAAAGCTATTGTTTGTGCTGCGGATACTACTGCTGTTGCTCCCATAATAATCAATGTTCCCGTGACAATAGCAATAGAAGGTGCAAATACGGTTGTCAGTAATCTTGCTAAGGGACTCATATTTGCCCATACATTTTGAAATGCTCCTATCACATCGTAATTTAAAACATCTACTAAAAATGATAATGCTGTATTCACAATAGGAAGCACAATACCCAATACAATCATTGCGCCTTTTTCCATAATATTTAATACTTTTCCTATGGTATTACCAGCTATATCCGCAAAGTTACCAAAATTTTGTTTTGCTATGCTTAATATTTGCTTGATATTCTCCCAAATACCAGCAAAAAGTGGTTTTAGTGTATTCCAATTTCTATACACCACAAAAGCCAGCCCCGCTATTACTGTAATGGCTGCCGTTACCACTCCAAATGTTGAAAGTATCGGAACAAAATGCGCCACTATCTGCGCTCCTGCTTTTGCCCATATCAATTTAAAACTGCCCACAAGCCCTATAGCAAGCATAATACCACCTGCTAATATCAAAAATGCAGACGCTCCCGCTGCAATCACCGCCATATATTTTGTAATTTCCGGATGATTTCTAAAGAAGTCCGCTGTCTGTTTGAGTGCAGGATTCACCACATTTTGTAACGTCTGTGCAATCGGTTCTAAAAATGGCTTACCTATTGTAGCGCGTAATGTGTTAATGCTTTCTTCCAATATTCCCATTTGGAATGATGCAGTTTGTTCCAATTCTGCCGCTCTTGTATCAAGGTCATTCTTTCCTTCTGCTCGTTTTCTTATCGCAGAAATACTGTAATCTTCATTGTTAGAAGCCAATGCAGATGCTGTAATTCTTCCTCTTTCATCAAAAATAATATCAAGTAAGTTGTTAAATTGATTATCAGACATACTTTTCTTTGCACTTTCTAATATTTTTTCTGCTGTTTCTACGTCTACAGCGGAACCTGTTTGAGGATTCAAAAAGATACTTTCTCCGCTTTCTGTCAGCCATCCAGCTTCTTCCATCCATTGAACCTGTTTTTCTGTCATTGCATTTACTGATTTTCCCATTGCATTTAAAAAGTTTTTTACTCTTGTCGCGTTCACTGCTTCACTATCGTCCGTTAAACCTGCGGTAACTGCCATCAATTCCATTGTTTCTCTCAAATTTGTCATATTATCTCTGCTTCCCCACAAATTCATTGCTGATGATGCAGGTACACCAATATTCTGTTGTAATGGTAACGCTCCTAATTTTGAAGAATCAGCATATTTTACTACCCAGTCAAGTCCTTCCTGTAACTGTTGTTCATCGAGTTGAAATACTGCTTGTAAACCTAGTGTGGCATTTGCTGTATCTTTAACATCACTTCTTACTACTTCAGCAAATTTGGCATTTGCTTCTGCAGCAGATTCTAATATAAAATCTGTACTCATACCACCTTTAGACATTGCAAGCATACTTTGCTCTATTTCATTTTGATTAAACACTGTATTCAATGAAATATCCATTGCCTTTCCTTCTATTTCAGCCATTTTTTCTTCAATTTCTGGTAGCTTAGATTGTTCTAATAAATCATCACCAAACATAGCAATTTTTAAATCAATAGAAGTATCTTGCAATATTGACGCTTGCTCTACACAATCCTCTAACACATCTAATGTTTCCTGTAATCCTTTCACACCAGCACCAGCAAGCAAACCACCAGCAATACTAATATCTTTAAATCCAGAAAGCTGTTTCATAACTTCATCTGTCACACCGTCCAGCCTTTTAAAATCTCCTATCATTTGATTTATCTGCCCACTAATACCATTTACAAGTGATAAACCTATTGCAAAATCCATAAACGTACTCAAAAATTTCCCCTCCTTTCCTATTTTTTATTTTTCCCACGAAAAAAGCGCCTATATTAGACGCTCCTTTCATTAGTCCATTTGATTTTGATAAACATCAGCAACTTTTGGTATATCACTCCATTGAATTGTATCAAAATCAATTTGTTTTCTTGAATTATTAAATTTTACATACATAAATGTCCATATTTTTCCATCTACTTTTGCATAGTAATCAACTTCAAAACGAACTGATAAATAGTCGTACTTTTCTTGCATACCTATCATTTTTATTATATCATATATTTTCTTTAAACTTTCCTCCGTTGAACTTTCCGTTAAACGAAAAGATATGCTTCTACCCCCTGGCATATATGCCATATGTTTTATCTCTTCGTCACTTATTACACTTTTTAATTCTTCTTTTAACTGTTGTTCTATTGTTTTACCTTCTTGTACATATGCTGATAGTTCACAGATACGTACAATAATATCATACATTTCTATTTCTCGCCAATCTTTCAATATTTCTATATCATTATTTTCTAAATATCCTATAAAACTTTCACTTACACTACTTACATCTATACCCAATATACATACTAAATTTGATAAACCGTCTGTGGCTTCCAAATTTTCAAGTCTATCACCAAGTACTACACAATTTTCAGCAAAAGGTATGGCTGCCTTCCAATCTTCTATGTCATTTGAACTTAATACAATATCACATATTTTATTAAATTCATTTATCATTTGTTGTAAATCAGGCTGTACTTGTGCAAAATATTGCTGTTCTGCCTCTGTCATACCTTTTTTCGTTTCCGTTTGCTGTGGTGGCTGTTCTGCTTGTGTTTGTTCTTGTTGTTTCTGCTGCTCCTGCTGTGTATCTGTTGTGCTATCGTCACTTGTGCAAGCTGTAAAAGAAATTAAAAAACACCACATCACAATAAAAAGCATTTTCTGAATTATTTTGTTTTTGATATTCATGTATATCATCCCCCCTATTTTTATATAGTATATCAAATATGACAAATTATAACAATATACTACATAAAAAATAAAGAGGATTTTTTTATTTTATCTCTGCATTTGTTCCCCTGCAAAATCCATAAATGTACTCAAAAAATTCCCTTCTTTTACTATTTTTTATTTTTTCCCACGAAAAAAGCGCCTATATCAGACGCCTTTTTCAATATCTACTTTATTGAATCATGCTAAAACCTTGTCGTATCAATATCACTAGCACTGCTATTAAACCAATTAAAAAGAATACATGATAACCAAGTTTAAATATATCTATCATCAAACCTTTTAATTCTTTTTTTGTTTCGTTGTCCATATTCTAATCACCCTTTCTATTTTTGATTGCTTTGTTAAAAGAAATGTGTTATAGTATAAGGGAAGGTAGGGGCTTACGCCCCGTCCCTTATTTTGTTATAACATATATTAGAATTACTATCCAACCTGCCAAGGATATGATTCTAATTGAGAGTTCATTGAGGTCATCAACTAATCCAATGAACTCTTTTACTATCTTTCGCATTTCTTTTAACTTTTCTAACATCTTTTTTCCTCCCTTCTTTTGTATATTTCATTGTTTGTACCTCCTTTCTATGTTTTTATTATACATTAGTTTACATAATATATCAACTAATTTTTTTCAATTTTTTATGTTTTTTTAATATTTTTTTATTTTTTATTTCATATTATAGTTGATAATTCATCATTTTTATGCTATCATTCTTTTGAAAGGAGTGATAACCATGTCATTTATATATGAGGACAATCCACAGCTTATTGTAGAACTCAAAAAATTAATGCTTGAAAAAAATATTTCTCAAAAAGATTTAGCTGCATCATTGGATATGATACCGCAAGCATTTTCCAAACTTCTCAGCAAAAAAAATTTTAGTTTTGAAGACGCCAAAAAAATATTAAATGCTTTAGATTACGATTTATCTATTGAATTCATAAAGAAGTAAACCAAATGGTTTACTTCTTTATGTTACTTGTTCTTTTTGTTTTTCGTCTATTTCATTAATAATCAATATTGCAGCCAGCACTTCTTCATCTGTCATGGCAAGTGTTTCTGTATAACTAATTCCCGCACCAGAACAATATGCTACATTCACTCTTTGTCTAAACCAGTGCTGATTTGCAAGTTTTTTGCTTTTTGCTCAATTTCCTTTTTATCTTTTTGTAATTCGAGAGTCAATTCTTCCCATTCTTCATATGTAAATTCTCCTGCAAGTTCATACACTTCTGATAAAGAAGATGGTATTTTTTGTTTTACGCCGTCAATTTCTCCTATAGCAACAGCCGTTTTAATATCACTAGCTAATACCAAATCCCCTATATTGACGCCTGTTCCCTCACCTTTTACAGAGCAAGCAGAAAGCAATCTATTTTCCACAATATGGTGTTGTCCTCTTCTTTGTCTTTTTGTTACTTTTTTACCTGTAGATAATATCATCTCATTAGGATTTTTAATTTCTATTTCTGTGTTTTCATTTTTATTAGTATTATTATCAATTACTACTTTTTCAATACTCATGTCATTACTTCCTTTCTTTTTTACATTTTTACAAAATACTCCAAAATCTATTAGCAAAAACGCTAGTTTTTGCAATAAAATTCTTTGCCAAGCTTTCTTTTAAGAAAGCTTGCGAGAGTTTGAGAGCAGAGCTCTCAATGTTTTATATTCTCTCTCTGTTAATACTTTGCCAATTTATTTTATTTGTCATAGGTTTGTTGTTGCCGTCTGCGGTTTGACTATATCCATCAAATGTCACGCTTGGATATTTATATTTCTGTATTGTACCATCTTTGTATATTTTTGTTGTAAATATAATAAATTTGAGTGTTCCGCCTGTTTTTCTTTGATGTTCAATTTTCATATCAATAATTTTGTCATAAGCCTCATTAATTTCCTGTCCTTCAATGCTTCCTTTAAATCCCTGTTGGTGTACTGTTCTCCATTCATCTTCTTCATTCAAAGGATATTTTTTGTCTTCTTCTGTAATTTCTTCTACACTCCATTTGAGCATTTCGGGCATTTTTTCCAAAACAGTACCATTTGTATCTGTTATAACTATCTGTAATTTTTTTCCCAGTAATCCATCTTCAGCCATATTTTTCCTCCTTTTTTCTATTTTGTGTATTTCACCTAGTCTACGCTTTGCTTCGGTGCTAGACAAATGTCCACTGGATGTTCAGCACCCCACTCGCTTTTTTGAAAAAAAGCGAGGCAAAAAACTTTACTGGAAAAACTAGCGTTTTCCTCATAAAATCAACATTTTCAATGAAACGTAGTTTCCAATAAAAATTCTTTGCTTCTTTCTTAAAAGAAAGCGGATAGTATTTGAGACAAAATCTCAATATCTTACTGTTCTTTACTATAAAACTTTATCGTTCTAAAAGGTGGATGATATTGCACATGTTTTTCATCAATAACTAATGGTGTATTGATAGCAATTTGTTGTGTTGCAAAATACATTTTTGCAGAAGTATATTGTCCATCTTCTGCAATATAAGGGTAAGGACCTTCCAATTCATAAGGACTACCCATACCAACTCTTACTGCATTTTTTTTGCCTAACAATATTCTGCCGTCCCCTGCAGCCCAGGGTATATTATGTTCCACTAAATCAATACCATTTCTTTTAGCAAAATAGCCTTCTCCACATAATGTTGTACCATTTGGAGAACATTTTTGATAAAACAGTTCTGCTTGTTTAAGCATTGTCATAGCGTTTAAACTTCCTATACAAAAATCAGGTGTCACATATCTGGGAGTACTTCCCATATATGCCTTTTGTGTGTCTATTAATTCTAATAAACCGTTGTAATATCTTGCTGGATAATTTTCTAATGCTTTTGGCATTGCTAAATTAAAATACACAATATTTGTTGCATAACTGTAACTTACTTTTGGTAATGCCGTTTTACTAATTGCTTCTTTTTTAAAATAAATACAAGCATTTTCAAAGTCAACTGCGTAATCTGCTACTTTTCCGTTTTTATCTGCAATCAAACATTTAGAGCGTATAAAAATACCTTCTGTCAATACTTTTCCGCTACTATTTTTTACTACAATAGTATTAATAAAATCTTCTTGTTTTCTTCCATACTGGTCTAACCACACTGTTTTTCTAGGGCGTACAATAGGAGCAACACATACCGCACTGAGTGGGGAAGTATTTCCGCATAATAAATTGACTTTCCACTTTGCATTACTGCCCTCTGGTATATTTTTTCCTTCTGTCAATTCTTCTACTTCACTTACAGAAACGGTTTCTTCTGCTACTTGTTTTGCGCCATATTCGTCAGCTCTTGCCAGCATTTCTGTAGAAATCATTCTGTCAATGATTCTTTGAAATCTGTTTGCAATACTTGCTGCATTTGCCGCTATAACATCATATCTCATAGTACCGCTCAATAATTCTTTTTGTGCTTCTTTTGTAACAATAAAGCCTTTTTTTAGCCACTGTGCGCCAAATTCCAATAAAAATGTCTGTACATTTTCCGTTGGTATACTGTCCAATTCTCCCACAGCAAAATCGTCTTCACTGTATAAATCGTGGCTTTGAAATTCCACAGGCATTTTGTAAGTACTTCCGCTAAATCCTTCTACCATACATAACTGTAAAAATTGAATATCCTGCCATGCTTGTTTTAATATCGCAAGAGAAATATTTGCGGATTGAGCAAATGCTCCCGTATCTGCAATTACTGGTGTTGTTTCATCTAAATATGCATTTTTTTCTTTTTTGAGTGCATCTAAAAATATTTTTGTTTCTTTATCTTTTTTTCTTTCCATACTTTTTAACACACTATCTACAATAGCGCTGTTTGCTTTTCTCAGTTCTTTATCAATAAAAAAACTGTTATTTTTTTTCTGTAATTCTTTGTCCATTTCTTCCATCATACTATCCAGTATGGAAAACTCTTTTCCTTCTGTTACGATTGCTTTTGTTCTTCCTTGTTGTTTTGTCATACCCAATTCCCTCAATTTATTTTCTATTTCTAAGGCATCTAAAAAATCTTTTTCCTGTTTCAAAAATTTTTTCATATTTTCTTTGTCTGAAATAGAAGCGCCTTTTTTTAATATGGCATTTTTCACATTTTTTGTATAATTCAATTTTTCCACTTCATCTAAAAGTATTTTTTGTGTTTCTTCTTTTTGTTTTTTTGTTTCTATTTCTTCATTCATTGCCTGTACTTTTTGTTCTGCATATTCCGCCTGTTTTTTGAGTGCAATGACGCTGTCGCAAAGTGCTGTTTCATTTTTTTCAGCATTTTTGTTTTGTTCTTTCCATTTTTCCAGTTCTTTCAAACTCATATCAAAAAAGTCCATATTTTCCTCCTCTATTTCGTCTAATACAATGGGTAGCTGTAAAGCACTTTTTTCTGCTGGATTCAATACCACGTCCCAAGTATATAATTTCAGTTTTTTAGCTATCTGAACGACTTTTCCATTTCTGTTTTCTTTTCGAGAAGTTCCCCGCATTCTGTTTGAAAATCCAATAGGCAAACCATTGTCTAAAAATGTTTTTACTTGCCTTCCCATTTCCGTATCCAGTGGCTTATATTCCGCCCATACATTATTTTGTTCATCAATATAGGCATCTCTAAATTTAACAGCACTGTGAGGAATAGAAGTTGTAAAATAAATATTGCCGTCTGTTCCTCTGTAAGGTTTCGGGTGAGGATGTTCTCCTGCATAGGGAAATCCTTCCCTTTTCAATTCTTCTAATGCATATTGATATACTTGTTTCGGGTATAATCTGTCATTCCCGTTTAAAAAATCTACTTTTGCTACAATTTGCTTGTACCAGCCACTTTTTTGTCCTAGCTCATCTAATATCGCATCAGCTTTTTCTATATAAAAATCAGCGTCTTTTTGCAAAATCATCACCTCATACTTTACAGACCATGTTTAAAACCTGTTTAACTTCTTTTCTTTTCGTTTAACTTTTTTTCGCTGATACTTTTTACATTTCATTAAAAAAGTGTCTTAAAACGCTTTTAAATGCTTTTTAAAACACTTTTAAAAATCTCTTGATTTTTTCCTGCAATAAAAAAAGAACGGTTTAACGACTCGTTCAGGTCAAAATATTATTTTTTATTAACTTGCATAAATCATATTTTCTGATAAAGAATCATTATCCCTAGCTTTCATTAATTTACATATAGCTGTTAATGTTACTTTTCTATTTTTTTCACAACTTTCTTTTACAACTTCTCCATCTGTTCCTTTTTTTAAGTATATTTTAATGATACCATCAAGATTATTTTCGTCCATACCATAATGATATAAATAATACTTATCATTCTTCTCTAATAATCTTATCAAGACAATCATCTTCTCCATCAGCTCCTGTAATCAATCTATTTCTTCGCATTCACTTTCATCTTGTATAATACCATATTCTTTCATTATATTGATTAAATCTTGATGTGCTTTTTCTTGCTCTTCTTTGGTCATTTCAAACCTGCCTACAAGTTCAAAGTGTGGAATTGTATATACTGTACGCAATAAAATATGTATTTTTGGTACTTATATTGTAGGCAAAACCCAATTCTGTAATGGCTATCATTTCAGCTCTAGCTGGATTTTTGACTATTTTTTCTATTTTATTTTTTAATTCCTGCCAGCCTTCGCCATCTTGATACCCTTCAGACAATATTTTGCGTACTTGCTCTATTGTATTTTTTTCCATTTCAGATACTCTATTAATAGAATTTTCTCGCAACTCGTCATAAATATCATTTTTTTCAATACCAATATTATTTTTATTATTTTCAGGTACAAATATATCATCTTGCAATACTTGTTCTGTAATACTTTCTGCTCTTTTTCTCCCTAAATCATAGGCATTCGTGACATACTCCATATAAAACTTCTTATCTTGTTTCTGCCACGCTTCTTTAATATTATTTTCTATATTTTCTGCACTACTTTGTTTGACACTGTCCCAAATTCCACTAAAAAAAGACTCCCATTTTTGAGTAAACTCTCTGGAAAGTCTTTCTATTTCATCAAAATCCTGTTGATGTTCATCTGTCAATACTTCTGTATCAAAAATTATATTCTTTTTTTTTATTTCTTTTTCTTCTTAAAAGTATATCAAAATACTTTTAAATGCTTTTTAAAACGCTTTTAAAAATCTCTTGATTTTTTCCTGCAATAAAAAAAGAATCGTTCAATGACTTGTTCAGGTCAATCATCAATCTATTTCTTCGCATTCACTTTCATCTTTTATAATACCATATTCTTTCATTATATTGATTAAATCTTGATGTGCTTTTTCTAATTCTTCTTTCGTTAGTCCAGCACTACCTGAATCATAAGAATCAGGAATTGTATATAACGTACGCAATAAAAACTGTTCATGTGGATCTAATGTTTCTGACAATCTATATTGTTCTTCCTTTGGTAATGTTTTGCATAATTCCATAAACTTCTTTGCAGTTAATTTGCCCATATTACAACATCTACCTTTCTTCTAACAAAATATAATATTTTCCATCTTTCTTTGTTTTATTCAAAACTTTAAATGTACTATTTCTAGCATAAAGTACTTCATGTTCTTTTGCATTATAAGCTTCCATATCAACACCCTTTTGAGCATTTTGTATAAAAATTTGTACTTGTCCATCAGGATTATAAATTCCCTTTTTGCTTGTTGAAATATAAGAAAAAAAAGTACGCTCTCGATTAACTTCTAAAGTACTTATAAAATCCTCCATCAATTCATCATTATCAAACATCAAAGACCTGCTCAAATTACCACTATACTTTGGCAATTTTTCTAATGCTTTATCAAGATTTTGCACAATTTCTTGTTGTCTTTGTGTTAATACACCTTTATTTCTTAATGCATCATTGATTTTATAAGATTCTGAGCTAACATAATTTTTAATCGCTCTTTCTTCTTGTTCCGTTAATACAATTTCGTATTCTTGTTTCTTTTGTTTTAATTTATTCCACTTTTCATCACTACTATATTTAATATTATACTTGTTATTTTTAGAATTGTCAAAATTTCCATTTTCTGAAAATACAGGCAACCATGTACATCTACATCTTGGGTGTGCTGGATTACTTGGTGCATTATCAATATCAAATTCCTGCCCATGTAAGCCACGACAAGTATCACAAGTTCTTATGTCAATAGAGGCATGCCATGCAACTTTATTTGCTCCAGCTTTTCTATATGTATTTTTAGTACTCATATTGTAGGCAAAACCCAATTCTGTAATGGCTATCATTTCAGCTCTAGCTGGATTTTTGACTATTTTTTCTATTTTATTTTTTAATTCCTGCCAGTCTTCGCCTTCTTGGTACCCTTCAGCCAATACTTTTCGTACTTGCGCTATTGTATTTTTCTCCATTTCAGATACTCTATCAATAGAATTTTCTCGCAACTCGTCATAAATATCATTTTTTTCAATGCCAATATTATTTTTATTATTTTCAGGTACAAATATATCATCTTGCAATACTTGTTCTGAAATACTTTCTGCTCTTTTTTTCCCTAAATCATAGGCATTCGTGACATACTCCATATAAAACTTTTTGTCTTGTTTCTGCCACGCTTTTTTAATATTATTTTCTATCGTTTTTTCACTACTTTGTTTGATACTGTCCCAAACTCCACTAAAAAAAGACTCCCATTTTTGAGTAAACTCTCTAGAAAGTCTTTCTATTTCATCAAAATCCTGTTGATGTTCATCTGTCAATACTTCTGCATCAAAAATTATATTCTTTTTTTTTATTTCTTTTTGTTGTTCTTTCTGTTCTTTTTCTTTCTGTTCTTGCTGTACTTCTTGTGCATTTTCTTGATTTTGTTTTATTCCATTTTCCTCTAATATTTTTTGATACATCATACTAGGGTCTTCTATGTCAAAATCATCTGCAATAAGTTGTATCGCCTTTTCGTGGCTAATAAGCTGTTTTCCTCCACCTTTTGCCAATGCATTTTGTATACTCTCTATTCTTTCCGCTATACTTTCTTCTGTTTTTCTGCTCCAAACAATATCATAATAAATACTTTCTGGATTGATGCCCAAAAGCAAAAGCTGTAAATTTATGATTGCTCTATACCCAGAATAAATACCGTTATCACCATATTCTAGCGTATCTGTAATATTTTCTAACGTCTGTAAATAGTGAGGATACTGCACTTTCAATACATCTCTGTTAATGCCCTGCCCACCTGTAATAATTGCTTTAGGCACCAACAAATTTATCCATAACATATTTTCTATCATTTCAATATCTTTGATTTGGTCCAAATTCGCCTCATCATGTAATGCATTGACTTCTACATTACCAATATAGTCTGTTAACATATGTGCATTTGCAGTAGGTGTTCCATATTCATCTACCATAGCATTTGCTCTTTTGTAGTCCTCTATTTCAGCAATATCTGTTGTTTCTAATTTATGAGAGCGTTTACTTACAGAGCGGTATATTCTTCTGTAGGCAAG
>JBCLQL010000019.1:0-22134 GCA_041223565.1 Lachnospiraceae bacterium 46-61
GTGGTGCTGCCCTTTGTAGACCGCTTCCCGAAAGACACCGAGCTTTACCGGGTAATGACGACGAAGCCGGAGGAAGTGGGCGAAGCATGAACGGGCTGAAAACTGACACCATCATCAACCGCGACGCGCTCTATGCTTTGCGGGAGCTTCCAGAGGAAAGCGTACACTGTTGCGTCACAAGCCCGCCCTACTACGCACTTAGGGATTACGGGCTTGACGCACAGATTGGGCGGGAGGACACGCCGGAGCAGTACATTGACAGGCTGACCGAGGTTTTCCGCGAGCTGCGCCGGGTACTGCGTTCTGACGGTACGCTCTGGCTGAATATCGCGGACACCTACTGCGGCACAGGAAATAAAGGCTACCATGCAGACCCGAAGAACCCGAAAGGGAGGAACGGACAGCAGATTGCAAGAAACAACCGCGTTTCCGGCTGCAAACAAAAGGACTTAATCGGTATCCCTTGGCTTTTAGCTTTTGCCCTACGCGCTGACGGGTGGTATTTACGGAGCGACATTATCTGGCAGAAAGAAAACCCCATGCCGGAGAGCGTGAAAGACCGCCCTACCCGCTGCTATGAACATATCTTCCTGCTTACGAAGTCAAAGAAGTATTTCTATGACGCAGCCGCCATAGCCGAGCCGTTAGCCCCCACAACGGCGGCGCGGTACCGCACCGGGCGCAGCGCGGGACAGAAATATGCGGACGAAGTACCCGGACAGGGGAACGTACAGGGGCTTAACCGGGCAAGAAGCGGCAGCTACTACGACGAAGCCCTCATGCCGACCATGCGGAACAGGCGGGACGTGTGGCTTATCAATACCGTTCCCTACAAGGGCGGGCATTTCGCCGCGTTCCCGCCGAAGTTAGCCGAAACCTGTATCAAGGCGGGCTGTCCGAAAGGCGGCGTTGTGCTTGACCCCTTTTTCGGCAGCGGCACGACGGGGGCAGCCGCAAGGCAGCTTCACAGGCATTATATAGGCATTGAGATAAACGCCGAGTATTGCGCCCTTGCAAGGGCGCGGATTGGAGGGACAGACACATAAAACAATATAAAGCGCGTGAAAAAGTCACGCAGAAAATGACCCGCGAGGGGGCTGTCGAGGTAAACGCCGCCACCGGGAAAAAGAAACGTATCAGCAAGCGGATAAGGGACGCGGACTTTGCAAAGACCGAAGCCCCGCCGCAGCCGGAACAGGCAGCGCAGCCCCTACCGGGCGGCACAGCTTCCCCGCCCTTAACCGACACGCCGCCGCTTCCCCATGCGCCGGGGGCAGAACGGGAACAGGACACCGCCGCAGCCGAGCGCGTCTTGGAGCGTATCGACGGGGCGCGTACCAGAAAGGCGAGCAAAAAGGTGGCGAGGAAAGCACAGGCAGAAGCCACAGCAAAAGAAAAATCTTCCCGCTTGCAGTTTACCGACGAGGAACGGGCAACGCCGGAGCTTGAAAAGTATATCCGAAAATCGGACAAAGCAGCCGACCGTCTGGACGCGGCAAAGGCAGCTATCCCCAAAGAAAAGAAACTTGTACGGGAGCGCACCTTTGACGAAGCCACCGGGAAAGGCAAGACCCGCCTACGTTTTGAGGAACGGGAAAAGCCCATAGGAAAGAATAAGCCCCACAATAACCCGCTATCCCGCCCCGCACAGGAAGCGGGTATTTTCGTCCACAACAAGATACATTCCGTTGAAAAGGACAATTCCGGCGTTGAGGGGGCGCACAAATCCGAAGAACTGGCGGAGCGCGGCGCAAAGTACGGGGCGCGGAAAGTCAAGGAGGGCTACCGCAGCCACAAGCTGAAACCCTACCGGGCGGCGGCAAAGGCAGAGAAAGCGGCGTTCAAGGCGAATGTGGATTTCCAGTACCACAAAGCCCTGCATGACAATCCGCAGATTGCGGGCAATCCCCTTTCCCGCTTCATGCAGAAGCAGCAAATCAAGCGGCAGTATGCAAAGGCGGCAAGGAAAGGCGGCGCAAAAACGGCGCAGAAAGCCGCAGAGAACACCCGCAAGGCAGCAAAAAAGACCGCCGAGGAAACCAAACGGGCAATCGCTTTTGTAGGGCGGCACCCGGCGGGCGTATGTATCGCCGTTGCCGCGCTGCTCTTATTCATCATGGTATCGGCGGGGCTTTCCTCTTGCGGTTCCATGTTCTCCGGCTTGATGAACGGCATACTTGGGACTTCCTACACGTCGGAGGACAGCGACCTTGTGGCGACGGAAAATAATTACGCTGCAAAGGAAAACGAGCTTCAGCAACAGATTGACAATATCGAAAGCACCCACCCCGGCTATGACGAATACCGCTATGACCTTGACAGTATCGGGCATAACCCCCATGAGTTAGCGTCCTACCTCACCGCCCTTTTACAGACCTACACCCCGCAGAGCGCACAGGCAGAGCTAAACCGCGTCTTTGCCATGCAGTACACCTTGACGCTGACGGAAGAAACGGAAATCCGCTACCGCACAGAAACAAGCACAGACCCGGAAACAGGGGAAACGACCACCGAGGAAGTACCCTACGAGTACCATATCCTCAACGTGAAGCTGACGAACAAGCCCATTTCCGAGATTGCGGAGGAACTTCTAACGCCACAGCAGCTTGAAATGTACCGCGTCTATCTGGAAACAAGCGGAAACAAGCCGCTGATTTTTGGCGGCGGCTCCCCCGATATGGGCGCGTCCGAGGATTTAAGCGGCGTACAGCTTGTAAACGGCACACGCCCCGGCAACACCGCCGTTGTAGACCTTGCGAAGCAGCAAGTCGGCAACGTGGGCGGGCGACCCTTTTGGAGCTGGTACGGATTTAACAGCCGCGTGGAATGGTGCGCCTGTTTCGTTTCATGGTGCTACAATCAAGCCGGAAAGAGCGAGCCGCGCTTTGCCGGGTGCCAGTCACAGGGCGTACCCTGGTTCCAGTCACGCGGGCAATGGGGCGCGAGGGGTTATGAGAATATCGCCCCCGGCGACGCTATCTTTTTCGACTGGGACGGGGACGGGAGCGCAGACCATGTAGGGCTTGTTATCGGAACGGACGGGGAGCGCGTCTATACCGTCGAGGGCAATTCCGGCGACGCCTGCAAGATAAAGAGCTACCCCGTTGACTATGGCTGTATCAAGGGCTACGGGCTGATGAACTGGAATTAACTTATTTTTGAGCGAAGAAAGGAGAAATTTATTGATGGCTATGAACAAAATTGAACGTATCGACAAAGAGATTGCAAAGACCCGCGAGAAAATCACCGAGTACCAGAACAAATTAAGGGGGCTTGAAGCGCAGAAAACCGAAGCGGAAAACCTGCAAATCGTACAGCTTGTGCGCTCCATGCGCCTTTCCCCGCATGAGCTTTCCGCTATGCTTTCCGGGGGCGGTATTCCGGGCATGGAAGCCGCGCCGGGCTATCCCGCAGAACCCGCAGACTACGACACCGAAGAAATGGAGGACACCGAGAATGAATAAGAAAATCCTTAGAACAGTGACCGCACTTTGCGCCGCCCTCATGCTGACGGGCGGCTTTTCTGTTACCGCCTTTGCACAGACCCCGGAGGGACAGGACGACACCGACGACAGCGGCGTTGTCTACGAGGAACCCCAAAAGGAAGAACCCCTTACCCCGGACGGGAACGCGACCCTTGTAGACGATTTCGGCGGCAACAAGCAGCTTATCACCGTAACGACTAAAAACGGCAATTACTTTTATATCCTCATTGACCGGGACGACGAGGGCGAGGACACCGTACATTTCCTTAATCAAGTGGACGAAGCCGACCTCTTAGCACTTATGGAGGACGGAAGCACCGAAGCAGCCCCGCCCGCCGTTTGCAGTTGCACCGATAAATGCGAAGCCGGAAAGGTAAATGTGAGCTGCCCCGTCTGCAAGGACAACATGACCGCTTGCAGCGGCAAGGAAGCGGAGCCGGAAACCGAGGAACCAACAGAGCAGCCCAAAGAGAAAGGCAATACAGGCGGGCTTTTGCTTTTCCTTGTCGTGGCACTTCTTGGCGGCGGGGGCGCGTTCTATTATTTTAAGTTTATGAAACCGAAGCAGAGCGTCAAGGGCGACACCGACCTTGAAGATTTCGACTTTGACGATTACGACGAGGACGAGCCGGAGCCGGACGAGGGGGACGGGCTTTCTGATGAAGAACAGGAGGACGAGGAAGCATGACCCTGTTTACCGACAATCCCTTTGAAAAGATGATGATACAAAGACCGGGCGGGCGGCGTGACAATGCGCCGCCCGTTCCCCATTCCCCGGCTTGCGCTTCCTGCCCGTACAAAGGGCAGCTCCCTTGTGTGGGCTACTGTCTGAAACAGGTACAGGAGAAAAAGGCAAGTGAGCCGGAACGCTGAAAGGAGGATTTTTTCATGGCATTTAGACTTGTGATTGCAGAAAAGCCGAGCGTGGCGCAGACTATCGCCGCTGCGCTTGGCATTAAGGAAAAGAAAGACGGATTTATCGAGGGCGGCGGCTACCTCATTTCATGGTGTGTCGGGCATTTGGTACAGCTTGCGGAAGCTGCCGCCTACGGGGAGCAATATAAAAAATGGAGTTTTGAGAGCTTACCCATTCTGCCGGAGGAATGGCAGTACGCCGTTGACCCGGACAAGGGGAAGCAATTCAAAACCCTAAAAGAGCTTATGCACCGCGACGACGTTTCCGAAGTGGTAAATGCGTGTGACGCGGGGCGCGAGGGTGAATTGATTTTCCGCTTTGTCTACGAAACGGCGGGCTGCAAGAAGCCCATGCGCCGCTTGTGGATTTCCTCAATGGAGGACGGGGCGATTAAGGCGGGCTTTGCTTCCCTCAAAGACGGGCGGGACTATGACGCGCTCTTTGCGTCTGCCCTCTGCCGCGCAAAGGCTGACTGGCTTATCGGCATTAACGCCACCCGGCTTTTCTCCTGCCTGTATGGAAAGACCTTGAACGTGGGGCGCGTCCAGACCCCGACCTTAAAAATGCTCACCGACCGGGACGCGGCTATCTCCCATTTCCAGAAAGAAAAATATTATCATGTTCGCCTTGATTTATCCGGCGCGGAAGCGGCAAGCGAAAGGATTTCAGACAAGGCAGAAGCCGCCGCGCTGAAAGGGGCTTGCGAAACAGAAACGGCGGTATGCGTTTCCCTTACCAGAGAGAAGAAAACCGCAGCCCCGCCGAAGCTCTTTGACCTTACCTCTTTGCAGCGGGAAGCGAACCGCATTTTCGGCTACACCGCGAAGCAGACCCTTGACCTTGCACAATCCCTTTATGAAAAGCGGCTCCTTACTTATCCGAGGACGGACAGCAGCTTTCTTACTGACGACATGGGCGGCACCGCAGCGGGCATTATCGCGCTGCTTTGCGAAAAGCTCCCCTTTATGGCGGGCGCGAACTTCACGCCGGAGGTTGTAAAGGTATTAGACAGTAAAAAAGTATCAGACCACCACGCAATCATTCCCACTATGGAGCTTGCAAAGGCTGACCCGGACGCGCTGCCGGAAAGCGAGAAGAATATCCTTACCCTTGCGGGGGCGCGTCTGCTTTTTGCCACCGCCGAGCCGCATATTTATGAAGCGGTTACGGCGGTTTTCTCATGCGCCGGGACAGACTTCGCCGCAAGGGGAAAGACCGTACTTGCGGAGGGTTGGAAAGAACTTCAACGCAGATACCGAGCGACGCTGAAAGATAAGCCCGAAGCAGAGGACGGGGAAAATGCAGACGTGACGCTGCCGGAGCTTTCCGAGGGACAGGGCTTTCCTAACCCCGCCGCAAAAGTAACGGAGCATACCACAACGCCGCCAAAGCCCCACAGCGAAGCGTCGCTTCTCTCTGCTATGGAGCGAGCCGGGAACGGGGACACCGACTTGGACGCGGAACGCCGGGGGCTTGGCACTCCCGCCACCCGCGCCGCCGTCATTGAAAAACTGGTAAAGGGCGGCTTTGCGGAGCGCAAGGGGAAGCAGCTTATCCCTACGCAGAACGGAGCCGCCCTTATATCAGTGCTGCCGGATATGCTCACTTCCCCGCAGCTTACCGCAGAATGGGAAAACAATCTGACGCAGATAGCAAAGGGAGCCGCAGACCCCGGCGAATTTCTGTCCGGCATTGAAGCTATGGCGCGGGAGCTTGTGCAGACACACGCCGCAGCACTGGACGGGAAAAAGGATTTGTTCCGGGAGGAAAAGCCCTCTGTCGGCAAATGCCCCCGTTGCGGCTCTCCCGTCCATGAGGGGAAGAAAAACTATTATTGCAGCAACAAAGAATGTGCCTTTGTCATGTGGAAGAATGACCGCTTTTTCGAGGAACGCAAGACCGCTTTTTCCGCGAAGATTGCCGCCGCGCTCCTTAAATCCGGCAAGGCGAATGTGAAGAAGCTCTACTCCCCGAAAACAGGCAAGACCTACGACGGAACTATCGTTTTAGCTGATACTGGCGGGAAATACGTCAACTACCGTATCGAAGTACAGAAGAACTAAAAACTTGAATAGCAAGCATAGGAAGCGGGTACCCACTTCCGTAAATCCCTGTCCTGCCGCTGACGCGCCGGACGGGGATTTTGCTTGTTGGGAAGTTTCCCAAACCCTCTTTTTGCGGAGGGCTTCACCCTCTGAAAATTTTCATAAATCTTTGGCAGAAATGCGGGTGTGCCGTAGTAGGCTATGCAGCCAAAAAATGCAGCTTATGACGCTGACGCAGAGAAAGGAGGTTTTCATTTATGGCAAGTTTACGGGACACCGTAAAGGACTATCAGGACGAGCTTAGGGACGGTATCGCGTGGGTAGCGTTCTGGAAACAGGGGCGTTCATGGAACGCGGAATATTTTCATCTTGATATGGACGGCACCCTCAACCCGGAGGACAGGAGCCGGTTAGAGGAAATCAAAAGCACCGACCCCGCCGCCGTTATCTTAAACGGCTACTACTGCGGGCATTTAGGCGAGGACATGAGCCTTGACGAGCTGACCGCCGGAGTGCGCTACCACTACGAAAACAACATGAACGATATTGACGGTTTTATCGGGGCGCATGACGACAGGCTTCCCCCGGAGGTTATCGAGGAAGCGAGAGCCGCCGCCCATGAAGCGGGGCTTCCCTTTTCCGAAAAGCCCTACCGGGACGGGGAGGATTTTAACCCCTATGTATTTGACGGGAGCATGAGCATTGAAGATTTTGAGCTTATGCACCGCATGATGAACGAAGAAAGGAGCGAACAAATGGCAGAACCGATTTTAAGCGGCTATCTTTCCAATCTTGGAAAGTACACCGAGGGCAGACCCGCGGGCGAATGGGTGACGTTCCCCACGACTGCCGAACATCTGAAAGAAGTCTTTGACCGTATCGGGATTGACTTCAAGCATTACGAGGAATGGCATTTCACAGAATTTCAATCCTCTATCCCCGGCTTGACGGAACATTTAAGCGAGTATTCCCACCCCGACGAGCTGAACTATTTAGGAAAGCTCTTGGAAATGCAGTTTGACGACGACCGTGAGAAATTCATTGCAGCCATTGAATACGGCGACCATGCCGACAGCTTACAGGACATCATCAATCTTGCACAAAATCTTGACTGCTACTGGCTTTATCCGTCCGTCCACAACGAAGAAGAATACGGGCATTATCTGGTTGACGAACTGGAAGAACCGGAGCTGTCCGACGAAGTGAAACGATATTTCATGTATGAGGAATACGGGCGGGACGCTTCCATTAACGACGATGGTATGTTTACCGAAAAGGGCTATATCTACAACAACCGCAACACCTTTACAGAATGGTACGACGGGCGCGACGTGCCACAGGAATACCGGGTAACGCCGCAGCCCCCGCAGCCAGAACGCCCCGACCCGGAAAAAGAAGATTTTGACGCTGCCGCAATGCAGCCCGCCCTTGCTGCCGAGCCGCGCCCGGTTATCCCGATTATCCCTACCGCCGACACTTCCGACGGGAAGCTGAAAGAGATTGCCGCCCATCTGGAACGCGGCATTACAGAACTGTTTGACAGTGAACGCTATGCGGACTATCTGCGCGTCATGTCAAAGTTTCCGACGTACAGCTTGCGGAACACTGTCTTAATCGCCATGCAAGCCCCCGACGCTACCCATGTCATGGGCTTCAACGCATGGAAAGACCCGCTTATCAACCGCCATGTAAAGGCAGATGAAAAGGGAATACGGATTATCGCCCCTACCGAAAAGACCATACGGAAGCGGGTAGAAAAACTTGACCCGGACACGCAGCAGCCCATAATCGGCACAGACGGAAAGCCTGTCACCGAAGTACAGGAAATCAAGATACCGAAGTTTATTGTCGTTTCTGTCTTTGACGTGGCACAGACCGAGGGAAAGGAGTTGCCCACCCTTGCCGCCGAGCTGACGGGCAATGTGGAACAGTACCCGGATTTTTTCGCCGCCCTTGAAAAAACGTCGCCCTTTGCCGTTGGCTTTGACGAACTGACAGGCAGCATAAAGGGACGCTGCAACTATGAGGAAAGAAAAATCATCATCAACGAGGGCATGAGCGAATTACAGAATATCAAGACCGCTATCCATGAAATCGCCCATGCGACGCTGCATGATACCGCTATCGACGCGCCGGAACGCCCCGACCGCCGCACCCGCGAGGTACAGGCTGAAAGTATCGCCTTTACCGTCTGCCAACATTACGGGCTTGACACGTCGGACTATTCTTTCGGCTATGTCGCCGGGTGGAGCAGCGGACGGGAACTTGCCGAGCTGAAAAGCTCTCTTGAAATCATCAAAAGCACCGCTGCAAAGCTGATTGAAGCCATTGACGGACATTTTGCGGAAATCCAAAAGGAACAGGCAAAAGGACAGGCACAGGCGCAGCCCGAAGCAGTAACAGAGCCGCCGGAAACCCCCGCGCCGGAGCAGCCCGAAGCAGCCCCGCAGAAACAAGCGGACACAGCACAGGAAACCCGCAGCGAAGCCCCACAGGAAACCGCCACAGCACAGGAAACGCAGCAAGCCGCCGCCCCCTACTATTCTATCAACGAAACCGCCGCCCGCCACGCAAAGGATATGAGCAGCTTTTACGATTACAAACCGGGCAGCGCAACGGCAGAATACCGCAGCTACATTGACGAAGCCGTACAAATCGCAGAACGGCAGAAAAAACGTGTTGACCCTATGTACCATGAAAAGATTGACAGTCTGCTTGACACTTATGCCCGGAAACTGGCGGCGAATATGAACAAGGGCTATGAAATTGCGGGGCGCGTTCCCTCTATCTTGATTGCCGGAGGTTCCAACTTCCCCACAAGGAAGAAAGAAAAGCAGAACGCCGCCACTGACCGGAATATGCAGGAATACCGGGACATACAGGGCTTGCTTGATAAAATCCGCAGTACAGGAATGGGCGGTATCAGCGCGGACGACCCGCAAGCAGTCGAGAAACTTCAAAAGAAACTTGCGGGACTGGAAAAATCACAGGAAACCATGAAAGCAGTCAACGCCTATTACCGCAAGCATAAGACCCTTGACGGTTGCCCGCATTTACCGCCGGAGCAGCTTGAAAAGCTGAAAGCGGATATGTCGAGCCAATGGCATTTGGGGGATAAGCCTTTCGCGTCATGGGCGTTATCCAACAACAACGCAGAAATCCGGCGCGTCAAAGACCGCATTAAATCCCTCTCACAGACAAAAGAAATCGGTTTTGTCGGTTGGGAGTTTGAGGGCGGCAGAGTGGAAGCAAACACCGAAGCAAACCGTCTGCAAATCTTTTTTGACGGGAAGCCCGACGAAGCGACGCGGACAGAACTGAAAAGCAATGGTTTTCGGTGGTCACCCAAAGCCGAAGCATGGCAGCGGCAGCTAACCAATAATGCCTATTATGCGGCAGACTATGTGAAATCCATTCAGCCCCTTACCGGGGAAAAGCCCACTGATTTACTGCGGGCGCATATCCGCAGCCAAAAGGAAGCGGCACAGGCGCAGCCCCCACAGGAGTACATCTATCAAGTACACGCGAACCCCCGCAGCGACAGCCGGGAAAATCTTTCTATTCTGCAAGCATACGTTCCACAGGAGGACGGGAAAGCCCAAATAGGCGACGTTCTGTATATCGGCACACCCGAAAAATGCCGCGAGCTTATGGGGCAACTGAACGCCGGGGAACTGACACAGGCAGAGGTAAAAGAACTTTACGCAAAGGCACAGGAAACGGCAAAGACCGCCGGACAGGGCAAAGACACCTTTTCCATTTACCAGATAAAAGGCGGGGACGAAACAAGGGATTTCCGCTTTGAGCCTTACGACCGCCTGCAGGCGGCGGGAAATGTGGTTGACAGGGCAAACTATGAGCTTGTCTATTCCGCGCCCCTTGCGCCGGAAACTTCCCTTGAAGATATTTACGCCCGCTTCAATATCGACCACCCCAAAGATTTTAAGGGACACAGCCTTTCCGTTTCGGACGTGGTAGTGCTTCATCAGGACGGACAGGACGCGGCGCATTTCGTTGACAGTGTAGGTTTCCGGGAAGTGCCGGAGTTTTTACAGGAGCAGAAGCAGCTTACCCCGGACGACTTGGAAACGGGCGAAACTATCAAAACACCGAGGGGGACTTTCCATGTGACCGCCATGAGCCGGGAGCAGATAGAAGCCGCCGGATATGGCTTTCACCACCAGTCGGACGACGGAAAGTATCTGATTATGGGGAATGGGACGCGGGCGTTTGCCGTTGCCGCAGAACAGGCGCAGCGGGACAATCCCTTGAAAACCGCCGAGCAGACCACAGAGCAGAACGGGAACATGATTGACGGTATCATCAACAACACCCCCACCGTTGACGAACTGGAAGCAAAGGTAAAGGCGGGCGAGCAGATTTCCCTTGTTGACCTGGCTAACGCTGTCAAAGCCGACAAGGAGCGCGGCAAGGGAGCGAAGCCGGAAAAGAAGCCCTCTATCCGGGCGCAGCTTAGAGCTGACAAGGAAAAGGCACAGAAGAAAACCGCAAAGCAGAAGTCACAGGACTTGGAAAGGAGCTGACCCATGCCGGAACAGAGCAAATTTGAAAACGTGGATTTGTTTGCTTCCCTTGAAGCGATTATGAAGCAAAACACAGGCTTTTACCAGAGCGACTTAGACATTGACAAAGAGATTATCGCAAAGGCGGCGGCAAGCCCCAACAGGGAGGACAAGACCCTTTTGTGGTTCTGCCGCCCGTCCGGGACGCACTGTTTCCGGGAGCGCGACGTTTTCCTCAAAGACACCGCGCCCCACAACACATGGCGTTTCTACATGGAGCAGACAAGCGACCTCGTCCTTGCCTATGCAATCGAGCTGACGGGAAAGGAACGCGGGAAAATCAAGGGCAATCTGTACGAACTGGACTACGCTAAACATTATGAGCGCGTCAAGGAAAAGGAGCTACCCGCCGATACGGTCAAACTGATTTATGAGCGTGGGGAAAGGGAGATACCCGCCGGACAGTTTTTCAATGGCAAGCCCGACCCGCAGCTTGGGAAGTTTGAACGCTTTGAAGCCCTACCCAACGACCCGGACGCGCTGCAATCGCTCTTACAGGAAGAACGGCGCAGCCGGGAGCAGCTTTCACCGGGGGATTTCAAAACGCATATCGCCGCTTTGCGGGACGGGCTGATTGAAACGGAAGCGCGGCGCATTGTGCGGGAAATGAAGCGGCACTATGAGCCGAACAGCCCGAACAAGACCCATTTCATGGCAGAGCTTTCCCCGGCGTTCATGCGGCTTGCAGCCACAAAGGACACTGACCGCCTTTTCTCCATGCTGCCCTACAAGACACTTTCCTTTTCCAAAATCGAGGGCAGACATGGGACGTATGCGCTGATTGACAAGGGGGAGAACCGGGACAGGGAGATAAGGAAGCCCCGCCCCTCTATCCGGGCGCAGCTTAAAGCAGACAAGGCAAAGACCGCCCCGAAAAAGGCGGCGGCAAAAACAAAAAATCACGATATGGAGGTATGAGCATGATTAGACTGACTGTTGAAGAAACAAACCTTTTGAGCATTTACAACGAGGGCGGCAAGCGGGCTTTGATTGAGAATGTCAACGCCGCGCTGCCCTACATGGACGCGGATATGCGGGAGCTTGCAAAGCGCACCCTTTCCAAAGTGGACGCTTTGACCGAAGCGGAATTTGCGGAGCTTCCCATTTACGCCGCTGATGAAGTATGAACGGGGTTAAGCGGCTGACGCCGCCCCAGAGCCGGAAAGTCAACGCCCTTGTGCGCCGGACGTGCTGCAATTATGATAACGGGAACTGTATCTTACTGGACGACGGGGACGAGTGCGTATGTCCGCAGCTCATTTCCTATTCGCTTCTCTGCAAGTGGTTCCGGGTTGCGGTGCTTCCCGCCGACAGGCTGCTTTATGCGGAGCTTTACCAGACAGGGGATAAGAAGAAATGTACCGAGTGCGGCGCGTTCTTTGCGTCAACCTCTAACAGTGTCAAATACTGCCCCGTCTGCCGGAAACGTATCACCCGCAGACAAGCCGCCGAGCGCATGAGGAAAAGACGCGCCCCTGTTACGCAGTAGGCGCGGAAAATCCCTTGATTTACAGGGCTTTCCGGGCGGGAAAATTAGACAGGCGATACTTTATACCTTTATCCCCGAAAATGCCGTCCTATTGCGTAACAATCCAATCTCTGCACCCATAAAAAACCGGGGCGCGGTGGCTATCTGATAGCTGCCGCGTCCCGATTTTCTTTTGTCCTACAAGTGTGAATTTGTAGTATTCGTTCCTATTTCTCAAAAACAACAAAACCACATTCGTAAGGATGGGCGCAATACAAACTTTCTCGCTTATCAGTTAATATACTTCTCAGTATAAGTTGAAAATCTCCGCCACCTGATAAAATCATGTATTCTGCCGCAAAAAACAGCAGTAACTGATTTGTCATCACCGCAGCCGCTGCACCCCCGCCTCCTAAAACCAATGTAGGCATAGCCGTTCCTAACAGATATTGCCATTTTTTCAATGGTTCGAAGCAAGTGCAATATGGAGATAATGTACTCCAAACGATTCCGAAATCAATCGCATGAAAATGATTTTTTGCAAAAATCCCCCAGGTAATTCCATGTATCAGCTCATGCACGATAATCAGGCATAAAATAAGCAGAGGCAACGCCACAGCATATCCCCAGGAAATACCATCTAAATTAAAACCATTCACCTTATTGTAGAGCCAAAATGTTAAAGCCATAAACGGAAACATGACTAAAAGAGCTAAATACTTTGCCTTTTGCGTATTGATAACCACATTTTTCATTTTATATCCTTTTTGTTGCATTTCAGAGCTTATTTTTTCAAAGTCATTTTTACGTTTCAATTCTTTTTCTGTTAATTTTCTTTTATCGTCAGCCATAGATAATTCCTCCAAATTTGACTTTATCTTCTTCTGCCAATATAACGGCAAACTTTTTTCTTATATTTCAAATATTCATTTCCAAATGTAGCAAGTAAAAAATCTTCCTCGACGTTGACAATCTGCAAATGGTACATAGTGACCGCAAATACAGTTAAGAAGCACAAAATCCAGTTAAAAAACATTAATAGTGTACCAATATACAAAAGGTCAAATCCCAGAAAGGCGGGATTACGGCTGATATGGTAAATACCGTTTGTTATAAGTTCTGTTTTATCGGTTTTGGATACTCCCGCCCGCCAACTGTCCCGCATAGTCCATACTGCAACAATAAATATAACCGTTCCTCCAACACTTATTATTGCGCCCATAACTCGAATAGCAGTAAGACTATGCCCCGTTTCAAGGAAAATACTGACAAGTCCCGCTATAAAGACAAGAATAGCCGCAATCTTCATTGTGATTTCCACAAATTTTACAAAACCGATTTTGTCCTTTCCAATTTGGTCTGTTTGTATTCCTTGCTTTTTTTGATGAAACATTTTTAAAAAATAACATCCATAAAAAGCAATCATGCTTGCTATGGAAATCAGCTTAAATTCCATTCTTTTCCTCCTCCAAATTCCGATTTGCCTAATTATGAATTTACAGTTCTTATTATATGATTTCTAAGTTCTAAATTCAATATCTTTAGGACTATAAATGAGCAAAATCATAATATGCACAAAAATCAATCGAACTTGTTTTCCTATTTGTACAACTTTCGGATTTTCTCATTTATAGTTTAAGCATTATCCGCGCTCTGTCTGCTGTTCCCGTGCTGGCTGTTTCTCTGTCTGTAAAATGCTGTCAATGTTCTGCTTGATAATATCATATTCCCGGACTTTCTTTTTCAGCTTCCCATAGTCGGCGTAAAGGGCTTCTTTCTGCGCTTGGAGGGCTTCATATTCCGATTGCAGCGCGGCGAGGTTCGGGAGCTTTGCAATGCCCGCCGCTTTCAGCGACCTTGCGGCGGCTTCATGTAGGATAATCGCCTGTTCCTGTCCGGCGCGGTACTTCTCCCTGTTCCTTGCCTTGCGGTATGCGTCATAGACGGGCTTTGTCTTTTGGTAGGTGGAAACATTCTTGATAAGCACCGCCATGTCCGCAAGCCGCTTTTCCGCGTTCTTCAATGCGTCTGCCGCCTGTCCGCTTTCCGCTGACATTTCCAGGGTCCGGCTGACTAAATCCGCGTACTGTTCAATCTTGTGTTCTGTCAAGAAATTCATGGTTTTAGCTGCCTGTTTCAGATTGTGGATTTTCGCCCACTGTTCATAGCCCTTACTCTGCGCCGCCTTGATACTGTTCTCAATGTCGATAAGCAGCGACACGCCGCGCTGTTCTCTGGGAGCTTTCGCCGCTTTTGCCCGTCTGCCCGCTATCCGTTCCCTTATAGCTTCCTCTGTATAGTCTGCGCCGAGGGTTTTAAGGCGTGTGAAGCGTTCCTGTCCGGGGGCGCGGCATGACACATATTTCCCCGGCTTTATCTCATAGCCCGCCGCCTGTAACCGCGTTAGCAATTCCTCAAAACTGGAAACTTGGGGGATAAGCGCGTCAAGGGCGGTTTTCAGCTTGCCTTTCCAACTTGTACCCGTCTTTTCTGCCTGGTACTCCGCATAGCTCTTTCCCTTGCTGCCCTTGCCGGGGACGACGACGGACAAGCCATTCTCCCGGCACAGCTTGTCGCTCATGTTCCGTATGCCGTAATAGCTCCTTTTGTTGGAATTGTATTTATGGTGGTCTACAAAATTCACCGCGCAAAAAATGATATGGTTATGGACGTGTCCTTTGTCAATGTGCGTCGTGAGTACATATTCATGCTGCCCCTTTGTTACCGCGTCGGCAAGCTGCTTTCCGATTTCATGGGCTTTCTGATAATCGACTTCCCCCGGCTCAAAGGACTGTATCAGATGAAAGGCTAAATTGTTCCCCTTTTGGAGTGCTTGGGACAATGTATATTCAAACTCAATATCTGCCGTTTCATAGGAGCAGCCGAAAGAGGACACAAGCATTTTTCCGTCCGTCTTGTCCGGGTTTTCGATATAGTCAAGGGCTTTGCTTAGAGTGCTTTTAACAGGCTTAATCTTTGTAACCGCCATATTTCCGCAAGCACCCCCTTTATTTCCTCTATGTCCTCTTGGTATGCGTTCCCCGTCGCGTTTACGCGGCGTGCTATCTGGTTGACGTTGACCCCGATTTTCTGTATCTCTGCGGTCATTGCCTTAATGTCGCTGTGGTCTATCTGAATGATGTACCCGTCAATGGCAATCTTCCGCAGATATGCCGCCATGTTCCGGGTGGGTACGAGCTTCATTTTTTCCAGTATTAAATCCCGTTCCGCTTCCGTCACTCTGAATTTGATTTGTACCGTCCTTTTCCGTCCGTCCATTGCTTCGCTCCTTTCCTTTCCATTCTGAGGGTTTGGGACACTTCCCAACAAGCCATTTTCAACCGACGCACCGCAGCGCGGGAGGGGGAAAATACGGAAGTGGGTACCCGCTTCCTATGCTTGCTACGAATGTTTTTATCTTTTAGGCTCTTATCCCCTACTACGGAGAAAAAGCTATTTTGCCAAACTTCCGCAAAAGAAAAACGCCGCAATCTCAAAAAAGATTACAACGCTTTCTAAATCCTGTTCAGTTTTAAGCCGGACATTCCTATCCGCCCTCTTTTTCGACTTCGGAAATCTCTTTTGCCGTTGCGGTCACAATCCGTATGCCTGTATCGCTCATACCGTCAAGGAGCGCGTCAAGCTGCCGCCGCTGCGTGTTCTTCTCTGGCGGCGTTTCCAAAAGGAACTGGTCTACGGAGATATTGTAGCGGAGCATAAGCTCAAAGAATATCTGCAAACTTGGGTGCTGCCCCTTGTTCTCAATGTTCGCAAGGTAGCGCGGCGAGATAAACATTTCGTCGCTCACTTTCTTACGGCTCTCCTTGCGCCCTGTCCGCGCCGCCTTTATCGCTGCCCCAAAAGCCTTGAAGTCGTATTTTGGTACTGGTCTTTTTGCCATAATTATTCACCCTGTTACATTTTACAATTCCTCTTTTTATCTGAATATGTCTACACAGTACCTATTATTAGCCAAAATAGAGCATAATTCCAACTACCCACCTAACTACATCATTGACAAACACCCTTAGAGCGTTTATAATAAGGACAAATTTCTAAGAAAGGGTGAGTACAGTGTTATTCGGGAAGTTTTGTATTGAATATAGCTCCGCACAATTTGAAATTTCAAAGCATTGTACGGAGCCTAAAGAACACAGGAACATTTACGTTTAGGCTTGCTCTGGCTATTGATAGTTTGGAGTTTTGTTCGTGTGTTCATAGTTAATTTTGATGTTTAGGCAGTTGGCAATGTTTTGTCTGCTGCCTTTTGTTTATGACGATTGTTTTTTTGAGCAGAGGGCGCACTTTATCGTGTTTCCCTCTGCTTTTTTGCGTTAAAGAAAGGATTTTGACAAAATGAAAAAAGAACAAAACTTGGCAATAGGAAGTGTACCCAAAAAGCTCATTATGTTTGCGCTTCCTTTACTGTTAGCAAACTTGCTGCAGTCCTTTTACAGTGTTGTTGATATGCTTGTTGTTGGAAATGTTGTCGGCGAAACAGGACTTGCCGCGATTAGCAATGCGTCAATGATAAGTTTTATTATCAATTCTATTTGTATCGGCGTTACTATGGGCGGTACTGTTTTAATTGCACAATATAAAGGAGCTGATGACAAACAGGCACAAGTCGAAACTGCAGGGACATTATGTGTAATATCCTTTGTTGCTTCACTTATAGTTACAATAATAGGATTGTGTGTGTATAATCCCCTTTTTCATGTTCTGAATGTTCCTATGGCTTCCATGCAAGAAGCCTGCGAATATATGAAAATCATTTGCTACGGCACTATATTTGTATTTGGGTTTAACGCTATATGCTCTATTATGAAAGGTTTTGGAGATTCTAAAAGTCCACTTTACTTCATAACGATTGCAACGATTGTAAATATTGTTCTGGACTTGATTTTAGTAGGGCTGCTTGGCATGGGAACTGCGGGTGCAGCTTATGCTACGATATTTGCACAGGCAATTTCTCTTATGGTTTCAATTATTCACTTAAAAAGGACACACTTTATCTTTGATTTTAAGCCAAAGCACTTTATTATAAAATCGGATAAATTGTTAGTTATTCTAAAAGTTGGTTTGCCTACCGCTATTCAAATGGTAGTCGTCAATATTTCTTATCTTGTGATTACAGGTATGCTCAACAATTTTGGTGTATCAGTTGCCGCTGCATCTGGTGTTGGACTTAAAATCAATACATTTGCCGGTATGCCTTGTTGGGCAATCGGACAGGCTGTAACTGCTATGGCAGGACAAAATATGGGTTCAAATGATATAGAGCGCGTAAAAAAGACAACAAAAATCGGACTGCTTTTGAATGTGGTTATTACTTTTATCGTAATTGTAACCGTACAATTATTTGCGAAGCAAATCATCACATTATTTGAGCCAGAAAGTTCAGAAGTCATTAAAGATGGAATATTGTATCTAAGGATATGTTGTGGAATTAACAGTCTGATTTATGCAATTATGTATACATTCGATTCTTTCGCTATTGGTATTGGTTCAGCAAATATCGCTATGATAAACGCTCTTTTGGACGCAGTATTTGTCCGACTTCCTGTAGGTTGGTTGTTAACTTTTGTGGTTGATATGGGATTTTCTGGCGTATATATCGGGCAAGCAATTTCTCCGATATTACCTGCAATAGTTGGTTTACTGTATTTCAAAAATAAAGCATGGGAAAAGAAAAAACTAATACCTTGTATAGATAAGGGGGTGCAGCCATGAAACATATGGAATGGTTGCTATGCCCCATATGTCACAATAAAACCCGTATCAAAATACGCGAAGATACAGAACTTAAAAAGTTTCCTCTTTACTGTCCTAAATGCAAACAGGAAATTTTAATTAACGTAAAATTGAGCAATATATACGTTATCAAAGAGCCAGACGCTTAGACGCAGAGCCGATAACATGTAGACATTGAGCTACGGTTATCGGCTCTTTTTTTAATAATAAAATCAAACTGCCGCACGACGGCAAAAGAAAAAAACCGTCGTAACGCAGATATTTTGTCACGCCTTTTTTAAGAAACGGCGGTTTTGAGAAATCAGAACCGCCTTTTCTTTTTTGAACAGGAGCTGGCGGTATCAAGGAGGTATCGCCATGCCCTTTACTATTTTCTATTCGCCGTTTAACGGTAACTTATCAAAAAAAGCCCGTCCACCGCCGGGAATCTCTCTACCCCTGAATATGAACTGTCTAATCACCTGAATACTGTTTACAATACCTATACGCCTATCCGATTTTTTCGGACAGGCGTATTTTGCTGCTCAAAAAATTTTTTGAAGAAATTTCAAAAAATCTTCGGCGTTTTTCAAAAACGCCGTATTGCCCCGCGAAAAGGGGGAAGCACCACCAACTTTCCAACGAGAAAGGAGGTGAGAATGTGGAACCTAATAGCAGGGAGTTTTACAAACAGTGTGCTTTTCAGAAGTTTTGTAATACGGTGCTGCACAATGAAGCGTGTGACACTCATAGAGAGCTTCGCAGACACAAGGCAAAGGAAGTGACCTTTTCCGACATGACCTTAGATGAAGCGCGGCAGCTTCATACGTTTGACGAATATTTCAAACGGGAAACTGTCGAAACCGTCTTTGAGAAAGCCGGGAAGAAAATCACGCCAAAGCTGCTTCTTGAAGCAATCCGTACTTTGCCGGAAGAAAAGCGCAAAGCCGTATTGCTGTATTACTTCGAGGGAATGAACGACACCGAGATTGCGGAGCTGTTCAACACGTCGAGAAGCACGATACAGTACAGGCGGACAAGCTCTTTTGAGAAATTAAGAAAATATCTGGAGGAAAATGCTGATGAATGGGACGAATGGTAACGAACCCGGCTACCCGGAAAATGCCCTTGTTCCCTATCCTGTCATTGTGGCAGCGACAAAGGGCGACCCGGACGCTATGAAGATTGTCTTGCAGCATTTCAGCGGCTACATAGCCCGCCTCTCCATGCGGAAGCTGTACGACGAGCGCGGGAACGTCTATTTCGGCGTAGACCACGACATTCGGGAACGGCTGCAAGCAAAACTGATGATGGCTGTCCTCACCTTTAGGACAGAGGAATAAACCGCAGCGGCGGGACGCTTTCATTCTCACCCCCTTTTCCGTTCCGCTGCTGACGCGGGCAGCACAGCCATTTTGAACCTTGAAAAAGAAAGCGGCGCAAGATAACGGCGGCGCAGCATAGGGCAAATCGGATATGTTCCTTTTGCGCCGAGCCATACAGCGGGTGCGCCATGACGCTATCCGGGAGGGATTACCCCGCCCGGACAGCCGAGCGACCAACACCGCGCCGGAAAGCAAGTGTAGCGGCTTGCGGGCGACGACAGCGCAGAATATACAATGATACTTCCTTACAGCCACAGTCCGAGCGTTAAGAGCGTCGCAGGCAATGGGTAGGGCGGCATGAGAACCATGCCGGGGTGAAATTCCCATGAGGTTATGCTAATAACCGTCCGATTAAAGCCTTTGTTTTATTGAATAGTGGACTTGCTGCTATTCATAGACTGTATTATATTTGCGAAAGAAAGGGGGATTTTCTTTGACGCAAAACCAAACGCCCGTTACCACAACGGAGCATAAAATAGGGAAAGTTACTTACCTTGTATGTTCGTCCGCAAGTGAACACGCGACGGACACACTGGATAAAAAGATAAAGAAGCTCATACGCAAAGACATGGAGCTGAACCCCGCAAACGCCCGGAAATAGGGCGTTTCTTCACATTTTATACATGACACAGGCAGCGGTATGTGGTATAATATAGACAGTACAAATACCATGCTTGTCTGTCGTCGGAAAGGAGGACAAAATGTTACAGACAGACAAGATTACCGCTTTATATTGCAGATTGAGCCAGGAAGATATGCAAGCCGGGGAAAGCGAAAGCATACAGAACCAAAAGCTGATTTTACAAAAGTACGCTGACGAACACCACTTTTTCAACACGCGCTTTTTCGTAGACGACGGATTTTCCGGCGTGAGCTTTGAGCGTGAGGGGCTTCAAGCCATGCTGCATGAGGTTGAAGCCGGGAACGTGGCAACCGTCATAACAAAAGACCTTTCCCGTCTGGGACGTAATTATCTGAAAACCGGCGAACTGATAGAGATTGTTTTCCCCGAATACGAAGTGCGCTACATTGCCATTAACGACGGTGTAGACACAGCGAGGGAAGATAACGAGTTTACCCCTCTGCGGAACTGGTTCAACGAGTTTTACGCCCGCGACACCTCAAAGAAAATCCGGGCTGTCAAACAGGCAAAGGCGCAGAAAGGCGAGCGCGTCAACGGCGAAGCCCCTTACGGCTACCTTATCGACCCGGATAACCGCAATCATCTGATACCCGACCCGGAAACGGCACACGTCGTAAAACAGATTTTTGCAATGTATGTACGGGGCGACCGTATGTGTGAAATCCAGAACTGGCTACGGGACAACGAAATACTGACCGTCGGGGAACTGCGCTACCGCAGGACAGGGAGCAAACGCCACCCCCGCCCACAGCTCAACGCATGGTACAACTGGCCGGATAAGACACTGTACGACATTCTGACAAGGAAAGAGTATTTAGGGCATACCATAACCGGGAAAACCTACAAGGTATCTTATAAGTCGAAAAAGACGAAAAAGAACCCGGAGGAAAAAAGGTATTTCTTCCCCAACACTCACGAACCTTTGATTGATGAAGAAACCTTTGAACTTGCACAGAAGCGGATTGCCACCCGGCAACGCCCGACAAAGGTTGATGAAATTGACCTGTTTTCCGGGCTGCTCTTTTGCGGGGACTGCGGCTACAAAATGTATGCAGTACGCGGAGCCGGGACGCTTGAACGGAAACACGCCTACACTTGCGGCAACTACCGCAACCGGGCAAGAAATGATATGCTCTGCACTACGCATTATATCCGCAAAAGCGTATTGAAAGAACTTGTCCTTGCAGACTTGCAGCGCGTAACGTCTTATGTGAAAGAGCATGAACAGGAGTTTATCGAAACCGCCAACGAGTGCAGCGCAAAGGCAGTACAAAAGACGCTGACACAGCAGCGGAAAGAGCTTGACAAGGCGCAGAACCGTATTAACGAGCTGAACATCTTATTCCGCAAGCTCTACGAGGACAACGCTTTAGGGAAACTTTCAGATGAACAATTTGCTTTTCTGACTTCCGGCTATGATGAAGAAAAAAAGACGCTGACCCGGAGGATTGCGGAGCTGTCACAGGAAATCGACAACGCCACCGAGCGCAGCGCGGACGTAAAAAGGTTTGTCGCACTGGTACGCAGATACACAGCGATTGAAGAACTGACCTACGAAAACGTCCATGAATTTATTGACCGTATTCTTATCCACGAACTGGATAAGGAAACGAACACCCGCAAAATCGAAATCTTTTATAGCTTTGTCGGCAGAGTTGATACAGGCGACAAGCCTACCGAAAGTATCTCCTATTTCAGACAGATAGGAGCCGACGTAAAGAGTTATGCTATCTAACATACATCAAAAAGAGGTAAGATAACACCCTCTGCAAAAAAGGTATCGTTATCTTACCTCAACAAACAAAACACCTGTATAGCCATCGTCCACTTTTTCAGAAACAATTTCAATATCTGAATGTTTTTTTACAAATTCACG
>JBCLQL010000020.1:0-18688 GCA_041223565.1 Lachnospiraceae bacterium 46-61
AGGAAAGGGCGGTACACGTTCCTAACGGCGCGGTCAATGACGGTCTTATCGACGGGCTGCAAGCCCTCCTTGCCGCCTATGACAAGCTCGCAGAGGGAGAGGATAAAGTCGGATTTCAGCGCAAGGGGGCTGTCGTCCTCGCTGTAATTAAGGTTAATATCCATAGGGTTCACATACTGGGGCTTCCCGTCAATGCCCTTGCCCGTAGGCGACAAGCGTATCACTTGCCCGTCAAGCCGCTGCACAAGGGAAAAATACTCTGCTTCCGGGTCGCAGATAATTATGTCGTCGTCGGTAATGAGGAAAGCGTTTGTCATTTCCCGTTTGGCTGCAAAGGATTTCCCGCTTCCCGGCGTACCCAAGATTAAGCCGTTGGGGTTTTTAAGCTGCTTGCGGTCGCAGAGTATCATATTGTTAGACAGGGCGTTTAAGCCGTAGTATAAAGCCGCGCCAGATTGAAAAAGCTCCTGTGTGATAAAGGGGATAAAGATAGCGGTGCTTGACGTGGTAAGCCCCCTTTGAATAGGGATAAGGTTCTCCCCAAGCGGTACAGAGGACATAAGCCCCGCTTCCTGTTGGTAGTCAAGGCGGGTTAAGGCGCAGTTGTTCTTCTGTGCAATGCCCGCCGCCGCGAACACGTCATTTTCCAGTTTCCTTTTTGTGTCTGCCATGTTCACCACAAGGAACGTCAAGAGGAACATTCTTTCATTCCGGCTCTGCAAGTCCTGTAAGAGATTTTTCGCTTCGCTGCCGAAAGTGGCAAGGTCGGACGGGATTATATCCATGTCATAACCGCTGCGTACCGCTTTTTTCTGTTCCTCGATTTTCATTTTGTCAAGGTCGGTGATTTTCCGCTTGATTGTCTTTATGGCTTCGGTCTGGTCGATACTGTGGATATGCAGATTGACGATAACGCCCGTTTCCAAGTCCAGAATATCAGATAAGATACGGTCGTTTAATTCCGGCGCAAGGATTTCAAGGAATGAAACCGCGCCGATTTTGCGCCCCATGCGGAAATACCGCCCCTCGCCAAAACGGAAAGAGGACGGGGCGATGAAGTCCTTTGTGGAAAGCCCGGACGGGGCAAGCCATGAAAAATCAAAGGCAAACTGCCCGCCCTCCGGGTGGAAAATGCCATGCAGCATTTTAAGGCGTTCATAGCCTGTCATGGGGCGGGCGGCTACGCCCAAGAGCTTAAAGTTGTTCAGTACGTCCGTTTCGATACGGGCAAGGCGGGATTTCGCCGCGCCCAGACTGTCGGCTTCAATGGCAAAGGTGATATATTTTGCTTTGACAAGCCCGTTATTGCCCTTTGCAAGCTGGTTTTTCAGCATATCCCGGTATTCGTTGCGGATAGAGTTGAAAGCGTCCTCCTGTGCCGGGATATTGACCGCTTTTTCCGCTTCGCCCCGCTGCGTCCCCTGATTGATGAAAGAGAGCTGCACCGAAACGGAAGCGTCAAAGTAGTTGAGGAAATCGCACCAGTTCTCAAAAATGGCGGTCTTGTCGTCCGCCTGTGCAAGCTGATAGTTAATATCTTCAAAGGCAACGGTCTTTGAGTATTTGCGCTCCGTAACCTTGCAGATACCGTCCGGGTACATCTGGATATAGGGGATTGTCTGCTGCGCGGTGTGCGCTTTCCCGTCGCCCTTTGCCTGTCTGATAATTTCCGCAATCTGCTTTTTCTCGGCGCGGGTGAGCTTGCGGGGCGGGTTAGGCTTTGCGCTTCCCGCCGCGCTGTTTCTTCGTGTTTCCTTTTGCAATCGCTGATACCTCCTTTTCAAGTTTTCTCTGCCGTTCTAAGACGGAATAAAGGTTGTCTGTCCTGTATGGTCGTTCTTTGGGGGCTATGAATTTCGTCTGAATGATGTTCTTCACCACCACTTCAAGGGGCTGTCCATGCTTTTCATACATGGCGAACAGGAAACAGGGCAGCATGACGGCAATCATAGCCATAGACGCAAGGCTTGTGCCTGTGCTGTCTTTGAGCAGAAAGAAAAGCGGCAAGCCGAACAGGAGAGCCGCCGCAAAACATACAATCTGCCGTTTGGTAAGGTTGAACGCTACTTTTGTCTTGACTTTGGATAAGTCTTTGGGTACGGGTACATACGCCAAGAAAAAACCTCCTTTCTCTGGGTTTTGTGCTGCTGTAACTTCCCATAAAGGGTAATCAAGGCAAAGGTCAATCTATGCCCTTTGCCCGCCCGTATTTTATGGGGGTTATCCGCGTCAAGGTCGGGTCGTATTTTCGCCGCTTCGCTCTGAAAATCTCCACCCTATCCTTGACACGCCGCTAATGCGCGGAGAATATCGACTTCGCCAGTGCGCCGGATTTGAACAGGGAGAAACAGAGGATAACGGTGTAGGCTGCAAGGGAGAATATCGCGCTGTGCAGGTTGTCCGCTATTACCATGTTGTTCACCAGTACGGCGTAAATGCCGACGCATATCATTATGAGGAAGCCTTGAAAACCGATAGCGAACAGGGATTTGAGGTAGTTGTTTCCTATCTGCCCCCATTCCCGGTTAGTCATTGTTGCAAACGGGATAGGCGATACCGAACAGTAAAGGTAAATCTCTATCATTCTTCCGTAGAGGATAACGGTTATCAGTACGGACATGATTTTCATGCACAAGCTCACAAGGCTTGTTTCCATGACAAGTAAGAGCAGTTCGGGGATTTCCATAGCGTCAAGCCCGCTCTGCATGGAAGCAAGGGCGGCGGCAACATCAATCTCTGTGCTGCCGCCGATTACCCCCGCCGCGCCGGAAACAACGTGCTGCGCCATATCGAACACCGCCATAGTGATGTCAAAGGTGTGCGTCACAAGGTAGACTGCCACAAACGCCTTGAACACCCATTTGAAGAACATGGAAGTGTCAACGTCGTGCATATTGTTCTTTTCCGTTACCATGCTGATAAGCTCATAGCATAGGACGTAGGTAATGACAAGCCCCGCAATGGGTACGATTACATTCTCACTAAGCGTCTGTATCATGGAGAATATATTTGCGTTCCACCCTTGCGGGGTCTGCCCTACCTCTGCGGCGATAGTGCCGACTTTTTCGTTTACGTCCCCGAACATAGTTGACAGATTACCGTTTATGGCTCCGATAAGGATTTCCTTTATCCATTCGTTAATCGCGTCAAGTATGCTCTGCATAAGCCTTTACCCGCGCTTCTTAACCGAACAGCCCGGAAAGCAGCGGTACAAGGGTCATGCCGATAAGGGCAACGCCGCCGCCTGCCATAAGCTGCTTCATGCCCTGGCTTTTCGCGCCCGGATTGTCGTTGCCGTAGCCCTCCATAAGGTTAATCACGCCCCAGATACCAAGCCCGGCTCCAAGTGCTACAACAAGGGTCTGCAAAACGTCTACTGCGCTATTGAAAAATGCCATAAATATATCCTTTCTGCCGCGTCTGCGGCTGTCCGGCAAGCGGACAAAAGGCGGTCAGCGTATGCCGCCGCACAAAAAAACCGCCCTGTAATAAAGGCGGCTGTCCCCGCGCTGCGTAAGTTCTGCGGCGCGGCGGTATTCAGTTGTAGGGGGTGCGGCTCCTGCCGCTGTGTACTGCGCCGGAAAGTAGGGGCGCGTATCATGTAGCCGATATTGATATATGTGATTGCTTCCATTCCTCCTTTCGGTGTCCCGCTGTGCTGCCGGACGGGTATTATTCAGACTTGCGGGAAGTGAATAGCTTGCATAGCAAGGTGTTCGCTTCCCGCAAGTTCACAAAGGGGTAGCTGCCGCAAGGCAGCGTAGGGGAAGTGTAGCTTCCCCTGTCCCGGCGGTCTGCCATGCTGTCACTGTTGCGGGATAAGCCCCCGGCGCGTGACATACTCCGTTGCAAAATGGCGGTGTTCCGCTTCCTTTTCCCGCCAATACTCCCATAATGCAGTGTCGGCGGCTTCCGCAACATTCATTAAAAACCGTTCAAGCTGCTTTTGTTTTTCCTCTGCGCTACGTTTCCTCATGGTCTGCGTCCTCCTGTAAGTCTGCTGCGTCAATCTCGTAATAGTCAAAAACCTCGTCGGGCTTGACAATGGCGGGGCGGCGTTTAAGGTGCTTTTCCATGTCAAAGGCGTTCTTCGGGTCTGCGTCGGACAGGTACTTGTATTTCGGGTGCTTCGTTATGTCGAATTTGTCCGAAAAGAACGGGCGCACTCCGCGTAGCTGCAAGATACATTTCCCTCCGTCCATGACTGCGAGTTCATCTTCCGTCATAAGCTGCTTTCCCAATTTCTGATAGTTCAGCCCATGCGAAAGCTCCCGCCCTCTGGTTTCGGAAGTGTTGAAGCTGTCAATGGTTTCCTTGCCTAAAATTTCTGATATTTCTTTGAGGGTAGTTTTTTCCTTGCCGCCCAAGAAAAGCGTGGTGTCGCAGTTGCCGACTATGGTATCGGCGTTGTCCTTGTAGATTGCTTTTAGCTGTGACTGGCTCTGCAAGATGATTGACGCGGATATTTCCCGGCTCCGTATGGTTGCGATTAGCTTTTCAAACTTCGGTATCTGCCCGATATTCGCAAATTCATCAAGTAAGCACCGTACATGGACGGGAAGCCGCCCGCCGTATTCATCATCTGCTTTGTCGCACAAGAGGTTGAATAGCTGTGTGTAGAGAATACTCACGACAAAGTTAAAGGTGTCGTCGGTGTCGCTGATAATCACGAAAAGGGCGGTCTTTCTGTCGCCTATGGTGTCAAGCTCCATTTCGTCGGTTTCCATAAGCTCCCGCAGCTCCTTAATGTCGAATGGGGCTAACCTCGCGCCGCATGAGATAAGTATGCTTTTTGCGGTCTTGCCCGCCGCAAGTTTGTATTTTTTGTACTGCTTGACTGCAAAATGCTCCGGGTCTTTTTCTTCCAGACGTTCAAACATGAGGTCAACCGGGTTCTGGAAATCCTCGTCGTCCTCGCGGGCTTCCGACGCATTTATCATTTCAAGCAGCGTCGTGAAGTTCTTCTCGTCCTCCGGGGCTTCATACCAGATATAGCCGATTAGCGCGGTGTAGTAGAGCTTTTCCGCTTTCACCCAGAAATCCTCGCCGGATTTTTCCCCGTCGCCTTTGGTGTTGGCGATAATGGTATTGACTAACTTCAAAATGTCCTTTTCGCTCCGCAGATAGGCAAAGGGATTGTATTTCATGGATTTTTTGAAGTTAATCGTATTTAGCACTTTGATACGGTATTTGTACCGCTGTAACATTTTCCCGGTTTCCAAAATCAGTGTTCCTTTCGGGTCAGTGACGATATACGACGTTGGAAAATCCTTTGACGTACATTGCATGAGCGACGGTTTCACAAAGAACCGGGTCTTGCCGCTGCCGGAACCGCCGATTACAAGGATATTTTTGTTTCTTGCGTATTTCGGCTGCTTCGGGCGGCTGTTCATGGTGAGCCGTTCCGTCTGTGTTAAGGGAATATTGTTCTCAAATACCGGGTCGGTGTACGGCTTTATGTCGTCAGCCCCGCCCCAACGCGCCGAACCATATTCTGTCCCGCGGCGGTATTTCTTCGCGTTCTTGCCTTTGGTGTAGATAATCAGCCGGACAATGACCGCCCCCGCAATGCCTAAAGCTAAGTCTGCCGGGTGGAAGCTCGGCGCGATACTGGAAAAGGCGGCGGTAAAACCGTCCCCAAGATGTAGCAGCTTTGCGCTTGCGTCCGCGCCGGGGGAGAGCCGGACAGCCGCGCCCGCTTTATCAAAGAGCCAGACAAAGAGCAGATACGGGAGATTTAGGATAAGCAGCTTCTTGATTTCCGGCTTCATAGCGATACCTCCCTGTCCTTGTTCTTGACCTTTGCCCGTTCCGCGTTTCTGCCCTGTGCAGCTTCTTTGAGGGTAGAGAGCAGCTTTCGGATTGAGGGCTTTTTCTCCTGTGTCAGCTTTTTTGCGGAAAACTCCTTAAAGGCTGCGGTCAGTACGTCCGCGTCCCGCCCCTTGAAGAAAACCAGATAGCGGGGCGGGCTTTCCGTCGCGTCCTTTTTCAGCGCAAAGTCGATACCGTACTTTTTCGCCGTACTCTCAAAGGCTTTGATATTGCCCTCGGTAATCTCAATGTTGGAAACGCCCGCGTTCTGCTTCATAAGCTGCTTTAAGCTCTGCTTTCCCTGTGGCGGTTTTGCAAGCTGCTTTTTGCCCTTTGACAGTATGGCTTTCATTGCCTTTTGGAGCGTCTGCGCGGTCAGTTTCCCGGTCTTGATGTAAAGGGCTATGGTTTTTTCGTTTACTTCGTCCTGCAATTCCTCGCGTCCTCCTTTCTCGTTTCTTTATGGGGCGGCGGTCAGATACGCACCCGCAGCCCGTTCAAGTCCTCGGCTCTGATACCCACAAGATACCAGTTGTCGCCGTACTCAATCCGGGTCGGCTTCCACTTGCCCCGCACGAATACGTCAAAACATTCTCCACAATGCAGCCCGCCATAGTAGCTGTTTAAGTCAAAGCGAATGTCGTAACGGTCGGTGCGCTCGTCAAATACCAATGCTCCTGTCATTTTCTGTGCCATAATAAAATCCTCCTTTTGTTGTTTTACAGGCTTTCGCCCGGTTTGCATGAATAATAGTCCGGGTCGCCGTACTGCGGCTTCTTCGGTGACAGTGCGCCGCTTGCCATGTCATGGGCGACAAGGGAAGTGTAATAATTGCCGATAGTGGACGGGGCGTTGAAAAGGGCTGCTTTCAGATATTGCTTGATGTTGCGGATTTTCGTTGTGTTCTCCCGCATACAGTCAAGCACAAAGCGGATATGCTCGCCGTCCAGTTTCATAAACTTAGATTTCACAAGCTCTGCCGGGTAGTCGTCCCCTGCAATCCGTACCCGCTTCCTTGCGGTGCATACGGTTTCAAGCATGAGGTCTACAATCTCGTCCAGCCTGTCACTGTCAAACTTCATGTCCTGTTTGAGAATGTGGTAGTCGATATTGTCCTTGATGATTTCCCGGTATATATCAACTGCGCTCTGTGCTGCCGCTTCCGTTCCTTTCCGTTCCGGCGGCGTAGCCGCTTCTCTGCAAGGAGAGGGGTTAGGGGAAAGGATAGGAATGGAATGGGTACTTTGTTCATCAGTAATTATTTTTTCTTTTTTTGGTAAGTCAGTTCTTTGTATATCTTTATTTAATTGCGTTGGATTTTCCAACGTAGGTTTTTCCAATGTTGGTTTTTCCTGCGTTGGATTATCCAATGTTGGATTTTCCAATGTAGGTAAATCCGGCGTAGGCGGCTGCGGCTGCTCGAATATCACATAGTCCGCGCCCCGCAAGCGTCCTTTCTCGTCGCGCTCCCTTGAACGGACGATATACCCGGCGCGTTCAAGCTCCTTAATGGCTTCGCGGATAGCGTCTATCTTCTCCCGGTTGATAAGGGATAAGCCTTTCAAGGTGTAGTCCCAATCTTCGGGGAGTGACAGCATTTGCGACAACAGCCCCTTTGCCTTTAGGGAAAGCTCCTTGTTGCGTAGGTGGTGGTTGCTCATTACGGTGTAGCCCTTGTTCCGTTCCACTCTGAAAACTGCCATAGTTCATAGCTCCTTTGCTTTGGATTTGTTACGCAGTAGAAGCGCGGTTTCGGGGGATAAGGTATAAATCCCTTGCCGCGCCGGATACGCACCCGGAAAACCGCTTGTAGCAAGGCTTTTCCTGCCCCTACTGCGTAACAAAGGGCATGAAAAAAGCGGCGTTCCTGTTCTCCTGTATAGAGAGTAAGAAACGCCGCTTCTGCGTCGTATTCAATTTTTAGTACAATACCCTGCTTGTCCGTCGCTCGAAAAACCTTGATTTTCCAGTGTTTTCAAAAGTATCGTTATCTAACGTCAGCTTTTGAACGTCCTGCAATGCAAGAACTTTTGGAACTTGTGAAAACTCATCAAGTAAACTGCATTATTGTAAAAGATTTCTCAAGATTTGGCAGAAATATTATTCAAACAGGTTATGTGCGTCCAGATAGGACGAAAGTAGAAGTAGAAAAAAAATGAAAAACAAAGGTACTACTCTGTAAAGATAATGCAGAAATCCAGTTGTCTAACTGAAAGGCGAAAGCTGATACAGGAACATAGCATGACAGAAAAGCAGTAAGTTGCTAAAAGGCAAAATAGCAAGACTGAACTGCAAGGATAAGTGAATATAAGGATAAAACTATATTTGTTGAATGTGAGTTTCTAGTTCCTGTTGTTTGCAGGTATAGGAAATTTGCCTGAAACCTATAATAGGAAGCCCATTAGAAACAATAGCCTTCTAATGGATTATCTGATTTCTTCCTATGACACGCTGGAGAACCAGTGTTAATGAAACGAAAGCATATCCGACAATTCACACAAACCTACTACTTTCGTTAACTGGAGATTACCTAAACCAGAATGCCTATTAGGCTATGTGTAATGCTTTTTAAGTGAGAAATCGCAAGGCTTTGCCAAGTGAGATGACACTGAAAATCTGGCATGGTAACGGAGCTTTCATAGTAGTCTGAGAACCCTGAACAGACAGGGAAAGCCGTAAAATCGGATACGGGAAAACCGTTCACATGGCGAAGGAGAGCAGTCTAAGCGAATTAAAATCAAAAATTGATTAGGGAGGAAAGCCTCAAATGAAACCAACAATGGAGATTTTAACCAAATTGAGAAAAAATTCAAAAGAACATAAAGATGAAGTATTTACAAAACTTTTTCGCTATCTGCTGCGTCCAGATATTTATTTCATTGCATATCAACACCTATACGTAAATAAAGGTGTCAATACAAAAGGAATCAATGATGACACAGCAGATGGATTCAGTGAAGAATCTATTAATAAAATCATAAAATCTTTGAAAAATGAAACATATCAACCAAAACCTGTAAGACGAATTTATATAAAAAAACCGAATGGAAAGATGCGTCCATTAGGATTACCGACCTTCACAGATAAAATAGTACAAGAAGTAATTCGCATGATATTAGAAGCAATTTACGAACCAATATTTTCAGAATATTCTCATGGTTTCCGACAAGGAAGAAGCTGCCACACTGCGTTAGCACAACTCAAACATGAGTTTATTGGCACAAGTTGGTTTGTGGAAGGAGATATTAAGGGGTGTTTTGATAACATCAATCACAATGTTTTAATCAAAATCATCAACAAAAAAATCAAAGACGCAAGAATGGTAAAACTGATACAAAAATTTTTAAAAGCAGGCTATATTGAGGACTGGAACTATCATAATACCTATAGCGGTTGCCCACAAGGTGGTATTTTATCACCGATTCTTGCCAATATCTACTTAAATGAATTAGACCAGTATATTGAAAAAATAAAAAATAGTTTTAATAAAAGAACACTTTACAAAACTACACCTGAATATACTGCTATTCAACAAAAAAGAAGAAATATTAGTAGAAAAATCAATCGTAGAGAACAAGGGGAAGAACGAAGCCTTTTAATAGAAGAGTATAAAAATCTTACAAAAAAAATGTATCAGATACCAGCGAAATTGTGTGATGATAAGAAAATAAAATACATTAGATATGCTGATGATTTTTTGATTGCAATAAATGGGAATCGAAAAGATTGCGAGTGGATAAAGTCACAATTAACAGACTTTATTTACAAGGACTTAAAAATGGAATTGAGTCAAGAAAAAACATTGATTACCCATAGTAGCAACTATGCAAGATTTCTAGGATATGATGTTCGAGTACGCCATAATCAACAAGTAAAGCGCTGGAAAAATACAAAACAACGTACTATGAATCATACAGTAGAGCTTTTAATTCCATATCATGATAAAATTGAGAAATTTTTATTTCAAAAAGGAGTAGTAACACAAAGAAAAGACACAGGGAAAATGGAACCTTGTAAACGAAATTCTTTAATAGGAATAACAGATTTAGAAATCGTTGACACTTACAATGCTGAATTACGAGGCATTTGTAATTATTATAGTCTAGCAAGTAATTATAGAAATTTAAACTATTTTAGCTATTTAATGGAATATAGTTGTTTAAAAACGTTAGCTGCAAAACATCGCACGAAAATCTCAAAAATACGTGATAAATACCACATTGGAGCAAAAAAATGGGGTGTTCCATATGAAACAAAGGTAGGAATAAAAAGACGACAGCTAACAAAGTTCAATGAAATTACTAGCAAAAAATGTGAAGATGTCATTCCAAAAGAAACATGGATTCATGGTTACACAATGACTACATTAGAAGACCGTTTAAAGACAAGAAAATGCGAATTATGTGGCAATACAAATAGCGGAAGATATGAAATACATCATGTTAACAAGGTAAAAAATCTCAAAGGAAAGAAACATTGGGAAAGGATAATGATTGCGAAAAAGCGGAAAACAATGGTGGTGTGTCATGAATGCCATCAAAAAATTCATCATGGATTTTGAATATTTCAATGGAGCAAAGATAGAGAGCCGTGTGCATTGAGAGGTGCAAGCACGGTTTGAGGGAGGGGTCTGCACAAACCTGCTTTAGCAATAAAGTAAGGCGGTGCTTTCCTACTCTACTTTTTAGAACAAGTTTTTCCTTTGTATCATGTTCGCTTTATTTCTGTTACTGAAAATTATGATAGTGACAAAACCAAAAACAATACTGGAGGCATACCAGTTACCATACAATTTTTAAAAAATGAATATTACAGCAGAGATTTATCACAAAAATCAAAAAGTGCAAAGTATTCTAAAATGGAAAAAGGAGAATATATTCAAAAAAACTGCTGTTATGGCTATAAAAAAGAAGATAATACATTGAAAATTGATGAACCAGCGGCAAATACCGTAAAATTGATATTTCAATTAGCATTACAAGGCAATAACTATACAGAAATCGTAAAAGAATTATACAATAAAAAAATAGTGATACCAGAAATATACAAGGGAGAAAAAAGAAGGAGGAAAACAGAATGTTATAATCCCTATATTTGGTCAACAACAACTGTAAAATGGATACTGGTTAATGAACAATATATTGGTACTTATGTCATGAGAAAATCTATCATAAAAGAAGTAGGCGAAAAAAGTATCAAAAGAGAAGAAAAAGATTGTATAAAAATTCCCAATCATCATGAGGCAATTATTAAAAAAGAAATTTTTGAACAAGTGCAAAAGCAATTATTGCATTTTAAAATAGAAAAAGAAAAAAAGCGTATTTTAAAAGGAAAAGTTTATTGCGGATATTGTCGTCATGCTATGTACGAACGCCTTAATAAAAATACTATATTTTTATGTAGACATTCTGAAGTAGATGCTTCTTTTCCCTGCTATCATTTGAAAATAGAAGAAAAAGAAGTAGAAGAAATTGTGTTTTAAATGATTTTAAAACAAATTGAAATTATAAAAGATACAAAGCAAATAAATAATATTGATATACAAACAACTCAAAAATTAGAACTGCAAAAACAAATACAGCTCTATCATAAGAAAAAGGAAATACTTTATGAGCAATATGTAAAAGGAAAGTTGACAGAAGAACAGTTTATAAATACAAACTTTGAATTTACAAAAGAACATAGAACCAATGCAAAACAAATTGAAAGAAATAGATTTTCAATTGCAACATTCTAAAAATAGAAATACTTTGAAAAATCAAATAGAAGAAATAACAAAAAATGTACCATTTCTTTTAACCAAAGAGCTAGTGGACTTCTTCATTGATACAATATATGTTTTTCAAGATAATCGTATAGAAGTGAAATGGAAAATAGAAGATTTCTTACAAAAAAAATAGTAAAATTTTTGCCTTGCTATTGACTTTTTGTTGTCGTAAATCGTGGATTCGTATCCTTTTTACATTAGCAATTCGAGAACCTCTGTCCATTTCATGATGTAAATACGACTTTGTAATTGGAAACAATCTTTCATTTTCTTTTATTTCATACAGCATAGCAATATATTCTTGTACCTCATCACAAAGAAACTGTGGCATTTTAATTGTTCGATTGCTCTTTACTGTTTTTGGACTAGTTATTAAATCTTTGCCTTTTAAACGCTGATAAGATTTATTAATGGTCAATATCTTTTTGTTAAAATCAAAATCTGTTGGTGTCAATGCGAGTAACTCACCTACTCGAATACCGCACCAATAGAGTAACTCAAAAGCATAAAATGAAAGTGGTTTATCCATAATTGCATCTGAAAATTTAATATATTCCTCTTTTGTCCAAAACAACATTTCTTTGTGTTCCTCACTTCCAATCGTTCCTGCTCTTTGTGCTGGATTATATGGCAAATAATAAAATCTTACAGCATGATTAAATATCGCACTCAACTGACTATGTATTGTTTTGAGATAAGTAGGAGAATATTTTTCTTCTGCCATCAATTTGTTTTGCCAGGCTATCACGTCTTTCGCTTCAATTTCTGCAATTTTTCTATCACCAAAATAAGGTAATATTTTTGTACGAATGATATGGCTTTTAGATTCTCAAGTATTTTCTTTGAGCCGTTTTTTCTTATCTTGCTCATAAATCTCGAAAAAGCTGGAAAAAGTCATATCTAACTTTGTTTGTTGTTTTAGCATGATTTCTCTTTCCCATACTTGAGCTTCCTTTTTTGTTGTAAAACCCCGCTTTTGTGTTTGCTTCTTCTCTCCTTTCCAGTTTGTATAACGATAAATTACTCTCCATTTGTCACCATCTTTGTAAACAGCCATGTTGTCAACTCCTTTCGCTTTACATTTAACTACTGCTCTGTATAACAAACTTTTTTATAAAAATAGTTTGCGTTTACTCTACCTGAAAATGTTAAATAGCCAAGTTTACTCAGTTCCTCATTCAGTTGCTTTACAATTTTATAGGCATAAGATTTTGACACTTTCAATTCTTTTGCCACTTCATCAACTGTCATAAAGTTTCTATTTTCCATAGTTTCTCCTCCTTATATATTAAATAAAATAGTTTAGTATATTATTTATATTACTAAATATTTTTAGTTAAGTCAATGAGTTAGAGAAAAATATATTAACTTTTTTTATTTAATTTTTATTGCTATTTCATCTTTCTTATGCTATACTAAAAATAATATATTTTTTTGGAGGGTTCTTATTATGGCAATCGGCAAACGTATCAAATTTTTCCGTAAGAAAAAAGAATTAACGCAAAAGCAACTTGGTAGAATGCTTGGCTTTCTTGGTAAAACTTCTGATGTTCGTATGGCACAGTATGAAGCAGAGGCACGAATACCCAAACAAGAGCTTGTAAAAACAATGGCTAACCTATTTGGTATCAGTCCTAATGCTCTTACTGTTCCAAATATAGACAACTATACAGGACTTCTGCACACATTTTTCGCCTTAGAGGATTTATATGGTTTAAAAATCACTACTATAAACGATGAAATTTGCTTACACTTAGATAAATCTGACCTTTCCCTATTACAGATGTTTCAAGCATGGCAAGAGCAATCTGCAAAATTAGAACAAGGCGAAATTACAAAAGAGCAGTATGACCAATGGAGATATAACTACCCTAAATTTGACACCTCCCAACGTTGGGCAAAAGTTCCATCACAGGCAATCAATGATATTTTTACAACAGAATTGGATAATAAAAGTAATGAGTAAGAAAATAAAAAAACCTTACTGACTTCCAATTCTTTTTGAAAATCAGTAAGGTTTTATGAATTTGAAATAATTATTATGTGGGTAATTTCAGAAAATGTTGCCATTTCGTTGCCAATGACTAAACAAAATTGCTTGTAATCCGCATAAACACTAGCTTTGTTCTCATTGACTTATTATTCCCACTCAACAGACCTTTTTAGATTTGTAGTGTTTCATATGATATTTATCATTTATATTATACCAAAATTTATTTTATTTGTCTATGTATTTCTATTTTAAAAATTTTTTAATATCATTTTAATATCAAGAAACATTTGAATATTTATAAATATACTATAAATAAGCATAAAAATAACAAAAGTATAGAAATTTGTAAAAGAATTAAGCAATCATAAATAAAAGAACAAAATTATTTTAGTTATCCTATTTTTAAAAAAATTAATCCCCATTTTATAATTGATTTTTTTGTTATTTTATTTATTAAAATAATAGCCTTCTTAGAGGTTTTATTTGATACAGCAAAATAAGTAAGAAGTATCCTCCAAAAAAAGTAATAAATGTATAAGAGAAAATTTCTACATTTGCTTGTAAACCTGTTAATATAGTATGTAATTTTTCAATAATCAACACATGGCAAAGATATAATCCAAACGAAAGGTTTCCCAAAAGTGTCAAAAGTTCTACTGTTTTTGTATATTTTATTTTTGGCATATTATATTTTACGAATAGAAATATAGCACTAGCAATAAAATAAGAATTAAATTGATAACCTCCATTAAAAAAAGTATCAATTTTTTCTGTTGTAGAATCATAATAAGTGCCTAATATGACGATAGGAATACATATTAATGCAACTATATAAAAAATATATTGATATTTTTTAGGAAAGTTAAAATGTCCTAATAAATATCCTAACAAAAAATAGCCAAAATATCCCTCTATAATAGGAGAAAAAGTAAAAAACCATACACCTATTATTTTATTGAGTAAAGGGAATATAGTAGTGGGTAGTAATATCATAAAAAGAAGCAACCAAAGCTGTTTTTGCGTGCAATTAAGTATCATCTTTTTGAAAAATGGTGTAAAAATATAAAAACTGATAATCATATACACAAACCAAAAATGATAAGAAATACTTTGATGCATCATTCTCAAAAAAAAGTCATATGGAAAAGGGCGAGCTTGTCCCTTTATACAAAGAATAACATAATATACCATATTCCAAATGAAAAAAGGTGGTAAAATACGTAATAGCCTTTTTTTATAAAATTTACCTATATTATTTGAACTATCTTCTGAAAGCAAAAGATAACCACTAATCATAAAAAAAATAGGAACACCAAATCTGGAAATAGCATTGATGCAATTCGCTAATAGCCATTCTCTTTGAGGATATAATGAGGCAATTGGGAAAAAATTCGTATTGCAATGCAATAGTATGACAGAAAAAATAGCCAGTATTCTTAATACATCAATATAACTTTTTCTTTCTTCCATAAATTTCTCCTTCTTTTCTAAATTTTATGGTTTTACTTATTAAAATTTTCATACTTTTTACCCAATTGTACCTAAAAGTAATATAAAAATTAAAAAACATACTAGATATGTATAAAAAAATTTTTATAACACATCTAGTATATACTAAAAAACAATACAATTATTGCTATAAAAATATTTTATTGTTTGTATGTAGGATTATAGTGAATATTTACTGTTTCTGTTCCACCACTGACAGAACAACTAGCATTATCTGTATCATAAATCAACAAGTAATTTGTAGTATTGCTTGTACTACCATTAAATGCTCTTTCAGTACCTGTCCAATCTGTTGTAGAATAAATATAATTATTTGTCCATATTACATTTTTCAAATAGGCTCCACTTTTAATATCACTTACTATACGCTCTCCAGAAGTATTTTTCATATCTGGTACAAGAGATGTTCCTGTCATTAAACAAATATTAGGAGACGATGTATCAAATCTTGTATTCTTTATTTCTATAGACTGTGTTAATTTTGTTGTATTATTAGAAGCACGCATAAAAACAGAGCCATTTCTATATGCATATTGAAGTTTAACATCAGCTGTTGGTCTATATTCTCCTTCACTAACCAATTTCTTTAATTAAAATTTAGTTCTATATTTATATCATGATTTTTTTAATATTATAAACTTTTTACAAAAACTTTTTCATTTGAATAGAATTCATCTATAAATTTCTCATATTGTAAAAATATATTAGAGTTTATATATTTCTTATTATCTATACTGATATAGTCAAATCCATCATTATAGATTATTAGCTTTCCTTTTATGGTTTTTAAACCATATTGTTCTGATATATATTTCTTCGAAACTCTATCATAAGTATAATTTATGTCATTAAAAGAAAGAATCATATTATTTTCATATTCCTGTATTTCTAAATTAGGGAACTTTTTTTTAAAATATTCAATAGACTTATAAGTATAACCATTTTCTTCAATTGTATTAAATAATAAATTTATATCATTATTATTTTGAAATTGCATATTTATTATATAATTACAAATAAAATTTTTTTCATAGTTTTGTTGCATTGTAAAAAAATTTAATAAAATTAATATATAAGTAACTATTTTAAATTCCATATATACAAATACCTTCTTTAAAACTCTTAATTAAAAAATACTAATTATTATCTAATAAATATAATAAAACACTGGTTTATTAAAATTTATAAATAATTTTTCAATAATAAATTATAAACCAGTGCTTTTATAAATTATTATAGTCAATTCAATATAAATAAAAAAATTAAATAGTCTTTTTTATATTCTCTATTTTAATTAAAATTGCTATAAATTAAAAACAATTTATGTTTTTTATTCCTCTGCATCAATTTTGTCATATTCAAAAATAGTATTGTCACTAATTGAAATGACATACATTTTTTTATTTTCTAAATCAATATAAACGTGGTCTGGTAGTATTTCCCCTTCTTCTACTTCATCAAGTATATAATTAAACCATCCATCTTTATAACTTAAATATTTAGATTCATTTACTAATGTGTTAATATCCACTTTATCTAATCGTAATAAGTCTAAACCATTGTTTAAAGCAATATTTTCTGTATATTTATCCTTTTCAACAAAACTTTCGCTTTTTACTAAAGTAGATTTAGGAACATCAATTATTCTTGAAATTTCATCATCATCTGTACTAAGAGTATTATCACTATATCTTACTCTTGATATGGACGCACATTTAATAGTCAGTTTCCCAGAGGTACTTATACATCCATTTTCCCAAAAATCTTCAGTAAATGAACCTTCATGTGATACAGATGTTTGATTATGCAAAGTCGTTTCATCTGTCTTTAATACAAGCCCATTTTCATCATATATTATAGCTTTATTATATATATTTGCAACATCCTCTTTTCCTGCAGAACGTTCATATGTAGCAGTATCATACTCAATTCTATAACTATACCCGCTTCTTTTATCAACATCAAATTGTTTAACTGATGCTAAACAAAATCCATATGGAGCTGCATATGCTACTGAAGTAGCCAGTGTAACAAAAGCAGAACATATTGCAATAGTTTTTTTAATTTTTTTTATATTTTTCATAATAATCCTCTCTCCTAGCTTTCATAATACATACTTAATTATTTTTGTGAATAGATTACATATATTTCTCTATGTTTTTTATCTATTTCTTTATTAAGGTAACCACATAAAATTTTCAACAAAAATTTGCATTTATTTTTCTATTTTTGCATCAAATAAATTTAAATGTAACATACTTGTATAAAAAATAAAGAAATTAAATTTCAGAATATCAATTTTTTATCTTTATTTATACAGATTATTGTGCAGTATTTTCTTATGCGTTTACCCTGTTTCTTTATTTTTATTGCTTGTAAAAAAATATTCTTTATGTTACCATAAATTAAATGTCTTATAGAAATATAGAATTTTATGCCCGCTACGCAATGAAAAACTTTATTTTATAAGGCATTTTTCTTTTTTCTATCCGCCTCTCCAACACATAATACTTTTCCCCCTCCTATCTAATTGTATTTATATTCACCCTAATGATTTAGGTGATATACCATTTAATGGGGACATACTTTATGGGCTACTTCACCAACAATATCTCCCTTTACAGTATAACCGCAGTCAGTGCAATATTTTGCAGCATACACAGTTGTTTTGCAAGAACCATCGGAATATTTTTTATGCTCTGTAATATTTTTACTTTTCCAAGTATGCGTATGTTTTGGTTCTATTTCTGCATTTGTACTATCTTGCAGTATTTCAACAGTATTATCTTCTGATACGAGTTTATATGTTACATTTTGTTCTGATGTAAATAAAAATGGTTCTGCTTCGCCATTTTCTATTTTTTGCATTAATTCTGTGTCATCAAAATCTATATAATGGTCAGAAAAATAATATTCCTGCAATTCATCATCATCAAGTATACTAATTTCATCTTCATAAGCAATTTCTGTTTGTGTTGAAAATAGATTATTTAATGTGGTATCTGCTGCTTTTGCTACTTTTGTTCCACTTGCAACAGCAAATGCTAAAAATCCCATTGTTAAAACATGATAAATTTTTTTATGATTCTTTTTTTCCATAATTGCTTTCAACCTCCTGTTTAATAACTTTTTCTTATTTTCTCCAAAACCTGCAATATTCCATATACTTTTTGATATTTTTTCTTCTCTTGAAAAGTGCAATAATATATTTGCATATGCTTTTCTTTGTTGTAAAGAACAATCAAAAAGTATTTCTTCATCACATGCTAATTCTGTCAAACTATATAATTCGTTTTTTATGATATAAAATAATGGATTAAACCAATTAATACAATTTAATATTTGAATAAGCGTTTTTAGTGGTACATCTTTTCTTTTGTTGTGTCGCACTTCATGGCATAATATTATTCTGATTTCTTCTGTGTTACACTGATTTAGTATTACAGCTGGAATGAATATCGTATTTTGAAAAATACCTGTTGTACAAGGTTGAGAAATATATGTTGTTGCAAGTAAAGAAATTTCTTTTACATTTTCTTCTTCACAAATTTCATTTAATATTTTCTGCCATTCTGTCATACCATAAATAGAAAAGGAATGATATTTTA
>JBCLQL010000021.1:0-12590 GCA_041223565.1 Lachnospiraceae bacterium 46-61
AATTTTGTGCTTTATGATGATTTTGGATATTTGTTTTTGAGAGATATGGAGGACATGATACTAGATGACTTTTTAATCAACAAAAACAACATAAGAGATTATAGTTATACAACTAGTATTGATGACAATACATACAACAAAATAAAATTAGCATATGATAACAAAGAAACAGGCGTAAGGGAAATATTTCAGACACAAAATGATGAAAATATGGCAAAATGGGGCACATTGCAGTATTACGAAAAAGTGAACAGCAAAGATATTGCTGTATTACGTGCTGAGAGTTATTTAAAAATGATTAAAAAGTGATAAAGTATACTTTATCACTTTTATTTTTATAAAAATATATTTGATATTATGTTTTATTTAATAATATTTAATATTTCTTTAAATACAGGTGTTCCAGCAACCCTTACTAATTCAAATAATATTGCTTCGTATGTGCTAATAATTGCACCTTCCTGCATAGCTCTTTTTACAGCACCATTTTTATTTATTTGTGTACGAGAACCAATACAATCCTCTATCAATATTACTTGATAACCATTATTTTGTAAATCAATAAGTGTTTGTAATACACAAATATGTGCCTCTGTACCACATATTATAATATTTTTTTTACCTGATGTTTCAATTACGTTTTTAATTTCTTCATTTTCATAAGCACTAAATGTAATTTTATCGTATACATTTGTTTTTTCTGGTATATTTAGTGCTTCTTTTAGTATAGATACCGTTTCTCCCAGTCCTTTTTTGTAATGTTCTGTAACAATACAAGTAATGTCTAAAGCCAACAGACCCATACAAAGCTTTTTTGTATTTTCTAAAAGTTGCTCATATTCCAATATTGTAGGAACCAATTTTTGCTGGTCGTCTATAATGATACACATTGTATTTTCTTTTGTGATTCTCATAACATTCATTCTCCTCACTATATTTATATCATAATATTTGCATATTTACAAATAGTATTATAACAAATTTTACCAGTGTTTGAAAACAAAAATATTGATATATTTTAAATTTTTTGGTGATACTATTGATGTAACAAATATGATTTATTTTTTAGGAGGAATAGAATTATGGCAACTGCAAATGAATGTATTAGATGTACTGTAACAAACTGCAAATATCATTGTGGTTCTAGAAACAACTGCTCTTTGCAGAGCATACAGGTAGGTACTCATGAAGCAAATCCAACAATGGACCAATGTACTGACTGCCAATCTTTCGTGTTGAAATAATTTTATAAAAAAGTCCTCTATTTTGTAGTTTTACAAAATAGAGGATTTTTATTTTGCAATATATAAAATATTGTAATTGCATATAAAACAAAAAATAATGTCAATAATTACTTTATATAGCACTTATATTTTGAATAGCTTTTACAAATAAATATTTGTGAAATACAATAAGTACAATTTTATAAACTAGGGAGGTTTATTATGAGTGAATATTTAAAAAAACAGATGAGTGATTTTTACAATTACTTAATATTAGAAGAAAAAGAGCAAAGCACTATAGAGAAATATTTAAGTGAAATGCAAAGTTTTACATTATGGTTAGGGGAACGCTCTATAACAAAAAGAGTGATATTTGAATGGAAAGAACATTTATGTCAATGTGATTATCAAGCCAATACAATCAATGCAAAAATATCTGTATTAAACAAATTTCTTTGTTTTATAGGAATACCAGAATATAAATTAAAATATTTAAAAATACAGAAAAAATTATTTTGTAGTACAGAAAAAGAATTAAAAAAGGAGGAATATGAACGACTATTAAAAATAGCAGAACAGCAAGGAAAAACACGCTTATCACTTCTGATTGAAACAATATGCGCAACAGGTATCAGGGTATCAGAAGTAAAATATATTACTATAAAAGCAATACAAACAGGGCAAGCAAATATATCATTAAAAGGGAAAATTCGCACAATATTACTACCAAACAAATTATGTAGAAAACTGATAAAATATGCTAAAAAGCAAAACATTACTTCTGGTGAAATATTTTTAACAAGAAATCATAAAGTAATATCACGTCGTCAAATATGGGCAGAAATGAAAGCATTATGTGAAAAAGCAAATGTTGCACATTCTAAAGTTTTTCCCCATAATTTAAGACATTTGTTTGCTAGAACATTTTATCGTGCTTGTAAAGATATTTCAAAATTAGCAGATGTGTTAGGACATTCCAATATCAATACTACACGTATTTATTTAATATCTACAGGTATAGAGCATAAAGAAAAAATGGAAAAATTGGGATTAATAGTATAGTAAACAGAATGAATATTCTGTCCCGTTAATCGTCTAAAATATAGATGTAATTACATATAACAACAATACATTATCATAAAATATTAAGAGTTACAAGTCTAAATTTGTTGTTTTTTGCATGACAAATTTAGTCGATTAAAAATTTAATTTTAATCGGCTTCTATTTTTATGTCTTTTTTGTGTTATATAATTTATATAATACTTTTCTGATTCATTTTTTTATATAAAACAATAAAAATATATTGTAATGCTATAAAAAATAGGGACAGAATATTCATTCTGTGATAAACAAAAGAGAACAAATAAAAATAGAGGAGAGGATACAATGGAGGAACAAAATATAACAAATGAAATAACCAATTTAAAATATCCATTACCGCTTATGATTGGATTTTTTCTATTAAATACTCTTTTTTTACCGGTAGTACTATCTACAATACTTTTTATTATCCATATTTCTGTACAAGTTTGGATACTTCCATTATCTATAGTACTATCTGGTATAATGACATATTTTGTATTTGGTAAAAAAAATAAAACTACAATCATTGCAATACTATGTGGCATAGTTTGTTTTGCTTTTGCACTGCTGATATGTGCTAAAACATATGATTTTAGTTGGGACGGAAATGCATATCATAAAAGTATAGCTGGCTTATTAAAACATGGTTGGAATCCATTAACTGAAACATTTTATGATTATGCAAAGCAATTTCCTTTTTTAGAACAAGAAAAAGAAACATGGTATGATGCATATCCCAAAGCAACAGAATTATGGGCAGCAGTAGTTTATGCAACATTAGAAAATATAGAAATAGGAAAAGCATTTAATATTTTATCTATGATAGCATTACTTTTAGTTTGCTGGTCATTACTGTATGAAACAAATGTATTAAAAAAGTGGCAAAGTTTTTTATGTGCAGCAGCATTTTCTATTAATGTAGTAATAGTCATTCAAAGTTTAACTTATTATAATGATGGATTTTTGTGGGAAATGATATTACTGTTTTTAGCAGCATTAAGCTATTTAACATTTTATGAAAATGGACGTTTTAAAAATATTTGTTATTATTTTATTTTTTTGAGTATTAATATGGGATTCAATACAAAATTTTCAGGTGTTATATTTTTTGGATTATCTGGTTTTGCATTTTTTATATATTGGCTTGTAGAAAAGTGGCGAAAATATGGATTTTCAAAAGCTTGTAAAAAACTTTTTAAAAGTTTTTCTGTTCTTGCCATTAGTGTTATTTTTAGTATTGTAGTAACAGGTTCCACATCATATATTATTAACATCATACGACATAAAAATCCTTTTTATACCATGATTGGTGATGATGCAACTGAAATGTTTGTAACACAAATATCACCAGTATTTCAATCATTATCTAATGCAAGTCGTTTTATTTGTTCTTTATTTTCTCAAACAAATAATCAGCCTGCCATAATGGAATGGAAATTTCCATTTACATATTATAAAAATGAGATTTTACAGTCACAGTTATTTGATACACGTATTGGAGGTTGGGGCATTTTTTTCAGTGCTATATTTTTAATCAGTGTTGTTTTTATTGTATTTTATTTGATTCAAAACAGAACAAAACATAATAAACTCATTTATATAGCAGTGATGTTAAGCATTTTAACAATAATTTCTATTATAGTAGTGCCAGGATTATTTTGGGCAAGGTATTCTGTTGGATTATTTTATATTCCAGCAATTGCAATGGTATTTTTATGTAAGCGTATCAACAGAGGGGGAATTTATGTAGGTCAATATAGTGCTGTATTGACTGTACTTTGCACATTGTTATTTTTAAATCATATTCCTTCCATTACAAGGAATATTGATATTGCGAGAGAAAGTAAACCCGTAAAAGCAAAATTAGAATGTTTAAAATATGTAAATGAAATAGGAGAATTGTCATTTAGCTATATCACACCACAACATAATTTTTCAGGACGACTTTTTAATTTATATGATGAAAATATATCAAATTTTAAATATGGACAAATTGATGTAAATAAAGTAGATGTTATTTTTTATCCACAATATGAAAATGCCTATTCTTATATAGCTTATTCCATATCCACACCAAATAAATTATCTGATTACATAAAAAGTATTGACCGAAGCAAATATTTAATATTTATAGCAGCAAAAGACGATGCAAGTGCAGGATTGACAGAAGATATTATAAAAAGCATGAGAGAATTAGGATTAAAATTTGATATGGAAGGAGCATATCGCAATGCCTATATTGCAATTTTAGGGGACAAACCTATGTATGAAGAAAAAAATGAACAGTATGCTGTATGCAATGCTGGATTAGAAGGTGTTGAAATTTCAATGTTAAGTGCTGGATATACAGGAGGAAACACAGCATCTATAAAATTTGATGGCAAAGAATATAGTAAAAATCAACGTGGTTTAAATATTGTCATATACAATAAAGAATTACATCATGTGACAGACAGTGTATATGTTGATTTATACGAAAATGATATCATTCGCAGATAATAAGGAGGGCATTATTATGCTACCCAAATTGTATCCTCAACAAAAACGATTCAGCATGATATACAATATATGGAAATTGATGCGCCCAAGACATTATTTAAAAAATGTATTATTATTTGTATCGATTACATTTTCGGGTAAGCTGTTTGAATTTGACACACTTTTGCAAGTAATATATGGATTTATTGCATTTTCGTTATTAAGTTCAGCAGTTTACACATTAAATGACATTTTTGATGCCAATGCTGATAGACAGCATGAAATAAAAAAATTTCGTCCCATTGCCTCAGGTGCAGTGAGTGTTGTAAATGCGTACATACTTGTGTTTTGCCTGTTATTAATGTCGATAATATGCAACAATATGCATAATGGTTCATTATTAAAAAGTTTATTATTTATGGCACTCTATTTTTTAGTAAATGTAGGCTACAGCTTGGGTTTAAAGCATATTCCATTTGTAGACATTACGCTTTTAGCATCTGGTTTTTTAATACGTGTGTTGTATGGTGCAGTAATTATAAACAGTGAAGTATCAAGCTGGGTTTCATTGACAGTCATTTCCATTTCATTTTATTTAGGTTTAGGGAAAAGAAGAAATGAACTAAAAAAAAGCAATGGACAAGCTGTAACGCGTAAAGTGTTGTTACATTATTCTTTTAATTTTTTAGATAAATTTATGTATTTGTGTCTTGCACTTTCCATAGTATTTTATGCATTGTGGAGTGCTGATACAGAAGTCATTGCAAGATATGGCACAAATAAATTGATTTGGACAGTTCCGTTTGTAATAGTACTTATGATGAAATACAGCGCAGATATTGAGTCGGATAGTCACGGCGACCCTGTAGATGTTGTAACAAATGACAAAGCACTGATGATTATGGGTGCTGTTTATGCTATTGTAATATTGTCTTTAATTTATATTCCGCAAATTTAGGTGAAAAATATGAATGTTTATGATTTTGACAAAACAATATATTATGGCGACTGCACAATAGATTTTTATAAACATTGTGTAAAAAAATATCCCAAAGTGATATTAGCATTTCCTTCAGCGATAGTATTTGGAATATTATTTTATTTAAAATTGTGTAAAAAAGAGCAATTCAAACAAAAGTTTTATGCCTTTTTGAAATATGTACCTAATGTACAGTATGAAGTAGAACTTTTTTGGGATAGCAATATCAAAAAAATAAAAATGTTTTACAAAAAACAAAAATGTGCTAATGATGTCATCATATCCGCATCACCAGATTTTTTAATTGCTGAAGTATCTAAAAGATTAGGTGTGCAATATATTGCGTCAAAAGTAAATAGTATAACAGGAATATTAGAAAGTCCTAATTGTTATGGCAATGAAAAAGTAAAACGTTTTAAAGAGCAATACCCATATGGAAATATAGAAAGATTTTATTCAGATAGCATATCAGATATATTTATGGCAAAAGAGGCAAAACAAGCATACATAGTAAAAGAAAATACAATAAAAGAATGGAGGGTGTAAATGCATATCATTACACTAATATTACTAAGTGTTTTTTTAAATTCCTCGGCACAGCTTAGCATGAAAAAAGGAATGATGATAGTAGGGGAAATTACGGGAGGTATGCAGGGGTTTGCTTTTGCACTTCCCAATATGATTACAAATATATATTTGTGGATAAGTGCAGTATGCTACATGATGAGTATCGTTTTATGGCTGGTAGTACTTTCTAAAACAGATGTAAGTTATGCCTATCCATTTTTAAGTATAGGATATGTGTTGTCTGCTGTAGTGGGATATTTTGCATTTCATGAAGCTGTTACACCCGTTCGTGTAATAGGTATTGCTGTAATATGTATAGGAGTGGTACTCATTTCAAGAAGTTGACAAAGGGGGAAAATATATGTCATTTCAAAATAATTTTGGGAAAATACGTGAAATAGGCAGAGCACTTGTATTACCAACAAAAGAAATTAAAGAATTATTGAAAAGAAATATATTTGATAAATATTCTATCAATAAAGTGATTGATTTTGGAGCAGGAACATTATATTGGTCAAATTGGTTTTCAGAAATAATAGGAAAACAAAATGTTTATGCTGTAGATGTCATATTTCAAAAAACACTACCTGATACAGATATAAAATGTTTTTCATGTATTGATGATGTTGTTATCAATCAGGAAAGAACATTATTTTATATTTGTGATGTAATACACCATTTACCCAATGCTATATGGAACGATGTAAAAAATAAAGCATTTGATAAATGTGACATGGTTGTAATAAAAGATATTGATTGTCGTTATAAATTCAAAAATTTTATGAATAAAATGCATGATAGAATCATCAATGGAGAAAAAATATATAATGTCAATCCAGATACTTTAATAAAAGATTTGAAAACTTCAGGATTCATATATATATATATATATATATATAATGTTCATAAATTATGGTATTCACATTTTATTATCATAGCACAAAAATAGAAATAGTAATGCAGTTTATATTTTGTATAAGAAAGGATAAAAATATGAGAGAAAAAATGATATATATATGGAGAAAAATGACACAAATAAAAATATTAACACCTTTTATAATATTCATACGTTATATTGCAGGTACAAATTTTTTTAATACAATATTAGATTTTACAGAAGTCAATTTATTTCATACATCTTATCAGGAAACACAACATTTTATACAATGCAACAAACAACGTATTAAAAAAATATCAGAGATTCTGGCAGATGAAAAAAGTCGTAAAGTATACCAATCTATATGGAAATACAGAGCAACACACAATCGCAAATATATAAAAGGAATTGTTGACAAACACCAATATTTTGACTCTGAATTGATACAGTTAGGAGAACAAGAAGGCTTTGTGGATTGTGGTGCATACAAAGGAGATACCATTAAACATTTTTTAAATCATTTACACAATAAAAAATATAATTTTATAGTAGCATTTGAACCAGACGACTATAATTTTAAAAGGCTTTCAACATATCTGCAAAAAAATAGATATACCCATACTGGTACTACGGGGGGGTATACTATTATAAACTAGGTACTTGGAACGAGAAGGCAATTTTGAGTTTTAAAGGAAATACAGAAGAAGGTTGCATGATAGCAAATGATGGTGACACTATAATATATACAGATACGATTGATGCTGTTGTAGGAAATAAAAAAGTAACTTATATCAAAATGGATGTAGAAGGTGCAGAGCTAAATAGTTTAATTGGCGCACATGAAACCATAAAACGAGAGCACCCTAGACTTGCCATTAGTATTTATCATTCTGATGATGATATGTTAAATATTATAGAATATATCAAAGAAAATTATCCATTTTATAAATTATATATTAGACATTATACATATTTTTATGCAGATACAGTTTTATATGCAATAGAAAATAAACAACAATAAAAACAAGGAGGAAAAGAAATGTATCAAAATATTATTATGAAAACAAGAATAGTCAGAAATATTATATTAAAAAAACCAATATTGTTAGTATTTAATGTAACAAACAGATGTAATGAACGCTGTAAAATGTGTAATATATGGAAACAAGATTCAAACCCCATGCCATTAGAATCCATAAAAACAATGGCACATAAATTGGCTAAATTTGGTGTGGGATATGTTTATTTGCAAGGAGGGGAGCCTCTACTCAGAAAAGATATTATTGATATTGTAGACATTTTTTTAAATGAGGGAATACACCCTACAATTATAACAAATGGTATATTGCTGACTCCACAAATAGCAAAACAGATAGCAGTAAGAAATTGCAATTTATCAATAAGCATAGACTCCATGGATGAGAAAAAGTACGGAGAATTGCGGGGGGGGGGGATAGTACAACTTTATTAAAAGTAATAAATAATATAAAAATGTGCTGTCGTGACATATCTTCACATAAAGGAAACTGGGCAATTACTACTACAATTACTCATGCTAGTACTAAAAAAGATATTCATGCCATTGAAAAGTTTGCAAAAGAGCATGGTTTTATGTATGCTATTAGACCATATATTTTTGTAAAAGGGGTAGCAGGAAAAAGAGATGAAAATTTAGAATATACATCAGAAAGCAAAAAATATGTTTTAGATATTTTTTATCATATGTATAAAAAAGCAAAAAAAGAAAACTATCTTGCCTCTATAATATATCGTGAACATATAAAATACATAAAAAATGAAAAATTGCCTCAATGTGATGCTATGAGATATTCTATGGTAATGAAAGAAACAGGCGAGATATTTCCATGTTTAGAACTACCAGACTGTGAGTTTGATTTTAATACATTCCATACTGCAAATAAAAAATATAAAAAAATAATTTGTCAGTGTAGTGAGCAAACACCATGTTATTGGAATTGTGCCAGAACAGTAGGAGCATTAATAAGAAATAAGTGGAAAATTGCATTTCATATAATTGAAATTATTACTCAAATGAGAAAATACGGCAATTATTTTTAGAAAATAATATCAAAAATTTCATTTCAAACAGTTCTTTTATTTGTTACAGAATAAAGGAACTGTTTTATTTTTAGTATTCGTTTTTAGTTGCTACTTTCTAATATGTTTTATATAATGATAGTAATTATTTTTATAATAAGGAGGTAATATTTTTGACAGAAAATATACAGACACTAATACAAAATATAAAACCACTTTATCAGCAAGCAATGGAACAGACACAAGAATATGAAGATAATTTAATAAAACCTATAGGAAGCTTAGGAAGATTAGAGGATATTGCCATACAGATTGCAGGCATTACAGGAAGTGTAAAAAATGAATTAGACAAAAAAGCAATTATAGTAATGTGTGCAGATAATGGTGTTTATGAAGAAGGTGTCAGTACAGCACCTCAAGAAGTAACAGCAGTGCAAACATATAATATGTTGGAAGGAAAAACAGGTATTTGCATATTATCAAGACAATATAATATAGATTTAAAAATTGTAGATATCGGAATAAACGGCAATGTAAAACATACACAGTTAATTGATAGAAAAATTAATTATGGAACAAAAAATATTGTAAAACAGCCAGCAATGACAAAACAAGAAATGGAAAAAGCAATATTAACAGGTGTAGAATTAGTAAAACAATTAAAACAGCAGGGATATAAAATATTAGGCACAGGAGAAATGGGTATCAGCAACACCACAACTGCAACAGCAGTGATTACAGCATTGACAGACAGCACAGTAGAACAAACCACAGGAAAAGGCGCAGGATTAACAAAAGCATTATTTGAACATAAAAAGGAAATATTAAAAAAGGCATTAAAAATGCATTATGATAGTCAAAATACACCTTTTGAAATTGTTCAAAAAATGGGAGGGTTTGACATTGCAGGGCTAATGGGCTGTTTTTTAGGTGCAGCATATTATAGAATACCCATTGTAATAGATGGAGTCATATCAATCAGTGCAGCATTAGCAGCATATTGCACACAAAATTTAGTAAAAGACTATGTATTTGCCTCTCATCATTCAGCAGAACCAGCATATAGTATAGCCGCAGATAAAATGAAATTGCGTCCTTATTTTGAGTTAGATATGAGACTAGGGGAAGGCACAGGCTGCCCTTTTACAATGTATTTGGCAGATGCTGCAACAAAAATTGTTAGAGAGATGGCAACATTTGAACAGGGAAATGTAGATAAATCAAATTACATAGATATTAGAAAGGATACAACAGCATGATATTAGTAACAGGAGGAGACAGAAGTGGCAAGAGTGCCTTTGCAGAAGAATTAGCAAAAAAAACAAATGGTAATGTACTTTATATTGCAACAGCAAAAGCAATTGATGAAGAAATGGAAAGGCGTATAGCAAAACATAAACAGCGTCGCCCAGAGTACTGGCATACATTAGAAAGCTATACTAATTTAGCTGAACAAATAAAATATGCACAAAATCAATATGATTGTATATTACTGGATTGTATTACATTACTTTTGACAAATTTAATATTTGAATATAGTAATGCAGATGATATAAATAATATAGATTTTGAAAAATTAGAGTATAAATTACTTTCAGAATTAAAAGAAATTGCAGAGGTTTGTAGCACATCAAAAAGTCAAGTCATTATTGTAACAGGAGAAGTAGGACTTGGCATTGTGCCTATGGACAAATTAAGCAGATATTTTAGAGATATTATAGGTAGTGTAAATCAAATATTAGCAGAAAAAGCAGATGAAGTTTATATTGTGATATCAGGAATTTCTATGAAAATAAAGGGGTGATGCGATTGCAACTATTTTGGAGTACCATTAGTTTTTTAACAATATTACCTGTACCTCGCACTGATAAAATATTGCCTCCAGAAGAATTTGCAAAGGGTATATTATTTTATACAACAATAGGACTTTTAGTAGGTCTAATTGATTATATTTGTTATGGTATTATGGCTTTTTATATGAATATGCCTTTTATAGGAGCAGTTTTTGCTACACTATCAGAAACCATTGTAACAGGAGGATTTCATTTAGATGGTTTAGCAGATACTTTTGACGCTTTTTATTCTGCAAGAAAAAAAGACAAAATGCTAGAAATTATGAAAGACAGCAGAATTGGAACAAATGGGGCGTTAGCTTTATTATTTGATATATTATTAAAAATAGTGTTTTTAATAGAGCTGTCAAAAAGTGATGCTTATTTAGCGGTATTACTTGCGCCTGTTGCAGGTAAAATGGCGACACCTATATTGATAAAAAGTAATTACGCAAGAGAGCAAAAGGGTTTGGGAAGTTTATATTTGAGTCAAAAATATACAAAATATATGATAGCAGCGATATTAATAGGTATTGCACTTATAGGAGGATTTTTACAAATAAAAAGTATATTACCTATATTGTCAGTATTACTTTTTGCTTTTCTTTTTAGAGAATATTGTCAGCATAAAATAGGAGGCATGACAGGAGATACATTAGGTGCAGGATATGAATTGTCAGAAATTGTATTTTTGTCAGTAATGACATTACAGGGAGTGATAATATGAAATTGTATTTAGTAAGACATGGACAAACAGATATGAACAAAGAAAAATTATATTATGGCTGGACAGACTGCCCTATCAATGATGTAGGAAGAAAGCAGGCAAAAACACTACACCAATATTTTAAAAATGTGCATTGTCATAAAGTGATTACAAGTGATTTAAAACGTTCTGTAGAAACAGCAGAAATTATTACAGAAGGGCAAAATGTTGTATTAGAAAAAAGGCAGGCATTTCGAGAGTTAAATTTTGGACTTTGGGAAGGGAAACATTATAAAGCACTTCAAAAAGAATATCCAGAGGCTTTTGAGCAGTGGGGAAAAGACTGGAAAAGTTTTTGTATGCCAGAAGGAGAAGCATTTTTTACATTTTATGAGAGAATACGAAAAGAATTAGAAAATGTTATACAGCAAACACCAGAAGATAATACAGTGCTTTTGGTTACACATAATGGTGTTATGAGTGCTATGCTTTGTGTTTTAACAGGTGCTGGCTATGATGGTTTTTGGAAATTTTTTTTAGAACAAGAAACATATTCGCTTGTTTCTATTAGAAATGGTTTTATTACAATAGAAAAAATAAATTGTCCAGTAAAATAAATACTTAATGAAAACAAAGTTTTATGGTTAAAGTTTAATAAATCCCAATTTATAGTAACAAATGATATTATAATAAATGACTTTAATATATATTACAAGCTAAATGCGAAAAGCCCACTCCTTTAGGGGTGGGATGAAAGCATTTATTTTAATATTTGATTAGTGTATG
>JBCLQL010000022.1:0-10456 GCA_041223565.1 Lachnospiraceae bacterium 46-61
GCTCTTTTTTTTAGCCACAATTCATATAGCTGTTGTAACGTTATTTTGTCTGTTTCAATGTCCCATGGACGTGTATTGTATTAGGCAAGTAATAGAAGTGCCTCGGTTTTTGTTGCTGCATAACCTATTATTTTCTGTTGCCCTGTTTGCCCCTCTTTTACAATGAAAGGGCGACGACGATTGCCCGATAACTTTGTAATTGTGCCGTATCTGTTAGGGTTTTTCATAAAAGCACCTCCTTTATTTTACTATTTTGCTTTTCTTATTTTTTCACTCATATGATATTGTTCAGCCTCTGGATAGTCAATAAACTCTACTGTTTTATCAAAATTTTTTCTCACAACACTTTTTATTTCATCAAGTGTTACATGAAAAAATTCACGTCTATGATTTACCATATTGACTTTTTTGTATTCAAATGCTCTATGAAGTGCTGCCTCAAGTGCAGGGGCGTCGTCTGAAAAAATCATTGCATGGACGTCAAAATGAAATGGTACAGAAGCACTACTCAATTCATCAATACGGTCTTGTGGTTCAAGTCGTCTTGTCATACCAATTTTATAAATATCTTTTCCAAATGACCCTATATTAGAAATCACATAAACATAACCAGCTTTCATATTTGCTTGTCTGTAGTCAATGTCTTGTAATGCTTTTTCAATGTCTTGCAGTGTCATTTCTATTTCATTTTGTTTTTGTAGTAAATCGGTATTGTTGGGATTTTGTAAAAGTTGTAGTTTTAATTTTTGATGGGCTGTTTGATAGTGTGTTTGCTCTTTTTCAAGTTCTTGTAAACGTTTTTCTAATTCTTTTTGTGCTTTTTGTTCTTCTCTTTGTAACTCTCTTGCTATCCTTAATTCTTCTCGTTGTTGTTGCTTTTTTTGCTGATATTCAAATGCTAGATATCATTCGTCATGCTTTGCAAAAAGATATTCATTTGATATAGAAATACCCATAGTTGCACCAAGTTTTGAAATTGCCTCAGCACTTTTATATATTCTATCTAGTGAAGTATCATAATTGGTATATTTGACTTTGTTTACAATGTCGTCACATTCTGTATTGAATGCACGTAATAACAATTTTTGAATATCATGAATTACTTTTTGTGCTTGTTTTGTACTGCCGTTTACTGTCAAATTTGTAGCATTTGTGGCACGAATGACAGCATTGTTTTGTTTGATTATATTTTTTTGTTTTTGACGTATTTTTAAAAGTTCCTCTTTGTAATCTAGTGCATTTGCAAATTCAAAAGTGGGGGAATATAAACCAGATTCCTGCGCAATTTGTTCTGTATCTGTTAATAGTATTTTGCATTTTTGTAATATTATTTTAAATATCTTTTTAAAGAGATTCTTTTTAAACAATAAAGCGTCTAAAATGAAAAAAGATGTAATAGCAAATATGGCAAATGCTATTATATCAACTATATTGCGCTTTTCTGCTATACCAAAAATGATTGCTAAAATACTACCCCAAAAAAGTACAAACATATAAAAGTAAACAACAAATATCGTGAAGGGAGGAATATATCAAACTAAGGCAATGTAAAAGGGGAATTGTTGGAGGCATTGAAACAGAAATATCAGTAATCATGAAAAGTTGATACTATTTGATACTAATTTTGGTGTAAAAAGTAATTAGCGTAATCATTCCGAACGCAAAGGAAAAAGTTTTGTTATGATTGCGTTCGCAAAAGGTAAAGTTTTTGCCCCGCTTTTTTTAAAAAGCGGGTAGGAGTTTGAGGTGCAGAATGTCCAGTGGACATTCGTTTTGCACCGACCGGAGCGAAGCGTAGACCGACGCCCTCAATGTTCTAACAAAACAGAATAAAAAAGTGCTGGATATTGTAAAAGTTTAGCGAAAAGGCTAAAGGGATTTAGAAAAATATGTTTTATTTGCGGGTTTCACCCGCACCCACCAACTTTTTTAAAAAAAAGTTGGACAAAAAACTTTTGAATATGCGAACGGACGTTTACGAAAAACTTTAACATTGCGTTTGGAATGACAACGATAGCAAAGGAGGTGCTTTATTGAAAGAATTAAAAAAAATTGCCAACTGGGTATGTCACAGAAACAAAATACCCATAGACCCGCGCACGGGAAAGCCAGCAAAAAGCAATGACAGAAGTACATGGGGGACATATACCCAAGCGAAGGCGTACATGGGCGCAGACAAAAGCATAAGCGGATTGGGGTTTATGTTCAGCCATTCGTCATATGTGGGCATAGACATTGACCATTGTATTACAGACAGAAAATTGAGTGATTTCGCAAAACAAGTGATAAAATCAATGAACAGTTATACAGAGCTTAGCCCAAGTGGTACAGGTATACATATCATATGCAAAGGGGAGCTTTTGGGAGCAGGAAGAAAAAACAGTGATTTAGGTTTAGAAATGTATGATAGTGGGAGATATTTTACTGTTACAGAAAAAGCATTAAAGGGATATGATACAGTACAATATAGACAAAATGAAATTGAAATGTTGTATCAAAAATATTTTGATGTGCCTAAAAAAGAGCATTATATACAACAAACATTACAACAAAATTGTTTGGAAGATGACAAAATTATTGAAATAGCGGGTAAAAGTCAAAATGGTAGTAAGTTTTTAGATTTGTATACAGGAAATTGGCAGGGGTATTATAAAAGTCAGTCTGAGGCGGATTTGTCATTTTGTAATATGTTAGCGTTCTGGACTGGTTGCGATGATGTGCAAATGGATAGGATATTTAGAGCAAGTGGATTGATGAGGGAAAAGTGGAGTAAAAAGCATGGTATCAATACATATGGTGATATGACAATCACAAAGGCAATAGATTGTTGTGATACAGTGTATCAGCCGACAAAAAATGTCTCGACGCTCCCGAATGCTAATCAAAAAGTGCAAACTTTATCGAAAGAAAATTTGCAGTGTGTGGGACAGTATACCGCAAGTCAAACAGAATCAGCTCAAAATGATTTTAAACATATTAATAATGTAGAGACTCATACAGCATTACAGCAATATACATATGGTGACAATGTTCATGATAGCGGGCTTCACCCCCACCCACAAACTTTTTTGCAAAAAAGTTTGACAAAAAACTCTGAATTAGGCGAACGCAATTATATGGACTGTTCACTTGACAGATTTCATAAATTTAATGCAAAAGGGAATATAACAGGGGTGTTTGACGCTGAAATTATGGAATATATCATACAAACAGAAAACATTGTTGTTGTGGGGGATTGTGCCTATTTATATCAAAACGGTGTATATAATATAGATAGAAAAGGCAGTCATATCAAAAATATCATACAAAATTTGATATACAAAGAATATCAAAACTCCCGCACAATAAACAGAATATACGATTTAATTATGATACAACCATGTTTACGTAAAAGCTATACGAATATGAACCAATATCCAGATTATTACATCAATTTTCAAAATGGTATGCTGAATGTACAGACAATGGAAATGTTACCGCACTCTCCGGAATATTTTAGTATGAATCAAATACCACATGAATATAAAGCGTTAACAAAATCCGATTTAGAAAATTTCCCATATTCTCAACACTTTTTAAAAACATCTTTTCATTTGCCAGATGTCAATACTATATTTCAATATATGGGTATATGTCTGACAAATACAATATTATATCAAGTATTTTTGTTGTTGTTGGGAGAGGGCGCAAATGGCAAAAGTATCATGATAGATATATTGAATGCAGTAATAGGGGAACAGAATACAAGTAATTTATCTATGGATAAATTAGCAGAAAGGTTTTTCTCATCGCAATTATTATTTAAACTGTGTAATACTTGCGCAGATATTTCTAAAATTAGCATAGATGATGATGCCGAACTTAAAAAGATTATAGGTGGTGACATTATACAGGCAGAATTTAAAGGCAAAGATAGTTTTAGTTTTCGTCCTTATGCCAAAATGCTTTTTAGTGCCAATAGATTCCCTTATGTTGATGATAGGTCGGAAGGATTTAAAAGACGTTTGAGAGTCATTGAAATGAATAAAAAACCGCCTAAAAAAGATGTGCATTTGAAACAAAAAATTATGGCTGAATTGGATTTTTGGATATTTACAGCGGTGCAAGGGCTTAGGGAAGTGCTGAATAACCATGATATATTTGAAAGCGATAACAGCAAAAAAATGAGAGAAGATATTTATAAAAATGGGGATAGCGTGTATTCATTTATAAAAGATTGTTTACAACCACAGCAAGAGCATAATATCAGGCGTTCTGAAATGTTTCAGGAGTATGAAAAATATTGTCAGTATTATGAAAGAGTGAGAGTAAAGAAAAAAACATTTTTTGAAGAATTGAAAGCAAAAGGCTTTACAATAAAGAGAGATAGAGAAGGTTTTGTGATATATGAAAATATCGCGTTGACAGTATGGAGAGAAGAAGAAAATATATTTTTTAAAAATAAGTAGTATTTAATATATATTGATACATATTATAATGATAAATGACGACAAAAATGACAAGCTATTTGCTAGAATATAAAAAGTAATCTTTTTAAATAGATATGGATATGTATTATTTTATTTACTGTAATAGTACAATGACGACAAAAATGGGAAAATGATGATAAAGTGACGATAGAAAAAATAATAAAATGTCGTCATGTAAATACTTGATATAATAGGCTTTTTATACTATTGACGACAAAACGACAAAAAAATATATATAATAAATGTTTTTTTAAAAAAGTAAAATATATGCTCTTATGATACGAATATTGTTATGTAAAAAATGACCTTAAAAAATTTTGTCGTTTTTATCGTTTTGTCGTCATTCGTAAATGGAAGCATAATATAGCATTGCTATGTGGGCATAAAAAAAAGGGCTTTCGCCCCCTAAATAAACAGCTATCAATAGTATACTACTTTTTGAAAATATAATCAAGGGGGCGGCGAAAGTAAAAGCAAACAATATTTGGAACAATTACAAAAAATGGATATTGCAATCAATCAAAATATTGCATGGCTGTATGAACTCAAAAATACAAGAAAAGAATTAAAGGGGGTAAATTATACTTTACAAAAAGTAAAAGCAAGTAGAAGTAATTGCGCTGATTTTGAAAAAACAATACTGATAATTATGGATATGGAACAAAACATCAATGATAGTATTGATAAATTTGTTGACCAAAAAAATGAAATTATAAAACAAATACAATCGCTTGATAATCATAAATATATGCAGTTACTTTATATGATATGAATTATACATATCCATATACAATAAAATTACATAGGTATGCCCTTCAGAAATTTAAAAAAAAGGAACAATATGTTACACATTAATATGATATGATTGTAATATCAATATTTGAGGAATCGTTAAGCGATTCCTTTTTTTATGGGGAGGGTTGCCCATGACAGAAAAACAAAAGCGTTTTGTACAGAATACCTCATTGACTGCAATGCCACTCAATCGGCAATACGTGCAGGGTATTCTAAAAAAACAGCTTATTCTGTAGGACAGAGAATGTTGAAAAATGTTGAAGTGAAAAAATACATTGATGAACAATTACAAAAACTGAAAAATGATAATATCGCTGATACCCATGAGATTATGGAGTATTTGACTTCTGTTATGAGAGGGGAGCAAAAAGAACAAGTAGCCTTGATGTATTATGGCAAGCAAATATTAGAAGAAAAAAGTGCGTCTATAAAAGAAAGATGAAAAGCAGCGGAACTTTTGGGGAAACGTTACGGCTTGTTTACTGAAAAGCTAGAAGTAGAAAGCAGCGCAATGGTACAGATTGTAGATGATATTCCATAATGCAAGTGTTGTCATATATTGTTGAAATATGGTAAATATTGTGTTATGATAACAATGAGCAGTCATGACGGGTGGTCACCCTCTTACATATAAAGGGACAAGGGGGTGGTGCATATGACAAATTATGAAGCCATTATGATTATGTTAACATTTGGTTTATTTATCATTGCATTACTTTCATACATAGATAGAAAGTAATAAAAAACTACCCATCATAGCTCTCGAACAGCTAGGGTAGCTTTATCCTAACACGAGGGTGACCACATCACCGTGGTGACTGCGTCCCTTTGTAATATAATTATAACATAATACTATAAAATTTGTAAAGCACTTGTTTGTTTATACAGGTGTTTTTATTGTTGAATGCTGTAAAATAATGTGGTATATTGTATATAGCAGTCATGACGGGTGGTCACCCTCTTACATATAAAGGGACAAGGGGGTGGTGCATATGACAGTATTTGAAGCAATTTATTTAATGATTTCTTTTGGTACTTTCATTGTTGCATTACTTTCTCTTATTGTTTTACTAATAAAAAGAAAGTAATAAAAAACTACCCATCATAGCCCCACCAAGCTAGGGTAGTTTTTACTCAAAACTCGAGGGTGACCACATCACCGTGGTGACTGCGTCCCTTTGTAATATAATTATAACATAATACTATAAAATTTGTAAAGCACTTGTTTGTTTATACAGGTGTTTTTATTGTTGAATGATGTAAAATAATGTGGTATATTGTATATAGCAGTCATGACGGGTGGTCACCCTCTTACATATAAAGGGACAAGGGGGTGGTGCATATGACAAATTATGAAGCCATTATGATTATGTTAACATTTGGTTTATTTATCATTGCATTACTTTCATACATAGATAGAAAGTAATAAAAAACTACCCATCATAGCTCTCGCACAGCTAGGGTAGTTTTTACCATAACTCGAGGGTGACCACATCACCGTGGTGACTGCGTCCCTTTGTAATATAATTATAACATAATACTATAAGATTTGTAAAGCACTTGTTTGTTTATACAGGTGTGTTTTTATTGTTGAATGATGTAAAATAATGTGATATAGTGTATACAGCAGTCATGACGGGTGGTCACCCTCTTACATATAAAGGGACAAGGGGGTGGTGCATATGACAGTATTTGAAGCAATCTATTTAATGATTTCTTTTGGTACATTTATCATTGCAATGCTTTCTTATATTGATAGAAAGTAATAAAAAACTACCCATCATAGCTCTCGCACAGCTAGGGTAGTTTTTACCATAACTCGAGGGTGACCACATCACCGTGGTGACTGCGTCCCTTTGTAATATAATTATAACATAATACTATAAAATTTGTAAAGCACTTGTTTGTTTATACAGGTGTTTTTATTGTTGAATGATGTAATATAATGTGATATAGTGTATACAGGTGACTGTGATGGTGCCGTCAGCCTCCCTATACAAAGGGGGGAGGTGGATATTATGACTACATTTGAATGTCTATATATTTGTATAGCGTTTGCAACGCTAGTTGTACTTATCCTTGACTTTAGGTCAAAAAAATAACTGCCCTCATTAGCCCGAGGCAGCTATTTTTTATGAAATAGTATTATAAATACGAGGCTGACTGTTTGTCATAAAAAACAACAGCAGTCACCTACCTTTGTAATATAATTATAACATAATACTATAAAATTTGTAAAGCACTTGTTTGTTTATACAGGTGTGTTTTTATTGTTGAATGATGTAATATAATGTGATATAGTGTATACAGCAGTCATGACGGGTGGTCACCCTCTTACATATAAAGGGACAAGGGGGTGGTGCATATGACAGTATTTGAGGCAATCTATTTAATGCTTGCTTTTGGTACATTTATCATAGCAGTGCTTTCTTATATTGATAGAAAGTAATAAAAAACTACCCATCATAGCTCTTGCATAGCTAGGGTAGTTTTTACCATAGTTTGAGAGTGACCACATCACCGTGGTGACTGCGTCCCTTTGTAATATAATTATAACATAATACTATAAAATTTGTAAAGCACTTGTTTGTTTATACAGGTGTTTTTATTGTTGAATGATGTAAAATAATATGGTATATTGTGTATAGCAGTCATGACGGGTGGTCACCCTCTTACATATAAAGGGACAAGGGGGTGGTGCATATGACAGTATTTGAGGCAATCTATTTAATGCTTGCTTTTGGTACATTTATCATAGCATTGCTTTCATACATAGATAGAAAGTAATAAAAAACTACCCATCATAGCCCTCGAATAGCTAGGGTAGTTTTCCTACATAATCTTGAGGGTGACCACATCACCGTGGTGACTGCGTCCCTTTGTAATACAATTATAACATAATACTATAAGATTTGTAAAGCACTTGTTTATTTATACGAGTGCTTTTTTTTATGCAATAAATGGGGTGGAGGGGTATGCAGAATAGCGAATATTGGGAAAAGCGTTTTATACTTTTAAATGAAATGCTTTTACAAAAGGGTGAAAATTATTTCAAAAGTGCTCAAAAAAATTATGCTGATGTTATGGAGAATATTGAAAAAGATATTAACGATTTTTATATGAAATTTGCTCATGAAAACAACATCACATTTCAGCAAGCAAAACAAATATTAACAACAAGCGAAAGACAAGCATTTCAAATGAAACTGAATGAGTATATCAAATATGGCAGTAAAAACGGTTTGAGCAAAGAGTGGGTAAAAAAACTAAAAAATGCAAGTACAGTGCATAGAGTGACACGACTGCAATCACTACAATATCAATTTAGACAACAAGTAGAAAAGTTGGAGGCAATAAAAGAGCATGGATTAACAAATACGTTAAAAGACATTTACAAAGAAGGCTACTACCGTACAGCTTACGAAATACAAAGGGCGTCAGGCATAGGGAGTGCTTTTAGTAGAATTGATGAACGAAAAATTGAAAAAGTACTTGCCAAACCTTGGGCAGCAGACGGCAAAAATTTTTCTGAAAGGATATGGGGACAGGATAGGACACAGCTATTATATCAGCTTGAGAATAGATTTTCACAAGGCATGATTAGAGGGGAATCCCTTCAAAAAATAATAAAAGATATACAAAAAGCACTCAATTCGTCAGAGTACGCAACAAGAAGGTTGGTCATGACGGAAAGTGCTTTTTTTGCGTCAGCGTCAAGAAAAGAAACATATAACAAACTGGAAGTCAAACAGTACAAAATATTAGCGGTGCTGGATACAAAAACGAGTACAGTATGTAGGGATATGGATGGCAAAGTGTTTGATGTTAAAGACTATCAGCCGGGGCTGAATGCAAATCCTTTTCATGCGAATTGTAGAACGACAACAACGCCTTATTTTAATGATGAATTTACACAGCAACAAGAACGTAGTGCAAGAGACAAAGACGGTAAAACGTACTATGTCCCTGCCAACATGACATACAAAGAGTGGTACAGCAAATATGTAAAAGATAATCAAAATGTAAGTACAAAAGACAATACAGTATTGAAACAACAAAAACAATCCATTAATCAGTCCATTAATAATGTAGAAAGTCTACACAATCAGCAAATGAAACAGCTACAAGAAATGGCACAACAGCAAAAACAACAATTAGAACAACTGCAAAATGTCATCAATCAGCAAAAACAACAGTTATATGCTAATAATATAGAAATATTTAAAATGGAATCTACTAAACAATTAGAAAAATTAACAGACCAACAAAAACAAGCAATTAAAGAATATACAGGCAATAGTGCATATGAAATTAATAGAAGAATTGCAAAAGGTAAAGATTTGGGGAAATATAAACAACAATTTGATTTATTGCATACCGCATTAAGCCAATGTGAAATTACAAGTGATATTATTGTACAAAGAAAAACAATATTAGAACATTTGAATATTCCGAATGAAATTGTACAGCAAATAAAGAAAAATAAAAATTTTATTGCTTTGTTGAAAAATAAAATAGTAGTCAATAAAACATTTACATCAACAAGCCTTATTGATTTTGATTATCCTCCAAGGAATGTTATTGTCAAAATAAAAATTCCTAAAGGATTTAAAGGTGGTGTTTACATTAAAGATATTGCTTATAAAAAATATCAAAATCAAGAAGAAGTTTTATTTGATGTAGGGTTGATATATAAAATTGTATCTGTTAAAATAATAGATAATAAATACTATTTAGAGGCGGAAGTGATACCATGATAAAAGAAAAAGAACAAATAATTGAAAATCAAGATAATGTTCCTCTTAGTTGTCAAGTGATTTATGGTGAAGCCGAAATTATGTCTGCACCAATATGCGCTTTTTGTAAAAATGAGATACTTGAATTATGTGACGAATGTGAAAATTGTAAAGTTTATGGTTTTGCACCAGATGAATATTTGAATGACCACAATATAAGAGATTGTAAAAAATTTGAACTAGATAAAGATGGTATATTTTATCAACATTTTAAACATCTATTAAAAAGAAACTGAATTAAAATAATGGACCTGAACAAGTCTTAAAAACTGTTCTTTTTTTATGCTCAAAATAGTGAGGTGATGGGAATATGAGTGTAATTGACAAAGTACTTGCATATGTAGATAGGCAAATTGGCAAGACATACAGCCAACCAAACCGCTGGGGGGAAAACAG
>JBCLQL010000023.1:0-8815 GCA_041223565.1 Lachnospiraceae bacterium 46-61
TTAGGTTTATTATAAGTCAATGCTTGTTTACTGTCTGTAATCCCCTGTGTGGTAGGGTCATTGATATAGCCCACAACAGCAACAACAACACACCCCAAAGCAAAGGGATTACTTAACAATTCTCTTACTTGTACTACCAATACTGCCCAACTTGTAAACATTTCCGGCTTTGCTCCCACTGCTGCTAACACTATTGCAACCAGCCCAAACCAAAAATATGGATTTTTAATTCTAACTTTCCAGTTAATTCTCATGCGATTACTTCCTTTCTTCTAGCAAACTGATTCTATTCTCATGTTCTGCTAGTTGTTCATCTTGTTTATCATTATGCGCCCAAATTTTGACATGGCTGTCATGATTGTGATTTTCAAATTTTTCCATTCTTTCCTCTAAAATTCTACAGGTATCATTTAATTCTGTAATGGTTTTGGTTAATTTCATAATAGGCTTTGTCACTGTAGTAATTAGCCCCACCAACGCAATCATAACCGTTACAACTTCCCACTCCATATGCTCACCCCCTACAGCAATATCATATACAACAAAACATCTCAAAAAGTATCACAATTAAAAAAAGGCTTTCGCCTTATTGTTTTAATTCTTCTATTTGTTTTTGTAATTCTTTTATCATTTGTTGTTGCTCCTGTATCGCCTTTATCATAGGTGCAATAAATTCTGTATAACCTAATGATAGTACATCTTCACCACCATCTACTTTACTATCCAAATACCCTGCAAAGTCAACACCTAATTCATTCATTACTTCTTTGACTTCTTGCGCAATCAGTCCATAATGTGGACGTTTTCCTGCTTTGCTACCATCGTTTGTAGCTGTAAAATCTCTTTCTTTTCCTTGCTCAAAATATGCTTCACGACTGTTCATGCGATATTTACGGGGACGCAACTGTAATATGAAGTTTAAGCCGAGTGGGCTGTCTTCAATGTCTATCTTGTCACGCTCGTCTGAACGGGTGACAAGTGCCTTTTGTGCGTATATTGTTACATTGCTGTTACCAAGTTGTACTTGATTGCTACCGGTTACTTGGGCATTATAACCTAAACCTGTACAATTATTATAAGTTGATAGATTAACTAATGCAGAATGTCCTATTGCTGTATTAGCATTAGCACTACTTGTAATATTACCTAATGCCTGTACTCCTATCGCTGTATTATTTATTATATTGCTATATGTACTTCCTATAAATGAGCCATTACTAAAATTAAATTTGTTTCCCATAGCTTTTATACCTATAGCTACATTGTCAGTACATCCAGACTCAGCTTGACTTAATGATAAAAAGCCTATTGCTGTATTATTCTCACTTTCTTTTATATTTATCAAAGCACCAAAACCTATTCCAACATTATTACTACCAGAAGTAATACATTCTAAACTATGACTACCTACAGCTATATTGTGGTCTCCTGTGGTATTGTTCGCTAAAGCAAAAAAACCATTAGCTGTATTATAGTTCCCTATGGTATTGTTACCTAAAGCAAAACACCCATTAGCTGTATTACGTCTCCCTGTAGTATTACTCTCTAAAGCATAATACCCATTAGCTGTATTATCGCTCCCTGTGGTATTTAATCGTAAAGCAAAACACCCATTAGCTGTATTGTAGTCCCCTGTGGTATTTTTCTCTAAAACATAGCACCCATTAGCTGTATTGTAGTTCCCTGTGGTATTTAATCGTAAAGCATAAAACCCATTAGCTGTGTTGTCGCCCCCTGTGGTATTTTCCTGTAAAGCACAATCCCCATTAGCTGTATTGCACCTCCCTGTGGTATTGTTTATTAAAGTATTAGCCCCCAAAGCAACATTAAAATATCCTGCTCCTCTCATAACATTGTTGATTTCATCTCTTGTCATTGCCCCACCTATTTTATTACCATTTTGTGTAATATTACCACTTACAACAAAATTAACATTATTTGCCTTAATTTCCATATTATCATCTGTAGGTTCGCTGATATGTACATAATCCCCATCGCCAAAATTGATTTTATTGCCATAATTACTAGAACCTTTTATCATCAAATTTCCTTGCATGGTTGTATTACCTGTTATTGTACCACCTGTTTTATCAAATTTCCCATCAAGCAATTCTTTATGTGCATTATTGTCCACATTATGAGTATCAAGCATATCTTTTGTCATAATGACAGTGTGGGGGTCTGTGACAAATGTAAGTGCTTCCGTATTTTTCACAGCGAATCGCATAGACAAATTCAGTTCTGTTGATACACCCTCCTCCAACATCACTTTAGGCATAGGGGGTGTATTTCCTATTGCGATAAGCTGACCGTTTTCATCATACAAACCCATTTCCCTTACAATAAATCCATTCACTTCTGCAGGTATGACAGTGCTGACCCGCATAACATTTTGTGCGTCTTTTACAACATCTGCATTTGACACAACGCCTCGCCATACCTCGTTTTTTATCTCTGTCATATCTGTTGTTGGGGTATAATATTCTCCATTCGCATCGCCTACAACAAACGCTGTAATATTTACTTTTTCCCCTCCAGAGGCAAATGCTGAAACTTTTTGTTGCCCAATATCTGTCAGTATTGCAAAATATTTTCTTTCTGACATATGTTACACCTCCGCATTTATTTTTTGTTGCAGTTTATTTATTTTCTGTTCTAACATTTCTATTATTTTTTGTTGCTCCTGTATTGCCTTTACAATGGGTGCAATAAATTCAGTGTAACCCAATGATAGTACATCTTCACCGCCATTTATTTTATGGTCTTGATACCCTGCAAAATCAATACCCATTTCATCTAATACCGTTTTGACTTCTTGTGCTACAAAACCTTGATGAAATCGCTTACCCGCTTTGCTACCATCATTTGTAGCTGTAAAATCCCTTTTTTGCCCTATTTCAAAATATGCCTCACGGCTATTCATTCTAAATTGCCTTGGTATTAGCTTTTTAATAAATTCTAATCCTAATATAGTATTTTGTATGTCTAGCTTGTCACGGTAATCCGAACGGGTTTGTATTGCTGTTTGTGTGTATACTGTCACACCACTGCTACCAATTTGTACTTGATTGTCGCCCGTAACATCTGTATTTTCACCTATACCAGTTGCATTATAACGGTCAGTAGAGCCTGATAAAGCACTAAATCCAATAGCTGTATTATTGTTCCCTGTTTTTAAAGTATTTAATGCTTGTTGCCCGATTGCTATATTGCCATTTCCATCTTGATTTTGTGTTAATGCAAATTGACCGATTGCTATATTAAAATTTGCTGTTTTAGCATGATACAAAGCACTATTACAAATCGCAACATTATTACTTCCAGTTGTAATTGCTGTTAATGTTCTATTTCCTACCGCAATATTACTATCTCCCGTTGTTACCAAAGGTAAGCCTGTATTCCCTATAAAAATATTGCCTTTTATCATGAATTTATTATTGAAGTCAGATTGTTCTACATTGCTCAAATCTTTATTTGCTTTTGTATCTAATACTTCTGTCATATCACTACCACTTTGCCAACCTACCTCCTCTAGCATTGTGCCTATATTTTCGCCTGTAAAATTGGTTTTATCTACTTTTTGTGAAAATAACTCTTTATGTGCATTTTCATCATTTTTGTGTGCGTCTAATTCCTGCATTGTGGCATATATCACACTAGAATTAACTTGTATATTGACAACATCTGTATTGCTGAAAGCAACTCTCATATATACCACTGCCTCCGTAAGCGCACCCTCCGCAAGTACCGCTTTGAGTAAATCAGGCGCATTTGATACCACAATCATATTATCATTGTCATCAAATAACGCTAATTCTCTCAATACAAAACGTCCTACATCACTAGGTATCACACCACTTACTTTTATGACATTTTTTGATATGCTATCAATTTCATAGCTTTTAATATCACCCCTCCAACATTCTTTTTTTAATGCTGTCATGTCGCTTGTAGGTCTGTAATACGCTCCATTTCCGTCACCTGCCGCAAGTGATACAATATTTAATTTTTCACTTTGTTGTGCTGCTTTCGCAAGTAATTCTTCTCCTATATCTGTTACAACACTATAATATTTTTGCATAGTTCTCACCCCTCTTTTATTTCCATATGTATACCCACACAAATTACACCAGATGTAAATATATCACAATCATATTGATATTCTGTAGGCATATAAGGTAGTACATCTATATATTGTGCTATTGTTGTAAAACCACCTATTTTTACAATAGCGTTTTCACTGTCATAATTGAATTTTTTTTCATAAGCAATATTAGCAGGTAATACTCTTTGAAACATTTCAACAATCTGTTTTATCATATCACCGTTTAAATTTTGTTCTGTCAGTTTTACAGAAACATCTAAAAAGTACTCGTTGTGGTACAGTTCCATGGTATAGCCGTTTTCACCGCATATAGCGTCCATCAATTTAACAAGTCTTTTCCATGTATAAGGCAAATTTTCATTGAATCGTATCCATATATTTTTACGTCTGCTTTCTAGTGTTTCAGATTTTTGAGGTATGATGTTCAGTATGCCCTCCCATCTTTGACAGCCATACTCTGTTAAACTTTCTAAAAATTCATTGTTAAAAACCACTTCTAATGCTTGCCATATGGCATTTACTTGTGTATTTTGTGCATTGTATAATACTTTAAATTCTCTATTGTGCTTTATGACTTCTGGTAAATATTGTTTTAAATCTACATTACGTGATATTGTAATCACCTCCTATATTACTTTTACATTTCTCATATCAAACTCCCTACTATATCTCACTGCGTCAATACTATGATTATCTTTATCAGTAAAACGTCCCTTAAAATTGCCGTTTATATCTTTTTCAAGCTCATACCCTAAAAATTCCCTTGCAGTATTGGGACATCTTACAGGGTCAATGACAATCTGTTCCAAATCCTGTAGCCATTTTATGCCATATGCAACACTATCTGCACCCTTTTTCGCTCCTATTACTTTGACATGATAATCATACATTTCTGCTATACTTTTTGGCTCTGCACTGTCACAAACAATTACTTTATTGTATACATTTTCTTTTTTTATAAGCTCTGCCGCTTTTCTGTTGCTTAAATTCAACATTTGTATTTCATAGTATATATATAGCCTTTTTCTGGTTTTGTCATAATGATTGACAGTATAATGAAATGGGTCAGCCGCATACCCCCAGTCAATACCCCTCGCAATATTATCAAATTTTGCAATTTCATCATCTGTAATTTTTCTAATATCTAAATTGGTAAATACTTCGCCTCCTGTTCCTGTTACTTCGCCCATGTACTCATGCTCATAAGCAAAAGGCTTTACCGCTTTTAAATGTTCTGCCTCAACAATGAATTGCTCTCCCAGCCATACTATCGGTACAGTCAAATAAGTGCTATGATGTACGATTCTGTCATCTCTTTGCTGTAACACCTCCTCATTTACCCAGTTCCTTTGACTTTGAGGAGGATTATAAGAATAAAATACAACAAAATCTTTTCCGCCTCTTAGCAATGACTGATTGATTGTTCTGATTTCTTCCATGCTCCCAAATTCGTCTACTTCTTCATACCACACATATTTACAATAACCATGACTGAATTTTGTGGATTTTATTTTTTTAGGTTTGTCAGCACCTCTAAATACAATTTTGTTTTCTTGTCCTCTCGCAATATATTTCATTTCTAAAGGATTTTTTTTGCTCACCCAATAATCACTTACACCCAATGCAACTACAGCCCACTGTAATTGTTCGAATACACTGCCTTGTAATGTCTGCCCTACTTTTCGCAATACTACCGCATTTGCATTGGGGTCTTTCATGATACCTAGTATCAGCTCTATAGATATAAATGATGATTTTGTACTGCCTCGCCCGCCTTTTAACCAGTAATGCGTGTATTTGTTTTGTTTTAAATATTTGTGTATATCGTAAAAAGATGACGCTATTAAATTTTTTAAATGTATCATAGTAATACACCACCGTTTCAACTGCATATATTTCAACTGCGTTCGCAAAATAAAAAGTATTGCAAACGTCCGAACGCATATTCAAAAGTTTTTTGTCCAACTTTTAGGGGGAAACTTACAATATCCAGTGCTTTTAAAATAATTATGTTTTGTTAGAACCGTGGGACGCTGTTCCACACACTGTAAGCCCTTTGAAAAGGGCTTGACCTTAAACTTTTTATTTTGCGTTCGCTATGATTCCATTACTTACATTTCCCCTCACAACAACATTATCACTTTCTACAACAACATTTTTCTGTTGTCCATTTAATGCAGTATCACTCACATCAACCACACCTTCTAAATCCAATATTCTTGACTCAATTCTTGACACTCTCACAACAATATTTTGTTCATTTTCCCACGACTGATTTAATTCTTGAAAATATTCATCAAGCGTATTTTCTAAAGCACTTTTAATGCTTTCAAAGCCATAACCATTTTGATAAGTAATATTTGCACTCACATCAACAAGCGTTTGCCCTGCGCCAACAACGGTAACAATATGCCCAATAGGAGCAGTCCCTAGCCCTTCGCCATGATTTTGTACAGGGTCAACAGCAGTTTGTACGGTATCTATAAGATACTGTGATGGTGTTGTATATTCAGATGATAGTATTACAATTTTGACTGTACCGCCTCCATTCCATACAGGATACACTTTTACAGCACCTACCCCCTGCATACTACCAACTTTCTGTTTATAATCTGCAATATTTCCACCAAAAGCATAGCCATACAAACTATCATAATATCTTTGTCTTAAACTCTTATCGCTTTCGATATCCTCCCCTGGTATCAGCACATCTGTTAGCATTGCACTGCTTAATTCTGGTATATATTCTACAGGTATCATTTTGCCTATGCTGTGATTGCCTTGCTCTCCAGATGTTTCGCACTGTAACCGAAAAGTATTTTGTTCTATTTTTTCTGTTACTATAAAATGCAAGCCATCAATATAGTATCTGCTACCTATAGGCACATCTATATTAAACACACCTTTTACAATAGTATTTGTTGCTTTCATTCTATCAATGCCCCTTTCATGGCATTTTTTTGTTAAATATTCCCCCTCTGTAGTATCTATATATGTCAAATCTAGTATGGTATCCATTTCAATATAGGCATTTTGTAATTCTATTGCAGTAGGCGCAAGCGCATTATATAGTACACTGCCCTCTCTTTTGTCAAGCCCCTCTGGTATTCTGTCAAGCATATCTTTTAATATTTTTTGAAAAGTCATATGTTCATACAATATACTGTACCTCCTGTTCAAATTCCCCGTAAATGCTTTGCACTGTAAAATGTATTGAAACGGTATTTCCCTCTGCGCTTGTCACAATATCACATACATTTTGTATTCTGTCATCTTGTATGAGTGCGTCTTTTATTCTTGATGGCAATACCGCACAAACATATGTTGTAGGTTTTCCAAATAAGTCTTTTAACTCTATGCCATAATTCCAGCTATATATAATGTGTTGGTATCTTTCTACACGTAATATGATATATATTGCTTGTTTTAATGCTTCTATGCCATCAGTCATACCTGTTATGAGATTTTCATTTTTGTTTATGTAATGCGTTTTTGTGGGTAATGTGCTTATTTCTATGCCATTGTTTAGTATTTCGTTGTTTTGTGGTAACATACCGCCACCCCCCTATAATTTATCTAGTACAATATACATTTGTCCCCCTACGACTTGTGCAATCAACACTTTTTCACCTTTTATCAAATGATTTTTGACAACAAATTCTTTTTCTCCTGTATAGGGGTGACTGTGTTCATTTTCGTCACTACCTGCACTTTCTGTATTATGGTCTACTTCCATAGTCAGTGTATAGTCTGTCACATTTCTTGTGAGTAATAAAAATTCTTCTGGTAGTGTCAATTTTTGGTCAAGCTGTATAGATAATGGGCTTTCGCTTACTACATTGCCTATGTAAAAATTGGTGGGTTTGCTGTTTTGTATTGCCTCAATGGCGACTTGTTTTATCATTTTAATAAATTCGTGCTCTTTTGACATGAAATCACCCCCTATACTGTAATAGCGTTCGCAAATTGAAAAGTTCTTTATCAAACTTTCTGGGGGGAAAGTTTGCAGGTGCGGACAGCGTCCGCAAATATAAAGATATTTTTTTTAACTATTAAAACTTTTTACCAAAATTTTAAATACAATATATAACATTTTTAATATAATATTGTTTTGTTAAGACCGTGGGACGCTGTCCCACACCCTGCAAGCCCTTTGAAAAGGGCTTGACCCTAAACTTTTTATTTTGCGTTCGGAATTTTATCGTTATTTTACTCTACAAATTCCCACCCCTTTAGTATCAAATCCATAGTATAATTATTTTTTTCAAAATTATGTTTTACACTTTCTACCCACATTCTATTATGCAGTATGATATCGCCTATATCCAAATTGATATAAACACCTGTACCAGCTCTCACCCTCAAATCACCGAAAGCATTTTTTATTTGCAAATTTCTTGTTTTTCTGTTATATATTTTTAAATAACTCTCAGCACGTAATACAGCAATATCTTTGCTATTCACTTTTTCGTAATATTGCAATGTGCCCCATTTTGCCATATTCTCATCATTTTGTGTCTGAAATATTTCCCTTACGCCTGTTTCTTTGTTATCATATGCTAATTTTATTTTGTTATATGTATTGTCATCAATGCTAGTAGTATAACTATAATCTCTTATGTTGTTTTTGTTTATTAAAAAGTCATCTAGTATCATGTCCTCCATATCTCTCAAAAACAAATATCCAAAATCATCATAAAGCACAAAATT
>JBCLQL010000024.1:0-7949 GCA_041223565.1 Lachnospiraceae bacterium 46-61
TTAGTTTTTCGTATCAATTTTAATTTGTTAGCAAATGTCATTATAAAGTCACCACCTTTTTTCAATAATAACAAAAACAAATGCTATATTATATTTAAACAAGCAAAAATAATAAAAAAATGTAATTGTACAGTCAAAAAGATAGGAGTGTATTTTATGAAAAACAATAAAAATATGTCTTGTAAAACAGTACTTGAAAGAAGTTCCTTATCAAGTTTGTTAACACCAACAAATTAATCATATATATTAAATACTATACAAGCTTTACTTTTTAGCCAGCAAGTTAATGAAGAACAAGAAAAAGAGAAAGAAAAAATAGTATAAATTAAATAAAAACTATTGATAGAAAAAAATAATATATGTCCAAGCGATGTAACAAAAATAAGAAAAAGAAAGGAATGTAATAAATTAGCGTATTACAAGTAATTGAGCAAAGGAAAATATTAGGAAAACAGTTAACAATGTATGGAGATTTTGAAAACCCATTATTTTTAGCAATGGAAGTTGCAGAATGGATTGAGTATTCTAAAATGTTTGATGGGAGTTATCAGGTTGGGCAAATAAGGAATGTTTTCACAAAGATACAATACGATTGACAGAGAGAAAGAACTAATACAACAGACAACTATAGAGGTAGCAAAAGTAGTAACAGGAGAAATTATGAAGGCAATTATGCCAATATTACAAGAACAACAAAAACAGAACAACAATATATCAAAAAAGATAGAAGAAAAACGAGTATTATTTCAATATTAGATTTTGAAACAAAAAAAGCAATAGAAGATATGATGTGTTCAGTAATATATACTTATGCAGAAATTACTAAAACGTTAAATGATAATGGAATAAAAATTTCTCTTACGTCAGTACATAGATATGCACAGAGTATAGGGCTTTAATAAAATGAAGATATTTAAGTGGTATAAAAAAAGCGGCTATTGGAGAAGCAAACTCTGTTTAGCCACTAATATAATAAAGGTAAATTTAGTGTACCACAATGAACTATTTTTGACAAGAATTTTTTAAAAGGTGGTAAGCAGTATGAAGGAAATTTATTTAACAGTAAAACAACTTGCAGAAATAAAAGGATGCACAGAAAGATATATTAGAAACTGTATTACAAAAGAAAAAATTGAAGCAATACAAATAGAAGGACAAGTTGGCGGAAATGCTGGAACGCATTACAGTATACCGCTTTTAAAGCTAGATGAGAAGGTACAACTTCAATACAAAAGATATTTGAAAAAGCTGCAAAAAGAAGCAGAAAAACAAGTACAAAAACAGGAAATACAACAAGAACAAGAGAGCAAGTCAATGAAGGAATTGACAGAAAAAGAGAAAGAAAATGCAATGTTTTGGCGTAAGCTATTAGAAAGTTGGCAGAGTTACAGAGGAAAAGAAACAGACAAACAAAAAGCGGATAATGAATTCATAAAAGTAATGAATGTACAAAATGAAGGGCTACATTTGAGCAGGAGAACGCTTTACAGAAAATGGAACAGTTTTGTAATGCAAGGCGAAGTGGCACTTACTGACGGACGAGGCAGGCACGACAATCACAGCAGAAAAATGACAAGAGAAATATTTGATGTATTTGAATATTACTATCTGAATGAAAACAAACCCAGTATCAAGCAATGTATGAGGGAAACCATACTCTATTTTGAAGGACAAGACATTGAAATGCCTTGTTATACCACATTTAAAAGAAGTGTTGAAAAAATACCGAATACTATAAAAATGTATTTTAGAGAAAGAGAAAAGGTATTTATAGACAAATGTGCTCCTTATATCAAAAGAATGTACGATGATTTAGAAAGTAATGATATTTGGGTAGCAGACAACCATACATTTGATATTATGGTGGAAAAAGAGGGCAAGCCCGTCAGGGTATATTTAACGGCATTTATGGACGTAAGAAGCAGAAAAATGATGGGTTGGTGTGTAACAGATGCGCCAAGTTCCGATGCAACGATATATGCGTTAAAAAAAGGTTGCGAAAAGTTTGGCGTACCTAGAAGTATTTACACTGACAACGGACGGGAATTTTTATTTCACGATTTAGGCGGAAATGGTTTTAGGAAAAAAAAGAAAAAGTGGAGAAAAATTGAAATTGCCTTCTATATTGGACGATTTGGGTGTAGAATTTCGCACAGCATTGCCCAGAAATGCAAGAGGCAAAGGTATAGAAAGAGCATTTTGCACGGTAAAAGAACAGTTTAGCAAATTATTTGAAAGTTATACAGGTGGTACGATATTGGAACGTCCTGACAGATTGAAAAGGGTAGTAAAAAGTATGAAGGGACTGCCTAACATAGAGGAATTGATACAGTTTGTAGATATTTACATAGAAGGTTGGTACAACAAACAGCCTCATGAGGGTGCAGGCATGAATGGCAAATGTCCAGATGAGATATTTACAGAAAATCTCATTACACAAAGAATATTACCAAAAGAAAAAGAAGATTTGATGTTTATGAGATATGCAAAGAGCAATACAGGTATGCTGAAAGTAGGTAAAAACGGCGTGACACTCACATTTTATGGTAAACAGCTACAGTATTGGAATGAAGAATTGTGGAAGGAACATTTCGGACAAAATGTATATGTCAGATACAATCCAGAAGACTTAAACAGTATAAGAATATATGACGAACAAAAAAGATTTTTATGCATTGCAGAACTGAAGGAAGAATTAAGTTATACCGCAAGTAAACAAGAAGTGAAGAAACAGCAACAACAAAACAGAAATGCTATCAAACGTGTAGCAAATTATCAGGTAAAAAAGGAAATGGAACAAAAAGATGCACTGACATTGTTGCTTGAAAAGGCAATACAAAATACAGAAAATGAAGAAAATGCTACAGTTAGAGCAAAAATTACGCAACCAATATTATATAACGAAAATAATGTCAAAAATAATGATGATTTGGCAGAAGTGGTTGCACTGCCAAAGGCAGCAGGTAGTGAAGAAATTGATTGGGCAAAAGGAATAGAAAGACTGAAAAAATGGAAAGAAGAAAATGAAAATTTTTAAAATATGTTTAAAAGTCTTTTAAAACGATTTTAAAAAGTATATAAGGGGCTGATGATAATGATGGAAGAACAACAAGCAATACAAAGGCTATTAGAATACAAAAAAGCAACAGCAAAAACACAAACGGAAATTGCAAAAGAACTGGATATATCCAATCCTCAATTAAGTCAGTTTTTAGGAGGAACATACAAAGCACCTCACATTATTATACCAAAAATAGAACAGTTTTTTGAACTGAAAGCACAGAAGGATATTGCACCAAAAGCACCAGTGTACAAACAAACAAGTATCAGCAACAAAGTATATAAGTTAATAGAATATTGTCACATACAAGGAAAAATAGCGGTTGCTTATGGTGATGCAGGAGTTGGTAAAACAATGGCTGTTAAACAATATCAAAAAAATCATTCGGATAGTGCCATAGTGATAACGGTATCCCCTTGTTTTGCAAGTATTACAGGAGTGAATGAGTTGATAGCAGAACAATTAAGAATGAAAGAAAAAATAGCAAGAAAAATATATGGAGAGGCAATCGCAAAATTTAAAGGTAGTAACAAAGTGCTTATTATAGACGAGGCACAACATTTAACAATAAGGGTAATCAATCATTTAAGATGTATGAGTGATGAAAGTGGTATAGGCATTGCTTTTGTAGGAAATGAAGAAATTTATATTAAAATGAGAGGCAGCGGACATGCCTCCTATGCACAGCTTTACAGCAGAATAGCATACAATGAACACATTATGACAAACAGTATTACTAAAGAAGATATTGCTTTGCTTTTTGAAGAAAGTAAACTGGAACAAAAAGCACTTGATATATTGTTTGAAATTAGTAAAACAAATTATGGTGTTAGAGGTGCTGTAAATGTATTTGTCAATACAGCAGCGATATTTGGAAAAATAGATGGCAGAAGTATTGCACGAGTAGCAAAAGATATGAATATTAGAGCATAAAAAATAAAAGGAGATGGATAAATATGAATAATAGAAGAGTTCCAATGTGTGACGAAAATTGTTTCGAATGTAAATTTGAAGATTGTATTGCAAATATTTTGCCTAAAGAACGAGAAAGGCAAAGGCTTTATTATCAAAAACATAAAGAAGAAAAAAAGGCTTATAGTAAACGATATAGAAAAATGAAAAAAGTATTAAAATGCAGATGATAGAAGTTAAAAAATATGATTTAGAAAAAAATGGAAAAATGATGACGGAAAAACAAAGAAAGTTATTATTTGTATTAGCAAGACAAAAAGGTATGGACAACGAGTTATTACATAGTTATATGGAGGTTTTCAAATATGGCTAATTTGCAAAAGCAAATAAAAGTAATAGAACTAAACTACAACACAATAAAAAAAAGCCCTAATTAAGTAGGGCTTTCTTTTTATTTTATTATTTTGCCTGTTTTAAATGGTTAATATCGTATGTGTGAGATATTAACGTTGTATCAACCACATCATTTTTTAATTTTAATGAAGTAATATCTTTGCTCATATCATCAACTTTATTTTTCATTTCTTGTACATCTGTTTTTACTTCTTTTAATTCAGCTTGCACATTATCTATTTTGTCACTTAAAATATTGTGACTATCTCTCATAATGCTGATAACTTCTTTCATACTGTTGTTCATTTCTTTTCTTATCTCCTCCATTAATACCTTGCTAAGTTCTTTCATTTCTTCCGTCATGAAAATCATCCTTTCTTTATTTTTTTATTATACCATATTTTTTTGTTGCTTGGTATGGTTATTATGGTGATTAAATGGCTGGAACAACAGAATATAAAAATCAATGCTTAAAAGAAAATAATGATCGTATTTATTTAATCGTGCCAAAAGGAAAAAAAGAAAAAATTAAAAAAATTGCAGAAAAAAACGGGGAAAGTTTAAATGGTTTTATCAATCATAGAAAAAAACAGACTGCAAAAGGATACACTACAGAAAAACAATTAAAATATATTAGGGGACTGACACAATATCTAGGCTGGGAAGAAAAGACACTTAGACAATTTATAGAAAAACAATATCATATTTCTAATGTAAATTGGCTGACAAGTAAACAAGCTGCAAAATTGATTGAAGGATTAAAAAGTATATGGGAAAAAGATAAAAAAGACCTTGAGGGCTAGCCCTCAAACTCCCACAAGCCTTTGAAAAGGCTTGAGCGAAACTCTAAAGCAAAAACTAGCGTTTTTGCAAAGTAATATCAATCAAATAGGAAAGAGGGAAAAAGCCCCCTTTCCTTATTTGTATTTTATTCTGTTTGTTCTGATGCAGAAGCATGGAGAAAATCGATTCTTGTTTGTATGAGTTGTTGTAATTCTTCTATATCTTCTGTTGTTGCTTGATTTTTGATAAAACTTCTTGCTGTAGAACGATTGCGCAAATATTTTGCTTTTTCTCTGTTTTTTTCCTGCCATCTTTTATTTGCTTCTGTTTGTGGGTTTGCTTTTTCTTGCATAAAAATCACTCCTATTTATGAAATATAATAATGTAAAGACCTACAACAATTATAATAAGGCGAACAATTTGAAACAGTAATTGCAATAATGCAATCATTGAGGATTTTGTAGAATTTTTCATTGTATTTTGGGTGGATTTGTGATAATATTTTTTATAGGGGAGGGGTTTCCCCTCCCAAGTTATTTTATAAGATACTCTCTATTACCATTTTAATCATAGCTACGAGAGTACTTATTTCTAATGTAAGCTCAATGAGTGCCCTTATCACTTTTTTGAGCTCTTTTATTTTTTCATTTTATTCCCCCTTTCTGAATACTATTATACTACCGATAGTATGAGTTATCAATAGAAAAATGAAAAAAATTTTAAAAAATGTAAATTTTTTTATTGATTAGTAATGATTTGTAGTATAACTATAATAATCAATGTTGTATTTTTTATTTTTTGAGTATACAGTATTATGATATAATATTAGAAAAACGATAAATATTTTATTAGGAGGGAAGAACATGAAAAATAGAAAAACAGAAAATTTAAAACAAAAACACAAAGAATATGCAGAATTAATAGGAATGGAAAATTTAATACTGTTATCTCGTGTGTTTGGAGGAACAAGTATTTACATACCAAAAGAAGAAGAACTTTTGAAGGGTTTAAAATATGATAAAATAGCAGAAGAATTTACAGAAAAAAACGCTAAAGAATTAGCTAGAAAATATCATTTATCAGAAAGAACGATTTATAGAATTGCAGAACAAAGTAAGTAAAATGATATTTGTGACAGAAATTTGAGACATTGTCAGTTGTCATTGTCAGCTGACATTGTCACGTTGACTTGTCAGTAAAAATATATTACAGTAGAAGCAGAGAAAAATGAAGGAAAGGAGGAAATACTACTGACAGAAAAAAACAGAAGTCACGGAAAAGTGGATAAACTGCCCGAAATGATAAGAAAAGAAGTAGAAAACAGACTTCTTGAGGGGCACACTTATAAGGAAGTTGCAAAATATTTAAAAGAAATGGGACACAACATTTCTAAATCAAGTATACACAGATATGGAAAACCTTTTTTACAAAAATTTGAAAATGTGAGATTGGCAAAAGAATATGCACAGCTTTTAGCGGAAGATAATGCAGAAAGACCTACAACAGAACTACATGAAGCAAACAACGCTCTCATTAGTCAGATGATTATGGAAATATTAATAAATGAAAATGTTAAACACAACGAAAAATTAGAAGCAGCACGTTCTATTGCAACATTGCAAAGGGCGCAGGTACAGAATGAAAGGCTGAAACTCAATGCAAGAAAAGAGGCTGGTGCGGTACATACTGCGTTAAAGAGGTTGAAACAACAGGTATATGAAGAAATTGGAAAAAATCACCCTGAAGTAGCAAGAGAGATTATTAAAATAGCAAATGATATTGAAAAAGAAACAGAGAAATCATAAAAATAAATTTTATAGAAAGACTTTCCATGTCTTATGTCAGTAGCGTTTTTGCGTCCAAAAATAATCCGACAAAAAAGGGAAGTGGTGAAATGTGGCAAGAGCAAGCAAAAGCTCTTTTTTTTATGGAGAAAAAAAGTATTCAAGAAATAAGTAAAATCATATTGAAAAGTAAAAAAAGCATTTACAGCTATTTTAAAAAATTGCCGGAATACAAACAGGAAAAAGAAAACAGAAAAATATCAAATGGCAAAAAAAGAAAAGAATATCAAAGACAATGGGACAGACAAAACAGAAGTGATAGATACACAAATATTAATGAAGAAAGTATGAAAAGAGAACATGATATTGCTGCTATGATATTGAGCAGAGAAAGGCATTAAAACCTTGAGGGAGTGGCACGCAAACTCCTACTTTTTTCTTGAAAGAAAGAAGCAAAGAACTTTAAACGGAAACTACGTTTCCTTAAAAAATTTGATTTTATGAGGAAAAACTTAGAGGTATTTTATGAGTATTTTGCAGGAATTTAAAAGTATTTCTACAAGGGAAAAAACACAAAGGGATATAGATATTGAAAAAGGCAAAAAAAGTTTTAGACAATATTGCAATATGATTAACAGTGATTTTTTTAAACAAGAAAGAACATACCAATCTATTGTTTGTGATACATTACAAAAAATGTATGAAAGAAAAATGATAAATGAAAAAACAAAAAAGCCCTATGATATATTGATATTAAATTTACCTCCTGGTTTTGGAAAAAGTTATACTGCTAGTTTATTTGCAACATGGGTATTAGGAAAAAATACTAAAAATCAAGTGATTACAGTAAGTTATGGACAGGATTTGGCAATATCGTTTTCTAAAACGGTTAGAAATACCATACAATTGGAGGAGTATCATGATTTTGTACCTACTAGCTTTTTTCCAGAACTCAAAATAAAAGAGGGTGATGGTGCAGCGGATAAATGGGCATTAAAAAATGCTTATATGAGTTA
>JBCLQL010000025.1:0-7510 GCA_041223565.1 Lachnospiraceae bacterium 46-61
AATATTACAGAGCATAAAAAATATTCCGATGGTTCTTGCAAAACAACTGTGTATGCTGCAAAATATTGCACTGACTGTGGTTATACTGTAAAGGGTGATGTTATTAGTGAACAAACAAATAAATCTTGCCCTCATTAAATAGTATATCCTCTAAGAAATTAGACTTGATATAAATAATATGAAATAGAAAGGAGAAAAATATTATGTGTTGGAGAGATGGATAGAAAAAAGAAAAATGCCTTATAAAATAAAGTTTTTCAGTGCATGGCAGGCATAAAATTCTATATTTTTATAAGACATTTTTTGCATTAGTGTAACACATAACAGGCAAATTTTCAAGTGAATGAAGGAGGAATAAAATTATGAGAAAAAAAATCAAAAAGTTTTTAAGTACAATTTTAAGTTTTATTATGGTTATTTCCTTAGTATCACCTGTAACGGCGAAAGAATTAGATTCAAGTAATACATCAAGTTTTGCTACATCAAATACAGGATATATGGAAATTACTTATAATATTCAAGAGATATCAAAGGCTGAAAAAAGTAATTCAGGCTCTTTTGAAATTAAACAATTTGAAAAAGACATTCTCACGCAAACGGTTGAAGGGAAGTTTGGTGGTGATGAATTAATTGTTACAAATTATCAAGATGGAGAAATTACAGGTTCTGAAATTGTACAAGTATCTGACATCATAACAAAAGATGATGTTGTAGAACCTAAAAATATAAAATCTGCAAATACAACACTTGGATATATTACATACTATAAATCTATGATTACAGAGAAAGAAGAAAGAATTAGAGTATATAGTAATAATACTGATACAGATCTTGAGTCTTATACTATTCGAGGAAAAGAAACAGATACTTTAGCAATTATCGTTGGTGCAATTGCAAGTGTTATTTCTGTATTTGTTCCAGCAGCCAATGTTCCTAGGCAAATTGCTGTTGCTATTATTTCTGCTCTTGGAGGTAGTGCTGCAGGTGGAGTAATCGGTATAGCTTTTAGTGAACCTGTTGCAGTCAAATCATTCTATTATGAATTAACAGGATACAATCCTGTAAATGGAAGATATTCTTTATCTTATGATGGTATTGAAAGACAAGTATTAACCAAAAATAGTGATTATTATAATGAATGGTTTTATGAAGATTATACTCCAAATACATGGAAAGATGAAGAATTAGCAACCTCATTTTGGAATGATATATTTTTAGTTTCATGCCCAGGAGTGAAAAGTTATTCATGAGTAGTAAAATGTGTCCACTTTGTGGAGAAAAAATGAAAGCAGGATATTTAAGTTCTGTTGCTTCAAGGGGAGTATATTGGTTACCTGAAAAAAATAAACTTTTGGGTTCCTTTCTTTCAGATTTTGTAGTGCAAAAAAGTGGTGGATTTGTACTAGGAAAAGTTACAAAAATAGGATTTATAGCATCTAAAAAACCTAAAAGTTACTATTGTGGTTTGTGCAAGATATTGATAACATATGATATTGATTATTAGTTTCTATCCTAATTTTAATAAATGTTTTTAAACTTGTAGCTCTTTATCTAAGTGACACTTCAACAACTATACAGGTAAATATTACAGCAAGATAATAGATATTAGGGAGATAATATTTATGAATATCAATGCAAATATATATACTACAACATTAATACAGAAAACTCCTTTCAAAGAGGGGTATATTATGTCGCCAAACTACACCCCAAAAAATGGGAACATAAAAAACCATCATTTAATACACAAATCTGATACCAATAACAGTGTGCAGAAAAAGGCAATATTACAGAGGCGCAGAGGAATGGCGCACAAAATTTGTAGGCAAAAAAGAATTTTCTATGGAAGAATGGGACGATTTTTTGTTAGAATTGACGGACATGGGTTTGATTACAAATGGTCAGCGTTTAGAAGCTATGGGGCATTTAATTCCCATACCAGACATGGAATCTGGTTCTTTTACGGTCACATATGAACAAAAATCAGATCCCTATGATGCATATTTACCAAATCACTGGAAAGGGGATCCATTAGACTTTATTGAAAAAATGGATTTTTATTTATATAAGCAAATGCTGGGTGCAAAATTAAATCATGTTGGCACAACTGGCATTGAAAATACAAGAAAAACTTATAACAAAATTGCTGATATTGTAAAAGAAATTTTGTTATAGTTAAAAGGGGTAGAAGTAAAGTAATGATTGCTTGCTTCTACCTTTATTCTACTTCATATGATATGAGAATTGAGGGAAATGTTTGTTATCATAATCCTACAATCAGTAAAACCCAGTTATTCAAAAACAGATTTACAGGGGTAGTTCATTATTTAGATTATTAATGTAATACAAAAATTTTGATTCAATAAAATGATTAGTGAATACTGTATATAGATAAAACAATTTTAGTTACTATATACAGTATTTACTTATATAAGAAAGGATGATTATATGTTAAATGCTATTTCTAAAAACCATCAACAATATTATTCTAAATTTATGGTAAAAGAAAATAAAAAAGAAAATATTTTAGAAAAAGAAAATAATCAACTTCATAAATCTGATGTATATACTTCTGCTAAAGTAAAAACTGATACAGAAAATATGAAAATACAAAAAACAGAAACTGATACAGAGAAAATTGAAAAAGAATTATTTTATGGATTAGAGAACAAGGAGTGGAAAGAATTTGCAAAAAAATATGATGTGGAAGATTTAAGTTGTGAGGAAAAAAAGAAATTATTAACAGAGTTAAAAGAAAAAGGTGTATTAAATGAACAAGAATTTCTAACAACAAGTTTTGTAATCATTCCACTAAAAGATAGTTTTAAAGAAGGTGGAAAAATCACAATTGGAGAATGTGAAAAATTAAAATTAGAAGAAAAAAATTGGTTGAAAAACTATGATACTCTTGCAAATTACTGTGATTCTTTGCTAGATACTTTAACAGAAGATAGCAGCAACAGAGAAAACATACAAAATATACAAGATATTTATTTAAAAATAGCAGATATTTTTGATAAAATAGCAGAAGAAAGAAAAAGTTTGTAATTGTGAAAAATGTACACTATGTTAAAGTTATTAAATAAATCAGTTGAATTAATCGATTTTGTTTTGATATTGCTATTTATAATCATGTAAAAGATATAAGTAAAAATGATAATTTACTTATGTCTTATTATTATTTTTTTAATTTATTATTATCAATTTTTTTAATATTCGATATAAAATTTGATATTGCTTGATATAGTATGAGCATTTTTTAAAATATTTATATAATAATTATCTAATTTTTTTAATAAATTAGGATTGCTTTCTTTGCTAATTTTGGTATAATAAATATATGGCAACAATTTGGCAACAAAAAATCAGTAAGTCAGAATAAAATATGGAATTGAGAGAAAATATCGGCAAAAATAATACACAAATGAAACATATGTATTTAAGTTCTGTTTGAGCTTGCCGAGTGGGAGTAGTACCAAAAATTCAGAGAAGCCTTGCAATATAAGGGTTTTTTGAACTGTTTTACCCTCTCTGATATTAAAATGATATTAAAACTTACATAGACCTTTTCGTTGATTTGTATAAAACGAAAGGGTCTATTTTTGTTTTAAGAATCTCTCCATTGTACAGAGGGTGTAAATTTTCCACCACCATCACAAGTATAAGGAAAGTTTAACTTCCATTCAAAATATTCCTTTTTGGTAATTTGTCCATTTTTCAGCTCTGTTTTTCGAGTGAGCCATTCTGCTAAAAATTGGTTTACAAGATTGTAGTTGAGAAAAATACCTACAGGTGCAGGAGTAATCCAAGCGTCAGAATTTTTATATTCTACTTCTGTGCTGAGTTCTGGGTTTTCAGTCATTTGAAATAGGTTGACTGTATTGGGATTTAACTCGTCCATCCAGAAAAAGGTCTGCATGATGTCTTCTGCACTTCCAGAAATTTCTACATAGAAATTTAAGGAATTTACATGAAGTGCTTCAGCAATCTGGTTTAAAAGGTCTTTTTTAGGAGTTCGATAGTTTGTTTCATATTGAGCAATACGGTTTTCAGTTAAACCAACTGCAATACCTAGCTCTTTTTGTGTCATATTCCTAAAAATACGAATTCGCTTTATTTTTTCACCAACAGTCATAGGATTTACCACCTTTTACAAATATTTTTGTATTTATTATAACTGATATTTTGGAAATAGTAAATAAAAAATTAACAAATATGTGAAATAAATACTTGCATTAACAAAAAAGATAATATATAATAGATATAGAAATTTTAACAAATAAGCGAATAGTAAAAGGTGGTTGATAAGTATGAATAAAAATTTATTTATAAAAGCAGAAGAAATAGCGACAGAATTGGGTGTATCAAAGCCATACGCTTATAAACTCATACGAAAATTGAATGAAGAATTAAAAAACAGGGGTTTTATTACAATTTCTGGAAAGGTTAGCAGACAATTTTTTGAAGAAAAAATTTATGGACTGAGAGAGAAGGAAAGTTATGTCGGCTTACAAAGATAAAAAAACTGGAAAATGGTTTGTATTTTTCTACTATCGTGATTGGCAAGGGAAAAACAAAGGCAAAACAAAAAGAGGATTTCAAACAAAACGAGAAGCGTTGGAATGGGAAAGAGAATTTAAACAAAAGCAGCAGCTTAATCTTGATATGACATTTGAAAATTTTGTTGAGGTTTACAGCAAAGATATGAAAGCAAGGTTAAAATTAAATACTTGGCTTACAAAAGAAAACATCATTCAAACAAAGTTAGTTCCTGCCTTTGGCAACAAAAAAATGAATGAAATCCGTCCTGCTGATGTAATTGCTTGGCAAAACAAAATGCTTGCTTACAAAGATGAAAAAGGTAATGCCTATTCAGAAACATATTTGAAAACAGTGCATAATCAGCTAAGTGCAATTTTTAATCATGCTGTGAGATACTATGAATTGAAATCCAATCCTGCTGCAAAAGCTGGAAATATGGGAAAAGCTCAAACAAAAGAAATTGAGTTTTGGACAAAGGAGGAGTATTTAAAATTTTCAGAAGCAATGATGGACAAACCACTTTCTTTTTACGCTTTTGAAATGCTTTACTGGTGTGGTATTCGTTTGGGAGAACTACTTGCGTTGACACCAGCCGATTTCGATTTTGAAAAAGGTGTAGTGACTATCAATAAATCTTATCAAAGGCTTCAATGTGAAGATGTTATTACTGAACCAAAGACTGCAAAAAGCAATCGTATAATACAAATGCCTGATTTTTTGGTTGAAGAAATGCAAGACTATTTAAAACTGCTTTATGGCTGTAAATCCACAGATAGAATTTTTCCAATTACAAAGTCCTATTTACATCATGAAATGGATAGAGGTGCAAAAGTAGCAGGTGTAAAGCGTATTAAATTGCACAGTTTAAGACACTCACATATTAGTCATTTGATTGACCTAGGGTTTTCAGCAGTTGCAATTGCTGACAGAGTAGGACATGAAAGCATTGATATTACATACCAATATGCACATCTTTTTCCTACGAAACAAATAGAAATGGCACAAAAATTAAATGTAGAAAGAGGTGAATAACTTGGAGAGAAATTTAGACAAGCAAGGTAGATGGCGAAACAAAACGGTTTCATTTAGAATGTCAAAGGAAGAAGTAATATTGTTAGATAACCTAGTAGCTTTATCTGGTTTAACCAAACAAGACTATATTATCAAAAGATTACTTTGTAAAGATATTGTGGTAGTAGGCAATACAAGAGTTTATAAGGCTCTGAAAAATCAAATAGAGCAGATTTGTATAGAACTGCAAAAACTAACAAATGGAAATGAAATTGATGATGTGACAACATCAACAATTCAATTTATCAATCAAATTTTAAAAGATATAAAGGAGGAAAACCAATGAGTAAAAAAGAAAAGATTGTTCCTATTTCATCTGAGGCAACAGATAAGGAACAATCAAATTTAGTTAACAAAAGTATAACAGAAAAACAACAAAAAAGCAATTTACAAGCCACAGAAAATTTAAAAAATTTTGAACTGGAGGTGTTGGAAACGATTACAATGGAACAATTATATGATACAGTATATCCACCAAAGGCTGCTGTCGTTGATAAGTTGATTTATAGTGGTACATATCTCTTTGTTGGTGCCCCCAAAATTGACAAGTCATTTTTAATGGCACAGTTAGGTTATCATGTCAGTATGGGCTTACCTTTGTGGAATTACCAAGTCAATCAAGGAAGTGTTTTATACTTAGCATTAGAGGACGATTACAGTAGAATACAAAAGAGATTGTCAAGAATGTTCGGCATGGAGAGTACAGCAAATTTTCATTTTGCTACAAAATCAAAATCGTTGAATGAAGGATTAGAGGAGCAACTTAATCATTTTGTTAAAGAGCATCCAGACACAAAGTTGATTATGATTGACACGCTACAGAAAGTAAGAGAAATCAATGGTGATAGATATAATTACTCTAATGACTACGATATTGTTATGAAGTTGAAACAATTCAGTGAAAAGCATAATATTTGTATATTAATTGTTCATCACACAAGAAAATTGCAGTCAGAGGATTGTTTTGATATGATTTCTGGCACGAATGGTTTGCTGGGAGCTGCCGATGGAGCCTTTATACTTCAGAAGACAAAACGTATTGATAACAAGGGTATACTTGATATTGTTGGACGTGACCAACAAGACCAAAAAATTTATTTGGAATTTGATAGAGAAAAATGCTTGTGGAAATTTATCAAAATGGAAACGGAACTGTGCAAAGAACCACTTGACACAATCGTAAAAATGGTTGGAGAAATAGTAACAAAAAATAAATCTGATTGGATTGGAACTGCTTCAGAATTGACTGCCTTATTGCCAAAGGAAATATCTCCAAATGCACTCACAAGACGTTTAAATGTTAATGCAGAACGATTACTTGAGGAGTTCAACATTTATTATGAAACAAACAGAAATAGGACAGGCAGACAAATTAAGTTGACATTGGGAAAAAAATGAAAAGCATGACGATATTTTTTGTGAATATCGTCATACGAAAATAAAAATGTCAAATAGCCAGAAATGTTGAATTTACAAGGTTTTTAAGACATAAAAATGGTAAAAAAATGATAAGTGTGACGATGTGACGGTATTTTAGACAGCAGGGAAAATATAAAAAATATCGTCACAACCATCTTGAAAAATAGGTGTAAATGTGTGAAAAGCATTGATTTTACTGGGATTTGTGCTGATTGATTTAGAAAATAAAAAGGGAATAGTGTGACGGTATTTTAAAAAATAGCAGGTATATAAAAATATCGTCAATATCGTCACAGAACTAAAAAAGATAAAATAAAATTGCAAGAAATCCTTGATTTTACAGCGTTTTTTGAATATAAATTTTGAAAAAAAGTGTGACGATATTTTAAAATTCAACAGACAAAATATCGTCACAAAATTAAAAAATAGAGGTGTAAAATATGAAACAAGTACAAATTAGTGAGGATTTATTTCTATC
>JBCLQL010000026.1:0-7453 GCA_041223565.1 Lachnospiraceae bacterium 46-61
ACATAATCACCTGTTTCTGGCATACAGTACCATGTAGAATATAATGTAGCATAGGTAAACCAATAAGGGACAGGTGGCACTGTATCATCAATATCCAAATGGACCCTTAATTGATTATTTGTTACTTCTAATACTTTTCCTTTTAGTGATAATCCTACAATATTTTCGTTCCATAAATTTGATTTAATGGGGTGGGGTAAAAAAACACTTAGATTTTCCTAAATGTCTAGTGTTATTTTTCTCCAACAAATGGAAAATTATTTAAGCAATAAAATACATTACCTCCCTTAATTTTTTTCCACCAATATTATCATCTAAAAATACTTCAGAACAAATAAATCCATTTTTTTCATAAAAATTTCTTGCTCTATCATTATCTTCCAAAACCCATAAAAGAACCTTATTAAATCCACACTGCTTTAATTCTTCAATACATTTATTTAGTAGTAATTTACCATATCTTTTTCCCATATATTCGGGTAGAAAATATATAAAAATAATTTCTCCATAATCACTATACTTTTTACATCTTGATTGACAGAAACTTACAGTTACTATAATCATTTCATCTTCTATTATAACAATATGATTTATATTATTATCATTAATACTATTTATCCATCGTCCTATTGGGATAGTATCAAGATAGTTCTGTAGAATAATATTCTTATATGCATATTTCCAACTACTTTCATATATATTGCTTATTTCAAATGGATTATCATATTGATTTTATACACAACAAACTGAAAATATTTGCTTTACATTACAATAAGTAGTAAAATTTTAAATAATGTAAAATCTAACATACTAATACTCATATACTTTTTTAATATGATATCATTTCGTGCTGACTTCATTTGTTCTGTATATATTTTTGATAAATAGAATAATGGCATAAAAATATCTGGTTTGTCATAATTTGTGTCTTATTTTTCAATTTTTTAAACCATTTTTATATTAATCACATTACTTTTAAATATTTCTTTCAATTTATTTTTATCTAAAGCTTTAATATTTTTTGTCTAACCATTATTATGTTAGTTGTATTACTACATATTTTTATTACATTATCAATAAAAGAGTTTGCATGTTCATTACATTGTAAAAAATTTTCTATTGTATGTTCTATCAAAGTATTATCTACTATTTCTATTGCTTGGGGAAGAAAAATTTGTCCTTCTAGTTCATATGCTTTTTTTGAAATATATGCAACAGCATTTATAATACAATTCCAAGCACAAATTTCTTTAGGGTTATTTGTGTTTTCTTGAAAAATAACTAATCCCTTCTCTTGGTCATCAAGTAATTCATAAAAATAATCTCCATCTTTTTCTTTTGTTTTTATCCAATTCCAACAATCCGATATAACATTTTGTATAATGTTTTTTTGTTCTTCATGCTCAAAAATATTAACTACATTTTCTGCAATTGCTATAAAAATGACATCTTGATTATCTATAATATCCATATGACACATAAACTAATGCTCCTATTCTATATATATTTCATTTTGAATGATAACAATTATTTTAATATCAAATAATTATAAAATGAATATTCTAATATAGCATATTGTTTAAAGAAATTCCTATTTCTCAAATAAAAATTTACTGTAATATAGTTATAACTATGTTATAATAAATGGAAATCAATGTCAAATAATAGTATTGAAAATTCAAAGTAATTGGAAGTATTTTCTAATCTATTGTAAATCATTTCAAAAAATGAGAATTTTTTAAAAAACGTAAAATTTAGGGCAAAATAAGGCAAATAATAAAAGCTATTTTTATACACAAAAATATCACTTAATTTTATGTTTGTTATCATCATTTTTTCATTAACAGAAAGGAGAAAGCAATATGGCAAATTATGGTAATGAAATTTCCTCTATTAGCTTAGGTAGTATTATAGGAGGTGCATTAAGTGCAATTGTAGAAGCACAAAGCCAAGCAGCACATACAACAGTTAATTTTATCAATGAAGTTGGATTTGAAGGAAAACAAGGAGAAAGAAAACCAGTTTATGTAGATTTTCAATATGAAAAAATGATTGTACCTGAAAAAGAAGAACAACAACAAGAACCACAAGAAGTACAAGAAGTACAAAAACAAATTACTTCTTTAAAAGTACCACTATTAACAATGGTACCTATTCCATACATAAGAGTAGATGATGCCACAATTGATTTTAATGTAAAAATAAACTCTGTGCAGGAAACAAAAACATCATCTGATTTAACTTATGGTGGAAAAACAGAAGCACATGCTGGTTACAATGGATTTCGTTTTAAAACAGGAATTAAATTAAGTGCTTCTATTTCCAATCAAAGAAAAAGTAATACATCAGATACAGTAACAAGAGACTATTCTTTAAATATTCATGTGCATGCAAAACAAGATGATATGCCTGCTGGTGTGGAACATTTATTAGATTTACTTTCCGATGCCTCTTCTACAAATACCCATATTGAAAAGATATCTAAATAATAAAAGAAAGGAAAATAAATTATGATAACATTTGGTGAATTTGCAGGATTATTGATAACTGATTTTTTACAAGCACGCAAAATTGCAGATGCATATAGTGCTGCTTTGTCAGAAGAATATTATGTCAATCCAATTTTGAGAGGAATGCCTGTTCCTCATTATACTATTGATGAAGCAGAAATTGACGTCCCTGTGAAAATTATGGGAGTCAAAAAAGTAGAAATAACAAAAGAAGATATAAAAAAAATATTGGTAAAAATTGAAAGTAATTTACCTACTATATTGTATCGAAACATAAAAAACAGCTATTATGAAAAACAGGAAAATAAAGTTTTTTTAAAAAATGGAACTGTAGAACCAGAACAAGTAGGTGTTGTATTGCATTTTAATGAAGAAAAAACAGAAAAAGCAAGAATAATACGTTTGAGCGAAATACCAGAATTAAAAGCCTGCTATAAATCATCTACAGCATCTATTTGCACATTAATGAATACTTATATGAATACATATATAGAAGAAAATAATATAAAAGAAATGAAACTTTTAGATTTTACAGATGTTTTTATATCTACATTAAAAAGTGTATGTAAACAAGAATTTGGTACTTATCCAGATGAACAAACACCTTTTATTAACAAGGAATCACTAAAAATGATGTGTGAAACAATAGGAAATACTATGTTTTTTGAATTTAGAGAAGTATTTGAGCAAAAAGAAGGTATACTTGTTTTGCCTGAAACAGTAAAAATGGAGAATAACTGTACACCTGAACAACTTATGAGAGTAAAAATCAAACTCAAAGAACAAGATGTTAGTTTTGTAGTAGACAAAGATGAAAATAGCGGAGAAACAAAACGATTTTTAACTTTAGGGTGATGGGTATGCTTTCTATATTAATCATAGAAGAATTTGAACAGTATTTTAACAAAATGATTTTCATAACAGAATATATTTCAAAAGAATATTATTTACTGGAAGAAAAAACAGGAGAATATTTAAATGGACTGGTGCGTTTAAGTGAAAAATATCATCTTCCCTTTGCTTCTGACATTGCTATCATAAATGCACAAATTTATACTTATTCACCTGAAAAGCAAAACAATAGTAAATATGAAAGAAAATTAAAAAAACAGTATCTTCTAAATTGCTTATCTACAGCAAAATCTTATGTAGATAATTATTTTTCAAAAACGCAACAACTTTTAGAAGAAAGTAGCATTTTATTAAGAAAAATGGCAGCAGTAGCAGTATCTAAAAATTTATTACAACAACAATATGATATTGACACTGTTATATGTAATATGAATAAAGATACAGAATTAATGCCCGCATTAACAAATGCTATTGGAACAGTAGGATATTTGAATATGAAGATTTTATTAGAGAGAGCAATTATAGAAGTATTCATTTAAGGAGGCAGTTGTATGAATAAAAAAGAATTTGACCAAATAGTGGATTTCACACACTTTTTAGAAAAATATACACAGCAAGCAATGAATAGTAACAGAAATAAAACATTTTCTTTTTCAGAAGAAGATAAAAAAATATGGAATTTATATTTTGAAATGTTGATAAAACCAGGTATTCTACCAGATGGTATGGCATTTGGAGAACCTAATAATGATACAAATGTTGGTATTGGAAAAGACGGACAATGTTACAGAGATGAATTTTTACAACTTTTAATGCAGTGTTATAAATATTTGTATACTGCTCTTTCCAGCGGAGAAGTATTTTTAAAATATAAAAATTGGTGTACATCAGATGAAAAAGAGATAGTATAATTTTTAAAATCAGGAGGAAATGTATGGGAAATGAAAAAAAGATTGCAAAGAAAAAAGATTTTGAAAATTATTATAACTGTATCAGCTCATTAAAAACAAGAATTGGAGATTTAGCTTTAAAAAATACTCAAAATGACATAGATGAATTAAAAATATTTTTTGTAAATCTTCAAACAAAAGCAACAAGAAATGGTATTTTTATTACATTAAACAGTATTCAGAATATTCCAGATTATAGAATATTTATTAGTATGTGTAGTGAACTAATAAATGTTAATATTGAATTTGATAACCCTTCAGCCGATGTTATGGGAGAAGGACCATATACTTTTTTTTATTTTATATACCAAAATCCTAAAAAAGTAAAAGATGTATTAAATTGTGCATATCGTATTTACAGTCATTTTAAAAAAAATACTCATAAAGTATTAGAATATTTATTCCGTTTAGGAGAATCGCTTATTATATGCCATAGTGAATATGATGAAAATTTAACAACATATATGGATTTTTTTATAAGACGTGCAGAAAATTTTTTATTGGGATTTTGTACTATACAACGTCTACTTGTAAATATGCATCACAACTCATTTATCACTATACTGACATCTATAGAAAACATGATACCTACAAATGGTGATATGCATTGTGGAGGAAAAGTCCCTTATTTTATTACAGACTCAATAAATCAATTTATATATAAACCTCGTGATATGAGGTTAGATACTATAATAATGGAATTACTAGCTTTTTCCAATACCTTTTTAGAAGAAAAAATCAAACTTCCCGTTCTAGCTACATACTTACTTCCTGATAATACAGGATTTATGGATATTGCAGTACATGCACAAGAAATGGATGAAGAACAAGCAAAATCATATTTTTTAAAATTTGGTGCATTACTATGTTTTGCAAAATTATTTGGTATAGACGACCTTCATTATGAAAATATTATGGCAACAGAACAGGGACCTATTATAATAGATTTGGAATGTGCTTTAAATCCAAATTCTATTAGAACAAAAGTGATTACAGACAAAGCTCTTGGATTTTTAAAACAGGCATTTATATCAAAAAAAAGAGAAAATGCTACATTTTTAGTAAATAACAATATTTTTCCTTTAACTTATTGGAAAGAATATATTTATGAAGGATTTGCAAAAGCAGCACAATGTTTTAAAAATCATACACAAGAATTTATAGATAAGTATAGTGATTTCATGCATCAGCCATATTCATATTGTTATAGAATTGTTCCTATTATAACAGGAGAGTTTTATATACATATGCATAGTATGATTAATGAGCCTTCTTTTATAACACAACAAAGAATAAATGATATTTGTCAGTCAACTATAGAATATTTGAATAAATTTATTTTTAATAATATGATACAAAATCATTTAAATTTGAATTTACTTTTTCAAAATATATATTATTCTATGCGTTCAGGTGAGATTCCTCTTTTTCAGTTATCTGCTACTATTGATACAAAAGAAAATATTTATTATATGGGATATATAAATAATCAGCCTTTTTTTAAAAATCCTATTATTGTAAATACACTATCTGCTTTTAAAAAAGAACTTGAGCATAAAATTAATTGGCTGAATAGTGATGAGGCAATGAGTTCTCTAATCAAATTTATTACTTATTAAAAGTTATCACTTTTAAAAAGCATGAAAATATTGATTTTATAACGTTTTTTACATATAAAAATTGTTAAAAAACTTATTAAAACTAGTCAAAAAGTAACAAATTGATAACAAAAATATAAGGGGCTTTCGCCCCTTTTGCTATCAAAAATTTGTAATAATCAACTCTTTGTATACTTGTGTTTTACCATTGCAGTTACTCAAGTTACTTTTTCTTTCCACTTCTTGTATATCAAATTCTTTATACAATTCTTTTATAAAATCATCATTGTTATAGCTCAGTACAAATTTGCCTTTTATGTTGCAAAGTGTTTCATAAAGTAATATATGTTCTTGCTTTCCAAATACAATATCTTTTATGTATCTTTTTTCTGATTTGTAATAAGGTGGGTCACAATAAAAAAGTGTATTTTCTTTGTCGTACTGCTCTATTAATTCACTAAAATTTTTGTTTTCAATTACCACTTTTAAAAGCCTTTTTTGTATTCCCTCTATATCATTTATAAAGCTGTATGCATTTCTGCTACTTTTGCCATACTGTTGCGTATTTGCACCGTAAGACGTTCTAATTAAGTAGTAAAACATTGCAGCTCTTTGTATTTCTGTCATGCCTTTATTTATTTTGTACTGTTCAAATGTCTCTCTTGCATTGAGTGTGAATTTTAATTCTTCTGCTACAGCATTGGGGTGATACTTTACCATACGAAATAAATTAACCAGTTCCCCATTAATATCGTTGTAAATTTCTTCATTTGCGTGCTTTTCTGCATAAAATAATACCCATGCAGCACCGCCAAATACTTCAACATATCTGTCTATATTTTGGGGAAATCTTTTTATAATTTCCCCTCTTAACTGTTTTTTGCCTCCTACCCATGGTATAAAACTGTCCATATTGTACCCCCTATTTATCATATAACCCCATTCTGTCATTTGCTACAAATATTCTCAACATCACATCTGTCAACATCAATTCTCCTTTTTCATTGCCTTTGAGTGCGCCCTTATCAATCAATTTTTGTATAGTAGGCTTTGCCCATACTGGCATATTTTCGTCCATGTAATTGTATAGCATATCTGTACCTTCTTTCTTTTCTTCACTCAACATTTTTTTAAAGTCCAACCATTGTACTTGATTTCTAACAAAAGGTTCAGGACAAATTTTACCTGTCACATCATAATGTCTAAGTACATTCTCTATTGATATGTTATATTGTTTTATAAGCACTTTAATTAAATTAACCGCTCTATTTTGTGTTGCTTGATTGATATAGTATTGCCCATTTTCGTCCTTTTCGCTACACATTTCAACACCAATGCTATTATCATTCCTGCATTTTGTGTGTTTATAGCTTTTTGCACCACAATGCCAAGCTGTATCACTATCTTTTACACTTTGTACAATGTTATTTTCATCTACAAAATAGTGTGCTGAAGCATTTCTATTAGGTTGACTGAAATATTTGCCATTATTATTTGCAGTATCACCATCATTTGCAGTGTAATGTACTACAATGAACTTTAT
>JBCLQL010000027.1:0-6553 GCA_041223565.1 Lachnospiraceae bacterium 46-61
TTCTCTTACGTCAGTACATAGATATGCACAGAGTATAGGGCTTTAATAAAATGAAGATATTTAAGTGGTATAAAAAACAGCGGCTATTGGAGAAGGGAACTCCGTTTAGCCGCTAATAAAATATCTGAATTAGATAAAGTATACCACAATGAACTGTTTTTGACAAGAATTTTTTAAAAGGTGGTAAAAAATATGGAAGAAATCTATTTAACAGTAAAACAGCTTGCAGAAGTAAAAGGCTGCACTGAAAGATATATCAGAAACTGCATTACAAAAGAAAAAATTGAAGCAATACAAATTGAAGGGAAAGTTGGTGGAAATGCTGGAACGCATTACAGTATACCACTCTCCAAGCTAGATGAGAAAATACAACTCAAATACAAAAGGTATTTGAAAAAGATAGAAAAGAAAACAGAAAAGCAAGCACAAGAAATAACAGAAACACAAGAAAATAAGCAGTATTGTAATATAATGGAGGAATTGACAGAAAAAGAGAAAGAAAATGCAATATTTTGGCGGAAGCTATTAGAAAGTTGGCAGAGTTACAGGGGAAAAGAAGCAGACAAAGAAAAAGCGGATAATGAATTCATAAAAGTAATGAATGTACAAAATGAAGGGCTACATTTGAGCAGGAGAACGCTTTACAGAAAATGGAACAGTTTTGTAATGCAAGGCGAAATGGCACTTACTGACAGACGAGGCAGGCACGGCAATCACAGCAGAAAAATGACAAGAGAAATATTTGATGTATTTGAATATTACTATCTGAATGAAAACAAACCCAGCATCAAGCAATGTATGAGGGAAACCATACTCTATTTTGAAGGACAAGACATTGAAATGCCTTGCTATACCACATTTAAAAGAAGTGTTGAAAAAATACCAAATGCTATAAAAATGTATTTTAGAGAAAGAGAAAAGGTATTTATAGACAAATGTGCTCCTTATATCAAAAGAATGTACGATGATTTAGAAAGTAATGATATTTGGGTAGCAGACAACCATACATTTGATATTATGGTGGAAAAAGAGGGCAAGCCTGTCAGGGTATATTTAACGGCATTTATGGACGTGAGAAGTAGAAAAATGACAGGTTGGTGTGTAACAGATGCACCAAGTTCCGACGCAACAATATATGCGTTAAAAAAAGGCTGTGAAAAATTTGGCGTACCTAGAAGTATATACACTGACAACGGACGGGAATTTTTATTTCACGATTTAGGCGGAAATGGTTTTAGGAAAAAAAGAAAAAGCGGAGAAAAATTGAAACTACCTTCTATATTAGACGATTTGGGTATAGAATTTCGTACAGCATTGCCCAGAAATGCAAGAGGTAAAGGTATAGAAAGAGCATTTTGCACAGTAAAAGAACAGTTTAGCAAATTATTTGAAAGTTATACAGGCGGTACGATATTGGAACGTCCTGACAGATTGAAAAGGGTAGTAAAAAGTATGAAGGGACTGCCTAACATAGAGGAATTGATACAGTTTGTAGATATTTACATAGAAGGTTGGTACAACAAACAGCCTCATGAGGGTGCAGGCATGAATGGAAAATGTCCAGATGAGATATTTACAGAAAATCTCATTACACAAAGAATATTACCAAAAGAAAAAGAAGATTTGATGTTTATGCGATATGCAAAAAGCAATACAGGTATGCTGAAAGTAGGTAAAAACGGCGTGACACTCACATTTTATGGCAAACAGCTACAGTATTGGAATGCAGAATTGTGGAAGGAATATTTCGGACAAAATGTATACGTCAGATACAATCCAGAAGACTTAAACAGTATAAGAATATATGATGAACAAAAAAGATTTTTATGCATTGCAGAACTGAAGGAAGAATTAAGTTATACCGCAAGTAAACAAGAAGTCAAAAAACAGCAACAACAAAACAGAAATGCTATCAAACGTGTAGCAAATTATCAGGTAAAAAAGGAAATGGAACAAAAAGATGCACTGACATTGTTGCTTGAAAAGGCAATACAAAATATAGAAAATGAAGAAAATGCTACAGTTAGAGCAAAAATTACGCAACCAATATTATATAACGAAAATAATGTCAAAAATAATGATGATTTGGCAGAAGTGGTTGCACTGCCAAAGGCAGCAGGCAGTGAAGAAATTGATTGGGCAAAAGGAATAGAAAGACTGAAAAAATGGAAAGAAGAAAATGAAAATTTTTAAAATATGTTTAAAAGTCTTTTAAAACGATTTTAAAACATTTGAAACTCTGTATCAAACCAGTCTGTTAATAAAGTCCTTTTTGTGGACTCCGTCCACACCTACAAACTTTCTTAAAAGAAAGTTTGACAAAGAATTTTTATGCAAAACTACGTTTTGCTGAATGATAAAACGAAGGGGGTAATACTATTGATGGAAGAACAACAAGCAATACAAATGCTATTAGAATACAAAAAAGCAACAGCAAAAACACAAACGGAAATTGCAAAAGAACTGGATATATCCAATCCTCAATTAAGTCAGTTTTTAGGAGGAACATACAAAGCACCTCACATTATTATACCAAAAATAGAACAGTTTTTTGAACTGAAAGCACAGAAGGATATTGCACCAAAAGCACCAGTGTACAAACAAACAAGTATCAGCAACAAAGTATATAAGTTAATAGAATATTGTCACATACAAGGAAAAATAGCGGTTGCTTATGGTGATGCAGGAGTTGGTAAAACAATGGCTGTTAAACAATATCAAAAAAATCACTCGGATAGTGCCATAGTGATAACGGTGTCCCCTTGTTTTGCAAGTATTACAGGAGTGAATGAGTTGATAGCAGAACAATTAAGAATTAAAGAAAAAGTAGCTAGAAAAATATACGGAGAAGCAATAGCAAAATTAAAAGGAAGCAACAAAGTACTGATTATAGACGAAGCACAACATTTAACGATAAGGGTAATCAATCATTTAAGATGTATGAGTGATGAAAGTGGTATCGGCATTGCTTTTGTGGGAAATGAAGAAATTTATATTAAAATGAGAGGAAGCGGACAAGCGTCCTATGCACAGCTTTACAGCAGAATAGCATACAATGAACACATTATGACAAACAATATTACAAAAGAAGATGTTGCTTTGCTTTTTGAAGAAAGTGGACTGGAACAAAAAGCACTTGATATACTGCTTGAAATTAGTAAAACAAATTATGGTATTAGAGGTGCTGTAAATGTATTTGTCAATACAGCGGCAATATTTGGAAAAATAGATGGCAGAAATATTGCACGAGTAGCAAAAGACATGAATATTAGAGCATAAAAAATAAAAGGAGATGGATAAAATATGAGTAATAGGAGAGTTCCAATGTGTGACGAAAATTGTTTCGAATGTAAATTTGAAGATTGTATTGCAAATATTTTGCCAAAAGAACGAGAAAGGCAAAGGCTTTATTATCAAAAACACAAAGAAGAAAAAAAGGCTTATAGCAAACAATATAGAAAAAGAATTTATGAAAGAAGGATAAAAAATGCAGAATGAAATATTCATTGCCTTTATGGTGGGCTGGGTTGGCGCAATCGGATTTAGCATGATAGGAGGTGCTATATGGTGGCTTTGCCTGGAATGGGAAAAAACAAAAGTGAAAAAATTAGAATTAGAAAAAAACGTTTGTATCACAAAATGTAAATTAAAAGAATTAGAAAATGAAAATATAAAAAAAGTGAAAGAATTAAAGGAAATCACTGAAAAATTATGACGGAAAAACAAAGGAAGTTGTTATTTGTATTAGCAAAGCAACGAGGTATGGACAACGAGTTATTATATAGTTATGTGGAGGCAAAAACAGGAAAACAAAGCATTACAGAAGTCACAACAAAAGAAGCAAACACTTTAATAGATAGTTTGCAGGAAAAAAGGCAAACAGCAAAAGGACGCATTACAGAAAAACAATTAAAATATATTAAGGGACTGATACAATGTTTGGGCTGGGAAGAAAAGGCACTTAGGCAATTTATAGAAAAGCAATATCATATTTCTAATGTAAATTGGCTAACAAGCAAACAAGCTGCAAAATTGATTGAAGGATTAAAAAGTATATGGGAAAAAGATAAAAAAGACCTTGAGGGCTAGCCCTCAAACTCCCACAAGCCTTTGAAAAGGCTTGAGCGAAACTCTAAAGCAAAAACTAGCGTTTTTGCAAAGTAATATCAATCAAATAGGAAAGAGGGAAAAAGCCCCCTTTCCTTATTTGTATTTTATTCTGTTTGTTCTGATGCAGAAGCATGGAGAAAATCAATTCTTGTTTGTATGAGTTGTTGTAATTCTTGTATATCCTCTAATGTTGCTTGATTTTTGATAAAACTTCTTGCTGTAGAACGATTGCGCAAATATTTTGCTTTTTCTCTGTTTTTTTCCTGCCATCTTTTATTTGCTTCTGTTTGTGGGTTTGTTTGTTTTGTTTCTGTCTGCAATCAAATCAACTCCTATTTGTGAAATAATATGAAATATAAACCAACAATAACAATTATAAAACGAGCAATTTGAAACATCAATTTTAACAATGCAATTATGATTTCTTTGGTATCATTTTTCATTGTATTTCGGGTGGATTTGTGATAATATTTTTTATAGGGGAGGGTTTCCCCTCCCAAGTTATTTTATAAGATACTCTCTATTACTATTTTAATGACAACTATGAGAGTACTTATTTTAAGTGCGAGTTCGGTGAGTGCGTCTATCACTTTTCCGAACTCTTTTATTTTTTTCTCCACCCTTCTTTTTGTATTTTTTTACTTCATTCCCCCTTTCTGAATACTATTATACTACTGATAGTATGGTTTGTCAATAGCAAAATAAAAAATTTTTTAAAAAATGTAAAAAAATTTATTTTTATTTTTGATTTTAGTATTTGTAATAATATGATATAATAGTATAAAAATAAAAAAGGAGGAATTATATGAAACAAAAATATAAAGAATATGCGGAACTGATAGGAATGGAAAATTTAACAACGCTATCTCATGTATTTGGAGGAAGTAATATCTATATACCAAAAGAGAAAGAATTACAAAAAAGAGAAAAGTATAAAAAAATATTAGAAGAATTTACAGGAGAAAATACAAAAGAATTAGCAGAAAAATATTGTATTTCTGAAAGAACAATATACAGAATGATAAAAAAATACAAATAAAAAAAGTTTTGACAGTTTTTGAAGGACTTGTCACAAAAAATATGTTATAGTAGAAACAGAGAAAAACAAAGGAAAGGAGGAAATACTACTGACAGAAAAAAACAGAAGTCACGGAAAAGTGGATAAACTGCCTGAAATGATAAAAAAAGAAGTAGAAAACAGACTTCTTGAGGGGCATACTTATGAGGAAATTGCAAAATATTTAAAAGAAATGGGACACAACATTTCTAAATCAAGTATACACAGATATGGAAAACCTTTTTTACAAAAATTTGAAAGTGTGAGATTGGCAAAAGAGTATGCACAGCTTTTAGCGGAAGACAATGCAGAAAGACCTACAACAGAACTACATGAAGCAAACAACGCTCTCATTAGTCAGATGATTATGGAAATATTGATAAATGAAAATGTGAAACAGAACGAAAAATTAGAGGCGGCACGTTCTATTGCAACATTGCAAAGGGCGCAGGTACAGAATGAAAGGCTAAAACTCAATGCAAGAAAAGAGGCAGGAGCGGTACATACTGCGTTAAAGAGGTTAAAACAACAGGTATATGAAGAAATCGGAAAAAATCACCCAGAAGTAGCAAAAGAGATTATTAAAATAGCAAATGAAATTGAAAAAGAAACAGAAAAAGCATAAATATAGAAAGACTTTTCATGTCTTATGTCAGTAGCATTTTTGCGTCCAAAAATAATCCGACAAAAAAGGGAAGTGGTGAAATGTGGCAAGAGCGAGCAAAGGCTCTTTTTTTTATGGAGAAAAAAAGTATTCAAGAGATAAGCAAAATCATATTGAAAAGCAAAAAAAGCATTTACAGCTATTTTAAAAAATTGCCAGAATACAAAAAGGAAAAAGAAAACAGAAAAATATCAAACAGTCAAAAAAGAAAAGAATATCAGAGGCAATGGGACAGACAAAACAGAAGTGACAGATACACAAATATCAATAACGAAAGCATACAAAGAGAACACGATATTGCTGCTATGATATTGAGCAGGGAGAGGCATTAAGACCGTGGGGTTTCACCCCAGTCTACGCTTCGCTCCGGTCGGTGCTGGACAAACGTCCACTGGACGTTTAGCACCCCACCAACTTTTTTAAAAAAAAGTTGGACAAAAAACTTTACTGGAAAAACTTCGTTTTTCCGTAGTATTTCATAGTTTACAACTAAAATTTTTGAAGCAAAGAGGTATTTTATGAGTATTTTGCAGGAATTTAAAAGTATTTCTACAGGGGAAAAAACACAAAGAGAAGCAGAAATTGAAAAAGGCAAAAAAAGTTTTAGAAAATATTGCAATATGATTAACAGTGATTTTTTTAAAGAAGAAAGAACATACCAATCTATTGTTTGTGATACATTACAAAAAATGTATGAAAGAAAAATGATAAATGAAAAAACA
>JBCLQL010000028.1:0-4144 GCA_041223565.1 Lachnospiraceae bacterium 46-61
AACGCATATTGAAAAGTTTTTTGTCAAACTTTTTAGGGGGGAAAGTTTGTGGGTGTGGGCAAAGCCCACAAATAAAATATATTTTTTAAATTTCTCACTAAAACATTACAATACACTTTTGATAATAAAATATAATTATATTTCTTGATAAACTGAACAAAATGTAATTTCACAGAAATTGTATTCGCAAAATATAAAGTTTTTTGTCAAACTTTTTTTCAAAAAAGTTTATGGGTGTGGGCAAAGCCCACAAATAAAATATATTTTTTAAATTTCTCACTAAAATTTTACAATACATTTTTAATAATATGATAAACTGAACAAAATGTAATTTCACAGAAATTGTATTCGCAAAATATAAAGTTTTTTGGTGCGAACAGCGTTCGCAAAACATAAAGTTTTTTGTCAAACTTTTTTTCAAAAAAGTTTGCAGGTGCGGACAGCGTCCGCAAATAAAACAATATTCTTTAAATCCTTTAAACCTTTTCACTAAAATTTTACAATACATTTTTGATAATAAAATATAATTACTGTTAAAACCTTGAGAGCGTTGCTCTCAAACTCTCACCCGCTTTTTAAAAAAAGCTTGGCAAAAACTTTAAAAAGGAAAACTTCGTTTTCCTAATTGCAAACGGAATTTTAATAATAATATTTTGTTAGAGCCTTGAGAGCTCTACTCTCAAACTCTCACCCGCTTTTTAAAAAAAGCTTGGCAAAAACTTTAAAAAGGAAAACTTCGTTTTCCTAATTGCAAACGGAATTTTAATAATAATATTTTGTTAAAGCCTTGAGAACTCTGCTCTCAAACTCTCACCCACTTTTTAAAAAAAGCTTGGCAAAAACTTTATATTATGCGTTCGCAATTGTTTCATAATTTTTATTATCACAAACAAATTTTATAATATTGTTTTATTAGAACCATGGGACGTTGTCCCACACCCTACCAACTTTTAAAAGGAAAACTTCGTTTTCCTAATCTTTCGAGATATTCTCAACATTTTTTATCATTTTTTTAAAATCCATTTGTTTTACATCATCAACCACTTTTTCAGTCAACAATTTCGCACTACACCGCCAAGTCTGATTGACCTGCCATAAATCCGCATCTCCTTCAGGCGGTGCAGGGGGATACATCAAAAATACATTCATACTCTCCTGCCACTTATCGCCCACTAAATCCAATTCATTTTTTTGTTCTAAATAATCTATAAACTTTGTAGATAACATTTGTGCAATGCCTTTTTTATTAGCAAAAAAACTAATCTGTATGACATATTCCATTCTTAATGTTTCTGTAATAATAGTAAATTTGTTATCAGTATCATTTTTTACTGTTTTATGAGGTATAAATTCCCTCATCAATCCCTTTTCAGAACTTGCTGATACAAAAGAAATATTTGAAGCATTTTTATTTTGTTTTCTGTAGCTGTCTGCTGTAGGGAAATCGTCTAATACTAAAAAGTCTTGTCCGTGTACTGTTTTGATTGCCTGTTTTAATGTTTCATACACTAACACAAGAGGGTCTCTTATTTTCTCCATACTTTCTCCTTACATTACTTTTACTATATTTTATAAAATAGATAACTTTACATTTTCTGTTTCTTTCTGTACACATAAGCGAAACAAAGTCTGGTACAAAAGTTCTTTGCTTTTTTTCTTTTCAATAAAAGAAATTCTCTTATTTAAAATTTGACATCATTTCTGTAATACCATTTTTAATATCCTCTTCAATTTGCTCTTTATTTTCCACAACAGAAGGGCGCAAATAAGGTCTTGGTGGAATATTTCTTTTAGCCGAACCGTATTCCTGTGCTGCACCATATGTTGCAACATTTCCTCCAGCAACACCAACATATATATTGCCTTTTTCAATTTCGCTGTCATCTGTTGTAATTGCCTGTCTTAAATGTCCTGTACTCACTAAAGGGCTGTCATCTCCCGCGCCACTCGGTGCAAAACTGCCATATTTTTTTAAATATTTTTTACCAGACTGTTTTACATTTCCTTTTTTTGTAAAATATTTTCTTTTTACTGTTTGTGGTTTTAATGTTTGCCATGCGGGATATTCTCCTACACCTGGCTGATATGTTCCTAATTTTGATTTTGCAGTAGCCATCACTCTAGCTCCTGCTTGTTTTAAACCATTTTGAGCGCCTTGTTGTATTACATTTTCTATATTTGTAATTGTTTTAATTAAATTTTCAAAATCGCTCATCATAGCACCTTCTTTGACTTGTATTGTGTGCATAAAAGCATTTCACCCATTATAATAGGCAATACTTCAAATATCATATATTCTTGTTTTTGATATATTACTCTGTCACCAGTACGTATATTACTTTGTTCTGTTATTTCTACAAACTCAAAATACTCTTCTGCATTGTTTCCTAATGCTGTATTATTTAAAATTTCTCCTACTGTTCCCTTTTCAGATGCAAGCACCATAGGAATCACTTTTATTGTACTTTCTGTTACACTGTCATATTCTCCCATGTCGCAAATACCAAGCTGCTCTGTATCTCCTGTTTTTTGTAATAATGTAATTTCTATTTCACAACCCATTTTCTGAAATGTTTGCAATTTTTTAAATATTATTTGTGCTAAATTGACTTCTTTATTTTTCATACTTTTCCTCATTTTTTTATAATTGCTTCTATTAACGAAACAAAATTTTGCACAAAAGTTTTTTGTTACTTTAAAAAAAAAGTAAATCAGTACCAGCCTCCTATTGCATTTTTATTTAGCAAATTCAAGAAAGGCTGTTTTTTGTCTTTTGCCAAATCCATTAACATTACTTTATTATTTTTACCATTATCAAATGTGAGTTCCAGCCCTCGCCCTAAATGCATTGCTTTTAAATTTTCATCAGCAATATTTTGTTCTGTTATTTCTAACACTTTTTTTTCTAATAAATCGCCATAGCAATAGCTGTAAAATAAATAGATTTCATTTTCTGGTATATCTGTTATTTTTCTATCTGCATAGTACAAAAATGAAATCATTCCATAAAAACCATTTTTCAAAACAATGCAATTTCCCACAACATCATACTTTTCTAATCCTTTGTACCATGTTTGATAGTCTTCAGGAAGGTTGTATATTTTTTGGCATTCCACAATAGCAATATTACATTCTCTCAATATTGGTTTTTTACCAGAATATAATTTTAAAGCAATATCAATACTGTTTTGTATTTCTTTTTCTGTAAAAAAATAAGGCTTTTGATTGTCCTTACTATATTCTCGAAATTCTTTTATAAAATTTTTCATAATTTTTCCTGATATGAATTTTGTTTTGTTTCTTTCTTTTTTTCTGTATTTTGTTTTGTTTCTGTCAATATTTGATACATCTCACAAGGGTATAACATTTGTACTGTTATAGTATTTTTTTTATATTCTTTTGTAATATTCATATTTTTACCTCTTTACATTTAAAATAATTTCAATGCTCTAATAGGGCTCGCAATCGGTTTCATTTTTCCCTCCACATCTCCGTTTATCATTTCCACAAATCCCGTCAGTGCATCAGGTGCATCATCATGCATATTTTTTCCTTTTCTTTTATAATTGCTTATCGCTTTATAAAATTCATTGTATTTTTTCTCCCAGCCTTCCGGAAATATCACTTGTTCCATGACATTTGTTGCATTAACAAGTATTCTTGTATTTTTATTTTTATTTTGATGAAACCATGTAACATTGCATTTGTTGTATTTCAATTTTTTTAATTCTCTTTCTACATTTCGTGCAAAGCCTCTGCCACCGTTATTACTTTCTATCAAACAATCTCTTGTATTGAATATTGATAAAAGCCTTGCGATTTCTGGTTCTGTTATTTCCATAGGCTTATCAGTATAATATATTCCTGTAATATAACCATACCGTCCAATCACACCGCCTATTATGGCACACAAATAGTCTTTTCCTTCATCAGCCGTATCAATATAAGCAATCTGTTTTTCAAATAAATCGCTGTCTATGGCATCGTACGTTTTAAATTTTCCATACAATATTCCTTTGACATCAATAGGTTGTTGCATATAGTTAGCAAGCCAAATCGGTTTATCAAGTGTTTCTCTTTTTCTAATTAAGTCCTCTGTAGGGTATAAACTTTCACAAATACTTTTGTCATTTTCGTCCAATGC
>JBCLQL010000029.1:0-3749 GCA_041223565.1 Lachnospiraceae bacterium 46-61
AAAAACTAAATTACCAAAATAAAAAACACCGCCGGCAAGGGCGCACCGCCCCACCAGTGTGCAAGACCGCAGGGGGCAAGGAGCGACTAATACAATACACTAAAAAAAACAAAGCAATACCCCTTTAGAGCCTTGCTACATACACTTTACAACCTTCTCTGACAGCTTTTCTATACATATCTCTTGTACCACTATTCTTTGCTCCCTGAACCGGAAATAATATACACATATCTGCATATTTTGCCATCTCTGTATTACGAATCAATCCCGCTACTTTACCTAATTTCCAATTAGCAGGAAAACGCTTTACACTCCATCCATACATTTGTGCAAGTTTTTCACCTAATCTATCTGCACCACAACAGCACCCAGAAACAACCTCAATATTATCCATACCACCTATTACACTCAATACAAGCCTTTCCATTTTCTCATAATCATTAAAATATCTTGAACCTGCTATAATCACCCTCATAATTCGCTATCTCCTTTTTTGCACTTCTTATGCCATCGTCTGTCAAGGCTTTTAAAGCGTTAGCGTGCCTTGACAAGATGGTATAATGAGAAGTGCTAGGAGATAGCTTACTCCCGTTCGCCGCTTATTCTCAAAAAAAAAGTAGCCGGTTATTCACCTGCTACTTTTGGGGTACAATTCACAATCACATGAAACCAAAATACACCTATATTTTGAAATTTAATACCTGTAATCAAAATTATAGCATATAACAATATATTTGTCCACTCAAAACAAAAAACGCTATAAAGGGGCAAATTTTACATTTTACACATATACAAACACGTGTTTGTTTTTATTTAATTATATTTCTTTTTGCTTCTTTGCTGCTTCCGCTTCTTCAAACTTTCTTGTTTCTTGCGCTATTCGATGACTTACATCATTCTCCAAATTTGGCATATAATACTCCATTGGATGCCCACTCTCTTTTGCTTCCCTCTCCATAAATTGATAATAACTCTCATTTTTTCTCCAATTAGTTGTATTCATTATCTATTATGTCCCCTTCTCTTTTCACAATATATAGTATACTATCACCCAATTATAACACCATATATAGTATTTTGTACATTTTTTTCTAATATTTTCATTATTTTTTTTCTTTTTCCTTTCGTGCGGATGCACGCTCATGTAACTGTTCTAAAACTGCTCTTTTATCTTCTCCAACTAATTTTTTATACTTTTCTTCTCCAAAATGCCACCTATACAACTCTAAATAACCTGGTTCTTTCTCCTCTACAGAATCAATCAAATCATCATCATCAGCTAATTCATCTTCAGTCAATTCGTCATCAGTTAACAGCAATTTCTTTCTAATTTTACGCAAATCGCCCCCATATGACAGCAATCTACGTCCATTTAACGACTTATCTAACACCTTTGTTACTTTTTCCGACAACTCTTTATTATCAGAAAACAAATAATCCGAAGGCTTTACAGAATACTTACACATTTCTGCAAGCTCTTTCCCTTCTGTCTCTTTATCTTTTGGCTTAAACTGCTTTACATTCACTTGTGGCAAATAATCCAATTCAAGCAAATCCGCCCATATTTTTCTATACTCTTTTTGCGATATATAATTCCGCCCCTTATAAACACTATTCGTTGTAAAAATTAAAACATGTATATGTGGATGATAAGTATCTGCTTCCCTATTGTATGTAATCTCAAGACTACGCATAAAACCCAGTGTAATCTTTTTTATTTGCTTCAACTGCATAAATCTTTTAAAAGCATATAATATACGATTCAATTCTTCATTCAGCTGCTCCCCTGTTACATTTTTCTGCGTCAATGTCAAAAATATAAATTTATAATCTTTCTCATGCTCTTTCAAATAATCAAAAACAACACGCATTTCTTTATATGTTTTTAAACTTCTACGCCATGCACACATAGGGCAAAGACGTACGTGACAACTACTTGTACTTATCAATTTTTTGCTCCCTTCTGCACTAACCTCAAATACAAGCAACGAACCACAATAAAACAATCTCTCACTTTTATTTGCATAATAATAATTATCCTGCTCCCTACCAAAATTATAATATAATTGTTTATAAGCAACTGATAAAAACACATTATCTTTTTTTTTAGGAGTATAGACATCTTCTATTTCTTGAATTAATTCTTCTGCTATTTCTGTCAAATTCTGTTGTTGCATTGTAACAATAACATTTTTTTCCTTCGCTTCCGCTTCGGCTTTCTGGGGTGCCGGTTCTTTTTCTTTTACTTCCCCTTCAAAAATATCTTCTTGAAAATTTGCTTGATTTTCTGCACCATTCTGTTGTTTTCCATCTACTTCCACAGAATTTATATTAATTGTCCCTTGATTTATTCCAATATTTATGCTAATATTCATAATACAGTAACTCCTTTCAAATTTATTTGATGGGAGAACGGGAAAAGTAATATCACAAATTGACGTGGTTTGGTATTACTTTTCCGATTCCTAATAAAAGTATAACAAATTTACACAAAAATTGCAATATAAAATCGCTACAAAGCTAATAAAATCAATGCTTGTAGCGATTATTTTTTTGCAATTTTAAAATTCCAGTGTTGACTATATTATCAAGTAAAGGAAAGACCCGTTTTTCGGGCTTTTTTCACCAATTAATTTTTACGAATTTTTTCACTTCTCGTAACATAAATATCCCATTTTCTTCCATTTTTTATTTTTTTTATTTCACAAGTGCATATAAAAATAAATATATGTAATATCGTTTTATAGTATATATATTAAAATATATACTATAAAACATATTACAAAGCTATATTTATTTCTATAGGTTTCATATAGGGGGGGGCTTTGCCCCCCTCTACCCCCCACGCTCGACCGCTAGGCAGGGGTTGGGATTAAAAAACCCCAACCCCGCACAAGAGCGTATTTGACCGTCTACAGCGTCAAGGGTATACAAAGCAATAAATTGCCCTTGACGCTGACAGTCCGTTCGACTAACGGGCGATAGCCCGCCTTAGACATCTTATTTACCCCGTAACGCATTGGCGTATGTTGTCAAGGGTGCGTTAGCACTTGCGTAAGCCCTTGACAACATAAAACGACAATGTGTTATTTTTTTTTACATCAACAGCCAATTTACAACATTTTTGTGAAATAAATCAACACACTAGTTTCATTTCGAGGGGGACAGCGCCGCGCAACGTGCGGCGCTTAGTCCCCCGACTCCTTTCGTTCAACTTCAGACAGCCAATACAAGTCAGCAGCCATTCGTATAAAGGGAGCGAACACAAAAATGCGAACCTACGCATTTTTGTGTACGAAACCGCCCGAAACCAATTTATAACAATTAACCAATATAAGAGCCGCGTGTGCCACAGCGATGGAAGCGCCAAAAATTGGCGCTGACAAGCCCCCCTTCTTATTGAGTGCCCCCCACTCTAAAAACGTCCTTATAGTGGGGGGGTATTAAGCCGGGGGGGAGCAGGCGCAATTATCTGCGCAGGAGAAAACAGTCATAAACCAACACCCTTAAGCGCAAGTAAGCGCCTGCGTGTGGGGGGACGGCTAAGAGCGGGGGGCGAGTCGCTAGTGGCTAATACGCGGCGGAAGCTCTACACACTCCGTATCGAGCGAACGCCCACAAGAGGCACAAGCACACGCGCTGTGGTAGGCAAGTGCGCACAACGGCGGTCTTAAAAACTAAATTACCAAAATAAAAAACACCGCCGGCAAGGGCGCACCGCCCCACCAGTGTGCAAGACCGCAGGGGGC
>JBCLQL010000030.1:0-3589 GCA_041223565.1 Lachnospiraceae bacterium 46-61
TTCGCTCGACTTGCATGTGTTAAGCACGCCGCCAGCGTTCATCCTGAGCCAGGATCAAACTCTTATATTAAATCCTTTTTACTCAGATTACTCTGACTCTCAAGTTTTTTCTAAAACTTGCAAAACTTTTTTGAATAGACTTGGGTTGTGTTTTATTTCTATGTTATTTTATTTTCAAAGTTCACAGTGCAGTATTTATTCTAACAAATATAAATTGTTTTGTCAACACTATTTTCTATATTTTTTTAAAATTTTTCAAAAACTTACTTAATTTTATGATTCGATTCCTGTTACTGCTCCTAACACTTCTCCTATGGAGTCAGATATTACTAAATTTGCACTTTTATCATACTGTGTTGCAGATTTGTTTATCAAAACCAATTTATTACCTTTATAATATCGTATCAGTCCTGCTGCAGGATATACATTCAATGATGTGCCTCCCACAATAAGCACATCTGCTTTTGCAATGTCATTTACTGCCTCCATAACAGTATTGTCATTCAAACCTTCTTCATAAAGCACCACATCAGGACGCACAATACTGCCACATACATCACATTTTGTAATTCCATTATCTTTTGTTACATATTCTAAATCAAATGTTTTATGACATTTTACACAATAATTTTTATATAATGTACCATGCAGTTCCAAAACTCTTTTACTTCCTGCCTTTTGATGCAAATCATCAATATTTTGTGTAATAACAGAGCGTAGTTTTCCCTGCCTTTCTAACTTTGCTAGTGCTTTATGTGCTTTATTAGGTTTCGCATCAGTATATAATAAATTCTTTTTATAATATTGAAAAAATATATCTGGTTTTGCTATAAAAAAAGAATGACTTAATATTGTTTCTGGTGGAAAACCGTATTCATTCATTGTCATAAATATACCATTTTCGCTTCTAAAATCAGGAATACCGCTTTCTGTAGAAACGCCTGCTCCTCCAAAAAATACAATATTATTGCTTTCTTCTATCCATTTTTTTAATTTTTCCCATTTTTCGTCCATATCAGCACCACCTATTATTTTATCACACGCAAACACAAAGCAACACTATTTTGTTCACTTTTCAATACTTCTTTTATTTTTTTACTATTCAATTCACACAATTTGCAATTTTTTATAGACTGTTTTTGTTCTTCTCCCAGCCATATTGACCATAATTCTATTTCTTTTGTTTTTTCCAAATTTCTTTTTATATAATCAATTAACTGTTCTGCTCTTTCTTCTGTATAACTCCAATCTAATGTATAACGATACTTCTTTTTTGTATAATCCATAGAATAGATTGCTAAATATTCATTTACTTCTAAATATATATCAATTTCTCCTAAATCTTCTTTTTTTTCAAAATATAATACAGTATTCTCTTCATTTTCATCTATACGAGAAAGCACTTTTTCATCAAATGGAAATGAAAGTCCTTTTTCTCGTGCTTCTTTTATAGAAAAGAAAAATACTTTATCATTTTCTACTGTTTCAAGCATAGCATCACTTGCTAAAAATTGATACACACTCATACTATTCTTCTTTCTGCCTCTAATACTTCTATCTCCCTGCAATAGAAAGAAATGGCATTGCTTTCATAATCAATTATCAAAAATTGTTTTTCTTTATCCATTTCATAATCTGGATTTTTATCAATATCAAATCCACCCACAGAATCTAATCCAGCCATATAAAATAATGAAACACCCTCAAACAATAGTTTTACTCTTATGCTATTATCCATATTTTCTAGTTCTAATATAACCCTTCTTTCTGCTTCTCCAGTGTTTTGATTTTGTATGATTTCCGCTTGCAAAAACATAATATGATAAAAAACACCCCAAAATGAAAACTCTGGTACTGCCGCATACATTTTTTCCATTCCCTTTATTTCTGCAAATCTCTCTTCCATAAAATCACAATTCCCTCTCTTTAATACTAAAATATTACATAAAGTATTATTGTTTATAGATATTAGTGTTTCATTTTTTCCTCTAAAAAATAGTTTACGCTTTCTAGTGTATTCTGTCAATTTACTTCTAAAAAATATTTTTTTATTTTATTAAAATTACTACACTTTATATATTAATAGAATTCAAGTTATTGAATAAAAATCTGTACTTTATTCTAAAAATATAAATACTACTATAAAAATTATATCACAATTTTTTAACTTGTCAAAAACACCTTTTTATAAACCATATCAATATAATATATTTTATATATTCATATAATACAAAATATTTTATAAAATCAAAATTTATAATACTTTAAACATATTATAAAAACATTTATATTTTTCTTTTAGTATACTTTTGTTTTGCATATTCATAAGCCTCTAAAATAAGTGGCTTACATTTTTCAAATACTTCTTTAGAGGGATTTAATATACAAATCCATCCCATCCATGCATATACAGGATGAGGAATTATTTTTGAAATACTAGAAAAATCATAATTCATATCTACCATATTGCCCTTGCTAGGACGTTTTGGCACATTACCAAACATTTTTATAAATGTTTCTTTGCGTACTCCTATATTCAAACGATATATACCTTCTCTATTCAAATTAGAACTTTTGTCATGTTCTCCATCTTTTTCTTTTATTGTTATAATATAAATGCCACGTTTTAGTTTTTGATTAGGATTATAAAATATTCCCTTTTCTCCCCAACTATTTATTAAAATTGTATCTTCAAAATTTTCAAGGCAATAATTTAAAATATCACTTGGTGTCATATTTTCCTCCATAGTATTAGATAATACAGCAAATAATAATGTTATTAAATACTATTATTTATATTAGTAGTAAATTCATCATTTCAATTTTTCTTAATTATACAAAAAAGGAACAATGAATTATTTCATTGTTCCTTTTCTATTAAAGCTAGGGTAGCAGGATTTGAACCTGCGAATGACGGAATCAGAATCCGTTGCCTTACCGCTTGGCGATACCCCACTACATTTTTGCAAAAAAAAACTGGGCTAGCTGGATTCGAACCAGCGACTGCAGGAGTCAAAGTCCTGTGCCTTACCGCTTGGCGATAGCCCAATAAATCAAAAGCGCGAAACGAGATTCGAACTCGCGACCCTCGCCTTGGCAAGGCGATGCTCTACCACTGAGCCATTCGCGCATATGTCGTGCAGTCGAGGGGACTTGAACCCCTACCCAGAAACCCGGACTAGATCCTTAGTCTAGCGCGTATGCCAATTCCGCCACGACTGCTTAAATAAAATGAGTCACTCGGGGCTCGAACCCGAGACACCTGGATTAAAAGTCCAGTGCTCTACCTACTGAGCTAGTGACCCATAAAATAATTAAAATTAAGGGTGGATAGTGGGATTCGAACCCACGGCCTCCAGAGCCACAATCTGGCGCGCTAACCAACTGCGCCATACCCACCATACACCATAGGCTTTTCCAACCACTTTTTTAAAATATCGGGGTGACAGGATTTGAACCTGCGACCTCCTGATCCCAAATCAGGCGCGCTAGCCAAACTACGCTACACCCCGTTAATCTCCAGCCACCACTTACTTTCCCAAGCAGTCCCCCACTAAGTATCATCAGCCGTTTGTGTCTTAACCGTCGT
>JBCLQL010000031.1:0-3461 GCA_041223565.1 Lachnospiraceae bacterium 46-61
TTTTATTTGTGGGCTTTGCCCACACCCACAAACTTTCCCCCCTAAAAAGTTTGACAAAAAACTTTTCAATATGCGTTCGGAATTATTTCGTAATTTTCGTCATAACTGCGTTCGCATAATAGAAGGTTTTTGCCTCGCTTTTTTCAAAAAGCGAGTGAGAGTTTGAGAGCAACGCTCTCAAGGTCTTAACAGAATATAATTATATTTTATTATCAAAAATGTATTGTAATGTTTTAGTAAGAAATTTAAAAAATATCTTTTATTTGCGGACGCTGTCCGCACCTACAAACTTTTTTAAAAAAAAGTTTGACAAAAAACTTTTATGCGAAACTATCGTTTCGCTGTTTAAAAGTATTTTAAAAAGTATTTAAAGGAGGTTTAACATATGCCAATATTAAGAGGATTTACAGGGGACATTCGGACAATGCCACCTGACATTTATGTGAATGAAATGCCAGTACCACAGGAAGAAAGTTTTAATATGCCTGATTTTGTATTAGGTTTTGTGGGGGAATTTGACAGAGGACCAGTTAACGAATACATTTATTGCAGTGAAACACCTACAAAAAGAATGACAGAAATATTGCGCCCAGTATTGGGAAAAATGACCGACGAAGGTTGTAAGGGAAATCAGCTTTTCACCCATTTACATATGGCTAGAGCAAAAAAAGCAGTGTTTGTAAGAATATTAGGTACTGGATATGCTACAGCAAATTTGATACTGACAGACAGTCAGGAAACACCTGCTCCAACATTAAAAATCAGTGCAAAATATCCTGGAGAATATGCCAATATATTTACAGCAGAAGTGATTGCGGAAAGTAACGAAACATTTACATTAAAATTGTATTCTGATTTAGACGGTTACGAAACATACAAAAATCTAACAATGGACAAACAAAATAAAAATTATGCTGTTAAAATAGTGAATGAAAAAAGTTACCATTTTGTATTGGAGGATTTGGAAAGCAATGCAGAAACATTGGAACAAAAGAAACCTTCTATAACAGAACAGACACAACTTTCAGGCGGCTCTAATGGCGCAACTTTAACAGAAAGGGATTATATTGGTACATTTGACAGTGGTACAGGAAAAAGAACAGGATTGAAATTACTGGAACTTGCTGGAAAACAAGTAACAGATAGTAGTTATATTGGTTTTAGCAGTGCAACAGCAGACAAGGCATTATATACTTTTGGAGAAAAATATAACAACATGACATACTGTGGTACAAATGGCTTGAAATTTGGAGAAACAGGAGAAGAAGTAATTGCATACAGAAAAACATATGATACCGATTTTTGTCAAATGGTTGCGGGAAATTATAAAGCAAATACAGGCGCTGAAATCAGTGGTGCTTGTTTATCTGCTATTGTACACGCTATAGGAAATGTGGAAAACAGCGGACTTGCAGAAGAATGTACCTGGATAAGTGGAAGCGATGAATTGTTTGATTTTGACCAGTTATCATTATTGTATCAAAATCAAATAGGCTGTTTTACTCTCAAACCTTCTGAAACGGGACAGGGCAGTTTAGGCTGGAGAATGGGAAATGATTACACACTTGCAGTAAAAGATGTTTCTGGTGAAATCATTACAGATAATGAAAACAGAAAAGTCAATAAAAGACGCTTAAATAGCTGGATAGAAAATTCATTGTTTTTTGTTGCTGCAAAATGGCAGGGAAAAGCTATGACAACAAAAATGAAAAGAGATGCAGAAGTACGAATTAGAACATTTTTTGACCAGTTAAAACAGCCAACAAATGAATTGGACAGCGCAAAAATAGAAGATTACAGCATTACATTTGATGAAAGTGCAAATAATATTGATGTGTTTTTACAGAATATCAATGTGAAACATTTCAATACCGCAGAATGGGTACTTTTGAATTTTGCAGGCGGTACAAATGCAGAAATAAGTGATTAAAAAAAGTAAAAAGGGCAATAAGCCCTCATTACTTCATTTGGATTTTGGTTAAAAGTGCTTCTTGTAATACTTGAGAAAAATTGATATTCATAGCCAAAGCACGGTCATTTAACCAGTACGGAATAGTCAATGTTTTTTTTACTGCTTTTGTATCTTTATATTGGTTCATATCACAAGTAACAAATGTGGTAAAGCTACATTCATCATGGTTAATAGAAGATAATTCAGAAGGTGGAGTGATGGGTAAATTATCCTCAAACAATGTAAATAAATAAGCTGCTAAAGCTTCTTGTGCAAATTCCATTGTTTCATTTAATGTAGAGCCATAAGTTTGACAACCTTCTAAATCTGGAAATTCAACCCAATAGGAATCATTTTCTTTATGAAAAATAGCAGGATAAATAAATAACATAATATACCTCCTTATATTTTAAATAGGAGAGGGCTATTTTAGCCCTGTCTCCTTTAATATTTTGTTTAATAAGCCTGTAGGAACATCTTTATTATGCACAGCAATAATTTGTATTTTGTCATCTTTCTGCATAACATGATGACTTCCTTTTATCCGCTTTACTACCCAACCATTTTTTTGGAGTAGTTTTAATAAGTCTTTATCTCTCATACTTCACCTCCAAAAGTATGTATTGATTATTACGAATATATTATAACACGTGCGATACGTGTTGTAAAGGAATTTTTAAAAAATATTTGATAAAGAGGTGAAAAACATAAAAAATAAATTATTAGAAAAGTTCTTAAACAAATTTAGAAAAAGAGACAACAAACAAAATGTTAGTTTTATAGAAGTACCTACACAATATGAAACGGAATTATTTCGTATTGCACAAGACAGATACCACATTGTAAAAGAAGTCAATGAATTATGTGGAGAAAACGGGGATATACGATTCCAAAGGGCAAACGCTTTAATAGGAGAAGACGCTACAAAAGGCGGTTTTAGTATTATTGTAAATGCTTCTACAAAAGATAAAAAAAGAAAACAAAAACAATTACAACAAACAACAGAAGTTTCTACAGAAAGCGAAAAAGTACAAAAAATAGTAGATGACTTTTTAGAAAGAACAAGATTACATATACTTTGTACAGAACACGCAAGAGCTTTACTTCGAGATGGTGATTTATTTTTAAATGTTATTGTGGATAAAAAAAGTGGTTTGATTACAGAAGTGAAAAGAGCACCTGCATTAACAATGAAAAGGAATACAGATGAATACGGAAATTTTATAGATAATAGAAAAGCATTTTCTCAAATAGATACTTCACAAATCTATCAAATGGCTGGAGAAAAAGCACCAGAAGCAAGCAGAAAAGATTTTGCATTATATCAAATTAATCATATTAGATGGCTTTGTGATGAAACAAAAATTTATGGCACAAGTCAATATGCTGTTGCTAGAAAATGCTACAAAATGCTTGAAAAAATGGAAGAAGCACTTGCCTACAGAAGAATATACCGCTCTGTAAGTAAACGCTCTCATAAATTAGAAACAACAGATATTGCTGAAATAGA
>JBCLQL010000032.1:0-3333 GCA_041223565.1 Lachnospiraceae bacterium 46-61
AACGCATATTGAAAAGTTTTTTGTCAAACTTTTTAGGGGGGAAAGTTTGTGGGTGTGGGCAAAGCCCACAAATAAAACAATATTCTTTAAATCCCTTAAACCTTTTCACTAAAATTTTACAATATATAACATCTTTCATTTAATACTGTTTCGTTAAAACCGTGGACGCTGTCCACACCTGCAAGCCCTTTAAAAAGGGCTTGACCCTAAACTTTTATTTTGCGTTCGGAATTATTTCGTTATTTTATTTTGCGATATTCTCAACATTTTTTATCATTTTTTTAAAATCCATTTGTTTTACATCATCAACCACTTTTTCAGTCAACAACTTCGCACTACATTGCCAAGTCTGATTGACCTGCCATAAATCAGTATCACCTTCTGGCGGTGCAGGAGGATACAACAAAAATACATTCATACTTTCCTGCCATTTGTCTCCCACTAAATCCAATTCATTTTTTTGTTCTAAATAATCTATCAATTTTGTAGATAACATTTGTGCAATGCCTTTTTTGTTGGCAAAAAAACTAATTTGTATGACATATTCCATTCTTAATGTTTCTGTAACAATAGTAAATTTGTTGTCGCTCTCATTTTTTACTGTTTTATGTGGTATAAATTCCCTCATCAATCCTTTTTCGCTATTCGATGATACAAAAGAAATATTTGCAGCATTTTTGTTTTGTTTTCTGTAGCTGTCTGCTGTAGGGAAATCGTCTAATACTAAAAAGTCTTGTCCGTGTACTGTTTTGATTGCCTTTTTAAGCGTTTCATATACCAATACAAGAGGGTCTCTTATATTTTCCATTAGAAGCCTCCTTGTCCAAAATTAGCCATCATTTCTGCAATACCATTTTTTATGTCTTCTGCAATTTGCTCTTTGTTCTCCACAACAGAAGGGCGCAAATAAGGTCTTGGCGGAATATTCCTTTTAGCTGAACCATATTCTTGTACAGCACCATATGTTGCAATGTCACTTGGCTTTTTATTTTTTCTTTTTTTATTTTGCTTCTTTTCTCCGTTTTTTCCCCTTGCTACACCAATATAAACATTTCCTTGTGCTATTTGGCTTTTATCTATTGTAATCGCTTTTCGTAATAAAGATGTATCTACTAATGGACTGTCATCACCTGTACCACTCGGTGCAAAACTACCATATTTTTTTAAATATTTTCTTCCAGATTTTTTGACATTTCCGTTTTCTGATAAGTATTTTCTTTTTACTGTTTGTGGCTTTAATGTTTGCCATGCTGGATATTCTCCTACACTTGGCTGATAGGTTCCCAATTTTTCCTTTGCAGTACCCATTACTCTTGTTCCTGCTTGATTTAAACCATTTTGAGCGCCTTGTTGTATTGCGTCCTCTATACTTGTAATTGTTTTGATTAACCTTTCAAAATCACTCATCATAGCACCTTCTTTGCCTTGTACTGTCTGCAAAGTAATGTTTCACCCATTACAACGGGCAATATTTCAAATACAATATATTCTTCTTTTTGATATAGTACTCTGTCACCAGTATGTATATTGCTTTGTTCTGCTTGTTCTGCTATTTCTGCAAACTCGAAATATTTTTCTGCATTATTTCCTAATTCCATATTGTTTGAAATTTCTCCAGCTGCACCCTTTTCGGAAGCTAATGTCATAGGAATAACTTTTACTTTACTTTTTGTTACATTGTCATATTCTCCCACATCACAAATACCAAGCTGTTCGCTATCTCCTGTTTTTTGTATCAATGTAATTTCTATTTCACAACCCATTTTTTGAAATGTTTGTAATTTTTTTAATATTATTTGCGCTAAATTGACTTCTTTATTTTTCATACTCTCCCTCATTCTTTTGTTGTTTCGTTACAATGAACATTTCTGAATAGTTGCGAAACAAAGTTTCGCACGTTAGCACCAACTCCCCGTTGCTTTTCCTTTGATAGCATTTAAAAATTCCCGTCTTTTATTTTGTACATAATCTAGTAATATCTCTTTCGCATTTTTATTTTCTTCAAATGTCAAATCTAATCCACGTCCTAATTTCATTTCTTTTACAATTCCTTCTGCAATATTATCTTCTGTTATATTCATCACTTTTTTGTACATCATTTCTCCTAAACAATAATTGTAAAATAAATATAATTCCTTTTCTGGTATTTCTGTAATGATTCTGTCAGCATAATACAAAAAAGAAATCGTTCCACAAAAACTATTTTTTAAAACAATACAATTTCCTACAATAGCATACTTTTCTAATCCTTTGTACCATGTTTGATAGTCTTCAGGAAGGGCGTATATTTTTTGACCTTCCATAATAACAATATTACATTCTCGCAATATTGGTTTTTTACTAGAATATAATTTTAAAGCAGCATCTAAATTATTTTGTATTTCTTTTTCTTCAAAAAAATAAGGCTCTTGATTGTCATTGCTGTATTCTCGAAATGCTTCTATAAAATTTTTCATCATGATTCATCTGCCTTTTGTTCTGTTTGTTGTTCTTTATTTTCCTCTGTAATTTGTTCTGTTTCTGTTGGTGTTTGATGCATTTCACAAGGGTATATCATTTGTCCCGTGATAGTATTTTTTTTATATTCTTTTGCAATTTTCATATTTTTACCTCTTTCATTTAAAATAATTTTAATGCTCTGATAGGGCTTGCAATCGGTTTCATTTTTCCCTTTACATCTCCATTTATCATTTCCACAAATCCCGTTAATGCATCTGGTGCATCATCATGCATATTTTTTCCTTTTCTTTGATAATTGCTTATCGCTTTGTAAAATTCATTGTATTTTTTCTCCCAGCCTTCCGGAAATATCACTTGTTCCATGACATTTGTTGCATTGACAAGTATTCTTGTATTTTTGTTTTTACTTTGATGAAACCATGTAATATTGCATTTTCTGCATTTCAATTTTTTTAATTCTCTTTCTACATTTCGTGCAAAACCTCTGCCACCGTTGTTACTTTCTATCAAACAATCTCTTGTATGGAATAGTGATAAAAGCCTTGCGGTTTCTGGCTCTGTTATCTCCATAGGTTTATCAGTATAATATATTCCTGTAATATAACCATACCGCCCTATCACACCGCCTATTATGGCACACAAATAGTCTTTCCCTTCATCTGCTGTATCAATATAAGCAATCTGTTTTTCAAATAAATCGCTGTCTATGGCATCATACGTTTTAAATTTTCCATACAATATTCCTTTGACATCAATAGGTTGTTGCATATAGTTAGCAAGCCAAATTGGTTTATCCAGTGTTTCTCTTTTTCTAATTAAGTCCTCTGTAGGGTATAAACTTTCACAAATACTTTTGTCATTTTCGTCCAATGC
>JBCLQL010000033.1:0-3021 GCA_041223565.1 Lachnospiraceae bacterium 46-61
ATGCACCTTGAAAACTGAATACAAGAAAGAAGTAAGAGTCAAAAATCGAGAAAAGAAGAAATACTTTAGAAACAAAAAGAAAACTTCTATAAAAGAAAAGAGACGCTACACAAGCAAGGTCAAGCAAGAAAGAGCATGAGGTGAATGCCTTGGCACTGGGAGCCGATGAAGGACGTGATAAGCTGCGAAAAGCTTCGGGGAGGCGCACATAGCCATTGAGCCGGAGATATCCGAATGGGGGAACCTACTTAAGGAAACCTTAAGTATCTGTATGTGAATCCATAGCATATAGAAGGGAGACGCTGTGAACTGAAACATCTAAGTAGCAGTAGGAGGAGAAAGAAAAATCGATTTTCTGAGTAGCGGCGAGCGAAAAGGAAAGAGGCCAAACCAGAAGACAAAGTTTTCTGGGGTTGAGGACTGTATAGGGTAATGAATGGAGATAGTTGAAGTGTTTTGGGAAAGCACACCAAAGAAGGTGAAAGTCCAGTAAACGAAATTGAAATTCAGCCAACAGTATCCAGAGTACTACGGGACACGAGAAACCCTGTAGGAAGCCGGGGGGACCACCCCCCAAGCCTAAATACTCCCCAGTGACCGATAGCGAAGCAGTACTGTGAAGGAAAGGTGAAAAGGACCCCGGGAGGGGAGTGAAAGAGAACCTGAAACCAAATGCTTACAAACAGTCAGAGGTCTACGGACTGATGGCGTACTTTTTGTAGAACGGTCCGGCGAGTTACTATTACTAGCAAGGTTAAATACTAAGAAGGTATGAAGCCGAAGGGAAACCAAGTCTGAAAAGGGCGAGAGAAGTTAGTAATAGTAGACCCGAAACCGGGTGACCTATCCATGTCCAGGTTGAAGGAACCGTAAAAGGTTTTGGAGGACCGAACACACATCTGTTGAAAAAGGTGGTGATGAGGTGTGGATAGCGGAGAAATTCCAATCGAACTCGGAGATAGCTGGTTCTCCTCGAAATAGCTTTAGGGCTAGCCTCGAGAGGAGTCTAACGGAGGTAAAGCACTGAACTGACGCGGGGCCCAAAAAGGTTACCAACTCATATCAAACTAAGAATGCCGTCAAGATACCCTCGGGAGTCAGACTACGTGAGATAAGTCTCGTGGTCAAAAGGGAAAGAGCCCAGACCGACAGCTAAGGTCCCAAAGTGTATGTTAAGTGGGAAAGGATGTGGGATTTCGAAGACAACTAGGATGTTGGCTTAGAAGCAGCCATACATTTAAAGAGTGCGTAACAGCTCACTAGTCGAGAAAACCTGCGCCGAAAATAAACGGGGCTAAAACATACCACCGAAGCTACGGATTTCCTATGGAAGTAGGAAGTGGTAGAGGAGCATAGTGCAGTAGGAAGAAGTCAAAGCGAAAGCGATGATGGACGAGGCAGTAGAGAGAATGCCGGAATGAGTAGCGAGATAGAAGAAAGAAACTTCTAGGCCGAATATCTAAGGATTCCTGGGTAAAGCTAAACTTCCCAGGGTAAGTCGGGACCTAAGGCGAGGACGAAAGTCGTAGTCGATGGATAACTGGTAGAGATTCCAGTACTACAAATAATCAGAACTGTGGGGACGCAGGAGGATAAGTAAACCAGGGAAAGGAAAGACCTGGTCAAGCATAAAGGCATGGTAAATAGGAAAAACCGTTTATCTAAGCTGAAATGTGAAGAGGACTGAAAAAGAGTAAGGAAGTTACTGAATCCACACTGTCGAGAAAAGCCGCTATAGCGTTATTTGTACCCGTACCGTAAACCGACACAGGTAGATGAGGAGAAAATCCACAGGCTGACGGGAGAAGTGTTGTTAAGGAACTCGGCAAAATGACCCCGTAACTTAGGGAAAAGGGGAACCAACGAGAGTTGGTCGCAGAAAAGAGGCTCAAGCGACTGTTTAGCAAAAACACAGGTCTCTGCGAAACCGAGAGGTGAAGTATAGGGGCTGACACCTGCCCGGTGCTGGAAGGTTAAAAGGAGAGGTAAGGCTTAGGCTGAAGCTTTGAATTCAAGCCCCAGTAAACGGCGGCCGTAACTATAACGGTCCTAAGGTAGCGAAATTCCTTGTCAGGTAAGTTCTGACCCGCACGAAAGGTGTAACGATTTGAGCACTGTCTCGACAACACGCCCGGTGAAATTGAAGAACCAGTGAAGATACTGGTTACCCGCAACAGGACGGAAAGACCCCATGGAGCTTTACTGCAGCCTGATACTGGGATTCGATGATATATGTACAGGATAGGAGGGAGGCAAAGAAGCGAGTACGCAAGTATTCGTGGAGCCGCTGGTGGGATACCTCTCTTATATCATTGGATTTCTAACTTACATCTGTGAACCAGATGAAGGACAATGTCAGGCGGGCAGTTTGACTGGGGCGGTCGCCTCCAAAAGAGTAACGGAGGCGCTCGAAGGTCACCTCAGAATGATTGGAAACCATTCAAAGAGTGTAAAGGCAAAAGGTGGCTTAACTGCGAGAGCGACGGTTCGAGCAGGTACGAAAGTAGGACTTAGTGATCCGGTGGTAATAAGTGGGAATGCCATCGCTCAACGGATAAAAGCTACCCTGGGGATAACAGGCTTATCTCCCCCAAGAGTTCACATCGACGGGGAGGTTTGGCACCTCGATGTCGGCTCATCGCATCCTGGGGCTGAAGTAGGTCCCAAGGGTTGGGCTGTTCGCCCATTAAAGCGGTACGCGAGCTGGGTTCAGAACGTCGTGAGACAGTTCGGTCCCTATCCGTTGTGGGCGCAGGATATTTGAGAGGAGCTGTTCTTAGTACGAGAGGACCGGAATGGACATACCACTGGTGTACCAGTTGCATACCAAATGCACAGCTGGGTAGCTAAGTATGGACGGGATAAACGCTGAAGGCATCTAAGCGTGAAGCCTCCCTCAAGATAAGATATCCCAAAGCGCAAGTGAGTAAGGTCCCTTGGAGACGACAAGGTAGATAGGTTGGAGGTGTAAGTACAGTAATGTATTAAGCTGACCAATACTAATAGACCGAGGGCTTGACC
>JBCLQL010000034.1:0-2460 GCA_041223565.1 Lachnospiraceae bacterium 46-61
GCAAGCAAATCGAAGGGTAGGGCAAAGGCGCCTTGTTGCAGGTGCAACAGGTTTCCTACACCCTCCCTCGGAACCGGACTTACTCCTCTCAAAGTATCCGGCTCCCCATTAGTAATTTACATATTGATTAGTGTTTGTGTATTCTTTCATGGCACTTGCTACAAACAACAAGTGTTTTTCTCCGTTTCTTTTTCATTAAGGTTTCCCAATCAGAATTACCCAGCTCGTTTAGATTTCGTATTACATGAACCTCATATAAATTGGCTTCTTTGCACCCACATAATTCACAAACTCTGGCATTAAGTCGTTGTCTGATAGTGGTTTTCCAATTAAATTTCTTTCTTTGACAGATAATGTCATTTGTTTTGCCACGTTTACAGTCAGCAATTTTAACAGGACGTATCCGTTTTGTCCCTGATTTTGTTTCATAGGGTACAGACCACGTTTTCCCATCTCTATACTGACGAATGATTTTGCGGATACTGCTTTTATGCTTGTTGGCAATCGTTTTTAAACAACTATATTCCATAAGATAACAGAAATAATCTAGTGTATGATAATCACAAGCTAGATTATAGTAGTTGCATAATCCTCTTGCTTCGGCATTATACTGTTCCACAATTTCATAGTCTGCAAGGTTGAGAAGATTAGCTCTGTGTATCGGCTGAAACTCTCCATTTTCTTTTTGTCGAATGACTTTCTTTGCAAACATGAATTTTTCAATCTTTTCTATATGAGGAATGGAAAGGGCAACTTTCATGTTCAGTGTACGAGATTTCCTCCATGTTCCGCTCTTCATTCTGTGACCTCTCACTTCCTGATTTCTACGAACACAAATATCATATCCAATAAAACGGATTTTTTTGGAACTGTGTGTTATTAATGTCTTTTCTTCACTTAAAGTTAATTTTAACTCTGTGCTTAGAAATTCAGCAATTTCTGCCTTTAATTCCTTACATTCCGCTTTTGTACCACACACCCCTGCCAGCCAATCATCCGCATAGCGGACAAAAGTAAATTTCTTGTTGTCAACAGGTTTACAGGGCAGATTTCTCATGATTTTCTTTTGCGCTTTTAGTTGATTAATTAGTTCTTTTCTTTCCACTTTGTCAGCGGTATGGTCAATCCAATAGGACAGCCTTTTTATTTCTTTACTTGCTGCATGATATTCCGGTGTCTGAAATGCAGACCTCGGTTTATCAAAACGTTCTGCGATTTCTCGAAACTTCTTATCCAGCTCATTCAGATAAATATTTGCAAGTATTGGAGAACAAATACCACCTTGTGGAGAACCACTGTAAGTAGCATGATATTTCCAATTCTCAATATATCCAGCTTTCAAAAACTGGCGAATAATGTTTAGAAAACGGCTGTCTTTGATTTTACTGCTCAAAATATCAATCAGTTTTTCGTGATTGATATTGTCAAAACAACCTTGAATATCACCCTCTATAAACCAGACTACACCTGTGAAATCAGAAGAAATCTGACGAAGTGCAGTGTGACAACTTTTACTCGGTCTGAAACCATGAGAATGATTGTCAAAAACAGGTTCATAAATCGCTTCTAAAATCATTCTGACAACTTCTTGCAGAAGTTTGTCACGAAAAGATGGAATACCTAAAGGACGAAGCTTTCCGTTTTTCTTTGGAATATATTCTCGTCTTACAGGTTTCGCCTTATAAGTTCCATTTTTTAATGATTGGATTAACTCTTTTACATAAAAATCATTAAAACCATCTGAGGTATCGTTATCAATACCCTGTGTTGTTGCACCTTTATTTGCATAAAGTTTTTGATAAGCAGCGTAATAAATATCTTCACGCAGCAAATATCTGTAAAGTCTTGTGAATACGCCATCTTTGTGTTTGCTGGAACACTTTTCAATACGCTCTAAAATTTCAGATGTTGGTTTCATTGAGGTTTCTCCTCCCTTTCATTCTTACATTTTAGATGTTACTAACTGGCTCCCTTCGCCATGTAAGGGGCATTATCCCTCTCGGACTACTATGGAGCCTCCGTTACCATATCTGGCAAATCAGCCAGACTTAGGCAATCCCCAGTTAACATTGTGCATAGGTAAATGAAGATTGTCGGATATGCTTTCGGTTCGTTATGACGTGTTCTCACGCCTGTTTCATAACGTGTTGGCAGTTGTCCCGCCGTGAAAGATGACGTGACAGCGTTATGACATGGGTTTCAGGATTTTTCCCACACCTGCAAAAAACAGGAACTGGAACCTCACATTCGATAAACCCAATCTTATCCTTATATCTTCTTCTCATAGAGAAACAGTCGCACATAAATCCTTCAATGACTATTCCCTTTTCTGCCATGCGATTTTCCCGTAAAGGATTTCTCCCTAGTCGGTGAGGCAAGATTGTTTCGCACACTGCCGTGTGCGGTAGTACCTTAAACTACTTTGCACAATGCCCTATCTGGGCGCACTTTGACGTTCTG
>JBCLQL010000035.1:0-2032 GCA_041223565.1 Lachnospiraceae bacterium 46-61
AACTGACACTCCCATGCCTAAAGGCATGGGGTTCTTAATTACATAAACTTCTAAATATACTCGAAAGTATATAAAACTAATCTATTTCATTAAGACTTTCACTACCAAAGATACCCTTATATCCATTAGCGATAGTATAAGGCTCGTGTCAAAACCTTTTATTTTTATTAAATAGCAATACTGCTTAAATTTTTATTTCCTTTTAATCTCTCTACTTCTAACTGATGTAGTTTATAAAAGTTATCAAATCTTTCTTTACATTTATCCATATCAAAACTTTTTAAATCTTTACTTATATTCATAATTAAAAAAGCACTATACATATCTCTCTGTATTTTTATACCATTAAAATCGTTCCATCTTTGGGATAAGCTCTTTTTCTGATAACTTTCCTCAAAATGATTAAATTGACTTGCTTTTGCTTTAAAAGTATCTATTTCTATTAACTGAACATCAAAGTAGTTTAACTTTCTGTTTAGTATTGTTAATAACATAGCTGGAGCTTTATTGGCTAAGGATTTTCCAAAACGTTTCTTTCTTTTATATTTTCCTTTTTCATTCTTTTCTATATTTTTAGCACGTTTTTGAAGTCCTGCAAAATTCATTTTTTCAACATATATTTTATTTCCAAGAGATAGTATTTTATTTGCTAAACACTCATGCTGATATTTTCTAATATCAGCTTGCTTTCTATATAATTCTTTTAATTCATTTTGATATTTTATATAATGCTTTGATTTTCTCCATTTTTCACTTCTTTGCTTTTTTACTGTTCCATTTTCATTATAATGATTGGGGTTTGTTCTTCGTCTACTTCTATCCATTTTTCTAAGAAGTTTTTGTTTCTTATTTTCTATATTTTGTACTTTATCTGCAAGTTCTAATAATTTTACTTCTGATTGACTGGAAATAGCAATGGTTTGTGTTCCAATATCTAAACCTACATCACCATTTCCTAAACACCTTTTTGATTTTACTGTTTTATCCATTTTTGTTGGGGGATTTCCTTTTAAAACAATTTGTAAATAAAATTTATATTTCTTCCTTATGTATTTTCTTATTATTCTACAATAACAAATGTCACATTGCATAGCATGATATTCATAATCATTGTTGTAGTCTATCATTACAGGTATTTTTAATCCATTCCAATAAAGCATATTTTCATTAAAACGAATACCTGTTTTATTATTTTTTCCTTCCAGAGAATTTAATTCTCCATACCTTTTATAATATACTTTTTTACCATTTCCATAGAAAAACTTTTGATAAGATTTCCATAACTCACTTGCTATTTTTTGTGCAGTAAAAGCATCTATATTTTCTTTAAAATGTTTTTGTATATTTTTAACATCATTATGAAAAGAATACTCTGACATACCATATTGCTTGCGAATGTCATTTATTTTTTTCCAAACAGTTTTATCTTTTTTATTGTCATTTGTTAACGATACTAAAAGTTTACGATATTCTTTTATTTTTACCATTTCTTTATAACGTTTTTGTGTTATGTTTACCAAAGAGTTATATATTTTTCTGGATATTTCAAATCTTTTATTTAAAATATCTTCTTGATACTTTTCTGTTTTTAAAGGAAATTGAATGATAAAATTTGCCATAGTATTCACCTAACTTATTCTATTTTTTAATATCTTTTCTTTTGATTTTCTACATATTTTTTTATTGTTTCACTACATACATTACCAGCTGTTGAAACAAAATAACTCCTAGTCCATAGACTAGGCATTTTGTGCAACTCTAAAAATTCTTCTCTCAGTATTTTACTTGTATATCCTTTCAATTTTTGCATAATATCTGAAGGACTTAATGTAGGTGGACAATTTAAAAACATATGAACATAGTCTTTATCGCACTCAATCGCAATGATTTCTATTTTTAACTCCTTACATTTTATTTGGGTGAGTTCTTTCAATCTCTTTTCTACACCTTGTATCAAAAAAATTTTTCTTCTATATCTTGGACAAAATACAAAATGATAGTTTATAAAAGATACTGTTGTATTGGTATATCT
>JBCLQL010000036.1:0-1919 GCA_041223565.1 Lachnospiraceae bacterium 46-61
TAACTACATGATACTTATGTATTGGTGGAGCTACTTCATCCATCATTGTTTTAACCATTTCTGATGCTGGTATAGCAGCCGCTGGGTGCCCTATATATCTCGCTGCTACTGTAGTCACCCCTCTGATGTAAGTGCCATATGCCGATTGATAAATATGCTCCATCACTTCCATTTGTTTTTTTTGTTTTTTGGATACAATTTTACTTTTTTTAACAGCTACCTTTTTTGCACAGCTGCTTTTAATACATTGTTAAAAAAGCCCATATTCTTCTTCCTTTATAATAAACCAAACAAATCACTATTGGTTTACTATAAGCTGGTTGGCTTTACAATATAATAGGAAATAGTATCACCTCCTTGTTTTGCTAAGCAACACTTGCAAAACACTCTACTTAAAAGCAAAGTGTTTCGCAAATACAGTTGCAGTACTTTTAGTCAACACAAATGCCAAACAAAGAAGATACTTGGTATATTTCTTCTAAATTTTTCAAATGTGTTTTTTCATTTCCAAATACATTCACTACTTCTCCTCTATGATCTTGATCATAACAATCTTCCATTTCTTCACATATTCCAAATAAAAACTTTTGTATCTCATTTTCATAAATTGCATTACATCTAATAATAACTAGATATAAAAGACTACTTTCATGAGCCACAAATAATATATAATTATTTTCTGTAGCTTTCCTAAGGGCAAACATTTCACCATTAATATCTTTTCTAATCATATTATCCATAGAAATATTCAATAATTTTGATAGCTTAGTATCTATTTTTATTACAAATTCGCTTTCAAACAGAAATTCATATTGACAAATTTTCATAATTAAAAACTTCCTTATATTTCATAAACTAATTATAAAATATTTTTTAATATTTTTTTAATTTTTAGTAAGTCATTAAAAAATTCTTCAAATTCTTCTTTTAAATTTTCTTTATAATAATTAAAATTTTCCTCTTTTATAATATCTATTAGTTTATTTTTCATAAAATTAAAATCCTCTTGATTTTTATAAAAAATGATTGCAAAATTAATATAAATACATGCCTCATCTACTTTAGAAAATTCTTCACTAAAATCATATTCTCCTATCGTAGCATATAAGGTATCTTGAGGTGTATAATGAAATTTATCATGTAAACTTTTATATGAATCATATACTACTTCTTTTATTTCGTTATATTCTAATATCATAATTTTTCTCCCTTCTTTTTTAAATCTATCCATTTTCCTTTTTCTGAAAATACATTTAACTCTATGTTAGGAAACTTTTCTTTAAATTCTTCTATTATATTAGAACAACTTTCACAAGGTGGTCTTTCTGTAAATAAATTTATTGTTCCTGATATATTTGGCTCTTTTATTTGTGATGCAACATCTTCTAAAATTTTAGCTTCTGTATCATGATATCTTGGATACCTATCTATCTTATAAGAAGAAAAGTTTCTTTCACTTTCTGATTTAAGATAAGAAAATTCTGCTATATTACTTCCTTTATCTTCAAAAGAATTAATTTTGCTATGTGCATAGAACTCTTTTTTTATTCCTGCAATATCTACATCAGCCGTTGCTACATTTCCATATTTTCTTAAATCAGAATTAGGTAATTGATTTCTAAGTTCTTTTACTCTAATTTGAGCAGCATTTTGAAATTCTATATCTATAATTGGTTTAGCGTTATTTGTGTCTGCTGCATTAGAATTTGATGTGTTGTTGTTTGTTTCTTTAGGTTTTTCTGTGTTTCCTGTGCTATTGCTTGTTTCTCTGGTTTTTATATCATCTATATTAGGGTTTGATTTCTTTCCACTAAATTCCACACCAGAGCCATTTGTACTACCATCTCCTCTTTTTACAGGTATACTATTATCTGTTTTTCTAGCTCTCTCTGCTACTTCTTGACTAACTTCTTTTCCAG
>JBCLQL010000037.1:0-1541 GCA_041223565.1 Lachnospiraceae bacterium 46-61
TCTCCATAGAAAGGAGGTGATCCAGCCGCACCTTCCGATACGGCTACCTTGTTACGACTTCACCCCAGTCACTGGCTTCACCTTCGGCGACTCCCCCCTTTGCAGGTTGGGTCATCGACTTCGGGCGCTTCCAACTCCCATGGTGTGACGGGCGGTGTGTACAAGGCCCGGGAACGTATTCACCGCGACATTCTGATTCGCGATTACTAGCGATTCCAGCTTCATGTAGTCGGGTTGCAGACTACAATCCGAACTGGGACTGGGTTTTTGTGCTTTGCTTAACGTCACCGTCTCGCTTCACTTTGTTTCCAGCCATTGTAGCACGTGTGTTGCCCAAGACATAAGGGGCATGATGATTTGACGTCATCCCCACCTTCCTCCGTGTTATCCACGGCAGTCTCTCCAGAGTGCCCATCCTAAATGCTGGCTACTGAAGATAAGGGTTGCGCTCGTTGCGGGACTTAACCCAACATCTCACGACACGAGCTGACGACAACCATGCACCACCTGTCACTTCTGTTCCGAAGAAAAAATATATCTCTATATCTGTCAGAAGGATGTCAAGCCTTGGTAAGGTTCTTCGCGTTGCTTCGAATTAAACCACATGCTCCACCGCTTGTGCGGGCCCCCGTCAATTCCTTTGAGTTTCAACCTTGCGGTCGTACTCCCCAGGTGGAGTGCTTATTGCGTTTGCTCCGGCACCGAGGATTCCTCCCCGACACCTAGCACTCATCGTTTACAGCGTGGACTACCAGGGTATCTAATCCTGTTCGCTCCCCACGCTTTCGAGCCTCAGCGTCAGTTTCAGTCCAGAAAGCCGCCTTCGCCACTGGTGTTCTTCCTAATATCTACGCATTTCACCGCTACACTAGGAATTCCGCTTTCCTCTCCTGTACTCTAGCTAGATAGTTCGTTATGCAATCCTCAGGTTAAGCCTAAGGCTTTCACATATCGCTTACCTTGCCGCCTACTCTCCCTTTACACCCAGTAATTCCGGATAACGCTTGCCCCCTACGTATTACCGCGGCTGCTGGCACGTAGTTAGCCGGGGCTTCTTATTTAGGTACCGTCATTTCTTTCTTCCCTATTGATAGAAGTTTACAATCCGAAAACCGTCTTCCTTCACGCGGCGTTGCTGCATCAGGGTTTCCCCCATTGTGCAATATTCCCCACTGCTGCCTCCCGTAGGAGTTTGGGCCGTGTCTCAGTCCCAATGTGGCCGGTCACCCTCTCAGGTCGGCTACTGATCGTTGCCTTGGTGGGCTGTTATCTCACCAACTAGCTAATCAGATGCGGGCCCATCTTTTACCGAATTTCTCCTTTCCTTCTCAGAAGATGCCTCCTAAGAATATTATGCGGTATTAGTCACCGTTTCCAGTGATTATTCCCCAGTAAAAGGCAGGTTGCCCACACGTTACTCACCCGTCCGCCGCTAAAATAATTAAAAGCAAGCTCTCAATTATTTTCGCTCGACTTGCATGTGTTAAGCACGCCGCCAGCGTTCATCCTGAGCCAGGATCAAACTCTTATATTAAATCCTT
>JBCLQL010000038.1:0-1521 GCA_041223565.1 Lachnospiraceae bacterium 46-61
ATGGGAAGAATGTAGAAAATATGCTAGGTTATTACTTTCATCATTGCATAATATAGAGTAAGACATTATCAAAGTTCACATTGCTGGATTACAAAACTAATTTTTTGACAGCCCAGAAAATGTCATTGTAGATGTGCCAGTGGATGCAATAGGGCAACTATTTGCATCACAAGCAGCAGAAAGAAAAGCGGCAGTATTAGAATTTACACCAGATGAAATACGCATTACAACAGAAAATAAATTTGATGATGGTATTTATCAATTATTGTATGGTGTATGGAAAGAAACATCTGGAGAGTATGACCCAAAAGACAACAAGCCTATTGTAGACCCAAGAGGAAATGTACATACTCAAAATGAAACTAAATTCAAATGTTGGGCGATGGAACAGTATGGCATAAAAGTAAAATAAAGAAACAATAGATATTTAAGATATATTATCGAAAAAATACAAAAGAGAAAAAAGCCAATAAATATTACATATTTTTATGTAAATTAATTGACTCTTTTTTTATTCCATAAAAGTAAAGCTTTGACTATTTATAAAATAATTTCAATAAAATGTATGCTATCTATAAAAATACTCTTTTTTATTTTTTCAATTTGCAAAAAAAGCAAAAAGAACAAGTAAATTTTATATTTTACTTGTTCTTTTTTTTGCTCGGAAAACACTGTCGTTCTCCACCTATACCATTTTGAGTTCAAGAAAATTCAAAATTTGGAGGGTAAGAGAATGAAAATTGAAATGAAAGATAGTAATGGAAAAATGATTACTGTTGAGATGTCAGAAGAAGTTTATGCAGTTTTGCAGGAAGAAAACAAACAACAGGAACATCAAAGATACGAAAGAAGAAAACATATTGATGATAGAGAATTGAGTGATTACATAGTACATCAGAAAAGAGTAGCTGAAAATTTGGAGGACTACTGCATCAATAGAGAGCAGTTAAAAGAAATCCAAAAAATTGTAAGCACTTGCACACAAACACAGCAAAGAAGATTTTACTTAAATCGTATTTGTGGTTATAGCTATACGAAAATTGCACAGATAGAAAAATGTCATATTACTTCAGTAAAAGAATCTGTTATGGCTGTTTTAGAAAAAATTAAAAGAAATTTATAAAAATACCCCTAATTTCACCTTAGAAGTTACCTATATAGTAAGAAGGTTTTCAATGAATACCTTTTTACTGTACCTTGACAAAAAATAGGGAACTATTTATATCAGTATACAAATGATTTCTAAATATTATGAAGAATTGCCAAGATGATACAAAAAAGTATTGGAGCGATTTCATAAATTTTAGAAAGTCACTGTTATGTACCTTGCATAGTAAATGAGGGATACTGCGAATATTGTGTGCAGACTTGTCAACTGCGTTATACACGTATCAGTGGTATTTGTGATAGCTTTTAAAAGCAGTTTGTATATTCCGTACTGGGGAATGAGCCAGAAATATAATCCTGTTATATTAGAATACAGTACAAAAGAAAAAATTTTTAAAATACATTAAAGCATAT
>JBCLQL010000039.1:0-1166 GCA_041223565.1 Lachnospiraceae bacterium 46-61
ATTGACAAAGTACTTGCATATGTAGATAGGCAAATTGGCAAGACATACAGCCAACCAAACCGCTGGGGGGAAAACAGTTTTGACTGTTCTAGTTTAGTTTATAGAGCGTTTGACTATGCTGGTGTAAAGCTGGTGCATAAAGATACAGGGGGTAAGGTCGACATTAGCAGTACAGAATGTTATGCAAAGGGGTTTGAATTGCTTTATCCAGATAGCTATGCCAAAATTGGCAAAAATCTACCTTCCCCCTCAAGTATTACGGCAAAGTATCAGCCAGGGGACATTGTTTTTTGCTGTACAGATAGCAGTACCAAAAGAGCAAACAGAATTACACACGTTATGATAGTAAATCAGTATGGGGGCATTACTCATGCGGCAAATCCTCGCGATGGCGTACAAAAAGTATCAAAAAATGCTCATTCCACACAAGTTTGTGCCGTATTGCGTTATAAGGGTGAAGGCTATACAGGTGCTGGAGGTGCTGGAGGGGGTAGTACTGGGGCTACAGAAAGCGAACAGGACAAACAAAACAAAGAAATCACATCTATCAAAACGGTTTATGGCGCAGATGGCAAACCTATTGCAAAAGCATTTGAAGAATTGAGAGGTGTAAGAAATTTAACTGATAATGTTTATGAATTGCTCATAGAACATAATGGACGGGTGCAAATACCTATTGTTTGCGAAGGTATGACGGTAGAATTTCATAGACGTAGCACTCCCGGCATATTGAAATGTAAAGTCATAAAAGACAACAATTTAGATTTTCATGAAGGCGACGCTATTAGTTTACAAATAAATGGTGTGCCTTATTTTTATGGCTATGTTTTTCAAAAAAGTAGAGTGGGTGACGGTATTATAAACATCATGGCTTATGACCAATTACGTTATCTCAAAAATAAAGATACTATGATATTTGGTGGCACTGCAAAAGAATTGTTACAGCTTATTGCTAAAAATTTTTCGCTGAAATTGGGAGGCGATATGACTGATACAAAATTTTCGGCACAAACAAAAATATTTGATAACAAAACACTTTTTGACATATTGGAGGAAATACTTGACGATACATTGATTGCTACAGGTAAAAATTTTGTGCTTTATGATGATTTTGGATATTTGTTTTTGAGAGATATGGAGGACATGATACTAGATGACTTTTTAAT
>JBCLQL010000040.1:0-926 GCA_041223565.1 Lachnospiraceae bacterium 46-61
AATACACGTCCATGGGACATTGAAACAGACAAAATAACGTTACAACAGCTATATGAATTGTGGCTAAAAAAAAGAGCGGTCAAATTAGGTAAAGCAAATGTAGCTTCTTTAAAATCCTCTTATCATTATTGTAAAAAATTAGCAAATACCCCTTATAGAAATATTAAGGCATATGAAATGCAATATTGCATTGATAGCTGCAACCGAAGCTATGCCACACAGGCAAATATTAAAAATCTTTGGATACATATTGATAAATTTGCAATGGAATTAGATATTGTTATGAAATGCTATTCTAGTTTACTTACAACCTCTCCAGCACCAGAAACCACAAGAAAAGTATTTACAGAACAAGAAATTGCTCTGATATGGCAAAACAAAGACATAAAAAATATAGATACAGTATTATTTTTTTTATATACGGGATTTCGCTTTTCAGAAATGCTAAATTTAAAAGTATACGATGTAGATTTATGTAACGATACTATAACTGGCGGTGTGAAAACAAAAGCAGGTAAAAATCGCATTGTCCCCATACATACTAAAATAAAATATATCATACAAAACAGAATAGAATGCTCTCAAAGTGGTTATTTATTTGAAAATAATGGTAAAAAATGGAAAGAATGCGCATATAGAACTGTTTGGGCTGATTTCATGCACACATTACATATGAATCATGTCCCCCACGAATGTCGCCATACTTTCCGTAGCCGTTTAGATTCGGCTGGCGCAAACAAAGTTTGTATAGACAGAATAATAGGGCATAAATCAAATGATGTAGGAGAACGGATTTACACTCACAAAACATTACAAGAATGAAAAGATACCATTGCTTTGATTGATTAGCAACCATCTGTAAAACAATAACAAATTAGTAACAAAATATGCGGAATTACTTAAAATACTAAGTTTTCCCGCATATT
>JBCLQL010000041.1:0-724 GCA_041223565.1 Lachnospiraceae bacterium 46-61
AACAAAACACCTGTATAGCCATCGTCCACTTTTTCAGAAACAATTTCAATATCTGAATGTTTTTTTACAAATTCACGAATTAACATTTTTTGATTGGAAATACTGTTACTTTCATTGTCTTTTTCATTGGTGTAAGAAAGTCTTGTATAACTAATTGCTTTATAGTTTGACATAAAAAAATCACTCCTTAAAAATTTACAGACTTCTCCCATAAATTCAAGAGTGATACTATTTCTCTTTATTCAGTTTATACCTTTTTCCAATGTTAGTATATCACACTTTTTAAAAGAAGTCTACTACAAAATTGATTACAATAATATTCCTTTCAAACAATCCTCCAATGATAAGCCATTCTCTGAAAATTTAGATATGACAACATATTTCCCGCATTTAAAACAATAAGGATTTTTAATTTGCCTCACATAATCTTTTATTCTTTCCTCTTTTGGTAAATCTGTATTGATGATAACATCTCTAATATCTACTAATTTATCTCTATCAATTACTTTTTGTTTATTTTTCATAATAAAATCGCTCCTATATTATTTTTATCTTTCTTTAAAACAAAAGACAAAACACTTTTTTTAAAATGTTCTGTCTTTTATATTAAAATTTCTATCAGACTACAATAATGCAGTCTGACAGAAATATGCTTTAATGTATTTTAAAAATTTTTTCTTTTGTACTGTATTCTAATATAACAGGATTATATTTCTGGCTCATT
>JBCLQL010000042.1:0-718 GCA_041223565.1 Lachnospiraceae bacterium 46-61
ATTTTCTTCTTCACAAATTTCATTTAATATTTTCTGCCATTCTGTCATACCATAAATAGAAAAGGAATGATATTTTAAATCTTTTTTTAATTTAAAAAAACGATAACTTGCATAAAATAAATAAAAAAATATACCTGTTAGCCATAAAATTTGCACGACACTAATAAATAACTTATTTTTTATAATATGATAAAAAGACTCCTCTAAAGAATTCTTTTCTACCATAATTAACCCATATCCTTGAGAAAATACTTCATAAGTATTATCATATATACCCCATGAATAAAAAATAGGAATGATAAAAGAAATTACTAGAATCGCATAAACTTTTACCATAAAATTTGCTGTTGTATTGCAAAATATCCATAATTTCCCTAATAAGAATATAAAATAAGTGATACTGCCTGCAATAGAAAGCTGTAAAACAGAAATCAATATTTTATTTATCAAATTTATCCATCCAATCTCGTAATTCTTTCCATTCTTCTTCTGTAATAGAATTATCGTCATCTGTAAACATAGATAAAAAACCTTTCAAAGAACCTGAAAAATATTTTTTCAAAAAATCTTTCGATTCATTTTTTACAAAATCTTTTTTTGCTATGATAGGATAATAATAATATGTGATTTTTTGTTTTTGTTTACTAACAGCCTCCTTTTTTTCTAAATTGTTTAGAAATACTAATATCGTTCTATTTGCCCAAATCGTTCCCTTTTT
>JBCLQL010000043.1:0-690 GCA_041223565.1 Lachnospiraceae bacterium 46-61
TTACTAACAGCCTCCTTTTTTTCTAAATTGTTTAGAAATACTAATATCGTTCTATTTGCCCAAATCGTTCCCTTTTTCCTCAACTCCTCCATAATTTGATTTACTGTCATCATCTCACTGGATTCCCATAATACCTCTAATACCTTGTATTCTGCTTCTGTTACCTTCTTTATTTCTTTTACTCTTCGCATCTACAAATCCTCTTATTTTTAGTATAGTTATACTTAGTATTTTTTAACTAGTATATCTATACCAATTTTACTTTATTTGAAATATTTTGTCAATATAAATGACTTCTTCTTTTAATATACTTATATCATATTTTCTAGTTCTTCTCTCATTTTTTTCCATATCATTTTATAATAATGAAATCATATGATTTTACTATATATTAAAAAATTAATAACACTACTTTATTTTATAAGATATTATTCCAATAAAATGACAAAAATTTTCTTGGCTATTTTTCAATCAAATTGATAAATTAGAAAATAGTTGGAAATCCTAAAAATCATACAAAAAATAAAATCTACATTGATTGCAAGCAGGGGAAAGGGATATCCTTTTCCTCGCTTGTTGGTGTTCCCCCAAACCCCTAGTGCAAATTTTTTTGAAATTTGCAAAACGCCTTCGGCGTGGCTTTTCCTTTTTTTGGAACATCACTTTTATTGTACTACATATAATTTTTAC
>JBCLQL010000044.1:0-679 GCA_041223565.1 Lachnospiraceae bacterium 46-61
TGCTATACCAGCATCAGAAATGGTTAAAACAATGATGGATGAAGTAGCTCCACCAATACATAAGTATCATGTAGTTACGCCAAAAGAAAAGAAAAAAATAGATATTAAAGAAGATGCTTTGAATATAATGTTAATTTTTGCAGATTCAGATTTAGAAAGAAAGGAAAAAAAACAACCGTATCATTTAAAAATGATACAGAATGGGCAATGTTCAATGGATTTATTCGCTCTGTACAATATCTAAATAATAAATATCATCCTGAAATTAGAAAAGCATCAGAAGAATTACAACAAAAAAAGGATAATTGGATAAAAGAAAGTGTGGAATTTGCAAGACGAGTTTGTATAGAATATCCAGAATATGCAACAATGACAAACAAGCTATTATATAATATACCCATAGATGAAACAAAATTAAATAATGAAGAAAAAGTAGAATTAATGTTAAGTGGCTTTGTTTCAGGATTTATAAAAGATTCTGTTTTAGGGTTAAATAGATTAGCAGATGCGGCAATTTATCCTATTGATACTATGGAAGTATTAACTTCACCAGATATAGCAAGTGTAGCATGGGATGGAATGACAAGAGATATCAAAGCGGATTGGAAGGAAGGAACAATACAAGGGAAATCAGAAGCTGTCGGAAGGACAGCAAGTGTTGCTTTACCATTTTTGGGAG